>OZ254174.1:0-1377870 GCA_965268555.1 actinobacterium SCGC AAA044-D11
ATGGCGTTACTCGAAGTCGACGATTTAACCGCTCTCTGGGGCGCTGTTATTGCTGATGTTTCTATCGAATCCCCACAACACCGCGCTTTTTTATCTCTAACTAAACCTCTTGGGTTGATCCAAAATGAGAGTGGCTCGAATTTGTTGCTTTCAGCGCCTAATGCTTTTGCTAAGGATGTTTTAGAGACCCGGTTGCGCGCAATACTAAATGAAGCCCTGTCTTTAAAGTTAGATCAAAAAATTAATATCGCAGTGACTATTGATGAAACTCTTCAAGATAGCGTTGTTGAAGAAGTTGTAGATCCAATAGTTGAACAACAACCTAAATCTGGAACTGGTCGTGACTCAAAATCTGCAACAACTGCAGAGCCCAGCCAATTAAACCCGCGCTATATTTTTGAAACTTTCGTTATTGGCGCATCAAACCGATTTGCACACGCCGCAGCAGTTGCTGTCGCTGAAGCTCCAGCAAAGGCTTACAACCCACTCTTTATTTATGGCGAGTCCGGGCTCGGTAAAACCCACTTATTACACGCTATTGGCGCTTATGCCAAAGAGTTATATGGCAGCGTGCGTGTGCGTTATGTATCTAGCGAAGAGTTCACAAATGACTTTATTAACTCAATTCGTGACGACAAGGCCTCGGTTTTTCAGCGCCGCTATCGTGACCTAGATGTTCTTCTTGTAGACGATATTCAATTTTTAGAGAATAAAGAACGTACTCAGGAAGAGTTCTTCCATACATTTAATACTTTGTATAACGCCAACAAACAAATTGTTATATCGAGCGATCGGCCACCAAAACAATTAACCACTTTGGAAGATCGTTTGCGCAGCCGATTTGAGTGGGGCTTAATTACTGATATTCAACCACCAGAATTAGAAACCCGTATTGCGATTCTCCGCAAAAAAGCAGCGCAAGATAAATTAAATGCTCCTGACGATGTCTTGGAATATATTGCAAGTAAAATTTCTTCAAATATTCGCGAGCTTGAGGGTGCACTAATCCGCGTCACAGCTTTCGCTTCTTTAAATCGCCAAGCTGTTGATCTTGGACTTGCTGAAATTGTATTGAAAGATTTAATTCCAGAAGCTGGTGGCCCAGAAATTACAGCCACGACGATTATGGCCCAGACCGCGACTTATTTCAGCCTTACCTTGGACGACCTTTGTGGCACATCTAGATCTCGGGTCTTAGTAAACGCACGCCAGATTGCTATGTACTTGTGCCGGGAGTTGACCGAGCTTTCATTGCCGAAGATTGGGCAGACTTTTGGTGGCCGCGACCATACGACCGTCATGCACGCAGATCGCAAGATCCGCCAATTGATGGCTGAGCGCCGCTCGATCTATAACCAGGTCACAGAGTTGACCAACCGAATAAAGCTTCAAGCTAAAAACTAATTACAAAGGTTGTGTAGAAAGTTACCCTCAACTTGGGGATAACTTGGGGATAAGTGTGGAAAAGAGAGGTTTAAGTGTGGGGACAGTGTCGGTGGGGGAAGTTAGGTTGGGTTATCCACGTCTCGCCCACAGCCTTAAAAACAAAGGTTTTCCGTGTGTGACCTGGGGTTATGCTCTATATCCACAGGTTTTAGCTCTAGTTACTACGAATACTTATATTAAATAGAAAAGGTTGGGGATTAGCGAACTTGTGTGGGTTTGCTAACCGCTCTTTAACAGGAAGGATAGAGATATGAAGTTTGTTGTCGAACGCGATCCATTGATCGATGCTGTTAATTGGGTAGCCCGCAGTCTTTCAACCAGACCTATCCAAACCGCCCTTCTTGGAATCATGATTGATGTATCGGATTCAATCACCTTAACCGGATCAGATTTAGAAACTTCAACAAAAGCGATTATCAACGCAGACATTGCAACCAAAGGAAAAGTTTTAGTTCCAGGAAGATTACTGGCTGAAATCGCACGATCTCTTCCTGCAAAACCTGTCACGTTTAATTTAGATGGTAGCCGAGTTTTGGTTACGGCCGGCAGCGCAAAATTTACACTTCCAACTCTTCCAGTTAATGAATATCCAAACCTTCCAACTCTTCCACAAGCAGCTGGTGAAATCCCAGGAGATGTATTCGCAACCGCAATCCACCAAGTTGCAATAGCTGCCGGAAAAGATGATTCACTTCCAACACTCACCGGCGTACATATTGAAATTAACAAAACAACAATCACGCTAGCCGCAACAGATAGATATCGGTTAGCGGTAAAAGAGATTAACTGGAGTCCAAAAGATCAGAATTTAGAAGTTGGAACTTTACTTCGCGCTCGCACATTGGTTGATGCCGCTAAATCTTTAACCGGAAGCGGACAAATAACTTTCGCGTTATCACCAACAACATCAAATGAAAAACTAGTTGGTTTTGTTTCAGATGAGAAAACCATGACATCTAGAACTTTAGATGGCAGCTTCCCACCATTTAGACATTTGCTCCCATCAGAATCAACAGCGGAAGCAACCATCGAAGTAGCGCCGTTTTTAGATTCAGTTCGCCGTGTTGCACTGGTCACCGACAAAACAGTGCCACTACGTTTGGTTTTCGCCAACAACACACTTCAATTAGAAGCAGGCACTGGTGAAGATGCCCAAGCCACAGAAGAGTTGAATATCAACTATTCGGGCGAGAATATAAATATTGCATTTAACCCAACCTTTTTAACAGACGGCCTGCAAGCAATCAACGCACCTTTTGTTCACATCTCATTTACAGGAGATAAAAAACCTGCAGTCCTAACTGGAAAATCTGAACCTAACGGCGCAATAAATAACTCTTACAAATATTTATTAATGCCTATGCGTTACACGTCCTAGTAAAAATTTAGTAAAACTAACGTGTTTATTTCAAACCTATCGCTAACCACTTTCAGGTCTTATAAAACCCTGGAGTTAGAACTAGCACCAGGAATTTCTATCTTTATTGGCCGAAACGGCGAGGGCAAAACTAATGTTATTGAATCCATTCTTTATCTCTCTTTCCTCTCCTCGCATCGAGTTTCCAGTGATCAACCTTTGGTTCAACTAGGAAGCGCATCGGCTTACATCCGTGCTAAAACCCAACTCCCAGATCGTGAAGTTCTAGTTGAGTTAGAGATTAATAGCGAGCGAGCCAACCGAGCTCGCATAAATCAAAATCCATTGCGCAGCCAGAAAGAAATCTTTGGAATAGTTCAAGCAATTTACTTCTCGCCAGAAGATTTAGATTTAGTGCGAGGTGACCCAAGTGAGCGACGAAAATTTATCGACCAACTATTAATTTTAAGATCCCCGCGCATGGCTGGTGTAATTTCAGATTACGAGCGCTCGGTTCGGCAACGGAACTCACTTCTTAAATCACGAGCAGGAACCGAATCTCTGGCCGCCTGGGATGAACAAGTAGCTAACTTCGGAGGCGAAATAATTGCGGCAAGGCTGCAAGCTCTTCGAGACTTCGAGCCAATCTTTCAAGAGATCTACCGCGATATTTCATCCGAAAAACCAGCATCGATAACCTATAAATCAAGCATTGAAGAGCCCTCACTAACACCGACAGAGAACACCGAAAGAATTTTGGAACGAATGCGGATTACTCGCGCTTCAGAAATAGAACGCGGCCTAACTCTTACTGGGCCACACCGCGATGATTTAATTCTCAACCTAGGAGATCATTTAGTAAAAGGTTATGCAAGCCACGGCGAATCTTGGTCAATCGCTTTAAGTTTAAAGTTAGCAACTTATCAACTGCTAGAAAAAGACGGGCTAAAACCAATTTTAATTTTGGATGATGTTTTCTCTGAGTTAGATGAAGCGCGGAGAGTTCATTTAATCAAATTAGCTAAGTCTGCAGAACAAACTTTTATAACAGTGGCAGTGGAGAACGATTTACCAAAAGAGCTGTCTGGCAATAAGTACCTAGTAAAGTCTGGCCATGTCACTAAAATTGCGGCGGGTGAATAAATGGCGCGCGATTTAGCACGAGAGCTATACCGAGCATTTAGAAATCAACCGCGGCGAAATAAGATTGCAGAGAGCTCAGAAGTGCGCGGAAATGTAACCGACCCACAACAAATCGGTTCAGTATTAAACGAGTTGGTGGCATCCCGCGACTGGCGCCAGGGTTTAGCGGAAGGAAATATTTTTGTTGATTGGGAGAAAATTGTTGGTGCAGAAATAGCTGGTCACTCAACACCAATTTCACTTCTTGAAGGCGTGCTAACAATTCAAACCACTTCAACTGCTTGGGCAACCCAATTAAATTTAATCTCTTCAGATTTACTTGAAACAATTAGCGGATCTGCACCAGGTGCCCTTGTAGAAAAATTAGCTTTCATTGGGCCACAAGCCCCAACTTGGAAGAAGGGGCTTCGTACTATTCGTGGCGCCCGCGGACCACGCGACACCTACGGTTAAATCGCTCATCTAGCACTCACACAGTAAGTACCCACAACTTCTACAAGATAGCCTCTCTAATCCACCGCACAAGCCTCTTTTGCGGTAGTTCGCCTTTGATTTACAGACTAGGATTACGGCAGTGTTTAAAGGAAAATGGCCGAGGTTCAATCCTTAGCCATTTTTGGCAGCAATTCCCGGCAAGATTTTTAAATTTGATTGGAGGTGCAAATTGAGCAAGAGCACCTATGACGCCTCGAATATCACCGTCCTTGAAGGTTTGGATGCGGTCCGCAAACGCCCCGGAATGTATATCGGATCTACCGGCGAACGCGGCTTACACCACTTGGTTTATGAGGTCGTAGATAACTCAGTTGATGAAGCGCTTGCTGGATATTGCACCGAAATAAATATCACGCTGATGCCTGATGGATCTCTTCAATGCGTAGATAACGGCCGCGGAATTCCAGTCGACATGCACCCTGTTGAAAAGAAACCTGCACTAGAAGTTGTTCTCACAGTTTTACATGCTGGCGGAAAGTTCGGTGATGGTGGTTACTCAGTTTCTGGTGGACTACATGGAGTTGGTATCTCGGTTGTTAACGCTCTTAGTACAGATCTAGCGGTTCAAGTAAAACGTGATGGTTTTAATTGGTTTCAAGAATACAAATTAGGAGTTCCACAGAAACCAGTTCGCAAAGGCGAAGCTACAGATGAAACTGGAACAACTGTAACTTTCTGGCCATCTGCTGAAATTTTTGAAACCACTGATTTTTCTTTCGAAGTCTTATCCACTCGCTTCCGCGAAATGGCATTTTTAAATAAGGGCTTGATATTAACTCTTACCGATTTGCGCCCAGGACACGTTGATGAAAAAGGCGAACCACTTCATGTTCGTTATCACTATGAAGGTGGAATTATTGATTTTGTTAAACACCTAAATCAGACCAAGGGCGAAACACATAAATCCATAATTTCATTTATAACAGATGAAGCTAAACATAAAATGAGTTTAGAAGTAGCGATGCAATGGAACGCCGGATTTACCGACTCTGTCTACACCTTTGCTAACACAATCCACACCCACGAAGGCGGAGCGCACGAAGAAGGATTTCGAACCGCACTAACTTCAGTTGTAAATAAATTTGGTGAAGAGTGGGGCTTTATTCGCAAGAAAGAAGATCGCCTAACTGGTGAAGATATTCGCGAAGGACTTACTGCAATTGTTTCAATCAAACTTGCAGAACCACAATTTGAAGGACAAACAAAGACAAAACTCGGCAACACTGAAGCCAAATCATTTACTCAGAAGAGCATGAACGATCATTTAACTAGTTGGTTTGAACAGAATCCAGGCGAAGGTAAAGATATTGTTCGAAAGAGCATTGATGCCGCTGCTGCAAGAGTTGCGGCACGCAAAGCCCGAGATCTTTCTAGAAACCGCAAAGGTTTACTGGAAGGCCGCGGTATGCCTGGAAAATTGGCAGATTGCCAATGGACCGAGCCAGAAAAATGCGAGCTTTATATCGTTGAAGGTGACTCTGCGGGTGGTTCCACAAAAGGTGGGCGCGATTCGAGATATCAAGCGGTGCTTCCAATTCGCGGAAAGATTTTGAATGTAGAGAAGGCAAGAATTGATCGCGTACTTCAGAACAACGAAGTGCAATCACTTATTACTGCACTTGGCACTGGTATTCATGATGATTTCGATATTGCAAAACTTCGTTACCACAAAATTATTTTGATGGCGGATGCTGACGTCGATGGCCAACATATTCGCACTCTGCTTTTAACATTGTTATTTAGATTCATGCGCCCACTTATCGAAAATGGTTTTGTTTACTTGGCTCAACCCCCTCTTTACAAACTTAAATGGGGCGGCAAAGAACCAGTTCAATATGCATTCTCGGATCGTGAACGAGATGGCTTTATTCAAATAGGTATTGATGCCGGTAAGCGACTTCCAAAAGAAGATGGAATTCAACGCTTCAAAGGTCTGGGCGAAATGCCAGCAAAAGAACTTTGGGATACAACAATGGATCCCGCACACCGCGTGTTAATTCAAGTAACTCTCGAAGATGCTGCCGCAGCAGATGATTTATTCTCAGTGTTAATGGGCGAAGATGTTGAGCTGCGCCGAAACTTTATTCAACGTAACGCTAAAGATGTTCGCTTCTTGGATATCTAGGTAAACAAATGGCAGAGAATATGAATCCAGATAAGACGGCTGCGCACGATCGCATCGAGTCTGTTGATCTTCAAGTTGAGATGGCTCGGTCATATCTTGATTATGCAATGTCAGTAATTGTTGGACGCGCACTTCCAGATATTAGAGATGGTTTAAAACCAGTTCACCGCAGAGTTCTTTATGCAATGTATGACGCTGGATATCGCCCAGATAAGGGTTATTACAAATCTTCTCGCATCGTCGGTGATGTTATGGGTAATTACCATCCACATGGTGACACCGCTATTTATGATGCAGTAGTTCGTCTCGCACAATTTTGGTCACTTCGTTATCCGCTAATTGATGGAAACGGAAACTTCGGTTCTCCAGGAAATGATCCAGCCGCAGCAATGCGTTATACCGAAGCCAGACTTGCACCTCTCGCAATGGAGATGATGCGAGATATCGATGAAGACACAGTTAATTTCATTCCGAACTATGACGGTCGATCACAAGAACCAACAGTCCTTCCAAGCCGTTTTCCAAATCTTCTCGTAAATGGCAGCGCGGGAATCGCGGTTGGTATGGCCACTAACATTCCACCTCACAATTTAAATGAAGTAGTCGAAGGCGTTGTCTGGTCTCTTGAAAATCCAGATGCAGATCCAAAAGAGCTATTAGAAAAGTTGCTTACAATTGTTAAAGGCCCAGACTTCCCAACAAAAGCCTTAATTGTTGGGCGCCAGGGAATTGAAGATGCTTATCGCACCGGCCGCGGCTCAATAATTATGCGCGCAGTTGTTGAAGTTGAAGAAATTAATAAGCGAACATGTCTTGTAGTTACCGAACTTCCTTACCAAGTTAACCCAGATAACTTGGCGCTAAAGATTGCCGAACTTGTTAAAGATGGTCGAATTAAAGGTATTGCAGATGTCCGCGATGAAGGTAACGAGCGGCTCGGCCAGAGACTTGTAGTTGTACTTCGTAATGATGCAATTCCAAAGGTTGTATTAAACAACCTTTACAAGCACACCCAACTCCAAGATTCATTTGGTGCAAACATGCTTGCACTAGTCGATGGAGTACCGCGCACACTTCGCATTGATGAATTCATTCGCTATTACATCGAACACCAAATTGAAGTCATAGTTCGCCGCACGAAGTACAGATTGCAAGAACGCGAAAAACGCGCACATATTTTACGTGGCTATCTAAAAGCACTCGATGCACTCGATGCAGTGATTGCCCTGATCCGCGCCTCTAGAACTCCAGAAGAAGCCCGCACCGGCTTAATGAAACTTCTTGACGTAGATGAGATCCAAGCAAATGCAATTTTGGATATGCAGTTGCGCAGAATCGCTGCTCTCGAACGTCAGAAAATTAATGATGAATACGAAGGCTTGATGGCAGAGATAGTTGAACTAAATAGCATCTTGGCTTCTGAAGCCAAACAGCGCGAAATTATCAAAACCGAATTACAAGAATTGACCGCTAAATACGGCAACGAACGTCGCACCCAAATTATTGCCGGGGATTCAGATTTATCAGTTGAAGATTTAATCCCTGATCAAAGCGTCGTTGTAACAATTACAAAAACCGGATATTCCAAGCGTACGAAAGCTGATTTATATCGCTCACAACGCCGTGGTGGCAAAGGCGTTAAAGGCGCAGCTTTAAAACAGGATGACTTGGTAGAACATTTCTTTGTTGCATCAACTCACGACTGGTTATTGTTTTTCACAAACAAGGGCCGAATTTATCGAGCAAAGGTGCACGAACTTCCAGATGCTGGACGTGACGCCAGAGGCCAACATGTTGCAAATCTTTTAGCATTCAAACCAGATGAAACAATTGCGCAAGTAATTGCAATCTCTGATTACAACTCACATCCATTTTTAGCAATTGCTACCAGAGGTGGAATCGTTAAGAAGTCGCCACTTACCGAATATGACTCACCGCGAGCTGGCGGCTTAATTGCGATAAATCTTAAAGAGGGCGATGAATTAGTTTCAGCCTCCCTGGTAAGCGCGAAAGATGAAATTCTTCTAGTCTCCAGAAATGGAATGTCGCTGCGTTTTAGCGCTGACGAAGAATCTATTCGCTCAATGGGAAGATCAACAACTGGTGTTATCGGAATGAAGTTCCGCGGCAAAGATCAACTCTTAACAATGGCGGCGATTACAGATATCTCAACACCTAAATTTGTTTTAACAGCAACAGATGGTGGCTATGCAAAGCGCACTCCACTAGACGAGTATCGACCACAAGGTCGCGGCGGGCTTGGTGTTAAAGCGGCAAAGATCGATGAAGATTCTCGCGGTGTTTTAGTTGGTGCGATGATTGTTGAAGCTAGTGATGAAATTCTTGCAATTACATCTGGCGGAGTTGTAATTCGCACCGCTTGCTCTGAAATTCGAGAGACGAGTCGCGACACCCTTGGCGTGCGGTTAGTAAATCTAGATTCAGGTATTTCAGTCGTATCAATTACGCAGGTTAAAGAGTAAGAATTCCACGCATAATTCCGCGCTTTTGGCTGACGCCTCAAAGTCGGGTAGCCTTCACCAGTTCAAATATCGCGTTTGGGCCTTTAGCTCAGCTTGGTTAGAGCGCTTCCCTGATAAGGAAGAGGTCAGTGGTTCAAGTCCACTAAGGCCCACCAATCGCCTTATTTAACTAGTTTTACAGATTTAATAAGTTAGCAATCTTTAGATAAGGTTGCGCCACTTACCCGTTAATCGCGGGGACCTAGCTCAATTGGTAGAGCACCGCCTTTGCAAGGCGGGGGTTAGGGGTTCGATTCCCCTGGTCTCCACAAATATTCTCCAAAAGTTTTATCTCTTCAGAAATCTAATAACCCGTTGAAAGGGAAAACATGTCAACAGCAATTCTTCACACAAGTATGGGCGATGTAAGCATCGAACTTTTTCCAAATCATGCACCAAAGACAGTTGCTAACTTTGTTGAACTAGCAACCGGAAAGCGTGAATGGGTAGATCCAATAACTGGCGAGAAAACTTCAAAGAATCTTTATGATGGAACTGTCTTCCACCGTGTTATCGCAAATTTCATGATTCAAGGTGGAGATCCACTTGGTAATGGAACTGGCGGACCGGGATATCAATTCGCAGATGAGTTTCATGGCGAGCTAGCTTTTGATCGCCCTTACATTCTTGCAATGGCAAATGCTGGCCCTGGAACAAATGGTTCACAATTCTTCATTACAGTTGCCGAGACCGCTTGGTTAAACCGCAAGCACACAATCTTCGGTGAAGTAAAAGATGAAGCATCAAAGAAAGTTGTTGATGCGATTGCTGCAGTTAAAACTGGTGGTCAAGATCGCCCAGTTCAAGCTGTAAAAATTAATTCTGTAACAATCTCTGAATAATCCAATGAAAGAGCGGCAATCACTCACTACGAGCCTGATTGTTTTAATATCTGGCTGTTTTCTCTTAGCTGAGTATTTTCTTCCAGATCTGCAATCTCAGCTAGCTCTTTTTTATGGTGGAGATTATTCCAATGGATATTTTCCGGGTGTCTCAACTGGTCAGTGGTACCGACTTCTAACAGTCGCCCTTACACACGCTGGATGGTTGCACTTGATATTTAACATGTTGGCTCTTTACTCAATTGGTACTCCAATTGAAAACTTTTTGGGGCGGGCCCGATACTTATTCATTTTTCTAGGCTCACTCATAGCGGCTTCGCTCACATCACTATATTTTGGACCACACAATATTTATGCTGTCGGCGCATCCGGCGCAATTTATGGTCTCTTTGGTTCACTATTTGTTATCGGCAAAAAATCTGGGGCGAATTATCAGAACATTACTGGCGTAATAATTATCAACCTACTTATTACTTTCACAGTTCCGGGAATTGATTGGCGGGCACACATCGGAGGATTAGTAGCCGGAATTGTTATTACTTATCCCTTAATGTTCCGCAGGAGAACTTGAGCAACATCTAAAACTCCAATATCGGACTCTCTTGCAACCATTCCATCACTGACCATAATTCGGCAGAACGGACAAGCAACAGCAACTTCCTGTACTTTTGTCGCAATTGCTTCATCAACACGATTTAAATTAATCCGTGTACCAATTGTTTCTTCCATCCACATGCGGCCACCACCAGCGCCACAACAGAATGAACGATCTTGATTTCTTGGCATCTCGGTAACTTCAACACCAGTTGATTCCAAAAGTTCGCGTGGTGGTTGGTAAATCTGATTGTGACGTCCCAGGTAACAAGGATCGTGATAAGTCAGTGTTGCATCGCTCTTGTGCGGTGAAGTCTTTAACTTCCCCTCTTTAATTAATTGATTAAGCAGTTGCGTGTGATGAACCATTTGCAATTCAAAACCTTGTTGTTTGTAATCTCGCCCAATTGTCGTGAAGCAATGTGGACAAGTAACGACAACTTTCTTTACGCCGCGAGCACCAAAAGTTTGTTGCAGAGTCTCAATGTTTTCGCGAGAGAGAATCTGATACAAGAATTCATTTCCGGAACGGCGAGCTGGATCCCCAGTACAAGTTTCGCGTTGTCCTAAAACTCCAAAAGATGTTCCAGACATATATAGAAGTTCGGCGACGGCTTTAGTTGTTTTCTTTGCCCGCTCTTCGTACGCACCGGCGCAACCAACCCAAAATAAATACTCAACATCTTCTGGAATTTCATTTTCAATGACTGTCACTGGAAAGTCGCATTCGGAAATCCAAGCGTTTCTATCAGTGCGGTTCGCACCCCACGGATTACCGGTTTTCTCGAGGTTTCTAAAAGTTCCACCTAGTTCAGAAGGAAATTCGGACTCCACTAATACTTGGAATCGGCGCATATTTACAATGTGATCGATATGTTCAATATCTACCGGGCACTCTTCAACGCAAGCACCACAAGTAGTGCAAGACCATAAGACTTCAGGCGAAATAGTGTTTCCGACAATCGGTTCTTCGTTGCCAACCTTGGTTAAAGCATGATCGCGCATGGCCATTATTAAAAGCTTTGGCGAGAGCGGTTTATCGGTATGCCAAGCCGGACATTGAGATTGGCAGCGACCGCACTCAGTGCAACTTGCCATATCAAGCAAGCCCTTCCAAGAAATGTCGGCGCTCTTACCAATACCAAATACGTCATCTTCTTTCGGATCTTCAAAATCAATTGGCTTGCCATGCGAAATCATTTCTGGCAATTCGCCAAGCGCTGGCCTGGAATCTAAATTGCGTTTGAAAAATATGTTAAATGGCGCCAAGAACCTGTGCCATGCAACACCCATGGTTAAATCGCTAGAAATTACTAAAAACCAGAGAGCGGAAATCCAAATCTTAATTCCAGCGACAATCTGAACCGCAGTAGCATTTACATAATATTGGTGTTCTAAGTAGTCCAGAGTGATTACACAAATTACAACTGCAAGAATAGTTGCCTCAACATAATAAGCTTTTAAAGATTTCGATCCTAAAAATCTCGAAGTTCTAGATAAATATTTAAATCTTGTAACTTGGCGAATTCCTATCAACGCAACAATTCCAACACCTGTTGTCCAAGCTATTGCTAAAACAAAATATCGGTATGGTGCCCAATTTCCAATAATAGGAAGCACAAAAGATGGATCAATAATTTGGCCGTATGCAGTAATCAAAGTTCCGAGTAGTGCAACAAAACCAATCATTACAAACCAGTGTGCAATTGCAGAACCGGTAAAGCGGAGCATCTTTGTGTGCAACAAGATTTCGCGCGCCATTACTTTCGCTCTGGCACCCTTGTTCGCAAACCTTGCCGGATCGCTCTGTCCCGATGCTATTCGGCGGTACATCTCCCGCAGTTTTAAAGCGAAGCTGGCAACGGCTATCAGAGTAAATACATAGAGAACGATCGCCGCATAGCTCATGTGAGAAGGCTAGAGCCCACGCTCCTATCCGTCGGGAATATCCCGCCCAAAGCGGGCGTTACCTGATTACCTCAACTTGAGTCAGCTCGGCTCAATCTTTTGACATCGAGCGGCTCAATTGCGAGAATTCGACCATAGCCGGTCAGAAATCAGGCTGAAGTAATGAGAAAAGGAGCACGAAATGGCTAGAGCAGTCGGAATCGACTTAGGAACAACAAATAGTTGCGTATCAGTATTAGAAGGTGGCGAGCCATCTGTAATCACGAACGCTGAAGGCGCACGCACAACCCCATCGATCGTTGCCTTCGCTAAAAATGGCGAGGTTCTTGTCGGTGAAGTTGCGAAGCGTCAATCTGTAACAAACGTCGAACGCACAATTCGTTCCGTTAAACGCCACATGGGCACAAGCTGGAATATGGATATTGATGGCAAGAAGTACACGCCACAAGAGATCAGCGCTCGTATTTTGATGAAGTTAAAGCGCGATGCTGAAAGTTTTCTTGGTGACACAGTTACTGATGCAGTAATTACGGTTCCTGCATATTTCAATGATGCGCAACGCCAAGCAACAAAAGAGGCTGGCGAAATTGCAGGCTTAAATGTTCTGCGTATTGTTAACGAGCCAACCGCCGCAGCACTTGCATATGGTTTAGACAAGGGAAGCGCCGAACAAACTATTTTGGTGTTCGACCTTGGTGGCGGAACATTCGACGTTTCACTTCTAGAAATTGGCGACGGCGTTGTTGAAGTTAAAGCAACCAACGGAGACAATAATCTTGGTGGTGATGATTGGGATCAAGCACTAGTTGATTATTTAGTTAAAACTTTTGCCGCAAAGACCGGCATTGATTTAACAAAAGATAAGATGGCAATGCAACGCGTTCGTGAAGCAGCTGAAAAAGCAAAGATTGAACTATCTTCTTCACAACAAACTTCAATCAATCTTCCTTACATCACAGTAGATGCTGAGAAGAATCCACTCTTCTTGGATGAAACAATTACACGTGCACAATTCCAAGGCATGACTGCAGACCTACTTGAACGCTGCAAGAAACCATTCCAGTCAGTTCTAAAAGATGCTGGAATTCCAATCGCAGATATCGATCACGTTGTTCTAGTCGGTGGCTCAACTCGCATGCCAGCAGTTGTTGATCTAGTCCGCGATTTAACTGGTGGAAAAGAGCCAAATAAGGGCGTAAACCCAGATGAGGTTGTTGCAGTTGGTGCAGCGCTTCAAGCTGGTGTTTTAAAGGGTGAAGTAAAAGATGTTCTACTTCTAGATGTAACTCCACTGTCACTTGGTATTGAAACCAAGGGTGGCGTTATGACTAAGTTGATTGAACGAAATACAACAATCCCAACAAAGCGTTCTGAAATTTTTACAACGGCTGATGACAATCAACCAGCTGTTCAAATTCAAGCTTTCCAGGGCGAGCGTGAAATGGCTGCTTATAACAAGCGTCTTGGCATGTTCGAACTAACTGGAATCGCACCTGCGCCACGCGGCGTTCCACAAGTCGAAGTTACCTTCGATATTGATGCCAACGGAATCGTTCACGTGTCTGCGAAAGATCTAGGAACCGGCAAAGAACAATCAATGACAATCACTGGTGGATCTGCTCTTTCAAAGGAAGAGATTGATCGCATGATGAAGGATGCCGAGGCGCATGCTGATGAAGATAAGCAACGTCGTGAAGAGGCTGAAGTTCGCAACACTGGCGACTCACTTGTTTATCAAACTGAAAAGTTCTTGAAAGACAACGCTGAAAAATTCACTGAAGGTGAGAACGCCGAAAAGCGTGGCGAAGTTGAGGCTGCTGTTACAGAGCTTAAGACAGCGCTCGAAGGCACTAATCTTTCAGCGATCAAATCAGCAACCGAGAAAGTTAGCGAACTTTCACAACAATTAGGTGCCGCGCTCTATGCAGCGAATGCTGCATCAGCAGAAGCTCCTCAAAGCGATGACGGCGTACAAGATGCCGAGATTGTTGAAGAGAGCAAGTGACACTAGATCCACAAGAATCTGCATCAGAGAGTTCTGATCAAGAACTCTCTGATGCAGTAAACGAGGCGCTTGCCGAAGTTGAGATTGACGAAGTAGCGGTTTTAACTTCTGATCTCCAACGAGTACAAGCCGAATATGCAAATTACCGCAAGCGCGTAGATCGCGACCGCATTACTGCAAATGAAATTACAACCGCTGTTGTGCTTTCCGAACTACTTCCGGTTTTGGATGATATTGCACGCGCGAGCGAACATGGCGAATTAACTGGTGGCTTTAAAGCTGTTGCTGACCAACTACTTGCCATAACAACAAAGTTTGGGCTTACCCAATTTGCAGATGTAGATGTTCCATTTGATCCAAACATCCATGAAGCGCTTATGCATTCGACATCCCCAGATGTTAAAGAAACTTTGGTTACTCAAGTTTTACAACCCGGCTTCAAATTCAAAGAACGCGTAATTCGTCCAGCACGAGTCGCAGTTACTGATCCAGAGAGCTAAAAAGTAATGGCGGCCAAGGATTTATACGAGAAAGATCTCTACTCGATCCTGGGCGTCAAAAAAAGCGATGATGCAGCTGCAGTAAAAAAGCAGTATCGAAAGCTGGCAAGAGAGCTCCATCCAGATAAAACTAAAGGCGATAAGAAATTAGAGGAGAAGTTCAAATCAGTTTCAGAGGCCTATGAAGTTCTTTCCGATGATAAAAAACGTGCTGAATACGATGAAATGCGCGATGCCTTCAAGAGCGGCCGCATCCCAACGGGTGGCGCAAACTTTGGCGGCGGCGGATTTCAGAACGCAGACTTCTCCGATCTTTTTGGCGGCGGCGGGCAAGATATTTTTGGAACAATTTTTGGCGCTGGCCGCGGACCAAGACGAGGTCCTGATTTAACTGCAGCCACAACAATTTCATTTAGAGATTCAATTTATGGAACAGAATTAGATCTCAAATTGGCGCCACAAGGCGGCAAAGCAAATTCTGTAACAACGAGAATTCCAGCAGGCATAAATGATGGCGCAAAGATAAAACTAAAAGGACGTGGCGGCTCCGGTCCAGCAGGTCCAGGAGATTTATTTGTAACTGTAAATGTTGTTAAGCACCCAATCTTTTCTAGAAGCGATGCAAATTTACTTATGGTCCTGCCAGTTACCTTTGCTGAGGCTGCGCTCGGGGCAGATATTAAAGTTCCAACACTCGATGGCGATGAAGTAACAGTTCGAATTGCACCTGGTACGCCAAGTGGCCGAACACTTAGAATTAAATCTCGTGGTGTAAAAACAGTTCGAGGTGCTGGAGATTTGTTAATTACAGTTGAAGTTCAAGTGCCACAACGAGTCGATGGCAAAGCAAAAGAAGCGCTAGAAGCATTTGCAAAAGCAACAGAAGAATTTAATCCACGTGAAGATTTAGCGCAGAAGGCGAGGGCATAGAAATGAGCAACAATGAACATTCAGATGACGAAGCAGTTTATGTAATTTCAATTGCATCTCAACTTTCGGGAATGCATCCACAAACTCTGCGCCAATACGATCGCATGGGTCTAGTTTCACCGGGGCGTGCAAGTGGCCGTGGACGTCGCTATTCGTTGCGAGACATTGCATCACTTAGAAATATCCAACGGCTTGTTGGCGAAGGCATAAATCTTGCTGGCATAGCGCGCATCATTGAACTTGAGTCAGCAGTAGCTACGATGGCAATTGAAATGGCGAAACTTCGCACCGAAGTTGATGCCTTAATAGAAGCGAATCCACCAAAATCTCTGGTGCGAAAAGGTAAGCAAACAATCGTGGTTTATAAAGAAGAAGGCTAAGGTTCACGCATGAATTCGCGCGATAAATTGAAGGAAGAAATCCTTAGTAAGGCTGTTGTTCACGGGAAGGTAATTTTATCTTCCGGTAAAGAAGCAGATTATTACGTCGATCTTCGCCGGGTAACTCTTGATTCTGTCGCCGCACCACTAGTTGGTGAAGTGATGTTAGAGCTAACTAAAGATTGGGATTTTGAAGCAGTAGGCGGCCTAACGCTTGGCGCAGATCCTGTTGCAACAGCGATGATGCATGTTGCTGCAAGCAAGGGACGGAAGTTAGATTCATTTGTAGTTCGTAAAGCGGAAAAAGCACATGGATTACAACGTCGCATCGAAGGACCAGATGTTAAAGGCCGAAAAGTTCTTGCAGTGGAAGACACCTCTACTACTGGCGGTTCAGTTATGACGGCAGTTGAAGCGCTAAAAGAAGCTGGAGCGATTGTTGTTGGCGTTGCTGTAATTGTTGAGCGGGGTGCAGCACCACTAATTGCAGAGAATGGTCTGAAATATCTTGCGGCATATCAACTTGCAGATTTAGGTCTTTAACTTAACTCAAGTGTTTGCGGCTTCGCCACTCTTTAAAAATCTCCCAAAAAATTGGCGCGATTGAAACAATTACAATTAGCGCAACAATTGGTAGAACATATTGATCGACAGAACCCTTTAGTTTTTCACCTAAGACATAACCGCCCCAGATAAAACCTTGGGTCCAAACAAGTGCGCTAATAACATTCCAAAGAAAGAACTTCTGGTAACTCATCTTTGCAATTCCCGCAGCCGGATTTACTAGGTGACGTACAACGGGGATGAATCTTCCAAGAAAGATCATCTTGGCGATTCCGTATTTATCAATCCATTTCTGCAAAGTCTTTAATTTCTTAGGACTGAAATACTTAGAATCTTCGCGCCCAAATAGCTTCTCGCCGTATGCATAGCCCATCCAGTGTCCAAGTTGAGATCCAGCAATAGCGAAAATTGGTGCGCCAATTGCTAACTCGCGGATAGAGATATGAATTTTGATGGCAGCGCCAGTACCCGATGCAGCAAGGCCAGCCATAAACAGAAGTGAGTCCCCGGGTAAGCCAATGACTATCGGAATGCCAGTCTCAACAAAAAGGATTAGAAAGACCCCAGCGAGCCCGAATGAGTTGATGGCCGATTCAGCATTGAACGCGTGGAGGATGTCCATAGAGCGGCAAATATACCCACATATATTTAACGTATACCTATTTATTTGCATCTCACAGTGGTTCTATGTGTAATCTTTCAGCCTCATGAGCCCTAAAGATGGGGCTCGAGATTCACCGACAAGTTCAACGACGCACCTATAGGAGATCTTCGTGGAAAATCTGGTCCAAGTAACTGGTTCCAACCTGACCTACGTTTATGTAGTTCTGGGTATTTCATTAGTGGCACTTGCCATTGCATATGCTCTTCGCGCTCAAGTTTTGGCCGCAGATGAGGGAACCGAGAAGATGAAGGAGATTGCCGCCGCCGTTCAAGAGGGCGCAGCCGCATATCTGAACCGCCAATTTAAAACACTTTCCTATTTTGTGGGAATTGTTTTCTTCCTACTCTTTGCGTTACCTGGAGAATTTGATATTCGTTTAGGTCGCTCAATCTTCTTCTTGCTTGGCGCAGCCTTCTCCGCATTGGTTGGCTATAACGGAATGTGGCTTGCAGTACGCGCAAATGTTCGCGTTGCTGAAGCAGCTCGTCAAAAGTCAGCAGCTAATGCCGTAAAGATTGCATTCCGCACAGGTGGTGTTGTCGGTATGACAACAGTTGGTCTAGGTCTTTTAGGTGCCTCACTTGTTGTTGCTATCTATCGTGAGAACGCACCTGCTGTTCTTGAAGGTTTTGGTTTTGGCGCCGCGATGCTTGCAATGTTTATGCGCGTTGGTGGCGGAATCTTTACAAAGGCAGCAGATGTTGGCGCTGACCTCGTTGGAAAAGTTGAACAAGGTATTCCAGAAGATGATCCTCGTAACCCTGCGACCATCGCAGATAACGTAGGAGATAACGTCGGTGACTGCGCTGGTATGGCAGCAGACCTCTTTGAATCTTATGCAGTAACACTTGTTGCAGCGCTAATTCTTGGTAAAGCCGGTTTCGGTGATGCTGGTCTAATTTTCCCATTGATAGTTCCAGCAATTGGAATTGTTACAGCGATTATTGGAATCTTTATTACTCGTCTTCGCTCAACTGATAAGTCAGCGATGCAGGCAATTAACCGCTCATTCTTTATGTCTGCGATTATTTCTGCAGTACTTGTTGCATTTGCAACTTACACATACTTACCATCTTCACTAAAGCAAATGTCTGGTTTAACTGCAGAGGCTGCAGCAGTGGATGTAAATCCTCGCACCCTTGCAATTGGCGCAGTTATCATTGGAATTGTTCTTGCAGCAGCTATTCAATTGCTAACAGGATTCTTCACAGAAGTTGGTCGTCGTCCAGTAAATGATGTTGCAGCTTCGTCAAAGACTGGCTCAGCAACAGTAATTCTTGCTGGTATTTCTGTTGGTTTTGAATCAGCTGTTTACTCTGCACTGCTAATCGCAGCAGCAGTATTTGGTGCATTTTTACTTGGTGGTGGCTCAATCGTTCTATCACTTTTCGCAGTATCTCTAGCCGGAACAGGGCTGCTAACAACTGTTGGCGTAATCGTGGCCATGGATACCTTCGGACCTATTTCAGATAACGCACAAGGAATTGCTGAAATGTCTGGCGATGTAAAAGGCGAAGGCGCACAGATTCTTACCTCACTCGATGCAGTGGGTAACACAACTAAGGCCATTACAAAAGGAATCGCAATTGCTACTGCAGTTCTCGCCGCAACAGCGCTCTTTGGTGCATTTACTGATGCAATTAAAGAGGCAGCACATAAAGTTGTTGGCGATGGCGCAGTTGCACTTCAGTACCAAGGAATCTTAGATGTTGCAGATCCACGCAACTTAGTTGGATTAATAATCGGAGCCGCAGTTGTATTTATGTTCTCTGGTCTTGCAATCAACGCAGTTTCTCGCGCAGCGGGCGCTGTTGTTAATGAAGTTCGCGAACAATTCAGATTGCACCCAGGAATTATGAAGGGCACTGAAAAGCCAGAGTACGGTCGCGTTGTAGATATTTGCACACGTGACTCACTTCGCGAATTGGTAACACCAGGACTGCTCGCAGTTATGGCGCCAATCGCAGTTGGTTTCGGTTTAGGTGTTGGTGCACTCGGTGCTTATCTTGCGGGAGCAATTGGTACCGGAACTTTGATGGCAGTATTTCTTTCAAACTCTGGCGGTGCGTGGGATAACGCAAAGAAGATGGTTGAAGATGGAAATCATGGCGGCAAGGGATCTGATGCGCATCACGCAACAATTGTTGGAGACACCGTGGGCGATCCATTCAAAGATACCGCTGGCCCTGCGATCAACCCATTAATTAAAGTTATGAACTTAGTTGGCCTTCTCGTAACTCCAGCAATTGTTGGATTTGCGCTAAATAACAACACAACTGCCTCAAGAGCAATCGCACTGTTTGCAACTTTGGTAATTGTGTATGCGCTGATTCGCAATCGTCGCGCATCAACAAGCATCGCTTAATAACAATTAATCGAGCACTTCAAAAGTTAGGAACTTCCCCGAAGTAAATTATGGGTATCAAACTTGTAATCGTGGAATCTCCCGCGAAGGCGCGCAAGATCGGCGGCTTCCTGGGAGATGACTACGTTGTTGAAGCATCCGTTGGGCACATTCGTGATTTACCCCAACGTGCTGCTGATATTCCAAAGGAATACAAGAAGATTGCCTGGGCAAAAGAGGGCGTAAACATTGAAGAAGATTTCGAACCGCTTTATGTAATTAACCCAGATAAGAAAGCGAAAGTTTCAGAACTCAAGGCTTTAATGAAAGATGCCGATGAGTTGATTCTTGCAACGGACGAGGACCGCGAAGGCGAAGCAATTGCTTGGCATCTAATTGAAGTTCTGCGCCCAAAGATTCCAATTCGTCGCATGGTTTTTCATGAAATTACAAAAGAAGCTATTCAAAAAGCTGCAAATGAAACTCGCGATTTAGATTATAAATTGGTCGATGCACAAGAAACTCGCAGAGTTTTAGATCGACTTTATGGATACCGACTTTCACCAGTTCTTTGGAAGAAAGTTATGCCAAGAATTTCTGCCGGTCGCGTGCAATCAGTCGCAACCAGGTTGATCGTTGAACGCGAACGCGAACGAATGGCTTTCATTTCTTCTAAGTGGTGGGATTTAACTGCGCAGTGCGAAGCTGGATTTAACGCAAGACTTCTTTCACTTGATGGCAAGCGAGTTGCGGCGACAAATGATTTTGATGCAAATGGTGGCCTTAAAGAGAAATCTGTCGCAAACATTCTTCTGTTGGATGAAGGTGCTGCAAATGAATTAGTTCAAAACCTTTCCGGCAAGGCGCTCACAGTTAAATCAACTGAAGAATCACCAAGAACTGAGCGACCTAAAGCGCCATTTACAACTTCAACAATGCAACAAGATGCGGGTTCAAGACTTGGCTGGGGCGCACAATTGACAATGCGAGTAGCACAGCGACTCTATGAAAATGGATATATAACTTATATGCGTACTGATTCCGTGACGCTGTCACAAGCGGCAATCGAATCTGCGCGAGCTTCAGCTAAATCGCTTTATGGCGCCGAATACATTCCGGCAACACCACGTGTTTATGAAGGTAAATCGAAGAATGCACAAGAGGCACACGAAGCAATTCGTCCAGCTGGTGAAACATTTAGAACTCCAGGAGAACTTGCGCCAGAATTATCACGAGATGAATTTGCGCTTTATGATTTAATTTGGAAGCGCACAATCGCATCACAAATGTCAGATGCTAAAAAGATGCAGATGCGTGTTGACTTTGATGTTGAAACTAAATCTGGCAGCGCGGCAATTTTTCGGGCAAATGGTTCGGTAGTTACCTTTCCCGGATTTTTAGCGGCCTATGAAGAGATTGTTGAAGATAAATCAGGCGATGATGAAGCTTCAGAGAGCGACAAGAGATTGCCAGCAATGGCCGTTGGAGATTCAATTAAAGTTTCAAATTACATCTGTGAAGGCCATGAAACTAAACCACCTGCCAGATATACCGAACCAACTCTTGTTAAGAAACTTGAAGAGTTAGGAATCGGTAGACCATCAACCTTCGCATCAATCATGAGCACAATCCAAGATCGCGGTTATGTAGCAAAGCGTGGCCGAGCCCTAGTCCCAACTTTCCTCGCCTTCTCTGTTACCGGCCTACTTGAACAACACTTTGGGAAGTTAGTTGATTATGAGTTCACGGCATCAATGGAAGAAGATCTAGACCGAATTGCTAATGGCGAAGAAGATCGAGTCTCTTGGCTAACTAAATTCTTCTTCGGTACCGACGGAAACCCTGGTCTAGAAGCACTTGCAGCAGATCTCGGTGCTATCGATGCTCAGCAAATCAACACCATGAAGATGGGTGAAGATATTGAGATTCGAGTTGGCCGCTTTGGCGCATACATCCAAAAAGGAATCGGCGATGATCGTAAGTTTGCAAATATTCCAGAGACGATGGCGCCTGACGAACTAACACTTCAAGTTGCAATTGATTTACTTGCCCAACCTTCGGGCGAACGCGAACTTGGAATTCATCCGCAAACTAATCTGCCATTAATTGCAAAGTCTGGAAGATTCGGGCCATACATAACAGAAGTATTTCCAGAGCCTGAGTTAGTTGTCGATAAAAAGACTGGTGAATTGAAGAAGCCGCGCAAGAAGAAAGATGCGCCAAAACCAAAGACGGCATCACTTCTTTCAACGATGACGCTCGACACAATTACAATCGATGATGCGCTGAAGTTAATGTCACTGCCAAGAACTCTTGGTACTTATGAAGATATTCCAATCACGGTTCAAAATGGGCGATACGGTCCTTATATGACGCATGGAACTGATTCTCGAACACTAACTGCAGAAGAACAATTATTTGATATCACTTTGGAAGAAGCCATTGAGCTTTATAAACAACCTAAGGTTCGCCGCCGGGGCGTTGCAAAACCACCACTAAAAGATTTAGGAATTGATCCAGCAAGTCAGAAACCAGTATTAGTAAAAGATGGCAGATTTGGAATTTACATAACCGATGGTGAAACAAATGCAACACTTCGCCGTGGTGACACAGTCGAGTTCTTAACTCTTGAACGTGGTTTGGAATTACTTGCTGGAAGACGCGCATGGGAAGCTGAGAATGGTGGCGCGACTCGAGTTAAGAAGAGCAGCAAGCGTGCAAAGAAGAGTGCGCCCTCTCTAACAAAGAACACCGTTAAAGCCACAGGCAAGGCTAAAACTAAGAAAAAGGCGGCCTCAGGTAAGGGCAAAGCCGTAACGCCTTCGGCATAAGTAGGCTTAACCCATGCCAAATTCACTTCCATATCCCGCAGCCCCGACGGGCCCAGAGAGCAGAAGTGTTTTAGCAATTCCAGCATTTAGAAAACTTTGGAATTCAATGGTCTTCTCGTCATTCGGAGATTGGCTTGGTCTTCTAGCCACAACCGCGATGGCACAAGAACTTTCGAATGGCGATTACTCAAAAGCAAACTTTGCGATAGCCGGTGTATTTATTGTCCGCTTATTGCCGGCAGTAATTCTCGGACCGATTGCTGGAGTTATTGCAGATCGCTTTGATCGCAGAAGGTTAATGATTTTCTGCGACATCTTTAGATTTGGTCTTTATCTATCTATCCCAATTGTTGGCAACTATTTCTGGTTATATACCGCAACAATTTTAGTTGAATGTTTCACACTTTTCTGGTCGCCGGCTAAAGAGGCAACAGTTCCAAATATGGTTCCAAAGAATAAGTTAGAGAGCGCTAATCAGGTCTCACTCCTTGCCGCATATGGAACTGCACCTATCGCCGCAATTGTTTTCTCACTCTTGGCTCTTGTCTCAACCGCAACAACAAGTTTTCTACCTGCCGAGTATTCTTCAACAGCAGATCTAGCCCTTTACATTGATGCAATATCTTTTCTGTACACGGCTTGGATTGTTTATCAATTGCGAGAAATTCCTAAAGGAGCCGCGAGCAAGGCAACAGTAAATGAGAACATCGGGAAATCACTCTTTGAAGGGTTTAAGTTTGTAAGTGGTTCAAAAGTTATCAGAGGATTAATCTTTGGAATGCTCGGAGCATTCTTCGCCGCCGGGGCAGTTATTGGTCTCGCCCGAACTTTTGTAGGAGATCTAAATGCTGGCGATGCTGCATATGGAATTCTCTTTGGTGCGGTATTTACCGGCTTGGCACTTGGAATTTCACTTGGACCTAAGGTATTTGCGCAATTTTCAAAGCGCCGCATTTTCGGTGCTGCTCTAACCATTTCATCCTTCTTCCTTATTCTGTTAGCACTAATAACAAACCTAGTTCTTGCAATATTCATAACAATTATTCTGGGAGCATTTGCTGGAGTCTCCTGGGTAAGTGGATTTACGATGCTTGGACTAGAAGTTGCAGACGAAGTTCGCGGTCGCACATTTGCATTCGTGCAATCACTTATCCGAGTCTCTCTCGTCTTGGTTCTTGCGATTGCACCAGTAATTGCTGCTGCTATCGGTCGCCATACTTATAAATTTGAAAATTTCGAAGTCACATACAACGGCGCCGCTTTCACCATGTTTGCAGCGGGAATTATCGGCGTGATTGTTGGAGTAATTTCATATCGGACCATGCGAGATCGGCCAAACGTCTCACTCTGGTCAGATATCCTCGCTGCTTCCCGAGGTGAGCTTGGTGGAATTACCGGAGCAATACAGTCCGGAGTTTTCATTTCATTTGAAGGTGGCGAGGGATCAGGAAAGTCAACACAAACTCAACTCCTAAAAACTTTCTTGGAAGAAAAAGGCGAGAAAGTTTTGTTAAGTCGAGAACCAGGTGGAACTCCACTCGGGAAGAAGCTTCGGGAAATTCTCCTCGATAATCAGACCGGAAATATTTCACCAAGAGCAGAAGCTTTAATGTATGCCGCTGATCGTGCTCACCATGTGTATTCGTTAATCCGACCAGCACTTGATGCCGGAGAAATAGTCATCACCGATCGGTATTTAGATTCATCTGTTGCTTATCAAGGCGCAGGGCGAATTCTTCAACCATCTGAAGTAGCGAGAATTTCTAGATGGGCAACTGAAAATCTCACACCGACTCTAACAATTGTTATGGATATCCCGGCCGAAGTGGGTCTTTCGCGGCTGCAATCACTAGATCGTCTTGAAGCCGAACCGCTAGCTTTTCATGAACGCATCCGGCAAGAATTCTTGAACATTGCGAATTCAGATCCGGAGAGATATTTTGTTGTTGATGCAACTCAAGATAAGTCAATAATCCATGAGCAGATTGTCGAAAGAGTTTTGCAGATTCCGCTCTTATCCCAGAGCCAAGTTGAGAAGAAACGTTTTCGAAGACAGTGAACTCGAACTCAGTATTTGAACGCCTAATTGATCAAGGTCATGTAATTTCGATTTTATCCGAGGCTGTAACAGCAGCGCGCGATGTAGATAACGTATCGCAAGAGATGACACACGCTTGGTTGTTTACCGGGCCGCCAGGATCTGGTCGAAGTAATGCTGCACTTGCATTTGCCGCCGCCTTAGTTTGCAAAACTGGTGGATGCAATGACTGCACTGATTGTAAAACTGCGGTTAAAGGAGTTCACGCTGATGTGGAACTTGTTAAGACCGAAGGACTTTCAATAAAAATCGATGAAGTCCGGGAGTTAATCACTCGGGCCTCATGGAGTCCATCTGTTGGAAACTATCGAGTTGTTGTAATTGAAGATGCGGATCGGTTAACTGAATCAGCTGCAAATTCCCTACTAAAGGCGATTGAAGAGCCCGGACTCAGAACTGTCTGGCTTTTATGCGCACCAAGTGCAACTGATGTTCTTCCAACAATTCGCTCTAGAACTCGCAGCCTTGTTCTGCGTACCCCATCAACGAGCGCCGTTGCAGCGCTCCTTGAATCTGAATCTGTAACACCAGCAATGGCAAATTTTGCAGCACGTGCATCACAGGGTCATATTGGACGAGCTCGACATTTAGCTAACAACAGTGAAGCCAGAGCAAGACGAGAAGCAATTCTTAAAATTTCGCTTCTGATTAGTGATGTTTCATCTGCATTCAAGGCAGCACAAGTATTGGTTGAAGCTGCTAAAGCAGAAGCTGAAGAAGAGGCTGAACGTCGTGATGGCGCTGAAATGTCTGCGCTGAAAGAAGCTTGGGGACAACAAGGTTCGAAGTTGACTCAAGGCGGAGCAAAAATTGTTAAAGAGTTAGAGAAAGAACAGAAATCTAGAACTACAAGAATGGTTCGCGATTACCTAGATCGAGCACTTCTAGATATTGCTACGTTATTTAGAGATGTCCTGCTTGTTCAATCAAATTCTTTAGATTCCTTGATCAATACCGATTTGATTGCTGAAATTACAAAAATTGCCAATACCTCAACCCCACAAGCGACGTTACGTAAATTAGAAGCAATCATGAACGCTCGAACAAATCTTTCTCATAACGCGGCACCACTTTTGACCATCGAAGCTCTGATGGTTTCGCTTAAGTAATGTCTAAAAAGAAGTTTTGGATCGGCTCGCTCCTAGTTATAGTTATTGCTATTACCTCTTTTGCACAGTTATCAAAAGCCAAAAGTTGGGACCTAGCTAAATATTATGGTCAAAATCTTAATTGGAAACCTTGTTATGACGGCTTCGAATGTGCAGCATTTAAAGTTCCAATGGATTATTCAAAGATAGATAGTCGCAATTTCAACCTTAAGGTAATTCGCCATCGCGCTACCGATAGTAGAAATCGGATTGGCGCACTTTTGGTAAATCCTGGTGGACCCGGAGGGTCTGCTACTGACTATGCCTACAACGCAGAATCAATAGTGGCGCCCGAGATCTATCAAAGATATGACATTGTCGGTTTCGACCCCAGAGGGATTAAGAACTCGGAACCTATTCGTTGCCTCACTAATCGCGAGACCGATAAATTCTTAGATGCAAATGCAACTGGTGGGAATCCTGACGAAATAGCCAAATTAATAGCGGTTTCAAAGGCTTTTGCTGCGAAGTGCGCAAAGGCCGCTGGTGAGAAACTTGGGCACTACAGCACGCTTGAGACGGCAAAAGATATGGAAGTTCTTCGGAATATTTTGCGTGAAGAAAAGTTGAATTACCTAGGTAAGAGTTATGGAACTTACCTTGGAACGTTGTACGCAGCCTTGTATCCAGATTCTGTTGGAAAATTTGTTCTAGATGGCGCAGTTGCACCAAATATTACATTGCGTGAACAAGAGATATCACAAGCAGTCGGTTTTGATTCTGCGCTAAACCAATACTTAGTTCAGAATAATAAGTTTGATAGAGATGAGATTTTGAAATTTATCGCAAAATCAAAACGCAAACCGCTACAAAGTGATTCTGGCAGAAACTTATCCGAATCGCTAATAGTTACCGCAATTGCACAATCTCTTTACAATTCAAAGATCGGTTGGCAAGAGTTATCTAGCGCATTAAATAGCGCGATTCTTAGGAGCGACCCATCAGGACTTCTGAAATTAGCGGATGAATATAACAATCGAGATTCTGCTGCAAACTATTTCACAAATCAAAATGACATTTCAATTATGATTACTTGCCTAGATTGGTCAGAGGCTAGAAGTATCGAAGAAATGGGTATAGATCAGAATGAGTTTAAGAGAGCAGCGCCAGTATTTGGTCCATATTTAAGTTTTGCAGGTCTGCCTTGTAAATATTGGAAAGCTAAACCACAACTTCCCAAAGTTTCGCTAGCTGAAATAAAGACTGCACCTCTCTTAATTATTGGAGTAACCGGAGATCCAGCAACACCATATAAATGGGCGCAATCATTAGCTAAAACTTTTCCTAGCTCCCGGTTAATCACCCTAAAAGGCGAGGGTCATACCGGCCATAACAAGGGGAACAAATGTGTTGATTCGGCAGTCAATGACTACTTTTTAACGGGAAAAATTCCCCAGACCCCCCTGATTTGCGCCGAAAGTGGTAATTAGCACCATTTGTTATACGGCATTATTTCCCCATGCGTTTAGACCATGTCTCATATGTAACCTCTCATGACCAACTTGCCGATACCGTGCAACGTTTAGGTTCTCGCTTAGGAAGCACCTTTGTTGATGGTGGAGTTCACCCAAGATTTGGAACTCGTAACTTCACATTGCCATTACAAAATGGACATTACCTCGAAGTTGTCTGTCCACTTGATCATCCTGCAGCTGATTCATCGCCATTTGGTAAAGCGGTTTCAAAGCGCGCTGCCGAAGGTGGCGGTTGGCTAACTTGGGTATTAGCAAGCGATGATATTTCCCCAATTGAATCTCGTTTGGGTCGTCCTGCAGTAGAAGGCCATCGCACAAAACCAGATGGCAACGATTTATCTTGGAAGCAAATTGGAATTTTAGAATTACTTACAGATAAGCAACTTCCATTCTTTATTCAATGGCTAACACTCGCCCATCCATCAACAGATGGAAAAGCTATTTCAAAGATTGTTAAAGTTGAAATTGCTGGCGATGAAAAGACAATCGCTGAATGGATTGGTTCTGATTTAGAGAAAGCAATCGGGAGTGACATAGAAGTTGTATGGGTTGATGCATCAGCAAATGATGGCGACTCTGGAATTGTTGCCGTTCACCTTGCGACCCCAACCGGAATTGTTCGAGTAGATTAAAAGTTAATCACTCGCGCCTCTGTGGCTCAGTGGTAGAGCAGCTCATTCGTAACGAGCAGATCGTCGGTTCGATCCCGACCAGGGGCTCGCAACAAGATGTGAATAGCTAGGAATTCGGGGGAGATTGTGCGACTTAAACTCTCAATCCTTATTGCAAAATTAGCGGCGCTGCTTTCGCAGAAAGTATTACGCAGATCTGGTGAAACAATTTCAGGGCGGGTTCTCTTGGCCCTTTATCCCAAGGCCATCACCGAGTTATCTAAAGGTAAGAAAATCATTTGCATCTCTGGTACAAATGGTAAAACTTCGACAACTAAAGCCCTGGTATCAATTATTTCAAAGCTTGGTTCAGTAGCGACAAGCCCATCAGGTTCAAACTTAGAACGTGGGGTGGCTGCGGCGCTAATGAATAAATCTGAATTCGCAGTTCTAGAAGTTGATGAACTCCATCTTTCAAGAGTAATTGAAGAAGCTAAACCAAAAGCTGTGCTCTTGTTGAACTTAACAAGAGATCAACTACATCGCATGCATGAGGTTAAAAGAGTTGCAGATAGATGGGCAAAGAGCGCTGCAGCAGCGCCAGAAACCTTGTTTATCGGAGATATTGATGATCCATTTGTCGCACTGGCGCTAAATAGCGCAGCACAGAGCGAGAAGATTTCTTTCGGCGGCCGCAAACATCAAGATGGCGCAGTCTGCCCTTCATGTGGGAAATACTTAAAGTGGGTTCGCAATAATTACAAATGCGCTTGCGGGTTATCAAATTCGAATCCAGATCAAAGTTTTGAGTCGGGTAGCGCTGCGTATAGAAATGCCACAATGGCAAATGTTGTTGCAAAATTTTTCGGTGCTAAAGCAGTTGCAATTGATGAAAAGTCCTTAGAGCGCAGTGTTGATCAAGTACATAAAGGCGTGAAGGCAAATATTCGATTAACAAAGAATCCAGCATCCTGGAGCGAGGCACTTCAATCGGTAACTGGCCAGAACGCTCTTCTAATTGTTAATGCGCGAGAAGTGGATGGAATCGATACCTCTTGGCTCTGGGATATTTCATTTAGCGCGCTCTCTGGAAAGCGCGTTGTAGTTTGTGGAGAACGCGCACTTGATATCGCTTACAGATTGCATGTCGAAGGGATTGAAGCAGAAATAACCACTAACTTCGCCGAGGCAATTGCAAAGTTCGAGCCAGGATCTGATGTTCACGTACTAGCCGCTTACACCGCCTTTCATGAGTTGGTGAATTCATGAGTCAAATCAGAATTGTTCGAATCCATAACGAACTCCTTGGAACTTATGGCGATCAAGGAAACGCTGAAGTTTTAGAGTTCCGTGCAAAATTTCATGGTATTACCGCAAACATAATTGATGTTTCATACAATGACGATCTGCCAACTAATGGAGATATCTATCTATTAGGTGGGGCCGAAGATGCCGCTCAACTCTTAAGTTTAGAGGCGCTGCTTCGCGGTGATAATTTAAGTACCTTGCAAATGGCAATTGAGCGCGGCGCTGTAATTCTCGCAGTTTGCGCTGGCTTTCAAATTATCGGAAATAGATTTGTAGCAAATGGTCAAGAAGTTGATGGGCTTGGGCTTCTAGATGTAGTTAGCGTTCCTGGCGAAAAGCGCATGGTTGGCGATATTAAAACCACTTCTACAGTTTTAGGATTTGAATTGACGGGATTTGAAAACCATATGGGCCGCACAATTTTGGGCCCGACTGCACAAGCATTTGGCAAAGTTGTTACTGGCCACGGTAATGGCGACAGTAAATATGATGGTGCTGTAACTGGAAATATCTTTGGCACATACATGCACGGTCCAATACTTGCGCGTAATCCAGAGTTTGCAGATTTATTATTAACGCGTGCAACTGGGCGAAAATACGCACAGATTACAGATCCACTTGCTGCAAAATATGCAACGTGGCGTCGCAAGGTAATTTAGTAGGTTACAATTAGCCAGTTGTTGCAACCGCAGCACTCCCCATAGAACCCTCTGATAAGAATCAAGGTTCACTTGCGAGTCTTAATCTTTGGCACCACGAGACACGCTTGATGTCTCGATTGGTATTTTTATGTCATTTAAAGATTTAGGTATTGCTCCTGCGCTCGTAGAAGCACTGGATGCCCAAGGAATCACTTCTCCCTTCCCAATTCAAAGTGCAACGCTCCCTGATGCAATTAAGGGTCGCGATGTTTTAGGTCGCGGACAGACTGGATCTGGAAAAACTTTAGCTTTCGGTCTTGCAATGTTGACTCGTTTAGAAGGTCGCACCGCAAAACCACATCGCCCACTTGGTTTGATTCTTTCGCCAACTCGTGAACTCGCGGTTCAAATTTCAGATGTTGTCGGTCCACTTTCACGCAAAGTTGGGCTAAGTACACAAGTTGTTGCTGGCGGACTTTCATATGTGGGACAAATCAAGGCGCTACGTTCTGGAGTAACCATTTTGGTCGCAACCCCAGGTCGTCTAATCGATTTAATTGAGAAGAAGCATGTAGTTCTAGATGATGTTGTAATTACTGTTCTAGATGAAGCCGATCAAATGGCTGACATGGGCTTCTTGCCAGTAGTGAAAGATATTCTAGGCCAGACTAAAGATGATGGCCAACGCTTACTTTTCTCAGCAACTCTCGATCGAGATGTTGACTCACTTGTAAAGCGCTTTTTAAAGAACCCAATAACTCACTCACTTGAGAATGAGAAATCTCGTGCTGCAGATATGTTGCACCACGTTTTGATTATGGATCAAGGACATAAAGATTTAGTAGCAACACAAATTGCAGCGCGCGAAGGTCGCACAATTTTCTTCGTTCGAACTAAGCATGGCGCAGATAAACTTGCGGAGAAGATGCTTCGTTCTGGCGTTCCAGTTGGTGTTCTACACGGCGGAAAATCTCAAGGTCAACGTACTCGCGTACTAGCAGCATTTAAAGATGGTCGCGCCTCAGCTCTCGTAGCGACAGATGTTGCTGCTCGTGGAATCCACGTAGATGATGTTTCACTAGTAGTTCACGTAGATGCCCCAGCAGATCACAAGGATTATCTACACCGTGCTGGGCGAACAGCTCGCGCAGGCGCAACTGGAGTAGTTGTAACACTTGCTACACATAAACAGAAGCGCGGGATTTTCGGCATCACAAATCAGGCAAAGGTAAAGTTAAATGAAGTTTATGTACGTCCATCTGACCCAGAACTTGTTCGCGTAACCGGCGCCCAAGAACCTTCAGGGATTCCTGTAATTGTTGAAGCTGAAAGACCGGGACGCAATGATCGTGGAAGTCGTGATCGCGGCGATCGCGGTGGTTTCCGTCGTGGACATGCGAGCAATTTTAAAAAGCGTAGCGAAGGTGGCGGGCGCGTCGGCGATGGTGATAAAGAAAAACCTGTTCGCTCATTCCGTGGTGCGGCACCAGCGAAACCAAAGTATGAAGATCGTCCGGCGCGCGAGGCTCGCCCAGTTCGTGAAGAACGTCCAGTGCGTTCCGAACGTTCAGAAAGATCAGAAAGACCAGAAAGAAATGAAAAATTTGAAAAGCGCGGAAAACCAGAGCGAACTTTTAGAGCAGATCGCCATCCAAAAGCAGAACGTTTTGAAAAATCAGATCGTCCAGCTAAAGCAGATCGCTTCAACTCATCTAAGCCTTCAGCTAGACCATCGAAGTTTGAAAAATCAGATAGACCGGTAAAGAAGAGTTACAAATCAGATTCCAGACCGGCCACATCTACTTGGCGCGCTGATTCTGAAAAGCCAGAGCGCACCGAAAAATATGAAGGCAAACGTCCAGCGTTTAAGAAAGCATCTGGTCCAAAGAAGTTCGCGAAGAAGGCACCTGCTAAGCGTGCGCCTCTTCCCAAAGGAACCTTTAAAAAAGCTGGACCAAAGAAAAACGTTGGTAAAGCAAAGCCTCGAACCAAGTGATATTCATGGTTATTCCTCAGGTTTCGCTAAAGAATAATTCAGAAATTTGTAGGATAATTTTAAAATGAAATCACAGATAGCTTTGATTGGCATTGGAGTCCTTGTTGCATCAGGCGTTGCGTATGCAGAGCTAAGACCTGCGGGGAACACCTCAGTTACACCAGTTGTTGCGTCGTCAAAACCAGTTGCCTCAGAAACACCAGCACCGGCAGCGACACCAGCAAAATCTAAGAAGGCGACAGTTGTAAAAACTCAAGCTCCAAAGAAAATTCCTGCTCCTGCAATTTCTAAACCAAGTATTTCAGGTGGCGGCGAAGGTGACGATGGCCATGAACGCGGCGAAGGCGGCGAAGGCGAAGAAGAAGACGACGATTAAGCCTTAGCTTTCTTTGATTCATAAAGCCTAGAAACCGCGATGGAAACGATTGTCATAGCGGTTCCAAATATCAAATAACCATTTAGCGATCCGACTTTTGCCGGGATAATCCAATCAATAATTACTGCGCCTACTAATTGGCCAGCAATATTTAGAATTACAAAGTTTAGAACTCCTAAGTGTTTAATTATGTAGGCAGAGACCGCAACAAAGACAAGTCCTGCAGCTCCACCGGTATAAACCCAGAAATTGCTCGGCAGTGGATTAATCGTGGCACCTAAAAATAAATTAATTGAAAGCGCGATAACAACAACAACTGTTCCGCTCGCAAAGTTCAGCCAAGCTGTTGCAAGTGGTCGTTGAGCAATCACATTAACTCGACCATTCATACCTTGTTGGATAGATGCGAATACTCCGACTATCAAGGCGAAGGTAAGCGGCAGGAATCTAAATTCCGAATTCGTTAAATCTGGAAAGACGGCAATAGCTACTGCAATCAAGGTTGCAATCGCTCCAATAATTCTAGGTTTAGTTATTTTCTGTTTTCCACTTGGGGTGATTCCCGCTTTATCAACCAACAACGAAGAGACCGTTTGTCCGGCAACAACGCTTATTGTGAAGAGTGCAACACCAATTTGTGGGACTACTGCACTTTGGGCGGCGACAAAGAAACCACCAAGGACTCCTCCCATGACCTCCCAAGTAACTAGCTGTTTACTTTTAATTGCGGCGAAGATTCTAAATAAGGCTGCGCGCTCACGGCTAAATCCAAATACTAAAATTGTTACCAGCGCCCATCCCGTTAGGAATGAGACCAAGGCAGCAGCAAGGCCATTATTTAGATCAACAGATAATTGGCCATTTATACGCGACTGAATTGCCACGACAACACCTATTAGAACTGCAAAGAGTGCGAACATGTTGCCTCGGTTCTAGTTATTTAGCGCTAATTTACGCAAGGAATTTTGCTGCCATCTACAGTCTTGCCGCTCGCCAGGTTGGCGTAATTAATTTTAGTTGGCTTGGCTGATGGAGATGGTTTTACTCCAGTTTTCGCCTGGCTAAATAACTCTTTAACATATTTGCGAATTTTGATTTCATCAACCAAATTCACACTCTGTCCGTTGCGCATCACATAACCTTCGATTGGAAGGGTGTGGAATTTAATATTTCCGCTAGTTAGCGCTTTCGCTCTTGGCAAGAATCCAAGAACATCGAATCCCGAATCAATTACCACATCTTTTTTGGCAACATTTAGCAGGGCTGATAACTTGCCAATGTCACTAAATATTCCCTGAGTTCTAAACTTTGTAATCACTCCGGTAATAAATGCTTGTTGGCGATGAGTTCTATCTAGATCTCCATTTGGAAGCCCGTGACGTTGGCGGACGAATTTAAGCGCATCTACCCCGTAAATTGTTTGCAAGCCAGCAGGGAAGACGGCACCAGAATATTTAGTGTCATTGACCGCTTTATTTAGGCAGACTTGAATACCACCCAGAGCATTGGCTAAATCGTAGAAACCAATCAAGTTAACTTCGGCAAAGTGATCAATTGGAACATCCAAAAATTGCGAAACAGTTTGGATTGCTGCTGCTCGACCAGCATCACGTGCTAAATGTTCACGCGCAGGTTGCTTGATTCCCTCTTTGTATAGCCGCGAATCTTCGACATATTTTGCATAGCTGTAGGCTTCTTTAATCTTCTTCATTCCATATCCAGGAACATTTACATAATCATCACGAGGAATAGATATCGCAACAGCTTTCTTGCCATTGGCAGGCAGATGAATCAAAATCATGGTGTTTGTGTTGTAGCCGCCAATTGATGCCGGACCCACGTGAAGCAACTTTGTTAATTTAAGGGGCAGCGGATTTCCATCGTTATCGCGCCTGCTATCAAGACCAAGGAGCAAAATATTGGTATCGCCATTTGAAGATTGCTTTGCTCCCTGCAAAACCTTTGATCTCGGGATTGCGTTTGAAGCTGCCTTGCTGAAGAAATGGAAGCTGCCAGAAGTAAGAATGATTCCAATAGATAGAGCCACAGCAATCTTTCTGGCCCATTTACGCATAGCGAGAATACTATCTAAAAAAGATTTGAATCCCTGCAGATAAAGTAATCACATGGCAAAAATTGGAGCTCTAGCACTTGTTGGCTCTGGTGAGTATTTACCGGTGATGCAAGATCTAGAACGCGCACTTTTGGAATCTGGAATTTCCAATGGAAAACCAAATAGGTATTTACAAATTCCAACTGCTGCTGGCCAAGAGAGCCGAGAAAGATTGGAATATTGGGAGGCAATTGGCGCAGAACAAGCTCGTCGAATTGGCGCAGTTCAAGAGTTCTTACCAATATTTAAACGCGAAGATGCATTTAAAACCGAATTCATTTCTAAAGTAAAAGATGCAGGGCTTATATATTTTTCGGGTGGAGATCCTGGATATTTGGCAACAGCTCTGCATGCAACACCACTTTGGGAAGAGATTGAAACTAATTGGAGAATGGGTGCTGCGCTAGCAGGTTGCAGTGCTGGTGCGATGGCGCTAAGTAGTGATGTTCCAAATTTCTTTAAAATGAAGAACGTAGGAATACCAGGATTAAATGCGATTCCAAATCTGCGCCCAATTCCGCATTACAACAAATTTTTTGGTTGGATTCCAGATAGCGCTGCAAAGATAGTTATGAAAGCTCCAGAAGGAACAGTGATTATAGGAATCGATGAAGATACCGCATTGGTATCGGGGCTCGATGCTGGAACATCAATTATTGATAAGAAATGGCAAGTTCATGGAAAAGCTGGAGTTCATATTTTAAGCGGCGCTCCAACATCGCGATATCTTGCTGGCGAACAAATAGTATTTCCCTAAATCCAAGTAACATAAGCAAATGAGTTTTTCCGAATTATTTGGCTATCGCTACATCAAGCGCTTCTATTTTGCGCGCTTCATTAGCAATTTCGGAAATGGCATGTCACCAATCGCTTTAGCATTTGGAATTCTGCATCTCCCAAATGGTGATGCGAATTTACTAGGACTTGTGCTTGGATCCACTACGGTCGCGATGTTAGTAATGAGTCCATTCGGCGGCGTACTGGCAGATAAATTTGGTCGCATAAAAGCAGTGGCGTTTGCTGACTTAATCGCATCGGCCGGTCTCTTCGTACAAGTAGCCTTTTTTGCGACTGGAAATGTTCCAGTAATTGTTCTGTTGTTAGTCAATATTAACTTCGGCCTAATGTGGGGAATTTTCTGGCCTGCTATGTCTGGAGTTTTGCCGGCGCTTGTCCCAGATGAACATTTACAGAAAACCAACTCAGTTAATAACTTCTTTTCAAATGGCGCAATAATTTTAGGTGCAGCTGTAGGCGGAATTATTGTTGCCGGCTGGGGTAGTACTTGGGCGCTTGCAATCGATGCCGCTACTTTTACGGTTGGCGGCTTGCTACTCTTTAGTTTCAGAAAAGTTGCGCCCGCAAACAACAAGACTGAAAACTCGATGTTTGATGATTTGGTTCATGGTTGGAAGATATTTCTTTCGTATCGCTGGATTGTTGTTGGAGTATTTGGATTCTCCTTCATCGTCTTGGCTTGGGCGGCGGGCGAGAATGTTCTTGGACCACTAATTGCTCTTAAAGAATTCAATGGTGCAAAATCTTGGTCACTAGTTTTAACCTTCGAGGGCATAGGACTCGTTATTGGTTCAATTATTGGTATTAAGATAAAACTGAAATATCCCTTGCGATTTCTATTATTAATCAGCTTCTCAATCTCGTTATATATGTGGTCAATGGCCAAACCACAATCGATTTGGTTTATTGCTTTTTGTGCACTTCTTTGGGGAATGACAATCGATTTGTGGACGACAATTTGGTCAACAGCAATGGCCCGTGAAGTTCCACGAGAAGCGTTATCTAGAGTCTCCTCATTTGATGCAATGGGAACCATGCTCCTTCGTCCAGTTGGGTTAGCTATCGCTGGACCGTTGTCGATGGCAGTTGGAATTTCCACAACTCTCTACGGATTAGCAATATTTAGCGCGCTATTTATCTTGGGAATGCTCGCCTTGCCAGCGATGCGGAATATGCAGATCGCAGAGGATCGAGCAGATAAGTAAATTCACAGATATTCTTAAACTTTTACCAACCAACTGTTAAGAAGCGGGAATCTAAAGTATGAGCATGAAAAATCTAATGACTCGCACTACATCAAAAGTATTAGCCGGCTTTCTCCTGGGAGTAACCACTGTAGGAGGGGTTGCTACAGCGGCAGGTGTTTTTAGTACATCAGTAGTTAATGCCTGCGTTGATAAAAAGAGTAAAGCAATTTATGCAGCAGTGAATAACACTTGCCCATCTTCAAGAACGCCAGTGACTCTCGGCGAACCAATTTCAGCTGCCGGATCTTTGAACGCAATAGTCTCTAAAATTTCGCCAAGCGTTGTAACAATAAATGTAACAACCCCTTCTGGTGGCGGAACCGGATCAGGTTCAATTTTTCGCACCACTTCAACTTTTAGTTATGTAGTTACAAATAACCATGTAATTGAGAGTGCGGTGGGTGGTGCTGGAACAATTTCAGTAGAGCTCGATAATGGTGATTCAGTTCCGGCAACAATTGTTGGCCGTGAAGCAAATTATGATTTAGCAGTTTTAAAAATATCAAAAGGTAACCAGCCGACTATCGCAGTTGGTGACTCAACCACTTTAAAAATAGGTGATCAAGTGATTGCATTTGGTTCACCACTAGGACTCGATCACACGGTAACAAGCGGAATAGTTTCTTCACTTAATCGAGCCGTTGTAACAAGTGGATCAGGCGCTACAAACACCCAATCTTATGTAGATGCAATCCAAACCGACGCTGCAATTAATCCAGGAAATTCCGGTGGTCCACTTACCGATTCAGTTGGGCGAATGATCGGAATTAATGCGGCTACCGCAACTCTCGGTTCACTTGGTGGCCAAGGCGGCTCAATCGGACTTGGTTTTGCAATTCCAATCAACCAAGCACTTCGAATAATGAATGAAATTATTGATACTGGCAAGGCAACAAGACCGGTACTTGGGGTTTTCTTTGATCAGAGTTTTGCAGCTGGAAAAGGCGCAAAGATTTCCAGCCTTACTCCGGGAGATGCTGCAGAGAAAGCAGGAATTCCAGTTGGATCAATTGTTACTTCAATTGATGGAGCGCGAGTGACGGATTACGTAACAGCAATCGTTCGTATTCGTTCACATGCACCTGGCGATAAAGTCACGATCGTTGTCACATTGCCAAGTGGTGGATCAAAGACATTCAATGTAACTTTAGGTTCAGCAGCTTCTAATTAAAAAAGTTAGTTGAATTGGAGTAGCTAGGAATTTTTACTCAGTCTCAACATAGCCAGGCGCTGGTCTTCCATCTGGATAATAAGCAGCAGCTGGTGAACCTTGAGGGCGAAAAATTCCTAGCAACCAAAGATCTTCGCTTCCGCTATTCACGACTGAATGAAGAAGTCTTGGGACGATACTAAATGTTGATCCAATAGAAAGTTCTTGGTTTTCCCCTTCAACAACAACGCCTCCGACCCCACTTACTATGTGGCAGATTTCGTCATAGAGATGATAATGATCTGGCGCGCCAGATGGCGGAATAAATCCGATAAACATTGTTGCCGCAGATGAACCATTATTTGCGTCAAATAGCACTTCAAATTCCCGGCTTCCAGTAGCAGTTCCCTTATCGCCAGAATCTTGCTTTACATGACGTTGAAAAATTTCGGTGGGACTATTTTGTTTTCGCGCGAATGGCCCAGATACTGGAATGCTCACTTCAAGGGCTTCTAAATTATTCCCATTTGCCCAGAAGAAACTTTCACCACTTCTAATGTGTATTGCTGAACCAGCTTCAACCTTCACGCTATTTTCATCGTCGCTACCAATTATTTCTAGACTCGCACTTCCCGATCTAACATAAATTAAAGTGTCGCAATCCTTAGACCCTTTAGGCGAAGCATTGCCAGTTAGATGGATTTCAGTGGCTGTCATTGGCTCGGCATATGAAGTAGATTTAATGAGATCAAAGCATTGTCCTTGGCCTCGCATAGATACATCTTCTGGCGCTAGAGTTCTCGCGTTAAATACTTTGCCTGGCTTCATAACTTGAAAGGTAGCGTAAAAATGAAAGTTTTTAAACATGCAAGTGCAATTTGGAATGGCACAGTTCCAGCAGGAACCGGTTCAATGAAGCTTGGACGAGCCGGCGAGGTTCTTCCATTTTCACTAAAGTCTCGCGTCGAAGATGTCCCAATGACAAACCCTGAAGAACTCATTGGCGCGGCACATGCTGGATGTTTCAGCATGGCGCTCTCAAGTTTGATTGAAGAAGAGGGCAAAGTTCCTGGAACAGTTGAAACTTCTGCGAAGGTAACTCTGGAACAACGCGACGATGGTTTTTGGATTAGTGAAATTCATTTGATATCTCGTGGTTCAAATCAAGATCTTACAAATGATGAGTTTGTTGCCCTTGCAGAGAAAGCAAAGAGCACCTGCCCAGTTTCAAAACTTTATTCATCCGCCGCTATTACTTTGGACGCTGCCTTGGCTTAATTGGTCTAATTGGCCTAAAGATACTTGCGGGTAGGTGACGACCGTCAAAAATGTTGCCTACCTCTCAATACATTTTCAGCACAACACTTGTAGTGCCATAAATAGCCGGTGATAAGGTGAACCAATGAGCCAAACCAGTGCAGGCGCCCGTTTTCGTAGAGCCCTTACTGAAGAATCTCCGCTCCAAGTTATCGGAGCAATTAATGCTAATCACGCACTTCTTGCAAAGCGCGCTGGGTTTAAAGCAATTTATTTATCAGGTGGTGGAGTCGCTGCAGGTTCGTTAGGTGTTCCAGATTTAGGAATTACCGGCCTTGATGATGTTTTAGTTGATGTTCGCCGGATTACAGATGTTTGTGATACTCCACTTCTAGTTGATATCGATACTGGATTTGGTGCATCTGCATTTAACATCGCGCGATCAGTTCGTTCAATTAATAAAGCAGGTGCTGCTGCTATTCATATTGAAGATCAAGTAGGTGCAAAACGTTGTGGCCATCGCCCAAATAAAGAGTTAGTAAGCAAAGCCGAAATGGTAGATCGAATCAAGGCGGCTGTAGATGCGCGTATCGACGATTCATTTGTCATCATGGCAAGAACCGATGCGCTCGCCGTTGAAGGGTTAGATTCAGCGCTAGATCGAGCGCATGCTTATATTGAAGCTGGCGCAGATGCACTATTTCCAGAAGCTATCACCGATCTTCCAACTTATAAGAAATTTACCGATGTAATTAAAGTTCCAGTATTAGCGAACATAACTGAATTTGGGATGACCCCACTTTTCACAACGTCAGAACTTGCAAGCGTTGGAGTCGCAATTGTTCTTTATCCACTTTCAGCATTTCGGGCGATGAATAAAGCAGCAGAAAACGTTTATGAAGCGGTTCGCCGCGATGGTTCCCAGAAGGCAGTTTTGGAGACCATGCAGACTCGCGAAGAGTTGTATCAAAGAATTAATTATTATGAATATGAAAGCGCGCTAGATAAGTTATTAGGTAACGGAGATGAAAAGAAATAATGAGCGATTCACCAAAGATTGAATTTAAGCCAAAGAAATCGGTAGCCCTATCTGGAGTAACTGCAGGAACAACAGCTCTCTGTTCAGTAGGAAAAAGCGGAAACGATCTGCATTATCGCGGTTATGACATTTTAGATTTAGCAGCGAAATGTGAGTTCGAAGAGGTCGCCCATTTACTTATTCATGGAACACTGCCAAATAAGAGCGAATTATCAGCCTATAAGGCAAAGCTAAAGTCATTACGTGGACTGCCAGCCACAGTGAAGAAAGTTCTTGAAGCGCTTCCAAAGACTGCGCATCCAATGGATGTAATGCGCACCGGTGTTTCCGCACTTGGTTGCGATGCACCAGAATCACTCGTTCATACTCCGGAGGAAGCACGCGAAATTGCTGATCGCTTAGTTGCCTCATTCGGTTCGATGCTTCTTTACTGGTACCACTTTGCGAACAGTGGAAAACAAATAAACGTTGAGACCGATGATGATTCAGTCGGTGGGCATTTCTTGCATATGTTGCATGGCACTGCGCCAAGTGATGAATGGGTAAAGGCAATGCATGTCTCACTTATTCTTTATGCCGAGCACGAGTTCAACGCCTCAACATTTACTGGTCGCGTAATTGCTGGAACTGGTTCAGATATTTTCGCGGCTATAACTGGCGCAATTGGTGCTCTTCGTGGGCCTAAGCACGGTGGCGCAAATGAAGTAGCGCTTGAAATTCAGGAACGTTATGCAAACCCAGATGAAGCCGAAAAAGATATTCGCTCTCGGGTAGAGAAGAAAGAAGTTGTAATTGGGTTTGGCCATCCGGTTTACACAATTTCCGATCCGAGAAATGTAGTTATCAAATCGGTCGCCCATGATCTGAGTAAAACTGCTGGAAATATGAAACTTTATGACATTGCTGAACGAATCGAATCTGTTATGTGGGATGCAAAGAAGATGTTCCCAAATCTAGATTGGTTCTCAGCTGTCGCCTATCAGACGATGGGAATCCCCACCGCTTTCTTCACACCAATATTCGTAATCTCTCGCACAACTGGTTGGTCAGCACATGTGATTGAACAACGAATCGACAACAAGATTATTCGCCCAAGTGCGGATTACACGGGCCCAGAAGATCTGGAATTCGTGCCAATAGAGAAAAGATAGGTTCATACGTGTCATCACATATTGCAAAAGTTAAACAAGAATTCGATAAAGAAATTATTGATATCGTTGATTATGTTGAGAATTTCGAGATTAAATCAGATGTTGCATATGAGACCGCATGGAACTGCCTCCTAGACACACTTGGATGTGGGCTTGAAGCGTTGGAGTACGAGGAGTGTAAAAAGCTTCTTGGTCCAATAGTTCCAGGAACAGTTGTTACCAATGGCGTTCGCGTACCTGGTACAAATTATGAATTAGACCCAGTTCAAGGTGCATTCAATATTGGCGCAATGATTCGCTGGTTAGATTTCAATGACACTTGGCTAGCTGCGGAATGGGGCCATCCTTCAGATAACTTAGGCGGAATTCTTGCTACAGCAGATTGGTTATCTCGCGCAGCAGTTGCTGCTGGCCGACCACCACTAAAGATTCATGATGTTTTAACAGCAATGATTAAGGCCCATGAAATTCAGGGTTGTATTGCGCTAGAAAATTCATTTAACAAAGTAGGTCTAGACCATGTCGTACTTGTAAAGGTTGCATCTACTGCAGTCGTTGCAAAGATGTTGGGCCTTACTCGCGAACAAACACTTAATGCGGTCTCACTTGCTTGGGTCGATGGTCAAGCACTTCGTACATATCGCCACTTTCCAAATGCAGGATCACGTAAATCATGGGCTGCTGGTGATGCAACTTCGCGTGCAGTTCGGTTAGCTTTAATCGCGCAGACTGGCGAAATGGGATATCCATCAGTCTTAACTGCAAAGGTTTGGGGATTCTACGATTCCCTATTCCGCGGCAATCCATTTAAATTCCAACGCGCATATGGCTCATATGTAATGGAGAACATTCTCTTCAAAATTTCTTTCCCTGCTGAGTTCCATTCCCAAACGGCAGTTGAAGCGGCAATGACAATTCACGGCCTTATGAAAGCTGCTGGAAAAACTGCTGCAGATATTGCTAGCGTAAAAATTAGAACACACGAGGCTTGCATTCGTATCATTGATAAGAAAGGACCGCTCGGAAACCCTGCTGACCGTGATCACTGCATTCAGTACATGGTTGCAGTGCCACTTATCTTCGGTCGTTTGACCGCGCGCGATTATGAAGATGACATCGCTTCAGATCCAGCGATTGATGCACTTCGCGAAAAGATTGTTTGCGTTGAAGATCCAGCTTTCACTGTTGATTATCACGATCCAAGCAAGCGCTCGATAGCGAATGCTTTAACAGTTGAATTCAAAGATGGCAGCAAATTTGATGAGGTAGTAGTTGAGTATCCAATCGGCCATGCGCGTCGCAGAACTGATGGAATTCCGCTATTAATTGAGAAATTCAAGATCAATCTTGCTCGAATATTCAACGCTGACCAACAGAAGAAGATTCTTGAAGTTTCTATGGATTACAAGAAGTTATCCGAAATGGCAGTCAATGAATACGTTGATCTCTATGTAAACAAGGATTACAAAGCTAAGTAATTGAAGTAATTACTTCTTCTTTTTAACTTCTGCCTTGCCCGCAACGCTATGGAAATAGTTAAGGGCAGGGATGGCAAGTAAGTCATGAACTTTAAAGAAGCTCTCCATCGCAGAAAATCCAGCCCAGTTCTTTGGTAGATACTCTTTCGGGAGTCCTGGATCAAAATATGGAACGTGTCGCCAATTTGTTAAAACTTTCGTGTAATCAACAAATGCTTCAAGTGGATCTGGCTTAGAAATCTTTTTCGTAAACCACTTCTTCAAAACTGGGCGAACAGTAGCGCTAAAGGATTTATACATACTTCCAATGCCATCTAAATCCCACCACTGCGCGACTGCACTTGGCGTAGTTTGGAAGGCGAGATGATGAGCGGAAAAGATACTCATGTATTTTTCAATATTCAGTGATTTTGAAAGAGCAGTAACATCATTAGTTAATTGACGTGGTGCAATCCAAAGCCCACCGGTTACTTGGGCAAAACCAACTCGAATTAACCTAGAGCGTAATTGATATCTAAGGGCACGGTTCTTCTCCGGAATTGAAAAAGCAACTAAAACCCAGCCTTCATCACGTGGTGCTTCGCGGCGTTCGAGAACTCGGGTATCACCAAGTTCGAAAGTCTTTCTAGCTTCATTACTCAAGGCATAACCTTGAACACCATTTTGCGATTTAGAAATTAAGATTCCCCGACGTTTAAATCTTGAAAGTGCGCTTCGAACCGAAGCTTCATCAACATCGAGCTCGGCACAGAGCGAGACTATTGCGCCCGAAGAGAGCCAACCACCGAGTGATCTGCTGTACGCACCATAAATAGTGATTATTAAGGATTGCGGACGATTAGCGCGGTCGATTAAATCTTTAGCTTCTCCCGCAAATATGCTCACCACGGCGGTAATGTTAGTCGGGTAATTAAAATAATGAAATGATTTTGAGGGGTAAGAAATGGCCGGAGCAAGTATTGAAATCAAGCGATTTCTGGAGTGGGCAGAGACTGATGCCGCTGGACATCATCATTATTCAAGTGTTTTTAGTTGGGTAGAAGAGTGTGAAGCCGCGCTATATCGAAGCGTGGGCCTGCCATCAACGTTATTTGGCCAGATTCCAAGAGTAAAAGTTGCAATGGAATATAAGCGTCGTATTTTCTTCGGCGAAGAAATCACAACGAAACTTGAAGTTGTTAGGTTAGGAAATTCATCTGCAGAATTAGCCTTTACCGCACATGTAAATGATGAGCTTGCAGCAGTCGGAAATTATGTAATTGTGCATTCGCCAAATAAAGAGGCTGGTGCTCAGAGATGGCCAGATGCTTGGCGCGTAAAATTATTTACTGAGTAAATTCGCAACCATTAAACCGCTGCCGCCACCAACGCCACCGCCAGGCCAGGTTCCGGAACCGCAGATATAGAGATTTTCAATTGGTGCCCGATGTCCGGTCCAACCTGGAAGCGGTCTAAGAAAGAAGAACTGCGCAGGATGGTGGCTTCCACCAAGTGAATCACCTTTAATTAAATTCGCGTTATATCTTTCAAGATCAGTAGGTGTTAATACTTTACGCGAAAGTATTTTGCTCTTTAAGCCCGGCGCATAGTGTTCAATATTTTCGATGATGCGATCGGCATATTCCTCACCTATCTGATCCCAAGTAGTTCCAGTTATTTTTCCCGCAGCATCGCCAGTAATTTCAAGTGGTAAAACTCGAACCTGAATCCAGAGAACATGTTTTCCTTCAGGAGCTCTTGATGGATCGCTTACGGTTGGTTGCCCAATTACGAGCGTAGGCGTAGTTGGAAGTTTTCCGGCAGCAGCGGCTGTATAAGTCATTGCCATTTCATCTATATAAGGTGCGATATGAACATAGTTAAAATCGCGCGCTTCAGAAGCCTTCCAATCAGGTAAATCACTGAGTGCTAAGTGAATCATCATTGTTCCAAGGCCAGGTCGGAACTTTTTAACTTTAGATATCTCTGGGTTTTGTGCCAAAGATTCTGGAAGCAAAGCGGGTATCAAAGCTGGATTTACATTTGCAACAACTTTGCCTGCTTCATAAACCTTGCCATCTGCAGTGCGAACACCGCTAGCTTTACCATTCGTAGTGAGGATTTCAGAAACCCTAGCCCCTGTAACAAGAGTTCCGCCATTTTCTTTAATGACCGCTACCAGGGCCTTAATTAAAGTATCTGCGCCACCCTTACCTAAAACCATTCCAAACTCTTGCCCACCAATTGATTCTAAGAATGAGAATAGTGCGCCACCAGAAATATCTGGGCCGTAATCAAGGTGCATGCCCCATGTTGCAGCCAGCGCTTTAGTTTCGGCATGTACAAAGTACTCGTCAGTAAATGCTCGACTTGATTGCAAAAGCAACCTGATCAAATCAAATAACCCTTCGGTTCCAATCGCGCGCCAAGTTTTGTAAAGAGATTTAGCAGCAGCTAATGATGGAAGTTCAGTCCCAAGAATTGGGAAGAGGTGTGGTGCCAGCGCGCCAAGTTTTGCAGTTAGCGCTTTCCAGGATTCAACATCTCCCGGAGCGACTCGAGTTAGCGTTGCAATATTTGCATCTCGGTCCATAACAATTCCAATTGATTTTCCATCAGGGAATACTGAGCAATATGGTTTTGCGGAGGGGACAAACTCAAGACCATTTCGGATTAAGTCATCTTTCAAAGCAGCCATAACGCCGCCGCCAGCAAAGAGACTTAAATTAGTCGCAAAGAGATCGTGCTTAAAACCAGGCAAGGTAACTTCTTCGGTTCGGACTGCACCGCCAAACTGGTCGGCACTTTCTAGGACTACTACCGATTTACCTTTTTTAGCAAGCAAGGCAGCAGCGCTTAAACCATTAATTCCAGAGCCGATAATTACGATTTTAGACATGCGCGATCTTCTCACGATTATTGACGGTCGGACAATAGCCGCAATAGATTTCGGTCATGGCTAAAGAGACTACAGAAGAAAAATTTGATGCAATTATCGTAGGCAGCGGAATCAATGCACTCGTTGCTGGCGCGGTCCTAAGTAAATCTGGTTGGCGAGTTTTGCTTTGTGAGCGAAATGAAACTGCAGGCGGTGCAATTAAAACGGTGCAGGCAACACTTCCGGGATACACCCACGAATTGCTTTCAAGTTGGCATCCACTATTTGTTGGCGGCCCTGCTTATGCCGAATTAAAAGAAGAGTTAGATAAACGAGGATTGGTTTATAAGAACACTGAACTTCCAACCGGAGTTGTTTGCGGTGATGGAACTGCAATTCTTTCGACAAATCCAGAGATTACTGGCGCTGAATTCGCACGAATTGGTGATGCAGAATCTTGGGCACAAATGATGGCAGAGTTCACTCCTAAATTAGATTTGGCATTTGGATTACTGGGCGCAGATCTCTGGCGCAAATCTTCGTTGAAGTTGGCACAGACTGCGCGCAAACGTTTTGGCAACCGAGGTTTAGTTGCTACGGGTGCCGAATTATTAGAGCCAGCCGCACCATGGCTAGATCGCCAATTCAAATCACCAGTTAGTAAAGCGCTGTTGGCGCCATGGGCACTTCACAATGGGCTCGGGCCAGATGATGCGAGTAGTGCATTCATCACAAAAGTTATTTCTGCTGCAGTTGCATTCGGCGGTATGCCTGTTCCGGTTGGTGGCGGAATTAAATTAGTAGAAGCCCTAACTTCAATCATCACAGATGCTGGCGGCCAATTACTTACAAGCGCCGATGTTGTAAAAGTTATCGTCGAGAATAAGCGCGCAGTTGGTGTGAAGCTTGCAGATGGCAGAACATTCCGCGCTGGCAAAGCTGTTATTGCCTCGACTACACCACAAGCGCTTTATCAAAATCTTTTAGCAGGCGAAGAGGTTCCAGCCGAGATAAAAACGTCGGCGACTAACTTCCGATATGGTCGCGCCGCGATTCAAATCCATCTTGCGCTATCCGAACCTCCAATCTGGAAGAGCGATGCACGAATGAAGGATGTCGCAATTGTTCACGTGCTAGACGGAATGAACTCACTCTCAGAGTCGGTAAATGCTTCCAATCGTGGCTATCTACCTGCACGTCCAACAATTGTTGTAGGTCAGCCATGTGCGGTCGATCCATCTCGCGCACCAGCTGGAGCTTCAATAATTTGGGTTCAATTGCAGGAAAATCCCCGAATCATCAAAGGCGATCTTGCAAATGAAATTAACCCGGGAGATGGAAGTTGGAATGAAGAACGGCTCAATGCATATGCAGATCGTGTACTCGCCCAACTTGGGGAAGAGATTACAAATCTAAAGTCTGCGACTGTTGCAAAGATTGTTCTTGGCCCACGTGAAATTGAAGCGATGAATAAGAATTTAGTTGGCGGAGATCCATATGCCGGCGATTGTCGCATTGATCAATATGCACCGTGGCGCCCACTTTCAGCAGCAACCGGACATAGAACTCCAGTTAAAGATTTATGGCATATCGGAGCTTCTACACACCCAGGCCCTGGCCTCGGCGGAGGTTCTGGTTTATTAGTTGCAAAGCGGTTAACAAAGAAGCGCTTTGGTAGAAAGTAATTATTCAATAAAAAAGCCCGCCAAGTAACTGGCGGGCTTTTTTAATTCCTATTTCTTACTTAGCAACCAACGCAAATACGCGAGTTGGTGAACCTGAACCACCAACAATCTTTAGTGGCGCAGCAATAACAATTGCACCAGTTGTTGGCAACTTATCTAGATTGCGAAGTTGAGTAAGACCGTACTTGTTATTTCCAAGTAGGTAGTTGTGGCAAGGGAATGGAACTTCCATTCCAAATGCGCCACCTGCGTCGATACCAACAGTTTCAACACCTAATCCAAGGATGTCACGCTTTGTTGCGAGGAACTCTGCGCATGCAGGTGGAAGTCCTGGAGTGTGAGGACCATTTTCATCTGCATTAGCAAATGCCTTTGGATCATCACCAAACTTTGACCAACCTGTACGGAATAGAACCCATGCACCCTTAGGAATTGGTCCGTTAGCTTTTTCCCAAGCTTCGATATGTGAAACTTCAAGAAGGAAATCTGGATTTGCTGCTGCTTCTTTTACGAAGTCAAGAACAACTGCTGGTCCCACTAAACGTTGTGGTGGAATAGATGCAACATCGTCGCCATCTTTTCCAGTGATCCAGTGGTTAGGAGCATCTAAGTGAGTTCCAGTGTGTTCACCAGTGTGGAAGTTATTCCAGTACCAAGCTGGACCACGGTCGTCATACTTAGAAATTTCTTCTAACTTAAACGGTGCGGTCTGACCAAATGGTTCTGGAAGAACAAGTATTGGTGTGTTCGAATGCAGAGGTGCGGTTAGGTCTAAGACCTGGACTGCTCCTGATGCAAGATCATTTGCTAGGGCATTTAGATTTGCCATTGATGTTCTCCTTCTTGTAATCGGTATCAAGCCTTCCGCGCTTTTCGCATCGCAGGGGATTGAGATTAGCCTTGAGTGGGCCGTATTTCTAGGTTTGACGACCGTCAATTTTGCCCACGGGCGTTCTCAGATTTGTCATTTAGCACACACTCGATATCGCCAAAATCGCCTAGACAGGGCACACTGCGCATGCGACGATTACCGAGTATTTTTTGCCCCTCGGGAGGAATCCTGAGGCCCGCAGAAGAATTTAGAGGGAGAGAAATGGCCGAACGTTCGTTTGCTACTGAAGTTGGAAAACTTCGCGCTGGCGAGGGTGAAGAATTTTTTGGCGAAGGAATCCTTGCTGTAACTAAAGCGCTCCTCCAATCAGGTGTCGCATATGTCGGCGGTTATCAAGGCGCGCCTATCTCACATTTAATGGATGTATTAGGTGACTCAAAAGAAATTTTAGATGAGCTCGGTGTTCACTTTGAAAATAGTGCATCCGAGGCAACTGCAGCAGCTTCACTTGCCGCATCCGTTTATTACCCACTGCGCGGTGCAATTACTTTTAAATCTACAGTAGGAACAAACGTTGCTTCAGATGCGCTCGCAAACCTAGCGTCTGGCGGAGTTACCGGTGGCGCGCTAATTATTGTTGGTGAAGATTACGGCGAAGGCTCCTCAATCATGCAAGAGCGTTCACATGCCTTTGCAATGAAGTCTCAAATTTGGTTATTGGATCCAAGACCTAATCTCACAGCGATTGTGGATTCAGTTGATATTGGTTTCCGACTTTCAGAAGCAAGCAATTCACCAGTGATGTTGCAATTGCGTTTACGTTCTTGCCACCTACATGGTCGCTTCATCGCAAAAGATAATGTGAAGCCAGAATTTACTCTTCGCGACGCGATGGAAAATCCAATTCGCGATACCAATCGAATTGTTCTTCCACCAGCAAGCTTTATGCACGAACAAGAGAAAGTTACGAAGCGTTGGCCGGCTGCAGTTAAATTTATTAAAGATAATAAGATCAACGAGTTCTTTGCTGATGGCACTCAAGACTTTGGAATTGTTATGCAGGGTGGGCTATACAACACCGTAATTCGCTCGCTACAACTGCTTGGATTATCTGATGTTTATGGCAACAGCAAGATTCCGCTTTATATTCTGAACGTCACATACCCAATTGTTGATGATGAAGTTGTTGAATTTGCCAAGAGTAAGAAGGGGATCCTTCTAGTTGAAGAGGGCCAGCCTGATTACATCGAGCAGAATATAAATGCGATTTTGCGTCGCGCCGGAGTCCATACTGCGCTTCATGGTAAAGACTTATTGCCAGTAGCGGGCGAGTACACACCTGCATCTGTAACAAAAGGTATTTTAGATTTCGTAAAGAAATTCGGTCCGCAGTTACTTGATGAAGGTAATTTGCCTGCAATTGTTCGCCCAGATGGCGACAAGCCAAATTCAATTAAATCAGTTGCACCGACCGAGCAAATTCATGGTCGCCCACCTTCATTTTGTACTGGCTGTCCAGAGCGCCCGATTTTTACCGCTTTGAAATTAGCCGAGAAAGAAACCGGAAAGCATCACATCTCTGCAGATATTGGTTGCCACCTATTTTCAATTTTGCCACCATTTAATATCGGCGCAACAACAATGGGTTATGGTCTCGGCGCCGCTGGAGCATCAGCACTTCATGATTTAGATAGCGATAAAAGAACAATTAGCTTTATGGGTGATGGTGGTTTTTGGCATAACGGTTTAACAAGTGGAATTGGTAACGCCGTATTTAACAAGAGCGACGGCTTAGTTGTCGTTGTAGATAATGCATATAGCGCAGCAACCGGTGGGCAAGATCTGCTTTCATCCTCAGCATCAAGTGAAATTAGATCTACCAAGCATCCAATCGAGCGTGCAGTTCGTGGAATTGGTGTTGAATGGGCAAAGACGGTCTCAAACACCTTCAAAGTTAGTGAAATGAAGAAAGTATTTAAAGACGCACTTACTACTAAGGAATTAGGTCCTAAAGTCATCGTCGCACAGAGCGAATGCACACTTAACAAAACTCGTCGTGAACGCCCATTGATGGCAAAGCGAGTTAAAGAAGGAAAGCGCGTTGTTCGTGAACGTTTTGGTGTTGATCCGGACACTTGTACCGGTGACCACTCTTGTATTCGCTTAAACGGTTGTCCTTCTCTAACAATTACTTCTAACCCAGATCCAATGCGAAAAGATCCAGTCGCTACAGTTCTAAATTCCTGCGTAGGTTGTGGACTTTGTGGCGAGGCAGCACATGCCGCAGTTCTCTGCCCTTCTTTCTATAAGACTTCAATCATCAGTAATCCAAGTATTTGGGATCGCACAAAACTTCGTATGCGCAATTTAATTATCGGTGCACTTCAAAACGGAATTGAGCGCCGCTTAGCAGGGATAAATGCCTAATTTAAATACCCCACACAACCGTCCAATAACTCTCGCACTACTTGCAATGGGTGGCGAAGGCGGCGGCGTCCTTGCGGACTGGGCAATTGATATGGCCGAACACAATGGTTTCTTTGCGCAGACAACTTCAGTGCCAGGTGTTGCACAACGAACCGGAACAACTGTTTATTACTTAGAATTTTTCCCTGATGACGGTGCTGGAAAACCAGGAGTTCACGAACCAGTTTTGAGCACAATGGCAACACCAGGCGAAGTAGACATTGTTGTCGCTTCAGAGCTAATGGAAGCTGGACGTGCAATCTTTAGAGGTTTCGTAACTTCAGATGTAACAACATTTATTACTTCGACACATCGGGTTTACTCAATGACCGAGCGAACTTCAATGGGCGATGGTCGTGTTGATTCGCAAGAGATAATTAAGTCTGCACAGGCCTCGGCGAAGCGATTCATCGCAGCAGACTTTGCAAAAGTTGCCGAAGAATCTGGCAGCGTTATTTCAGCAGCGCTCTTCGGCGCAATTGCGGGCAGCGGCTCACTTCCATTTAGCAAGGAAGAATTTGTAGCAGCAATTGAACGTGGCGGTGTTGGAGTGAAAACTTCAGTAGCTGCTTTTGATAAGAGTTATGAGATTGCAAAACAAGCAGTCGCAGATTTAGAGAAACCAAAAGCCACGGGAGTTCCAATTCAGATTGGAAAACGTCCGGTAGAGCCTGGTGAAATTAGCGCAGAAGAAGAGCTAGCCATTATTAAGGATCCAGCATCAGTTGTTGGATCAAAGTTAAAGACACAAGCAGCGCAAGTTAAAGCAGATTTTCCAGAGCCTGCTCGAGTCATGGCTATCAACGGCGTAAAGCGCACCGCGGATTATCAGAGCGTTGCATATGCAGATCGCTATTTAGCAAGACTTACAAAGATCAGAGAAGCTGAAGCCAAATTTGGCAATGGCACCACCCAATTGTTAATTGAAACTGCGCGCTATCTCGCGCTCTGGATGACTTATGAAGACACCATTCGCGTGGCAGATTTGAAGACACGTCGCTCTCGTTTTGAACGCGTTAGCACTGAAGCTCGCATTGGCAGCGAGCAAATCATGGAAGTTCGCGAATATCTGCACCCAATGTCGGAAGAAATTGCAGATACTCTTCCAACTCCAATCGGTAAATGGATTCTTCGCACCAAGCCAGTTACAAAGACAATTGAGAAGATAAGTGCGGATGGAATTATCTTAAATACCGCATCAATTGGTGGATACATACTTCTTTACTTCGTAGCACGGTTAAAGCCAATACGTCCACGTTCACTACGCTTTAATCTCGAGCAAGAGCGAATCGATACTTGGCTATCAAAGATTGAATCCCTGGCCCCAATAAATTATGAGTTGGCTTGTGAAGTAACTGAATGCGCAAATGTAATTAAGGGTTATGGTGATACTCATCGCAATGGTTGGCGCAACTTCACTGCGATCATGGCAGAGGTCGATAAGGTCTCGAAGAATCCCGATGCTGCATCTCGAATTAAAGAACTCCGTCTCGCCGCACTTGCCGACGAAGACGGAACTAAATTACGTAATTATTTAAACGCTTAAACTTCGCCAAATATCTGAGTTATCTGCTCAAATGACATTGCATTTTTAGCGGCTGCAGCTTGTTGTTTCTCGCGCTCTAAGTTTCTTTCTAGCTGAATTTTTGCAGCGACATATTGCTTTGGCCAAGGAACACCGGAATAGCCACTCTTTGCGCCTTCAGTAAGAATCCAAGCTGGGTTCGCCAGATGCGGTCTAGCGACAGCACAAAGATCGGCGCGACCAGCAGCAATGATTGTGTTTGCATTGTCAGCTTCAAAGATAGCCCCGACAGCAATCGTTGGAATTCCTACCTGATTTCGGATTCGATCAGAGAATGGTGTTTGGAACATTCGGCCATAAATTGGCTTCTCTTTCTTACTAACCTGACCAGAAGAACAGTCAATAATGTCGGCACCAGCGGCTTTAAATGCTTTTGCAATCTCGACCGCATCAACAGGCGTAATTCCGCCCGGGGTCCAATCATGTGCCGAGATTCGAACACTTATTGGTTTGCCTTGTGGCCAAACTTCACGAATCGCCTTAAAGATTTCAATAGGGAAGCGCATTCTATTTTCGAATGAACCGCCATATTCATCAGTGCGCTGATTAGTTAGCGGAGAAATAAATGAAGAGAGTAAATAACCGTGAGCAGCGTGGAGTTCGAGCCAATCAAACCCAGCTTCGTCGGCATCTTTCACTGAACGAATAAAATCTGCCTTAACTCGATCCATATCTGCGCGATCCATCTCGCGAGAGGTTTGCGATACGCCTTCAATATATTGTTGTGGTGAGGCGGAAATGATTGGCCAGTTACCCTCTTTGAGTGGCTTATCAATTCCTTCCCAAGCAAGACGTGTTGATGCTTTAGCACCAGCATGTCCTATCTGCATTCCAATTTTTGCTTCAGAGTTTGAATGAACGAAATCAACTATTCGTTTCCAGCCAGTTAAGTGTTCTGGTTTATACATTCCTGGACAACCAGGTGTAATTCGACCATCTGGACTAATGCAAGTCATTTCGGTCATTACGAGAGCAGCGCCACCCATAGCTCGCGCACCAAGGTGTACTAAGTGATAGTCGGCAGGCAGACCATCAACAGCCGAATACTGCGCCATCGGCGAAACGACGATGCGGTTTGCAAGAACTACATCGCGAACTTTGAATGGCGTAAACATTGGAGGGATATGCGCTCCTGATTCTGGAAGCGGGACACCAGCCTGCGCAAAAGCTTTGGTAGCAAACCACTTTTCATAATCTTCGACAAACTTTGCATCACGCAACTTCAAATTATCGTGAGAGATTCTCTGGCTTCGAGTTAACAATGAATAGTTAAATTGTTCTGGTTCCATGTGGGTATATTGCGCCGCATTTTCAAACCATTCCATTGCATTCTTTGCAGCGCTTTGGATTTTGATGACCTCAACGCCACGAATAGCTTGATAATCCGCGAGTATTTCCGCCATGGTTCGATCCTTCGAATCGGCCATAAACTTTGCTAAATCAATTGCATCTTCCATAGCTAGCTTGGTACCAGAACCGATAGAGAAGTGAGCGGTATGGGCGGAGTCGCCCATCAAAACGACTGGAACTTCTTTGCCATTTATCGTGTTCCATTGTGTCCAGTTCTCGCAGATTACTCGAGGAAACTTGATCCAGTTTGCAGAACCGCGAAGGTGAGTGGCATTACTCATTAACGCAGCACCTTCTAAATCTTTTGCGAACAGCTTCTCACAGAACGCAATCGCCTCTTCTTGACTCATATCTTCTAGACCAGCGCGCTTCCAAACATCTTCTGGAGTTTCAACAATAAAAGTTGAGGTATCTCCATCAAATTGATAGATGTGAGCCTGGAACCAACCAAATTCAGTTTCTTCAAAAGAAAAGGTAAAGTCTTTAAAAATTTTCTTAGTTCCGAGCCAGACGAATCGACATACGCGAGTATCAATATCGGGTTTAAAAGTTTCGGCATATCTTGTTCTGATTGCTGAGTTCAAGCCATCAGATGCGATTACTAAATCAGCATCGTATTCAGCGGCTATTGCTTGATCATCTTTAACTTCAGTTTCGAAAACTAATTTGACCCCGAGCTCTTCACATCTTTCTTGCAAAATATTTAGCAGTCGCTTACGTCCAATTCCGCAAAATCCATGACCACCTGAAATCATGCTCTTGCCTTTTATGCGAACATCAATATCATCCCAATGGTTGAACGATTGAAGAATAGTTCTGGCGGTTGGTTCATCTGCGCGTACAAAGTTTGAAAGTGTGGCATCAGAGAAGACAACGCCCCACCCAAATGTGTCATAAGGTCGGTTACGTTCAATAACTGTTATCTCGTGCGTTGGATCCTGCTTCTTCATTAAAATACTGAAATAAAGTCCAGCAGCACCGCCACCAATACACACAATCTTCATACGTAGACCAATGCCCCTCGATAGATCTGCCAATTACATATGACAGTTATTTGACTATCGTCAATAATAGGTGAGGTATCCTAATTCCGCTAGTGGAATTCAGCCATTGGTTTTAGGGGTTTTGGGAGTTAGGGTTAGGCATATGAATACCGATCGCTTCAAGGGCAAGAGCATTTTGATAACTGGCGGGGCTGGCGGACTCGGCAGCCAAATCGCCAGAAGCGTTGTTGCACAAGGTGGAAAAGTCGGAATTCTGGATACAAACGCGAGTGCAATTGCCGCCCTTGTTAGTGAATTAAATTCGGCTGGCAAAGTCGCTGCAGGTGAAATCGTAGATGTCAGAGATGCTAAATCTGTAGATACGGCAATCAACTCGTTAGCAAAATCTCTTGGAAGTGTTGATGTATTAATCGCTGCAGCCGGCGGATCACTCGGTACACCTCGAGATCTTGATGATATTTCAGAAGCAGATTTTGATTTGGTAATGGATGTAAATGTAAAAGGAACTTTTAATTGTGCCCGATCCGTAATTCCGCATATGAAGAAATCTGGCGGCGGTTCAATTGTTACATTCTCTTCAATCGGCGGTCGAAGCGCTAGCCCGGTAACTGGAGTGCCATACGCAACTGCTAAAGCTGCAATTCTTGGGCTAACTCGCAGACTTGCAAAAGAAGTTGGCGAATTCAATATTCGAGTAAATGCAATTGCACCAGGGCTATTTTTAACAGATCGCCTTGAAGGAATGTTTAACGAGATGTCTAAATCAGATCAATCTGAAGTTATCAACGCAATTCCTCTTGGAAGAATGCCTAAATTGCAAGAGTGTGTAGACCCAGTTTTGTTTTTAGCTAGCGATGAGTCCTCATATATAACCGGAACCGTTTTAGATGTTAACGGTGGCCGGTTGATGCCCAACTAAGAAGAGCGGAGAATAAAATGGCTTACGGTCCAGATCAAATTCTAGAAGGCGCGGGCAATACGGATTACGAGCGCTATATCCGCACCAGTGAATTATTAAGTTTGCAAAAAAGCCCAGATAATTGGAAGCATCGCGATGAACTCTTATTTCAAGTAGTACATCAATCTTCTGAACTTTGGCTAAAGCACTGCACCGCCGAAGCCATTCAAGCAGTTGAGTATTTGAAGAAAGATGAAATTCGCCCAGCACTTCGCTTATTTCCACGAATGATGTTGGCCATTAAATATTGTCACGATGCGCTAGATATGTTGGAACAGATGTCTCCTTGGGATTACCAACAAGTGCGTCGCGCCCTCGGACATGGCTCTGGCTTCGACTCACCTGGAATGAATTCAATACGTAAAGCCATACCTGGGCTAGGCGTCGAGTTCAAGCGATTGCTTGCGAAAGAGAATTTAGATTTAGTCCAACTCTTTGTTCGCCATACTGAGTTTGAAGATATTTACTTACTTGCAGAAGCTCTTGTCGAACTTGATGAACGGATGTATTTATGGCGCCATCGCCACTTCAAAGTAGTTGAAAGAAGTATTGGGCTAAAAGTTTCTGGCACTCAAGGAACTCCAGTAGAAATTCTTGCCAGATTGAATAGCTTCACATTTTTCCCAGAACTCTGGGATGCGCGCACAGATCTAACGAACTATGCGATTGCTGAAGAGGGCGAGAATTAATTCTTTCTAAATTTTGAATAATCAGGTGCACGCTTCTCAGTGAAAGCTGCGCCACCTTCTTTTGATTCATCAGTCTTTGTATAAAGATCGAGAACATCAAAAGCAAGTGATTGAATTCCCATAATGTGATCTGAATCGGCATTGAATGAATGCTTAAGTGCTTTAAGTGCAGTTGGAGACAGCGCTGCAACTTTCTTCGCCCACTCCATTGAAGCTGGCATCAATTGGTCTGGTGCTACAACTTTATTTACTAAGCCCCAACGTTCAGCGGTTTCTGGGTCATATTGTTCACACAAGAACCAAATTTCACGTGCGCGCTTTTCACCAACAACTCGCGCTAAATATGCCGAACCAAATCCAGCATCAAATGAACCAACACGTGGACCAACCTGGCCAAATTTTGCATTTGTAGATGCGATAGAAAGATCGCAGAGAACATGTAGAACATGGCCGCCACCAATTGCGAAGCCATTGACTGCTGCGATGACTGGTTTTGGAATTGCTCTAATTAATTTATGGAGTGATTCAATTTCAAACATTCCGGTTTCATTTTCACCATAGCCACCGGTTGCTGCGCGTTCTTTTTGATCCCCACCAGTGCAGAATGCTTTTTCGCCGGCGCCAGTAAGGATCACTGCGCCAACCTCTTGATCAACCCAGGCGTATTTGAAAGCAGCTAGAAGTTCATCAACTGTGCGCCCGCGAAGTGCGTTATAGCGATCAGGTCGATTGATGGTAATTATTCCTACGCCAGAATCTGTCGCGTAAGTAATGTCAGTGAAATCTTTGATTGAAATCATAAGCGAACTTTACCCTTTCACTTCTACAACTATGGCAACACCTAAACCAACACCAATGCATGCAGCAGCAATACCGATTCCGCCACCTTGGCGCTTTAATTCCCGCGCACAATCAACCACAACTCGTGACGCCGATGCCCCAACTGGGTGGCCGATAGCAATAGACCCACCATTGATATTAACTTTGGCGACATCAATCTCTGGAATTTCATGCAGGACCGTAAGCACCATAGATGCGAAAGCTTCATTGATTTCCCAAACCTTTATATCTTTTAGGTTTTTACCAGTCCGGGCCAATACTTTGTGAATGGCAGATACTGGTGCGAGCGAGAATTCATTTGGAGTTGTTGCGGTTACTTGTGCTCCAAGAATTCGCCCAACGCCTTCCAAACCTAAGTTATCTACACCGGCGCGATCGGTAATCAACATTGCAACACTGCCATCATTTAGTGGCGAGGAATTCCCTGCTGTTCCTGCGCCATTTTCTGAGAAGACAGACGGCAGCGCAGCTAATTTTTCTAAAGTTCCATCGCTTCGAATTGATTCATCTCGCGTTACTTCACCGAATGGAGTTACAAATCCGGCATGCAAATTTTTCTCCCAAGCAGCAGCAGCTAATTGATGTGAACGATGTGACCACTCATCTTGTGCTTTTCGTGAAATATTAAGTCGTTCTGCAACTTCTTCAGAGCAACGCCCCAAACTCTGCGTCCATTGATCTGGAAAGAGTGGATTTGTCATTCGCCAACCAACAGTAGATTGGTGGTAAGTCGGATTGGTTGGTTCTTCTTTACTAGTGCGTTCAACAATCCAAGGCGCCCGGCTCATAACTTCAACGCCACCAGCAATTATGAAATCACTATCGCCACTTCGAATTGCGCGCGAAGCTTGAATGATTGCTTCAGCGCCAGAGCCGCATAATCTATTTATAGTCACACCGGGAATTGTTTGCGGAAACCCAGCAAGCAGTGCGCCCATGCGTGCAACATTTCGATTGTCTTCGCCAGCGCCATTTGAATCACCAATCATCACATCATCAACACGAGTTAAATCAAGAGCTGGGATTTTTTTCGCTAAGGATGCAAGTGTGAAACCAAGCAGATCATCTGGGCGAACCTTTGATAAACCACCGAAATATCGGCCAAAGGGCGTCCGAACAGCTTCGGCAATGATTACTTCCCTCTGGTTCATATGTCGTATTATTGCCTATCGGAAGAAATACGAAAGCCCCATTTCACGACTGATTTGCAAATGAACGGAGAATTCATGAGTAACTCCCCGCTCCGAGTTCTAGTCACAGGTGCGAGTCGTGGCATCGGGGAAGAAATCGCAATTCAATTATTAGATGCAGGCCACAACGTTGCGCTAACCGCCCGTACCGCAAGTGATTTAACGGCAATTGTTGCGGGCAGAACAAATAAGAACTTAGTTATTCCAGCAGATGTAACAGATCCAACTAGCGCCGAATCTGCAATCTCTAAAATTGTTTCTGCATGGGGCGGAATCGACGTTTTGATTTTAAATGCTGGCGATGGAAGTGCGGCGCCAATTGAGAAAACCACAGATGCAATCTGGAACCACTCAATTGCAATCAATTTAACTGCGCCATTCCAATATTTACGAGCTGCGGTACCTGCAATGAAAGAAGCTAAATTTGGCCGCGTCATTGTTATCGCAAGTACAGCGGGCTTAGAAGGCGAAGCAAACGTTTCGGCATACACCGCCGCAAAGCATGGTGTTGTTGGGTTGGTTAAATCCGCAGCCGCTGAATTAGCAAAGCATGGAATAACCGTGAATGCAGTCTGCCCAAGTTATGTAGACACTCCAATGACTAAGCGTTCTCTCGAAGCAGCTGCTGCAAGAACAGGAAAAGATTTCAACGAGGTTAAAGCGGCGCTAGAAGCAAAACTTCCGGGTGGAAGATTCTTAACACCGAAAGAAGTTGCATCGGCAGCAATTGCATTTATTGATCTACCGAATACAACTGGCCAAGCAGAAGCTCTTAAAGGAGAGTAAAAAATGGTTGCAAAGAAGATAAACCCAGAGAGCCTTGCTCCAGCAATAGGTTTTTCACATGCGGTCGTAGTTAACGGCGGCACATTAGTGTTTCTTGCTGGCCAAACTGCGCTAAACAAAGAAGGCGTAATTGAAGGAAACGGAATTGTCGAACAATTCGAGAAAGTTATTACTAATCTCTTGACTGCGTTAAAAGAGTCTGGTGGGACTGCAGATAATTTAGTGAAGTTAAATATTTACGCTGTAGATCCAGCCGATTACCGCGCTAACTCACGTGAAATAGGCAAAATTTGGCAGCGCTTAATTGGAAAGAATTTTCCAGCAATGACCCTTGTTGGCGTAACAAGACTTTGGGACGAAGCGGCGCTATTAGAAATTGAGGGAGTAGCAAACCTTTGAGCAATTCGATCTCTGCACTTTGGTCGGCTAAATCAGTAGCAATTATCGGAGCCACTGAGCGCTCTGGCGCAATGGGTCGATTGCCATTGGAGTATCTGCAGAAGTATGGCTTTGCCGGCGATATTTATCCGGTAAACCCCAAAGGCGGCGCAATTTTAGGACTGCCGGCGGTTGCAAATGTAAAAGACATTCCAAATAAAATCGATTTAGCTTTGATTATGGTTCCAGCAAATTTTGTTAAAGAAGCAGTTCAAGATTGTGCAGATGCAAAAGTTGGAGTCGCAATTGTTATGTCATCAGGATTTGCCGAAGCCGATGCCGCAGGGGCAATCGCACAAGATGAATTATTAGCGATTGCAAAGAAATCTGGAATGAGATTAGTTGGCCCTAACTGCATTGGTTCTGCAGGCGGTGCAAGTAAATTAGCTGCAACTTTCTCGCCAGTCTTCTCTGGCCCAACCACTCCGCTGGAATCTGGAAACATCGCACTAGTCAGTCAATCTGGTGCACTTGGTTACGGAATCTATTCACTTGCAGTCGATCGAAACTTGCCAATTGGTTTTGTTGTAACAACTGGAAATGAAGCAGATGTAACTGCGCTTGAAGTTGGTGCCGAATTAGCAATAGATAAGAACGTTGATGCAATTTTGATGTATGCCGAATCGCTTGCGGATGTCGAAGCGCTAGGAAAAATTGCATCGACAAAGCCAACGGCTATTTTGAAATCTGGTCGTTCCGTCGCTGGCGCGCAGGCAGCAGCATCACATACTGGTGCACTTGCAACCGAGGATCGCGTAATCGATGCTGCAATTCATGCAAGTGGCGCAGTTCGAGTCGATGACGTTGAACATCTATTGGATGCTGGAAGTATTTTTGCAAGTAAAACTTCAATGGCTGGAAATCGTGTAGCAATTATTACGACCTCTGGCGGAAGTGGAATTCTTGGCACAGATGCCCTTGAAAAATATGGACTTATCCTTGCAAAGCTTTCACCAAAAACCACAGCTGCGCTCGACGAGATTGTTCCAAGCTATGGAAATACGGCAAATCCAGTAGATGTAACGGCGGCAGTTATGTCAGCACCTGATCTCTTTGAAAAGTGTGTTGAAGTGCTTGCTAAAGATCCAGAAGTTGATGCAATTGTTGCAACGTTCTGCGTACTTGTGGGCAATGATGTTGAACGTATTGCAAATGCGCTGAGTGCGGTTCGCGGAGTTCGAGAAATTCCAGTAGTTGTTGCACGAACTGGTTCCCAATCACTAGCGCCAGAAGCGGATAAATTATTTAAAGCGGCGAAGCTCCCAGTTTTCCCTACGCCGGAACGAGCTGTACGCGCACTTCAAATTTTACGTATTGCAACAAAGCCAGCCCACAAAGTTGAGAGAAAACCACTTTGCAAACCGTTAGCCACGCCAAATAATCAAGCAACCGAGGATCAATTAAAAGCAGCACTTGCATCTGCAGGAGTTCCAGTTCCACTTTCAATAGTTGTAGATAATTTAGAAGATGCAATTGCCGCCGTCGCAAAAGTTGGTGGACGCTCTGTCATGAAAGCTGTAATTCCGGGCTTACTCCATAAGAGTGAAGCTGGCGGAGTAGCACTAGATATCACTAAGGAAACTGCAACCGAAACTTTTAATCGGCTTTCACAACTTGGTGCTGACAAAAATAGAGTTTTAGTTGAAACCTTTGTGCCAAAGGGAATAGAAAGTCTTGTCGGGATCACTTCAAGTTCACTAGGAAAAGTTTTAACAATTGGTGTTGGTGGAATCTTGACCGAAGTTATTTCAGATGTATCAGTTCGGCTGCTTCCAGTTGATGCAAACGTTGTCAATGAGATGATCGATGAAACCAGACTTTCACTTCTCTTTTCGGGAGTTCGTGGTGCCAAACCTGCGAACCGTGAAGCATTTGTTGAGACTGTGCTAAGAATCACCGATGCAGTTATTGATTGGCCTAATGGAAGTGAGTTAGACATTAACCCCTTAACAGTTTTGCCAGACGGTGTTTGGGTGCTTGATAGCGCTTATTCACCACCAACAGAACTATCTGATCGGAGCGCGCACTAATGGATGTCGGAACACTTGTAGCGAGATCAACTCGAAAATATCGCGATCGGATTGCGGTTGAGAGCTCTGAAGGCGCAATGACATTCGGTGAGATTGGTTCTCGCATTTTCCAGTTGGCCCGTGCTCTCAAAGCACTTGGGCTTCAAACTGGCGATCGTGTTTTAGATTTACAATCTAATCAGCGCACATATATCGAAACAGATTTAGGAATTAGCACTGCAGGGCTATGTCGAGTCGCCCTTAACTACCGCTTGCATCCAAATGATTGGGTGAGAATTACCAACGATAGTGGCGCCAAAGTCTTAATCATGGATGCAAAGTTCTGGGATGAATCAGCGCCAGTCCGGGAATTAGTTGATCACGTGATTTTGATTCATGGCGAGCACGATGGAACAACACCTTATGAAGCTTTCTTAGCAAAGCAAGAGTCACATGCATTTTCGACAGCAATAGATCCAGACAGCCTGGTTTCACTTAACTATTCCTCTGGAACAACTGGAAATCCAAAGGGCGCGATTAGAACTCATAGAAATCGCACTGCAAGTTTAAATAATATTGTTTCAGATATTTTAGGGCGAATTCCAAATGAAACTGATTGCTGGGTTCATGCTGGTCCAGTTACACATACCAGTGGGCTATTTGTACTTCCATATTTTGCTTTTGGCGCCAAGCAAATAGTTTTAGCCAAGTACGATCCTGAAGAATTTATTGATGTAATTCAAAATCGTGGCGGAAATGCAACTGCGCTAGTTCCAACTATGGTTGCAAGACTTTTAGCTGTTGATGGAATCACCAAAGAGAAGATGGCGAATTTGCGCATGCTTGGTTATGCCGGAGCACCAATGCCGCCTGACCAAATTAAACAATGTCACGAACGAATCACAACAAAGATGGTTCAGTACTACGGACTAGTGGAAGCGATTCCACCAGTAACGGTTCTGAGCGAAGCAGATCATGCACTTGGTCTTTCAGAAAATCCAGAATTATTAACCAGTGCAGGCAATCCATGCGTTGGCGTAGAAATTCTCATCGTCGATGAAAACGGCAAAGAAGTTCCAGTCGGCGAAATTGGTGAAGTTATAACCAGAGGCGATCACGTTATGCGCGGTTATTACGGGGCTGCCGGCCAGGATGCAACAGTCACAAAAGCAGTTCGAGATGGCTGGTTGCACACTGGAGATCTTGGTCGAATTGATATTGATAATCGCCTTTACCTAGTTGATCGCAAAGGCGACATGATTATTAGCGGTGGTTACAACATTTATCCACGCGAAATTGAAGATGTAATTGCTGAAATCCCTGAGGTTTTAGAGGTTGCGGTTATGGGAATACATGATGTGGAATGGGGCCAGCGCGTAACTGCGATGGTGACACTTGTCCCGAACTCAACTGTTGATCACGCAGAACTAACTACTCGTATTCTTGAACACTGTAAATCTAGAATGGCTTCTTACAAGAAACCTAAAGATCTGCGCATAGTTGCCGAATTCCCACTGAATTCAACTGGCAAGATTGCAAAGAAAGTTTTGAAACAACAACTTGAGGCTGAAGGAAAGTAAATGTCGCTAGAAAAACCAGGAGAGTATCCATACACCCGCGGCATCAACGCCGATGCTGGTGTTTGGACGATGGGCCAATATGGTGGCTTTGGAACTCCTGCGGAAACAAATGCGCGTTTCAAAATGTTGCTTGACCAAGGCTTAACTGGATTTAGCGTTGCTCTTGATCTTCCAACGCAATTAGGGCTGGATTCTGATGATCCACTTTCACTCGGTGAAGTTGGTCGTGTTGGTGTTGCAATTGATTCCTTGGCAGATATTGAAATATTGATGGATGGAATTCCACTAGAGAAGATCAGCCAAGTCCGAACAACAGCAAACTCAATTGGCTATATCTGGGCAGCAATGTTTATTGCACTTGCTGAACAACGCGGTGTTGATCCAAATAAATTCGGAATGTTTATTCAAAACGATGTTTTAAAAGAGTATGTAGCTCGCGGGACTCAGATATTCCCAGCCGAAGCCGGATTAAAACTCTCAGTAGATGTAATCGAACATATTGCAACCAAGATTCCAAAGTGGGTATCGCTTGCAATGTCTGGTTATCACATTCGCGAAGCAGGTTCGACAGCGGTACAAGAAGTTGCATTTACCTTTGCGAATGCTCGGGAATACCTAGATCAGGCTATTGAACGTGGCGTATCTGTTGATTTTGTAGCCCCAACTCTCTTTACCTTCCTATCTTCAAATATTGATTTCTTGCCAGAAATTGCGAAGTTCCGTGCAGCCAGACGAGTATGGGCACGACTAATGCGCGAGAAATACAACGCGAAGGATCCAGCATCCGAAAAACTACGCATCTTTGCATTCACTGCGGGCTCTTCACTAACAGCACAACAATCTATGAATAACGTTGTTCGGACATCGATTGAAATGATGGCCGCTGCACTTGGCGGAATTCAAACCATGCACGTATCTGCGTTCGATGAAGCACTTGGCGTCCCAACCGAAGAAGCCGCAACTTTGGCGCTTCGCACCCAACAAGTTGTCGCATTTGAAACCGGAGTTCTAGATTCTCCAGATCCACTTGCTGGCAGCTTTGAGTTAGAGCGCATGACAGATGCACTTGAAAAAGAGATTTGGGATTTGCTTACCGAAATTGAGAAGCGCGGTGGCGCACTTGAATGCGTGAACAATGGCTATTTCGTAAATGAGATCTCCGAAAATTCATACAAGCTAACCATGGCAATTGAATCAGGCGCCAAAAAAGTTGTTGGCGTAAATGCTTTCCAATCTGAATCAGCGCCATTCAAACCATTCGAAATTAATCCAAAGAGTGAGTCCGAACAAGTCGCATCGGTTCAGGCAGTACGCGCCAAGAGAGATAATCAAGCAGTAACTACTGCACTTGCCAACTTATTAACCGCAGCAAAAGCTGGCGAGAACATTGTTCCGACCACTATCGAAGCCATCAAGGCCTATGCAACAGTGGGCGAAATTGTTAACGAGCTACGTAAAGTTTATGGAAAGTGGCAACCTACAAAGATTTTCTAATTTTTTAAGCGGAATCGTTGCAGCTTTCCAGTAGTTGTTTTAGGTAGTGAATCCACAAAGTGAACTGATCTTGGATATTTATATGGCGCAATCTGGCTCTTTACGTGGTCTTGTAGCTCTTTGCTCATTGCATCAGATGCCAAAAATTCTGGCCGTAAAACCACATATGCAGTAACAATCATCCCGCGTTCATCATCAGGCAAACCCACAACAGCTACTTCAGCCACTCCCTTATGCATTAATAGGGCGTTCTCAACTTCAGGTGCGGCAATGTTGTAACCACTTGAAATAATCATGTCATCGGCACGTGATTCGTATTTGAAATAGCCATCTGCGGTTCTGGTGTAAATATCACCAGTGATATTCCAACCATTAACTACGTAATTGCTCTGCCTTGAATCATTTAGATATCTACATCCAGTTGGCCCTTTAACTGCAAGGAAACCATGTTCGCCATCTTTGGCTTCGTTAAAGTCTTGGTCAACAACCATCGCTTGATAGCCAGGAACTGGTTTTCCAGTAAGACCCGGGATAATTTCATGATCACTTGCCGAGATAAATATGTGTAGTAACTCAGTTGCACCAATTCCATCAATCAGTTTATTTCCAGTAGCTTCAAACCAAGCGCGCCAGGTTGCAAGCGGCAGATGTTCGCCAGCCGATATGCATCTGCGAAGCGATGAAATATCTTTGCCTCCCAATAGTGGAAGCATTGCGCGATAGGCAGTTGGGGCCGTGAATAGGCAAGTAATTTTATATTCGCCAATTTTCTCTAAGAGTATTGGTGGCGCTGCGTTTTCAAGTAGAACAGTCGTTGCCCCAACTCTAAATGGAAAAATCACCAAGCCACCAAGGCCGAAGGTAAATGCAATAGGCGGGCTTCCCGCAAAGACATCATCCTTTGTCGGCTTAACAATATTCTTTGAGAAGGTGTCCGCGATTGCCAAGACATCTCGATGAAAGTGCATTGTCGCTTTAGGAATTCCAGTGGAACCGGATGTGAATGCCAGCAGACTTACATCATCCGAAGCGGTATCACAGGCCATAAATTGTGAGCTCTGTGAATTAATTTTTGAAGCTAATCCACTCTCGCCACCATAAACAAAAGTTTCCCCGGAGAAGTTCTTCACTAGATTCCACTCTTCAGTAAATCTATGATCAACTAAAGCAAATTGAATTTGGCCAATCTCAATAATCTTTTCTAGTTCGACAGCTCGCTGAAGTGGAATAGTTGTTACCGCTATTGCGCCAATACGGAGAATTGCCAGCCAAATAGCTACCGCCATTGCATTATTAGGACCGCGGATTGCAATTCGATTTCCCGGAACAACTCCTTCGGATACTAGGAAATTTGAAATCTTATTTACTAATTCCAGGAGTTGGCCATAACTATAAGTTCCGTCGGCTGCAATGATTGCAACTTTGTCAGCACCAACTAATTCGATTGTTCGCTCTAAGAGTTCATGGCTGGCATTTAACCGCTCGGGATATGTTGCGGTCGGATGATCAAGTATCAATTCCGGCCAGAGCGAAGGATCAGGAAGGTTAATCTTCGCAAAGTTATCTATATGCGCGCTCTTAGCCATTTCGATGTTTCTCAATTTCAGCCATTAACTCGACCACACCAGTTCCATTCTGCATTGCACCAAGCAATATTGGAGGAATCCAGGGCTTCCCAGCAACAGTTTTTGCTGGCGACATTTCAATTGACCGAGAAATATCTTGAGCTGTCTGCTTCGCACCTTCTCGATCTGACTTATTAATGAGATAGATATCGCCTATTTCAAGCAGTCCGGCCTTGGAGGCCTGGATTCCATCTCCCATACCTGGCGCTAATACAACGACGACAGTGTCAACAACTCGCATCACTTCAACTTCACTCTGACCAACGCCAACAGTTTCAACGATTATGAAATCAAATTGCGCGCTTTGGGTTAGTTTCAAAACCGCTTTTGTGCTCGCAGATAAGCCACCCAGATGTCCTCTTGTCGCGAGTGAACGAATGAAAACTTTAGAATCAGTGAAGTGATCTGTTAAACGAATTCGATCACCAAGTAAGGCGCCGCCAGAAATTGGTGAAGATGGATCCACTGCAAGAACTGCTACCGAAAAATTCCGTTCACGAAGTAACTTGATAAGCGCATCAACTGTTGTGGATTTACCAACTCCAGGCGCCCCAGTAATTCCAATTACTTGTGCACCGGCAGTGTCCTCAATATTAAATCCGACCCCAGTGTTCTCAATTATTGTTATTGCCTTAGCTAGCGCCTGGCGGTCACCATTGCGAACTTGGCTTAGGAGTTCGGCGTGATCGGATTGGCTCATATGCCAAACCCTACGACATATTTCTCATGATAAGTTGGGCTTATGACTGAAACATCCCAATCAGTTCCAATCCGCGTTGTAGTCGCAAAGCCTGGCCTAGATGGACATGACCGGGGCGCGAAAGTTGTTGCCCGTGCATTGCGGGATGCTGGATGCGAAGTTATTTACACCGGACTTCACCAAAGCCCAGAACAAATAATTGCCACAGCACTTCAAGAAGATGTGCAAGCAATTGGACTTTCAATTCTTTCCGGTGCGCATATGACAATCTTTGAAAGAATCATGAAACTTTTGAAAGAGGCGAACGCTTCAAACATCGTAGTTTTTGGTGGCGGGATCATTCCTGAAGCCGACAAGGTAACGCTAAAAGCTATGGGAGTTGGCGAGATTTTTACTCCAGGAACTCCTACGACCGAGATTATTTCTTGGCTACAAAACGCAGTTACTGCTCGAGCTTAATTAAGTAACTTTAGCGTTTGTGTTTGAAACCTTTTTATAGTCACCTGAAGCAACCAAATTTCTTAACCTTTCAAAACCATCCCAAATTTCAGCATATGAGTTCTGTAGTGGAGAAATCGCTAATCTAACTGAGTTCGGTGCTCGGTAATCCGGAATTACATTCGCTAATTGTCTTAGTGCAAATGCAATTTGCTTACCATCTGGATGAACGAGTGAAACGTGGCCACCACGCCATTTAGCATTTCGTGGAGTGTTCAAAGTAAATCCGAGTTCGGCGAGCCAGGCATCGTAAAGATCAATCATCATCTGGGTTCCGATTGCACACTTCTCTTCGATATTAGCAATGCCCGCTTCTTCAATAATTCCAAATGAACTTTGAACTGAACGAAGAGCAATTACAGATGGAGTTGCGATCTGAAATCCAGCTAAGCCATCAGCTTTTTTAAAGTTTGGTCCCATGTCAAACATATTCTCTTGGGCATGCCAACCTTGAATTGGAACTTGTAAATCCTTCTGCACGCGCTTGGATACATAAAGCCAACCAGGAGAACCCGGCCCAGAGAATCCAAATTTATAGGTGCAACCTACTGCGAGATCAACACCATCTTTATCAAATTGCAAATCAATTGCGCCAATTGCATGGCTGCAATCCCAAATCGCAAAGGCGCCGTACTTTCGTGCTAAATCAGTAATTGCCTTGATGTCATTTCGGGCACCTGCTCGATACTGAATAACTTCAAAGGTAACGAAGGCAACATCTTCGCTCATATACTTTTCTAATATTTCTGGCGTAATTCTCTCATGTTCAGAAATTGCAGGATCTTCATTATTAATAATTACTAAATTTAATCCGCGCTCTTTAGCATATCCTTGCAAGATATAGCGGTCGGTTGGAAAGTTTGCACCATCAATGATTATTGTTTTGCGGTCAGGTCGTGCGGCAAGTGCGGCACCAGCAAGTTGGTAAAAATTCACCGACGTTGTATCAGTTACTAAGACTTGTCCAGCTGCTGCGCCCAAAGTTGTTCGACCTAATAAATCTCCAGTTAGAAACGGCTCTTCGATCCAATCACTCCAGCCTTCAACAACTTTTGTACCCCAGTCATTGATTAAAAAATCATTGATCACCTTGATAGTTCTTTTAGGTAGGCGGCCAAGAGAGTTTCCGTCGAGATAACAAATCTCTGGATTATTAATCACAAACTCATCCCTGAATTTAGCTAGTGGGTCTTTAGCATCAAGGTCGAGCGCATATTGCCTATTAGTTACGTCCATTTACCCACTCTAGCAATCGTCAAATACTCTTGCGCAATGGCCGTCAATAATTTATTGAATTTGGAATCTGTATCCAAAGCCTTTGACGCCCGTGCATTATTGGATGGAATCTCTCTTGGCGTGAATGCTGCTGACCGAATTGGAATTGTCGGAAGAAATGGTGGTGGCAAAAGCACACTCCTAAAAGTAATGGCGGGGATAGAACCAGCCGATTCTGGGCGCATTTCAAAATCTGGTTCGGTGACAATCGGGATATTAAGTCAGACCGATGAAAGTGATGAGAATTCTTTAGTGAGAGATGTAGTTCTCGGTGATTCAAAAGTTCACGAATGGGCTGGCGACGCCAAGGTTCGCGAAGTTTTAACTGGGCTCTTTGGTGGCTTTAGTGAAGAGTTATTGGATCGCAAAATCTCTTATCTTTCAGGTGGCGAACGTCGTCGAGTAAATCTGGCCAAATTACTTATTAGCGACTTCGATTTAATTTTGCTCGATGAACCAACGAACCATTTAGATGTTGAAGGTGTTTCGTGGCTTGCGCAATATATAAAACGAAATACAAAGCTAGCAGTTGTTGTCATAACTCACGATCGCTGGTTCTTGGATGAAGTTTCAGAACAGATATGGGAAGTTGTCGATGGCAAAGTTTTGGCATATGAAGGCGGTTATTCGGCATATGTACTTTCAAAGGCGGAACGTTCTCGTCAGATAACCGTAGAAGATGGCAAACGAAATGCGTTGATTCGTAAAGAACTTGCTTGGCTCAGACGTGGTGCGCCGGCCCGAACCGCAAAGCCAAAATTTAGAATTGATGCCGCAAACACTTTAATTGCTAATGAACCGCCACCACGTAATGAAACTGAACTGTTGAACTTTGCAGCAAATAGATTAGGTAACACGGTATTTGAAATTCACCAGGCAACAATCAAAGCTGGTGATAAAGATATTTTAGATAATCTCTATTGGAATATTGGACCAGGAGATCGCATCGGTGTTGTAGGAGTAAACGGTGCCGGTAAAACAACGCTATTTAAAGCTTTGCTTTCGCAGATAAACCCAACAGCAGGAAAAATTACAGTCGGAGTTACCGTTAAAGCGGCCTTTCTTTCACAGCACCTTGAGGAACTCGACCCCACTTGGCGAGTACTAGAAGCAGTTGAAAAAGTTGCTAATCAAGTTCAACTTGGCAATGGCAAAGAGTTATCCGCAAGTCAGCTCTGCGAAAAGCTTGGATTCAATACAGATTCACAATGGACGCCAGTTGGAGATTTATCTGGTGGCGAGCGACGACGATTGCAATTAACCAGGCTATTGATGGATAGTCCAAATGTGCTCTTACTTGATGAACCCACAAATGATTTTGACGTTGAGACACTTACCGCGCTAGAAGACTTATTAGATTCTTTCGGCGGCACGTTGCTAGTCATTTCACACGATAGATATTTCCTAGAACGAGTCTGTGATCGCTTCGTCGGATTACTTGGCGACTTAACTCTGCGAGATTTACCTGGTGGGGTTGATGAGTATTTGAAGTTGCGTGGGCAATCTAGCCAATCTGTGACTACTAGTACGCTAAAAACAAAGAGTTCCAACATTGTTGAAATCAAAGAGGTTCGCAAAGAAATTGCAAAGTATGAACGAGCGATTGCAAAATTCGAAGAGCAAATAGCACTGCTCCAAAGTCAGCAGGCCGAACTCGCCTTCGATCACGAAAAATTAGCAACGAACATGGAAGAATTAGCCGCGTTGACCCGTGAAAAGAATTTGACCGAAGAGAATTGGTTGCAAGCTAACTCGCGTTTGGAAGGTTTAGAAAATTAAAACAACACATTCTCAAACCGCAAGGCTAGAAGCGCTTGCTGCGATATCTGGTCTGCTAATTGCTCTGCAATCGCGAGCAAATGGTGAGCTTTCACATCTACTTGGAAATAGTACTGAAGCTGCGCTAGTTTCATTTGGTTCAGGGTTAATTGTTATTTCGTTGATTGCGCCATTTAATAATTCAATAAAGCAAGGAATGCGTAATCTGCGAGCGGCTGTAGCAGCAAAGCAGATCCCGCGTTGGCGATTATTCGCTGGTGTTCTTGGTGGAAGCTTCGTCGCACTTCAAACTCAAGTTGTCCCACTTATTGGTGTTGCACTTTATTCAGTTGCCTCAATTGCTGGACAAACTGCCATGTCGCTTATTGTTGATCGCATTGGGCTCACGGGTGGTGGCAAGAAATTGATTTCAAAGCGCAGAGTTACCGCCGCTTTAATTACCGTCTTTGCAGTTCTTATTTCAGCGTTGGATCGGATTTCGCTCGCATCGTTCTCGGTTCTTGCAGTAGCGCTGGCAACTTTGGCCGGTGCGCTAGTTGGAGTCCAGCGCGCACTTAATGGTCAGATAAATGAATATTCAAAGGCGAGCTTTACAACTTCATTTCTAAATTTCTTTATGGGTACATCAGTACTAGTTATTATGTTGTTCGCACTCTTACTCATTAAAGGTAATGAAATTGTGGCTCTGCCAACTGGGCCATGGTGGATTTATACCGGCGGAACAGTTGGAGTTATTTATATAGCATTTACCTCAACGATTGTTCAACACCTAGGTGTTCTTACATTCACACTGTTTAGTGTCGGTGGAACTCTTATCGGCTCGCTCTTGATTGATGTTTTCTCACCTACAAATGGCAACACAGTTTCTTGGTATTTAGTTTCGGGAATTGTGATGACTTACTTAGGTGTTGTAATCGGTGGCCAGTCGCGGCTGTTTAAACGTTAAGCGCGACCAATTAGCTTTACAGCTTCAGCAACTTTAGTAACTACTTGAGTATCAAAAACGCTTGGGACAATGAAGTTAGCATTCAATTGTTCTGATGTAACACAAGAAGAGATTGCATCTGCAGCTGCGACCAGCATCGCATCAGTTATCTTCGTGATTCGGCCATCCAGTAGACCGCGGAAGATTCCAGGGAATGCCAAGACATTGTTAATTTGGTTTGGCTGATCGCTTCTACCGGTAGCTACTACCGCAGCATATTTTCGGGCAATTGCCGGATCAATTTCTGGATCTGGATTTGCAAGCGCAAAGACGATTGCACCTGGAGCCATTGCGGCAACATCTGCCTCTTTAATTACATTTGGCGCACTTACACCAATGAAAATATCTGCACCAACCATTGCTTGGCCAATGTCACCAGTGAAATCGCCACGTGCACAATTATCAACGAACCAAGTGCGCATCTCTTGATCTCCAGCTTTATGTTCTGAGACCAGACCATCTTTATCAAATCCAATTATGTTTTTAGCGCCACGTGCAACAAGTAATCTTGCAATTGCAGTTCCCGCGGCTCCAGCGCCACTCATAACTATCTTTGACTTAGCTAAATCTTTCTTAACAAATTTAAGCGCATTTGTAAGTGCTGCGAGTACGACGATTGCAGTCCCATGTTGGTCATCATGGAAAACTGGAATATCTAAAAGATCGCGCAGTCGGCGTTCAACTTCAAAGCAACGCGGTGCCGAGATATCTTCTAAATTAATTCCGCCATACACCGGTGCAATTATTTGAACAGTGCGCACAATCTCATCTACATCTTGGGTATCTAAACAGACCGGCCAGGCATCAACATCAGCAAATCTTTTGAAGAGCGCAGCCTTACCTTCCATAACTGGAAGCGCAGCTTCAGGACCAATATTTCCCAATCCCAATACCGCGGAACCATCAGTAACAACAGCGACGGTATTTCGTTTAATAGTTAGGCGACGCGCATCTGATTTATCTGCCGCAATTGCTTGGGCAATTCGAGCAACACCAGGCGTGTATGCGCGAGATAAATCATCACGCGTCTTAAGCGGAACCTTAGATTGAATTTCAATTTTGCCACCGAGGTGAAGTAAGAATGTGCGATCACTTACTTTGCGAACTGTTAGCTCTGGGTGGCTTGCGATTGATGCAGTAATTGCATCAGCATGTTCGGCATCTATTGCATCGCAAGTAACATCGATAACTACGTGATCCAAGAAAGATTCAACAACGTCGAGCGCGGTAATCGCAGCACCCGCAGCAGTAATCGCAGTTGTAACTTCAGCAACAGGTTGAGCAGAAGGCGGACCTTCAACTCGAATCGTTATTCCATAACCGGGACTCGTTGATGCCATGTATTACACAACTCCGTATAGACGGTCGCCAGCATCGCCCAAACCAGGAACGATGTAACCCTTTTCATTTAACTTCTCATCTAGTGCGCCGGTAACAATAGTTATCGGCAGATTCTTTCCTGCGAATTCCTTCTCAATAAGAGCGATACCTTCAGGTGCGGCAAGAATAGTTATTGCAGTTATATCCGTAGCGCCTCGCTCAAGTAAGTACTTAATTGCTGCGATTAATGTGCCACCAGTAGCAAGCATTGGATCGAGGATGTAGCACTGCCGCCCAGTTAAATCATCGGGCAATCTATTTGCATAAGTTGAAGGTTGAAGAGTGTCATGGTCGCGAATCATTCCAAGGAATCCAACTTCTGCAGTTGGCATTAAACGTGTCATTCCTTCAAGCATGCCAAGACCAGCTCGCAATATTGGAACTACAACAGGTTTTGGTTTTGTAAGAGCGACACCATCCGCCATCGCAACAGGAGTCTTAACTTTTACCGGTGTAGTTCGAACATCTCTTGTCGCTTCGTATGCCAATAAGGTCACAATTTCCTCAGTTAATTGGCGGAAAGTTGGCGAATTAGTTTTCTCATCGCGCAGAACAGTCAATTTATGTGCAAGCAATGGATGGTTCGCTACATGGATCTTCACGACTCATACCTTACTCGCGCTTGTGGGGCTTGTCGCATGCCCGCTTTAGTGTCAGTATGAAGTCCTGCAAAACTGGTAGCAAACTGGAATCAAAGACGAACCGGGGGTGAGCGCAATGGCTGGAGATTTTGGAATTATTGCGTGGCACGAAGATGGTCGTTGGAATGTGGCGGAACTAACTCACGTTACAGACCTTGGTTCAATCATGGACCAGCTTAATTCGCAGGCAACTAATGGTGGTGCAATCGCGCTGATTGCAATCGAAGAAGATTTCTTTATTGTTGCACGCGCACTTGGTTCCCAAATGCAAATGATGATTAGCGATGTTACATATGCTTTGGAATCTGATCTCGCTGCAGATTTAATTGAAATGTTAGATCTACCATTCCCAGAAGATGAAGATGTTTCACAACCTGGCGGCGATGTTGATTTACTCTCTGATCTAGGAATGAGTGCGATGGAGCTTGAAGCACTTTGCGATGACCCAGAACTTTTTCCTGATGAACAATTAGATGCAATTGCATCGAAACTTGGGTTTGGTAATCAATTCGCAGAGATATATGAAGGCCAATAAACATTGTCATTAATCTCTAACAATTACGAAACGCAAATGCAGCAGGCTCTTGAAATTGCTAAAACTGCGCTCGCTACTGGCGATGTACCGGTCGGTGCTTTGATATTAAATCCAGAAGGTAAATTGATTTCAACTGGCCACAACCGTAGAGAAATCGATAATGATCCAAGCGCTCATGCCGAAATTGTTGCAATTAGAAGCGCTGCAGAAGTTAATCAATCTTGGCGATTAGATGGCCACACAATTGTTGTGACTCTTGAGCCTTGTGCAATGTGTGCCGGAGCTATCGCGCAATCACGAATTAGGACTTTGGTATTTGGTGCTTGGGATTCGAAAGCCGGCGCAGTTGGCTCGGTTTGGGATGTATTGCGTGATCCTAGGGCGCCACATCAAGTAGAAGTTATTTCTGGAGTTAATGAAAGTGAATGTGCAGCGTTGTTAAGCGAGTTCTTTAAAAACTATCGTTAACGAGCAGCACGCGTCCTCGGTTACTCTTAGCCAATGACAACGTATGCCTATCTCGGCCCAGCCGGGACATTTACCGAGGCTGCGCTTCGCCAAATTACAAATGAATCCGATGTACTTATCCCTTATTCAAATGTTACTGCCGCGCTAGATGCGGTTAGAGATGGCAAAGCTGAGAAAGTTCTGGTCCCAATTGAAAATTCAGTTGAAGGTGTAGTTTCTAGAACATTAGATGAATTAGCTCTTGGAACGCCGCTAGTTGTTACTGCCGAAACTACACTTCCAGTTGCATTTTCACTTATGACGCTTCCGGAAAGTGCTGGCGTAGAAATAACAAAAATAGCAACGCATCCGCACGCTGAATCCCAATGCCGGGCCTTCGTAGCTAAGAATTATCCGCTGGCCGAAATTATTGAAATGTCATCAACTGCAGCTGCTGCAAAAGGTTTAGCAAATGGTAATTACGACGCGGCTATTGCTTCAGAGATTGCTGCGAAGAATTACGGGCTAAAAGTAATTGCAAGCAATATCGGTGATAACACTGGAGCAGTAACTAGATTTGTGGTTGCTGAAAAACCAGGAACGTTGCCTGCGCCAACTGGAAATGACCGCACATCACTTGTTGCCTTCATTGGCATTGATCATGCCGGTGCCTTACTTGAAATCCTTACAGAATTTGCGAAGCAAGATGTCAACTTAACTTTTATTCAATCACGACCAACCGGGCTTGAACTAGGTCATTATCATTTCATCATTGATGCAGAGGGACATATTGCTGAACCAAAAGTTGCAGCCGCCGTTGAAGGTGTTCGAAGTATTTGCGAAGATATTCGTTTCCTTGGCTCATATCCCCGTGTTGGTAAAAGTAACTAGATAGGCTTGCACACGTGATTGACTTAAAAGTTCTGCGCGAGACCCCAGATGTTGTCCGCCATTCTCAAAAGGTTCGCGGGGAAGATGTATCTGTTGTCGATCAACTTCTTGATGCAGATGCTATTGCGCGCGTAGCTTTAAGTGAATTTGAAACGCTACGAGCCGAGCAAAATGCCCTATCTAAATCAGTTGGCGCCGCAAAGGGCGATGAGAAAACAGCTTTACTTGAAAATGCAAAAGATCTAGCTAGCCGAGTAAAGGCAGCGGATACCAAGCGCAGCGAGCTCGAAGCCAAAGCTCGAGAGTATTTATTAAAAATATCAAATTTAATTGATTTAGATGCGCCAGTTGGCGGCGAAGAAGACTTTAAAGTTATTGAAGAAATTGGCAAACCTCGGGATTTTAAAAGCGAAGGTTTCGAAGCGAAAGATCATGTTGAAATAGGTAAAGTTTTAAAGGCCATCGATACCGAACGTGGCGCCAAAGTTGCAGGATCGCGTTCTTATTATCTGACTGGCCCAGGCGCGATGTTGGAGTTTGCGCTAGTTAATTATGCGATTTCATCCGCCGTTAAAGCGGGTTTCATTCCGGTTATTCCACCGGTATTAGTAAATCCAGCTGCAATGGAAGGAACTGGTTTCTTAGGTCAAGCCGCTGAAAATGTCTATCATCTTGAAGAAGATGATGTTTATTTAGTAGGTACTAGTGAAGTTCCGCTAGCCGCTTATCACATGGATGAAATCGTTGAGAATTTGCCAATTAGATATGCCGGATATTCATCATGCTTCCGTCGCGAAGCTGGAACTTATGGCAAAGATACTCGTGGAATTATTCGAGTTCATCAATTCGATAAAGTTGAAATGTTTTCATTTATAAAACCCGAAGATGCAAAGGCTGAACACCTTAGACTCCTCGAGTGGGAGAAGGATTTCCTTAAAGCGATGGAAATTCCATTTAGAGTTATTGATGTGGCATCTGGAGATCTGGGATCAAGTGCTATTCGTAAATTCGATTGCGAGGCCTGGATTCCGACGCAAGGCGCTTATCGTGAAGTAACAAGTACCTCTAACTGCACAGAATTCCAAGCTCGTAGATTAAATATTCGTTATCGCGATGAGAGCGGAACTAAGCCAGTTGCAACGTTAAATGGCACGCTAGTTGCGGTACCCAGGATGATTGTTGCAATTCTAGAGAATCACCAAAACCAAGATGGATCAGTAAATGTTCCAAAGGCGCTTCGTCCGTTCTTGGGCGTAGATACTTTGGTGCCATCTTTATGATTCCTGGTAAGCGCCCTAAATTAATTGCAACTGATTTAGATGGAACAATTGTTCCGCATCTAGGTCCGATTTCAGATCGCACAATCGCCGCATTTAAGCGAGCTCATGAAGCTGGAATCGAAATCTTTTTTGTTACCGGCCGACCTCCGCGCTGGATGAAAGAGGTAAAAGAGGCATTCGGTTTCGGTAATGCCATTTGTGCAAACGGCGCAATACTTTATGACTTAATGAATGAAAGAGTTATTGAAGAGTGGTTGATACCTAAAGAAACCCAATTAGATATTGTAAATCGCCTTCGCAAAAACTTACCCGGAATTTACTTCGCTGTTGAATATGGCGATGAATTTCATCGCGAAAAGAAATACACAACGAAGTGGGATATCGGATTAGACAATATTGGTGTTGACACAATTGAAATGAAAATCGAATTGCCGGCATTTAAAATGCTAGGGCGCTGTGCCAATAATGAATTTACTTCAGATCAAATGTTGGAAATCGCAGCACGAGAATTAACAGGCATTGCAAACATTACGCATTCAAATTCCAGCGAATCCCTAATTGAAATATCTGCGCTAGGGGTAAGCAAAGGCGAAACTCTGGCCAAGATGGCTGAACGGGCTGGGTTGACTGCAGAAGATTGCGTAACTTTTGGCGATAATCCAAATGATTTCTCGATGTTGGAGTGGGCGGCTAGATCATGGGCAATGTCTGATGGCCATCCAGATGGGCCAAAATATGCAAAGTTTGTAGCCGATGCCCACTATCACGATGGTGTTGCAATTGTGATTGAGTCCCTGCTCGAATTGCCCGCTTAACTATTTAGAGGGTAAGTTTGCCCACGGAGGGCTCGCATAGCGGCCGAGTGCACCGGTCTTGAAAACCGGCAAACGAAAGTTTCGTGGGTTCAAATCCCACGCCCTCCGCCAGTTTTTCAAGTTTTTGAGGGTATTTAAGCGTGTGGGGGAATTCATAACTCATACGCGCACATACATCTAGCGTTAATTAAATCCTCAGACCAAAATTACTCCATGGCTACAGGCGTATTTTCATCATCCCGAGCAAAGATTAAAGAGCGGACCCTTCGAACTGATCGTTGGTGGTTACAACCCGCAATTACTTTCGGAGTTCTATTTAGCTTCGTAATTTATGCAACCTTCCGAGCTTTTGAAAACAAGTATTACTTCCTAGAGCCACTAATTTCTCCACTCTATTCACCTTGTCTATCAACAGCCTGTGTAGAGGGTTCATCACTCCTCGGACAACCATTTAATAATAAGTATTTTGGAATTGGAATTTCACCAGCCTTGTTTATTTTGATTTTCCCACTTGGCTTCCGAATGACTTGTTATTACTACCGCAAGGCTTACTACCGTGCATTTTGGATGTCACCACCTGCTTGCGCAGTTGCTGAACCACATTCAAAGTACACCGGCGAAACTCGCGCACCACTAATTTTGCAAAACGGACACCGCTGGTTTTTCTATGCTGGTTTAGTTTTTAATTTCCTTCTAACTTATGACGCAATTCTGGCATTTAGGAATGAACATAAAGAGTGGGGCCACATGAGTGTTGGAACTTTAGTTCTGCTCTTTAGCGCCACAACTCTCTGGCTTTATTCACTTTCATGTCACACCTGTCGCCACACAATTGGTGGTCGCTTGAAGCATTTCTCTAAGCATCCGATTCGCTATAAGGCTTGGACCTGGGTCTCAGTACTCAATCACAAGCATCCAACATTTGCATGGATCTCACTCTTTGCAGTTGCCTTCGCCGATATCTATGTCCGCCAAGTTTCATCTGGCGCCTGGACCAACTTCTATTTATTCTAAAGAGAGATAACAATGACATCGCTAGAAAAATATAAGTACGACGTAGTCGTCATAGGTGCTGGTGGCGCTGGACTTCGCGCTGCAGTTGAAGCTCGCGCTGCTGGACTTCGTGTGGCAATCGTATGTAAATCTCTATTTGGCAAGGCCCATACTGTTATGGCTGAAGGTGGCGCCGCAGCTTCAATGGGTAACGTGAACGATAAAGATAACTGGCAGGTTCACTTCCGCGACACAATGCGCGGTGGAAAATTCTTAAATCACTATCGCATGGCCGAACTTCATGCCAAGGAGTCTCCAGATCGTATTTGGGAACTCGAAGTATGGGGCGCGCTATTTGATCGCACAAAAGAAGGAAAAATTAGCCAACGTAACTTTGGTGGCCACGAATATCCTCGGCTGGCACATGTTGGCGATCGCACCGGTCTTGAATTAATTCGTACCATGCAACAACGTATTGTTGCGTTACAACAGCAGGACGCTAAAGAAAGTGGAAACGCTGAAAGCCACATCAAAGTATTTGCTGAACTTACAATAACTGAGATCTTAAAAGAGAACGGCAAAATCGCTGGTGCATATGGATACTGGCGCGAAAATGGCAATGAAGTTTTGTTTGAGGCTCCAACAGTAATTGTTGCTACCGGTGGCGTTGGAAAGACTTTCAAAATTACATCAAACTCTTGGGAAGGTACCGGAGATGGTCATGCGCTCGCACTTAAAGCTGGCGCTAATTTAGTTGATATGGAATTCTTACAATTCCACCCAACTGGAATGGTCTGGCCACCATCGGTTCGCGGAATCCTAGTTACCGAATCAGTTCGTGGCGAAGGTGGAATTCTTACCAACTCACTAGGCGAACGTTTTATGTTCAAATACATTCCAGAGGTATTCAAAGATAAATACGCAGATAACGAAGCTGAAGCCGATCGTTGGTATCTAGATCAAGATAACAACCGCCGTCCGCCAGAGCTTCTTCCGCGAGATGAAGTTTCACGTGCAATTAACTCTGAAGTTAAAGCAGGTCGCGGTACTGAACATGGTGGGGTTTACCTAGATGTTTCAAAGCGAATTCCGGCTGATGTAATTAAAAAGCGTCTGCCATCTATGTGGCACCAGTTCTATGAACTTGCTGGCGTAGATATCACCAAGGAGGCAATGGAAGTTGGTCCTACTTGTCACTATGTAATGGGTGGCGTCGAAGTAGAGCCAGATACGGCTGCCGCAGTTGGAGTTCCAGGGTTATTCGCAGCTGGTGAAGTTGCTGGTGGAATGCACGGATCAAACCGCCTTGGCGGGAATTCACTTTCAGATCTCTTGGTATTTGGTCGTCGCGCAGGTATGGGCGCGGTCGAATATGTTAAGAAGAACCCAAGTGCAACGGTTTCTGAAAAAGCCATTGCAGATGCAGCAGCAAGAATTGAGGCGCCATTTAGTCGCGCTGGTGGCGAGAATTCATATTCACTTCATGCCGAACTTCAAGAGATTACTCACAACCTTGTCGGCATTATCCGAACCGGAAAAGAAGTTGAGGAAGCAATCGAGAAGATTGCAGCTATTCGCGTTCGCAGTGCAAATGTTGCAGTAGCAGGCGACCGTAAATTCAACCCAGGATTCCACTTAGCATTCGACTTGGACAATATGTTGTTAGTCGCTGAAAGCACTGCGAAGTCTGCGCTTCTTCGTGAAGAATCTCGTGGTGGTCACACTCGCGATGATTTCCCAGGTATGAGTTCAAAGTGGCGCCAGGTAAATCACATTTCAAGTTTTGATGGCAATAAAGTAAATGTGAAAGCCCAACCGCTTCCACCAATACCTAAAGAGCTATTTGATCTCTTTGATATCCACGAACTTGAAAAATATATGACGCCCGAAGAAATTGCGAAAGGTGGTTCCAACTAATGGCCCGCAAACTTAAACTTCGCATTTGGCGCGGTGATTCAACAGATGGTGGATTAAAGAACGTTGAAGTTGAGGCAAATGAAGGTGAAGTAGTTCTAGATTTAATTCACCGTGTTCAAGCAACACAGATGGGTGATCTAGCAGTTCGCTGGAACTGTAAAGCTGGAAAATGTGGTTCATGTTCTATGGAAATCAATGGCAAACCTCGTCTTGCTTGCATGACCCAAGTTGCATCATTTCCAGAAGATGAAGAGATCACAATCACGCCACTTCGCGCATTCCCAGTAATCAAAGATCTTGTTACCGATGTGTCTTTCAACTATCGCAAAGCAATGGAAATTCCTTCATACGAACATCCAAAGAACCTTGCACCGGGTGAAGCCCGCATGGAACAAGTAGATGTCGAGCGCAGCCAAGAATTTCGAAAGTGCATTGAATGTTTCCTCTGCCAAGATACCTGCCACGTAATTCGTGACCATGAAGAGAATAAGAAGTCATTTGCTGGCCCAAGATTCTTTATTCGCATCGCTGAATTAGATATGCACCCACTTGATATGTTGAAGAACCGCAAGCAGAAGGCGCAAGAAGAGCATGGTCTTGGAATGTGCAACATCACTAAGTGCTGTACCGAAGTTTGTCCAGAACATATTCGCATCACCGATAACGCAATCATTCCGATGAAAGAGCGCGTTGTTGACGTTAAATATGACCCAGTTCGCTGGTTAGGCTCCAAAATTCGCAAACGCGAGGGTATTGTTTAATACATGATTCCACTGCTGCTCGTTGCCTTTGGCGGAGTAGCAGGAACTTTGGTTCGCTACGGAATTGGAAACTTAATTCCGCAAGATAGACCAGGAACGCTCGTTGCAAATCTCCTTGGTGTCGCTCTGGCCTCCGCGCTCCTTGTTTTAATGGAACGACGTGGAATCACACAAATACGATTGATTTTGCTGCCAGGCTTCTGTGCTGGCATGACTACATTTTCTGCGGTAACGGTGCATTCAATAGAACCCGCTAAAGGCGGACTTCTTTATTTAGCAACAAACATAATCTTGAGTTTGATAATTGTTGCAGTGGTTCTTCCGATTGCCCGAAAAACGATTCCGGTACGCCGATGAATACTTTGTTAGTAATGGTAGGCGCCGCAATTGGCGCACCTGCTCGATATGCGATTGATCAATATCTGAGGCGATTTACGACAAAACCAGTTGGAACATTTACTGTAAATATCATCGGCTCATTCTTAATTGGCCTAACATTCAAAGCATCGACCGAAGCTCATGATTTACTTGCAATTGGCATTGCCGGGGCTTTCACTACTTGGTCAACATTTATGTTGGATTTATATCTTGCCTACGAGTTACGCAGATATAAGGATGCCCTTATAAATGTAAGCGCTTCACTTGTTTTCGGACTTTTTGCCGCCTGGGCTGGAGTTCAATTAGTTAGTTAAGTTCGAGATCCAGACTTCAACTTCGTCAGGATGGCTCGGCAATTTATTTGATAAAACTCGACATCCAGTTTCAGTCACAAGAACGTCATCTTCAATCCGCACACCAATGCCTCGATACTCAGCCGGAAAGAGTTCATCATCTGGATGAATATAAAGTCCTGGTTCGACAGTGAGAATCATTCCTGGCTCAAGAACACCATCCCGATAATGTTCGACTCGAGCTTCGTTGCAATCATGAACATCGATACCCAACATATGGCTTACGCCATGAACCGTCCAACGTTTGTGCAATCCAACATCTGGCTTGAGGGATTCTTCTGCCGAAATAGGAAGCACCCCTAAATCAGCTAAGCCTTTAGCTAAAACTTCATGTGATGCAGTTGTTATATCTTTGAAGTTCGCCCCTGGTTTTACCGCAGCAAATCCGGCTTTCTGCGCTTCATATACCAACATGTAAATCTTGCGCTGCGCTTCTGTGAATTTTCCATTCACTGGAAGTGTTCTAGTTATATCTGCTGTGTAAAGTGATTCAACTTCCACGCCCGCATCTATCAGAATTAAATCACCGTTCTTAACTTCGCCATCATTTCTAATCCAGTGCAAGATACAAGCATGAGCACCTGATGCGGCGATGGTGTCATAACCCAAATCATTTCCCTCAACTCGTGCGCGGCCAAAGAAGGCTGCTTCAATTACGCGTTCTCCGCGTTTGGTAGAAGTTGCAGCACCAAAAACTCGCACCATATCTGCAAATCCGCGATTGGTCGCATCAACAGCTTTCTGCATTTCTGCAATCTCATAAGAGTCCTTTATCAATCTAATTTCAGATAGATAAGTTAAGAGTTCAGCCTCACCATCAGTGTCAACCGAAACTTTAGAATCAACAATTGGATTCTCGCCACGAACGATTAATGTGGATTTAGAATTACTTAGAAAGCTCTCAAGATCTTCAATTTGGCGCACTGCCAAGCCATATTTTCGCGTTGTCTCTTCTAGCGTCATGCGACGACCAACCCAGAATTCACCATATTTTGCATCGCGATAAAACTCTGATGAATCGCGGGGCGATCTTGGATGAATGAATAGAAGTGGTTCATGGCCGCTCGTATTTGGTTCAAGGATAAAGACTGAATCCGGAACTGCATCTCCCGCGGTTATGCCCGTGAAATATGAGAAACCAGAGTGAGCACGAAATCGAAAATCGGTATCACTGCTTCGAACTTTAAGCCCACCGGCAGGGAGAACTATTCGCTTACCAGGATACATTTTTGAAAGTTTTTCAATACGCGCTTTACAGAATGAAGTTGCCTCACTTGGAACTATTCCTTCAAGTGGAGTTGGGGCCCAACCAGTCTTCATAAATTCAGCTAGCGCAGCAGGATTGGCCGCATCATATTTTCGGCTGCCATCCTTCTCGTCAGTCATAGCAATAGCCTAACTGCTCGCGCAAAATAGTTCTATCAAGCGGGCTTCTTAGATATATTCGACACATGAGCGTTCAACTTCTAGTCGAAGAGATTGCATCACTATTACAAGGCTCAAAACCTCGAACCATGATCGGCATAGTAGGCAAACCTGGCGCTGGAAAATCCACAGTTGTTACGGAGATTCAAAAACAATTTAGTACAGAAGACGTCGCAATCATCCCAATGGATGGATATCACTTAAGCAATGAAGAATTAATCAAGCTCGGGCGTCGGGAACGCAAAGGCGCACCTGACACTTTTGATGTCGAGGGATTTATCTCACTGATAACAAGAGTCAGAATTGAAATAGATAAGGACCACACCTTTCCTATCTTTCATCGTGAAATTGAAGCTTCGAAAGCGGATGAGGGAATCGTTCTGCGAAATTCCAAGGTAATTGTTATTGAAGGTAATTATCTTTTTTCAGAAGAACACAGTTGGAGCGAGGTATTTCCACTTCTAGATCAGAGTTGGTTTATAGAGATTGATGATGAAATACGGATGCAGCGATTAATCACTCGCCACATAAAGTATGGAAAGACGCCACAAGAAGCCGAGGAATGGTCCCGAGGATCTGATGAATTAAACGCCCGATTTATCGAGAAGACTGCTGCTCGAGCCGGGAAGATAATCAAGCTCGCGTGACAAAGTGCTCGCTTCACGCGCTAAACTTTGCCCACACTTGGAGACGTCGCATAGCCCGGTCGAGTGCGCCTCACTGCTAACGAGGTAAGGGGTAAAACCCTTCAAGAGTTCAAATCTCTTCGTCTCCGCCAGTTTTATAATTAAGGAGTTTTAGTGCCGCACTACAAGATAGCAATTGTTGGCGCTGGACCAGCTGGTTACTTTGCTGCACAAGCACTTCAAAATTCTGTTACTGAAGATTTAACTTTTACAATCGACATGATTGAACGTCTACCGACTCCTTGGGGGCTTGTTCGTTCTGGTGTTGCACCTGATCATCCAAAAATTAAGACTGTGGCCAAGGTATTCGAGAAGATTGCATCTGAATCCAACTTTAGATTGTTTGGAAATGTCGAACTTGGCAAGGATGTATCCCTCGCAGATTTAACTAAGAAATATGATGCAGTAATAATGGCTACTGGTTCTGCGATTGGCAAAAGACTTGGAATCCCTGGCGAAAACCTAGCTAACTCAATCTCTTCTGCCGAATTTGTACCTTGGTATAACGGACATCCAGATTATGCAGATTTCAAAGTTGATCTAACTGGGAAAGTTGCAGTCGTAATTGGTGCAGGAAATGTGGCGATGGATTGCGGACGAATTCTTGCTATTGATCCGAAAGAACTCGATGAGACTGATACTGCAAATCACGCCCTTGATGCGATTCATAAAAGCAACATTCGAAAAGTATTTATAACTGGCCGTCGTGGCGCAGAATTCGCAGCCTTTACCGCCCCGGAGTTACGTGATTTACCAAAGTTAGAACATACCGATGTTTATATTCACGAAGATGAAATTGCACTTGCTCATAAGAACGCGGAAGCTAAGGGCGAAATTGAAAAGCATCTAGCAAGTAATTTAGAAGCAATGAAGCTAATCGCCGAAACTCCAAAGCATGGGCACGAGCGTTCTTTAGAGTTTCTCTTCTCGCACACTCCAAAAGAAATTCTTGGTAATGGCAAGGTAGAGGCAATTACTTATTCAACTCCTCGCGGCGATATAACAATTCCATGCGACCTTGTAATAACTGCAATTGGCTATGAGTCCGAAGCGATACCTGGTGTCAGCTTTGAAAAGGGAAAGATTGCTAACGTTGATGGTCGAGTGAGTGGCTCAAATATTTACGCAGTTGGTTGGGCAAAACGCGGACCATCCGGAGTCATTGGAACAAATAAAAGTGATGCCGCAGATGTAGTTTCACTTTTGATTTCTGACCTAAAAGAACCAAAAAGCAGCGGCGACATAACTGAACTTTTGAATTCAGATCACAAAATTGTTGACCAGCCATATTGGGTGCGAATCAATGAAGCCGAAATTGCGGCAGGTTCGGCCCTAGGAAAACCACGCGTTAAAGCAGTTTCTGTTCCAGACCTGATGCGTTTGGGGCAACCTTAATCTGCGGGTAGTATTTCCCCGCATACCTGCGCTTGTAGCTCAACGGATAGAGCATCTGACTACGGATCAGAAGGTTAGGGGTTCGAATCCCTTCAAGCGCACAAGTTCTAACTACACATCGTTTTAATACATAAGTAACTGAGGTAGCAAAATGAGCTCCAACTTCACACTTGCAGTTTGTTCGGAGATGGTCTTCTTAGATCTGCCACACATAGAACGCGTCAAAAAAATTCACGAACTTGGATTCGCTGTAGAAATTTGGGACTGGACGCAGAAAAATATTCCCGCTCTTGCCGCTACTGGTGCGAAGTTCACATCGATGACTGGATATATAACTGGCCGCCTGGGCGATAAAGAAGGTGCAGCTGAGCTTTTAAAAACTGCAGAACAATCAATCCCCGTTTCTCATGCACTTGGGAATCCATCGCTAAATTTGCATGGAACAGGTTTGAATAACAAAGGTTTGCCAGCACAACCTTGCTTTGATGTAACACCAGCGATGTGGGAGCAAGCAGAAATCACACTTAATCAGATTGCTGATTTGGGTGCCGCTAACGGTGTCACCTTCGTTCTTGAGAATTTAAATCTTCTCGTCGATCATCCAAACACGCCATTTGGTCTGGCTAAGGATGTAATTAAATTGGTCAAGAGCGTTAACAAGCCAAATCTAAAGATGAATTTTGATATCTACCATGCACAAATCGGCGAGGGAAATTTAATTGAACTTCTCCGTGAAGCCCTACCAATTATTGGCGAGATCCAAGTTGCTGATGTTCCAGGTCGGCAAGAGCCAGGAACAGGTGAAATTAATTATCCGATGATTGCCAAAGCCCTGAAAGATATGAAATACAGTGGGGTAATAGGAATGGAAGCCTGGGCGAGTGGGAAGAGCGAAGTCGCAATTGCTAGATTTAAAGAAGCTTTTAACTAGGAATTAAGGAGTCGAAATGAGCAAGGTTTATCTCTTCGTAGCAATTGATGTTAAGCCCGGAAAGACTTCTATATTTCTAGAGAAAATCGCAAAGCATGGTTCACATATACGCACCGAAGAGGGCTGCGAAGCGCTGGAGATATTTACTGATACCAATAATCCAAATCAAGTTTGCGTCTGGGAAGTCTGGACTAATCGCCAATTGTGGGATGCCCACATGGTTAATGATGCAAGTGCTGCTTGGCAAGGCGTAGCAAAAGAGTTTGTAAACGGTGAGAAGATAACAGTCATGGACGCTATTTAATTCATGGAAAGCGAAGATAGATCTGTCTTTGAATTAAGTTATGTTGAACCCACCGAAAGTTTTAGTTATGGAAAAGGTTCTGATCAAGTTATCGATTTCTATCTTCCGGTTGAAACCGATAAACCAACAATTGTTTTAATTCACGGGGGATATTGGCGCCCAGAATATGATCGGAAGCATCTGGCACCACTTGCCCAGAAATTTGCAGATTTAGGGTGGCCGGTTGCCCTAATTGAATATCGCAGAATTATTGGCAATCCAGATGCAATGATGAGCGATGTTGTTAGCGCGATTGAAGAAGTAGCAGGCCGAAATAAGAATCTGGTGCTCATTGGGCATTCTGCTGGTGGGCATCTTGCACTACTTGCTGCAAATAAGTTGAACGTTTTAGGGGTAATCGCGCTGGCGCCAGTCACTGACTTAGTGAAGACGGAAGAGTTAGATTTAGATGAAGGTGCCGCATCTGATTTTCTTGGCACACCAGCTTCACTTCGGGCTGATTTAGATCCGATGCGGCAGCCAGTTTTAACCGTTCCAACAACTCTTATTCATGGTGCGCTAGATATTCGAGTGCCTGTGGCTTTTGCAAGAGATTACGTAGCGAATGCTGCTAGTTCACAGATCAAATTAATCGAACTAGAGAGCGTTGGGCACTTCGAAGTAATCGACCCTCGGCATGAATCCTTGGACAATATTCTGGTTGAATTGACTAAATTAAAGTCTGCCTAAACCCCATTTGTTCACCTTAAGTATTGTCTCCATTTAATTCAGGCTGGCTGTGCGTTAAATAATAAATCCTATGTTTTGCACATGAGCACTATTGATTTTCAAGGTGGCGAGATTATTGCTGCGCTTGAGAGTCAATTTGCACCAAAAGTAATCACTAAGCCAAAACCAGAGATAAGAATTAAGAGCGCGATTGTTTGCTCCTTTTACACTAGCGATGATTACTACAAAAGCCATGGCCAAAGACTTAGGGAAAATTTAGAAGCACTAGGGATAGCTATTGACCTTCGAGAGATTACAAAGAAAGAGGGCGAAGATTGGGCCGCAATTTGCCGCAAGAAAGTTGGATTTATTGCCGAGGTATGTGCGGCCAACCCTGATAAAAAAGTTTTTTGGATTGACGTGGATTGTGAATTGTTTTCTATTCCAGAGTTCATTCTAAATTCCACAGCAGACATTATTGGATTTCAACGTGGCTTTAGTAATCCAACAAAGATCGGCTATGAGAATCGTGGCCGGTTTTGGGAGCCTTGTTTTTGGGGAATTAACAACACACCTCAAGCTAGAAAGATGATTCAAGCAGCGGCGGATTTTGAAGAAGTGGCGACAGTTCGCGCTACCGATGATTTCTTTTTTGAAGAAGCGTGGCGTGCTACATCTCCAAATATGACTTTTCAAATTATTCCTTCAAATTGCGCAGTGGATAAAGGCTCAGGAAGCCTTGAAGGCCATGAAGTTTTCTTTCGTTTTGGATCAAGTGGGCAAGTTGAGAATTTCAAAAATAAGGTAGAGCAACATAAGGGAAATAAAGCGAAGAAGTTAGTAAATCCAAAGCGTGAATTACTAAAGTTCGCAAAGTATGTGGAAGAAAAGTTGCCTGAACGCTTATCTGCACGCCTGCGATTATTGGTTGATGCATCAGGTATAACTGGGCTGTTAACAGGGAAAAAACACAATAATTTAAATAACCAAACAATCAGCGAACTTGTTAAGGCAGGAAAAGCTGGCGATCTGAAGAAATACAACAATGCCCTTACCTTGTTCAAGCGCAAAGTACTACCAAATCGATACGAAACGGCTGCCATGAAAGTTGCTTCAAGTTATTTAGCTTATTCAGACAAGCCAAGTGATAACAAAATAAATCTTGCTTGGTGGGAAAATCCTTATCCGGGCAATTATGGCGATTGGTTAACACCGTTCATTTTTAATCACTTCACCGAAAATAGAATAATTTTTCAAGGGTTAACAACACAGGCGCCAAAGAAACATTTGGTCAGCTTAGGTTCGGTGGGTCGATTCATTAAGAGCAATTCAGTTGTAGTTGGAACTGGAGTTAGCTCATTTAAACATGCATTAAATCCAAAAGCAGATTATGTATCGGTTCGCGGTCCTCACACTGCTGAGCTGCTTGTGCAATCGGGTGGTCCAAAAATTGAAAACTTCGGTGATCCTGCCGTCGTTTTATCGAGAATTTTGCCATTCACTCGTGGCGAAACTAACAGCCGCATCGCACTTATCCGTCACCACACACATCTACAAGCACCAGTTAAATTGCCAAATAATTTCGATGAGCTCTCAGTTCAAATTTCTCATCCAAATGACATCATCGCATTTATCGAGAAACTTCATGAATATGAGAGCGTTGTAACTAGTGCGATGCATGTAATGATTACTTGCCAAAGTTATGGAATACCTTGTGCATTGGTTGTTTTCAAAGGCTTTGAAGACTATGTGCATGGCGATGGAATTAAGTATTCAGATTATGCCCTAGGAGCAGGTGTTAAAGAGTTAAATCCAGTAGCGATTGATCCTAAAATCAATTTATCTGAAATCACTCCAATTACTCATGAGATTAAAATTTCAGAGCAAAAAATTTCAGAGGTGGAAGCTGCAATAAAAGAAGGAATATCTAGGATTACCAAATAGTTATTTGAGGCCTTCGTTTGCTCGGTCTAAGTCAGCTTGGAAATCAACTTCCACGGCAAATAGATCTGAGATGTCTACTGGTTCCATCTCAATGCCATTCTTCTCAATAGCAAGTTCTAGTCCTCGTTCAAAATAATCTTGATCAGCACAGGCATCTAATTGCGTAATTACATTGGCCTTTTCATGGGCAGAAATAAAATTGATACCAACTGCCTCGCCAAGTGCGTTCTTTACCGTCTTAGATAACTCCTTGATAAAACCCTTCTCATTGACCGTGTACTTAACTTCCTCTTCTGCCGTAGCGGATGTATTTACGCAGACAAAAGACTTTTCAGACTTGATTCGATCTGCAACTCGTTCCAAAACTTTCGCATCAAATACCACATCACCGTTTAACCAAAGAACTCCAGATTCTTGGCTAGCGCGAAGTGCCTTTAGCAAACTCTTTGAAGTATTTGTTTGATCATAAATTTCGTTATATACAAAGCTGGCACTTGGATGGGCTTCAATAATCATTTCCAATTTGAAGCCAACTACAACAGTGATTCGAGCTTTATCACCAAAGACTTGTGAAACATTTTCCATCTGCTGTTGCATAATGGAACGGCCGTCAGATAAAACGGTAAGTGGCTTTGGCCAAGGTTTTCCTAATCTAGTTCCCATACCAGCCGCCAAAATCACAACTTGAATAGCCATCTCTATCTTTCCAACCCATCTTTACCTAAAGAATCCCTGTTAGACACGATAGATTACCGCTTATGACCGCAAATCTACGTACCCTGGATGTTTATCAGGGCACCAAGATTTCAGATGTTTTAGCAGTTTTCGAATCTGGCAATCAAGATCTGCTTCTGGTCGACGTGAATACTGTTGTTACCAAACCACACCTTGAATTATTGACTGACTATCCGCGCACTGTCACAACAGCTCTGGTATCAAAGTTTAAGGGTGGCGAAACTCGAGTTAGCCAAGGTCGAATTACAGGTGCAAGTTCTGGATATCATGAAGTTGGTCACGGCAATCACAACTTTCTTGGAATTATTCGACTTTCCCAATCTCAAAAAGTAGAGATAGTCACTGCACTTTCTAAAGTTAAAGATACGACCTATCTCGGAAATACCATCGACTTAATTCTGGTGGCACTTGTGCGGGCGGCAATAGTAATCGCACCAGCTGTAGTAGCTGGTGCTCCTTTTGTCCGCACTGAAAATTCGCATGAGCGCGAATTAGTTCAGAGTCAGATTGCTTCACTAAATGATGCTCGGTTAAGGTTGAAGCTCGCTAATCGGGCAAACGATGGTTTCTATTCTGTTTTCTTCTTACGCAAAATTTCGAAACTCTTTACCTGGCTGGCGGTTCGTCTGAAGATGACACCAAACCAAGTAACGCTAATTTCTTTTGCAATCGGATTGTTGTCCGCGTACGAATTTAGTAAGGGAAATTTCTGGGCAATTTTTGCGGGCGCGGTATTACTTCAACTCAGCATAATTATTGATTGCGTCGATGGTGAATTGGCCAGATACACCCGACAGTTCTCCCAACTAGGTGCTTGGCTAGATGCAATCACGGATCGAATCAAAGAGTATTTAGTCTTCTTCGCTCTTGCATATGGCGCTGCAAAGAGCGGTAGAGATCTTTGGATTCCAGCTATGGGAATGATGCTATTTCAAACCTTTAGGCATCTCTCTGACTACAACTTTGCGCGTATAAATAAGATTAGAAGTTCGCACCTAGAGCCACTTGATTTTGATTTAAAGAACGATGGCTTTGTTTCGGTCGAACGCGAGAAGAAAACCCGCTTGGAATACTGGTCAAAGAAGGCGCTGCAGTTCCCAATTGGCGAACGTTGGTTAGTTATTAGCGCATCCGCTGTGATTGGTGGCGCGGCATTTACTTTCACAATTATGCCGATACTTTCACTAATTTCGATTGCTCTGGTATTCCGAGGAAGATTTAGAAAAACCATTACTTGGCCTAAAAACAGAGTTAATAAAAATCTAATTGATGATCAATTAGATTCAATCAAAAATAAGAATTCAACAAATCGTTTTGATTGGCTTGAACCATCTTTGTTACGGTTGCTCGAAGGTGCCATCTTTATAGAAATTGCTCTGACGACCAGCCTCGATAAACCAACAATTTTCCTACTTTTATTTGCAATTCTTTTTAATCATTACGACAACATGTATCGGGCGCTTCAAAATGAGAGAAAACCACTCTGGTTGTCCATAGCTGGTGGCTACGTATTTGGTCGCTTACTCGTGGTCGCACTTTGGATCTGGCTGGGTTGGCCGCTTTTGATTCTGGTTTATTACTTCAGCGCTTTATTCTTTATAATTTCTTCAGCTCAATGGATACTGAGCCACAGAGTAAAGGCGGTCTAGTCGATGACAATTAGACCCAGCCGACCAACAATTGCCCAAATCCGCGAAGTTTCACAACCAATCTCGGTTACTGGAAGATCAACATCAGAGCATTGGATAGCGGATTTATACCAACGTAGAATTTCACCTTACTTAACCCGCGTTTTTTTGCGCACACCAATAACTGCAAATGGTGTCACTTGGTTAATGATTTTGGTTGGCGCATTAATTGGTCCCGCTTTATTGATACCAGGTTGGCAAGGAATTGCGATTGCGCTAGTTCTTAGCCATCTGCAAATGTTGATTGATTGTTGTGATGGTGAAGTTGCTAGGTGGCGGGAAACAAAATCGCCAATGGGAATTTTTCTAGACAAATTGGGACATTACGTTGCTGAAGGTTTGATTCCAATCTGCTTTGGGTTAAGGCTTGCAGATTGGCCAAGGGAATCAATAACAAATTCAATTTTCCCATTCCTAGGTGCACTTCTAGCAATTTTAGTAATAGTTAACAAAGGATTGAATGATGCTGTGCATGTTGCGCGAGCATTTTCAGGCCTGCCCAAAATTCAGGATAAATCTGGAATAAACATGCCAACCAAAGGAATTCTTCGCAAAGCAAGAAAAGTCTTCATTTTCATCCCAGCTCAACGAATGTTTCACTCCGTAGAATTCACGATGTATGTGGCTATCTTTGGAACTCTAAATGAATCTTTGGAAATCGCCCTTGGAATCGCCCTATTTGTGACAGTTGGTCACATTGCGGCAATCGTTTCTTCAGCCAAACTACGGAATAATTAAGCCATGTTAACAATTGTAAATCAGCTGCGACTAGCGCTTCTAGAACTATTTACGACAACTAAGTATCGAGCCATATTAATTAGCTTGGTATTAATCGCGGCTTTTATATCAGTTTCAGAACTTGCCGTTGCAAAGTTGTTTACTAAGATAATTCTGCACGAAGGAACCCTAAGCCAAACCAAATTGATCTTATTTGTTGGGGCATTCTTCTTATTCTTTGGTGGCACAAGAGCAGGCCATTTTTTACAGCGGATATATCGAGTTAATGTTTTTGATAAAGCTTTTAAAGAATCCAATTCCGAGGTAACCGGAGCAAAAGATAATTGGCGCTGGTCACTGGCTTTCGAGCTAACCAATCTACTAAGCACATTCACTCAACTTGGAGTGATAGTCCTATTCTTTACGTATTTCAACTGGATCTTTGGTTTAATAAATATTGCAATTCTTCTGATAATTTTTCAAGTTTACGGGCGTCTATTTAGGCATCAGATTGAAGCCCAACGTGGCTTTGTTACAGCAAGAAAAAATAAAGTCCCAATTGCAAATGTTGTAAGAATTGGCACTCGAATCAAATCTGGCGAGACAGGAATTCTACTTTCAGGAGTCGCTATGATTGTTTTGTTAGCTGCTCTGATCTTTTTCAGTTACAACGGAGAGATAAGCGAAGCAAATACTATTGTTCTATTCTTTGGGTTGCGGATGCAGAACTCGAATTTATCCAATATATCTACTGGTTTGATGAGATTTGCAAGGGCGCGAACTCACAGTGAATAACTCCTTGCCTTTAACGATTGGCTATTCAACTTTGGCCAGTAGGGCGAAGAATATTAAGTTTCTAAATTCAGTGAACAACCTAGTAGTAATTCAAAATCCTGAAGGTAACCAAATTCCCAACTTCAGCGGTGAAATAACTGTTCTTGTCCTGCAAAATAGCGGTGTAGCCAAGAGCCGCAATGCTGCAATTGAAAATACAAATTCGAAATATTTACTCTTCGGCGACGATGATATTGAATTTAGCGAAGCTGGTATTGCCTCTGCTATTAATTTCTTGGATGCCAATCAAGACATATCTATATTGCTGATGCAAGCAGTTGATGAAACCGGGAAGCTTCGCAAGAGTTATCCAGGAAAAGCACATGCACTGAAGCTGACCAATTGCGCAAAAGCAGCGACATATGAGATGGCAATTAGAGTCTCCGATATCAAGAGTAAAGGAATCAGATTTGATGAGAACTTTGGTGCCGGGGCAACAAACTATATTGGAGATGAATACATTTTTATCGCCGATGCATTGCGCGCAGGCTTGAAGGGTCAATTTGAACCTCATGTAATTGCTACGCATCCAACACAAAGTTCTGGAAGCCTTCAGAACTCGGCGAAGGATCGAAGCGCGCGAGCAAGAGTTTTTACACGAGTATTTGGAATGTGGGCGCCAGTCATGCGCCTCTTATTCCTGGTAAAACCTCCTTTTAAGAAGTTTGGTCTGATTAATTCTTTGCTCTTCATAATTGGTAAATGAAGTTCTACGCCCATCGTGGTTCCTCCGGGGATAACCCGGAAATGACGAATGCGGCTTATCAAGCTGCGATTGTTGATGGCGCAGATGGTTTTGAATGCGATGTCCGTTTAACAAAAGCTGGCGAGATTGTTTGTATTCATGATGCAACTACTAGAAGAATTGCAGGCAAAAGCTTACGAGTTTCGAGAAGTGATTTATTCGAACTCCGAAGTGTCTATGAATTTATGACTTTGAATGAATTGCTTGAACTTGCTATATCAGCGGGTAAAGATTTACTAATTGAAACTAAGCACCCAACTATGTTTGGCGGGCGCATAGAGCGCAAAGTGATTGAATTATTGGATTCAAACGCCGAACGAATTAGCCTGGCTGGTATTGAAGTAATAGTCATGTCCTTCTCCAAATTTGCCCTTGGAAGAGTAAATTCCAAGTGGAATGTTTGTAAAGTATCTAAGTACTACTTGCCAGCAAGGTTTTCTAAGCAAAGAATTTCTGCCCTCGATATCGATCTAATTTCAAAACACCCAGGGCTTGTTGCAAAAGTTTCAGGAAAGGGCTCCCGAGTACTGGTTTGGACTGTGAATAAAAAACGCGATTTGAAACTATGTAAAGATTTAGGGGTTGATGGCGTTATCACTAATTATCCAAAGGTAGCGCGCAATTATGGATAAAAAAGTTTCAGACTTTTATTTTTGGGGCGCCGGCTATCTGCTTTTAATCTGTGCAATTCTCGTTCTTTCATCACCACAGATAACTGATGGAGAAGTTCAGGTCGTACAGAATGAAGTCAAACCACTACTTTGTTTTAATATAGAAACTTCGGAGCTAAGAACAAGTGATACGGAGAGCGGTTGTATTGCCCCTGAAGAATCACTTGGAAGCTCACCAATCAATCACACCGAGATGCGTCCTACTCAAATCGATCGAACTTTTGAAGTTAGATTCTTGGCCGCTCAGGCTGCCGCTAAAGAAGCTGGCTTTAACATTCGGATCACTTCAGGATTTAGAACTCAACAATTGCAAGAAAGACTTTATGCTGATGCGGTTAAGAAATATGGAAGTGAGAGCGAAGCTTCAAAATGGGTATTACCGAAATATATCTCTCATCATCCTTGGGGAATTGCGATCGATGTTAATTATCCTGGCGACCGAACGGCAGTTAAATGGTTAGAAGAGAATGGTTCAACCTTTGGCCTTTGTCGCGTATATAAGAACGAATGGTGGCATTTCGAACCAGTTATAGCCCCTGGCGAGCCCTGCCCACCAATGATGGCAAACGCCCTGGAAAGTCTTCCAGCCCTAGAAGTTAAATAGCTAGCGGCGCATCTTTAGCTAGTGGCGGGCGGCATACAACTCCGCTTGCACCTGTAAGCGTCCAACTCCCAGCGTTATGTGGAATCAAAATCGCATCGCCCTTAACCGCAGTAATTGCAGAACTATTTTCAAATGCAATATTTCCATTGCCTTCAAGAACCAACATGATGCTAAATCCAGCTGCAATCTTGCTGTTGTTTCCCGCAAGGTAATCGGCGCGGAAGTATGGATCTGCAACTGCAGTAAATACTGATTGATCTGAATTACTAAATAGTCGATTAGAGAAAACTAATTTGCTTGCTTCATCTTTCTCAATCGGGGTGTAACGAAGTGCATCTAATACGGTATCAAAACCAAGTCCGAGATGGCCATCCTTTATGCCATCTACAGCGAAGTCATTCCACTCGAGCAGCGCAGAGAGATCAGTTGGCTCTTGAAGTTCAAGCACGAAAATACCCGCACCAATTGCATGTGGAGTTCCGGCAGGAACAAAAACGGTATCTCCAGCTTTAACTTCAAACTTTTGAAGCGAAGCAAGTAAGCCATCGGAATCTAACGCTTCAACCATCTTTGAAACTTCAGGCTTCTTAAGTTCTTTACTAAAACCTAGACCAACACTGGCACCAGCTGGCGCTTCTAAAATAATCCAAGCTTCTGTCTTTCCATGTTTCAGCGAAAGATGATCTTTAGCAAACTTACGATTTGGGTGATAGTGAACTGGAAGTCTTTGATCTGGATCTAGTAACTTCATTAGCAGCTCTGTACTTGCACCAAAGGTGTTTAAATGTTCAGCGCCCAACCATTGTTCTGGATTAGCAATAACTGAATCACGCAGATAACTTCCATCAGAAAGCGTTGATAGCCCCATTGTTTTCTCACCAAAGCGAGTGGTCATTGAGCCAATCCACTCTTCAGGTCGCATTGGCCCACCAGGACCATTGCGTAGCGCCCCTATTCGGTAGCCACCTTTATAGAAGTGATCGAATTGGTTAGAGGCGAGTTTCTGAGGAGTAATCATGGATGGCAATTTACTATGACAATACTTTTTTTGCACTAACTCCGAAAACAATTGCCAATACAGCTGGGAGAAGCATCGCCCAGCGTAAGGTGATTAAATCTGAGAGAAAGCCAATTACCGGTGGGCCAATTACGAAGCCAAAGTATGCAACGCCAGTTACGAGCGCAACGCCTTCGGCGGCTGAGACTTGACCAGAGTATTTATCGTTCGCCAGTTTTCCAGTAGCACTAATCATCATTGGAATAACCGTTGATAATCCAATTCCAAGTAAGAACCAACCAATTATTACGCCATAAATATTGCCCGCAAGCAATCCCAAAGCAAGACCAAATCCAGCAATTAAACCCGACCAGGTTAATAACCGTACTACGCCAAACTTATGGGCTAGAAAGTCACCAGATAATCTGCCGACAACCATTGTGAATGAGAAGAAAACATAAGGCAGTGTCGACATGAATACCGACGCGTTATAGCCCTCTCTTGCAAGTACTCCGCCCCAATCACTAGCAGCACCTTCACCTAATGCACCACATAATCCAAGTAGACCAAGAATTAGGAATTTGCTTGGCGTCTTTCGTTTCTCATGTTTTTCAAATGCATGTTGGTCTGCAGATGCTGGAAGAAACCAATTCCTAGTTATCAACGCAATAACAAAGATTAAGAGAGCGACAAATAGGGCATGAAATCGAATTGAAACATTAGTTGTTGCGAGTAAGCCACCAATCGCACCACCGGATAAACCACCGATTGACCACATTGCGTGGAAGGTGCTCATAACGCGCTTACCAGCTTTATCTTCTAGCGCTGCGGCATGAGCATTCATTGAAAGATCGTGTATCGACGATAAAACGCCATAACCAAATAGGGAGAAGAAAAACCAAGGCAGGTTAAAGAGCAAACCAACAAGTGGAACGGCAAGGGCCAGGGTAAATGCCGCATATTTTGTTAATGGGCCGCTGCCATATTTTGCCGCGCTTCTACTTGTTGGGCGGAGGGCAGAAAGTACCCCTAGAGATGCACATAGAAGGGCCGCACCAAGAACGCCATTAGATATTTCAAGTTCGCTTTTAAAATCTGGAATTCGTGAAACGAAGTTTCCAACAGAGAAGCCATTTATAAGGAATGCAATTAAAGTCGCAAGTCTAGCTTTGCGAAAACCATCATCTTCAAACATCGCTCAATCCTATCTACAACCTCTACTCTTTACCCATGTTAGAAATGAATGGCACAAATTTTATTGCCGAAAATGAACGCAGTGGAACTCCAAGATCATTGTTCTGGCCTTGGGCAGCCGCGAATGTTTCGCTACTTGCACTTTCCTATGGTTCATTCTTTCTAGGTTTTGGCATCTCATTTTGGCAAGCAACCTTTGCTGCGTTAGTAGGAACTGTTGCTTCATTCTTTCTTGTTGGAGTTAGTTCACTTGCAGGTAAACGCGCAAACGCACCAACCATGACACTTTCGCGTGCTGCATTTGGAGTTAAAGGAAATATTGTTCCAGGGCTCCTTTCATATCTAATTTTCGTTGGCTGGGAGACAGTATTAGTCTCACTTGCAACACTTGCAACTGAAACTGTTCTAACAAGAGTCGGAAATATCGAACCAAATATCTCTAGAATTCTGGGTTTCTCGATTGCTGCGGGGCTAACTATTTTTGGCGGAGTCTTAGGTTTTCAAGTAATTATGAGGCTGCAAAAAGTTTTAACTATTGCAACAGTAGTACTAACTATTGGCTACATATTTTTAACAGCAGATCAAGTTAATTGGAGCCAAGTCTCTGCTATTCCTGGTGGAAACATCGAGGCTTTCTTAGGCGCTTTAATCTTCGGAATTACTGGAATCGGATTGGGTTGGGTAAATGCCGCCGCCGACTATTCAAGATATTTGCCCCGCAGCGCCTCTAGTAAAGGCGTAATTGGCTGGACAGTTTTTGGTGCATCAATAGTTCCCGTTGTTCTAGTTATCTATGGCTCACTTTTAGCTGGAAGCAGCAAAGAGTTAGGGGAAGCTATTGCGACTGATCCAATCGGTGCACTCACAACTTTGGTCCCAACTTGGTATCTAATTCCATTCGCTGTTGTGGCAATTCTTGGACTTATTGGCGGTGCAATTCTTGATCTCTACTCTTCCGGAATTACTTTGGTTTCTGTAGGCCTACCCGTGAAACGACATATTGCAGCTTCTATTGATGCGGTGATTATGACAATTGGAACAATTTATGTTGTTTGGATTGCTGGAGATTTCTTTGGACCTTTCCAAGGATTTCTAATCACGCTCGGAGTTCCGATCGCAGTTTGGTCTGCGATATTTGTGGCAGATGTTGTGATGCGAAAGAAAGATTATGCAGAAGCAGAATTGTTTAACCCACAAGGCAGATACGGCGCATGGAATTTAAGATCACTTGGTTTAATTGCAATTGGTTCAGTTGTTGGCTGGGGCTTTGTTACGAATACCTTTGCGAGTTGGTTATCTTGGCAAGGTTATTTCTTGAATTTGATCGGCGGAAAGAGCGGGCCCTGGGCTTACTCAAATATCGGCGTAATCATTGCGCTGGTAATTGGATTCTTCGGGCACATCCTTTTATCTCGTAACCAAATCGCTGCACAGGAGAAATAAAAAAGCCCCGCAAAAATCGCGGGGCTCTTAACTTTTTTCTTTAAATAAATGAAGTAGTAATTGCACAAGCGATTCCAGAAACTGCAATCCAGGTAAACCAAGATGCTGCAGTTCTAATTCGCCATGATTCAAGAATTGGATTCACATTTGCTCTACGGCTTCTAAGTACTAAACCGAGTGCAATAAATCCAGCAACGATGTAGTGGAACATATTTGCGCCGGCAATTACTGTCCAACAAGATGCGTACGCACCTTCAAATGCCCCAGACTCCTTATCAATAAATGGCATATTTGCTAGTTGGTGGAATTGGTAATAACCACCATACAAATATGCGGCCAAAGTTATGAGTGAGAAACTTCCTTGATGGCTTGGATCGCGTTGTGCGAGTTTATGAACAAGGGCACCTACAACTAATGGGAGCACTGCCAACCAACCAGAAGAAACGCTAAAGGTGTGGCCCTCCTTTGGAATCCAGCCACCATTTTGATCAAGGTTGCGAAGATAGAAGTAGGAGAAAATCATGCCGAAAACAAAAGCACCATCGGCAACAATTAGTAGTCGAACACCTAAACGTTCACGGCGTCCAACAACTTCTGGTGCATCGTGATGGACGTGGAATTTAGTATCGCTTGACATTATTTTGCACTCCTTCCATATCCATATGGATCGCTAGTTACAACTGGTGGGGTATCAAAGTTAACCAATGGGACTGGATAAGGAACTGTCCACTCCAAAGTCTTTGCGCCCCATGGGTTCATTGGCGCGATCTTTCCGTGACGCCATGAATGAATTACTGCCCAGAGCAGAATTATGAAACCAATTCCAATTGAGTAAGCACCGATTGTGCTGACCATGTTGGAAGTTGCAAATTGCTCTGCATAATCAACGACACGACGTGGTTGGCCTTCTGCGCCCGCAATGAACATTCCGAGATACAGAACTTGGAAACCAATTTGTACTAACCAGAATGAGATATAGCTAGCACGTTCGTGCAACATATGGCCTGTCATCTTTGGATACCAGTATGAAAGTCCAGCAACTGCGCCAGTAAGTGCGGCGCCCATTAACGTGTAATGGAAGTGTGCAGTTACATACATTGATCCATGGAGATACATATCTGCTGGAACATCTGAAAGATAAAGACCGGTGATTCCACCAACCAACATATTCCAAAGGAAGGCATAAACACCAAGCATTGGAACCTTCAGCCAAGGCTTGCCATTCCAAAGTGTTCCCAAAATAACTAGGAAGATAAGTCCGGTAGGAACTGAAATCATTTCAGTTGTAACCATGAATGGTCCGTTAAGCATTGGCATCCAACCAGAGATGTACATATGGTGGGCCCAAACCAGAATAGATAGTCCGGTGATTCCAGCAAAGCCAACTATTGCTGCGGTGTAAGAGAAGAGTGGTTTGCGAACGAATACCGGAACAACTTCCATAATGATTGCAACTCCAGGAATCAGAATTACATAAACTTCAGGGTGTCCCATAATCCAGAACAAGTGTGCATATAGCCAACCGGTACCACCGACATTTGCATCGAAGAATCCAGTTAAGAACGAACGATCCATCGCCGTCATAATCATTGAGAGCATGAAGGTTGGGAAGGCAGGTATAGCAAGAGCAACAGAAACTGTTGCACCAATCACGAAGATTGGAACGCGATTCCATGTCATTCCTTTAGCGCGCATTGTCACAACAGTTGCAGTGATATTTGCACCAGCAATTGCTGTTGAAACCGCAAAGATGATAATTGTTGCAATAAACGCATTCATTCCAGGACCAGCTTGGACACTGAGTGGCGCGTATGCAGTCCATCCTGTTGGAATTCCACCTAAGAACCATGCGCTACATAGAACTGGAATCGCGGTAAATAGAACCCACCACGAAAGTGCATTCAACCTTGGGAAAGCCATATCGGCCGCACCAATCATGATTGGCATAATGAAGTTACCGAAAGGTCCGGTAGCAACAATGATCATTGCAACAATCATTGTGATTCCGTGCAACCCTACAAGTGAGTTATAAACAGATGGTGTGATGAAGTGCCCACCAGGGTTGGCTAGATCGGTACGAATCATCATCGCCATTGAACCGCCAACGGCGAGCATTGCAATTACGCCCCATAGATATTGAATACCAACCACTTTATGGTCAGTGCAATATTTGAAATAGCGCTTGATACCTTGGCCATCGCCAGCCATGTATAGCTGTTCTTCGGCAGTTAAATCTTTTCCAATTAACCAGCGAATTGGTCCAATGAATGCACCGATGCCCACAAGGAATCCAATGCTCCACATAAACATGGTTGCAAGAAGAACTTGGTTGTGGAGATGATAAACACTGGTATCAACAACTTTTGCCAGTCCTTTGTAGGTTGCAACCGCAAAGATTATTCCAACGATTAATCCAGTTCCGGCATTTAATCGAGTAATCAAACTATTTTTTGGATTTGGAATAGGTCGTGTTCCAACGTGTTGGTCAAGTGTTGTCATGCGGTGTGACCTCCTTGTGCAATTACCCAATTATCAAAGTCTGCTTTTTTCATAACTTCACCCGTGGTCTCCATGTATGCGTGATACAAGCCGCAAAGTTCTGCGCACTTAACATCAAATTCCCCAAGCTTTGTTGGAGTTGTGTCTGCAAGAGTCTCGGCTAATTTATTCGCATCAACTTTCACGCCAAGTTGTACTGGCCAGAAAGAGTGGTTTACATCGACAGATATAACATGAAAAGCAACTGGTCTATTAATAGGCAACATAAGTTCGTGACTTTGTACTCCAAGTTCTGGATATTCAAAGGACCAAACCCACTGGTTCCCAACGACATTTACAACCATCGCATCCTCAGCATGCTTTGCTGTTGCGATAGAAGATGAATTCATCTCAGTTATTCCATAGATAACCGCAACCAACGCCAACAAGCTAGTCACAACGGACCAACCGAGAACAACCGGTCCATTAGTACGTGTTGCTGGGCCATCAGGTGGTGGCGTATCTCCGCTGTGGCGATTTAAGAATGTGTAGAGAGCGATTCCAAGAACTACTCCACAAACTGGTGCAGCGATCCAAGTGAAAACAACCATTAAGCGTTCGATCGCTTTCATATCGGTGCTCATGATGGTTGGCATCCATTGGGTATAGAACTTGCCGCCAAGAATTACAAAAACCAGGGTGATTAATACACCGAAAATAGTTGATTGAATAACATCTGAACGCTTAAAGAATTTAGTTAACCGAGCTCCAGGAGTTGGTTTTAAATCTACGTTGTCATGTTCGCTCATGCTTTGACCGTTACCTTTCCTGACATATATCCGTAAGCGCTCATCGCGGCTCCGAATTTGGCGTAGGTATCGTCACCGCAAGGGAATTCGCAGTTCCAGACATATTCGCCGGCACCCTTAGTTATGAAAGAAAAAGTAATTGTGTGGCCCTTGAAATTTGTATTCGGATCTTTTGTTGGAACCCAACCAGTCTCTTCATCTTCTTCAACGCGAAGAAGTGGAACACTCACATAAAGCGGATCTTGAGTAGAGGTTGGAATTCCGTGCAAAGTCCAAGTGTGTTGGATTTTGTTATAAGGCAATGAAGTGATGTCTTCGCCATCTATATTCACGGTTCCGCCAACAGTTCCCACAACTTTTCCAAAGTATGGATTGTTAAGTTCTTCGCCACCGTCATAGCCATGGATTGTCATTGTGACGTAGGTATTCGCTGGAAGTATCAAATGATTTGATGGACCATATTGCACCCAGTCATTTTTGTTTCCATCAAAGCCATCGGCATGGGCTTGTTCTTTATCTGCGTAGACACCCATGGTCAGTGATGCTTTTGGATAAACCTTGCCATCAACCGTGATGGTGTCAGCTTCTTTAGTCGCAACTAAAGTTCCATTCGGATCGGCGCTAAGTTTGTGAAGTAGGGCTCCCACTCCAACAACAACGGCAACCGAAAGAATCGTTGCGAGTGTGGCGCTCGCGAGTCGTTTTCCGGATGTCATATTTGAACTTGCCATATGTTTTTACCTCTCCGTAATCTGCGCATTCAATGAAGGTGCAATAATGTGAGTCAGGTTACGCTCGAGGAGTACCGTTGGTAAGGGTTTATTGAGGTTTTTTTCAGTTATTTTTAAGAATCGAGGCGGCGATGAGTGTTAGCCCTCTTTGGGACCTCTTCTTTGCTTCCGCGCTCATCGCCAAAGGGTGTTGGTATTTCCTTGAGCGCCCATCCACCCACAGCGTCTCAAGGCTGCGCCAGCTCTCCTTCTATTCTGGGATCTCTCTTGCCTTTGCCCTTCTAGTAGGGCCAATTGCTCACGCTGCGATAGACACTTTCTGGATACATATGGTCCAACACGTTGGCCTGATGATGTTGATTTCGCCGCTGATTGTTCTCGGATCGCCAATTAAGGTTTTAGTGAATTCCAGAGATCATCGAGTTAAAAATATCATCTTAGGAATTGGCAGAAATATTTTCATTCGCCAACTATTCCGCCCAGAAGTCGGATTCCTAATTTTTCTTACCATTCTTATTCTTACGCATTTTTCACCACTTGCTGATGCCGGAATGGTTAATCCAAACGTTCATGAATTTGAATTAGTTCTCTTCTTAGTAGGAGGCTTTATTTATTACTACCCAGTTATTTCTGGTAATCCACAACCCTTCAACGTCCCATACGCGGCTCGCGTGCTCTCACTATTTGCGATGATGCTTCCAGAGACAATGACGGGATTCTTTCTATACTCTGGAAATAAATTACTTCATGATGTTCCTATGAAAATGTCTGCGTCAAACGGAATTGCTGATCAGCACCAAGGTGGCGCAATCATGTGGGCGATGGGAATGCTCATTGATGCAATCTGGATTTCGATGGCGGCATATGAGTGGATTGCTAATGAAAAGCGAAATGCAGACGCAGATGACTAAAGAGATTCAGCCAAAATTAAAATGGTTATTGGTATTCATACCAATCTGTTTTGTAATGGGAATACTGGAATTATTTCGGGCTTTTGATGGCAACGATAGAAGCTGGCTATATGTATTTGAATGGCCGTTCTTCGGACTTTTTATTTATTACATGTATTGGAAATTAGGACAACCGCAAGAAGTTTGGGACGAAAGTGATGATCCCAAGCGCGAAGTAGATTAAATCACCAACTTGTGTGAAGTGGTCTACCTTCGGCATAACCAGATGCTGATTGAATTCCTACAACTGCGCGATCTGCGAAATCACTAATGCTTGTTGCACCTGCATATGTAAATGAAGATCGGACGCCAGCAATAATTTCATCGAGTAAATCTTCAACGCCAGGACGATCCGGATTTATGTACATTCTTGAAGATGAAATGCCCTCTTCAAACAAAGCCTTGCGGGCTCGGTCGAAAGCTGCGTTATTAGAAGTTCTTGCAGCAACTGCACGCGCAGATGCCATTCCGAAAGACTCTTTATAAAGGCGGCCTGTGGCATCTTTATTCAAATCACTTGGCGATTCAAGTGTTCCAGCGAACCAAGATCCAATCATTACTTGTGAAGCACCAGCAGCAAGTGCAAGTGCAACATCGCGCGGATGACGAACACCACCATCTGCCCAAACATGTTTTCCATGCTTCTTCGCTTCGGTAGCGCACTCTAGGACTGCGGAGAATTGTGGTCGCCCAACTCCAGTCTGCATCCGTGTTGTGCACATTGCACCAGGTCCAACTCCAACTTTTACGATGTCAGCACCAGCTTCGATAAGCGCTTTAGTTCCCTCAGCAGTAACAACATTTCCAGCAACGATTGGAATCTTTGGCTTTAGCGCTCTAATTAATTTAAGAGCTTCAATCATTTTAATTTGATGGCCGTGCGCGGTATCGACGACTAGAACATCGGCGCCGGCATCGATTAGAGCTTTGGCTTTTGCAGCAACATCACCATTGATTCCAACCGCACAAGCAATTCTTAATTTCTTATCTGCGTCAAGTGCTGGCTGATAAAGAGTTGCACGAAGCGCTGCAGTCTTAGTTAAAATTCCAACCAGCTTCCCACTTTTATCTACAACTGGCGCAAGACGTCTGCGCTCGGCATTTAGAAAATCAAAAGCTTCACGAGGTTCGATGGAATCTGGAACTGTCACCAAATCTTTACTCATAATTAATTGGAGTTGGGTGAAACGATCAACACGTTCACAATCTGCTTCAGTAACAATTCCTACTGGCTTGCCGTCTTGAAGAACGATTAGTGCACCATGTGCCCGCTTGTTAATTAAATCAATCGCATCAGCAACGGTTTCAGTAGGTGAAAGCGTTACTGGAGTATCAAAAAATGTGTGTCGAGTTTTTACCCAAGAAATTACATCGCTTACAACTTGAATCGGAATATCTTGTGGAATAACAGCCATTCCACCACGGCGCGCGATTGTTTCGGCCATTCGGCGGCCAGAGATAGCGGTCATATTTGCTACGACGATTGGGATAGTTGTGCCGGTTCCATCATGCGTAGATAGATCCACATCCATTCGGCTTGCAATATTGGATGAGCTGGGGACCATGAAGACATCGTCATAGGTCAGGTCGTGGCTAGGGTTATTTAAGAAACGCACGTGGGCGAACTATACCCCTGCCCATGCGCAAGGCGGTAGGTGTTGCTAGAGTCTTTGGCATGAGCGAGGACGAGGATTCAACGGACGATATCGTCACCGAGGAAATGCTCTGGGAGCGAATTCCAGAAGTTCAAGGACTTGATCGAGCCAATACTTATTATGAATTAAGCGCAAGAATTTATGCGCGCGGTCAATATGACGAAGCGCTCGCACTCGCGGAAACTGCTCGCGATATTTATGCCGAACTTGGGCCAGTTGTTCCATCTGATGGATTAGCCCAGGCATATTCCGCAATTGGTTATAACTTGAATCAATTGAAACGAATGAATGAAGCTGCAAATGCTATGAGTAAAGCTGTTGAATTACTTCGCGAATCTAAATCACCACTTGCAATTGATTTAGCTTGCACACTTGGCGAATGGTGGTTCTCTTCAAAAGAATATGAAAAAACAATCGAATGCATGTCAGATTGCGTTCAGGAACATTTAGTTGACGGTAATGACAGTGGTGCTGCAAACGACTTACATTTAATCGGTTGTGCCCAGCGCGAATTAAAAAATTATGGCGCCGCACTTGAATCTTTCCGCGAAGCGCGCGAACTATTTAAGAAGCTAAAAGAGGTAATCAATGTTGCAAGATGCGATCAGAAAATCGCACATTGCCTAACTGAGATTGGTGATGGCGAAGGCGCACTTGCCGCTGCTCAAAAATCGCTAGATGTTTTCGTGACAGCACATGACCATTATCGTGAGACTTACTCACTTCTAGAATTAGGAAAGGCGCAAATCGTTGCCGGACTTGGTGAAGATGGTTTGAACACTTTGGATCGGGTATTAGAAATTGCAACTGATAATGAAAATAAAGATTTTGAATTTATTTTAGAGATCGAAGGGCGTATGGCTGATGTATTGACCTCACTTGGCCGTGATGATGAAGCAGAAGAAATACGCCGCCGGATTAAAGCTGTGGAAGAAGTAATTAAGGAAGATTAGTGATTTAGGTGCTGCATCGCCCAGGCATACATTGCGATTGCGCCCGCTGCTGAAGCATTCATGGATCTAGTTGATCCATATTGCCTAATTGCAAGAACTGTTTCGCAGATATCGACAGCTTCATCTGACATTCCTGCGCCTTCCTGACCAAAGAAGAGAACACATTTCTTTGGAAGCTTTGTAGTCTCGAGCTCTTTAGAAATAGGTAAGTTATCAATTCCAATTATTGGAACTTCGTTATCTCGACACCAATTCTGGAAGTCAGTAACTGTTGGGTGATGCAAGACGTGTAGGTATTTGTCGGTAACCATTGCCCCGCGCTTATTCCAATCGCGCTTACCTACGATATGAACTTTTGAAACATTAAATGCATTTGCAGTTCGAACAACAGATCCAATATTTAAATCATGTTGCCAATTTTCTATCGCTATCTGTAATTCGTGGCGTTTAGTATCTAAATCAGCAACAATCGCTTCAACGCTCCAATAACGGTAGTGATCTAGAACATTTCTGCGATCACCGTTTGCAAGAAGCTCAGGGTCAAAGTGTTCTTGTGTTGGCCAAGGCTTAGGATGCGGACCAACGCCAACGACTGGATAGAATTCACCAGGTCCAATTTCGGCGGTAGTCATACCCAAACAGTAGGGGGAGTTTGCATGAAGCAAAAATCCTGGGTCCCTATTTATTTAGCACTGGGATTGGTCTGGGGTTGTTCATTTGTATTCATAAAGCTTGGACTCGAATTCTTAACTCCGGTGGGAGTTGCGTTCGGGAGATGCGCCCTTGGCGCCATGGCTCTGCTTTTAATAGTAAAAATTCGCGGAGTTAAACTTCCAACAGAGCGTAAGACCTGGCTAGTTCTTTGGATAGTTTCACTACTACTAAATGTATTTCCAGGAATTCTATTTGCCTTTGCGCAACAGCGAGTCACTACTGTTCTTGCCGGAATTATTAATGCTGGAACACCACTTACAACTTTGATCTTTCTCTTATTATTTTTTAGAACAGAGAAGATTGCAAAACATCAAGTCCTCGGTTTAGTGATTGGCGGTATTGGAGTATTAACCGTTTTGGGAATCTGGAAAGGAATAGGTTCAAATTCTGCGATCGGAGCCCTCGCGCTTCTAGGAGCTATTACTTGTTACGGACTCTCCTTCCCAATAATTCGTAAATACCTAACCCCACTTAAATTGCGAGCTGAAGCTTTGGCCGCTGGACAAGTAACAGCAGCTGCGTTGACACTGCTTCCTTTCTATTTAGTTAACGGAATAGCTAAAGATGAATATCGAACGGGACCAATTCTCGCAATGATTGCACTTGGCGTATTTGGAAGTGGTCTTGCATACATTTGGAATTTTCAAATTGTAGAACGCGCTGGAAGTTCCATTGCAAGCTCAGTGACTTATCTGACTCCGGTTGTTGCAGTATTTGTTGGCTGGATTTTCTTGGGCGAGCACATTACTTGGCACGAACCAATTGGTGGTGCAATAGTTTTATTAGGCGCTGCGACCTCACAAGGGCGTTTCACGAAGAAAGTTAAGGCTTAATCTGGTGTTACGTAAAATAACTGCAACGCTTTTAGCGTTTTCGCTCACCACCGTTTTAAGCACGCCAGCAAATGCGCTTACTGTTCCGAATTCATTTAAAGCGCTTGCAAATGCGCCTGCGCTGGCCAAACCGGGAATTTTAGTTATTGATCCAATAAGTCAGAGTGAAATTTTTGCTAATCAAGCTGATGTTCCACGCGCTCCGGCATCAATCTTGAAATTGATTTCTTCGGTGACAGCAATTTCAGCTTTTGGCAGCGATAAATCATTTAAAACTTCGATAAATTCCACAGAAGATCCTGCAACTTTTTTGTTACTTGGCGAATATGACCCTTGGCTTACAACAAGTTCTAAAGAAGCCAGTAAATTCCACCGTGCTCAATCTACAAAATTAATTAGCGCAATCACATCGAACGGGGCAAATCTCTCCGAGATAACCGTTGCATTCAATGGAGTTTTTGAAAAAGATATAACAAATTTAAAAGCGTTTTATGGGAAGAAAGTTAAGTTCAAGAGAGTTACCAAAGCAGAAGTAAAGAATTATTCAAATATAAATACTTTGAGAGAAATAAATTCACCGGCCCTAGGCGAAATAATCGGATTCACGCTTCTTTGGAGTGACAATACTTTGGCTGATCGATTGGCGCGAAATTCGGCAGATGAATTAGGTTTCACGCGAGATAGCGATGGCATGAATTTGGCTTTTCAAAAAACTCTTAAAGAGTTGGAGGTTGACTCAACTGGTTTAAGCGTCGCAGATGGCAGTGGTCTTTCACACGACAACCGAGTTTCCGCAAGAACTATTGCGCAGCTCCTTTGGAAGATAAGAGTGGAGCCGCAATTCCAAGCTATTTACGATGGCTTACCAGTGGCCGGAAAATCCGGAACTTTGAAGAAAAGATTTAAGAAATATGGAAAATCAGCTAAAGGGTTGATTAGAGCAAAAACGGGTTGGATCAACACCTCGGTCACAATGGCTGGGTATGTTGAGGTTGGCAACAATGAATATGTCTTCGCCGTAATTGCAAACCACATAAAACCAACAGAGAAGTCACGAGACTTGGCTCGCAGAGCGATAGATAAAATGTTGGCTACAGTCGCTAAGCCAACGGATGAAGCATGAGTAGGCTTCCGAGGTGAGCAAATCTAGAATTTCGCCGTATATAGCGCTAATGAAATTGCGGGTAGTAGAACTTTTACTTGTCACAACCCTTCCAGCGCTATTCCTGGCCGCTGCTGGTGTCCCTCCACTCGGGTTAACAATTGCAACGCTAATTGGTGGAACGCTTGCGGCGGGTGCTTCAAATGCATTCAATATGATTATTGAAGTTGATTCAGATCGCTTGATGGCTAGGACTGCCAAACGTCCAATCGTTAGTGGTGAAGTAACAGAGACTCAAGCATTTGTTTTCGCATCAGCTTTGACTGTCATTTCGCTTGCGATATTTTCAGTATTCACAACCGTACTTGCAACTGTTTTAACTGCTGCTGCAATTGTGTTTTATGTATTTGGATACACAATTGGCCTCAAGCGGAGAACATCACAGAATATTGTTTGGGGCGGAATCGCAGGATGCATGCCGGTCCTAATTGGTTGGGCCGCAATCACAAATTCGCTTTCACTGACCGCATGGCTATTCTTTCTAGTAATTTTTTTCTGGACGCCACCACATTTCTGGGCCCTTGCTATTAAATATAAAGAAGATTATGCAGCAGCTGGAATTCCAATGTTGCCAGTTGTTGCTTCGATTAAATCCGTGGAAAAGCAGATGTGGTTTCACACAATTGGAATGTTTGTTGCCTCGCTTGGAGTTAATTGGAGCGCAGGCCTTCCTTGGTGGTGCTGGGTAATTACAATCGCTATTGCACTTGGCTTCGCCTTGGAACTACTAAAGATTGATGGCCCAGATTCAAATAAAGCGGCCGCTAAATTGTTTCAGTGGTCAATTACTTACTTGAGTGTTTATTCACTGCTTCTGGTTATCGCAGCGCTTGTTGTAAATCCTTAATCAAATCTGAAGAGTGCTCAAGGCCAACAGATAATCTCGCTAGGGAGTCGGTAATACCCATAGATTCCCGGGTAACCAGATCTAATCTGCGATGAGTTGTCGAAGCAGGATGAGTAATTAGCGACTTACTATCACCTAGATTATTTGAAATATCGATAACTTTAAGCGCGTCCATGACTTTGAATAGCTCGCTCGGTCCGCCGGCAATCTCGAAACTTAGGGTTGTTCCACCGCCAGTCATCTGTTTTTGCGCAACATCAAAACCGTTGTGAGATTTCAAGCCAGGATAATTTACCGATTTAACTTTAGGGATTTGAGCTAAAAACTCGGCAACAGCTTGTGCACTTTCATTCATTCGGTTTACGCGCATGGCTAAAGTTTCAAGAGACTTTACGAGAACCCATGCATTGAATGCGCTAAGAGTTGGCCCAGTATGCCTAATGAATGGATTCAGATAATTCTGAATGTAATCAAATCCACCAAGAATCGCACCACCAAGAACTCGGCCTTGCCCATCAATATGTTTTGTAGCTGAATACATAACAACATCGGCGCCATGTTGGAGTGGTTTTTGCAGAATTGGTGAGGCCATTACATTGTCAACAATCACAGTTGCACCGGCGCTATGGGCCAAATCGCTAACCATTTTTAGATCTATGATTTCTAACATTGGGTTACTTGGAGTTTCGATGAAAACAACTTTAGTTTTTTCGCTAAGCGCTTTCTCCCAAACTTTCTTATCGTTTCCTTTTACAAATTCAACTTTTATGCCCCACTTTGGCAGGATTTCCGAGAGAACAACATAACAAGAGCTAAACATAGATGCGGCGGCAACAATTCGATCTCCTGCTTCTACCATGCAGGCAATTGATGCAAACATTGCTGACATTCCAGAGCCGGTAGCTACGCAATATTCGGCGCCTTCAATTGCGGCAAGCCGTTGTTCAAACATTGAAACTGTTGGATTTGCAAAGCGACTGTAAACAAAGTGATCCACTTCATCGGTAAAGGAATGAACTGCTTGCTCTGCGCTGTCATACGTATATCCACTTGTTAGATACATCGCTTCGCCAGTTTCACCGAAACCAGATCTCGCTAAGCCTGCGCGAACTGCAAGAGTTTCTTCATGTAATTGCCAATCAGGAAGATCTCCGTCGGATGAATTGGAATATCCCCAAGGTCGATGCTGATGAGTCATGCGACAAGTTTAGTAGGTAGGGTGGAGACATGAACAAAGGCTCAACATTTGCGATAACTGCTACGGATTTAACAAAGGTTTATGGTCAACGTGCAGCCTTATCGCACGGGAATTTTGAGGTCCCGGCTGGATCAATCTGTGGCTTTGTGGGGCCAAATGGTTCAGGTAAAACCACAACCATTCGGATGTTGCTTGGTCTAATAACTCCAAGCGGTGGAAGTGGAACTGTATTAGGCGAGAGCATTACGCATCCTGAAAAATACTTACCACTGGTTGGTGCGATGATTGAAGGACCCGCTTTTTATCCGGCACTTTCTGGTCGCGAGAATTTGAAAGTATTAGCCGAGCTTGGTGGTTTTCCACTCTCAAGAGTCGATGAATTACTAAAAAAAGTTGATTTAGCTGATCGCGGAAGTTCTAAATTTAAAACTTACTCCTTGGGCATGAAACAACGACTGGGTATTGCCGCAGCGCTGTTGCCAAATCCAAAACTCCTTATTTTAGATGAACCAACTAACGGTTTAGACCCTTCAGGAATTCAAGAAGTTCGCGGAATCATAAGAGATTTAGCAGATAGCGGAACTACAATTTTTGTTTCTTCGCACATCCTTAGCGAGCTTGAAATGATCTGCGAATACTTAGTTATGTTGCGCGAAGGTAAAGTTATATTTTCTGGACGCACAAACGAATTACTTTCGGCGCAGAAGCCGATGATTGTTGCCAGACCCGAATATGAAGTTGATCTAACAAAACTAGCAGAGAAAATTACGAGCGCTGGATATCAAGTTGTTGTAGTGGAAGGCAACTTACACATTTCTGCACCTATCGAAGCTAGCGCAGCAATAAATCGGATGGCCTTCGAATCTGGAATTACCCTCTCTTCTATTTCAGTAGTTCTTCCAACGCTTGAAGAAACTTTCTTCGAAATGACGGGAGATAACAAATGATTCGCGTTGTAATCGCCGAGCTTCACAAACTCCGTCGCCCCACACTTCTTTTAGGGACTATCGCAACAGTCGGCGGACTTAGCGCGCTCTTCACTTCAATTCTCTTTTTAATGATCAATTCGCAGGATGGAAACTCAAAACGCGGTCAACGCGTTGGCCCAGAAGAGTTAAGCCAGGCAACTGGATTGGTTTATGGATTCAGGTTAGTTGGAGTATTTCTTGGCATAGTCGCACTCTGCATTTTTGCATCACAAACTGCGCAGGAATACTCATTGGGAACGCTGCGAAATCTCTTGGTTCGCCAACCATCTCGAATGAAAATATTGGCTGGCAAATTTATTTCAATGAAGCTCTTCGCATTAGTAATGGTGCTCTTCGCCGGCGTTCTAAGCATTGGTATCTCTTTTGCGCTAGCAGGGCGAGCAAAAGTTGATACGGCATCTTGGACCACTTCTACCGCTATGCATTTACTATTCGAAAGCACTCTCAATATCTTTATCGCAACCCTATGCTTTGGAACTTTCGGAATGATTCTTGGGCTTCTACTGAGATCCCCAATAAGTGCAATTGCAGTCGGCGTTCTATGGAATCTAATTTTGGAGAATATTCTCGCTGCGCTAATCAATAGCACTGGAAAGTGGCTGCCCGGGATTAATTTCTCAAACCTCGGCGAAGGTGGAAATCCCGACTTAAGTTACAAGCACTCGATTGTGGTCTCTTTGACTTACTTAATTGTTAGTGGCGGCCTTGCTGCACTTCTTTTCAAGAGGAGAGATGTTTCAAATTAGCGACACAAGGTATTTCTTCGCAATAATTCACGGTTAAGTGCTTTCGCCTTAGATACCCTTAGGGAATTAACTTCCCTGGAGGCCGCCAAGAAATGTTTTTTAGTAAATCTCGCAAGTCAACTAGCGCTCTACTAGCCCTTGCGATCGGTCTCTCAATAGTCAGCTCTGATTTAGCTCTTGCTAAAACTCCTAAGCCGACTCAAGCTCAGATAGATGCGGCGAAGAAAGAAGAAGAAGCTAAAGCAGCAGCAGCCAAAAAGGCAGCGGCAGTTTTAAATTCAGCGACTAAAACTTTAAATCAATTAGCTGCGATTGCAAGTACTGCTCAAGTCGCATACAACAAAGCGCTTAAAGAGTTAGCAATTGCTAAAGCTAATGCGCGGGCCGCAGCAGAGCATGCCGCAAAAACTCAAGCTGAGGTTTCTAAAGCAACTCGAGTAATTGGAAAAATGGCATCGAATGCCTACAAACTTGGTGGCGATTTTTCAAACATTAGTGCTCTGCTTAGCGCTAACGGACCGCAGGATTTAATCGATCAATTAACCACGTTAGATAAAATTGGTAATACAAACACAGTTGCACTAAAACGTTTCAAGGTAGCCGAAGCTGCAGCAAAAGTTGCAAAACTTGAAGCAGATCGCACGAAAGCAGCACAAGAGAGTGCGACTTTGAAAGTTGCGGCAGCTAAAAAAACAGCTGATGAAGCAAAAGCGGCTCAGCAAAAAGAGGTTAATAAGTTACGAGCTGTTCAGAATAAACTTGCAGCCGAACTTGCAAAAGCAAAAAATTTCCGAGTAAGTCTTGAAGTTCAAAGACAACTTGCACTCTTGGAAGAGAGCAATGCGGCAACTGCAAGCAAAACGCCAAATCAATTCAAAGTTTGGCCAAATAAGGGATTCACAGGTCGATCAACAATTCGTTCGACTGAAGAGATGAGAACTAAAGCGGTTGCTTTTGCAAAGAAGCAAGTGCTTGCACGTAAACCATATATTTGGGGCGCACAAGGTCCGAACGCTTTTGATTGTTCAGGATTGGTTTATGCAGCATATAAAAGTGCAGGTCTGGGATATCCATCCTGGGGCCGGTTAAATGCAGCACTTTATTTTGTTGCGACGAAGCGAGTTCCATTTAGTGAATTATTGCCAGGCGACTTACTCTTCTATTCATATGATGGTTCAGTTCAAAACATCCACCACATTACGATTTATGCTGGAAATGGAATGATGTGGGAAGCTAATTCTCGAAAAGTTGGGCTCATCTATTCCAATATGTACAGCATTAAGGGCTTAATGCCATCTGGCGGTCGAGTATAAAAGTTTTATAGAGTGCGCCATATGAGCATTACAACTCCGGCACTCTTAGAACTGCGTAAAGCAGTTCGAGTTTGGTTTGAAAGGATTGAACCAAATTCAAAGGTATGCATCGGAGTTTCAGGAGGTGCCGATTCGCTAGCCCTAGCTGCAGCTTCAAAATTAGAGGCAGAAAACTTTGCAATTGATTTGATCGCAGTTGTTGTCGACCATAAATTGCAAGAAAATTCAGAGAAGATTGCGCAATTTGCTAAGCAGCAGTTGATTACCCTTGGGTATAAAGATGTATTCATTGGACAGGCCAATGTACAAATTACAGATGGACTAGAGGCCTCAGCGCGCAGGGCGCGATATAAAGTTTTCCAACAAGCAATTGAAACTTATGGTGCAACTTCATTTTTATTAGGCCATACAAAAAATGATCAAGCAGAAGGCGTGCTACTTGGTTTAGCAAGAGGGTCTGGTACAAAATCGCTCTCTGGAATGCAGGAAGTATCAGGAATTTTTATTAGACCACTTCTAACAATTGATCGTTTGACAACAGAAGCAGCATGCCGTGAAGTTGGAATTGATTTTTGGGTTGATCCACATAATTCAGATCAAGAATTCGCAAGAGTCAGAGTTCGGGAAAATATTCTTCCCTTGCTAGAAAATGAAATCGGTCCTGGAATTACTGATGCACTTGCTAGATCTGCAAAACTTCTACGCGAGGATGCAATCGCACTCGATCAGTGGGCGGAAGAAGTTTTTGGCAAAATTGAGCCGTCGAGCATTGAGATCTCACTACTGACAGACCTGCCTATTGCTATTCGAAGTCGAATTCTGCGACTGGCGATTTATGCGATGGGCGCCCCAGCAGGGAGTATTTCTGCCGCTCATATTGAGCCAATCGAGGCTCTGGTGAGCGATTGGCGTGGCCAGGGCCACACAGCGCTACCTGGTGGTGTGAAGGTTTCCCGAATTTCGGGCAGACTTTCGCTCTCACGCACTGACCGAAATGAGCCTTAAAAAGTAGAAAGAGAATCGCCTCGTGGATCTAGCAACAACCGGCACTGATATCGAACGCGTAATTGTTACTGAAGTAGAAATTCGCGCGCGTTTAAAAGAGTTAGCAATGCAAGTTGAGAAGGATTATCAAGGTAGAGATTTACTTTTGATTGGCGTTCTAAAGGGTGCGGTGATGACAATGGCAGATTTCGCCAGATCATTGCAACGTCATATTGAAATGGATTGGATGGCAGTTTCTTCATATGGTTCTGGAACAAAATCAAGTGGTGTTGTTCGAATTCTAAAAGATTTAGATCGTGATATTACCGGCCGCGAAGTAATTATTGTGGAAGATATTGTTGATACCGGATTAACTCTCGGCTGGTTAAAGGCGAACTTAGAATCTCGCGGCGCAAAGAGCGTTGAGATTTTAACGATGCTACGTAAGCCTGAAGCTGCAAAAGTTGAAGTAGATGTGAAGTATGTTGGTTTTGATATTCCTACTGAATTCGTAGTTGGTTACGGTCTAGATTTTAATGAAAAGTATCGCAATCTTGATTTCATCGGCGTACTAGCAAAGCACATGTATTCATGAGTGAAAAAAACTCCAAAAAGAAAGCGCCACCAGTAGCTAAAAAGAAAATTACATTTTCTAAGGCGCGATTCCGTAAAGTTCTACGCGGACCTTTGTTTTGGATTGTTCTTGCACTCGTTCTTGTAAGTTTCTTCGGCCGGATTTCTTCAAGTGGAGATAAATTCACTAAGGTCGAAACCTCAACGATTCTTGCAGCTATTTCGGCGAACAAAGTTGATTCAGCTCTAGTTGTTGATCGAGAACAGAAGATTGAAGTAATCCTAAAATCTGGGAATTTTGTTAAGGGTTCTAAGAAGATTTATGCATCATATGTAAGCGGCGAAGAACCACAAATAATTGAACTTTTAACCAGCAATCCGCCTCCTAAAAAGTGGGATGTAAAAGTTCCATCACAGTCATTCTTGATGTCTCTCTTCTTAAGTTTCGCGCCACTCTTGTTAATTGGTTTTCTGCTTCTTCTTTTTATGGGCAATGCCCAAGGCGGAAATCGCGTCTTCTCATTTGGTAAATCAAAGGCAAAACTGCAGACAAAAGAGATGCCAAAAAACACTTTTGCAGATGTTGCTGGCGCGGACGAAGCAGTTGCGGAACTTACTGAAATTAAAGATTTCTTAGCAGCACCCCAGAAGTATCAAGATATCGGCGCAAAAATTCCTAAGGGAGTTCTTCTCTACGGGCCACCAGGAACCGGAAAGACCTTACTTGCGCGTGCAGTAGCTGGCGAAGCTAATGTTCCGTTCTATTCAATTTCAGGTTCAGAATTTGTTGAAATGTTTGTTGGAGTCGGTGCATCACGAGTCCGCGATCTCTTTGCCCAAGCAAAGGCAAATGCCCCAGCAATTATTTTCGTAGATGAAATAGATGCGGTTGGTAGACAACGTGGTGCTGGACTTGGCGGCGGACACGATGAACGCGAGCAAACTCTTAATCAACTACTTGTTGAAATGGATGGTTTCGAAGCGAATGGCCAAGTAATTTTGATTGCAGCAACTAACCGTCCAGATGTTTTAGATCCAGCGCTTCTACGTCCGGGAAGATTTGATCGGCAGATACCAGTTGATAGACCAGACTTAAAAGGTCGTACTGCAATCCTTGCTGTTCATGCAAAAAATAAGCCTGTTGCTAAATCAGTTAACTTGGCGGATTTCGCAAAACGCACACCTGGTTTCACTGGAGCCGACCTAGCAAACGTTCTAAATGAAGCGGCGCTATTAACAGCCCGTGAAAATGCAAAGGTCATTACAAATGCAGCGCTCGATGAAGCTATTGATCGCGTTATGGCTGGACCACAACGTAAAACTAGATTAATGACGGAAGAAGAGCGCAGAATTACTGCCTATCACGAAGGTGGTCACGCACTTGTGGCACACGCACTTCCACACACTGACCCTGTTCATAAAATTACAATTATGCCGCGAGGTCGCGCACTTGGTTACACAATGATCTTGCCGGATGAAGATCGATATGCAACAACTAGAAATCAGATGCTAGATCAGCTTGCGTACTCACTTGGTGGTCGCGCGGCCGAAGAGTTAATTTTCCACGATCCAACAACAGGTGCATCAAATGATATTGAAAAGGCCACTAATTTAGCTCGTGCAATGGTTACACAATATGGAATGACCGAGCGCATCGGCGCAATCAAACTCGGTGTTAGTGAGGGTGAACCATTCCTAGGTCGAAACTACGGACATCAACGCGATTACTCCGAAGAGGTAGCTGGCATTGTTGATAGTGAAATTCGCGTGCTAATTGAGAATGCTCATCAAGAAGCATATGAAATCTTGGTAGCTAATCGTGAAATTCTCGATGACCTAGTTGAAGTTCTTCTCGAAAAAGAGACGCTGTTAAAAGATGAAATCGAGTTGATTTTTAAGAAGGTTAGATTAGTTTCTAAGCGACCTGCCTGGACTGGATCAAATCTACGCAAGCCAAGTAGCCAACCTCCGGTTGCGCTTTCGCCAGCAAAACCACAACCTCCAGTTGTAGACGAAGAAGAAAAAACTGCGCGTAAAGCGAAGAAGAAAGTAACACCACCAAGTGAATGAAATAACTCCGGTTTCTATGGGACCGCATGACGGTGGTGCCAAACGCGAGTTTGATCATGATCGTGCCGAAAAAGCGGTAAGAGAATTACTGATTGCAATCGGTGAAGATCCAACACGGGATGGACTACGTGATACACCAGCGCGAGTTGCAAGAGCGCTTCGTGAGAATTTCGCTGGCCTTTGGCAGAAGCCTGAAGAAGTACTTTCTACAACTTTTGATATCGGCCATCGCGAACTAGTAATTGTTCGCGATATCGAAGTGTTTTCACATTGCGAACACCACCTAACACCATTTCATGGGGTTGCTCATATCGGTTATATACCAGGGGAGCGCGGTCAAATCACCGGCCTCTCAAAATTAGCCAGACTTGTTGATATGTATGCGAAACGGCCACAAGTTCAAGAGCGTTTAACTTCACAGATAGCTGATGCGATGGTTGAAGTTTTAAACCCAGCGGGCGTGATTGTTGTGATTGATTGCGAACATTTGTGCATGTCAATGCGCGGAGTTAGAAAATCAGAAGCAAAGACAATTACATCCGCAGTTCGTGGCCAATTGCGGGATCCAGCAACTCGAGCTGAAGCAATGAGTTTAATAACTTCTAACAATAGATAACATGTCACAACAACGCACACTCGTTATGGGGATTTTGAATGTAACCCCAGATTCTTTTGCGGACGGTGGCAGACATTTTGATTTTGAATCTGCAATCAACCGAGCAAAAGAGATGATTTCAGAGGGCGTTGACATTATTGACGTTGGCGGTGAATCCACTCGTCCGGGCGCTGATCGAGTTAGTGAAGAAGTTGAACGAGATCGTGTTATTCCAGTGATTACCGAATTAGCCGAATTGGGCATAACTCTTAGCATTGATACAACCCGGGCGAATATTGCGCAAGCAGCGATCGGTGCTGGCGCCACAATAATTAATGACGTGAGCGGTGGTTTAGCTGATCCTAAGATGGCAGCAGTTGTAGCAAGTAATTCGGCCATTCAATATGTTGTTATGCATTGGCGCGGACATGCAAAAGATATGGCTAATGCCGCCACTTATAAGAGCGTAGTAAGTGAAGTAAAAGATGAATTAGATGATCGGGTAATTGCGCTAACTAAAGCCGGAATACTGCCTGAACAAATAATTTTGGATCCGGGTATCGGTTTTGCAAAAACTGCCGAACATAATTGGGAGTTGTTAAAAAATATTGATCGCTTGAATTTATTGGGTTTCCCAGTTCTTGTCGGAGCTTCTCGCAAAAGATTTTTAGGAGATTTGCTTGGCGCGAATTCAGCAGATGATCGAGATTCTGCTTCAGTAGCTATAACAACTATTATGGCGAAGGCTGGGATTTGGGGAGTACGTACACATTCAGTTAAGCCCCATAGAGATGCAATTGCAGTAGTAGAGGAGATGCGTAAGTGAGCGACAACATTGCTTTAACGGGCATTTCTGCAACTGGGTATCACGGAGTCTTTCCAGATGAACGGAGAGATGGTCAAGTTTTTATAGTTGATTTGAAATTGTTTCTAGACCTCGCTCTGGCAGGAAAGAGCGATGATTTGAAATTAACTGTTAACTACGCGAGTGTTGCCGAAGCTGCTGTAGCAGAGATAACCGGCGAACCACTTGATTTAATTGAAGCGCTAGCGGAACGAATCGGTAAGCGAGTACTTGAGGAATTTAGCTTGGTTAATCAAGTTGAAGTCACTGTTCACAAACCAAATGCACCTGTGGGAGTTAAGTTCACAGATATCTCAGTAACGATAGTACGAAGTAGATGAAGGCTGTCATCGCGCTTGGTTCTAATTTAGGCAATCGTGAGTTGAATATAGATAGCGCTGTTGCCGAGATTGCAAAAATTATCGAAGTTACTCACCTATCCACGAATTACGAAACAGATCCTGTTGGTGGTCCAGACCAACCCAAGTATTTAAATGCCGTGTTAATCGCTGACACTTCCCTTGCTCCCCACGATTTGCTCAAAGCACTTTTACAGATTGAATCTCGATTGGGACGGACTCGGGAAATTCATTGGGGACCAAGAACAATTGATCTTGATCTGATTGTCTATGGCAGCGAAAAAATTAATACGCCAGATTTAGTTCTCCCACACCCCAGAGCGCATGAGCGCAGATTCGTTCTTGAACCCTGGTCAGAGATAGACCCAACCGCAGAGTTGCCAGGCGCTGGAATTGTCGAAGAGATTTTGCTTCGAATCTAATTTGCGCAGTAAACTTTTGGCTCGAGCCCGGTACCCGGAAAGGACTGGAGCATGAATCTGAAGCTAGAACACCCAGCCGCCCTGGTTCCAACTATGGGTGCGCTTCACGCTGGGCATCAATCACTTATAGAAATTGCAAAAGAATTTACTGAGAATGTGGTCGTAAGCATCTTCATCAACCCATTGCAATTTGAGAATGCAAATGATTTCTCAAACTATCCAAAGACAGCTGAAGCAGATAGACAATTGGCCGAAGCGAGCGGCGCAACTTTTGTTTGGAATCCAACTTTTGAAGAGATATACCCAAGCGAGCCCACAATAATTTCTGCTGGAGAAATAGGAAACTTATTTGAAGGCGTTCATAGATTTGGCCACTTTGATGGCGTTTTGACCGTTGTTAAAAGGTTATTTGATTTAACAAATCCAGAATTTGCGGTGTTTGGCGAAAAAGATTTCCAGCAACTTTTCTTAATAAAGGACATGGTTGAAAAACTCGAGCTTCCAGTAAAAATTATTTCAGCACCAACAATCCGCGACGCAAGCGGTCTAGCTATGTCATCCAGAAACATTCGACTTTCAAATTCAGATAGAGAGAGTGCCATCGGTATCTTTCGTGCGTTAGAGAGTGCGAACTCTGCTGCACAGTTGGAAGCTGCGAGAACTGATTTAATAAAAGGCATAAGTTCAATTCCTAACTTTTTAGTAGACTATGCCGAATTAATTGATGAGAATTCTTTTGAAGTTGCGACTGCAGAAACCAAGAATGTGCGCGCTATCGTCGCAGGCTGGATTAATGGCGTTAGATTGATAGACAATATGGCTATGGTAAAACTTGGAGTTTCTAAATGAAACTACTTGCTGGAAGTCCAGGATGGACTGTCAACGCTGATGTAATTGTTATTGGATCAGGCGTTGCTGGACTAACAACTGCCTTAAATTTGCGAGCAAGTAATCTCTCAGTTCTGCTCGTGACAAAAGCAAGAATTGATGAAGGCTCTACTAAGTGGGCGCAGGGTGGAATCGCTGCAGCACTTGGACCTGGAGATACGCCAGAACAACACAAGAAAGATACTTTGATAGCTGGGGCTGGACTCTGCGACATCGATGCCGTAGATGTTTTAGTCACTGAAGGTCCGGAGGCGGTTCGCAAATTAATTGCTCGGGGCGCGGTGTTTGATAAATCTGAGACTGGTGAAATTGCACTTACTCGCGAAGGTGGCCATTTGCGTAATCGAATTCTGCACGCGGGCGGAGATGCAACTGGTGCTGAGGTTTCACGAGCGCTACTTGCTGCCGTTAATGGCGATGATGGAATTGAAGTAATTGAAAACGCACTAGCAATCGATGTATTGAAGAGTGACGCGGGTCGAGTATGTGGTGTGACACTCCATGTTATTGGTGCCGGAAGTCGTGATGGCGTTGGACGCGCACTCGCTCGTGCTGTTGTAATTGCAACTGGTGGTTTAGGACAAGTTTATTCTCAAACAACTAACCCTTCGGTTTCAACTGGTGATGGTGTTGCATTGGCTCTTCGCGCCGGAGCAGAGATTGCAGATGTTGAATTCATACAATTCCATCCAACCGTTTTGTGGCGAGACGATAGTTTGAGCGGGCAACAACCGTTGATAAGTGAAGCAGTACGAGGTGAAGGTGCTCAACTTGTAAACGATAAAGGTATTCGTTTCATGAAAGATAAACATCCGCAAGGCGATCTTGCACCGCGCGACATTGTTGCAATTGAAATTTTCAAGCAGATGAAAGAGAGCAATTCACCACACGTCTGGCTTGATGCAACAAAAATTGCAGATTTCCCAGAACGCTTTCCAACTATTTTTGCCTCTTGTATCGAAAATGGGATTGATCCAAGAAAACAGATGATTCCGGTTTCTCCGGCGTCGCACTATTCATCGGGTGGCGTGAAGGTAGATTTACTAGGTCGTACTTCCATTCCAGGGCTGTATGCATGTGGCGAAACAGCATGCACTGGCGCACATGGCGCTAATAGATTGGCATCAAATTCGTTGCTCGAAGGTTTAGTTTTTGGAACCCGCATTTCAGCAGATATCGCTGCCAATATTGTTCCGCAAAGTGAGCCAAGCAGAAGTACTTCGAAGGATTTCTTGATTAACCCAGCAATCAAAATGACCCTACAACTCGCGATGAGTCAGGGCGCAGGAGTTATGCGAAATGAACAATCACTTCGCGAAACACTTTTAACTTTAGAGCAACTTGCTGGGCACACAAGTACAGAGCCATGTATTGAAGCTTGGGAAGCTTCAAATCTTTATCTTTTGGCAACTGCAATTGTCCGCGCTGCACTTTTGCGTTGTGAATCTCGCGGCTCGCATTGGCGAAGTGATTTTCCAGATAGCAGCGATGAGTGGGTAAAGCGGATTCTACAAAGTTATGATCAAAATGGTGTTTGGAGTTCAAAATTAGAGGAAGTGAAGTTATGACACTTAGTAATTCGCTTGTGAAACAGATACAAGATGCGGGCCTGCGCCCAGAACATATTGAGCAACTTGTTCGCGCGGCGATTGCGGAAGATTTGAACGGCGGCACTGATGTTACATCTACCGCCACAATTCCAGATGATCAGTATTCAACTGCGCAGTTTGTGAATCGCAAGCCTGGCGTTCTCGCAGGGGTGCCAATTGTTTGCGCGGTGCTTGAGGTGTGTGGTGTTACAGATTATTCAATCTTCCATAATGATGGTGAATCCATCCCCGTAAATAAATTGGTGCTGAGTGCTCGTGGTAAAACAAGAGCGCTACTTCTCGCTGAGCGAAGTGCGCTTAATTTCTTTGGACACTTAAGTGGGATCGCAACCTTGACCAAACAATGGGTTGATGCGGTTTCGGATACAAATACTTTGATACGAGATACTCGAAAGACTACGCCTGGCTTACGCGAACTTGAGAAGTATGCAGTTCGTATGGGTGGCGGAATTAACCATCGACTTTCATTAGCCGATGCGGCATTGATTAAAGATAATCACGTTCTTGCTGCTGGTGGAGTGGCTGAGGCTTTCAAATTAGTTAAAGCTAAATATCCAGAGCTGCCATTAGAGGTTGAAGTTGATTCACTTCAGCAATTACGTGAAGTTGTTGAAGCCGGTGCGGACCTAGTAATGCTCGACAATATGTCGATTGAAGAGTGCCGAGCAGCTGTCGAAATAGTTAATGGCGCAGCAAAACTTGAAGCATCTGGTGGCTTAATTTTGAACAACGCACATGCTTATGCAAAAACTGGTGTCGATTATCTGGCAGTTGGGGCACTTACGCACTCAGCTCCAGTTCTAGATATCGGATTAGATCTGAGAATGGAGTAGAAATGTTGCTAGCAATCGATGTCGGGAATACAAACACAGTATTGGGTGTCTTTGAAAATAAAGCACTGATAAGAAGTTGGCGCGTAAAGACCGACCCAAGAGATACTGCTGATGAACTCTGGGTTCGATACTCCGCCCTAGTTCAAGGATTTGAAGTAACAGCTCTTGCTATCTGTTCTACGGTTCCATCGACACTTCGCGAATTGCGAACCATGATTACAACTTTTTATCCAGATCTACAAACAACAATTGTCGAACCAGGTGTAAAGACTGGTGTGCCACTTCAAGTAGATAACCCAAAAGAAATTGGCGCAGATCGAATCGTTAATACCTTGGCCGCACATGAGCTTTATGGTGAAAATGGACCATGCATTGTTGTTGATTTTGGAACTTCAACTAATTTAGATGTTGTCTCGCCCAAAGGGGAGTTTTTAGGTGGTGCACTTGCCGCCGGAATTGAAATTTCAGTTGAAGCGCTAGCAGCGCGTGCCGCTCAGTTGCGCCGAGTTGAATTAGTAAAACCAAGAAATGTGATTGGAAAAAATACTGTTGAGGCACTGCAATCTGGAACTATCTATGGCTTTGCTGGACAGGTTGATGGATTGGTAAATCGAATAGCAGATGAATTAGCAATTCTTTATCCCGATTCCGGCGAGGTTAGTGTCATCGCAACAGGTGGCCTTGCACCATTGGTATTAGGAGTGAGTGAAACTATCGATTTCCATGAGCCAGATTTGACCCTAATTGGACTTCGTCTCGTTCACGAACGCAATTCCTGACCCACTGAAACGATAGGCTTACACTCCTTATGAGCGAGAAAAATATTTCACAGAGTGCGCCAGAGGCTGATGATCTGCCCGAGCAATTGCGCATCAGGCGTGAGAAGCGCGCTGCGATTATTGAGCGTGGAAGCGAGCCATATCCAGTAGAAGTTCCTAGAAGTAAGAGCATTAAAGAGATTCGTGAAGTTCATAAAGATTTAGCAATTGATGTTGCCACCGGAGTTATAGAGAGTATCGCTGGTCGCGTTATTTTCAAACGTGATACTGGAAAACTTTGTTTTGCAACTTTGCGCGAAGGTGACGGAACTGAAATTCAAGCGATGTTCTCGCTAGATAAAGTTGGCCAAGAAGTTTTAGACCTCTGGAAATCTGATGTTGATTTAGGAGATTTAGTAAGCGTTACTGGTGAAGTTATAACTTCAAAACGCGGTGAACTTTCTATTCTGGCAGCTAGTTGGAAAATGGCGGCAAAATCTTTGCGGCCACTTCCCGTAGAACACAAGCCACTATCTGAAGAGACTCGTGTTCGCATGAGATATGTCGATTTAATTGTTCGCCCAGAAGCGCGATCAAATGCCAGATTACGCCCAAGTGTTATGCGCGCTCTTCGGGAAACTTTTCACAAACGAGGCTTTGTAGAAGTCGAAACACCGATGCTCCAAGTTATGCATGGCGGTGCTACTGCAAGACCTTTTAAAACCTTAAGTAATGCATACGACATGGAATTATTCCTCCGCATTGCTCCGGAGTTATTCCTAAAACGCTGTGTGGTCGGCGGGATAGAACGAGTCTTTGAAATTAATCGCAACTTTAGAAATGAAGGTGCTGATTCAAGTCACTCGCCAGAATTTGCCATGATTGAAAGTTATGAAGCATATGGGGATTGGAATTCAATTGCTGAATTAACTCGTCAATTAATCCAGGATGCTGCGCTAGCAACCTCGGGTAGCCACGTTGTAACTCATCACGATGGTCGCCAAGTTGATTTGGGTGGTAAGTGGGAAGAAGCATCACTCTTTGATTTGATCTCAAATGGCGTTGGCCAAGAAGTCACTGCGCTAACTCCACGTCCCGAATTGGTAAAAATTGCTGAGAAACTAGCCATGAAGGTTGATCCGAAGTGGGTTACCGGAAAATTAGCCGAAGAAATCTTCGAACATGTTGCGAGCGATAAATTAAGCGGACCAATCTTTGTTAAAGGTTACCCAGTAGATACCTCGCCATTAGTCCGTGCGCACCGCGAAATTCCTGGCGTTGCCGAAAAGTGGGATTTATATATTGATGGTTTCGAACTTGCTACCGGCTATTCAGAATTGATTGATCCTGTTATCCAACGCGAACGGTTAACTGAACAAGCAGCGCTTGGTTCTAAAGGTGATCTTGAAGCTATGCAGATTGATGAAGATTTCCTACGCGCAATGGAATATGCAATGCCACCAATGGGCGGTATGGGTATGGGCGCAGATCGATTATTGATGGCGCTAACTGGCCTAGGAATTCGCGAAACTATTCTCTTTCCACTAGTGAAGCCTGAAGAATAAATGTCACTGTTGATTCGTCCAGCACGCACTAGCGACATCAAGGCTATTAGAAAAATTATTGATGAGTATGCCGCTGGTGGTCGCTTACTAACCAAAGAGACTGTAACTTTGTATGAAAGCGTTCAAGAATTTATGATTGCTGAACTTGATGGCAAAATTGTTGGCTGCGGCGCGGTTCACGTGCTCTGGGAAGATCTTGCAGAAGTTCGTTCAGTAGCAGTTGACATGAACGTTCGTAGCAAAGGTGTTGGTCACGGAATTCTTGAAGCGCTCATCAAGAGAGCAACTGAACTTGGAGTCAAGCGAATATTCTGTTTAACATTTGAAACTCAATTTTTTGGTCGACATGGTTTTAAAGAGATTGAAGGAACTCCGGTCTCGCCAGATGTTTACACCGAACTTCTACATTCGTATGACAGTGGTGTTGCTGAATTCTTGGATCTTGAGAGCGTGAAGCCAAATACCCTCGGTAATGTCCGAATGCTGCTCACCCTCTAAAATCTCTATAGCTTCAAAGCTGTGACCACAAGATATTGGGCAAAATCTCAGTTTTCTGGGCATAAATTGGGCCCATATTGGGTTAGACCCAATACCGCCCTTCGCATAGAGTTGGGCCATTGATTGAGACTTTAATCAATAACTAGAAAGGCAGACCTGCGATGTTCGAGCGCTTTACCGATCGAGCCCGACGTGTTGTTGTGTTGGCGCAAGAAGAAGCCCGCATGCTCAATCACAATTACATCGGAACCGAACATATCCTTCTAGGTTTAATTCATGAAGGTGAAGGCGTAGCTGCAAAGGCTCTTGAAGCTCTTGGTATCTCACTCGAGGCAGTCCGCTCTCAAGTTGAAGAAATAATTGGTCAAGGTCAACAAGCACCTTCGGGCCATATTCCATTTACGCCACGCGCAAAGAAAGTTCTAGAACTTTCACTTCGCGAAGCGCTACAACTTGGACATAACTACATTGGAACTGAACATATTCTTTTAGGCTTAATTCGCGAAGGCGAAGGCGTAGCCGCTCAAGTATTGGTAAAACTTGGTGCTGACTTAAATCGTGTTCGCACTCAAGTAATCTCACTTTTATCTGGTTATCAAGGAAAAGAAGCTGCAACTTCTGGCGGACCTGCGGAAGGAACCCCATCTACTTCATTGGTACTTGATCAATTTGGTCGCAACCTTACGCAAGCTGCACGCGAAGGAAAACTCGATCCAGTGATTGGGCGCGATAAAGAGATCGAAAGAGTTATGCAGATTCTTTCACGCCGAACAAAGAACAACCCAGTTTTAATTGGTGAACCTGGAGTTGGTAAGACTGCAATTGTTGAAGGGCTTGCGCAATCAATTGTTAAAGGCGATGTTCCAGAAACTCTTAAAGAGAAGCAAGTTTATTCACTCGATCTTGGAGCGCTTGTTGCCGGCAGCCGTTACCGCGGAGATTTCGAAGAGCGTCTTAAGAAAGTATTGAAAGAAATCCGTACTCGCGGCGACATAATTCTTTTTATTGACGAGATCCATACCCTTGTTGGCGCAGGCGCAGCAGAAGGCGCAATTGATGCTGCAAGCATCTTGAAGCCAATGCTTGCCCGAGGTGAGTTACAGACAATTGGTGCAACAACTCTTGATGAGTATCGCAAGCATTTTGAGAAAGATGCTGCACTTGAACGTCGCTTCCAGCCAATTCAAGTTGCAGAACCAACTGTTGAGCACACAATTGAAATTCTTAAGGGCCTTCGTGATCGCTATGAATCCCACCATAAAGTTTCAATCACTGATGCTGCGCTAGTTGGCGCGGCTCAAATGGCTGACCGTTATATTTCCGATCGCTTCTTGCCAGATAAGGCAATCGATCTAATTGATGAAGCTGGTTCAAGGTTACGCATTCGACGCATGACTGCGCCACCAGAGCTTCGTGCATACGATGACAAAATTGCGGAAGCGCGTAAAGCTAAAGAATCTGCAATTGATTCTCAAGATTTCGAAGGTGCTGCAGGATTCCGCGATAAGGAAAAAACATTAATCGCAGAGAAGCATGAAGCTGAGAAGAATTGGAAAGCTGGCGATTTAGATGTTGTCGCTGAGGTTACTGAAGAGCTAATTGCTGAAGTGCTTTCTAACGCAACGGGAATACCAGTATTCAAATTAACTGAAGCCGAGACTGCTCGCCTGCTTCGCATGGAGGAAGAGTTACACCGCCGTGTAATTGGACAGGATCAAGCAATCAAGGCGCTTTCACAAGCAATCCGACGCACACGTGCTGGCTTGAAAGATCCAAAGCGTCCTGGTGGTTCATTTATTTTCGCCGGTCCATCTGGCGTTGGTAAGACTGAACTTTCAAGAACTCTTGCTAAATTCTTATTTGGTGATGCAGATGCACTTATCCAACTCGATATGTCTGAATATTCAGAGAAGCACACCGCTTCAAGGCTATTTGGTGCGCCTCCAGGTTATGTCGGATACGACGAAGGTGGACAGCTAACTGAAAAAGTTCGCCGCAAGCCATTCTCTGTAGTCCTCTTTGATGAGATCGAAAAGGCACACCCAGATATCTTTAACTCACTTCTACAAGTGCTTGAAGATGGCCGCTTAACTGATTCCCAAGGCCGAGTAGTTGATTTTAAGAACACCATAATCATCATGACCACAAACCTTGGTACTCGAGATATTTCCAAGACCCTGAATCTTGGATTCACGAACGCATCAGATCAACAAGGAAACTACGAGCGCATGAAGAACAAAGTTAGCGATGAGCTAAAGAATCACTTCCGCCCAGAATTCCTAAACCGTATCGATGATGTAATTGTCTTCCATCAATTAAGCGAGAATGAAATTATCCAAATTGTCGACCTGATGATTGCTAATTTGGATGAGCGTTTACGTGCTCGCGATATGGGAATCGAATTAACAACGGAAGCTAAATCACTCCTTGCGAAGAAGGGTTATGACCCACTTCTTGGTGCACGGCCACTTCGTCGTTGTATCCAACGTGAAATCGAAGATGCGCTTTCAGAGAAGATTCTCTTTGGTGATCTTAAAGCTGGAGAAATTATTATTGTTAGCACGGCACTTGAAGATGAGAAAGAAATTTTCACCTTCAAGGGAATGCCTAAGGCGCAAATGCCAGATACACCTGGCGATTTGGCTGAAGCCCCAACAACTAATTAATTTTTACGCGAGCAATCGCCTGCTCTAAGCGGGCGACCTCCATTATTTCGATTCCGGAAATCTTGATATCACTTCCTGCTGGAACCATTGCCTTTTTAAATCCAAGGCGCGCAGCTTCGGCGATTCGCTGAGTCGCTCCAGTTACTTTACGAATTTCACCAGCAAGTCCAACTTCACCAATTGCAATTAAATCTGCAGGAAGCGCAAGTCCTTTTGCTGCAGAACCAACAGCAAGTGCGACTGCTAGATCTGCCGCAGGTTCGGCAATTTTCATTCCACCGACTGTTGCAACATAAACATCTCGACCAGATACTCGAATATTGGCTCGAAGTTCTAGGACCGCCAAAGTCATTGCAGTTCTTGGATTATCTAAGCCAGAGGTAACTCTTCGTGAGTTTCCAAAATCTCGGCCATCAGGCACAGCAGCACTTACCAAAGCTTGAATTTCAGCTAGAAGTGGTCGCCGACCCTCAAGAGTTACGGTCACACAAGTGCCCGGAACTGGTTCGCTGTGGCGAGTAGTGAATAAACCTGTCGGATCTGGAAGTGAAGTTATTCCATTCTCGTTCATGTCAAAACATCCGACTTCATCAGATGCGCCAAAACGATTCTTAATTGCGCGGATTAGTCGCAACCTTGAGTGACGTTCGCCTTCAAAGTTTAGAACGACATCAACTATATGTTCAAGAAGTCTTGGGCCAGCAATCGATCCATCTTTAGTTACATGACCAACCAAGATTAAAGTTATTGAACGCTCTTTTGCAATTCGAATTAGGGCTGCAGCAATTTCACGGACCTGTGTTACGCCACCTGGTGCACCATCAACTGCAACACTTGCGATTGTCTGAATTGAATCAATTATTAGTAATTGTGGCTTTACGGCATCGATGTGTGCAATCACCGAACCTAATTCGTTTTCAGATGCAAGCCATAAATTTGGATCGATTGCATCCAAACGTTCCGCGCGGAGTCGCACTTGAGATGCAGATTCTTCGCCACTTATGTAAAGCGAGCTAATATTTTGGCGAGCGCTCTGTGCCGCGACACTTAAAAGCAAGGTCGATTTTCCAACTCCAGGTTCGCCAGCTAATAAAATTGCTGCACCCGGAACTAAGCCGCCGCCCAATACGCGATCTAATTCACTAACACCACTCGATCTGGCCTTCGCATTTTCTAAACTAACTTCACCAATCGGAAGTGCTGGAGAAGTTACATGTCCAGCAACAAGTGATAACTTCTTTGGCGCCGCAATCTCTTCAACTGATCCCCAGGCCTGGCATTCACCACAGCGCCCAACCCACTTCGTGCTGCTCCATCCGCACTCAGTACAACGGAATGGGTCCTTTGCCGGAGCTACCTTTTTTGCCATGCCCGAAGGCTATATGTAGCCGCCCACAGGCTCAGATTTCGCCTGATTTTCTTAAAAATACTGAGTTTCACCCGTGAATTTTGCGTCATACACCCCTACCCTTTTACCACGCAGAACTTGTGCTCTTCATATGGGATCGCAATATCTGTGACTGGCGCCTCACCCGAGGCCCAGAACCAAAACGCCCCACGGAGGCTAATAAATGGTAAATCTAACAAACGGTCAATGGAGCACGCTTTATAACGTGTTCTCCTTTGGCTTGATCTCGATGCTTGCATGCACCGTTTACACATTGGTGTCACAAGCTCGCGTTCTACCAAAATACCGCAACGCACTTGTTCTATCTTCAATGGTTACATTCATTGCGGCATACCACTACTGGCGCATCTTCAACTCATTCAATGAGTCATCAGGTGAAGGTGGAGTAACAGTAGGAACAGCTAAAGGTGCATTCAACGAGGCATACCGTTACGTTGACTGGATTCTGACTGTACCTCTTCTACTTGTAGAAGTTATTGCAGTACTTGCGCTCGCTAAGGCAGCAGCAAGCTCACTTATTTCACGCCTAGTTCCTGCATCAGCAGCGATGATCGCACTTGGTTACCCAGGTGAAATTTCAGCTGATACAAACACCAAAGTAATTTGGGGCGTTCTATCAACACTCCCATTCCTTTACATCCTTTACGTTCTATTCGTAGAACTAGGAAAGTCATTGGATCGTCAACCAGAAGGTGTAGCAGCAACAGTTGGCCGCCTACGTCTTCTATTGATCGCAACATGGGGCGTTTACCCAATTTCATACTTGCTACCAATCCTTAGCGACACTGCAGCTACAGATCCAAATGCATTCGTTAATCGCCAGATTGGTTACACAATCGCAGACGTACTTGCTAAGTGCGTATTCGGATTAACAATCATGAAGATTGCTCGTCTGAAGTCTGCAGCAGAAGGTATGAAGGACGATCACTAATCTGATCTGAAGATTAAGCAAATTTGGGGGCGCCAGAAATGGGGCCCCCAAATTTTTTTATTATTTGAATCAAGAAAAGGATATTATTTACTATGACAAATTATCGCTGGGGTGGTTATTTACTAGTTGCTTTGGGACTGTTGAATTTGAGATACCAAACTGGAGAACCAGGAGTGGTAACCCACAGCTTAATTATTCTCATCCCTGGAGCAATTATCTTGGTTATGAGTTTCATTCCTAAAACCGCAGAAATACTCAAAACTAAAACCGCAAGAAATGTTTCACTAATTGTTGGAGCAGCTGTAATTATTTATGCCGCGCTGAATTAATTTTTTGGACCATAGCCTTTGCGGCCCCAATAAACCCAGAGGCTCATTACAGATAAAACCAGAGCGAAACCAAAGAGTAAATCTTCAACCGGAGCACCACAAAGCCTGACGCCCACGATTGCATCCGGGCTATACATGACAATGTTTCTAGAAGTTAGCCACCAATTTGTTATGAGTTGGAAGGGCAGAATAATTGCGTAAGAAGTCCAAAAAATTGATTTAGTTAAGAGCGCAGTTTTAACACCATATAAATCAAAAAACACCGCAGCAATTACCCCACCCAGAGCAATATCGGTATAGATCATTGCTTTTCATCTCCAACTGGCCAGTGCTTCTTCACAGATCGCACACCCTCAATAGTCATAATGGCTGCCATTGGAACGATTATGAAGAAGAGATATTCCTCTAAAGGAATTCTAAAAGGACCATAAACTCCTAGTATTTGTTCAGGATCGAATTTCCAATGCCCATTAGCAACAGCGTAGGCATCCCAAATAATGAAGGGGATTGCAACTGGGATTATGCTCATGAGAGCCCGTTTAATTCTCTTCAAGACTCTTATCTTTAGAATCAATTCAAGCCAAAAAGATCCAACAACAGTGAAGGCGAGCATTGCCAGATATCCAAATTTCAACAACGGCGTTCTCCTGTTAGCGCTTAAGTTGGTTCATATACTAGACCCGTGAATGGCGCCAAGGCAGTCTTTTCTGGAGTTCGTAATTTCTCAACCCTAGCTGCGGTCTTTGCAATCTTATTCTCAGGGATTCTCTATTTAACAGTCAGAAATGAAAGTTTGGGCTGGCAGGTTGCACTAGCAGTTTTCGCGTTGGCAATCGGGATTCCGCACGGCGCAGTTGATCATTTAGTTGCACTGCCAAAGACGAGTAAGCCAAAACTTGCACTGTTGATTATTGGGTATGTGTTGATTGCAATTGCCGCAGTATTTGCGATCTTGCATTGGAATAAATTGGGCTTTCAAATAGTCCTCGTAATGAGTGCGCTTCATTTTGGCTTTGGCGATGCGGCATTTATCGCTGAACAAGACCGGCTAGAAAATCGACCACGAATGCGACCAAAAGTTCAGAACATGTTTGCCATAACTTCCGGGGTTATTCCGGTATTTATCCCGCTCCTAAAGGACTCAACGAAGAGTGCACTCCAAGAGATTAATCCAGTTCTAATTACTTGGGCATCAGAAATTGCACCCCAAATTAAGTTCTTAATCGGATTCTTCTTTGTGGCAACTCTCGTTCTATTGGTAAAAGACAATCGCACAAGAGAATTTATTGATCTAATATTTTTAGTTGGCCTTGCAATTGTTGCACCACCTTTAATTTCATTTGCAGTCTATTTTGGTTGCTGGCATGCGATGCGCCATACGGCGCGACTAACTCTCATACTTCCTAAAGCAATTGCCGCGGCTGACGATGAGAAGCCAAAGAAATCTTTTTTTGCAGCAGTAGTTCCCGGACTTCCAGCACTTATTGGAACAGTTGTTGTTGCTGCAGTTATTGCAATTACAGATTCAAATCTTGATGCCAGCTATTTATGGTATCTGTTGGTTGTGGTGTGGGCGCTAACAGTTCCCCACATGATTGTGACTTCTAAAATAGATCAGAAGTCGCTGGCTTAAATTACTTACCGGCAGCGAGTGTTGCTGGATGAATAATAAATAGCGGCAATTCGCGCTTTTTCTGTTCTTTACGTGCCGCTGCGATAGCTTCAATTCGATTATCACAGTGGAGCTTTAGAACGTTGTAAGCAGGTTCGCCCATAAGTGCAATTAGCTCAACTTTATTTGAAAGATAAACCGGTTCGCGCCCAACGTGTGCTTCGGTGTTGCTGGTGCAATACCAATCAAAATCTTCACCGCCATCGCCCCAAGCAAGGCGTTCGTATTCACCAATTACATTTACCGTAACTTCTTGATCTCCAAATTCACGCTGTTCAAAACTTCTACGAATCGGAAGTTGCCAGCAGACATCAGGTTTGGTTTCAACAAAGTGAACTTCCTCTTTCTCTGCTAAATGATGCAGCACGCAACCAAAACTTCCAGTAAATCCAGGTGCGCTATATTCCTTACGATTAAGGAAGATGCAAGAATCATCTATTTTTCTAGTTTTGCGATCTTTATCAAGACCGACTTCTGAGATGCGCATTTTGCCTTTAGCTTTCTTAGGCTGGGCTTGGTCAAAGTATTGCCACATATCTTTAGTCAAACGCTTAGCAACTTCTAAGGTTCGCTCTTCATCTGCTTCATCTGAGTAATAGGCACCATCAGAACAACAACCTGCATCTGGCTTATCAGCGTCGACGCCACAACATCCAGCGCCATAGATACAAGTCCAATATGAAGTAAGCCAAGTAAGGTCACATTTATAAAGCTCTTCTGGCTTCGCGGGATCTACAAACTCGACCCAGTCGCGAGCAAAATTCGGTTTAACCTCAGGCATAGTTGCAGAGCCTAGGGCTTAAACGTTAAATAAGCACATCGGTGAAGACTGCTTTAGGTAGGCTTTGCTTATGTCGATTCAATCTTCGTTCTCAACCAGCAAATACCAAGTTGGATTAATTGGTGTTGGGGTTATGGGTGAAGCGTTAATTTCAGGACTCGTATCTGCAAGATTTCCTAAAGCCCAGATTGTTTTTTCAGAGAAACGAAGCGATAGAGCTCGCGAAATATCAACAAAATACGGAGCTCGCGCAGTGGAATTGCAGAGTTTGGTTAAAGAGAGTGATGTCATTCTCTTAGTTGTAAAACCACAGGATTTAGGTGAACTTCTTGCCTCAATAGCTCCAGATTTAAAGAAGCGTGCGCTCTTGGTCTCTTTTGCGGCCGGGAAAACCACTTCATTCATCAGTCAGAAAGTTGGGCCAGAGATATCGGTAATTAGAGTTATGCCAAACACCGCCACCTTGATTGGTCTTGGTATGGCTGCGATGTCAATTGGCACAAATGTAAGTGATGAACAAGCCAAGTTTGTTGCAGACTTCCTTGCGACTTGCGGGAAGGTAATCTCTATTGATGAGTCACTTCAAGATGCGGTTACCGCTGTGAGTGGATCAGGTCCTGCCTACTTTTTTGCATTTGTTGAAGAGATGATCAAATCTGGAATCTCATTAGGCCTTTCAAGCGATGAAGCTTCAACACTTGCAATCCAAACAATTATTGGATCCGCAGCGATGTTGGAGCAGAGCGGTAAAAACCCAACGACCTTACGTGAAAATGTAACGAGTCCCAATGGAACAACAGCAGCCGCGCTTAAGGTTTTTAACGATGCAGAGTTTGGTGACATTATTAAGAAGGCCATGACAGCGGCTCGGGATCGGTCCCAGGAATTAGCGTGAAATTTCGTTTCGTAATTTCTCTGATTTTGCTAACACTTATCACCCCGCCAGCAAATGCTGCGATAAAAGTTGTTGCCTCAAAACCAGCGATAATCAACGTTTCACCAATCGGATCTGGAGATCAGATCTCTGACGTTGCGGTAAATTCCGCCGGTGTTGCAATTGTTGGAACTGTTGAAAATGGAATGACTAATCTGATTTCGACAACGCCCCTTGGTGGCAGTGATGGTTTTATCTCATTCGTAGATAATTTGAAGAATCGTACTTGGGATCTGCGTTTGGGAACTCCGAGCGATGACATTGCAACCGGGATTGCTCGTGATAAATCTGGAAACTTTTGGGTTGTTGGATCAACCTCAAAACCCCTAGAACCCTTGATTTCGCCAAGTTTGGATCCAACTGTTTTAAATCTCGACAATGTCTTGGTGGATCCAGTTACAAATCCTTCAAGCGAATTGCTGCGCCTCGTAGCATGGAAAGTTAGCGCAAGTGGTCAACTTCTTGGTACCTATTTTTACGATGCAGCGGGCGTAATTGCACCAACTCAAATCAGTGTGAGCACTTCGGGTTTCAAGGTAATTGGTAGTTTATTAAACGAGGGCGAAACAAATCAATTTCAAATTGACTTAGATTCAGCTGGAGTTTTCACAAATCTGGCGGAAGGCAAACCTAAAGTTAGTAAGGCCCCAGCAATAGCAACGATAAAAGCCGGAACAAATAACTTAAAAAGTTTTATCTCTAAGACAACAATCATTGGAATTCCTAGTTGGCGCGCAAAAAAACCAACGCCGGTGTTGGTTAAGTACACGAAGAATGGAAAAGCTCTAGCCGCTAATTCATTTTCTGGAAAAGTTCTGAAAGTTATGTGGCAATCTGGAGTAGGCGCAGTAGTTCTTGTTGACCAAAAAGGAGAGTTCGAGCTTCACATTCTCACAAATATGGGTTGAGTTAAGGCTTTTTGAAGAGTGAAAGCTTTCCACCACTTGCTGCGAGGGCATATTTAATCTTATTCAAAGTTATCCAAGTAGCTGATTTAGAGTCGGTAATGCTTGCAGTTGAAATGAGATTAATTGTTTGATCAATCTTATTGAAATAGCAAAGTCGATCTTGGCAGCCAAAGATTAACCCGGCATCATCAACAGCAACTGGTGAGCTTGGTATGCCAAAGAAGTCACTCTTGGCGGTGCTCGGAGTGAGATCTACTCCAACTTTGCTCCATTGAATCTGATCTGGCTTAGGAAGTGCAATACCTGAAGCTCCGAGCCAAGTTGCATGAAGTGTTTTTGATATCAAATTTAATGCAACATCATAACCAGCAACAATGGTGTTACCACCACTTGCGGCTAAAGCTTGATATTTCCAATCTTCCGGGAATGCACTCTCTCTAGTTGCTATTCGTACATCACCACGAGTGGCGCTCTTATCCGAATTACTTACTGATAAAACCGAGTCGTACATCAAATTAATCTTAGTTCCAACTGTTTTTGCGGTTAGGTGGAAAGCAACATCGCCCATGGTGCGACCATTCAATAAATTGTCACCGTCAACAATTTCATAGCGCCAATCTTTTCCATCTCTTACGGCGCCAAGTAAGATACCTTGGCTCTCATCACGGTAGAAAACTTGTTCTCCGGCTGGTGTAATTGCGCAGGCATTGGAAACGCTCACATCACTTGCAGTTCGTACTCGCGCCGCTTCTTTATAACTTTGAATTGTTGGGCCGTCGCCATCAATTACTTCATAACTCCATTTTTTGCCATTGAATGAGGCCCGACGTAAATCTTTATTCGTTAAATCTGCATAATAAAGATTGAGGTATTTTGTTTTACCAACCAAAGTTGTACAGATGGAAACCGAACCGGCAACGCTATTTTTTGTGCGTCCGCCTTTAGTTGAATCACCATCGACAATTTGAATACTCCATTTTTTCCCAGTCCAAGTTGCAAGCTTTAATAGTCCGCGTTGGGTATCGGAATATGCGATTACAGGTTTTCCGCCATAGCTATTTGTCGCTAGATATTTTCCATCTGCCGATGAGTCAATAACTGACTTTTTCCAAGAGGCCTGGGGAATAACGCCATTTGTGGTTGCAATAGTCGAAATACCAACCGCGTTCTTTGCGGTGATCGAGAATGAATAAGTAGTGCCATTGCTGAGTCCTGTAATAACTGCGGGGCTAGTTGTGAAGGTTTTTTCAACACCGCTCTGATTTACTTTCACGATGTAAGAAGTTACTTGAGCAGTTCTTTGATTAATCGGTGGATCGAAGGTGACGATCGCAGATTTATCTCCAACCAGAGCCTTTACATTTCTAGGAACTCCCGGGATTCCAAAGGGCAGTCCAGCCGGCGGTTTTGCCATTAAGTCTTCAAACATTGCAATCAAAAGTGGCCCAGGGTTATGAAAAACTTCACCCATCTTCAAGTTCGGTGACATAACTGCATCACGTTCACTATTAGCAAACGTAACTTCATCCAAGTGGCTTACCGAAGAACCACCTTCATAAACTTTTGGCGTGTAAAGAACCGGCTTAATTCCATTATTGGCTCGTACGCCATTTGCACCCGACCAGACAAGTGGTTCTGTGAGTGCACTACCTAAAGCTAATGATGGTGAATCTAAATCCATCAATCTTCGGCCATCACCAAGTTGGGCATAGGCATCGTATGGCGTTGGTTGTTGAATGCTGCCATATCCAAAAAGTTCGTCGTAATCAGCATTAGATAGAAATCCCAGGCCATGTGCCATCTCATGCAAAATCATAGATACCAAGTCATATTTGGTACTTGGACAGTTTCCATCGGTTCCTAAATACAACATTGGACCATTTGTCGAATTTATTCGGATTGTTATTTCAGGAATTGCAGGCTCAATATCCTCACCGGCAATTGCATCTGCCAGGGCGGATGCGTACCAAAGATCTTTATCCGGAATATTCTTAAAATTTGAGTGAAATTTTCCAGGGGATGCAGCAGCAAGAGTTCCACTTGATGCTTGCCGTTCCCACAAGACTTGCACTTTTACTGGAACTTGCGATGCAAAATTTTGAGACCAAACATCAACAGCTGCATTAATAGCGGGACGATAAATTTCTGGCGTATTTGTGAAATCAACTTTAAAAGCGCTTTTAGTTAAGCCTTTATCGACCGAGTATGTTCTTGGAAGCGAACTCTTAGCTAGGGCAGCAGTTCCAGATTTATCTGCATAGAAATAAACCCAAGGCGCATCAATCGATTTAACTTGAGAGGGAAGAGCATGTGCCGGTGCTACAAAGACGCTTGCAAATAGCGCCGCTACTAGTAGTAAATATTTGGCACGCATGGGCAAAACGCTAGCAGTCAGGCTCGCGGGATACCACCTGCGGACTCCGTCTGTACCTGAGAATTGCCGCTATCAACCGTTAAAAAGCTTAAGAAAGCTACAGAAACCCTAGAATTCCTGGATGCACCAAGTTCGAATTTACTCACGAAGCAATTGTCATCTTTGTGACGTTGCTCTTGAAACTTTAATGGGATTACAGAAGGAATTTGAATTTGAAATTGATAAGCAGTTAATTGATGGAGATCCAGAACTTGAAGATAAATATGGTGAACGCGTGCCAGTGATTCTAATTAATGGTGCGCCTCATGATTTCTTTCGGGTTGATCCGACCAGATTTAGAAATGTGATGTCAAAACTTTAATCTGGGTTGGCACTTAAAATATCTTCAGCGTCAATGATTCCGTAGGCATAACCTTGTTCTGCCAAGAATCTTTGGCGATTTTGCGCAAAGTCTTGGTCGACAGTATCTCTGGCAACAATTGAGTAGAACCTTGCAGTACGGCCATCAGATTTTGGCCGAAGAATTCGACCTAAGCGCTGTGCTTCCTCTTGACGAGAGCCAAATGTTCCTGAAACTTGAATTGCAATTGTGGCATCAGGTAGATCAATCGAAAAGTTTGCAACTTTCGAAACTACCAAGCATTTAATATCGCCACTGCGATAAAGGCCAAATAGCCGCTCCCGCTCTTTAATCGGAGTATCACCCTTAATCAAAGGAACGCCTAGCTCTTCACTTAAAGCATCTAGTTGATCTATGTATTGCCCGATTATCAAGACTTGTTCTTCGCTATGTTGATTTGCTAACGCGATAGCAACTTTTCGTTTGGTAGCAGTAGTTGAGCAGAACCGGTATCTATCTTCTGGTTCGGCAGTCGCATAATTTAAACGTTCAGCTTCAGTCAGATTTACTCGAACCTCAATGCAATCGGCAGGTGCGATATAACCTTGGGCTTCAATTTCACGCCATGGAACATCGAATCTCTTTGGTCCGATTAGTGAGAAAACTTCACCTTCCATCCCATCTTCGCGAACCAGCGTTGCAGTTAAGCCAAGCCTTCTGCGAGATTGAATATCGGCAGTGAATCTAAAGATTGGGGCAGGCAGTAGATGTACTTCGTCATAGATGATTAAGCCCCAGTCAATCGCATCAAAGAGATCAAGGTGGGCGTAAACACCTTGCTTGCGAGTTGTCATTACTTGATAGGTAGCAATTGTTACGGGGCGAATCTCTTTCTTTGATCCAGAATATTCACCAATTTCATCTTCATTCAAAGTTGTTCGCTTTAATAATTCTTCACGCCACTGTCGTGCAGCGATGGTATTTGTTACAAGAATTAAAGTAGTCGCCTTCGCATGTGCCATAGCTGCTGCGCCAACAATAGTTTTTCCAGCGCCACAAGGAAGCACAACAACACCTGAACCACCATGCCAGAAGCCCTCCGCTGCGAGCTCTTGATATTTTCTAATTTTCCAACCATCTTGGACTAAATCGATTTCATGATGTTCGCCATCTACATAACCCGCAAAATCTTCTGCCGGCCAACCAAGCTTCAGCAGTGCTTGTTTTAAGAAGCCACGTTGCCCTGGATGAACAACAATAGTTTCATCATCTAATTGCAATCCCAACATCGGGGCAACTTTCTTTCCCCTTGTAACTTCCTTCAGTACTGCTGGGTCATGTGAAACTAAAACCAAGCCATGAACTGGATGCGCCTCAAGTCGTAGTCGACCATAGCGCGACATTGTTTCGGCAACATCGACTAAGAGAGCATGCGGTACTGCGAACCTTGAGTATTTCAAAAGAATATCTACAACTTGTTCTGCATCATGTCCCGCCGCACGCGCATTCCAAAGGCCAAGTGGAGTTAAGCGATAGGTATGAATGTGTTCTGGAGATTTTTCAAGTTCGGCGAAAGAGGCAATTGCTCTTCGGCATTCATCGCTTAGTGGATGATCAATATCAAGTAATAAAGTTTTATCGCTTTGAACAATTAGCGGGCCATCAGTCACGAATGAGTTCCTTAATAAATGCAGTTAGTAGAGTTACTCGCGCCGGGATTGATGAGAGCAATATTTGTTCATGTGGAGCATGCGCACCATCTCCAACTGCGCCAAGTCCATCTAGGACTCTGGCACCTGTGGCAGCCGCAAAATTTCCATCACTAGCGCCACCAACAGAAGCGTGACCAATTGGGCCCTGCCCGATTTCATTAGCGACTTTCTCTAATATTTCATAGAGCTCTAAGGTAGAACTTGTTTCAAGAGGGGGGCGATTTATTCCACCAGTAACTTCCAGTTTCGCAAGTGGATCTGATGCAGTGAGAGCTTTGACTGCAGAATCAATTCGATTTAGTTCTGCAGCAGAGTACGAGCGAATATCAATATCAAGTGTTGCAAGTGCCGGGACGGTATTTGTTGTGGTTCCGGAGTTCATAACAGTTGGAACAACTGTTGTTCCAAATTCAGGATTAGCAAGCTTTGCTACAGCCAAAACTATTTCAGCGATCAGCGTTGTCGCGTTGATTCCTTTTTCTGGCTCTAATCCAGCGTGAGATGCCCGACCATGAAGTGCAATTTGATACATCGCAGTTCCTTTGCGACCAGTCTTAACTTTTCCATTGAGCGAAGCCTCTAAAACCAGAACCGCTTTTGATGATTTAGATAAGCGTTCAATTAGTGCGCGAGAAGTCTGACTTCCAACTTCTTCATCAGTCGTTGCAACTATTGCAACTTTAGTTGCAGCTTCAGGAATTTGCGCAACTGCATAAATCGCTTGTAGGAATCCAGCCTTCATATCGAAGATACCTGGGCCCTTGGCAACATCACCATTGATGCTCCAGGTTGGAATAAATGAACCTTTTGGCCAGACGGTATCTAGGTGCGCAAGAATTAAAATCTCTGGGCTTGAACTTCCCCACCAAAAAACCGGGCGGCCATTTTCTTCCATAACTTTGGCTTCCGGATTTAGCTTGGTATTTGCAATTGAAACTGCGAGTTCTACAACCCCACGGCACGCTTCGAGATCTTCACTTGGTGATTCAAACTCAACAAGTTTCCGGAGATCCTCAATTAGTCCCATGGGATAAGTCTGCCTTACTTTGCCGGACTGACGCCGGTGATTCTTGGAATCCTAAAGCTGGCCATCTCGCCAGTAGCGTGGTCTCTGGCAATCAAAGTACCAAGTGAAATCGAAATCGGGTCAATGAGTCGATTTGAAACCCCACCATTTGTGTCTGCGTATCCAATAGTCAAACTTGCTTGCTCTTCAATGTATTGATGAAGTAAATCTAGTGTTTCGTTTGCAGTAGTTCTTGGGACTTCACGTGGCTTATGCGAACTAGCTTTTTCGCCAGTGCGTAGCGTTCTTACTGCAGCCTTAATAACAATTTCATTTGGCGCTTGTACTTCACTAATAACACGTGGTGGACGTGGTCTAGATTTTGCTCTTCTTATTGCCGGCGCTGAAATCAAAATACCATTTGCATTTTCGCCTGCCGGTAAGTAATTCGCTTCGCGAAGGGTTTGAATGACATCGCTTGCCTCAAAGTCGCATACCAATACTTGTGATGCGAGTTTACGAATTAGAAGTGGTTCCAATTTCTTATCATGAAGAATTTGGGTAATCAGACCCTCATCTTCGCAACGGATATATGAAGTTGCCGTTCCAACGCGAAGTCGTCCATGTCGCTTGGCAACATCGTTAATCAAATATTCAAGTGGTTGTGGTACTGGTGTCTTAGAAGTTTTCTTTAGGAAATCTTTTATCTGTTCGCCAGTTTGTCCATGATCTAGGCCACGTCGAATAGAACTTTCGCTAAATCTATAAACAGATGCACCACCGCGACTTTCAATATCTGCAATAGTGCCAATCATGTTTGAAAGTTCAACAGTTAGTGGTCCAGGTGCAATTGCACTGTTATCTGCTTGTATCAAAATATGATCTACAGGCTTTGGAAGTGCGTGCTCAACTCCAAGATCCTGCGCACCGTTAAGGAGCGCGTTACCAAATGCAGAGAGCGCACCTTGGCCGGTCAAGCCAAGCCATTCGGCTTCTCTAAGTGTCCATTCAATATATTCGGCGTTGAATCTCTGTGGCATCTGCCAAGCAATTATTTCTTGCAGGTTCGTTATTTCTGGGTCTAGTTCTAAATTTTCTGCCAAAATATTTAAAGTCACCTTACGCATTGATGCAATTCCAGCGCGATCTAATTCTGGTCCCAGCGCTGCAATATTTTTTTCACCAGATTTTCCAACTAGCCCACTTACTCGAGAGGTTTCAAACCAGAGTGCGACTAGCGAACTCCAGCGCTCTTCAAGAGAACGAGACATCCAAATATCAAATGAGTTGGTTGGAAGTATTCGGTCATCAGTATCAACAACTACCAATCCACCTAGATAGAGAATTTCAGCAACAAATGCGAGGGTGTTTTCATCAATCCCTAAATGCTCGGCACTTCGCTTTAAATCTCTAATGCCAATGCCACCAGCACGAAGGGCAATAGGTGGTTCATCTGACCAGTTGTGCGCAAGTTCCTCGCACCAGCGCAGGAAATTTGAAATATTAGCGATTGCTGCGCGATCAACATCGCCCTGTTTGCGTTTGGTTCCAATAAATTGATTAGCAAATGGTTTGAATTCTTTAAATACTTTTCCACCGCGAAGATGCATTCCAACTTCTCGGGGTAGCACCACGGTTCGGGAATCCATCACCATCAAATAGTTGTTTTCCAATAACCAACCAATTGCTTTTCCTGGAGATTTAATATTTGCAACTTGGCCACGAGGTGGCCCCCAAGTAAGTCGTTCTAGGACTGCTGCGCTATCCGCAGGAATATCTTTCAGATATTTAAAATCAATCTTCTTCTGAGATTGTGGGCCAAGTCCTGCTGGTTCATCACCGATTAAGTGGCGGAGGTTTCCGGGTAATCTGAATTTACTTCCATCTTTGTAGAGAAGAGCTGCTGCCCAGAGGCGCAATAACTCCTCACCGGCTTCGGGGGTTGTGATTGAAAGTAGTTCTGCTTTTGAAAACGGTTCGTTTAAAATACAAGCTGCAGTTAAAACTTCTAATTGGAATTTATTAAGCGATTCCATAGCACGCATCAGGCTGGGTGTTGAATTCGCCCGAGCTGATAGCGCAGATAAATCTGTAGGAACTGGTGATAACAAGTCTGGGCGCACTGCAAAAAGCGCTGCGATCGCCTCGTCACTGCGGGCGCGCAATTCATCAGCAAAAGAGTTAACAGACATAACTGCCCTACTTTACCGAGTTTTAGAAGCTACTTCGACCGCATTCTTCGCGGTGATAAATAAGTAAGAAGCGCAACAACTCTGGCAAGGAGCGGGCCAAAAGCAGCTTTAATTGCGCGCCCTCTTCGGAAATCATAAATAGGCCAGTTTTCACGGATTGCACGAATTTGTAGCAAGGTATCTGGGTTAATTGCGGCAGGGTTACCAACTGCGGTTAAAAGTGGGAAGTCATTATGGCTATCCGAGTAGGCATATGAATTTTTTAAATCAATACCCTGAGCATTTGCTAGCTCTTTGATTGCTATCGCTTTCTGATTCCCATGCAGCAATAGCCCATTCATTTTTCCGGTATATACACCATTAACAATTTCAGCCTTGGTTCCAAGCGCACCCGTAAAACCTAGGCGGTTAGCAATTAAAACTGCCATATCTTGCGGGGCTGCAGTTACTAGCCATACTTCGACGCTATCAGCAAGATGCTTATTTGCAATGTCGATAGTTCCTTGCCAAAGTGCAGGGGATACGAATTCATCATAAATTTCAGATCCGATTGCTTCGATCTCTTTAACATTATGTCCACCGATAAAGTCAGTTGCGGCATTTTGAAACTTTTCAATCTCCTCAGGTTTTTCAGTTCCAGTTAATCGGTACCTTAGATTTGCTAGAACGAATGCTGAGATATCGCGCTTACTAAAGAAACCGCGCTGATACATTCCACGACCGAGAAAGAAGATAGTAGAACCACGAATAATTGTGTTATCTACATCAAAGAAGGCAACACGCTTGCCACTGTTTGCCATGGCTTAACCATAGCGTCCACGCTAATACCAATACTTCTCTTCAAGTTATGCTTTGCCCATGACTCGAGCAGTTCACGTTCTACGCCATGGCGAAGTAGAGAATCCTGAGAAGATTCTTTATGGTCGCCAACCTGGATGGCGGTTATCTGCCAGAGGCCAAGAAATGGCGAAAGTAGTTGCTGACTGGTCAAAGGATTTAGATCTGGGTGCGATTCACGCATCTCCCTTGCAACGAGCGCAAGAAACCGCGGCACCAATCGCAAGTGCACATAATTTAGAAATTGCTACTGATCCGAAATTAATAGAAGCTGCAAATGTATTTGAAGGTAAGAAATTTGAATTAGGAAGTGGTGTCTTAAAACATCCATCTTCTTGGTGGCATCTTCGCAATCCAGCAAAACCATCTTGGGGCGAGCCATACACCGAGCAAATTGAACGAATGCTTGCAGCGGTTTTTCAAGCACGAGATGCCGCAAATGGTAAAGATGCCTTAGTTGTTTCGCATCAGTTACCAATTTGGATATTGCGTTCAGCAGTAGAAGGACGTCGCTTGTTGCATGACCCAAGAAAGCGAATTTGCACACTTGCTTCTGTCACGACATTTCATTTAGATGGCGATGGAATGATTGAAAGTGTTTCCTATACCGAACCCGCAAAACATTTGCTGCCAACTAAATGAAACGCATACTTTTATTAGCTTCAATATTATTACTAACTTCGTGTTCGACTGGTGGGCTTTCAAGCGATAGCGAAAAAGCATTTGTATCAGGCAATGGGTCAGCGCTCTTCATCAAAGAGAGTGCGCGCAAAATGGCACCTTCGTTGTCAGGACCGATTCTTGGTGGTGGTGAATTTAATTATGAGATTGGCAAAGTTACTGTTGTGAATGTTTGGGCATCATGGTGTTCACCATGTCGTGCTGAAGCTCCAACGCTTGAAGCTTTTGCCTCAAAAAATTCAGAGCTAGTGTTTGTTGGAATTCTTACCCGAGATAATTTGAGCTCTGCAAAAAGTTTTGTAGATAGATTTAAGCTCACATACCCAACCCTGATAGATGATGCAGTTATTGCTAGCTTTAGGGGTTCACTGCCAGCCAACGCTATTCCAACTACCTTGATCATCGATACCAAGGGAAGAGTTGCAGCTCGTATAAGTGGGCAGGTAACAGTTTCGGTTATGCGGGATTTACTGGAAAAGGTTTCAGGAAGTGCCATAAATGTTTGATTTCTTTGTGGATGTTGTTTTAGATGGAAATTTGATTGTTGCTTCAAGCGTTGCGCTAATTGCTGGGCTTATCTCTTTTGCTTCACCATGTGTGCTTCCACTTGTTCCTGGATATCTTTCATATGCCGCAGGAATGGTTGAGGTAAGGAGCAGAGGGAGAGCTGCTTTAGGTTCACTGCTCTTTGTTCTAGGATTTTCACTTCTCTTTATTTCATATGGCGCACTTTTTGGTTCGCTTGGCGCAAAAATTTCAACAAATTCCCGTCTTGTAACTGTTCTACTTGGGCTACTAACCATCGCTATGGGAGTAATTTTCTTATTTAATCAGAAGTTCTATCGATCATTTAAACCCCTTTGGAAAGTACGTGCTGGGCTTGCCGGTGCTCCAGTTCTGGGATTTCTCTTTGGAATTGGTTGGACGCCTTGCATTGGACCAACACTTGGGGCAGTTCAAACACTTTCATTTCAAGAGTCAAGTGCGCTGCGCGGTGCAATTTTAAGTTTTGCTTACTGTCTTGGACTTGGAATTCCATTTATCTTGGTTGGGGTCTTCTTTGATAAATCCACAAAGCTGCGTAAATTTATCTCGCGTCGTGGAAATTACTTAACCTTAATTGGTGGAATTTTTCTAATTGCAATTGGACTCCTACAAGTCACTGGGGTTTGGGCGGATCTAATGAATTCAATTCGATCTTTTATTTCAGATTTTGCGCCGGTGGTTTAAGTGACAATCACAACTGAATTAGGGGCAAAGTCTTTAGCAAGTTGGTTATGGCGACAGCTAACGAGCATGCGAACTGCTCTTATTCTCCTATTGCTACTTGGGTTTGCGGCTATTCCGGGTTCGATATTTCCACAACGCTCACAGAATCCATTAAAAGTTTCTGACTATTTCAAGAGCAATCCAGGAACTGCAAAGTTTCTTGATCAATTGCAGATGTTCGATGTTTACAGCTCGCCTTGGTTTAGTGCAATCTATATTTTGCTCTTTATCTCATTGATTGGCTGTGTTCTGCCACGAACTTTTGAGCATTTAAAGGGAGCGCGGGCAAAGCCAACACTTACCCCAAAGAATTTAAATCGAATGGAATTTCACTCGCAAATTGGTTCAGGTTCACTTGATCTTGCTGAGGCATGGTTTAGAAAAAATCGTTTTCGCATTAGGAGAGACAAGCACTCAATTTCTGCGGAAAAAGGTTACCTACGTGAGACTGGAAATTTAGTTTTCCACCTCTCCCTAATCTTAATTTTGGTTGGAATTGGTATCGGTTCACTTTATGGCATGAAGGGTGATGCAATTATAAATGTTGGAGAGCGATTCATAAATATTCCGACTTCTTATGATGTTGTTTCATTTGGAAAACTACAATCTGAAAAGAACCTAAATCCTTTTTCAATCACCGCAACTGATTTCAAGGCGACATATCAATTAACAACGGGCGTACCAAGTGATTACAAGTTAACGGTAAATGTTGCAGATCCGGTCGGAAGTAAAGAAATTTCCAAGATAGTAAGAGTAAATTCACCACTTACATTCGGGAGCACTAAAGTTTATTTGCAAGCAAACGGCTATTCACCTCTTGTAACAGTTCGGAATAAGGCTGGCGAAATTAAGTATCAAGGCGCTGTCATCTTCTTGCCGCAAGATGGCAATCTAACTTCTATCGGAGCAATCAAAGTTCCTGATATGGACCCACAAGTTGGTTTCATCGGCTCTTTTATTCCAACATTTGCCCGTAATTCGCAGCGCGGCGCATTCTCGAGTTATCCAGAAGTTTTAGATCCAAGACTTCTGGTTTCGATTTGGACTGGCGATCTAGGTTTGGATTCGGGTGTTCCGCAATCCATTTATCGCCTTGATACCTCAAAGATGGTTCGCATTGAATTGAAGACCTTAAAACTTAATGAAACCCATAACTTTGGTGAGGGTTCAATCACACTTGAGGGTTGGACACCTTGGGTCAACCTGCAAATCGTTAAAGACCCAGGCAAGATATACGCATTGCTCGGTTCAATCCTTGCGATTTTAGGCTTACTGCTCTCACTCTTCACCAGATCCCGTCGGATTTGGGTCAAAGAAATAGTTGATGGCAATGGTTTAGAAATTGCCGGACTGGCTAAGAACGCTGCACCTGGCTTAGAGAAAGAAATTGCTGCACTTGTAGATGAGATGAGGAAAAAAGAGTAATGACTTCAACAAATTATGCCTATCTATCTAACGATGCGATTTATTCAGCAATGGTGCTCTTTGCAATTGCGCTTCTTGCACATGCTGTTGAAGTAGCTTTCTCAGTTCGAAATCTCGAATCAAAAACTCAATTTGATTTCACAAGAACTATTCGAAGCGGAAAACTCGGAACTGTAATGATGGTTCTTGGATTTGTATTCCTACTAGCGGGTGTAATACTTCGCGGAGTTTCGGCACATCGCGTTCCTTGGGGAAATATGTATGAGTTCTCAATCACCGGAGCTCTTGCATTTACCGGCGCATATCTTTTCGCACTCTGGAAATATAAAATCAGATGGCTCGGCCTTCCTGTTGCAATCGCAGTGCTACTGACTCTGGGAACCGCAATTACAGTTCTATATCGGCCAAGTGCACCTCTTGTTCCTGCACTCAAATCAACTTGGCTTGCAATCCACGTATCTGCGGCAATTATTTCTGGCGGTGTTTTCCTCCTTGCAAATTGCATTGCAGCAACATATTTGATTCTTGATCGGTATGAATCAAAAGGTGGCAGACCAACTTGGGCAGAGAAATTGCCATCACTCGATGTCCTAGATCAACTTTCTTATCGCCTGGTTGCATTTGTATTTCCACTTTGGACCTTTGCGGTAATTGCCGGTGCGATTTGGGCAGAAGCAGCATGGGGTCGTTACTGGGGTTGGGATCCAAAAGAGACTTGGGCATTTATTACTTGGGTTGCATACGCCGCTTATTTGCATGCACGTGTAACTATTGGCTGGCGCGGACGTAAGGCAGCTTGGTTATGTTTATTCGCCGGATCTACCTTCTTATTTAATTATGTATATATAAATATCTGGGGCACCGGGCGACATACCTACAGCGGTTTGTAATTGTTTTAGCAGGCCTAAAGCTTGCGTAGGAAATCAGGATCATCATCAGGTGGGATTATTTTGCCCCGGCCACCGCGGCCACTACCTGGATTTCTTGCTGGACGACCGAATATAAACCAGCCAAGTGCGCCGACCGATGAGAATGAGAATAAAAATATTAAAAGTAACCAAGCCCACTTCGGAAATCGTCGAACTGCTTCTTGTGGAGTTCTTGCACAATCAAAGAATGCGTAGAACGAGAAAGCCAGTACGAGAATTGTTAACAAGAGGCGCATGGTGGAAGTTTAAGCCTTTGTAATCAATAGCGCGAACGTTATCAACAGCGATGTTAGCAATTGGAGTTCGCCAGCTTTCCCAAGGAGCCTGATGAGCCCAGATCCTGTGGTGCCGCCTGCTATTCCTTTAATTAATATGTATTGGATCGGAAGAGTTAACAGAACCAGAAGCGCCCAAGGTGTAATTGCGGTAACTGCGAGCGAGGAGATTAGAGCTAGGACAAGAAGTGCAATTAGAGCTTGGCGGGCCTTTTTATCGCCTAAGCGAACTGCAAGTGTTCGTTTTCCTACAATCTCATCTTTCGGGCGATCCCGCAGATTATTTAATCCGAGAATTGTGCAAGAGAGTGACCCCATTGGAATCGCTAGTAGAAGCGCCTGCCAAGTAATTTTCTCAGATTGCGCAAAGTAGGAACCCATAGTTGCTACTAATCCAAAGAAGATAAAGACTGAAATTTCACCAAAGCCTAGGTAGCCGTATGGATTTCTTCCACCGGTGTAATTCCAACCAGCAACAATTGCAATAGCTCCGACAATTATCAATAACGGTGAGGTTCTTAGTGAAAGAAATAATCCGCAGATTGCTGCAGCAAAATAAGTGAGGAGCGCAGCCAATTTCACTTTTTCTGCAGTAGCTAAACCCGAAGCTACTAATCGAATTGGCCCAACTCGTACTTCATCTGTGCCACGAATTCCATCGGAATAATCATTTGAATAATTCACTGCAATTTGCAGAAGCAGACCTACCGCCAAAGCAAGGAGGGCATTTACCCAGTTGATTGCTTGGTTATCAATATTGATTAGTGAAGTTCCAATTAGAACTGGAGCAACGGCTGCTGGGAGTGTGCGTGGTCTGGCACCGGCAATCCAAATATTCATTGCGTTATCTTTGCTTATCAATGAATAACTGTGCCGCTTTGACACGGTCAGGCTTACCAATTCCAAGTTGTGGTATTTCACCTAGCGTTAAGTATTCCTTGGGAACAGCTGCTCTTCCTAAGCTATTCAAAAGTATTGATGCAATCTCATCACTCGCTAAAGATTTATCCGATATCAAACATAGTTTGGCGCCCCATTGGAGATCAGGAATTGAAGTTGCAAGGAAATTAACTCCTGGAAAGGCGGTTGAGAGCAAAGATTCGATTGCAGTTAGCGAAACATTTTCACCGCCAGAAATTATTACATCATCAGCTCGGCCCAGTACAAATAACTTTCCATCGACGATTTCACCGAGGTCATTCGTTATGAACCAACCGTTATCAAAGCTTTCTTTCCAAAGTTTTTCATTGCCTTCGTATCCAGATGCGAGAATCGGACCTTTAACTTTAATCAGCCCGGTGCTTGTTAAATCTATACTCACACCAGGAAATGGCAGATGGTCATAGACAAAGCCGCCACAGGTTTCGCTCATTCCATATGTTGTAACAAGGTTTATTCCACTTTTTAGCGCGCTTTCAAGTAGTGGATTTTGTAATGCGGCGCCACCAACAAGTACAGCTTTACAATTTTTAAGGTGGTTCAATAAAACGCTATCGCCATTGAGTGCTTTATGTAATTGAGTTGGAACTATTGCCGAATAATCTGCACGGTTATCTTCTCCTACAACTTCAGATTCAAGGAGGACGGATCTTGCTAATACATTTAATCCGGCAATGTGTTCGGTTGGGAGTAGAAGCGACCAGATATCTCCAGATTTTGCGCCGAGTATCGAATTTGATAATTGCGCAGATTTAGCCAATGCGCTTGTAGATATCGCAACCCGTTTTACAACACCCGTGGATCCCGTTGTACTAACTATGAAAGTTGGGGCTAGCTCTGGCTCGGTTTGGGCAAAGGCAGCAGCAATAGCTTGCACCAGCTGTGGGTTTGACCACTGGAGCCCAATATCAATTACCGAAGTTTTCATGACAGCCGTAGGCTATCCATATATTTTGTAGGAGGAAATGTGAGCAAACCTTTTAAGCGCGAGCCGGGCAGTCGAGCTATTCCAAACTGGAATACCGGCGCTGGCAGTGAAGCCTTTTCTGATGTTATTTATCAAACCGCTGAAGGCATGGCAAAGATAACAATTAATAGGCCAGAAGTTAGAAATGCGTTTCGCCCACAAACTCTATTTGAATTACAAGAAGCGTTCTCACTGGCCCGTGATGATGATTCTGTCGGAGTTATTATCTTTACCGGCGCCGGAAGTGAAGCATTCTGTTCGGGCGGCGATATAAATGTTCGCGGTGATGATGGCTACTTAGGAAATGACTCGCTTGCTAAAAAAGGTATCGGCCGATTAAATGTTTTAGATTTACAAATTCAAATCCGTAGATTGCCAAAACCGGTGGTTGCGATGGTTGCTGGTTGGGCTGTTGGCGGTGGACATGTTTTGCATGTTGTCTGTGATTTAACAATCGCAGCAGATAATGCAAAGTTTGGTCAGACCGGACCAATGGTCGGTTCATTTGATGGCGGGTATGGTGCTGGATTGTTAGCAGCTCATATTGGTCAGAAGAAAGCTCGCGAGATCTGGTTCTTATGTCGTCAATATGATTCCACTGAAGCTCTTGAAATGGGACTAGTTAACACGGTCGTTCCAGTATCAGAATTAGAAGCTGAAACTGTTTCTTGGTGCCGCGAGATGTTAAGACATTCACCTATGGCACTTCGACTTCTCAAGGCTGGCTTAAATGCCGCTGATGATGGCTTGGCTGGAGTTCAACAACTTGCCGGCGATGCAACACTGCTCTTCTACATGACAGAAGAAGGCCAAGAAGGTCGCGATGCATTTAAAGAAAATCGTGAACCAAATTTCGATAAGTTCCCAAAGCGTCCTTAATACAAATGTGGCAATTAGCTCAGATCTTTAATGATCTAACTGTTGTTGCCATACCTACGCGAACAAACTTTCGTGGCGTTAATGTAAGAGAGGCAGCGCTATTTCGCGGCCCCGCTGGATGGAGTGAATTCGCGCCCTTCCTTGAGTATGGCGAAAAGGCTTGTGAACCATGGTTGCAGGCGGCACTTGAAGGTGCATATAAACCTTGGAATAACTTGGTGCGAAATGAAGTAGCCATCAATGCAACGTTGCCACGTGTTGAGATATCTCGAGTATCCGAGATACTTTCACGATTTCCTGGGGCAAAAACTGTGAAAATTAAAGTAGATGACTTTGTAAAAGATAGTGAACTTGTAGAGGCTGCTCTTGATTTTAATCCAGATTTTAAGTTGCGCCTCGATGTAAATGGTGGCTGGAATTTAGAAGAGGCGCTCTTAAATTTGTATAACTACAATCTCCGATTTGGAAATGTATTTGAATACATTGAACAACCAGCACTCGCAATCTCTGATCTCAAGGCGTTGAAGAAAGAAATCCCCATGAAGATTGCAATTGATGAAACTATTCGAACTACTTTAGATAGTGGATTTGAAGATGCTTCAGAATTTGCAGATATTGCAATAATTAAGTGGGCGCCATCAGGTGGAGCCACAATGGCAAATAAGTTAATTTCTAAGATTGGGCTTCCGGTGGTGATTTCGAGTGCGCTTGATACTGGCATCGGAATTTCACATGGCCTTGCACTAGCCGCAAGCCAACCTGAATTGAAATTCGATTGTGGCCTGGCAACACTTTCATTACTCGAGGGTGATGTAATTCAATCTGGCTTTGAAATATCTGCTGGCACTATAAAGGTTAAGCGGGTCGAGCCTGATGGCCAGTTATTAACTAAATACTTAGCACCACAAGAACGTAAGATTTGGTGGCAAGAACGAATCGAAACTATTTGGAATAACGGATTTGGCGAAAGGTGGCAAAGTGAGCAACGCGACTGATTTAGCCCGCCAGATTATTCGTAATTTGATTGAGTCAGGGGTGAGTGATTTTGTACTTTCTCCTGGATCTCGAAATGCACCGCTTGCGATTGCGCTACACGAAGCTAATGCCAAAGGCATAGTAGAGCTCCACATTAAATTAGATGAAAGAGGAGCAGCGTTTTATGCTCTTGGAATCTCGAAGGCAACAGATAAATATGTGGCTGTTATCTGCACCAGCGGCACGGCCGCCGCAAACTTTCATCCCGCAATGCTTGAAGCGCGCCATTCATATAACAAATTGATTGCAATTACTGCTGACCGACCTGAAAGATTGCGGAAAACTGGAGCGAATCAGACAACAGATCAAGTCGGACTATTTCCAAATATAAATTCATTCGATCTCGTTGGTGGCGGCAAATTTGAACTTAGTGGTGGCCCAGTACATTTAAACATTCAATTTGATGAACCGCTCTTGCCAAAAGATAATAATGATTGGCTTGCCGGCTTAAAGATTCATGAAGCAAAAGCTGAGAAAGTAAATCCCAAATCTTTACAAGTAACTGGAAATGGTGTTCTAGTAATTGGACACGATCTGGGAACACTTTCAAGTGTGGAAGTTGAAGCCTTCGCAATTAAGTCCGGGCTTCCGATTATTTCTGAAGACCCACTTACATTTCCAACCGCCATTGCACATGCCAGCGCATTTTTGAGTGATGAGCGAGTGCGTGAATACTTGAAGGCTGATTATGCAATTGTCATAGGCCGTACGACGCTCTCTCGGAGTGTAAACACTTATGTCGCAAGTATCGCTAAGAGTTATGTGATTGACCCAAGAATTTCGACTATTGACACTAAACGAACTGCGACACAAGTCTTCTTCGAACTACCAAAATTAGATGTTGAAACGCTAAATCAAAGTTGGATTTCAGATTGGCAAGAGATTTCTAAGATTACTTCTAAAGAGATAGCCTCTGATGAAAGTTGGTCAGAGCAGGTCGCCGTTAGAACAATTACATCTAATCTTCCTGATGATTCATCGCTCTTCGTAGGATCTTCAAGGCCAATCCGAGATATTGAGGCATTTGCTACCCCGCGAAGTGGAATCAAAGTTTTTGCGAACCGAGGCTTAGCTGGTATCGATGGAAATTTATCTACAATCTTTGGAATTTCAAATCACTTTGAACGCAGCTTTGCCGTTATCGGTGATTTAACTTTCCTTCATGATCTAACTGCGCTCTTGCGTCCAGCATCTGCAAATTTAACTATTTTTGTAATCGATAATAATGGTGGCGGAATTTTTTCTACGCTTCCGCAAGCTGGTGTAGCAGGCTTTGAAGATATCTTCGGAGCCCCACAAAATCAAGATTTGACTAAAGTCATTTCTGCTTTTGGAATTTCTGCTAGCAAAGTTAAGACCGCTTCGGATCTAAAGCTCGCTATTGCACATGATAAAACTGGTTTGAATTTCGTAATAGTAGAAGTGCCGAACCGTGAAACTATGGCATCAAACTTAGTTCAGACTTATTCCCGAATTTCTAAAGCTGTACGCATCGGACTTAACTTAGCCTGACTTTCCGCAAGTTCATCTTCAGGGTTAGATCCAGCAACAATTCCACACCCACTAAATATTCGCATGGTCTTTAAATCATCAGAGAGTTCGCCAGTTCGAAGTGCAATTCCAATTTCACCATCGCCCCTTGCATCTATCCAACCGACTGGGCCGGCATAGCGACCACGATTCATATCTTCCAATTCATCAATAACTGCATTAGCTGTTGCAGTTGGAGTTCCACAAACTGCAGCAGATGGATGAAGCGAAGCGATTAAGGAGAAAATGTCTACCGGGGTAGCAGAATCATTCAAGACTCCAGTTACATCAGTTGCGAGGTGCATAACATTTGCTAAGTGCAATACGAATGGTGATTCTGGAACATTTGTTGATGAACAATAAGGAGAGAGCGCATCGGCTACTGAGCGCACAGCATATTCGTGCTCTTCCAAGTCTTTAGATGATTTCGCAAGAGAAGCTGCAAGCCCAAGATCTCGCGCTTCATCGCCAGATTTTCGAATAGTTCCAGCAAGAATTCTTGAAGTTACCAATGATTTATTTAGTCGAACTAAGAGTTCTGGGGTTGCACCAATTAAATTTGAAACCAAGAAGACCCAAGTAGATGGATAATTTTTTGCAAGAAATGCAATGAGATTCCGGGGTTCGATTGCCTGCGTATTTCTAGCGATCAAGTCTCGAGCTAGAACCACCTTCTCTAATTCACCGTTTTTAATTTTTTGAACTGCTTTTCCAACGCGATTTTTCCACTCTTCTTCGTCTAGTGCGCCATCTGCAAACTCGATATCACCACCTTGTTTGCTCGCAATGTATTGTGAAATTGCGGGCTGAGTATTGTCACCAATCCAAGTGATCCAAGATTTTCCACCCTTTTGGCCAATAATAATTTTGGGAATTACCAGCCTTGATTCTTCAGAAGAATCAAAAGCAAAGGATGCGAAGAGGATTGGCCCAGTTCCACTTCCATGTACATTGTTCTGGATCTTTAAGGTAGCTAATTGTTCATGCCACCATTTTTTTGCATCAGAAAATCTATTCTTACCTTTAAGGCTTGTGCTCTTCCATTCACCAAAACCAATCAGACCTTCGCCACCTCGAATCCAGGTAGCACTCAAATCTAAATCTGTAGAAATCAGATCCAGTGGGGGATGGTCACCGAGAAATTCGGTGGTGATGGTTGTAGGCACTTTTAAGAGTTAGTTATCTTTAACGCTTTGCAACTAATCGCCATACGGCTGGAAGCGCGGTACTAGCAATTGCAATTTTAATAAACTCGGCAAGGATGAAAGGTGTTAAACCTTTTTCAATGGTCCAACTCCAACTTTGACCAGAGTATTGATGAAGCCAGAAAAGCCCGAAGGTGAAGATGATTACATTTCCAATAATCATTGTTGGAATTACAGTCTTGATTTTTTGATCCCATTTACGTCCAGCAAGAGCGCCCAGAACTAGGGAAGAAATCAACATTCCAACTAGATATCCACCAGTTGCACCAGCAATCTTCTCGAAGCCATGTGAGCCAGATGCAAAAATTGGTGCACCTGCAATACCCATCAATAGGTAGAAAGCGACAGTGCTAAATCCGAGGCTGGCACCATAGGCAGTACCAAGTAACAGCACGCCAAGTGTCTGTCCGGTAAAAGGGACTGGAGAGCCAGGTATCGGAAAAGAAATTTGTGCCATTGCTGCCAAGAAAATGGTGCCACCTAAAATAAGTGATATCTGTGTGACCGCAGTTGTGCGCGAAATAAACGCTGACTTCAAGGTATTAACTTGTGAAATCTCAACCATTTAATCGACCTCTTCCTTAAATTATCCGCATCCTTTAATTTGTGGTCAGAGCCTACTACCGCGAGAATATACGCGTGAGTAGAGCTGATCTAGGCAAAGAGCCCGAAGAGGTTTCGGCGATGTTCGACGGGGTTGCCCGCCGCTATGACTTGCTAAATGACTTGCTCAGCCTGGGCCGAACAAAGGCTTGGCGCAAAGTTGCGACCTCGATAATCTCACCGAAACCTGGAATGCGAATTCTAGATATTGCTGCGGGAACCGGATCATCAAGTCGACCACTTGCAGATGCCGGCGCCGATGTAATTCCATTAGATTTTTCAAATGGAATGTTAGATGCAGGGCGAAAGCGACATCCAGATTTAGCTTTCACTCAAGGTGATGCGCTCGCACTGTCTTTCAAAGATAACGAATTTGATGTAACAACAATTTCTTTTGGTTTGCGAAATACCTCTGACCCAGTAAAAGCGTTACGCGAATCGTTGCGAGTTTTAAAACCTGGAGGGCGGATGGTTGTTGTTGAATTTTCACAACCAACCAATAAAATTTTTAGAGTTATTTATCTGCGATATTTAATGCGCGCACTTCCGCCGATCGCAAGAAAAGTGTCATCAAATCCTGATGCCTATGTTTACTTAGCCGAATCTATTTTGGCCTGGCCAAATCAAACTGGGCTAGCCCAGCAAATGACCGAGGCTGGATTCCAAAACGTCCAATGGAAGAATTTAACCTTTGGAATTGTGGCCATTCATACGGGTTTTAAGCCGTGATAGATGCCACATGTCCTACATCCCTGCGACTTTCACAATTGATAAATTGTGACCTGTAACGCCTAAACGCGTAGACTCCCTTCCCGTGAACCCATACGTACCGATACTGGTTATTGGCGCAATTGGCTTTGGATTCGCCGCATTTTCAATTGTTGCAGCGGCAGTTACCGGACCAAAACGCTACAACCGGGCAAAAGTTGAAGCGTATGAATGCGGTATTCAGCCATCACCACAAGCAGCAGGTGGCGGACGTTTTCCAGTTAAATATTTCCTAACAGCAATGTTATTTATAGTTTTTGATATTGAAATAGTTTTCTTATATCCGTGGGCAGTCACATTCGACAAACTCGGACTATTTGGACTTATTGAAATGGCGATCTTTATCGGAACGGTTTTTGTTGCGTATGCCTATGTCTGGCGTCGTGGCGGATTGGAATGGGATTAAAGCCATGGGCCTAGAAGAGAAGTTACCTGCCGGATTTGCGCTAACTAGCGTTGAAAAACTTGCGGGATACATGCGCAAGAATTCGCTCTGGCCAGCAACATTCGGGCTAGCTTGTTGCGCAATTGAAATGATGGCATTTGGTGGCGGACGTTATGACGCAGCTCGTTTTGGAATGGAAGTTTTTCGCGCTTCACCACGGCAAGCAGATTTAATGATTGTTGCGGGCCGAGTATCAAACAAGATGGCTCCAGTTCTTCGCCAGATTTATGATCAAATGGCTGCGCCAAAATGGGTAATTGCAATGGGTGCATGTGCATCTTCAGGTGGAATGTTTAACAACTACGCAATTGTTCAAGGCGTTGATCACGTTGTTCCAGTCGATATTTATCTTCCAGGCTGCCCGCCACGTCCAGAGATGTTGATGGATGCAATTTTGAAGTTACACGAACATATTGGAAGCGAAAAACTTGGCGTAAATCGTGAGCAAGTAATTCGTGAAGTCGAAGCAGCAGCACTTGCAGCGAAACCAACTCATCAATTAAAAGGCCTACTAACATGAGCGAAACCAACGGAATGTTTGGGGCGAGTGGATCTGGGGATACCTCTGGTTTTGGTGGCCTAGCTCGAAGCGCAGCAAGCTTTGGCTCTAGCGAGCGTCCTTATGGAAGTTACTTTGATGAAGTCACAGATGAGTTAGAGCGCGCTTATCCAGAATTTAATAGTGCAATCGAAAAAGTTGTAATTGACCGCGGAGAATTAACGCTTCATGTAAAGCGCGAAAAATTATTTGATACCGCAATGAAATTGCGCGACACCCAATCACTTCGCTTCGAAGTATGTCTTGGTGTTAGCGGTGTGCATTATCCAGAAGATAAGAGTCGTGAGCTTCACGCTGTTTACCCATTGCTTTCAATGACGCATAACCGTCGGATTCGCTTAGAAGTTAGCGCTCCTGATTCAGATCCACATATTCCTTCACTTGTTGAAGTTTGGGCTGGAAATAATTGGCACGAACGCGAAACTTGGGACATGTTTGGAATTATTTTTGATGGCCACCCAGGCCTAACAAGGATCCTTATGCCAGATGATTGGCCAGGACATCCGCAGCGAAAAGATTATCCACTCGGTGGAATTCCAATTGAATACAAAGGCGCAACTGTTCCTGCACCATCAGAACGTAGGTCGTATCGATGACAACTCACGATTCATACGCATCAGCAACCGACACGACTGAAGGTCGTGTTTACTCTGTAACTGGCGGCGATTGGGATTCTTTAGTTACCGAAATCGGTCAGACTAAAGAAGAGCGCGTAGTTGTAAACATGGGGCCGCAACATCCATCAACTCACGGCGTTCTACGCTTAGTTCTAGAACTTGAAGGCGAAACGATTACTGAAGCGCGCGCTGGAATTGGTTACTTACACACTGGTATTGAGAAAAATACGGAATATCGCACTTGGACTCAAGGCGTCACCTTTGTAACTCGCATGGATTACCTTGCACCTATTTTCAATGAGACTGCTTACTGCTTATCGCTTGAAAAATTACTTGGCATTACAAATGACATTCCAGAGCGTGCAAGCCAAATTCGAGTTTTGATGATGGAGCTCAATCGCATCTCTTCTCATATGGTGGCTCTTGGTACTGGCGCACTTGAACTTGGTGCACTTTCACCGATGATCTTTGCCTTCCGCGAACGTGAGAAAGTTTTAGATGTTTTTGAAATGATCTCAGGACTTCGAATGAATATGGCCTATGTCCGACCTGGTGGAGTCGCACAAGATCTACCGAAAGGTGCGATCGCAAAAATTCGTGAAACCGTAAAAGAGTTGCGCCATAACTTTAAAGATAATGAAAAATTGTTAGTAGGTAATTCAATCTGGATGATGCGCACCCAAGGAATCGGATATCTAGATCTTGCTGGTTGCACAACACTTGGAATTACTGGACCAGTTCTGCGTTCTACAGGAATGCCATGGGATTTGCGTAAGACTGAACCATATTGCGGATATGAGAATTATGAGTTTGATGTAATCACCACTGATACTTGCGATGTATATGGTCGCTTCTTAATCCGGATGCAAGAACTTGAACAATCACTTCGCATAATTGAACAAGCTTGTGACAAATTAGAAAAATCTGAAGGTCAACCAGTTATGGTTGCAGATAAGAAAATTGCCTGGCCATCACAACTTTCAGTTGGTAGCGATGGTATGGGTAACTCACTTGAACACATCCGCGAAATTATGGGAACTTCGATGGAATCATTGATTCACCACTTTAAATTAGTGACTGAAGGTTTCCGCGTCCCTGCGGGCCAGGCATATGCCGCAGTTGAATCACCACGCGGTGAAACTGGAGTTCATTTGGTTTCTGATGGCGGAACTAGACCTTACCGAGTTCACTTCCGCGAACCATCCTTTAATAATTTGCAAGCAACTTCGGCTATGGCCGAGGGTGGAATGATTGCGGATGTAATCGGAGCAGTTGCATCAATCGATCCAGTTATGGGAGGGGTTGATCGCTAATGGAATTTACTACTGATCAATTAAAGATCATGGATTCAATCATTGCTAGATATCCAAGATCGCGTTCTGCTGTAATGCCACTTCTTCATTACGTTCAAGCTATCGATGGCTACATAACTCCACGTGGAATTGAGATGATTGCCGCGAAATTAGATATTGCCGCCGCAGAAGTAACTGCAGTTTCCTCTTTCTATACCCAATATCGCACTGAACCTGCTGGCGAATATCATGTTGGCGTATGTATCAACACTCTCTGCGCGGTAATGGGTGGCGATGCAATTTATGAATCACTCGAAGATCATCTCGGAATTAAGAACCATGAAACAACTAAAGATGGCAGAGTTTCAATCGAAAGAATTGAATGTAATGCGGCTTGCGATTACGCACCCGTCGTAATGGTGAACTGGGAGTTTTACGACAATCAAACTCCACAAAGTGTGAAAGATTTAGTTGATGCAGCACGCGCAGGAAAACCACCAGCACCAACTCGGGGTCCAAATACGCTTCGTACTTGGAAGCAGAATTCAGAAGTGCTCGCTGGCTTAAGTGATGGTCTGGCAAATGAGGGTGTCTCTGCAGGAGATGCTTCACTTCTTGGTTTGAAGATTGCGCGACTTGAGAAGGGTGGAAAGTAAATGACATCAGCGAGCAAATTAACTCCTGTCCTCTCTGCTAATTGGGACGAGAAAGATTCATTTACTATTGAAGGATATAAGCGCAATGGTGGTTACAAAGCTGTAGCAAAAGCCTTGGCAATGGCGCCTGACGAAGTAATTCAAGCGATAAAAGATTCTGGACTACGCGGCCGTGGTGGCGCTGGTTTCCCAACTGGAAGCAAGTGGGGTTTTATTCCGCAAGGCGATAACAAGGAACATTACTTAGTTGTTAATGCTGACGAATCAGAGCCAGGCACTTGCAAAGATATGCCGCTGCTTTTAGCAAATCCACATGTACTTATCGAAGGAATGATTATTGGCTCATATGCAATTCGCGCTAATCATGCATTTATCTATCTTCGCGGTGAAGTTGTCCATGTATTTCGTAGAGTTCAACAAGCGATCGAAGATGCTTATAAAGCCGGATTGCTTGGCAAGAATATTGGCGGTAAAGGTTTTGATCTCGAGCTAACTCTTCACGCTGGTGCTGGTGCATATATTTGTGGTGAAGAAACTGCGCTCCTTGATTCACTTGAAGGATTTAGAGGGCAACCACGACTTCGCCCACCATTCCCTGCGATTGCAGGTTTATATGCAAAGCCAACTGTTGTGAATAACGTTGAATCAATTGCCTCAGTACCAGCAATTATTAATAATGGAATTGAGTGGTTTCAAGCTATGGGAACTGAGAAGAGCAAAGGCTTCACCCTTTACTCGCTCTCTGGCCATGTGAATAACCCAGGGCAATTTGAAGCACCTCTCGGAATTACACTGCGCGAATTGCTTGAACTTGCTGGTGGTGTTCGTACTGGCCACAAACTTAAATTCTGGACACCTGGTGGATCTTCAACGCCAATGTTTACTGATGAGCATTTAGATATTCCATTAGATTACGAAGGCGTTTCTGCGGCTGGTTCAATGCTTGGAACAAAAGCACTTCAAATCTTTGATGAGACAACTTGCGTAGTTCGCGCAGCACTTCGCTGGACCGAGTTCTACAAGCATGAATCTTGTGGAAAGTGCACGCCATGCCGTGAAGGAACTTGGTGGTTGGTTCAAATGTTGCATGACCTTGAAGATGGAAAGGGAACTGACGCTGATTTAACAAAGCTACTTGATCTCTGCGAAAACATTGCGGGCCGTTCGTTCTGCGCGCTTGCAGATGGCGCTGTTGCCCCAATCATGTCTTCACTCAAATATTTCCGCGATGAATACCTAGAGCACCAACGCAATGGTGGCTGTCCATTTGATCCAGTAGCTTCAGCGCTCTTCAAGACTGTAGGTGCATAAATGGTTCCAGAACAAGCGCTCCTTGAAACCGAAGCACCGGTAGAAATGATTACTTTAGTTATCGATGGCTTTGAAGTTAGTGTTCCAAAAGGAACTCTTGTTATTCGTGCGGCCGAAAAACTTGGAATTCAAATTCCTAGATTCTGCGACCATCCACTTTTAGATCCAGAAGGCGCATGTCGTCAATGTTTAGTTGATATTGAAATCAATGGCCGTGCATTTCCAAAGCCACAGGCATCTTGCACAATTCCAGTAGAAAACAACATGATTGTTAAGACTCAACTAACTTCACCTGTTGCTGAAAAAGCACAAGCTGGAATTATGGAGTTCCTACTTATCAACCACCCATTGGATTGCCCAGTCTGCGATAAAGGTGGCGAATGCCCACTTCAGAATCAGGCGATGAGCAATGGCCGTCCGGATTCACGTTTTGAAGGCGTAAAACGCACCTTTGAAAAGCCAGTTCCAATCTCTTCACAAGTTTTGCTTGACCGCGAACGCTGCGTTCTATGTGCACGCTGTACTCGCTTTTCTGAACAGATTGCAGGAGATCCATTTATTACTTTGAATGAACGTGGCGCTCTGCAGCAAGTTGGAATTTATGCAGAAGAACCATTTGAGTCTTACTACTCAGGAAATACTGTTCAAATTTGTCCAGTTGGTGCCTTAACTGGGGCTTCTTACCGTTTCCGCGCCCGACCATTCGACTTAGTTTCTGTTGATTCTGCTTGCGAACACTGTGCTTCTGGTTGTGCAATGCGAACTGATATTCGCCGCGGAAAAACTCTGCGCCGCCTTGCTGGCGATGATTCTTCAGTAAATGAAGAGTGGAATTGCGACAAAGGTCGATGGGCATTTAAGTATTTAACAAGTAGAGAACGAGTTACCTCACCAATGATTCGTGGCGCAGATGGCGAATTGCATGAAGCCTCATGGCCAGAAGCAATTGCATTTGCCGCATCTGGTTTAAAGGGTAAGCGTGCTGGAGTTTTGGTTGGTGGCCGCGCAACCGTTGAAGATGCATATGGTTATAGCAAATTCGCACGAGTTGCTCTTGGGACAAATGACATTGATTTCCGATCACGTCCACATTCCGACGAAGAGACTTCTTTCCTAACAAGTATCGCTCTTACTTTGAAAACCACCTATAAAGATCTTGATAAGGCTGACAAAGTAGTTCTACTCGGCTTTGAACCTGAAGAAGAATCTCCAATAGTTTTCTTGCGAATATTCAAGCAAGTTAGAAAGCGCAAGCTTTTGGTTTTAAGCGATGCTCCTTATGCAAGCCGTGGTTCTGAAAAACTAAATGCAGAACTTATTTCAGATATTTCAGCAATCTCTGGCTTAACTTCAAAGAGCGTAATTTTGGTAGGCGAGCGATTAGCAGAGAAGGTCGGCGCACTTTCTTCAGCACTTGAGCTTGCCGAAAAATCTGGTGCAAAGTTAGCTTGGATACCCCGTCGCGCAGGTGAACGTGGTGCACTAATTTCAGGAGCGTTCCCAACACTTCTTCCAGGTGGCCGACCAGTATCTGATGCAAGCGCTCGAGTAGATGTTGCTGCTGCCTGGTCAGTAGATTCACTTCCAACAACTCCTGGTAGAACAACTTCTGAAATTTTACTTGCGCTTAGCGTTAAGAACTTGGACGCAGTAGTCGTCGGTGGCGTAGATCCACTCGATATTTCTAATAGCGCGCTTACTCAACTGTTAAATTCTTTTGTAGTTTCGCTTGAAATTACCCATAGCGCAGTAACTGCTATTGCTGATGTTGTTCTTCCTGTTGCGGCAGTAATAGAGAAGAGTGGTTCATTCCAGGATTGGCAAGGAAGCGCTCGAACCTTCGAAAAAGCAATTGATGATTCGCTATCTAGAAGTGATGTTCGCATTCTTTCAATGATTGCTGATGAAATGGGTTCTCCAATAAATCTGCCAACTGTCTCAGCTACTGCTCGAGAAATTTCAGCACTAGGTGTTTGGGATGGCGCCGTTCCAGTATTTGAAAAGGCTGCAATTGAAAAAACAACTAGCTCAGAAGGAAAGTTGAACTTAACTTCATGGCGCCTATTGCTAGATCTTGGAACTCTGCAAGATGGCGAGGCGAATCTTGCCGGAACCGCACGTAAAGCGACCGCACATATCTCGCCTGCGAGAGCTGAAAAGTTAGGCGTTAAATCTGGCGATCAGATTTCAATCTCATCAGATCTTGGAAGTCTAAAACTTCCAATAACTATAAGTGCGATGTCAGATGATGCAATTTGGGTTCCTCGTAATTCAATCGGATCACAAGTATTGGCAAACCTTGGCTTTGTGAGCGGCCCAGTTACGGTGGTTAAAGCATGAGTACTGCACAAATACTTGCTACGGATCCTGGTTGGATCTCATTAGTTAAAGGATTACTGATATTTATTGTTTGTGTTTTAGCCACCCTGATGTCAGTTTGGGGAGAGCGCCGAATCGTTGCTCGAATGCAACAACGTCTCGGCCCTAACCGAGTTGGCCCATTCGGGTTAGTCCAGGCTCTTGCGGATGGCGTAAAACTTGCACTTAAGGAAGATTTGATTCCAAAAGCTGCCGATCGAATTGTTTTTGTTATTGCACCAATAATTAGTGCAACAACCTGTTTCATGTCATTTGCAGTTATTCCACTCTCTGGAAAAGTCACACTGTTTGGCCATGAAACTGTTATGCAATTAACTGATATTCCGGTCGGAGTTCTTTATGTACTCGCAATTGCTTCAGTTGGAGTTTATGGAATTGTCTTAGCTGGCTGGTCATCAGGCTCTACATATCCACTTCTTGGCGGGTTGCGTTCTAGCGCCCAAGTAATCTCTTATGAAATTGCAATGGGACTCTCGCTGGTAGCGGTATTTATCTACTCCGGTTCAATGTCGACCGGTGACATTGTTGCAGCGCAGAATAAATGGTGGTTCTGTGTAACTCTCTTCCCATCATTTGTTATTTATGCAATTTCAATGGTCGGTGAAACTAACCGCGCACCATTCGATTTAGCTGAAGCCGAAGGTGAACTTGTTGGCGGCTTCCATACCGAATACTCATCTCTAAAATTTGCCCTCTTCTTCTTGGCTGAGTATGTAAACATCGTTGCGGTTTCAGCTCTTGCGGCAACGCTATTCCTTGGCGGATATCACGCACTTCCTGGTCTTGGATTTACCGAGAGCTGGCTTGGCGGTTGGTTCACTGTTATTTGGTTCTTAGCAAAAGTCATATTCTTCTTCTTTATTTTCGTCTGGCTGCGCGGAACACTTCCAAGACTTCGTTATGACCAATTTATGAAGTTTGGTTGGAAAGTTTTGATTCCATTCTCACTTGCTTGGATCATGATTGTTTCTACGCTACGCGTGCTATCTCTCCAAGGCGCACCTCGAGCAGTAGTAATTGGTTTTGTTGTCGGCGTTGTCCTTCTTGTCTTTGCGGCATCAACTCTTATTGAATCTTCAAAGAAGCGCCGCATAATTGCAGATTCTCTTGGCGAAGTTTCGGAACCCACATTCCCAGTCCCAGCTATTCCCGGGCAAAAAACAATCAAAAGAACGGAGCAACTAAATGGATAGCCCATTAACTCCGCGTTCAAATGATCTCGGTCTAACTGCTGCATCAAAGGCCAATAAGCCAATTGAAAATCAAGATGCAAAGAGTTTCTTTGCTCAGCTCCAGGGATTTTGGGTCACATTTATTACCATGTTTAAGAAAGTTAATACTGTTGAATACCCAGAAGTAAAAGAACCGACAGCGGAACGTTTCCATGGCCGCCATCAATTAAACCGTTATGACGATGGCTTAGAAAAATGCATCGGTTGCGAACTCTGTGCTTGGGCCTGTCCTGCGGATGCAATTCTTGTTGAAGGTGAATCAAATACTGAGGAAGCGCGATTCTCACCTGGCGAGCGTTACGGCAAGGTTTATCAGATTAATTATCTCCGCTGTGTTTTCTGTGGTTTATGTATTGAAGCTTGCCCAACTCGTGCACTTACCATGACAAACGAATATGAATTAGCCGATGAGTCTCGCGCGAAGTTAATCTTTGAAAAGGAAGACCTTCTTGCGCCACTGAAATCAGGGATGTTGCAACCACCACATCCAATGGCTCCAGGAACAACTCATATTGATTATTACCGCGGTGAGATTAAAGGCGGATCAAATGGCTAATCTCGCGCTAGAAGTAGGGCAGACACTTCAACCAGAAGCGGTTATGTTCTGGATACTTGCCCCACTTGCAGTTCTCGCTGCGCTTGGAATGCTCTTTGTTAAGAAAGCTGTCCACTCAGCGCTATTACTAGCCTGGGTAATGGTTACGCTTGCAATCTTCTACATCGCTCAAGATGCGCTCTTTCTTGGAATTGTTCAGATCGTTGTTTATACCGGCGCTGTAATGATGTTATTCCTATTTATTCTTATGCTAGTTGGTGTTGATAGTTCAGATTCATTAGTCGAAAATATTCGCGGTCAGCGTTCAGCATCAATCACAGCCGCAATCGGTTTAGGCGTACTAATAATCTCGCTAATCTCACGGGCAACTATTGGGGTTGAGGCAATTGGACTTCAAGATGCGAACTCTGCTGGAAATGTGCAAGGTATTGCCGAAGAACTTTTCACTAAATATGTCTGGGCATTTGAAGTTATTTCCGCACTTTTGATTACTGCTGCCTTGGGCGCAATGGTCTTGGCGCACAGCACTTCAACTAAATCTCGTACCGCACAACGCGATCAATCGATTGCAAGATTCCGTGGCGCATCATTGGCAACCGCAGCAGGGCTTCCAGGTTCTGGTGTTTATGCTCGCCACAATGCAGTCGACGTTCCTGCGCTTCTCCCAGATGGTTCGCCAGCTCCTAGTTCAATATCTGCAACTTTGGAGGCGCGTGGCGACATGCTCTCATCAAAGCCATTTGAACTTGAAGCGAAGGAAGTGGAGGAGGACTAAATGGATATCTCAAACTATATTTATTTATCAGCCCTGCTCTTCATCATTGGCGCAATTGGTGTAGTCGTTCGCCGTAACGCAATCGTTGTATTTATGTGCGTTGAATTAATGCTTAACGCTGCGAACCTAGCCTTCGTGACTTTCGCACGAGTTCATGGAAATTTAGATGGCCAAGTTGCATCTTTCTTCACAATGGTTGTTGCTGCTTGCGAAGTTGTAGTTGGCCTAGCGATCATCGTCACGATTTATCGCACCCGTCGATCAGCATCTGTTGATGATGCTAGTTTGTTGAAGCGCTAATGACTATAAGTACAAACCTGGTTTATTTAATCGCGCTTCCACTCTTTAGTGCAGGCTTATTACTTCTTCTTGGCCGGATTGCCGATAAGTGGGGACATATTTTTGCAACTCTAGTATCCGCATCAGTCTTTGTAATTGGGTTATTCGAATTCTTCGCAATGCAAAACCGAGAAGGTGAAGCACGTGCGGCCACCCAGAAAATTTTTGAGTGGATATCAGTTGGCACTTTTAAGGTAGATGCTGCGCTCTTACTTGACCAGCTCTCAATCTGTTTTGTTCTGCTTATTTCTGGCGTTGGAACTCTTATCCATATCTATTCAATTGCTTATATGTCTCACGACCGAGACCGCCGTCGCTTCTTTGCATATTTGAATCTCTTTATAGCTGCAATGCTTCTGCTAGTTCTTGGAGATTCATATTTGAATCTTTACGTTGGTTGGGAAGGTGTAGGCCTTGCCTCATACCTATTAATTGGTTTCTGGAATCAGAAACCGGCCTATGCAACAGCGGCAAAGAAGGCTTTTGTCGCAAACCGCGTTGGTGATCTTGGGTTGTCACTCGCAATCATGATCGCATTTACGCAATTTGGCACTGTAACTTTTGCTGGCGTTAAAGAGAGCGCATCAGGCGCTTCAGCAGGGGCGCTAACTGCGATTGGCGCGATGCTTTTACTTGCAGCTGCAGGTAAATCAGCACAATTCCCACTGCAATCTTGGCTTGGCGATGCGATGGCCGGTCCAACACCGGTCTCAGCACTTATCCACGCCGCAACTATGGTTACAGCTGGCGTGTACTTAATAACTCGCTCCAACTTTATTTTTGATGCATCACCTACTGCCCAATTAATGGTTGTCTGCGTTGGCGCAATTACCTTGTTGTTCGGAGCGTTAATCGGTACCGCTAAAGACGATATTAAGAAAGCGCTAGCAGCCTCAACGATGTCACAAATTGGTTACATGATTCTTGCAACTGGACTTGGTCCAGTTGGATATGCCTTTGCAATCATGCACCTGCTAACTCACGGATTCTTTAAAGCAGGCATGTTCCTTGGTGCTGGATCTGTTATGCATGGAATGAATGATGAAGTAAATATGCGACGTTACGGCGCAATCGGCAAAGTTATGCCAATAACTGCCGCAACCTTCGGCCTCGGATATTTAGCAATTCTAGGAGTTCCACCATTCGCAGGTTTCTATTCGAAAGATAAGATTATTGAAACCGCATTTAACGCTGGCGGAATTGAAGGAATTCTTCTTGGGGGAGCAACACTTCTTGGTGCGGCAATTACAGCCTTCTATATGACTCGCGTAATTGTTTTAACATTCACCGGAACAAAGCGTTGGGATGAGAACGCTCATCCACACGAATCTCCATTCTTAATGTGGGCGCCTATGGCGGTCCTTGCAATTGGCTCAGTTGCCTCTGGTTTCCTACTGAGTTCCGGTAGCGCACTTGTGAATTGGTTGCAGCCAGTTGTTAATGAGCATCACGAGCATCACGAGCATGAGTTCTTGCCACCTATTGTTGTTTCAGCGATGGCCCTTACAGTCGTTGCTATTGGTGTTGCATTTGCGGTTATCAAATATCGCACTGTTCCAGTTGTTGCTCCAGATAACGTTTCGGTGTTTACAAAAGCCGCACGTAAAGATCTTTACCAGGATTCATTTAACGAAGCAGTATTTATGCGTCCTGGCCAGAAGTTAACTTCTGGTCTAGTTACAACTGATAACAAGGTAATTGATGGTCTAGTTCGAATGATCGGTTGGATTGTTCAGACTTCTGCATCATCACTGCGAACTATTCAAAATGGTTATGTTCGTAGTTATGCCTTGATAATGGTTCTAGGCGTACTCGCGCTAGTGATTGCAGTTTGGATGGTAACGCTATGAGTATTTTGACCACCATGCAATTGCTGCCGCTCGTTGGTGCGGCAGTTTTGGCAGTTATGCCGGCAGGCAATTCAAAGTTAATCAAACAAATTGCACTTGGATTTGCGCTTCTAGTCACTGCAGTTTCAATAGTTATGGCCTTTGGCTTCGATACCAGAAACAGCGCATTGCAATTTACGGAAACTCGAAGTTGGATCTCTGCTTTCAATATTAACTATTCAGTCGGCATTGATGGTATGGCACTTGCACTTATCTTGATGACAACAATTCTGGTTCCGATTGTTTTCCTTGCTGGCTGGAATGAATCAGAGAATGGTCGTTGGAGCGTTAAGACTTTCTATATTCTGCTGTTAATTCTAGAAACCATGATGATTGGCGTATTTGCCGCTAACGATGTCTTCCTCTTCTATGTAATTTTCGAAGCTATGTTGCTCCCGGTTTACTTCCTTATTGGCGGCTATGGCGCTGGGGATCGGGCTGCTGCCGCAATGAAGTTCTTGCTATATAGCCTTTTTGGTGGGCTACTTATGTTGGCTGCAGTTATTGGGCTCTACATTATTTCTACAAACCAAGGTGGCGGAACTTTCGATATTACAAAACTCTCTGAGTTAACGATTGATACCTCAACCCAAAATTGGCTCTTCCTAGGATTCTTTATTGCCTTTGCAATCAAAGCCCCACTATGGCCATTCCATACTTGGCTCCCAACTGCGGCTAAATCTGCAACAGCGGGAACTTCAACGCTTCTACTAGGTGTTCTAGATAAAGTTGGAACTTACGGAATGATTCGCTTCTGCATGAGCTTCTTCCCAGATGCAACCAAGACTTTCACGCCGGCAATAATTACCTTAGCTGTAATCTCAATTCTTTATGGTGCGTTCTTAGCAATCGGTCAGAAAGACATTAACTCATTGATTGCATTCACATCTATTTCGCACTTCGGTTTCATTACCTTGGGAATATTTGCTCTAACCTCTCAAGGGTTAACAGGTTCAATTTTCTATATGGTAAATCATGGATTCTCAACTGCAGCGCTCTTCTTGACTGCGGGCTGGATGATAAAACGCCGCGGTTCATCACAAATTGCAGATTTCGGTGGGCTGCAACGGGTAACGCCAGTTTTAGCTTGGTCCTTCTTCCTTGCTGGTATGTCCGCGCTTGCACTTCCTGGTCTCTCAAGTTTCATTAGTGAATTCTTAGTTTTGGTAGGAACATTTGCTAAGTATCCAGTCGCGGCCATTTTAGGAACCACCGGAATTATCTTGGCAGCACTTTATGTTCTAATCGCAGTTCAAAAATCTCTTCATGGCGAAGCTCCATCAACTAGCACTGGAATGGCTGACCTTAATTTGCGCGAGAAGATTGCAATCGCACCGGTGATAGTTGTATTAGTTGTACTTGGTTTCTATCCAAAGCCAGTCTTAAGCGTTATTAATCCAACTACCCAAACGGTGATGACAAATGCTGGGGTAAGCGATCCAATTGCAAAGGTGGCCAAATAATGTTGACCGCACCTAAGTTAGATTACGCGCTCCTAGCACCAATCCTAATTATTTTAGGTGCAGCTCTAGCTGGTGTATTAGTTGAAGCTTTCGTCAAGCAAGCATGGCGCGCGCGAATTCAATTAGTTTTGGCACTTGGTGCAATTGTGATTTCATTGCAACAACTCTTTCGAGTTAGAAATGCGACCTCATCAATTGCGGCAGTTACCTCAGTATCTATTGATGGCGTTGGAATCTTTATGCAAGGCGCAATTTTGGTCTTTGCATTTCTAGGAATATTAATTATCGCCGACCAAGATAACTTTGCACCACAGGCTTCTGCCCTTCCTGGATCTAACGAAGAGGCAACAGCCCTGCAATCTGGAAAGCAACAGACTGAAGTATTTCCACTAACCCTTTTCGCGGTTGCTGGAATGATGATTTTTCCTATTGCAACCGATTTCATAACGCTCTTTGTTGCCCTTGAAGTGTTATCACTTCCACTTTATTTAATGGCTGGACTTTCACGCCGGCGTAGATTGCTTTCGCAAGAAGCAGCGCTTAAATATTTCTTACTAGGAGCTTATTCATCTGCATTCTTCCTCTTCGGTGCCGCACTGCTTTATGGCTATTCCGGAAGCCTTTCGCTCAATGGTTTAACTGATGCAATTCGCGGAGCAGGTGGAAACGATGTTTTCTTGCTTCTAGGAATAGCTTTCCTGTCTGTCGGATTGCTATTTAAAGTTGGCGCAGTTCCATTCCATTCTTGGACTCCCGATGTTTATCAAGGCGCACCAACCCCAATCACTGGTTTTATGGCAGCTGCTACAAAGGCAGCAGCATTTGGCGCAACTCTTCGAATCTTCTATGTTGGTTTAGATGCCGCCCAAGTGAGTTGGAAACCGATCATCTCCGTAATTGCCGTAATCACGATGATTGTTGGATCGGTAGCCGCAATTTCGCAACGCGATATGAAACGCATGTTGGCCTTCTCTTCAATCGCGCACTCAGGATTTATTCTTACCGCAGTAGTTTCATTGAATAAAAACGCGCTATCTGCCACTCTCTTTTATTTACTTGCCTACGGTGTTGCAACTATTGGGGCATTTGGAATCGTAACTCTGGTTAGAGACTCCGCTGGTGAAGTTAGTGATGTAAATCGTTGGGTAGGACTCGGAAAGAAGTCACCATTGGTTGCATCGGCCTTTTCCCTCTTCTTGCTCAGTTTTGCTGGAATCCCATTAACCAGTGGCTTTGTTGGAAAATTCTCAATCTTCTCGGCGGCTTACGAGTCTGGAAATATCTATTTAGTTGTTGCAGGTGTGCTTTCAAGTGCAATTGCTGTCTTCTTCTATCTACGAATTATTTTGATGCTCTTCTTTGCTGATGCAACAAATGATTCAGTTTCTGTAATCATTCCATCACTTCTTACAAGAATTTCAATTTCTATAAGTGTTATTTCAACGATAATTCTTGGTGTTGCACCATCTCTACTTCTAAACATCGCGCAAGACTTCGCTTACTACTTACGCTAATGTCACAAATCGGAATTCCAGATATTGATTCCAAGCTAGAGAAAGAACTTCTAGCTTCAATGGCTGAAGTCGAAGCGTTTTTGCGAGATGCAATTGAGGGCAAATATCCCTTGGTAATTGAGACGTCTAGGCACTTAGTTGATGCCGGTGGCAAGCGTCTGCGTCCGCTATTAACGCTCATCGCATCACATTTTGGCGATCCGAAAGCTAAGGGAATTATCGAAGCCGCTGTAGTCTGCGAACTAACTCATCTCGGTACTTTGTATCACGATGATGTTATGGATGAAGCCCCACTTCGAAGAGGTGTACAAAGTGCAAACAATCGCTGGAACAACACAGTTGCAATCCTTACCGGTGATTATTTATTTGCTAAAACTTCTCAACTTCTAGCTGACCTTGGTCCAGAGGCGGTAAGACTTCAAGCCTTAACCTTTGAGCGATTAGTCATCGGCCAGATAACTGAAACCCAAGGTTCAAGTGCTGGTAAGAGTCAACTAGATCATTATTTGGATGTTGTCGCCGACAAGACGGCATCACTGATTTCTGCAAGCGCCCGTTATGGTGCAATGATTTCTGGGGCCGATGAGAAAGTTATGGATGCCTTGACTAAATTTGGCGAAGAAATTGGAACTGTTTTCCAACTCGCCGATGACATTATTGATATTGCAAGCGATACTAAAGAATCTGGAAAGACACCAGGTACGGATCTGCGCGAGGGCGTTCCAACTTTGGTGACGCTATTTATCTTAGAATCAAATGATCCAGCGGATGCAGAACTTAAAGCTCTGTTATCTGCACCAATTACTGATGAGATTGTTGTTGCAGAAACTATTTTGAAACTCCGAAATCATAGTGCGCTTAAGAAATCAAGAGATCTAGTAGCAAAGTATGGCGAATCTGCTCAGAAACATCTTGCCCTCCTGCCAGATGGTCCAGCCAAGAGCGCGCTATTCGGGCTGAGCCAAGCCGTTATTTCTCGGACTTCCTGATTTTATTAAGTCATAACCAAGAGTTATTAAAGCAATCCAGATAAAAACAAAGCCAAGCCATCTCGCACTAGGCATTGGTTCATGACGCAAGAAAACAGCCAGCATAAATTGAATAGTTGGTGTCAGGTACTGCAACAGCCCCATTGTTGTAAATGGAATTCTAAGAGTCGCTCCATTGAAAAGCAGAAGTGGAATAGCAGTTACTAAGCCGGCCCCAATCAATAAGGCTGTTAAACCAACACCATGGCCAAACTGGCCCTCGCCACGTTGACCGATCCAAATCAGATAAGCACCGTAAAACACTGATGAAATTAAAGTTTCTATTGCAAGGCCTTCAAGTGAGCCCAGATTTATCTTCTTCTTTACAAAAGAATAAGAGCTCCAAGAAAAAGCGAGAGCAAATGAAACTAGTGGTGGTCTGCCGTAATCAATAGTAAGAATGATTACGCCAACGGTTGCGACAAGAAAAGAGATCCATTGAATCTTGCGCATCTCCTCTTTAAAAGCAATAATTCCCATCAATACAAGAAGTATTGGCTGCATGTAATATCCAAGTGAGGCTTGCACAATTTGCTCGTGGTTTACCGCCCAGATATAGGTAATCCAATTTATAGAGATCAGAACCGCAGCTAAGGTAAGTCGCCAAAAAACCCCTGGCTTAATGGCTAAGGCGAAAGTAGACTTTAATTGGTTGGAAATCGCAAGAACAATTAAGCAAAAAACTAAAGACCAGACCGCGCGATGTGAAACCATCTCAATTGGGGTAGCTGGTTTTAATAACGGCCAGTAAAGTGGAAAGAGTCCCCAGAGCGTATACGAACTTATTCCGTAGATTAATCCCGTGCGATATCTACTCATTAATTAGCGGTAATTCGTAAATTGAACTGCAAAATCTAGCTTCTGTCCTTTTACTAGCGCCATCGTTTCCTGTAAGTCATCACGAGACTTACTTGTAACACGTAGGGTTTCACCTTGAATTTGGGTCTTAACAGATTTTGGACCTTCATCACGAATGATCTTCGCTAATTTCTTCGCATTCTCAGTAGAGATTCCCTCTTTTAGAGTACAACTAATTTTATAGATCTTGCCGCTTAGCTCTGGGTCTGTAGATTCCAAATGCTTTAGCGACACTTGGCGTTTGATTAATTTATCTTTGAAGACTTCGAGAACTGCCTTTGCCTTCTCTTCAGATTGCGCTTCAATTAGAATTTTATCGCCAGACTTCTCAATCTTGCTATCAGTGTTCTTAAAATCAAATCGTGTGGCGATTTCACGGTCGGCTTGGTTAAATGCGTTATCTACTTCCATATGATCAACTTCAGAGACAATATCGAAACTTGAATCAGCCACTTTTACGACCCCTTTAACAATTATCTATTTTTACATATTCTAATGAGCGCAATTGTAGGGTAAATTGGGCACATGATTCGGAGCACTCGTAAATTCCCGAGCCTCCCATATTTCTGGTCCTTGATTGAATGGTCACTTCCTACTATCAACCCATATAAAGGCAAACTTAAGCGGGCACAGAACATCCAAGATTTAGCGCTCATTGCAAAGAAGCGAACCCCCAAAGTCGTCTTTGATTATGTCGAAGGTGGCGCAGTTGACGAGATCGCCTATTCACGAACCCGTGATGCTTTCTCTCGAATTGAATTTAATTCCAAGGTTCTTCGCGATGTTTCAAAAATTGATACGACGACGAAAATTCTTGGCAAAAGCGTTGATATCCCGATCTGTTTCGCCCCAACTGGATATACCCGTTTGATGCACCATGTTGGCGAGCCAGCAGTTGCAAACGTTGCAGCATCTAAAAATTTGATATACGCCCTTTCAACCATGGGCACAACATCACCAGCAGAACTTGCTGCTGCAGTCCCAAATTCACGTAGATGGTTTCAGTTATACATAATGAAGAACCGAAGCGATAGTTTGGCGGTAATTAAACAAGCACGAGATAGCGGATTTGAAACTTTAGTCCTAACTGTTGATACCCCAGTAGCCGGCCTGCGTTATCGAGATAATCGAAATGGCTTAACAGTCCCACCAAAGATAAGAATCAATACAGTTTTTGCAATAGCTCGCAAACCTATCTGGTGGCTAAATCTTTTCACTACCGGCAAATTAGAGTTTGCTGCCTTTAGAGGATGGGATAAACCTTTATCTCAATTAGCGGGACTTATCTTTGATCCTGCCACCACAATAAAAGATATAACTTGGCTTCGTTCTGTTTGGAAAGGCCCAATCGTTGTCAAAGGAATTCAAAGCGTTGAGGATGCTAAGGCAGTAGCAAAGTTAGGCGTTCAAGGAATCATTCTTTCTAATCATGGTGGCAGGCAATTTGATCGCGGTCCGATTCCACTTGAAATACTTCCTGACGTTGTTAAGGCGGTAGGAAATAAAGTCGAAGTTTATATCGATGGTGGTGTTATGTCAGGCCTAGATGCACTTGGTGCAATTGCACTTGGTGCTAAAGCTGTTTTTATTGGTCGGGCATATCTATATGGTGCAATGGCAAACGGTGAAGCTGGTGTAGATCAGGTAATTGAAATTATGCGTCGTGAATTTGAAAATGGAATGGCACTTACTGGATCATCTAACATTTCTGAGGTTCGCAAAACTGGTGCCCGGATTCGGAGTAAATAAATGAGCAAGATTGCAATTGTCACTGGGGGAGCCAAGGGAATTGGCTACGGCAGTACAAAAAGATTATTAGATGATGGCGCCACAGTTGTTATGTTTGACTGGGATGAAGCGGGTTTGGAACAAGCAATTAAAGATTTTGCAGGTTATGGTGAACGAATCTCTGGCATGAAAGTTGATATCTCATCAGATGCACAGGTAAAAAAAGCTATTGAGGCTGTAGGGAATAAGTATGGTCGAATTGATTATGTAGTGAATTGTGCGGGTATTCAAACCTATGGAACAGCAGTTGAAACAAGTGAAGAGACTTGGGATAAGACATTTGATGTAAATGTTAAGTCAATGTATTTAACTGCCAAGTATGCGATTCCATTTATGCGAATTGCCAAGGGTGGTTCAATTGTGAATATTTCATCGGTTCAATCACTTGCAAATCAGAAGGGCGTCGTGGCCTATGCCGCTTCAAAGGGTGCGATTAATTCACTAACCAGAGCAATTGCAATCGATCATGCAGCAGAGCAAATTAGATGTAACGCGATTCTTCCAGCCTCAGTCGATACGCCTATGTTGCGTGCATCTGCACGTGCATTTAGTAGTGGCAAGAGCGAAGATGAGGTCTTAAAAGAATGGGGAAGTTCACACCCAATTGGTCGTATGGCCAGCATTCACGAGATTGGCGAACTAGTCGGATTCCTCTGTTCAGATAAGGCTTCATTTATTACTGGAAGCTCGTATGTAATTGATGGTGGATTAATGACTCAAGTTCCAGTTATCTTGCCTGAGTAATTCTCGATTTCGAGTGCGTGGGTTAATAAGGTAATCTACGCAAGCCGTAAAAAACCCTGGCGGGTTGCCCGAGCGGCCAATGGGAGGGGACTGTAAATCCCCCGGCTCTGCCTTCGAAGGTTCAAATCCTTCACCCGCCACCAACGAGATTGACAATTTAAGACCAACGCGATTTTGATTACATTTCGTTATTTTCAAGGGTAAAACTTCACATGATTGTTATGACATATGCTTGACGAGCGTCATAAAAGAACAAGAGAATTGCCCCTTAAGCCAAATCCCCGGGATGAGCGAAAGGGAGAATTATGTCAATCAAGACGCGAAACATGCCAGGAGTAGAGGGCATGGACCATGTTGGAATGACAATTCCCAATCTGGATGAAGCTGTTGCTTTTTATTGCACACTTCTAAATGCTAAAGAAATATTTCGCCTTGGACCATTTGACGCTCGTGAATTTCCAGAGGTAGATGGAAAAGATTGGTCACTTGCACATGTAAACGTTGCAGATGGCAGATTCACACTCGCAATGCTTGAGTATGGAAATGGCAGTCGCCTAGAACTTTTCCAATATGACCGGCCAGAAGATCGTCGTAATACGCCGCCAAAAAATTCAGATTTAGGTGGACACCACATCGCATTTAAAGTTTCTAATCTAGATAAAGTTCTAGAACTTCGCGCCGAGTACGGCTTAACTTTTATGGCTGGCCCAATTGAAATAACTGAAGGCCCTGCTGCTGGTCAGAGAATTATTTATGTTTTAGATCCCTGGAACAACCAACTTGAACTTGTTGAATACGAACGGAAAGCAAAATAGTGTCTTTGAATACCATCACCGCAGGCGTCGAGATGCGCCAAATAAGCAAGCGCTTTGACGCGGTTCAAGCACTTGCGAATGTAAATTTGGAATTGCACCCTGGCGAAGTTCATACAATTGCTGGTGAAAACGGTTCTGGTAAATCAACTCTCCTTAAAATTCTTGGTGGAGTTATTAAACCTGATGATGGACAGATATATGTAGGCGGAGATGAGAAAGAATTCAATTCAGTTCGAGATGCAATGAAGTATGGCGTCACAATGGTGAGCCAGGAATTGAGTTTGGTGCCTCACCTTGGAATTGCGGAGAATGTCTTTATCGGCCACAACCAGAGCAAAAACAAGTTTGGAATCGACTGGAAAGATACTGATCGCAGAGCGCTTGAAATTCTAAAGCGATTGAATATCTCGGTTGATCCCCGTCGTGAAGTTTCTAGTCTTCCCCAGCACGAACAACAACTCGTAGAAATTGCACGCGCGCTCTCTTTTGACACTCGAGTTTTGCTTCTCGACGAACCAACTTCATCACTTGCCCCAAATGAAGTCGGAGCACTTTTCAAGGTAGTAAGGCAACTTCGGGAAGATGGCGTTTCAGTAGTACTTATTACACACCGCATGTCAGAGATGCTTGAGATTAGTGATCGCTTCACAGTTCTTCGTGATGGAAAGTTTATTGATTCCAGTGATAGAACTGGTGTTAATGAGAATTGGTTAATCGATCGAATGGTTTTGAATAAGCCCAAAGAATCTGCGCGCCGCAATTTTCAATCCTTTGGCCGAAAGGCAGTACTTGAAGTTAAGGGCTTAACAGACCGCGCCGGTGCTTACTCAGATATTTCCTTTGAGGTTCGCGAAGGTGAAATTGTTGGACTTGCTGGACTCGCAGGCGCTGGGCGCACCGAACTTGTTGAGACACTTGCCGGAGTTCGCCAGCGAAGCGCGGGAAAAGTTTTTGTAAACGGTAAAGAAGTGGGAACAAATTCAAGAAATGCGTTGAAATCTGGAATTGCACTTGTGCCAGATGATCGCCGTGAAAAATCAACTATTCATGAGATGTCCGTCCGTGATAATTTGATGCTGTCTCAACATAAGTTTGAAATCACTCATCGCTCAAAGCGAGCTGAAGAGAAGATAATTAAGAGCTGGGTTGAAAAATTCAGTATTAAGACATCCGGCCCAGATGCTTTGATAAAAAGCTTGTCTGGGGGAAACCAGCAGAAAGTTGTTATCGCTCGCTGTCTGCAAACTAACCCAAAGATTCTTATTCTCGATGAAGCGACTAGAGGCGTTGACCTAGGGGCCAAGGCAGAGATTTATGAAATCTTGCGAAATCTGGCAAATGAAGGGCTAAGTATTCTCGTAGTTTCATCTGAAATTGGTGAAATCTTCGAGATCTCAGATCGAATACTTGTAATGCATGCTGGAGAACTTTCAGCAAACCTTGACCGAAGCAAGACAAATGAAGCCGAAGTTGTGGCTGCAGCGACAGGAGTTAAATAAATGAAGTTTAGATTGCCAAGCCTCAGCACAATGCCTGCTTGGATGGGCGTTTTAGTGCTTGAAGTTATCTTGCTTATCGTTATGGCAATTACCCAACCTGTCTTCTTCTCTGGATCGAACCTTTCTAACATCATTCGGTCATCTGCTATTCCAATAGTTCTTGGAATTGGAATGACTTACACAATTCTTACTGCTGGTATTGACCTTAGCGTGGGCAGCGTTCTTGCCTTCTCTGGAATCTTGCTTTCAGGAATGATCGAATTAATGCCGAGATATGTTGCAGTGGTTGTAACAATCGCCCTCGTAACTTTAATCGTAGGTGGAATTAACGGAACCTTAATTGGCAGGCTTGGATTAAACAGCTTCGTCGTAACTCTTGGAACTCTAGGAATTTTCCGTGGTATTTCATATCTAGTAACAAATGGAACTACTAGAAGTATCGATACTGGTCCACTAATTAATAAAATTGGCGATGGAAACATTGGCCCAATTCCAGGACCGTTATTTGTTGTAGTAGTTCTTGCAGGAATTTCAATTTACATTCTCCGTTCAACTTACTTTGGCCGCGATGTTTATGCTGTTGGTGGAAATGAGTTCGCAGCTAAATTGGCAGGTATTTATACTGGTCGCGTAAAAATGAATGTTTATGTAATCTCGGCTTTTTGTGCCGGGCTTGCAGGAATTATGCAAGTTGGCCGACTAAGTTCTGCTGCACCAACAGCTGGTGCTGGACTAGAACTTACTGTTGTGGCAGGAGTTCTACTTGGTGGAACTCGCCTTAGCGGTGGCGTAGGAAGTATCTGGGGGACAGTTATTGGTCTCCTCTTTCTACAAACCGTATCGAATTCCCTGACAATTCAGGGGGTCTCCTCATACTGGCAACAAGTTGTTACCGGAGTTCTATTAGGAGCTGCAGTTCTGTTTGACCGAATCCGTCTTGAGTTATCAGGTCGGGCAAAATCTAAGGAGAAAAAGTAATGAAGTTAAAGAATCGAAAGGTACTGTTTCTGCCTTTGATGGCAGCTGCAGCGCTAATTGTTCCTTCAGTTGCGCCAGCAACAGCTGCGCCAAAAATTACTGTTGGATTTAGCTACCCAATTGAAGCAAATACTTATTTGAAGGCAATTGGAACAGGCGCACAAAAGACACTTGCAAAGGCCGGATACGGTTTCATGCCACTTGATGCGCAACTAGATGGCAACAAGCAAATTTCAGATATCGAAGCAATGATCACAAAGAAGGTAGACGCAATGATCGTTTATCCTCTTGATTCAAAGGGTCTAAAGCCAGCAATGGATAAGGCTAAAGCTGCAGGTATCAAGGTAATCACCATGAACTACACAGTTAACGATTCAAAGAAGGCTCCAGCTTCACCTTCATTGGCTCAGGTTCAAGATGCATTCCCACAACGCACACTTGCTAAGGAAAAGGTTAAGTACCTAAACCAAGTACTTCCAAAGGGTGGAAACATTCTTTATGTTGGACTTGGCTTCCCAGTGTATGCACTTGAAGCACATGCAGCGATGTTTAAGGAAGAACTTGCTAAGGACAGCAAGTACACCTACCTTGGACGCGTAGATAACCAGAGCGATGATGCTGAAGGCGGACGCCAAGCAGTAGAACAAGCTCTTGTTAAGTATCCAAAGGTTGATGCAATCGTTGCTTATAACGATCCAACAGCCCTAGGTGCTTACTCAGCAGTTTCTGCTCGCGGAAAGATTGACATCAAGGTTGTTGGTAACCAGATGCAACCTGAAGCTGTTAAGTCAATCAGCAAGGGTCAGATTGATGGATCATGGGACTTCAATCCAGTTGAGTCAGGAATTTCGCTTGCGAAGTTAACTATCTCAATTCTAAAGAAGGAACCAAAGGCTAACTGGAACAAGACAATTCAAACTCCAGCTAAGTTCTACGATGCTTCTACAATTTCAGACTTCGTACCTTGGACAACACGGGCGAATAAGATTAAGTAGTAGTTAAGACAAAAGAAAATCCCCGCTCTCCAAATGGAGAGCGGGGATTTTCTATATCTAAATTAGCTAACTTATTTCACCGGCTCGACGACGACGAACGTTATCTCCCCAAACCGCTAGGACAATAACTATTCCTGTGATTACATACTGCCATTCTTGTTGAAGTTCGAGAATACGAAGACCATTAACAAGAACAGCCATGATCAGGGCGCCAATTACGGTTCCGCTGATTGTTCCTTTTCCGCCAAGAAGTGAAGTTCCACCGATAATTACGGCGGCAATTGCTTCAAGTTCGTATCCAAGGCCAAGGTCTGGACGAGCAGAGCCAAGTCGAGAAGTTAGAACTACAGCTGCCATACCAACATAAAGTCCACCTAGGCCGTAAATTGCAACAAGCCAATTATTTACCTTCACGCCAGATAACTTTGTTGCTGCTTCATTAGAACCGATAGCGAATGTGTATCGACCAAGTACAGTCTTATTGAGGATAATTGCAGCGATAATTGCGCCAACAAAAAGTATTAGAACACCATTAGGAATTTTAGGAATCAGATTTCCTTGGGCGATTGAATCCCAACCCTTTACATCTGTAGTGAAAAGTACGGGCTTTAGATCAGAGACAATAAGGGCCAAGCCTTGAGCCGCCTTCATTGTCGCCAAGGTCGCAATAAATGGTGGCAACTTCAAGATTGTAATAAGAAGGCCGTTTATAACTCCGATTAGGCCTCCAACAATTAGGCCAACAAGCATTCCGCCAATTACACCTAAGTTCAAAGCCATTACGGTTTTACCGACGATGATTGCGACTAACGCAGTAGCGGTACCAATCGAAAGATCAATTCCACCCGTAATGATTACGAACGTGGTTCCAATGGCGAGCAATCCGATAACCGTTGTAGACATCAAGATTCCGCCAGAGACGTTCTCCCATGAGGCGAAGACTGGTCGCATAACTGTGAAGAAAATAAAGATTACGACAAGGCTGCCCAGGGCAAGTACTCGTCCAATCTCACGCTTAGCAAAGGCGCGCAATCTATTGCCGCCGTCTACTTCGCCTTCAACCGCTTTTACTTCTTTTGACATGGGACTCTCTTTCCTTGGCTTGTTGAACTTTGGTTAATCGCGGAATTTTGTTGCATATTGCATGATCGTATTCTGGTCTGCATCTTTGTTATCGATGATTCCCGTCAGCTTGCCTTCACACATAACAGCTATGCGGTCTGACATGCGTAGGACTTCGGGAAGCTCGGAGGAAATCATGATGATGGACTTGCCTTCAGATGCCAACTTAGTTAGCAACCTATAAATCTCATCTTTCGCACCAACATCGATACCACGGGTTGGCTCATCGAAAATCAAGATATTGCAATCTCGAGTAAGCCACTTGGCAATAACAACTTTCTGTTGATTTCCACCCGATAGATTCTTTACAAATTGATTTTCGGATGGGGTGCGGATCGTCAACTGTTTAATTGCATCTCGCACAATTGCACCAGCTGGCTTAGTTTTAAGGAAGCCAAATTTATTTGAAAAGGCAGGAATTGAAGAGAGAATTACATTGAATGTTATGTTCTGAATTAGAAGCAGACCATATTTTTTGCGATCTTCAGATAGATAACCGATTCCAAATTTAACTGCATCAGAAGGGCTCTTTATCTTTACCTCTTTGCCATTAAGGAAAACTTTGCCAGTTGTTTTCGGATCTGCGCCAATTAGCGCACGGGCAAGTTCGGTACGCCCGGCTCCCATTAATCCAGCGAAACCTAGAATCTCACCCTTGCGAAGGTCGAACGAGACGTCTCTTAGTAAATTTAGATCCGAAATTCCTTCAACTTTTAGAACAACTTCGTTACTAAGTGGGCGAACTTCAGGGCGTTGGTCCTGATCAACTTTGCGCCCAACCATTAGCGAAATTACTTCAGGAATAGAGGTTTCAGGAGTATTTAAAGTCTTTACATACTCGCCATCGCGCAGAACAGTTATGCGATCGGTGATCTTGTTTAGCTCTTCGAGACGGTGGGAGATATAAACAACGCCCTTACCAGCAGCCTTTAGTGTTCGAATAATCTTAAAGAGTGCGTCAGTCTCGGCAGGAGTAAGAGAAGAGGTTGGTTCATCCATGATAATTACTTCGCCGCGATAGGAAACTGCTTTAGCAATTTCAACCATTTGCTGCTTTGCAATGGTTAGTTCGCCAACTTTTTGCTTTGGATCCAATACCAATTCAAGTTCAGCGAGCAGTTCTTTGGCAGCCTTATTTAGCTTTGAATCATCGAGAAAAACTCTACCTTTACGGCGATCTTCGCGGCCGATAAAAATGTTTTGCGCAACTGTTAAATCTGGCATCAAGTTCAGTTCTTGGTGGATGATGCTAATTCCTAATTTCTGCGCCTCATTTGGATTAGAGACATTTACTGTGTTTCCCTGATAAACAATCTCACCAGTGTCTTTCTTATAAATACCAGAGAGGATCTTCATTAGCGTCGACTTACCGGCGCCATTCTCGCCAACTATCGCGTGGACCTCACCCTTATTCAAATCAAAGTGCACATTGTTAAGTGCCTTAACTCCAGGGAACTCCTTGCTTACACCAGTCAAGGATAAGAGTTGAGTTGTTGCCATTAGTTCCCCCAATTGCCTATTTAGAACTTCTTTTTACTTCTTAAGATTTCCTAATTATTCCTAATAATAAAGCATAATGGCCGGGATTTCTCCCGGCCATTACAACTAACAATTACAAATTAATCGATTTAATCGAATTATTCGTAAAGGTTTCCTGCGATCTTTGGTTCTGCGATGTTCTTCTTATCGTAGTAGTAGAAACCAGTATCGATAAGGTTCTTTGGAACTGTCTTGTTGCGAACGTAGTTAACTAGCGCTTCAACAGTCTTAGCTCCGATACCCATTGGGCTCTGTGTAATCGCACCTGATTGTAGGCCTGACTTGATGTTAGCCATTTGTTGCTTGCCTGAGTCAAATCCGATCAACTTAACTTTACCCTTGGTCAACTTAGCTGCCTTGAATGCTTGTCCAGCACCAATTGATACACCTTCGTTGGTTCCGTAGATACCCTTTAGATCCTTGTTAGCAACAAGAGCTGCGCTAACGATTTCTTGTGCCTTAAGAGCATCTCCACCTTCTGAGTATTGAACTGGAAGAAGTGTGATGTTCTTGTACTTAGCCTTGATGCGGTTTACGAAACCGTCGCGGCGATCAATACCAGTTTGGTTTGTTTGTGAGTGACCAACAACCAAAACCTTACCCTTGCCACCGATTAGAGCAGCCATCTTGTCAGCTGCAAGTGAACCAGCAGCCTTACTGTTTGTGTATGCAACACCTAGTGCACAGTCAGATGAAACTCCAAGTGCAGGAACTCCACCAGCACAGCTAGCAGCTGTATCGAACATGTAGACAGGAATGCCTGCAGCCTTAGCAGCCTTTAGTTGTACAAGTGATTCTGTTGTACCTAGAGCTGCGTAACCGATTGCATCTGGCTTCAGTGCAATTGCACCGGCAAGCATTTCAAGTTGCTTGTCGATCATTGTTTCGTTAGCAGGACCTTGGAAGTGAATTGTTGCGTTCATCTTCGCAGCTTGCTCTTCAGCACCCTTTTTAACTGCTTGCCAGAATTGGTGAGTTTCACCCTTTGAAACTAATTCAAGCTTTAGTGTCTTGTCAGCAGCGTTAACAGCTGAACCTGTTCCGACAACTAGTGCCATTGCTGATGCAACAGCAACGATAGTTAGGACTTTCTTCATTTGTTTCCTTTCGAAAGCAGCGGAATCGCTGTGGGGGTAGCCTATAAACGATGTGCCCTACGCGTCTAGGCGGACTTTGCCCATACGGGCTTGGCTAAGCCATTGTTACCAAATCGTTATTTCAGGGGTGATTCTTAGCCCAGGTTATATGCGTGAATGGCGGTTTGGCTCCAGAAGCTCTCGCCATCACTGATACTAAGTCCAGCGGTCAAAGACTCTGCCAATTCCACCACTTCTGAATAACTGGCCGCCAAAGTCGCGACTGGCCAATCAGATCCAAACATCAGACGGGCTGGTGTAAAAATTTCAAGCAAGTGATCTACGTAAGGGCGAAAGTCTTTGACTTGCCAATTATTCCAATTGGCTTCGGTAACTAACCCCGATATTTTACAAACAACGTTTGGAAATGAAGCAAGTTCAGAAATTAATTTTTTCCAAGGTTGCATCTCTTGTTTTGAAATATATGGTTTAGAAATATGGTCCATCACAAATTGCACATCTGGACAGGCCTTAACCATTTCAATTGCTGCTGGTAGCTCTGGAGTCTTGGTTAGTAAGTCATAAGTTATTCCAAGTGCGCCAAGTTTTTGCACATTGCGAATACTCTCTTTGCGCGCCAAGTAATTTGGATCCACATGATCTTGGGCAATATCGCGAATACCTTTTAAATAAGAGGCACCTGGAAGGTCAAGATATTCATTCAGATACTCAATTGCATCTGGCGCATCAATCTTTAACCAACCAACTACTCCTACGACAAGTTCATCACTTTCTGCGACAGCTAGAAGTTCGGGAGTCTCGGCATAGTCAGTAACAGTTTGAACTAGAACAGTTTTATCTATACCTGAACCTGCAATCGCTTCACGCAAATCTGCCATAAGGAAGTTTCTGCGAATTGGTTGCAATTCCTCGCCGGTTATCCAATCTTGGTCACGTACTGCGAGGTCCCAAATGTGGTGGTGTGAATCAATCCTCATGGCTTAGCCGACAGCGACAATATTATTTAGTGGTTTGCCTTCCGCAAGTAATTTAAGTTGAGACTCAACTAATTTGCGGCCACGTGGTTCAAAGGCTGTTGAGTTTCCACCAACATGGGGGACAAGCAATAAATTCTTTGCACTCCAGAGTGGATGCCCCGCAGGAAGTGGTTCTGGATCTGTTACATCAAGGGCTGCATGCAATCTTCCAGAATTTAACTCAGCAATTAGAGCTTCAGTATCAATGATTGGTCCGCGCGCAACATTCACGATCAAGGCGCCATCTTTCATCTTTGCTAAACGATCTTTATTGAACATATGTCTTGATTCATTAGTAAGTGGGAGAATCAAAATCACAATATCAAGGCTTGGTAAGTGCTTATCTAATTCATCAATCTTTATTGATCCGTCACGACCAGATTTCGAGAAGCTTGTGACGCTAACATCAAAGCCAGAAAGGTTCTTAACAACTTGCTTTCCAATTGAACCAAAGCCAATTACACCGATTTTGCTATCAGATAATGAGGTAAATCTGCGGTGGTTCCAGGTACCTGCAACTTGGTCACGAATGAACTCTGGAAAACCGCGTCGTGAAGCAAGAGCTAGACCAACGGCAAGTTCTGCGGTCGATGCATCATGAACTCCACTTGCGTTGCAGAGAGTTAGACCAGGTCGAACATAGGCAAGAGCATCGTCATAACCAGCATTTGGCATCTGTAAAACTTTTAAATTCGGCATCTTTGCGGCATATGCCAAGGCAGTCGCACCACCCATATAAGAAGGTACGAAAAATTCAATCTTTGAAAGATCTGATGAATCGAGCGGAAAATCTTTAGGGGAGTGCAAGGTGACACCATCGGGAACAGATAGATCTGACCATTGGGTCCATGCAACAATCTTGCTCATTAATTAACGCCTCTCCGCAATAACTTCAACAGTATTGGTTAACTTACCAATACCAGCAACATCAATTTCAACTATGTCGTTTGCTTCCAGCGAAATATCAAGTGGCGGAACGATTCCGGTACCAGTAGATAGAACAACACCATGTGGAAAATCTTGGCATCTAAATAGATAGGCAATCAAATCTTCAAGGGTTCTATTAAGCGAACCGAGTGAGGTTTCAGCTTCCCAAGCAATATTTGTGCCACGAATAATCTTCGCCGCAATTGTCATCTCCTTTGCGCCCGGAGCCAACCATGACGGAGTTATATCTGGCCCGATAGATGTTGAACCAATATAAATCTTTGCTTGCGATAGATAGAGCGGATTTTCACCTTCGATTGTGCGAGCAGTCATGTCATTGCAAATGGCGTAGCCAATAATTTCGCGGTGCTTATTTATATAGATAGCAACTTCAGGTTCTGGGACAGAGGCATCTGAGTCATACCGGATTCCTACTTTTTCATTAGACCCACGGGCGCGAACTGCATTTGATTTAAAGAATAACTCCGGGCGATCGGCTTCATAAACTCTTTGATAAACATCAGGGACTCCAGACTCTTCTTTTCTAGCATCGCGTGATCGCAGATAAGTAACACCTGCACCCCAGAGTTCAATTTCTGGTGCAATCGGGGCAACAACGCTTCCTGTTATTTGCTCGGAAGTATTCGTTACCGCGCTCTTCAACTCTGCAAGCGTTAAATGCATCGCTTGGGTAAGTGTTGGTATCTCTGCAACGCTTGAATGCTTGCCATCTATTGTTACCGCAAACTGATAGTCATTCGTTTTTGTTTTTACAATTGAGAATTTCACATTGTCATCTTTTCTATTAGTCCGGCGTCTTCAAGTTGGGTCCAAATATCTGCGGGTAAATCTAGATCAAAATCAGCTATATTCGAGGTGAGCTCAGAACTATTGCGAGATCCGGTCAGGACTGAAGTTACTGCTGGATGACGCAATGGAAATTGTAGAGCGGCTGCGGTTAGTGGAATTCCAAGATTTTTCAGGAATGCGCCAATAGCTTGGGCCTTTGCAATAATTTCATCTGATGCTGGTAGGTATTCAAAAGTTGCTCCAGGTTTTGGATCTGCAAGAACTCCCGAATTAAATACCCCACCAATTGTTATATCTACCTTTCGCTCAAGTGCGTAAGGCAATAATTTATTCTGCGCACTCTGGTCTAGCAAGGTATATCTGCCAGCAAGAAGTGCAATATCTAGATCTACATTCTTCATGATTTCAATTGCAACATCGCAGAAATTAATTCCTATCCCAATCGCCTTGATAATTCCTTGGCGCTTAAAATCTGCAAGAACCGGATAGGCATCGTTTATTGCCTGTGGAACATGGTTTTCAGCATCGTGCATAAGTGCAATATCAATATGGTCAACACCCATTCGCTCAAGGCTTTCATTAAATGAGCGCTTAATGCCTTCAGCTGAATAATCAAATACCGGTTGAATGTGTGGATCTGCATCTGGAAACCAAGGAACTGGATCGGCTTTTTCCACCCAATTTAAAACTCGGCCAACTTTTGTTTGTAGAACAAATGGTTTGGATACGTTCCCCAAGATTCGCCCAAGCCGTTGTTCGGCGAGACCATGTCCATATAGTGGAGCGGTATCGAAATAATTTATGCCGCTTTCTAGTGCGGTATTAATTAATTGGTCGCTCTCTGAAATATCTACTGATTTGAATAATCCAGCAAGTGGCGCGGTGCCTAGGCTAAGGCGGGTAATTTCGAGGTCTACGCGCTTTAATCCAACTTTTTGGTTATGTCGCGCCATGAAATTTATCGTATAGGATTTTTCCTAATAAGCGAAGAGTTCATATCCGAAATTGCAAAGGAAGCGCATGCCAAAGATCACTGGCTTTAAGACCATAGATGTCAGATTTCCTACTTCACGTGGTTTAGATGGTTCGGATGCAATGAACAAAGAGCCGGATTATTCAGCGGCGCTAGTAATTCTAGAAACTGATGATCCAAATTTAGAGGGCCATGGCTTCGTCTTCACTTGTGGCCGCGGTAATGATTTGCAATGCGATGCAATTGAATTACTTGCACCTTATGCGGTCGGCCGAGATCTTGAAGACCTTTCAAAGAGTATGGGCGAATTTGCAAGAAGTTTGGTACGCGATTCCCAGATTCGCTGGCTCGGGCCTGAAAAAGGCGTAACTCAAATGGCAGCAGGTGCAGTTGTAAATGCCGCATGGGATCTTGTTTCAAAGTTTGCAAAGAAACCACTATGGAAACTCTTATCCGATTTATCACCAGAAGAAATTGTCGAGTTAATTGATTTCCGTTATATAACTGATGCGCTTACTCCAGATGAAGCGCTCGCAATTTTACGTAAAGCTCAACCAAATCGCGCTGCTAATGAAGCTAAGTTAATTAAAGAAGGTCTGCCGGCATATACAACTACACCAGGTTGGTTGGGGTATACCGATGAGAAGATGGTCCGTCTTGCAAAGCAAGCAGTTGCAGATGGCTACAAATTAATTAAATTAAAGTGTGGTGGAAATCTTGAAGACGATAAACGCAGATTGCGTCTTGCTCGTGAGGCGGTAGGCCCTGATATCAAGATTTCAATCGATGCCAATCAAGTTTGGGATGTCAATCAGGCAATTGAATGGATCAAGGGAATTGGTGATGTAAATCTGCACTGGGTTGAAGAACCAACCAATCCTGATGATGTTTTAGGTCATGCAACAATCGCAAAGGCAATTGCACCAGTACGCGTAGCAACCGGTGAGCATGGAATGAACCGAATTATTTTTAAACAGATGCTGCAGGCAAAATCCTTCTCCTTCGTTCAGATTGATGCGACACGAGTTGCAGGCGTAAATGAGAACTTGGCAATTATCTTGATGGCGGCAAAATTTGGAGTTCCAGTTTGTCCGCATGCTGGCGGAGTCGGATTATGCGAGATGGTTCAACACCTTGCAATGTTTGATGCGGTTGCAGTTACCGGACACCATGCTGATCGCGTTGTTGAGTTTGTTGATCACCTACATGAACACTTTGTAGTTCCAACAGATATTCAAAATGCACATTACATGCCACCGATTAAGCCTGGCGCTGGTTCAGAGATGTATGCCCAGACAATTTCAGATTTCACATTCCCAACCGGAAAAGAATGGATAACCGCATGAGTACAGAGTTCGCAGGATTAACCGCAGTAGTAACTGGCGCTGGCTCAGGCATCGGCCTCGCTACGGCAAAGATTTTGAAAGATCGTGGTGCAACGGTTTATGGCTTCGATTTAGCTGAAGGTGGCATGTCTGGAATCGCTACCTGGGTGCAATGCGATGTTGGCGATGATGCTTCAGTAATCAAGGCCTTCGAAGGAATAACAAAGTTAGACATACTTATTAATAACGCGGCAATCAGCGCTGTCGGAACCATTGAAGCCAACTCATCAGAAGAGTGGATGAAGGTTATGAATGTAAATGTTCTTGGAATCGTGCGCACTTCTAAATCTGCGCTTCCACTTTTGCGCAACAGCAAGAGCGCGGCAATCGTTAATACTTGTTCCGTTGCCGCCACTGCGGGAATTCCAAAACGTGCGGTTTACAGTGCATCAAAAGGAGCTGTTCTATCGCTAACTCTCGCAATGGCTAATGACCATATTGTTGATGGGGTAAGAGTTAACTGCGTTAATCCTGGAACTGCGGATACGCCATGGGTTCAACGATTACTAGCACAAGCAGCCGATCCAGTTGCCGAACGTAAAGCACTTGAAGCTCGGCAGCCACTTGGTCGATTAGTTTCATCAGAAGAAGTTGCAAGCGCAATCTGTTATTTGGCTAGTCCACTCCAAGGATCGACTACAGGTACATCGCTAAATGTTGATGGTGGAATGCAGGGATTGCGTATTCCTAAGTAGTTTTATCGCTCTTCAAGTATTAGTGAAACGGAATTAATGCACCAACGTTGATCAGTTGGTACGTCATAACCTTCGCCTTCAAACACATGTCCTAGATGTGAGCCGCAATTTGCGCAACGAACTTCCGTGCGAACTCGCATTCCTAGTGAGCGGTCTTCAACCAACTCAACAGCATCGTCTTTTGTTGGAGCATAGAAAGATGGCCAACCACAGCCAGAATGGAACTTTGTTTCACTTCTAAAGAGTTCGTGATTGCAGGCCTTGCAGCGATAGCTTCCGACCTTGTCGCTATCTGTGTATTCGCCAGTAAATGGCCGTTCGGTTGCACCGTAACGCAGAACTTCAAAAGAGAGCGGATCTAATTTTGCTGCAAGCTGAACATCATCAATTTGCACTGGATATTTCTTATTGCTGGCAAGCTCATTGCCTACTTGGTTGGACATGTCGGCATATTACGCAATGTTTCTTGCCAGTGCCAGATAAAGAACCTAGTTAGAATTAACCTATGCGAAAAATGGTCAGGCGAGTTCGGAAGCTCTTTGCTGACCGTAAATCCTGGGTTCGCTTGATATTTGTTTCTGCGATTGCTTCAGGAGTTGCCTGGAAATTGGGCGACTTACTAGTCAATAACGGTGGAGTTGTTGCTGCAATTATCTGTGCTTTAAGTATTCGAATTTCGCTTTATAAATCGGTTCGCGAAGGCTTTGGTCAAATAGTCGGCACGGCAATAGGCGCATGTGTTGCGCTGACCTGTGTCTCAATCTTCAATTTCGGATTCATTTCAGTCGCCATGACAGTTCTGCTCTGCTCAGTTGTGGCAAGAGCGCTTCACCTAGGTGAAGTCGCATCAGTTAACGTTCCGGTAACGGCGCTAATTGTTATAGGACCCGGGCTTAGTGAGAGCACTGCGCTTTCTAGATTATCTTCAACTTTAATTGGAGCCGCTGTTGCAATTGTTTTCTCTTACTTTTCACATGCCAAAACTCCTGCTGGAAGAATGGTCGACAAGATAAGTTCGCTAGCAAATAAATGTGCAAAGTTATTGGGTGAAATGTCAGAGGGAGTTGCAGCCGGATATACCCAAGATGAAGCTGGTGATTGGTTAGCTAAAGCGCGATTATTAGTTGAAGAGATTCCAGGCGTACGTGCGCAAGCGGTGGAAGCTCGTGGACATGCAAAGTGGTTTCCTACAGCGCAAGTTGATGAAGCTGAAGAACTCTATGTAAGAGGTGTTGCGGTTGAACACACGGTTGTTCAAGTTCGCACAATTGCCCGCACGCTCTTTGATTCTGCAGTAAAAGGTGGGATCGCTGAAGAAACTAAACGCAGTATTGCGCAGGCGCTTTCAGCCGCAAGTTATGCCGTAAGTTCAAAAGCTGAACAGATAAAATCTGCCGAAAGTATTGCTGAATCTAGAGAGGCAACTCAAGATGCAAGAATTGCTGGTGCTGCACTCGCAGATTCATTAATGGATGCTTCAGATAAAGTTGATCAAGAACAAATTGTTCGCGGAATTTCACTAGTCTCTAATATTTCAATCATTGCAGATTCATTAGATGAATCATCTCCAGCCCTGCATGATGTTGTGACACCTGGCGAGCCCACCACAAATCAAGTACTCAAGATCTCGCCTATGGAACAAGGTGCGCGAGTTGGCGTGCGAATAACTAAGCCATTCATCTGGCTTAAACGCCGCTTTCGCAATTATTTTTAAAAAGCAATAAGCCCAAATTTCTCCCAAATAGCGAGAGGTTGTAGGCTCACCCTCTACTTGAACTACTTGTAATGCCCCCCTAGCTCAGTCGGTAGAGCGTTTCCATGGTAAGGAAGAGGTCAACGGTTCGATTCCGTTGGGGGGCTCGGTTAAACTTATTTCACTATAAATAAGTATTTCCAGTTTTACCCACGTAATACCCATGGCGGGATAGCTCAGCTTGGTAGAGCAAACGGCTCATAATCGTTGTGTCGCCGGTTCAAATCCGGCTTCCGCTACTCATAAAAAGGTAAGAATTTTAGAAATGCGCAGGTTTGAAGTAACCTAGCGCTCTTAATAAAGAAGGAGCACCACTATGGCAAGCAAGAGCGCGGATGTACGCCCAAAGATCACTATGGCCTGCGTAGAGTGCAAAGAACGTAACTACATAACAAAGAAGAATCGTCGTAACGATCCAGATCGTCTTGAACTTAAGAAGTTCTGCCCACGTTGCAAGCTTTCAACAACACACCGCGAGACTCGCTAATCCGATGTTGAATCCCGACCTAGTCGGGCGCACTTTCACAAGTGCCGATTCTGTAAGCGTTACTCAAGAATCAATTACTAAATTTGCCGACGTTATTGGCGAGCCCAATACTTTAGTTGCCCCGCCAACTTTCGCGATCTCCATAACTTTGGATCAATCTCAAAAACTTTTGCAGGAGAGCGGCCTTGATTGGACGCGCGTAGTTCATGGCGATCAACGTTTTGAAATCAGCCGGCCAATAGTTGCTGGCGACGTTTTTATCTGTTCATCAACTATTGAAAGCGCCAGAAACGTTGCCGGCAACGAGATCGTAAGCGTTCGCTCTGATTTGCATTCTGGAGCGCAGCTTGTTGTATCAACTTGGTCAACTTTGGTGGTCCGAGCATGAACCAACTAATAGCTGGTCAAGAACTCATTGCGGAAAATTTCAAAATTAATCGCCAACTTCTGATTGCTTATGCAGATGCAAGTGGCGACCAAAACCCAATTCACCAAGATGAAACCTTCGCAAAATCAGTCGGTCTGCCAGACGTGATTGCACATGGGATGCTTACGATGGCGCTCGCCGGAAAGTATTTATCTGCTATCGCCGGAAGTGAAAAAGTTATTTCATTTAGCGCAAAATTTATAAAGCCAGTTGTAGTTCCAGCAGATACTGATGTGAACTTAACAATCAGTGGCAAAGTAGTAGAAATAGTCGAAGGCCAAGCCAAGATCGAGCTCACCGCAATTTGTAATGAAGTAAAGGTTCTGGGAATGGCAAAGGGAGTAATCAAACTCTAATGAGTGTGCCTTTTAAGGTTTACAAACGAATTGGAGATTTGCGTAAATTAAGCGCAAAGGAATTTTCTGCCACAATTTTGATTTATGCAGATGGTTTTATCGATGATGCAATAACCGCAATCTCAGCCGCTAAGGCAAACTCGAAAGATGATGTTGCAATTTATCTTTTGATTTCCGGATTGCCAGAAATCGGTGATATCGCCTCGGTGATTGATGAACGTACCTACGTAGTTCAGATTACTGAAGGTGTTGGATGGGGCGAGGCAATGAATGCGCTAATTAAATTAGCTAATTCGCCCTATGTAATTGTCATGGATCCTTCGACAATCCTTTTAGGTGATGCGATAACTCCTACAGTTACTAAGCTGGCTGAAGATGAATTTAGTGCAGTTGGTTGGCGTGGGGGCTTAGTAAATATTGAGGATGAATGGCGAAGCGTTGATGATAAAGGTGAGGGCGAAGTTGATGTGCTCTTCAGCTATTTCCTCGGACTTAATAAGAGCCATGCCCTTGAAGCAGGAGCATTCAACATTCGTGCAATTTATTATCGCAATGCAGATATTGAATTCGGTTTAAAACTGCGCCAAGCACAAGGTCGATTATGGCAACTGGAATTACCGCTAAAGCAGGAGCGACATCATGGCTATCACGACACCGATCCAACATATCGCGACGAACAATCTAAGAAGAACTATGACCGCATCCTTGCGCGCTTCCGAGGTAAGAACGAAATATTGTCACCTCGCAGGTAACCTTCTCTTATGACTGAGCCAGATTTATCGAGTTTCACCACGCTAGGTGTTGGTGGCCCAGCAACAAACTTTCTTCATGTGAAAAGTGAAGCCGAATTAATTGCAGCAGTTAAAAGCGCTGATGATTCTAAAACGCCACTTTTAATTCTTGGTGGCGGGTCAAATGTTTTGATTAGCGACAGTGGTTTTGCTGGAACAGTTGTGCGTGTTGAAACAACTGGAAATTCTTATGAAATTGATGCATGTAGCGGCGGAACGTTGACGGTTAGTGCCGGAAGCGACTGGGATGAATTCGTAGCTTTCACTATTGAAGAAGGTCTAGCTAATCTCGAATCACTAAGTGGAATTCCTGGAACTATCGGGGGAGCACCAATCCAAAACATTGGAGCATATGGGCACGAGGTTTCCGAAGTTATTGCCCGAGTCCGAACTTACGATCGCACAAAACAAGAGATTAAAACCTTTATGGCAAGTGAGTGTAATTTCTCATACCGCAGTTCAATATTTAAGGAGAGCGCTGGGCGTTATGTAATTTTGGATGTAACTTTCCAGCTTCGCAAAGGCGAACAATCACTGCCAATTGGATATGCCGAACTTGCAAATGAACTTGGCGTAGAAATTGGTGCTCGAGTTGAAATATCCAAAGTTCGCGAAGCTGTTTTAAAATTGCGTGGCGCAAAGGGAATGTTGGTTGGCCAAGGAATTAACTCTGCAGGTTCGTTCTTCATGAATCCAATTTTGAAAAAAGATATCGCTGACAAACTCCCGAGCGATGCACCTAGATGGCCAATGCCAGATGGCCGAGTTAAGACCTCTGCAGCTTGGTTGATGGAGCATGCAGGTGTAAGCAAAGGTGATCGTTTGGCCGGAGCGCAGATTTCACCTAAGCACGTACTTGCACTTTCAAATTCGGGTGATGCAACAGCTAAAGATCTAATTGAACTTGCAAGAAGCGCGCAAGAGAAAGTTAAAGCGAAGTTTGGAATTGAACTCCAGTCCGAAGTTCAGTTAGTTGGCTTAAGTCTTTAAGAAGTTACTTAGCTTCGCCCAATAGTTTTGCTACGCGGCCAATACCTTCGACAATATCAGCGTCACCAAGTGCGTAAGAAAATCTTAAATATCCTGAAGGCCCAAAAGCTTCACCTGGCACCGCAGCAACCTCAACTTCATCCAAAATAAGTGTTGCTAATTCCGCCGAAGTTTGTGGACGTTTACCGCGAATTTCCTTACCCAGAACGCCTTTAACGGATGGATACACGTAGAAGGCACCAGTAGGTGTTGGACAGATAACGCCAGGAATTTTATTTAGTAAATCAACGATTAGTTTACGACGACGGTCAAAAGCAACTCCCATTTCGTGAACTGCAGAAAGATCACCAGTAAGAGCAGCGATAGCCGCACGCTGTGAAACGTTCGAAACGTTTGATGTTAAATGTGATTGCAGATTAGTAGCAGCCTTAATTACATCTTTAGGCCCAATCATCCAGCCCACACGCCAACCAGTCATCGCATATGTCTTTGCAACGCCATTGACAATAATTGTTTGATCAGCCATTTCTGGAACTAAAACAGGAAGGCTTGGTGCTTTAGCGCCATCGTAAAGTAGGTGTTCATAAATTTCATCTGAGATAACCCAAATGCCATTTGCGAGCGCCCATTCACCAATTGCCTTAACTTGCTGCGCTGAATAAACCGAACCAGTTGGGTTTGATGGCGAACAGAAAAGAAGAGCTTTTGTCTTTGGCGTACGAGCGGCTTCTAGTTGCTCGACAGTTACCAAATAATTTTGAGTTTCATCAGCAAATACTTCAACGCTTACTCCGCCAGCAAGCTTTATACATTCTGGGTAAGTGGTCCAATATGGAGCTGGCAAAATGACTTCATCGCCTGGATCAATAATTGAAGCGAAAGATTGATACACAGATTGCTTGCCACCATTAGTTACAAGAACTTGATCGGCAGTAATAACATAATTTGAATCGCGCAAAGTTTTAGCAACAATGGCATCACGAAGATCAGGTAATCCTGGTGTCGGTGTGTAGCGATGGTTAGCAGGTTTTGTTGCTGCCTCTGCTGCCGCTTTAACAATGTAATCAGGAGTTGGAAAATCTGGTTCGCCAGCTCCGAAGCCAATAACCGGACGACCGGCTGCTTTTAGTGCCTTTGCCTTTCCATCTACGGCCAATGTGGCCGATTCTGCGATGGCTGCGATTCTGCGAGAAATTCTTGGTTTTGCGCTCATAGTGCGGAGTATGCCATTACCCAGTTTTACTCAGACCCCCTTCACGCTCTACACTCCCCGTTCTGGCGCTTGCAATAGGTCATGATGACGCGCGTCTTCATGTCTTAAGTAACGCTCGAAGGGCAGTAGCTCAACTGGCCAGAGTTCCGGTCTCCAAAACCGGCGGTTGGGGGTTCAAGTCCCTCCTGCCCTGCAAGTAGTTGAGAAGTTTTATCGGCGCTAATTACTAAGAACTAGTAATTAAAGAAATAGAAAGAGGTAGTGAACGTGGTTGATGAGAAAGATCCATCACACAACACAGACCAGGAATCCCTAGGGTTCTTCGGTCGAATTAGCCTTTTCTATCGCCAAGTTGTCTCTGAACTTCGTAAAGTTGTTTGGCCGACTCGTAACCAACTTACAACTTACACAGCAGTGGTTTTAGTGTTCGTAGGTTTCATCATTGCCGTTGTATCGGTACTTGATTTAGCCCTAACAAAAATTGTTTTCTGGGTATTCGGGTAAGGGGATCTAATGTCACTAGAAGATTTAGATTTGCCTCAGACTAGTTCTGTTAATTCAGCTGACGATTTCGAAGCTGCGCTCGCAGCGTCATCCGATTCTCCAGTTATTGACGTGGCAGTGGTTCCAGATCAAGTTGAAACTGAAATTGATTCGCTCTCTGAAGCAGATCAAGTTGAATCTGAAGAAGAAGTTGAAGAAGAGAATGATGAGAATGCTGAATTCCGTCGCGCGCTTCGTACCGCACCTGGTGATTGGTATGTAGTCCACTCATACGCTGGTTATGAGAAGAAGGTTAAGGGCAACCTTGCGAACCGAATTACTTCATTGAATATGGAAGATTATATTTTCCAGATAGAAGTTCCTGAAGAAGAAGTAATGGAAGTTAAGAATGGCCAACGCAAACAAGTAAAGCGAAATGTTTTTCCAGGCTACGTCCTAGTTCGTATGGATCTATCCGATGAATCATGGTCATGCGTGCGAAATACGCCAGGAGTAACTGGATTCGTAGGAAATGCGCACCATCCATCACCACTAACTTTGGCTGAAGTAGAGAACATCCTGGCGCCACGTCCAGTAAAGAAGTCAGACAAAATTGATATTCGCATGATTGATTTCGAAATCAATGAATCTGTAACTGTTATGGATGGCCCATTCGCAACTCTGCCAGCAACTATCTCCGAGATCATGCCAGAACAGGGCAAGCTCAAGGTTTTGGTTTCTATCTTCGGTCGCGAAACCCCCGTCGAACTTTCATTTAACCAAGTCCAAAAGATTTAATAAGAAGAGAATAGGAAGAGAAAAAAATGGCACCAAAGAAGAAGATCACAGCACTAATCAAGTTGCAGATTCAGGCTGGCGCGGCAACACCTGCACCACCAGTTGGTCCAGCTCTTGGTCAGCATGGTGTGAACATCATGGACTTCGTTAAGGCATACAACGCTGCAACTGAATCCCAAAAAGGCCAGATCATTCCTGTTGAGATCACAGTTTTCGAAGATCGTTCATTCACATTCATCACAAAGACACCACCAGCATCACGTTTAATCTTGAAGGCTGCTGGAATCGAAAAGGGTTCAGCTATCCCTCACAAGAACAAGGTTGCAAACATTTCAAAGTCACAGGTTGAAGAGATCGCAAAGATCAAGATGCCTGACTTGAATGCAAATGATCTTGAAGCAGCAAGTTTGATTATCGCCGGTACTGCTCGTTCAATGGGCATCACTGTCGGTTAATTAAAAAGAAATACGTGGGAGAACCTCGCTGGTTCGCTAACCACAACTCCGCCTAACAAATTGTTAGTCGAAAACTAAGGAGAAGAAATGAAGCGCAGTAAGAAATATACCGAGGCAGCTGCAAAGGTCGATCAAAAGATCCTTTACACACCTGGACAAGCAGTTAAGTTGGCTAAAGAGACAAGCACAACTAAATATGATGCAACAGTTGAAGTTGCACTGCTTCTTGGAGTAGATCCAAAGAAGGCAGATCAAGCAATTCGTTCAACAGTTAACCTGCCACACGGAACCGGTAAGACTGCACGTGTTCTTGTATTCGCAGGTGGCGAGCGCGCTGAAGAAGCACGCGCAGCTGGCGCAGACATTGTTGGCGCAGATGAATTAATTGAAGAAGTTTCAAAGGGTCGTCTTGATTACGATGCTGTGGTTTCAACACCAGAGCTAATGGGTAAGGTCGGTCGTCTTGGAAAGGTTCTTGGACCTCGCGGTTTAATGCCAAACCCAAAGACCGGAACTGTTACGACAGATGTTGCCAAGGCTGTTAATGACATCAAGGGTGGAAAGATTGAATTCCGCGTTGATAAGAATTCAAACCTGCACTACATAATTGGAAAGACATCTTTCACTGCAGAGCAACTTGCTGATAACTACGCAGCAGCTCTTGAAGAAGTTATGCGCGCAAAGCCAAACTCTTCAAAGGGTCGTTTCGTTCGTAAGGCAACAATCTCTACAACGATGGGACCTGGAATCCAGGTTGATCCAACAATCTCTCGCGATGGCGGAGATAACGTTCAGGCCTAGCCCTAAAAAGCAGCTTGAAACCTAATTTTGACTGGGGTAGGCCTCACCGCTTACCCTAGGCAAGTTGTTACAAGTTAGTAACAGTAAAAGTAAGACCCGTACCAAAGACTGCAGGTCCTTTTAGTAAAAAAACTAAGAGGTTAATTGTTGAAAAACAGCCAGCATAGGTGCACACGTAACCTCGTGCGCATTTATGCGACGGGGTTTTTTGATTTTAGAGCGAAAGGAAGCCAAATGGCTCGCCCAGATAAAGCAGCAGCTGTTGCAGAGTTGACGGAAGATTTCCGTACAGCAAATGCAACTGTGCTAACTGAATATCGTGGTCTCTCTGTTACATCAATGAAGGAACTTCGCCGTGCACTTGGTAGCAATACTAAGTACTCTGTAGTGAAGAACACTCTTACAAAAATCGCAGCTAAAGATGCTGGAGTAGATATCGATCCGTCTCTACTTGCTGGTCCATCTGCAGTTGCATTCATCAAGGGTGATCCAATTGATGCCGCAAAGAGCCTAAAGAACTTCTCAAAAGAAAATCCATTCCTTGTTATCAAGGGCGGAATCTTTGAAGGAAAATCTGTAAGTGTTGCAGAAATAATGAAGCTAGCTGATCTTGAATCTCGTGAGGTTCTATTGGCCAAGCTCGCTGGTGCAATGAAGGGTTCACTTGCCAAGGCAATTCGTACCATCGATGCACTTCGCGCAAAGAAGGAAGCACTTGAAGGTGCTCCTGCTAAAGCAGAAGTGGTTGCAGAAGTCCCAGTTGTTGAGGCAGTTGTTGAGGCAGTTGTTGAGGCAGTTGCAGAAGCAACTCCAGTTTCCGAAGCTTCGACTGAAGTAACTGAGGCAGAGGTTCCAACTCCAGAAGCAACTCCAGAAGTAACCGAATAATTAAAAGTCTTAACTAAAAAAGAAAAGGAATATAAAAATGGCAAAGCTAACTTCAGATGATCTATTAGCTCAATTCAAGGAAATGACACTTGTTGAACTTTCAGATTTCGTAAAGGCATTTGAAACAGAGTTCGATGTAACAGCAGCAGCACCAGTTGCAGCAGCAGCAGCAGGCGGAGCAGCCGGCGGCGCAGCAGCAGCTAGCGATCAAGATGAGTTCTCACTTATTCTTGAAGATGCTGGTTCACAGAAGATTGCTGTTATCAAGGAAGTTCGTAACATCAACTCAAGCCTCGGCCTAAAAGAAGCCAAGGACTTGGTAGATGGAACTCCAGCAACACTGATCGAAAAGGGAACTAAAGAAGCTGTTGATAAGGCAAAGACAGCTCTTGAAGCTGCTGGCGCAAAGGTCACAGTTAAGTAATCCCAGCTCGAACTTACGCACAAGCGTTAGAAAAAGGGGTCCGATTCGGACCCCTTTTTTCATATCTAGGTGTATAAGCCCGGTTGGACAGAAGACCGCTTAATTCGATACTCTCGCCCCTCGCAAATTTAAAAAACCCAGAGGTCAGGCATATAGCGGCTGAGACCTGGCGGTAGCCGTGCGTTTACATCTGGAGGAATTTTGGCCGCATCGAAGTCAAAGTCATTTGCACCTGCTCGCGTTTCATTCGCAAAAATTCGTGAACCACTCGAAGTTCCAAACCTGTTATCACTACAGCTAGACAGTGTTGATTGGTTACTTGGTAACGACGCGTGGCGTTCTCGTCTTGTTGTCGCTGAAAAGGCCGGTCGTGGTGAAGTACCAAAGACATCAGGATTAGAAGAAATCTTTGAAGAGATTTCACCAATCGAAGATTTCCAAGGAACGATGAGTCTCTCATTTAGTGATCACCGTTTCGAACCACCTAAGTATTCAGTCGCTGAATGTAAAGAGCGCGACATTACTTACTCTGCGCCGCTTTTCGTAACAGCAGAGTTCACCAACAACATCACTGGTGAAATTAAATCTCAGACAGTTTTCATGGGCGATTTCCCATTGATGACACCACGCGGAACTTTCGTAATTAACGGAACAGAGCGCGTTGTTGTTTCACAGATTGTTCGCTCACCTGGTGTTTATTTTGAACGCACAATTGAGAAGAGCTCAGATAAAGATATTTTGACTGCGAAGATTATTCCAAGCCGTGGCGCTTGGTTGGAATTCGAAGTTGATAAGAAGGATCTTGTTGGCGTACGTATCGATCGTAAGCGCAAGCAATCAGTAACAATTTTCTTGAAGGCACTTGGTTGGACAGAGGAACAAATCCTTGAACAATTCGGTGAATTCGAATCTATTCGCGCAACTCTTGAAAAAGATAACGTGAACACTCAAGATGAAGCGCTGCTTGATATCTATCGCAAGCTTCGTCCAGGTGAGCCACCTACAAAGGAAGCTGCACAAGGACTTATCGAGAACTTGTACTTCAATCCAAAGCGTTACGACTTGGCAAAAGTTGGTCGCTTTAAGGTTAATAAGAAGCTTGGCCTTGAGCTAGAACTTTCAAAGGGCTTGTTAAATATTGAAGATATCGTGGCGACTATTCGCTACTTAGTATCTCTTCATAAGGGCGATGCACTTATGGAATATGGCAAGCAAGTACGTGTTGAAACTGACGATATCGATCACTTCGGTAACCGTCGTCTTCGCACAGTTGGTGAATTGATTCAGAACCAAGTCCGTACCGGTCTTTCACGTATGGAACGTGTTGTTCGTGAACGTATGACAACACAAGATGTTGAAGCAATCACGCCACAAACTCTGATCAACATCCGTCCAGTAGTTGCATCAATTAAAGAGTTCTTCGGAACATCACAACTTTCACAATTCATGGACCAGACAAATCCACTTTCTGGAATGACACACAAGCGTCGTCTTTCAGCACTTGGACCCGGCGGTCTATCACGTGAACGCGCAGGCTTCGAAGTTCGCGACGTACACCCATCTCACTACGGTCGTATGTGTCCAATTGAAACTCCTGAAGGTCCAAACATTGGTCTTATCGGATCACTTGCAACATATGCTCGCGTAACTCCATTTGGATTTATCGAAACTCCTTATCGCAAAGTTCTAAAGGGTAAGGTCACTGACCAAATTGATTACCTAACCGCAGATGAAGAAGACGAGCATGTTATTGCGCAAGCAAATGCACCTCTAACTTCTGATTCACACTTTGCAGAACCACGCGTTCTTGTTCGTCGTCGCGGTGGCGAAGTTGAATTTATTCACGCAGATGAAGTTGATTACATGGACGTTTCACCACGTCAGATGGTTTCTGTTGCAACAGCAATGATTCCATTCCTTGAGCATGATGATGCGAACCGCGCTTTGATGGGTTCAAACATGATGCGTCAAGCAGTTCCACTAATCCGCGCAGAAGCACCATTCGTCGGAACCGGTATGGAATTCCGTGCCGCTGTTGATGCTGGTGATGTTCTTCTCGCACGTAACTCTGGTGTTGTTACAGAAGTTAGCGCTGATGAAGTAACTGTTATGAACGATGATGGAACTACCGAGCATTACTTCCTCGAGAAGTTCACACGTTCAAACCAAGGCACAAGCCGCAACCAGAAAGTTATTGTTGAAAAGGGCGGTCGCATTGAGACTGGCCAAGTGGTTGCTGATGGACCATCAACCGAAAAGGGTGAGATGGCTCTTGGTAAGAACTTGCTCGTGGCATTTATGTCATGGGAAGGTCACAACTACGAAGATGCAATTATTCTTTCGCAACGTCTCGTGCAAGATGATGTACTTACTTCAATTCACATTGAAGAGTACGAAGTTGATGCTCGCGATACCAAGCTCGGACCTGAGGAAATCACTCGTGACATCCCTAACGTGAGCGAAGAAGTTCTTGCTGATCTAGATGATCGCGGAATCATTCGAATTGGTGCTGAAGTTGTTCCTGGCGACATTCTTGTCGGAAAGGTAACTCCTAAGGGCGAAACTGAATTAACTCCAGAAGAGCGTTTGCTCCGTGCAATCTTCGGTGAGAAGGCTCGCGAAGTTCGCGATACTTCACTTAAGGTTCCACACGGTGAATCTGGAAAAGTTATTGATGTTCGAATCCAAACTGCAGAAGATGGATATGAACTACCTGCCGGCGTAAACCAAATCGTTCGCGTATTTGTTGCACAGAAGCGAAAGATTCAAGATGGCGACAAGCTTGCTGGTCGTCACGGTAACAAGGGTGTTATTTCAAAGATTCTTCCAGTTGAAGATATGCCATTCCTTGAAGATGGAACTCCTGTTGACGTTGTCTTGAACCCACTTGGTGTTCCAGGCCGTATGAACGTCGGACAGATTCTAGAAACTCACTTAGGTTGGGTTGCTAAATCTGGTTGGAAGTTAGAGGGCAACGAGCCATGGCAGAAGGATCTTCGCGAACATGGTTTCGCAGATGCTGCTGCAAACTCAAAGGTTGCAACTCCAGTATTTGATGGCGCAAAGGAAGAAGAACTTATTGGTCTTCTCTCTTCAACACTTCCTAACAAGGATGGAATGCGTCTAGTTGGTGGAAACGGTAAGGCTCGGTTATTCGACGGCCGTACCGGAGAGCCATACAAGGAAGAGATCACAGTTGGTTACATGTACATCTTGAAGCTTCACCACTTGGTGGACGACAAGATTCACGCACGTTCAACTGGACCTTACTCAATGATTACGCAACAACCACTTGGTGGAAAAGCACAATTCGGTGGTCAGCGCTTTGGTGAGATGGAAGTTTGGGCACTTGAAGCTTATGGCGCCGCTTACACACTCCAAGAGTTGCTAACTATTAAGTCCGATGACGTTCTTGGTCGCGTAAAACTTTACGAAGCTATTGTTAAGGGCGAAAACATTCCAGAACCTGGAATCCCAGAATCATTCAAGGTGCTTGTTAAGGAAATGCAGTCACTATGTCTAAATGTGGAAGTTCTCTCTTCTGAAGGTGTTGCGATTGAAATGCGCGATACCGATGAAGAAGTATTCCGTGCCGCCGAAGAACTTGGAATCAACTTGTCACGAGTTGAACCTTCAAGTGTCGAAGAAGTTTAAGGGGAGGGATAAAAAATGTTAGATGTTAACTTTTTTGATGAACTACGAATTGGCTTAGCTTCGACTGACAATATTCGGGAATGGTCTTTTGGCGAAGTTAAGAAGCCAGAAACCATCAACTACCGCACATTGAAGCCAGAGAAGGACGGACTCTTCGACGAGAAGATCTTCGGACCTACTCGTGACTGGGAATGTTATTGCGGTAAGTACAAGCGCGTACGTTTCAAGGGAATTATCTGCGAGCGTTGCGGTGTTGAAGTTACTCGCGCAAAGGTTCGTCGTGAACGTATGGGTCACATTGAACTTGCTGCACCTGTTACTCACATCTGGTACTTCAAGGGTGTTCCATCACGCCTTGGTTACCTACTTGATCTTGCACCAAAGGATCTTGAGAAGGTTATCTATTTCGCTGCATACATGATCACTGAAGTTGATACTGAAGCGCGCGAAGAAGATCTACCTGCACTTGAGAAGCGTCTTGCTTCAGATAAGAAGAAGATTGAAACTCGTCGCGATGGCGATCTAGATGCACGTGCGAAGAAGTTAGAAGCTGACACTGCAGAGCTAGAAGCTGCTGGCGAAAAGGCTGATGTTAAGCGCAAGGTCCGCGAAGCTGCAGAACGTGAATTGAAAGCAATTCGCGATAAGTCACAACGCGAACTAGATCGCTTAGATGCAGTCTGGGCACGTTTTAAGAATCTTAAGGTTCAAGATCTCGAAGGTGATGAATCTTTGTATCGCGAACTTACAGATCGCTTCGGTGTTTATTTCAAGGGTTCAATGGGCGCAGCAGCAATTAAGCGTCGCTTAGAAACTTTTGATCTTCAAGCTGAGTACACAGCGCTTACCGAACTTGCTCAAACCGGTAAGGGACAGAAGAAGACTCGCGCAATTAAGCGTTTGAAAGTTGTCTCTTCATTCCTAAATACTCGAAACCACCCAGCATCAATGGTTCTAGATTGCGTACCTGTTATTCCGCCTGATCTACGTCCGATGGTTCAACTAGATGGTGGTCGTTTTGCGACTTCAGATCTAAATGATCTTTATCGCCGCGTTATCAACCGTAACAATCGTTTGAAGCGTCTTGCAGATCTAGGTGCTCCAGAAATTATTGTTAACAACGAAAAGCGTATGTTGCAAGAAGCAGTAGATGCGCTATTCGATAACGGTCGTCGTGGTCGTCCAGTAACTGGACCAGGAAACCGTCCACTTAAATCACTTTCAGACATGCTTAAGGGTAAGCAAGGACGTTTCCGTCAGAACTTGCTCGGAAAGCGCGTTGATTATTCAGGCCGTTCAGTAATCGTTGTTGGTCCGCAACTTAAGTTGCACCAATGCGGTCTGCCAAAGCAGATGGCACTTGAACTCTTCAAGCCATTCGTAATGAAGCGCTTGGTTGATCTAAATCATGCCCAGAACATTAAATCCGCAAAGCGTATGGTCGAGCGTGCTCGCCCTGTTGTGTGGGATGTTTTGGAAGAAGTGATTGCAGAGCATCCAGTTCTTCTAAACCGTGCACCTACTTTGCACCGTCTGGGAATTCAAGCTTTCGAACCACAACTGGTTGAAGGTAAAGCAATTCAAATTCACCCACTTGTTTGTACTGCATTCAACGCAGACTTCGACGGTGACCAGATGGCAGTTCACTTACCGCTATCAGCAGAAGCACAAGCAGAAGCTCGTGTACTTATGCTTTCAAGCAACAATATTTTGTCACCTGCATCAGGTCGACCAATTACATCTCCTACACAGGACATGGTTCTCGGTCTTTACTTCCTGACTTCACTTCGTGAAAACGAACTTGGTGAAGGTCGCGCATTCGGTTCAATCTCTGAAGCGTTGATGGCATATGACCGTAACTCACTAACAATGCAGGCCAAAATCAAGATTCGTTTAACTCATAGCGGTGTCACTGAAGTTCGCGAAACCACACTAGGTCGCGCACTATTTAATGAAATCCTGCCAGAGGGTTATAAGTTTGTTGATTACGATGTAACTAAGAAACTTCTTGGCCAAATCGTTGATGATCTTGCTGAAGGATTTGCCAAGGTAACAGTTGCGCAGACACTTGATGCTTTGAAGTCACTTGGTTTCTATTGGGCAACACGCGCTGGTATCACCATCGCAATTGAAGATGTTGTTACACCTGCCAAGAAGCAAGAAATCTTGGATGGTTATGAAATTAAGGCGGAAAAGGTTCAGAGCCAATATGAAAAGGGTCTGATTACTGATGATGAGCGTCGTCAAGAACTCATTGAAATTTGGACTAATGCAACAACAGATGTTGCAAAGGCGATGGAAGATAACTTCCCGAAGACCAACCCAGTTTGGATGATGGTCTACTCCGGTGCACGTGGAAACATGATGCAAGTTCGTCAGATCGCAGGTATGCGTGGTCTGGTAGCGAATCCGAAGGGCGAAATTATTCCGCGTCCGATTAAGTCAAACTTCCGTGAAGGTCTTTCAGTTCTTGAATACTTCATTGCAACTCACGGTGCGCGTAAGGGTCTTGCAGATACCGCGCTACGTACCGCTGACTCTGGTTACCTAACTCGTCGTCTCTGCGACGTGGCACAAGATGTAATCATTCGTGAAGAGGATTGCGGAACTGATCGCGGTCTGACTCTAAAGATTGCCGCGCTTGATTCAACTGGCGCACTTGTTCGCGATGACCATGTTGAAACTTCAATGTTTGGTCGTAACTTGGCAGAAGATGCAGTTCAAAATGGCAAGGTAATTCTTAGCGCTGGTACAGATCTTGGCGATAAGAACATCAATACTCTTGTTGAAGCTGGCTTCTCTGAAGTTAAAATTCGCTCAGTTCTTACCTGCGATAGCAAGGTTGGACAATGTGCAATGTGTTACGGCCGCTCAATGGCATCTGGCAAGTTAGTAGATGTCGGCGAAGCTGTTGGAATTATTGCTGCTCAATCAATTGGTGAGCCAGGAACTCAGCTAACAATGCGTACCTTCCACACCGGAGGTATTGCTGGAGATGACATCACACACGGTCTACCTCGTATTGTTGAACTCTTCGAAGCACGTACACCTAAGGGTGTTGCGCCAATCGCAGAAACTGCTGGTGTTGTTAGCTTCCTTGAAGATGCAAAGGGCAAGAAGATCATCGTTACGCCAGAAGATGGCAGCGAAGCGATCGCTTACCCAATTACTCGTCGTCAGAAGTTAAAGGTCGAAGATGGAATGCGCGTAACTGTTGGACAACAAATGGTTGTTGGCGCTATTGATCCAAAGCAAGTTCTTCGTATCCTTGGACCTCGCCAAACTCAGGTTCACCTAGTAACTGAAATCCAAGAGGTTTACCGTTCACAAGGTGTATCAATTCACGATAAGCACATCGAAATCATTGTTCGCCAAATGTTGAAGCGCATCACTGTGCTTGAACCAGGCGATGCTGATCTACTTCCAGGTGAATTAGTAGAACGTGGTCGTTTCGAAACTGAAAACCGACGCGTTGTATCAACTGGTGGCAAGGCTGCATCTGGTCGCCCAGAACTTATGGGTATTACAAAGGCATCACTTGCAACTGAATCATGGTTGTCAGCCGCTTCATTCCAAGAGACCACAAAGGTTCTTACAGATGCTGCGTTATCCGAGAAGAGCGATCCATTGCTCGGACTTAAGGAGAACGTAATCATCGGTAAGTTGATCCCAGCGGGTACAGGTCTTGCTCGTTACCGCAACGTACGAGTTGAACCTACCGAAGAAGCAAAGGCCGCGGTCTACGCAGCTTATGATGAATATGACTTCACACCATTTGAATCACAAGGTTCAGGTGAAGCAGTTCGTTTGGATGAGTTCGAAACTCGCTAACCAAATTAAATTAAGAGCCTCGGTGTTAAACGCACCGGGGCTTTTTTAATTTGAGTTTGTATAACTTTCAGATAGATACATCAACCCTGAAATTTCGGTAACAGCCGAACAGTCGCCCTTATCTTCATAAATGCAATCTTGTGGACCACTGACGGTTAACACGGTTTTATCGTCGCTCCATTTTTCATAGCCAAAATCAGGGGCTTCGTTAGGATTATAAATATCTTGCCAATCATTTATATCCCAGAGATAGTAATTTACAAGGCCAACCCATTCGCCCTTGCTTGTCTTAAACATGAGTTGGGTAATAGATATTGGCGAGTATTGCCCAAAAGTAAATTCACTCGGGTCTGGTGAGGTTATTCGAAGCTTTGGGAAAAGATGCAGAGGCAGCGTAGCGCTCACTGGAATCAAACTAAGTCCCTGTGGATAAGTTATTGCCTTGCAATCTGCAGCTTCAAGGTACTTATAACCCTCTGAATCCAAGGCTTTCCCACTCTTATTGAAGATAACTTCACGATCAGTTAGTTGGCCTTCAGAATAAAAACTATATGTTGCAGTTAATTGGCTATTTATGAATTTTCCCTTAAAGGTGCCAAATGAACTATCTTTTTGAAAGTGTTGCTGAATTAGATTTCCAGAAACGCTAATTCCATCTTGCTTGGTAATTTCAAGGAGCGCATTATCTGTTGATACTTTTGCGTGGTAGCAAGAAGCAAGGGCCAAGGCCTTACTGCTATTTCGTGCGATTATTCCACCACCAGAGGTGACCAATACAAAAATTAAAATTCCCGCAACAACAACTAACGAACGTTTCATTTATTTAGATATACAACCAGAACGGCGCCAACGAAGTGTGAAACAAATGCTGCTGCGGTTAGGGCGTGAAACAATTCGTGAAAACCAAACCAGTTAATTGAAATGTTTGGTTTCTTGATTGCATAAATAATTCCGCCAGCAGTATAAAAAATTCCACCAAGTAAAATTAAGAGAAATACTGCGACGCCGCCGTTCTGCCAAAAAGCTGGCAAGAAAAACACTGCAGCCCAACCAAGTGCAATATAAAGCGGAACATAAACCCAGCGCGGAGCTCCGAGCCAGAGAATTCGGATGAGTGCCGTGAGAAGCGCCCCACCCCAAACACAGGAGAGCAGGATGATTGCTTGATTCTTATCTAATAGGTATACCGAGAACGGGGTGTAGGTTCCGGCGATCAAGATTGGGATATTTGCATGGTCGATGCGGCGCCAAAGTGCCCGATATTTCTCCTGCCATTTGACCCGGTGATACAAAGCGCTGCAGGTAAAGAGGGTCACGGCCGTAATCGTGAAGATTCCGAGGGTAATTCGCCCCTGAAGGCGATCGGCGGTAGTAATAAGGACTAAGCCAGCCACCAGGGAGATGGGGGACATGACCAGATGGATCAGACCACGCCCTTTGGGCTTGGGGAGGTGGACTTTTTCCGCCAATTTCATAGGTCAACCATAGGGTGAAATCGCTCGTAAACCTTCGGCGTGTCGGATTTAGGATTTCCCGACCTTTTCGGGGTCAGAGGAGTAAAGGCCGTTTTGACCGCACGCGGGGCGCGAGGTTACTATTCGCGTCTGCTCTTTTTTGAATTGAGCGCTTGTAACCGTGTGCAATAACTTGAAAAAGTAATTGTCGAAATTTACAAAGTTGGGTCAACACACCCGACCGCGTGGGTCGAGAAACAAACGGAAATAAGTGCGCAAAAACAAAAATGCAACGCAGTAATGAACGGAGAAGAAGTGCCAACAATTCAGCAGCTGGTCCGCAAGGGTCGCGCAGAAAAGACAACTAAGACGAGCACGCCTGCACTTAAAGGTAGTCCGCAACGTCGTGGTGTTTGTACTCGTGTTTATACAACAACTCCTAAGAAGCCAAACTCTGCGCTTCGTAAAGTTGCACGTGTACGTCTAACAAGTGGCATGGAAGTAACTGCATATATTCCTGGTGAAGGACATAACTTGCAAGAGCACTCAATCGTTCTAGTTCGCGGTGGTCGTGTTAAAGATCTTCCAGGTGTTCGTTACAAAATCGTTCGCGGATCTTTAGATACCCAAGGTGTTAAAGATCGTAAGCAATCACGTAGCCGTTATGGTGCAAAGAGAGAGAAGAAGTAATGCCACGTAAAGGTCCCGTTACTAAGCGCCCAGTTGTTGCAGATCCTGTTTACAACTCACCTGTTGTTACTGCGCTAATTAATAAAATTTTATTGCACGGCAAGCGTTCTACTGCTGAAGCAATTGTTTATCAAGCACTTGAAGGTTGCCGCGAAAAGACTGGTGGAACTGACCCAGTAATCACTTTGAAGCGCGCACTTGATAACATCAAGCCAACACTTGAAGTTAAGTCACGTCGCGTTGGTGGAGCTACATACCAAGTTCCAATGGAAGTTAAAGCTGGCCGTGCAACAACACTTGCGCTTCGCTGGGTAATTGATTACTCACGTCAACGTCGTGAAAAGTCAATGGCAGAGCGTCTACAGAATGAACTTCTAGATGCATCAAACGGTTTAGGCGCAGCAGTTAAGAAGCGCGAAGACACTCACAAGATGGCAGAAGCTAACAAGGCTTTCGCTCACTACCGCTGGTAAATCCAGAAAATTATTTAAGAAACTAATAAGGAGACTCGACAAGTGGCCGTAGAAACAGCAATCGACCTAGCCAAGGTTCGCAACATTGGAATCATGGCGCATATCGACGCGGGTAAAACCACGACTACTGAGCGAATCCTTTTCTACACCGGTATCAACTACAAGATCGGTGAAGTTCATGATGGCGGCGCAACCATGGACTGGATGGAACAAGAGCAAGAGCGCGGAATCACAATTACATCTGCCGCGACAACATGTGTTTGGAAAGACCATCTCATTAACATTATTGATACCCCAGGTCACGTTGACTTCACTGTTGAAGTAGAGCGTTCACTTCGTGTACTAGATGGCGCAGTTTGCGTATTCGACGGTGTTGCTGGTGTTGAACCACAATCTGAAACTGTTTGGCGTCAAGCAGATCGTTACAACGTTCCACGTATCTGTTTCGTAAATAAGCTTGACCGTACGGGTGCATCGTTCCAACGTTGTGTGGACATGATCGGTTCTCGTCTAAATGCAATTGCTCTAGTTCTACAACTTCCAATCGGTTCCGAAGGTGACTTCAGTGGAGTCATCGATCTAATCGCAATGAAGGCGCTGGTATGGCCTGGCGAAACTAAAAAGGGTGAAGATTATTTAGTTGAAGAGATCCCAGCAGCAATGTTGGAAGAAGCAAAGACAGCTCGTCACAACATGCTTGAAACTCTTGCAGATGCTGACGATGCGATCATGGAGAAGTACCTAGAAGGTATTGAACTTTCAGATGAAGAAATTATTGCTGGTATCCGTCGCGCAACTCTTGCTGACAAGTTGACTCCAGTTCTAACTGGTTCTGCTTTCAAGAACAAGGGCGTTCAACCAATGCTCGATGCAGTTAACCGCTACCTTCCAAGCCCACTAGATATCAAGGCAATCGTTGGACACAAGATGGGCGATGCAGAAGTTGAAGTAGAGCGTCAACCAGCTGATTCAGAACCATTCTCAGCACTTGCATTCAAGATCATGTCAGACCCACACCTTGGAAAATTAACATTCGTTCGCATTTACTCTGGTCGTCTAGATACCGGAACCGCAATTCTTAACTCTACAAAAGATAAGAAAGAGCGCATCGGAAAGATTTACCAGATGCACGCAAATAAGCGTGAAGAGAAAGATTCAGCTGGCGCAGGAATGATCATCGCAGTTATGGGTCTTAAGGACACCACAACTGGAGACACACTTTGCGACCCAGATAAGCCAGTAATTCTTGAATCAATGGACTTCCCAGCACCAGTTATTTCGGTAGCCATTGAGCCAAAGACAAAAGCTGACCAAGAAAAACTTGGTATTGCGATTCAACGTCTTGCTGAAGAAGATCCAACATTCCATGTTAAGTCAGATGAAGAAACTGGCCAGACAATTATCTCCGGTATGGGCGAGCTTCACCTTGAAATTCTTGTAGACCGTATGCGCCGCGAATTCAAAGTGGAAGCAAACGTTGGTAAGCCACAAGTTGCTTACCGTGAAACTCTTCGCAAGCCAGTTGATCGCCACGATTACACACACAAGAAGCAATCTGGTGGTTCTGGTCAATTCGCAAAGGTTCAAATTGCAATTGAACCACTTCCAACAGGTAGCGAAAATACTTACGAATTCGTAAACAAGATCACCGGTGGTCGTATTCCTAAGGAATACATTCCTTCTGTTGATGTTGGCTGTAAGGAAGGAATGCAGAACGGTCCACTGGCTGGTTATCCACTAGTAGATGTTCGCGTAACACTTCTTGACGGCGCTTACCACGATGTTGACTCATCAGAACTTGCATTCAAGATTGCAGGACTTCAAGCATTTAGAGAAGCTTCACGCCTAGCAGGTCCAGTAATTCTGGAACCAGTTATGTCAGTTGAAGTTATTACACCAGAAGATTTCATGGGCGATGTCATCGGCGATCTCAACTCTCGTCGCGGACAAATTCAATCCATGGATGAGCGTTCAGGCGCTCGTATTGTCAAAGCTGTTGTTCCGCTATCAGAGATGTTCGGCTACGTCGGAGATCTTCGAAGCAGAACACAAGGTCGCGCAAGCTACAGCATGCAATTTGATTCGTATGCCGAGGTTCCAGCCGCGGTCGCGAAGGAAATCATCGCGAAAGTTCGCGGCGAGTAATCGCTAAGAGCAGTTGCGAATCGGCAAACGAAAACAACCAAACTAACAAACTAAAAGAACCAACAGGAGGAAAAAGTGGCAAAGGCAAAGTTCGAGCGGAATAAGCCGCACGTAAACATTGGCACAATCGGTCACATCGATCACGGTAAGACCACTCTTACTGCTGCGATCTCAAAGGTACTTCACGATAAGTATCCTGATGTAAACCCATTCACACCATTCGATCAAATCGATAAGGCGCCAGAAGAGCGCGCACGCGGTATAACAATTTCTATCGCACATATCGAGTACCAAACAGAAGCGCGTCACTATGCACACGTTGACTGCCCAGGCCACGCCGACTACATCAAGAACATGATTACCGGTGCTGCTCAAATGGACGGTGCAATTCTTGTAGTTGCTGCAACTGATGGACCAATGCCACAAACTAAGGAGCACGTACTACTTGCTCGTCAGGTTGGCGTTCCATCAATCGTTGTTGCTCTAAACAAGTCAGACATGGTTGACGACGAAGAAATTCTTGAACTTGTTGAAATGGAAGTTCGCGAACTTCTAAGCAAGTACGAATTCCCAGGCGATGACACACCAATCGTTCGCATCTCAGCACTTAAGGCTCTCGAAGGAGATGCTAAGTGGGTTGAATCGATCATGGAGCTAATGAAGGCTGTAGACAGCTTTATTCCTCAACCAGCTCGTGAAATTGATAAGCCATTCTTGATGCCAGTAGAAGACGTTTTCACAATCACAGGTCGTGGAACTGTTGTAACTGGTCGTATCGAGCGCGGAATCGTTAAGGTCAACGAAGAAGTTGAAATCGTTGGTATCCGTCCAGATTCACAGAAGACAACCGTTACTGGTGTTGAAATGTTCCGCAAGCTTCTTGACGAAGGTCAAGCTGGCGAGAACGTTGGACTTCTTCTTCGTGGAACAAAGCGTGAAGATGTAGAACGTGGCCAAGTTGTTTGCAAGCCAGGTTCAATCACACCTCACACTGAATTCTCTGCGAATGCTTACATCCTTTCAAAGGATGAAGGCGGACGTCACACACCATTCTTCAATAACTATCGTCCACAGTTCTACTTCCGTACAACTGACGTAACAGGAATCGTAACTCTTCCATCAGGAACAGAAATGGTTATGCCTGGCGATAACACTGAAATGGCTGTTGTTCTAATTCAACCAATCGCTATGGAAGAGGGTCTACGTTTCGCAATTCGCGAAGGTGGCCGCACCGTAGGAGCAGGTCGAGTTACAAAGATCGTTAAGTAGTTAAAGGTTTTGATGGTTGGCCTCGAAAGGGGCCAACCGTTAAACAAGTAGTAAAAATAGATTTTTAAAAAGCAGTTTAGATAAAAAGGAGAAGCAAATGGCGGGACAAAAGATCCGCATTCGGCTTAAGGCGTACGACCACGAAGTGATTGACACATCTGCGAAGAAGATCGTAGAGACTGTTGAACGCACCGGGGCTACTGTCGCAGGCCCAGTTCCACTGCCAACAGAGAAGAACACTTTTTGTGTTATTCGCTCTCCTCACAAATACAAAGATAGCCGCGAACACTTCGAGATGCGCACACATAAGCGCCTAATTGACATCATCGATCCAACTCCTAAGACAGTTGACTCATTGATGCGCCTCGATCTTCCTGCTGGCGTTGACATTGAGATAAAGCTCTAAGGGGATATGAAAAATGGCTAACGGCAAAACTATTCAATCCCAAGGCTCTGCTGTAAAAGGCATCCTCGGCAAGAAGCTTGGAATGACCCAAGTCTTCGATGCCAACAATAAAATTGTTCCAGTAACAGTTGTTGAAGCTGGTCCATGTGTTGTTACACAAATTCGCACAATTGAAAACGATGGTTACACAGCTGTGCAACTAGCTTTCGGTGCAGTTGATCCTCGCAAAGTTACAAAGCCAGAAGCTGGCCACTTTGCAAAGGCTGGCGTAACTCCACGTTCAGAGGTTGCTGAACTTCGCACATCTGACACTTCTACTTACACAGTTGGTCAAGAACTTCGCGCAGATGTATTTGCTGCTGGCGAAATTGTTGATGCAACTGGAACTTCACGCGGTAAAGGTTCTGCTGGTGTTATGAAGCGCCACGGATTCTCTGGTATCGGAGCATCACACGGTGTTGACCGTAAGCACCGTATGCCAGGTTCAATCGGTAACCGAACAACACCAGGTCGCGTATTCCGCGGTAAGAAAATGATGGGTCGCATGGGTGTTGACACAGTTACAACTCAAAATCTTCTAGTTCATTCAGTTGATGCCGAGAAATCACTTCTTCTAATCAAGGGTGCAATTCCTGGTCCAACTGGCTCAATCGTCTTCGTCCGTTCAGCGGCCAAGATGGCAACTTCTGAAACGGTAGGTGCATAACCCCATGTCACTTAAAGTAGATATTAAGAGCGCAGCCGGAAAGGTAACTGGAAGCATTAACCTGCCTTCAGAAATTTTCGATGTGCAAACTAATGTCCCACTAATTCACCAAGTAGTAGTCGCACAACTTGCGGCGGCTCGCGCGGGCACTGCAAAGACAAAGAACCGCGGTGAAGTAAGTGGTACAGGTAAGAAGCCTTTCAAGCAGAAGGGAACAGGTCGTGCCCGTCAGGGTTCTGTCCGTGCTCCGCTGCAACGCCACGGTGGAGTTTCACATGGACCAGTTCCACGTTCATATGATCAACGCACACCAAAGAAGATGATTGCTGCAGCACTTAAGGGTGTTCTATCTGATCGTCAACGCGAAGATCGCATTCACGTTATTGATGCAATCGTTGAAACCCCAACCACAAATTCTACAAAGGGCGCAATTTCAGCAGTTCGCCAATTCTCAGATCGTAAGAATGTTCTAGTTGTTCTTGCTCGTACCGAAGATACAGCTTGGCGTTCACTTCGTAACGCAGATGACATGCACTTAATCGTGAATGATCAATTAAATGCTTACGACGTTCTAGTTAGTGATGACATTGTTTTCACTGAAACAGCAATTCGCGAATTCATCACAAAACCAGCAACAGCAGTTGCCCGAGAGAGCGAAGTTGAGGTGTCAGCATGAAGGACTACCGCGAGATTCTCCTAGCACCTGTTGTATCTGAGAAGTCATATGGACTTCTAGATGAGAACAAGTACACATTTTTAGTTGATCCACGTGCTAACAAGACTGAAATCAAGATTGCAGTTGAGAAAGTATTTGGAGTAAAAGTTTTGAGCGTTAACACCATGAACCGCGAAGGTAAGCGCAAGCGCACCAAGGTTGGTTTTGGAAAGCGCAACGATACAAAGCGTGCGATCGTGCACGTTGCCGCCGGTGACCGCATCGACATCTTCGGAGGTCCAGTTTCCTAAGGGGACTGGATTAGAAGAAGAAGAGGACTGATAAAAAATGGCACTACGTAAACTCAAGCCGACCACTCCTGGTCAACGCGGCGCAAGCGTTCCTGATTTCGCAGAAATCACACGCACAACTCCTGAGAAGTCATTGGTTCGCCCAATTCACTCAAAGGGTGGACGTAACGCAAGTGGAAAGATCACAACTCGTCACCAAGGTGGCGGACACAAGCGTGCTTACCGTCTAATCGATTTCCTTCGTAACGATAAAGATGGCATCCCAGCAAAGGTTGCTCATATCGAATACGACCCAAACCGCACAGCTCGTATTGCACTTCTGCATTACGCAGATGGCGAAAAGCGTTACATCATTGCACCAAATAAATTGAACCAAGGCGATGCGATCGAAAACGGTCCATCAGCAGATATCAAGCCTGGAAATAACTTGCCACTGCGCAACATTCCAGTTGGAACAATGATTCACGCAATTGAACTACGCCCTGGTGGCGGAGCAAAGATTGCACGTTCTGCAGGCGCATCAGTTCAACTCGCAGCTAAAGAGGGTCCATACGCACAACTACGTATGCCATCTGGCGAAATTCGTAACGTTGATGTTCGTTGCCGCGCAACTGTTGGTGAAGTTGGAAACGCAGAACAATCAAATATTAACTATGGAAAAGCAGGCCGTAAGCGTTGGCTCGGAATTCGTCCAACTGTTCGCGGTGTTGTTATGAACCCTGTTGACCACCCACACGGTGGTGGTGAAGGTAAAACTTCTGGTGGACGTCACCCAGTTTCACCTTGGGGTCAACCTGAAGGACGTACTCGCAGGAAAAAAGCGAGTGACCAAATGATTGTCCGCCGTCGCAAGTCGAACAAGAAACGATAAGGAGCCTTACAAATGCCACGTAGTTTAAAAAAGGGTCCATTCGTGGACGGTCACCTTGTTAAGAAGGTGGATGCTCAGAACGCAGCGAATACCAAGAACGTTATTAAAACTTGGTCACGCCGTTCAATGATCACTCCATCAATGATTGGTCACACCATCGCAGTTCATGATGGTCGCAAGCACGTTCCAGTTTTCATTACAGATGCCATGATCGGTCACAAGCTCGGTGAATTTTCACCAACTCGTACCTTCAAGGGCCACGTTAAGACGGATGCGAGGGCTGCTCGTGCCTAATACAGATACTGCGCTAGTCGCGCGCGCGATTCTTCGCGAAACTCGTACAACTCCACAGAAGGCACGTCGTGTTGTAAACATCGTTCGCGGTGAGCGCGCAGATACTGCGCTTACAACGCTGAAGTTTGCTAACCAAGAGATTGCCGGCGAGCTCTACACACTTCTTGCATCAGCTGTTGCAAATGCAAAGCAGAAGAATCCATCACTACGTGATGCTTCAGAACTTTGGGTTGCGGAAGCTCTAGTTGACGAAGGTTTCACTTTGAAGCGTTTTCGTCCACGTGCACAAGGTCGCGGATTCACAATTCGCAAGCGCACATCAACAATCACTTTTGTTGTTTCAGATGATCGCAACTACCGATCAAATGGACCACGCAAAGTTGTAAAGCATGCTCCTGTTGTTAAGGAAGTTGTTAAGGATGTTGTTAAGCCGGTTGCAGAAGTTGCAACTGAAAAGGCAGCTCCAGTAGCAAAGAAGGCAGCGGCCAAGAAGGCTCCTGCAAAGAAAGCCCCTGCTAAAAAGGCAGTAGCTAAAGAAGGGAAGGCCGAATAAATGGGTCAAAAAGTAAATCCCCACGGCTTCCGCCTTGGTATCACAACTGAATTCAAATCACGTTGGTATGCCGAAAAGCTATACAAGGATTATGTAAAAGAAGATATTGAAATCCGTCGCACAATGTCTAAGGGCATGGAGCGCGCTGGTGTTTCACATATCGAAATCGAACGTACTCGTGAACGCGTACGTATCGATCTTCACACTGCTCGTCCAGGAATTGTTATTGGTCGTCGCGGAACAGAAGCAGACAAGATTCGCGAGAAGCTTGAGAAGCTAACTGGAAAGCAAGTTCAATTAAATATTCTTGAAGTAAAGAACCCTGAGACAAATGCTCAATTAGTTGCGCAAGGTATTGCGGAACAATTAGCAGCTCGTGTTTCTTTCCGTCGCGCAATGCGTAAATCAATGCAAACAGCTCTAAAGGCTGGCGCACAAGGTATTCGAGTTCAATGTGGTGGACGTCTTGGCGGCGCAGAAATGTCTCGCTCTGAGTTCTACCGTGAAGGTCGCGTACCACTTCACACACTTCGTGCTGATATTGATTACGGATTCTATGAAGCACATACGACTTTCGGTCGCTTGGGTGTAAAGGTTTGGATCTACAAGGGTGAAGTTATTGAATCTCGCGCAGAACGCGCAGCATCTGCACTAGCAGCTGCTCGGGCACCAAAACCATCTCGCGGTGGTTCACGTGCACCTCGCGCACCTCGCGGTGAAGTAACAACTTCAACTGTTGAATCTCGCGCAGCGCAAGCTGCAGCAGAAACTCCTGCAGCTCCAGTAGTAGAAGGAGGCGAGGCTTAAAATGTTAATTCCACGCAAAGTTAAGCACCGTAAGCAACACCACCCAAAGCGCGGTGGCAAGTCAAAGGGCGGAACTGTTGTTGCATTCGGCGACTTCGGTATTCAAGCTCTAGAACCTGCTTACGTAACTAACCGCCAAATTGAAGCCGCACGTATTGCTATGACTCGTCATATCAAGCGCGGTGGAAAAGTTTGGATCAATATTTATCCAGATCGTCCGCTTACAAAGAAGCCAGCTGAAACTCGTATGGGTTCCGGTAAGGGTTCTCCAGAGTGGTGGATTGCAAACGTAAAGCCAGGTCGCGTTATGTTTGAAATCTCTGGTGTTACAGAAGATATCGCTACCGAGGCAATGACTCGTGCGATTCACAAGCTTCCAATGAAGTGCCGAGTAGTTCGTCGTGAGGAGTTCTAATGGCAAATATCGTTACAACTGAAGAGCTACGTGCTCTTGCGAGCGAAGAACTTGCTACCAAGTTGCGTGAGTCAAAGGAAGAACTTTTCAACCTTCGATTCCAAGCAGCTACTGGACAACTCGAGAGCCACGGTCGTCTGACCGCTGTTCGTAAAGAGATTGCGCGGATTTACACAATCTTGCGTGAACGTGAATTAGGAATTGGAGGCGCAGCATGACATCTTCTAATAACGAAGAAGCTCGTGGCTTCCGTAAGACTCGTGAAGGCATCGTAACTTCAGACAAGATGGATAAGACTGTCGTTGTTGAAATTAAGAACCAGGTCAAGCACGCCATGTACTCAAAGGTTATGACTCGTACTCATAAGTTGAAGGCACATGACGAGAACAACAGCGCCGGCATTGGCGATCGCGTTCTCTTGATGGAAACACGTCCGCTATCAGCTACAAAGCGTTGGCGCGTTGTTGAAATTCTTGAGAAGGCTAAGTAAGGGGACACTGAAAAATGATTCAACAAGAATCCAGACTTCGAGTCGCGGATAACACCGGTGCAAAGGAACTCCTTTGTATTCGTGTTCTCGGTGGTTCCTCACGACGCTACGCCGGAATCGGCGACATCATTGTTTGCACTGTTAAAGATGCAATTCCTGGCGGTCAAGTAAAGAAGGGTGAAGTCGTAAAGGCTGTCATCGTTCGTACCGTAAAGGAGAACCGTCGTCCTGATGGTTCATATATCAAGTTTGATGAGAACGCAGCAGTCATCCTAAAAGCGGATGGCGAACCACGCGGCACTCGTATCTTCGGACCAGTTGCTCGCGAACTTCGCGACAAGAAGTTTATGAAGATTATTTCCCTTGCTCCGGAGGTGCTATAAAAAATGGCAAAGTTATTAAAACTTAAGAAGGGCGATGAAGTCCTTGTTATTGCCGGAAAAGATAAAGGCGTGACTGGAAAGATTCTTGAAGTAGACAAGGCGAAATCTCGCGTTCTTGTTGAAGGTGTTGCTCGCGTAAAGCGCCACACCCAAGAGACAACCAGCGAACGTGGCGTAAAAGTTGGCGGAATCCTTACCGTTGAATCAGCAATTCACATTTCAAATGTGATGTTGGTTGATGCGGATGGAAAAGCTACTCGCAGCGGCACTCGCAAAGATGAAAATGGCAAGAATGTTCGCATCTCGCGCCGTACTGGAAAGGATCTGTAATGAGTACTTCTACTGCACCTCGTCTAAAGACGCGCTATGCAACAGAGATCAAGCCAGCTCTAAAAACTAAGTTTGCTTACAAGAACGTAATGCAGATTCCAACCCTCACAAAGGTAATTGTGAATATGGGTGTTGGTGAAGCAGCTCGTGATTCAAAGCTAATCGAAGGCGCTATCCGTGACATCACAATCATCACCGGACAGAAGCCACAAGTAACAAAGTCACGTAAATCTATTGCTCAGTTCAAGTTGCGCGAAGGTATGCCAATTGGTTGCCACGTAACACTTCGCAATGATCGTATGTGGGAGTTCACAGATCGTCTGCTTTCGATCGCACTTCCTCGTATTCGCGACTTCCGCGGTTTATCTCCAAAGCAATTCGATGGAAACGGTAACTACACATTCGGTCTAACCGAACAAAATGTGTTCCCAGAAATCGAACAGGACAAGATCGATCGCACCCGCGGTATGGATATCACTTTCGTAACTACTGCCAAGAATGATGAAGAGGGTCGCGAATTACTTCGTGCACTCGGCTTCCCATTCAAGGAAAACTAAGAGAGGCGCCAAATGGCAAAGACATCACTTAAGGTCAAAGCAGCTCGCAAACCTAAGTTCAAGGTTCGCGGCTACACACGTTGCCAACGTTGTGGACGTCCTCACGCGGTCTACCAAAAATTTGGTATCTGCCGTATCTGTTTCCGCGAGATGGCACACCGTGGCGAACTTCCAGGTATCACCAAGGCTTCTTGGTAATAGAAAAGCAGTACACCCAATTTTTTACCCCAACTAGTAACTACGGGAAAGGTCCACTCCTTAAATTAAGGAATACGGAAACCGGCTCGAGAAAGGCCAGAGGCCAAGAATGACAATGACAGATCCGATCGCAGACATGCTTGCACGTCTGCGCAATGCGAACTCTGCCTACCACCAAGAGGTATCAATGCCTTCTTCTTCGGTAAAGGTTCGTATTGCAGAAATCCTTAAGCAAGAGGGTTTCATCGCAGGTTTCAAGGTAGAGAATTCAGCTACTGGTTTTGGAAAGACGCTAACTATCGATCTGAAGTTCGGTGCAAACCGTGAACGTTCAATCGCAGGTCTACGTCGCGTTTCAAAGCCAGGACTTCGTGTTTATGCAAAGTCAACAGCGCTTCCAAAAGTGCTTGGTGGACTAGGCGTTGCAATCATCTCCACTTCATCAGGTCTTCTAACTGATAAAGCGGCTAACAAGCAAGGTGTAGGCGGAGAAGTTCTCGCCTACGTATGGTGATCTAAATGTCACGTATCGGTCGTAATCCAATCACTGTTCCATCAGGCGTTGAAGTTTCAATCGCTGGTTCAGCTGTAACTGTTAAGGGACCTAAGGGTTCACTTACTCACGTTATTGCAGAGCCAATTGCAATTTCCCAAGAAGGAACAACACTTACTCTTACTCGCCCTGATGATGGACGTTCATCTCGTTCACTTCACGGCCTATCACGCACTTTGGTTTCAAACTTAATCGAAGGCGTTACAAATGGTTATTCAAAGTCAATCACCATTGTTGGTGTTGGTTATCGTGTTGCTGAGAAGGGTAAGGGACTTGAGTTCCAACTCGGTTACAGCCACTCAATCGATTTCCCAGCTCCAGAAGGAATTACATTCAAAGTTGAATCACCAACTCGTTTCCATATCTCTGGAATCGATAAGCAGTTAGTTGGAGAAGTAACTGCAAAGATTCAAAAGCTTCGCAAATCTGATCCTTACAAGGGCAAGGGTTTGCATTTGGATGGACAACGTATCCGACGCAAGCAAGGAAAGACAGGTAAGAAGTAATGGCTATCGGTGTAAAAGTCGCTAAGGGCTCCTCTCAGAAGGCGCGCGCCCGTCGTCACTTCCGTGTTCGCAAGAAGATTGCTGGCACAACTGCTCGTCCACGTCTTGTGGTCTCACGTTCAACACGTCATCTCTTCGTACAAATTGTTGATGATTCAATTGGTCAGACAATTGTTTCTGCTTCAACTATGGAAGATGCGCTACGCAAGGATTCATCAAGTGATAAGTCTGCAAAGGCAAAAATTCTTGGTCAATCAATTGCAGCACGTGCCAAGGAAAAAGGAATTACTACTGTGGTCTTTGACCGCGGTGGAAATAAATACCACGGTCGTGTAGCTGCTCTTGCAGATGCTGCACGCGCTAGCGGATTGGAATTCTAATGGCCACTACTCCTACTACTTCAGATACTTCACGCGATCCACGCGCTGGCGGCAAAGGTGCCGGCGGAGAACGACGCGAACGTCGCGGTCGCGATGGTGGACCAGAGAAAGAGAAGTCTCCTTACACAGAACGCGTTGTATTCATCAACCGCGTATCAAAGGTTGTAAAGGGTGGACGTCGTTTCTCATTCACAGCGCTAGTCGTTGTTGGTGACCAGAACGGAACTGTTGGAATCGGTTATGGAAAAGCAAAAGAAGTTCCACAAGCGATTGCAAAGGCCGTTGAAGAAGCGAAGAAATCATTCTTTAAAGTTCCTCGTCTTTACGGAACAATTCCACATCCTGTTCAAGGTGAGAAAGCTGCCGGCGTAGTTCTACTTCGTCCAGCGTCTCCCGGAACTGGAGTTATTGCGGGCGGACCTGTTCGTGCCGTATTGGAATGTGCCGGAATTACAGATGTTCTAACCAAGTCACTTGGATCAAACAATCCAATCAACATGGTTCATGCAACTGTTGTAGCGCTAAAAGCTTTGGAACACCCAAATGCAATTGCCGCACGACGTGGCCGTCCATTAGAAGATGTCGCACCAGCAGCAATCGCTCGTGCCGTAGCAGCATCGGTAGGTGCATAATGCCTCGTCTAAAAGTTACGCAATTACGTTCAAAGGTTGGCGGTCGTCCAGAACACCGCGAAACTTTGCGTTCACTAGGTCTAAAAAGAATCGGTGATGTTGTGGTTAAGGAAGATCGTCCAGAAATTCGTGGAATGGTCGTCGCTGTTCGCCACCTCGTCAAGGTTGAGGAGGTTGAATAACAATGGTGCTAAAAGTTCATCATCTACGCCCAGCTCCAGGAGCTAAGAAATCTCGTACTCGTAAGGGTCGCGGTGAAGCTTCAAAGGGAAAGACTGCAGGTCGCGGTGGTAAAGGAACACGTGCTCGTAACGTTGTTCGCGCAGGTTTCGAAGGTGGTCAGCTACCTCTCGTTATGCGTCTTCCAAAACTTCGTGGTTTCAAAAACCCAGAGCGCACTGAGTATCAGCCAGTGAACGTTTCAACAATCAATGCACTTTATCCAAAGGGTGGCGCTGTCACTGTTGCGGATTTAATTGCAAAGGGCGCTGTTCGTGATGGTTACCCAGTTAAAGTTCTAGGTAATGGCGAAATTTCTGTGAAGGTTACTGTCGAGGCTCATGCCTTTTCATCATCAGCATCTGAGAAGATTGCTGCTGCTGGCGGATCAGCTAAGAAACTCTAAATCCAAAAAGATTTATTAAGTTAAAAGGAGAAAATCGTGCTCTCAGCATTTGGCAAGGCGTTTAAGACGCCAGATCTGCGTAAAAAGATTTTCTTCACTCTTGCCATCATGGGCTTGTTCCGTTTTGGTTCGATAGTTCCAACACCAGGTGTTTCATATAAGAATGTTCAGACCTGTATAGATCAAGCCAATAACGGCGGACTATTCGGTCTGATCAACTTATTCTCTGGTGGCGCGTTGCTACAACTCTCTGTTTTCGCGCTCGGCATCATGCCTTACATCACCAGCTCAATTATTGTTCAACTTCTTACCGTTGTTATTCCGCGTTTTGAAGCTCTAAAGGCTGAAGGACAATCTGGAACTGCAACTCTTACGCAATACACACGTTACTTAACAATTGGTCTTTCGATTCTGCAATCAACTGGTTTAATCGCAGTTGCAAGAACCCCAGGACGTTTGTTTAGCGGTTGTTCTTACCCAATTATTCCGGATACTTCATGGCCAAGAATTATGACCATGGTTTTCGTTATGACTGCCGGTACTGCAGTAATTATGTGGCTTGGTGAATTGATTACCGACCGCGGTGTCGGTAACGGTATGTCGATCCTGATCTTCACATCGATTGCAGCACAATTCCCAACTCAGCTTTGGTCAATCAAGCTTCAAAAGGGCTGGTTTGCATTTCTATTCGTAACAGCAGTTGGCGTATTAGTAGTCGCAGCAGTTGTTTTCGTCGAGCAAGCACAGCGACGAATTCCAGTCCAATATGCAAAGCGCCAAGTTGGGCGCCAGTCATACGGCGGAACTAGTACTTACATTCCTATTAAGGTGAACCAAGCTGGCGTTATCCCAGTAATTTTCGCTTCATCACTTCTCTATATTCCATCTTTGATCGTGAACTTCTCTGGAAGCTCTGCAAAGTGGGCAGTATGGATTCAACAGAATTTAGTTAAGGGCGATCACCCTATTTATATCATCGCTTACTCAGCAATGATTATTTTCTTCACATATTTCTATGTGGCAATAACATTCAATCCTGATGAAGTTGCGGAAAATATGAAGAAGTACGGTGGTTTTATTCCAGGTATTCGTGCCGGGCGCCCAACTTCTGAGTATTTGCAATATGTGCTCTCTCGCATCACTGCGCCAGGCGCGCTATACCTAGCATTTGTTGCGATTATTCCGATCATCGCACTTATTCTTTTCAATGCGACTGGTAACTTCCCATTCGGCGGAACTGCAATCCTGATTGTGGTTGGCGTTGGTCTTGATACTGCAAAGCAGATCGAGTCACAATTACAACAGCGTTCATACGAGGGATTCCTTAAGTAATGCGCTTAATCCTGGTAGGTCCACCAGGTGCGGGTAAGGGAACACAAGCAGTTCATCTCGCATCACACTTTTCAATCCCACATATCTCTACTGGCGACATTTTTCGTTTAAACATTAAGGGCGAGACCGAACTTGGCTTACTTGCTAAGTCATATATGGATGCCGGAAATTTAGTTCCAGATTCAGTCACAAACGACATGGTCGCTGATCGACTAACTCACGATGATGCAAAGAGTGGCTTTCTTCTAGATGGATATCCACGCAATATTGGCCAAGCTGATTTCTTAAAAGCCGTTTTAATTAAGGCGAATACTCCGCTTGATGCCGTACTTGAATTTAAATTAGAGAACGCAGAAATCATTAAGCGTCTTGCTGGGCGCAGAGCGTGCCGTGGTTGTGGCGCAACATCACATGTTGTTTTTGAGGCACCTAAAGTTGCTGGTGTCTGCGATTCTTGTGGCGGCGAGTTATATCAACGCCCAGATGATGCTGAAGCCGTTATCGCCAATCGCCTCGCTGTGTATAGCGAGCAGACGCAACCAATCATTAATTACTACAAGACCGCAGGTTTGTTAAAAACTATCTCTGCAGTTGGCGAAGTTTCAGAAATCGCGGCTCGCGCAATCGCAGCCTTAAAGTAAAACCATGGCAATTCAGATAAAGACTCTGGATCAGCTGAAGCTGATGCGTAAAGCGGGCCTTGTTGTTGCGCAGACCTTAGAGCTCATGCGTGAAGCTATTGCTCCCGGGGTAACTACGAATCAATTGAATGAAATTGCAATTAAAAACTTAGCGGCCAATGGCGCAAAATCAAATTTCCTGAATTACCACGGCTTTCCCGCAGTTATCTGCGCATCAATCAATGATGAAATTGTCCACGGAATTCCAAATGATCGTCCGATTGAAGATGGCGATGTTGTATCTATTGATTTCGGTGCAATCATCGAAGGTTGGCATGGCGATGCTGCCTTCTCAACAATTGCAGGTACCAAAAATTCTGCGGACCAAAAACTTCTAGATACCTGCGAAGAATCAATGTGGCGGGGGATAGCAGCCGGTAAAGCTGGTGCGAAGTTAACGGACATCTCTTTTGCAATCGAAGATTACATTCGCTCACAAGGTAAGTATGGAATCTTGCGTGAATACGGTGGCCACGGGATCGGTACTGAAATGCATCAAGAACCACATGTTTTGAATTTTGGAGCAGCCGGACTTGGGCCAGAGTTGAAACCAGGCATCGTTCTCGCAATTGAACCAATGATTACTAGTGGATCGCCAAAGACTAAAGTTTTGGCCGATGAATGGACGGTAGTTTCGCAAGACGGAACACGCGGTGCACACTTTGAACATTCTTATGGAATCCTTGAAGATGGAAAACCATTTGTCTTAACTTCGTTAGATGGTGGCCGCGAAAAACTCGGTTCACTTGGTGTTGAAGTTTCTAACTTACTTTAACGCTTTGCCCAACAATCCAAACGCTCTTTATGTTTAGTTCATAGGACTCAAAAGGACTCTTATCTAGAATTACAAAGTTAGCCCGCATTCCTGCCTCGAGTTTTCCAATTTCTAACTCATCAAATAACTGATAGGCCGCGTTTGCCGTGTATGAAGTTAGAGATTCCTCAAGGGTTATTGCCTCGGTAGCGCTCCAAGCTTCGCCTGAACTACCTGGGACTTTTCGCAGTACTGGAATGAAGATTGCTTCAAGAGGTTTGTGGCTTGTAACTGGCCAGTCGCTGCCGAAACTAATTTTGGTATTTAAATCTAGGAGAGTGCGTAATTGGTATTGGCGGTTATTTCGCGCCGCACCAATGCGAGGTTCAATTAACTCTTTATTCATTGGATCTAAGTAAGTCCAAAGCGGTTGAAAATTAGCGATTATGCCGAGCTCTTTAAATCGCGCTAAGTCAGATGGCGCAATTAGTTGGGCGTGAACAATAACTGGCCTGCGATCCCAATTCGGATTTTTCTCAACCATATTTTCAACTGCATTCAAAGATTGGTTAATTGCGCCATCTCCAATTGCATGTATATGGACCTGGAATTTAAGTAAGTCATAAGCACTTATTGCCGCCACTAGATTTTCGTCATCCCAAATTTTTAAGCCAGTAGATTCTGGATTATCTAGATATGGGTCGAGCATTGCTGCTGTACCGCTTGAAAGTGCACCATCAGTCAAGAATTTGATTGTGTTTGCTTTTAGTCGTTTCGGTTCTGGCAGCTTTGAAATCTGGGCACGCATCTCTTGGATATAGGCGATTTGTTCCTGCCAATTTTGCGGTGTAACTAAGAACGCCAGATGCATATCTATTGTGAGTGCGCCAGATTTTGCGGCGGCAATATAAGCCTCGGCCATTGGTGGTTCAACCCAACATTCGGTTGCCGTAGTAACCCCGGCAGAGATTAATTCTTTGCAGGCATATTTAATTGCTTGGAGATCACTTTCAACGCTGTCGGCTGGAGCATGTTTCAAGATCAGATCAAAGGCAATTGGTTCCCGTAGTGTTCCTTTTGGTGAGCCATCTTCGCGTCTTGCAATTGTCCCGCCATCTGGATTTTTAGTATCCGCGCTTATGCCAGCAATCTCAAGAGCTTTGCTATTTACCCAGATTGTGTGGTGATCAACTGCATGCAGAACAACAGGGCGATCAGATACAACTTCATCTAACCAATGTGCATCAAAGTCGCCGCCGGAAACAATTGCAGCTTCATATGCACCGCCAATAATCCAACTTTCGCTTGGATTAGCTTTCGCATATTTCGCAACTTCTTCCTTAATTGCAGCAACTGATTGCAGATTGTTAACTTTTGGTCCGCGGGCTTCGCGCCCGGCAAATATTGGATGCGCATGGCCATCGATGAATCCTGGAAGAACGAAGCCGCCATCAAGATCGATTACCTCGCCAGCCATTTTCAAGGCTTCGGGGCCAGTTGCAATGACCCTGCCATCTTCAATTGCCAGGCCTTCAAATACGCCTAAACCAGCGCTCCATGCGGAGCCGCCCTTAAAAATTATTCGCAATTTGCCGCCTTCTGATCCGGAATAGGAGTATAAGACCCGATTTCCTGATTTCGAGCTCGCGCCTTAGACTAACCCTCTGCCCAGAAATGGTCGGACCCCTGTTAATGAATTGAAATAGAGAAGTAGGTATTGCTTGGCTAAGAAAGACGGCGCAATCGAAATTGAAGGCTCCGTATCTGAAGCGCTACCAAACGCAATGTTTCGAGTTACGTTAACAAACGGACACGTAGTACTTGCACACATCAGCGGCAAGATGCGACAGAACTACATTCGCATTCTTCCTGAAGATCGCGTGATTGTAGAACTAAGTCCATACGATCTCACAAGAGGTCGAATTATCTATCGTTACAAGTAAGAAGGAGTAAGTCGTGAAGGTAAAGCCAAGCGTGAAGAAGATTTGCGACAAGTGCAAAGTCATTCGTCGTAACGGTCGCGTAATGGTTATTTGCGACAACCTTCGTCACAAGCAACGTCAAGGGTAATAAAAAACTAAACGCGTGATGCGACTTAAGTGCTAAAAATACTTAAGACCTTCGGACCGAAAGGCCGGAGCCAAATCTAAAAAATTTGGGTGCATTGCGGAGGACCTTTCGGATATAGAAATAGGTAACGATATGGCACGTCTTGTTGGTGTCGATCTTCCTCGCGAAAAGCGGTTGGAGATTGCACTCACTTACATTTTCGGTATCGGTCTAACCCGTTCGCATGCGATTCTTGCAGCAACAGGTGTTAGCCCAGATACACGAGTTAAAGATCTTCAAGAGCCAGATTTGGCAAAGCTTCGTGAATACATCGAAGCAAATTACAAAATCGAAGGTGATCTTCGTCGTGAAGTAGCAGGAGATATTCGCCGTAAGGTTGAAATTCAAAGCTACCAAGGTATTCGCCACCGCAAGGGACTTCCTGTACGTGGTCAGCGCACACATACAAATGCGCGTACACGTAAGGGCCCACGTAAGGCAATCGCCGGTAAGAAGAAGGAGACCAAGTAATGGCTGCACCTAAGTCAAAGACTGCTGCTGCAACTAAGGGCAAGGTCAAACTTCGCAAGAAGGAGAAGAAGAATGTTGCAGTGGGCCAGGCCTACATCAAATCAACATTCAACAACACAATTATTTCTATTACAGATCCTTCGGGCGCTGTTATCTCTTGGTCATCTGCTGGTCAGGTTGGCTTTAAGGGTTCACGTAAATCAACACCATTCGCCGCACAAATGGCAGCAGAAGCTGCAGCACGTCGCGCGCAAGAACATGGTTTGAAGAAGGTCGATGTTTTCGTAAAGGGTCCAGGATCTGGTCGCGAAACTGCTATCCGTTCATTGCAAGCAGCTGGTCTGGAAGTTGGAGCCATCTCTGATGTAACTCCTGCTCCACACAATGGCTGCCGCCCAACCAAACCACGTAGAGTTTAAGGAAGGAAGAGAATAAATGGCCCGTTATACCGGAGCAGATTGCAAGCGCTGCCGTCGCGAAAAAGTAAAACTCTTTCTTAAGGGTTCTAAGTGCGATGGACCAAAGTGTCCGATCGAATCACGTCCTTATCCACCAGGACAACACGGCCGCGGTCGTTCAAAAGAATCTGAATACCTATTGCAGATGCGCGAAAAGCAGAAGTGCGCTCGCATTTACGGTGTTCTAGAGAAGCAATTCCGCGGATATTACGAAGAGGCTAACCGTCTTCAAGGTAAGACTGGTGAAAACCTTCTAATCATTCTTGAAACTCGTCTAGATAACGTTGTTTATCGCGCAGGCTTTGCAAAGAGCCGCGACATGGCACGTCAACTAGTTCGTCACGGTCACTTCCTAGTTAACGGACGGAAGGTAAATATTCCTTCATTCCGTGTAACTCCAATGGATGTAATCGATGTTCTTCCAGGATCACAAGATGCCACACCATTTATCGTGGCAAGCGCTGAACTTGGTGAAAAAGCAGTCCCAGCTTGGATGGAAGTTGTTGGATCAAAGTTACGTATTTTGGTTCACGCAACTCCAACTCGTACTGTGATTGATACTCAAGTACAAGAGCAACTAATCGTTGAACTTTATTCAAAGTAGTAAGCACCACCAGCTTTAAAAAACTAAAAATAGTTAAATCAACCGAGAGATCAAATAGTGGATCTCCCAGACAGACGGAGGAACTAAGTGCTAATTGCACAACGCCCCATCCTCACCGAGGAAGTAGTAAGCGAATACCGTTCACGGTTCATCATCGAACCTCTAGAACCGGGCTTTGGTTACACCCTTGGAAATTCATTACGTCGTACTCTTTTATCTTCGATTCCTGGTGCAGCAGTTACCAGCATTCGAGTAAATGGTGCGCTTCATGAATTTGCCACCCTTGATGGCGTTAAGGAAGACCTCACTGAGGTAGTTCTTAATATCAAGAACCTAGTTCTCTCATCAGATAACGATGAGCCTTCACTTCTCTACATCCGCAAGAACGCAGAAGGTGTCGTAACCGGCGCTGATATTGCTGCTCCTGCAGGTGTAGTTGTTCACAACCCAGAACTTCACATCGCAACCCTTAACTCAAAGGCCAACTTCGAAGTTGAACTTACAGTTGAACGTGGTCGCGGATATGTAACTGCAGTTCAGAACAAAGCAGCAGGCGGAGAAATTGGTCGTATTCCAGTTGACTCTATCTACTCACCTGTTCTTCGCGTTACCTACAAAGTTGAAGCAACTCGTGTTGAACAACGCACAGACTTCGATCGTTTGATCGTTGATGTTGAGACCAAGCAATCAATGAAGCCAGGAGATGCAATGGCATCTGCAGGTAAGACTTTGGTTGAACTATTCGGTCTTGCTCGCGAATTGAACGTTGATGCTGAAGGCGTTGAAATGGGACCTTCTATTCAAGACACAGCATTAGCTGCAGATCTTGCTCTTCCAATCGAAGATCTTGATCTAACAGTTCGTTCATACAACTGCCTAAAGCGTGAAGGTATTCACACTGTTGGCGAACTTGTTGGACGTTCAGAAGCTGATCTAATGGATATCCGTAACTTTGGTTCGAAGTCAATTGATGAAGTTAAAGCAAAGCTTGTATCAATGTCACTTCAACTTAAGGACAGCCCAATCGGCTTTGATCCAACAAAGCACGCTAACTATGGAACAAACGTTGACGATGATCTCGTCGATGTTGAGTAAGTCAGGAGAAATAAATGCCACGTCCAAGTAAAGGTCCTCGCCTCGGTAGCGGTCCTTCTCACGAAAGATTGTTGCTAGGCACCCTGGCTGAACAACTTTTCGAACACGGCAAGATCACAACCACTGAGACCAAGGCAAAGCGCCTTCGTCCATTGGCTGAAAAGTTAATTACTGCTGCAAAGGTTGGAGATCTTCCAGCTCGTCGTCGCGTTATGGAGACAATCCAGAACAAGTCAGTAGTGCACACACTTTTCACTGAGATTGCCCCAACATTCGCAACTCGCGAAGGTGGATACACACGTATCACAAAGATTGGTCCACGTAACGGTGACAATGCGCCAATGGCGGTAATTGAACTCGTTAAGTAAAACTAATTTAAAATGTCAGAGCCCACTGCCTTTATTGCCAGTGGGTTTTGTCGTTTAAGAATTGATTTAACTTATGACGGCACAAACTATGCCGGCTGGGCGCCACAACCAGATCGCCGCACAATTGAAGGCGAATTAACTAGCGCGATATCAAAGCTAGCCGGGATTCAAGTAGAACCAGTAGTTGCGGGGCGAACTGATGCCGGAGTTCATGCAACTGCTCAAGTTATGCATGTTGATGTACCAGAAACCGCGGATGACATTCCTAATTGGACCTTTAGATTGAATCGCATCTTGGATCCAGATATCAGAATTCTAAAAGTTAGCGTTGTTGGCGATGATTTCCATGCTCGCTTTTCAGCTGTAGAGCGGGAATATCAATATCGGATTGCCGATGACAATCAGGTTGTTATGCCACTTGAAAGATATAACACCGCAAGCTGGTTTAGAGCCCTGGATGTTGATCGCTTAAATGAGGCGAGCTCACTTCTGCTTGGTGAACATGACTTTGTAGCATTCTGCAAATTCCGTGAAGATCAGAAGACAGTTCGAACCTTAAAGAAATTTCATTGGTCCAGATTAGATTCTGGAATATTGATTGCCGATGTTGCGGCAAATGCATTCTGCTATTCCATGGTGCGAAACCTTGTCGGGGCTGCAGTTGCGGTTGGTGAGGGACGCTTTGAAAAAGAGTGGGCGCTAGCAATTTTAGAGAATAAAGAGCGAGTATCAGATTCTTATGTCTTTCCAGCAAATGGTTTAACCCTGGTGAAAGTTACTTATTAATGGGCCATATTGATTTAAGTGGCATTGAATATTGGTTGCCAGATGGCAGATTGTTATTGAATGACATTAACTTTCGAGTGGGCGATGGTGCGAAGGTTGCAATAGTTGGCCCAAATGGTTCCGGAAAAACTACTTTAATAAAGATGATTTGTGGTGATCTCACACCACATGCCGGAAAGGTTGCAATCTCTGGCGGTCTAGGAATTATGCGTCAATTCATCGGTCAAGTTCGAGATGAATCAACTGTTCGAGATTTACTAGTTTCAGTCTCACCACCAAAGATTCAAGATGCTGCACTTCGAGTTCAAAAAGCGGAAACCTTAATGAATGAGCGAAATACCGAGAAGGATCAACTTAATTTTGCTCAAGCGATTTCTGATTGGGGAGATGCCGGGGGATATGACGCCGAAGTTATGTGGGATATGTGTTGCACCAGCGCCCTTGGAAAAACTTACGATGATGTCTCGCATCGATTAGTAAATACCCTTTCTGGCGGCGAGCAGAAAAAATTAGTACTTCAGGCTTTATTACGCGGCCCTGATGAAACTCTAATTCTCGATGAACCTGATAACTATTTAGATGTTCCAGCTAAAAGATGGCTAGAGAGTGAGTTGTTAAATACTAGTAAGACTGTCTTCTTCGTAAGTCACGACCGGGAACTTCTAAATAAAGTCGCCCAGAAAATTGTCACAGTAGAACTTGGTGCTACCGGCAATACCGTCTGGGTTCATGGCGGAAACTTTGCAACTTGGCATGATGCCCGCAAGGCACGTCAGGAACGCTTTGCAGAATTACTTCTTAGATGGAATCAAGAGCATGATCGCCTAATTAATTTAGTCAAAACTCTGCAGGTTCAAGCTGCAAGTAGCCCAGATATGGCATCTAAATATCGCGCGATGCAGACCAGACTTCGTAAGTATGAAGAGATTGGGCCACCTGAGGCGCCACCACTGGAACAAGATGTAAAGGTAACTTTGCGCGGTGCGCGAACTGGGCTTCGTGTTTTAACTTGTGAAAAATTGCAGTTAACTGGCTTAACAGATCCCTTTGATCTCGAACTTTTCTATGGCGATCGCGTTGCAATTTTGGGGCAGAACGGGACTGGTAAATCGCATTTCTTGCGCGCACTTTCCGGTGATGAGAGCGTTAAATATTCAGGGTCATTTAAATTAGGAGCACGGGTAACACCTGGCTTCTTTGCACAAACACATTCACATCCAGAATTTATTGGTAAATCACTTGTTGAAATTCTCTGGGAAGAAGCTTCGCTTCAACTTGGTCCCGCAAAGAGCGTGTTAAGTAGATATGAATTGAGCCAACAATCTGATCAAAGATTTGAATCACTTTCAGGTGGTCAGCAAGCGCGCTTCCAAATCTTGTTATTAGAACTTCAAGGCTCAACAATGTTGTTACTAGATGAACCGACAGATAACTTGGATTTGGCATCTGCCGAAGCTTTAGAGGAAGGGCTGGCTGGATATTCTGGAACTGTCCTTGCTGTGACCCATGACCGTTGGTTCACCCGAGGATTTGATCGATACCTAGTATTTCCTGCTACTGGTGGGGTCTACGAGGCGAAAGAGCCCGTGTGGGAATACTGATTTTGACCCATTTCCCGTTCGCGGGTAATCTAGCCCTCTGCTCAAATGGCTAATTAGCCAGCGAGCTAAACCGAATAACAATTTAGGAAGAGAGATACCTCGTGCGCACTTTCACACCAAAGGCTGGTGACGTTGCTCGTAAATGGCATGTCATTGATGCAGAAGGAGTTGTACTTGGTCGTCTTGCAAGCCATGCAGCTGTTCTACTTCGCGGAAAGCATAAGACAACATTCGCTCCACACATCGACATGGGTGACTTCGTAGTTGTTATCAACGCAGAGAAGGTTGTTCTAACCGGACAAAAAGCTGGACAAAAGTTTGCTCACCACCACTCTGGTTTCCCAGGCGGTATGACTTCAATTGTTTACTCAGATCTTATTAATTCAGATCCAACTCGTATCGTTGAAAAAGCAATTCTAGGAATGATTCCAAAGAATAAGTTGGGCCGCACAGTTGGTTCAAAGCTAAAAGTTTACGCAGGTCCAACACATCCACATGCTGCGCAGAACCCAACACAATTCGTATTCAACCAAGTTTCACAAATGACTAAGTAAGTAACAGGAGCCATATAAATGTCTGATTTTGATACCGCAATCGATACCGATGTTGAAGAAGTTCCAACATCGTATTCATCATCAACTCCTGGTATTGCACCTGGTCGCAAAGGTGTTCTTGCACCTGGTGGCGGAACTGGTCGTCGTAAAGAGGCAGTTGCACGAGTTCGCTTAGTTCCTGGTTCAGGAAAGTGGATCGTTAACGGTAAAGAATTAGCAGTTTATTTCCCAAATAAGGTTCACCAACAACTAGTGTCAGAACCATTCCGCACTGTTGGTGCAGAAAATGAATTTGATGTTGTCGCTCGTATCAACGGTGGCGGAACTTCAGGTCAAGCTGGCGCACTTCGTTTAGGTGTTGCTCGTGCTCTTAACGAAATCGATCGCGATGCAAACCGTCCTTCGCTTAAGAAGGCTGGATTCCTTGCACGTGATGCTCGTGTTATTGAACGCAAGAAGTACGGCCTAAAGAAGGCACGTAAGCGTTCTCAATACAGCAAGCGTTAATTCACTAACTTCAATTATGGCTCTCTTTGGCACTGATGGTGTCAGAGGTGTTGCTAATCGCGATCTCACCGCAGAACTTGCACTTGATTTAGCTGTTGCTGCTGCTCACGTATTAGGTGAAGTTGGCGCAATCTCAAAGAATCGCCCCAAAGCAATTGTTGGCCAAGACTCTCGCGCATCTGGTGAATTCCTTGAAGCTGCAATCGTTGCTGGGTTATCAAGTGCGGGCGTTGATGTTTATAAAGTTGGAGTACTTCCAACACCAGCGATTGCACATTTAGTAGCATCGACCGGCGCAGATCTCGGCGTAATGATTAGCGCTTCACATAATCCAATGCCCGATAATGGAATTAAATTCTTCGCTAAGGGTGGCGGAAAGTTAGACGATTCACTCGAAGCGGCAATTGAAGCCCGATTAAACGAACCTTGGGATCGCCCAATCGGAAAAGATGTTGGCCGAGTTATCGTTGATGAATCTGCAAGCGAGCGTTACATCTACCACTTACTTTCATCGCTTTCGGTAAATCTTGCCGGAATCAAAGTAGTTGTTGATTGTGCAAATGGCGCAGCATCAGAAGTGGCACCAGAGGTTTATGCCCGTGCTGGCGCAGATGTAATTGCCATTTCAAATAAGCCAAATGGTTTAAACATTAATGAAAATTGTGGCTCGACACATCTCGATAATCTAATTGCACAGGTGAAAGCCAATGGTGCGGATTTGGGAATTGCTCACGATGGCGATGCCGATCGATGCCTAGCAGTTGATGCCAGCGGCAATCTAATAGATGGCGATTTCATTCTGGCTATTTTGGCAAAAGAGTGGAAGGTACCAACTGTTGTTGGGACTGTTATGACAAATTTAGGTTTCATCAAAGCGATGTCCGATAGCGGAATTTCATTTGAAAAGACGCCAGTTGGCGATCGATATGTGCTTGAGAATATGTTGGCCAAAGGCCACAAACTTGGCGGCGAACAATCAGGCCACATAATTATGCGCGATTTTGCAAACACTGGCGATGGCCTCTTAACTGCGTTGCAATTGATGTCAGTAATGGCGAAGAGTAAGAAATCACTTGTTGATTTGGCTCAGGTTATGAAGCGCTTCCCACAAGTTTTGATAAATATTGATGGCGTCGATAAATCTAAGTTAGAGAGCTCAAAAGCAATTGCAATTGCAGTTGGTGATTTAGAATCAAAGCTTGGTTCAACGGGTCGAATTTTGCTACGCGCATCAGGAACCGAATCACTTGTCAGAGTTATGGTTGAGGCAGAGAGCGAGAGCGCTGCAGAAGAAATCGCACAGAAACTAGCTTCGCTAGTAAGATCAGAACTCGCTTAACTTCTAGAAGGAGCGTTCTAAATGTGTGGCATTGTTGGTTACACGGGCAAAGAACTCGCTCTCAATCCAGTTTTAGAGGGTTTACGTAAACTTGAATATCGCGGTTATGACTCTGCTGGAATCGCTCTCGCAACTGTCGCTGGTGAAAAACTCTGGGTGGAAAAACGTGCTGGCAAGTTAGGCAATTTGGAAGAAATCTTGGGCAAGGAAATTCCTAATTCGTATAGCGGAATTGGGCACACCAGGTGGGCGACGCATGGTGGACCAACCGATGCGAATGCACATCCGCACTTAGATAATGAAGGAAAGTTAGCCGTTATTCACAATGGAATTATTGAGAATTATTTGGAATTACGAGCTCAACTCGAAAAAGTCGGACATAAATTTAAGTCTGAGACGGATAGTGAATCAGTTGCGCATTTATTGAGTGATGCTCGCAAGAAATATAAGGGAGATTTAGCGGCGGCTATGCGAGATGTCTGCCAACAACTCCGCGGATCTTTCACCTTACTTGCGATACATAGCGATGAACCAAGTCGCATAGTTGGTGCCAGGCGAAACTCACCGCTTGTAGTTGGCGTTGGCGAAGGCGAAAATTTCCTAGCCTCAGATGTTTCGGCCTTTATTTCACATACTAAACGCGCACTCGAATTAGGTCAGGATGAGGTCGCCGATATAACTTCGAGCTCAATAGTCATTACCAACTTAAGTGGCGCAGTTCTTCCGCATAATGAATATGAAATCTCATGGGATGCAAGCGCAGCCGAGCGTGGTGGCTTCGAACACTTCATGCTCAAAGAAATCTTTGAACAACCAAGAGCAATTGCTGACACTTTACTTGGTCGAATCTCCGGCCTGAGCACTGAGATAACAACGGGAATTAATCTAAAGGAAATTGAAAAAATTGTGATTGTTGCTTGTGGAACAGCTTTTAATGCTGGCTTAGTTGGGAAGTATGCAATAGAAAAATGGGGAAATATTGCAGTTGATGTTGAGCTTGCTTCTGAGTATAGATATCGTGACCCGAGTGTTGATGCAAAAACTTTATTGATAGCTATTTCACAATCTGGCGAAACTATGGATACTTTGATGGCTATGCGATACGCAAAAACTAAAGGCGCAAAAGTATTAGCGGTTTGCAATACAAATGGCTCGACTATTCCTAGAGAATCGGATGCAGTTCTATACACTCATGCCGGTCCAGAAATAGCAGTAGCTTCGACAAAGGCTTTTGAAACACAGTTGGTAGCGATGTATTTGTTCGGTCTGCACCTGGGACGAATTCGTGGAACTATTTCGCAAGCTTTGATCTCGCAGATTGAAAGTGAACTAGCGCAACTTCCAGCCAAGGTAGAGCAGGTATTAGAAACTGTGGAGCCACTACGTGAATTAACGCGGAAATTCAGCGGCGCAACTTCAATGCTCTTCTTAGGTCGCCACGTTGGATTTCCAACAGCGCTCGAAGGTGCGCTTAAATTGAAAGAACTCGCATACATGCATGCTGAAGGATTTGCAGGCGGCGAACTTAAGCATGGCCCAATTGCACTTATCGAAAAGGGAACGCCTGTTGTTGCGATTATGCCCGCGGCCGGATCGCTCTTAGCTGAGAAAATGGCCTCAAATATCCAAGAGGTAAAGGCGAGAGGCGCTGTAGTAATCGCAATCGCAGATTCAGATCTTAAAACCGCAGACCACTTGGTTCGCATCCCAACAACGCATGAATTTCTACAACCTGTTTTGGCCGTTGTACCATTACAAGTAATTGCTTATGAAATGGCTGTTGCTCGTGGGAATGATGTTGACCAACCTCGTAATTTGGCTAAGTCTGTAACGGTGGAGTGAGATGGAAGTAGAGACTGTAGATAAGCGCCGCCTTGAGATGCGCCATGCGCTCCGGGTTTCTGCGCTCCTGTTTCTAGGATTCCTCTTTATTACGCAACAAGTTTTAGCACGTGGTTGGCTTTATGAACTTGATCATTACATTTTGCATTTGAAGAATCCGCAATTTAAAGGGCTTGCCGGACATATTGTTATTGGCCTAGATGACCTTGGTCTTCGTTGGTTTACCGCAACCGTCCTTCTAATCTGCGCGGCCATTATTAGTTGGCGCTTTAAATCTTTCCGGCCATTGAATCTATCTATTCTGGCCCTGGTTTCACTTAACGTTGTAGTTGGAGCAACTAAGATAATAATTGGTCGAACTAAGCCAAGACTTTATATTGATGTTCTGCATGCAGATGGCATGTCATACCCAAGTGGTCATGCTTCTAACGCCTTGATTTCTTGGGGCTTACTTGCATATTTGATTTATCGTTACACAAACCGCGCTCCTTTTAAGGGCGTAAAGCTTTATCCACTAGTCGGCCTGATTACGGCAACTGTTGTGGTTGTCTCACTTATTAGGAACACCCACTGGTTCTCAGATTTGCTTGGCGGCGTATTTGTTGGCGGCGCTTTACTAATTGCGATTATTGCTGTTGATAGATTTTTCCCATCAAAGAAGCAGCCGTCATAATGTCATCAATCATTGGAATTGGAATTGACGTTGTCGCGATAGATCGCTTTCAAGAATCTTTAGAGCGTACCCCAGGATTGTTGGCCCGAGTTTTTACGCCGAATGAAGCGAAGCTAAAGCCATCAAGTTTGGCAGCTCGTTTCGCTGCAAAAGAGGCGTTAGCTAAAGCTTTAAATGCAAAGGCTGCGTTTAACTGGCAGGAAGCAGAAGTTGTAAGTGAAGCAAGTGGAAAGCCAAACTTTGAATTCACTGGCGAAATGGCATCTCGACTAGCGAATCACAAGGTACATCTGACACTTTCCCACGATGCGGGGATAGCTTCAGCCATGGTGATTGTTGAGGCTATTTAATGCGCGCATTTGTAGAAGTAAATTTGAAGGCTATTTCCAAGAACATATCTTTGATTAAAGGCAAAACATCAGCACAAATTCTCGCCGTTGTTAAAGCCGATGCCTATGGACACGGTCTGGTTCCAGTCGCTAACTGCGCACTTGAATCTGGAGCAAGTTGGCTTGGAGTTGCCTTACTCGAAGAAGCGATAACGCTTCGCAAAAGTGGAGTTACTGCACCAATTATTGCCTGGCTTACACCACCAAGTTCTGATTTCAAATTAGCAATCGAATCTAATATTGATCTCTCGCTACCTTCACTAAAACATCTTGAATTGATTGTTGCTGCCGGAAAAGTCGTTGGCAAGCGACCAAGAGTCCACATTGAAGTTGATACTGGCATGAGCCGGGGCGGTTTACTTGGAGAGTGGGAAGAGTTTTTAATTGCAATAAAAGGTGCTGAGGTTGATGTAATTGGTTTCTGGTCACATTTCGCACGGGCAGATGAACCACAAGAAGCTGCAAACCAGAATCAGATTTTAGATTTTGAAAACAAGTTGAAGCAGTTACAAGCAATTGGAATCGAACCCAATTATGTGCACTTTGCTAACTCTGCAGCAACGCTTACAAATATGGATTCACATAAAGATATTGTTCGATTTGGAATTTCTATGTATGGACTTAGTCCGGATGTGAACATACTTGGTTCCTCAAGTGAATTAAATCTTGAGCCCGCAATGACTCTTAAAGCGGAATTACAATTAGTAAAGCGAGTTCCTGCCGGTTCTCCGGTTGGATATGGTGGAACTGAAACAACTACAAAAGACACCAAGCTGGCGATTGTTGCAATGGGATATGCAGATGGAATTCCAAGGAATACGAGTAATAAAGCCGGGGTCTACGTCGCAGGGGCAAAAGCGCCAATTATTGGTCGAGTTTCTATGGATCAATTCGTTGTCGATTTAGGAGCTGATTCAACTGCGCAGACCGGTGATATCGCAGAAGTTTTTGGCCCATCTGGTTACAGCGTTGATGATTGGGCGAGTGCGGCAGGAACAATTAATTATGAAATTGTTACGCGAATTGCCACTCGCGTGCCTAGAATCTACGCGTGAGTTCGAACCTTCTCGCCATCTCTAAGCTTTCGGTCTCCTTCGGTGGAGTCAAAGCTCTCACCGATGTCTCGATTGAAGTTCCAAAAAATAGCGTGGTTGGTTTAATCGGACCTAATGGTGCTGGTAAGACAACAGTTTTCAATTGCATATCAGGACTTGTAAAAAGTGATTCTGGAATATTTGAATTTGAAGGGGTTGAACGAGCTTTTCCTAAGCCACACGAGTTAGTAGATCTAGGGATCACTAGAACGTTGCAAGGCGTTGGACTCTTTAATGAACTTTCAGTAATTCAAAATGTAATGGTTGGTGCAGATAAGAACTACAAACCAAATTTTGTAAAGGAACTCTTTGGCCTTTCCGGAAAGGTCGAGGCGAACTTAAAGGCACGCGCGGAAGAAGCGCTTGCTTGGGTAGGTGGAAGTGCACTAATTGATAAGAAACCATCGGAACTAAGTTATCCAGATTCAAAGCGAGTGGCACTTGCCCGCGCCCTGGTAATAAACCCCAAACTTTTATTACTTGATGAGCCAGCAGCAGGTCTTGGCCAAGATGATATCGATGCGCTTGCCGCATTAATCAAACAGATCAAGCGTCGATGCTCAATCTTGATTGTCGAACATCATATGGATTTCGTACGAGAGATTTCAGATTCGGTAAGTGTCTTAAACTTTGGAAAATTAATTGCAACCGGTCACTACGACGAAGTAAAGAAAAATCCTGCAGTGATTGAGGCGTATCTAGGCCATACCGATAATCCAAATGAGAATTCAAAGCTGGGCGCTTGATGCTTGCAATATCTAATCTTGTAACTGAGTTCGACTCGGTTAAAGCGCTTAATGGAATAAGTTTCCAAGCTAAGCCAGGTTTGATTACAACGGTTATTGGCGCGAATGGCGCTGGCAAGAGCACTTTGCTTCGAACAATTAGCGGATTAGAAAAGCCAACAAGTGGTTCAATCAAGTGGCACGATGAAGAGTTAACAACAAAGAGCGTTGAATCAATAGTCCGGAGCGGAATTGCTCAGGTGCCGGAAGGCCATGCGGTAATTTCGCAGCTAAGTGTTGCTGAAAATATTGAACTCGGTGGCTTATTTCGCCGAAGAAGTTTTCGCGGTGACTTAGCGGTTGCAACTAAGGAAGTTTATGAACTCTTTCCAATTCTCTACGAGCGCCGAAATGAAGCAGCTGGTTCACTTTCCGGCGGCGAACGCCAGATGCTTGCCATCAGTCGCGCGCTAGTTTCGAGGCCAAAACTGCTTCTCCTTGATGAACCTTCACTGGGGCTCGCACCGATGATTTCGGCACAGATAATTAGCATCGTAAATAATTTATGTCGCGCAACTGGTTTGACCGTTCTACTTGTAGAACAGAATGCGAACACAGCTCTTGCAGTCGCTGATCATGGAATTTTGCTTGCACTTGGCAAAGTAGTTGCTGACCTACCCGCAAAAGAAATGATTGCAGATTCCTCCTTACGCGCTGCTTATTTGGGATATTGATATGACCTCATTTTTATCAGCGTTTTTCTCGGGAACTGCACAAGGTGCGATTTATGCGCTGGTCTCACTTGGCCTGGTTTTAGTTTGGCGTGGAGCAGGCGTAGTTAATTTTGCACAAATGGGACAGGCAATGTTCACTACTTACATCGCCTCACAATTGATTCAAAACAACTATTCATACTGGATGGCATTTGTCATCGCGCTAGTTGCTGGTGCATTGCTGGGCGGTCTAGTTGATTTAGGACTGATGCGACCTCTTACATCCCGCAAGAATTCAAAATTGCTCAATAGCCAATCAATGCGAACAACGATTCCGGTAATTGCATCACTTGGAATTCTCGGAGTCTTAAAAGCTTTAGCTGGAATGCTTTGGGCTGGAGAGGAACGTGGATTCCCATCTCCAGTTGCACCAAATGCGATAAAGATAGGTGAAACGAATCTTGCAATAACAGGCTTCGACCTCTTTGTAATTGGCGTTGTCTTTATAACACTTGTTCTGACAACAATATTTTTTACAAAAACTGGAATGGGTCTAGCAATGCGCGCAAGTGCGCTGAATCCAGAAGTTACCCGTTTAAGTGGAATCAAAGTTGGATCTGTTAGAACTCTGGGTTGGGCTATTTCAGGTACAGCTTCATCTCTTGCTGGGTTACTTGTAACGCCGCGAACAAATCTCTCACCAAATACTTTAGATCTTCTATTGATTGTGGGCTTTACTGCTGCGGTAGTCGGTGGCCTTTCGAGTTTGATGGGTTCAGTCCTGGGTGGATTTATTTTGGGATATGTAATCTCCTTCGTAAATGTTTATAGCGCTCCAGAAAATGTCTTTCTAGCAATCTTGGCCTTCTTACTTTTGGCTCTCTTCCTTCGCCCGCAGGGAATATTGGGCAGTAAAGAGGTGCGCCGTGTCTAAAAGAATTAAACCCGTCGCCTTGAAATACAAAATCATTGGCCGCAGAAGCACTTTGCTTTCAATTGCGTTGTTTATCTTCTTTATCCTCTTAAGCCAACAATTTGATGCTTACAATCAATCACAGCTTGCAAATATAGCAACCCTCTTGATTGCAGTATTTTCGATAACGTTATTAACAGGAGCCTCCGGCCAAATCTCACTTGGTCAAGGCGCAATCATGGCTGTTGGCGGATATAGCGCGGCCTTATTGGTTACACGTTTAGGGCTTTCAATGTGGCTCTCATTTATTCTTGCAATTTTTATCTCTGCGCTTTTCGGACTCTTCTTAGGTTTGGCCGCTGCACGATTAAGTGGTCCATATTTAGCTGGAACCACGTTAGTTATGGCACTTGCAATTCCATCGATAGCAGTTCGCTTCGAGTCATTTTTCAGTGGTGATGTTGGGCTAAGCGTTGACTATGGCGTCCCACCTACTTGGTTAAGTAATTTAGTTGGCGAAATAAGTATTGAACAGTGGTCGCTCTATGTTGTGCTTCCATTTACCGCCATAGCGTTATTTGTAGTTTTAAATCTCTCTAACACTAGGGCCGGCCGAACTTGGCGAGCAGTTAGAGATAACGAAGTTTCAGCAGCGCTATCTGGAATTAACATTGCACGAACAAAAGTAATCGTCTTTGTCTGCGCTTCCGGACTTGCCGGACTTGCCGGTGCACTCTATGGCTTCCGCGGTTTGGTTGCACCAAGTGTTTATCCAACCGATCTCTCACTTACTCTTTTAACCGCAGCAGTTATTGGTGGGCTGCGATCAATTGGTGGCGCAATATTTGGCACCTTTGTAATAGTTTTTCTTCCAGATCTAATTGAGAAGATAACGAGCAAGTTGGCAGTCCCGGAAACTGTTGGGAATTATCTACCAGCGCTTGCTATTGGCGCATTGTTGCTTCTTACCGTCATCCTCAATCCAAGAGGCGCCGCTGGTGCCCTAGAACACGCTCGCCACCGTAAAAAGCACTAAGGAAACTCTAAAGTTCCTTCTTGAGCCTGAAAGTTGCTGGATTGTTACCGTTTTTCACCCGCATGGCTCTTCACTTGAGCGTAACTCATGGTTAATCTTTGGGCAGATTCGGGCGAGCCCGTCCGATTCCCAAGGGTGGGTTTTCCACTCCTTGATTAGAGTGCAGTAGAAAGAGTGAATGCAGTGAATCTTCGCAAACCTCTGATTCTCACCGTAGTCGCATCAGCGCTGGTGGGGTCTCTAGCAATAAGTAGTGTTTCGGCATCCGCCGCAGGCGATCCAGGAGTTTCAGATACTGAAATTGTTCTTGGTATGCAGTTGCCACAAACCGGTGCAGCAAGCCCTGGTTATAACAAAGTTGATGACGCAGCTCGCGCATACTTTGATTATGTAAATTCAAAGGGTGGAGTTAACGGTCGCAAAATCAAGCTTGTAGTTAAAGACGATACCTACAAAGCAGGCCTAACAATTACTTCAGCTTCTAAGTTGATCAACGAAGATAAGATTTTTGCATTCTTCGGATCAGTTGGAACCCAGACCCACGTATCTGTAATTAAAGATATTAACCGTCGCAAGATTCCTGATATTTTTGTAAACAGTGGATTCAGTGGTTTCTACACTGACCCAAAGAAGTATCCAACAACTTTTGGCGGACTTGGAACATACACAGTCGAAGCCAAGATTCTTGGAAAGTACCTAAAAGAGAAGTATGCAGATAAGAAGATTGGTATTTTGTATCAATCAGATGACTTCGGACGTAACGCTCTAGCAGGATTTACTTCTGCCGGACTTAAGTTTGAAGCGAAGAAGACATCTGCTTCATTCGTAGCTGGAACCCAAGGTTCACTTGGACTAGCAACTCAACTCGGTCAGCTAAAAGCTAACGGCGTGGATATCGTAATTATCGCCGCTGTTTCTTCTGCTACCGCAGTTGCTTATGCAACAGCAAGTGCGCTTAGTTACAAGCCAACAAAGTGGGCGGTAATTAGCGTTGGTGCAGATGCAACTACATTCCAAACAATTCTCGGCGCCAGAGGCGTACCTGCTGCAACAAGCGCAGCGATGTTGGCTGGAACTATTTCAGCTTCACACGCTCCAGCACCAGGCGATGCGACTGATGAATTTGTAACTGCATTTAAGAAGATCAACGATGACTTCAATAAGGGTCCAGATAAGCGTTGGGATAACAACGTTATGCAAGGAATGAATATTGCATACCTTGCAACTTCAGCTCTTATGGGTGTTGGAAAAGATCTAACACGTGCAAAGTTGATTTCATACCTTGAGAACAATGGCTCTAAGTTAAGTAGCGCAGCATTTGCGCCACTTGGATATTCAAAATCAACGCATGAAGGCTTCACTGGCTTCTGGTTGGGTGAATATGACGCCACAACATTGCTCGCACCAATTGATGGAAAGCGCGTTGTTTACACAACCGATTCCGGATCTGGCGCAGTAACAGTTTCCAACTACAAGCGTCCAGCAATTGCTGCTGATGCGCTTCCAAAGGTTGCGTGAGGAAAAAATGAAAAATATTAACTTCAAGAAACTAATCGCAACACTAGGTGCAAGCGCACTTATCTCAACTGGATTGGTGGTTGCAGTTGCAGCACCAGCCCAGGCTGCAGATCCAGTTTGCGTGACTGATGCTAAAACTGATGTTGTAACTTGCGATGGCAAGTTAAGCAATGGTGCTGCCTACCGGACTATGGTTCCATCTGGTTACAACGGAACTTTCTATTTCTGGCAGCACGGTATTCGCCCTTCATATCCTTACCCAGGATATACACCGCCAAAAGGCGTTGAACAAATGGCACCAACAAGTGTTAATCACAAGGTAAATACAACAAAGTCAATGCTTGGGCTTGGTTATGGCCTAGCTGCATATGATTGTTCTACCGGTGGTCTACATGGTTGGAATACTGCAGACTGCGTTGAAATGCTAAATGAGTTAGTAACGATTACTAAGAAGCGCATTTCAATTAAGAAGACTGTTGTTTACGGTGCATCTATGGCTGGTGTGGTCTTAACACCATTCATCGAGAAGTATCCAAATCAAGCTGATGCAGTTGGAATCCTTGCTGGTTTAACACCATCAGTTAATAACGAACTTAAATCAGGTTGCGACATGCTTTACATCTTCAGTGTCTTCTTTGATCCAACAATCAAGGGCTGCACTGTTATGGGAACAAAGGGCGTACCTGGTCACTATGCAGTTCTAGGGGACTTCGCAAAGGTTGGAGCGCTACTTACTCAATGGAGTAAGGATTACGGCTCACTTCCACTCGCTTATCCAGCCGCTCTAGTGGGTTCAGGAATACCACAACGCTCTGCACTTCTACTTGCAGGTTTGATTGCTGGTATTCCAACTAAGTCAGCGCACATGGACGGAATCTCAACAAGCGCGACTCTTGTTCCAGAACAGAGCATCAACGCAACTGTTGCAGTTCTAGAGAACACTCAAGAACTTCTTGGAACTGCCTACTTTGGTGGCCAAGCCATTTCTGAAGTTGTTGGCGCAGGTTTCTACGACAACACAAAGACTGACTTCGCCTCACTTCTATCAGATGCAGATCTAGGCCGATTTAATCTTGGGCTATCTGGTGATGATGGAATTAATGCAATGCTTGCAATGCTTGCCGCAGCACCTCGCATTACGGGTGACCCAACTGCAATGGCAAAAGTTGCTGCACTTGATAAGGCAAAGTTTGACACCGCTAAACCAGTAGTTCTGCTCTCAAATGAAGCAGACCGACTTGTTCTACCTGGCAACACTCCACTTTATGTAAGCAAAGCAAAGGCTGTGTACGAAGCACGTCTTGCAGCCTGGGAGAGTAAGTACAACGCGGCAGATGCATCTGGAAAGCTAGAACTAAAAGCTAGCAAGCCAGTTTGGAATACGCTTGCGATGTATGCACTTACACCGGAAACCTACACGAAGTTCACTGCAACAGGTGCTCCAGACTTGACTGCAAAGATCTCACCATCTGGTGTTGGTCACGAGTCATTTACAAAAGCGCAGTTGATGCTCTGGGTTCGCCTACTTGCATCATCAGCAAAGGCTGGAAAGATTCCAAGCCAAGGTGTAATCGATTCGTTGTTGGCAGCGACTCAATATGTGAACACCGATCCGGATTACCAACCAAATGAGTTGAAGTATCAGGATTTTTCCTGATTAATTAATTCAGAATGAATAAGCGGGGCCGAATAAAACCGGCCCCGCTTTTTTCTGCCTTTTTAGAAGGTAATCTTCACTCATGATTACCGTCAATAGCGTGCAGGAGATGAAAGATCTTGGCGCGCGAATTGGCAAAGAGTTAAGGGCGGGCGATCTAGTTCTGTTATCTGGCCCCCTTGGCGCTGGGAAAACCGCTTTAACTCAAGGTATTGGCCAGGCACTTGGCATCGAAGATATAACTTCGCCGACCTTTGCTATTTCACGGATCCATGATGGAAAGACAAGACTCGTTCACGTTGATGCATATCGTCTTCAAGGTGAAGCAATTGCGATTTTTGATGATTTAGATCTTGAAAGCTATCTGCCCACAAGTATCACAGTTGTTGAATGGGGCGAAGGCTTAGCCGATCGCCTTGCCGAAGATTACCTGGAAGTAAAGATTGAATTTGGTGAAGGTGAAAATCAACGACTGCTTTCAATACAAAGCCATGGCTCAAGGTTCGAAAGTTTGAAGCTATGACCAAATATTTGTTAATTGATACCTCAACTTCCAGAACGAGCATTGCGATTGCTGAAAACAACGAAACTATTTTTAGAGCCCATCACGATGGCGCACTTTCACATGGCGAGGTTTTGCCAAAGTTAGTATCAGAGGCTCTTGCCGTTGAAAACAATATTGATGAAGTGATTGTTGGAATGGGGCCAGGGCCATTTACCGGCCTTAGATCCGGAATTGCATTTGCCCAAAGTTTCGCTTTCGCCAGAGGAATACCTTGGTCAGGTCTTTGTAGCCTTGATGCGATTGCAGCAAATTTTTCCGAGAAAGATTTTGCTGTCGCAGTTGATGCTCGCCGCAAAGAAGTTTTTTATGCCAGATATACCGAAGGTATAAGGGTCGGCGAACCCGGAGTCTGTCAGCCATCACAATTAACTTCCCTTGAAATTCCAATTCATGGTGAAGCAAGTAATGAATTTCCAGATCCAAGTAAGTTTGTCGAGATTTTAAAAACTACTGCGAAATATCTGCAGCCAATATATGTGCGCAGGCCAGATGCCTATCCAGCACCAATTGGTGTGAAATTTCGGCCATTAACTCAAATTGATTTGGTTCCGGTCTTTGCAATTGAAAAATCTGCATATGGCAAAGATGGCTGGACGATGGCGCAGTTAAAAGAGGAATATGCCGGTACGGATCGAATGTATGTGGCAGGTGAATTTAGCGGCGAACTAATTGCATATGCAGGTGTGGTAAATCTGGCAGGCACCGCAGATGTTTTAACGCTAACAGTCGCTGACGGTCATCGTCGCAAAGGTATCGGCCGCGAATTGCTTCGCCGATTAATTGATTGGGCGCGGACACAAAAGTGCGAAGCAATCATGTTGGAAGTTCGAGTAGGAAATGAAGAAGCGATTCCGCTATATGAGTCATTTGGTTTTATCGAAATATCGCGTCGCAAGGATTATTACGGGCCAGGCAAGACCGCAATTGTGATGCGCAAGGAGTTGAAATGAAAAACTCGCAAAGCATTGTTCTAGGAATTGAAACATCTTGCGATGAAACTGCTGTCGGCATAGTTTCTGGTCGCAAGTTGTTGGCAAATGTGATTTCTTCTAGCGTTACTGAACATGCAAGATTCGGGGGAGTTGTTCCTGAAATTGCCAGTCGCGCACATCTTGAAGCGATGCCAGGTGTGATTTCAAAGGCGCTAGCCGAAGCCGGATTAACCATTAAAGATATTGATGCCTTTGCAGTCACTGCCGGACCCGGGTTAATTGGTGCGTTAATTGTTGGAACCTCAAGCGCTTCTGGACTTGCACTCGCTTTAGATAAACCGCTTTATGGCGTCAATCATCTATCTGCACATATCGCAGTTGACTCATTAAATAGCGATCACAGTTTAGATCCTGCAATTGCACTTTTAGTCAGTGGTGGCCACAGTTCGATTTTGCAGGTAAATGATTTAACGAGCGATGTAAAAACTCTTGGTTCAACAATTGATGATGCTGCTGGTGAAGCCTTCGATAAAATTGCCCGAATTCTTGAACTTGGTTTTCCAGGTGGCCCAGCGATAGATATCGATGCTAGGAGCGGCAATCCAGATGCAATAGATTTTCCTCGAGGCCTAACGCTTGCTAAAGATTTAATTGACCATAAATATGACTTCTCATTCTCCGGTTTAAAAACTGCCGTATCTAGATACTTAGCGAAAACTCCAGAGCACATCAGAAGCGATGTTTCAGCATCTTTCCAAGAGGCCGTTGTTGATGTTCTTCTAACCAAAGCAATTGGAGCAGCCGCAGATACTGGAATTGATACCTTGATAATCGCAGGTGGGGTCGCAGCAAATAGCCGCCTTCGTTCGCTGGCCCAAGAACGTGCCGATAAGGCAGAGATCCGGCTGCGGATTCCACCGATGGCGCTCTGTACGGATAACGGGGCGATGGTTGCAGCGATTGGTTCGCTGGCCGTGGCAAAGGGTTTAAAGCCCTCAGATATTGGGCTCCAGGCCGATTCCAGCTCTGGGATCTCTCGCCCTATCTTTTGACGCTTCGCCTAGGCTGCTTTAGAGTTTGCGTTAGCACTCGCAGGGCGAGTCTGCTAATTGATTTAAAGCCCACAAAATGAAGGAGTAATCATGGCCGTAACCATCAAGCCACTAGAAGATCGCTTAGTTGTAAAGGCAAATGAAGCCGAGCAAACAACAGCATCAGGATTGGTAATCCCAGATACTGCAAAAGAGAAGCCACAAGAAGGCACCGTAATTGCAGTTGGCCCAGGTCGCTTTGATGATGGCGTACGCACCCCAATGGATGTAAAAGTTGGCGATGTCGTTCTCTACAGCAAGTATGGCGGAACTGAAGTTAAGTACAACAACGAGGAGTACCTAGTTCTCTCAGCACGCGACGTTTTAGCAATTATTGAGAAGAAGTAATAGCGCATGGGTAAAACTCTAAGTTTTGATGAAGATGCGCGTCGCGCGATGGAGCGCGGTGTCAATATTCTTGCTGACACTGTAAAAGTAACACTTGGGCCTAAGGGTCGAAATGTTGTTATCGCAAAGTCTTATGGCGCACCACTTATTACAAATGATGGCGTAACAATTGCAAAAGAGATTGAACTCTCTGATCCAGCCGAGAACATGGGTGCCCAACTTGTAAAGCAAGTTGCGGAGAAGACCAATGATGTTGCTGGAGATGGCACAACAACTGCGACAGTTCTGGCACAAGCGATGGTTAAGGAAGGTCTTCGTAACCTTGCCGCCGGAGCCCAGCCAATGGATATCAAAGTTGGTATCGAAGCCGCAGTTAAAGCGGTCTCAGAAGAGCTAAAGAAGAATTCAACTGCCGTAAGTGGCAAGTCTCAGATTGCAGATGTTGCAACAATTTCAGCGCAAGATAAGGCGATTGGCGATCTCATTGCAGAAGCGATGGATAAGGTCGGTAAAGATGGCGTTATTACTGTTGAAGAATCTTCGACAACTGGCTTGGAATTAGATTTCACCGAAGGTATGCAGTTTGATAAGGGTTACATCTCACCTTACTTCGTAACTGACGCTGATCGCATGGAGACTGTTCTAGAAGATGCTTACGTTTTAATCTCTGGTGGAAAGATTTCTGCACTTGCTGAAATCTTGCCAATCTTGGAGAAGGTTTCACAAGCAGGTAAGCCACTTCTGATTATTGCTGAAGATGTTGAAGGCGAAGCGCTTTCGACTCTAGTTGTGAACCGCATGCGCGGAACATTTACCTCAGCAGCAGTTAAGGCACCTGGCTTTGGTGACCGTCGTAAGGCTATGTTGCAAGACATCGCGATTCTTACTGGTGGCCAAGTTATTACCGCCGAGGTCGGCTTAAAGCTTGAGCAAGTAACTGTTGACCTACTTGGTCGCGCTCGCCGTGTTGTAATCACAAAGGACAACACAACCATCGTTGATGGCGCTGGCGATAAGGCACAAGTTGCTGCTCGCGTTCAAGAGATACGCAATGAACTTGAGAACACTGATTCTGATTGGGATCGCGAAAAGCTTCAAGAGCGCGTTGCAAAACTTGCTGGTGGAGTTTGCGTAATCAAAGTTGGCGCACATACTGAAGTTGAACTTAAAGAGAAGAAGCACCGTCTTGAAGATGCTATCTCTGCTACTCGCGCAGCAGTCGAAGAGGGAATCGTTGTTGGTGGTGGCGCCGCACTTGTGCATGCTGCATCAGCTCTTGATAAAGATCTTGGACTTGAAGGAGACAAGGCAGTTGGTGTTCGTTTAGTTCGCAAAGCATGCGATGAGCCACTTCGCTGGATTGCAGAAAATGCAGGCCACGAAGGTTACGTAGTTGTTGCAAAGGTTCGCACAATGAAGCCAAATGAAGGTTTCAATGCCGGAACTGAAGTTTACGAAGATCTAGTTAAGGTCGGCGTAATCGATCCAGTTAAGGTGACACGTTCTGCTCTTGCAAATGCTGCTTCAATCGCTGCAATGTTCATCACTACTGAAGCTCTTGTATTTGAGACTCCAGAAGAGAAGAAGGAAGAAGCAAATGGACATGGTCATAGCCACGGTCCAGGCGGACACGGTCACTAATAAACTCACTAATTAACGCTTAAATTAAGGCCCCAAACTTTCATTAGTGTGGGGCCTTTTTTATTGGTTTAATTAGCACATGGCAAATTCCCCAATAATGACGCTGAGCATTGACTGCGGCGGTCTTAGTATCAAGGCTTCGGTTCTTGATGAAGATGGCACGATGCACGCACCTGCAATCGCAGTGCCAACTCCATATCCAATTACTCCGATGGATTTAATTAACGTCTTCAAAGATATTGCTTCAAAATTGCCAAAGGCAGATCGCATAACTGTTGGCTTCCCGGGAATGGTTCGCCACGGAGTAGTAGTGAATACTCCGCATTACGTAAATGTAAAAGGTCCACGCACCAAAGTTGATCCAGAATTGTATTATGCCTGGAAAGGTTTAGATTTCAGAAGTCAGGTCGAAGAAACTTTTAAGCTTCCAACCTTGATGTTAAATGATGCTGAGGTTCACGGCGCTGGCGTGGTTGCTGGATCGGGCTTTGAAGTTGTTCTAACACTTGGAACTGGACTTGGGTGTGCGGTTTTTGATGGTGGAAAACTAGCACCACATATTGAACTTTCACATGCACCTATTCGCCGCTCTACTATTTATGATGAATGGATTGGCGAACACGAACGTCGCCGTCTTGGTGATTCATTCTGGTCTCGTCGAATTCGCGCAATGGTTACAGATTTACGTCCCGTCTTTCACTGGGATCGCCTCTATTTAGGTGGCGGAAATGCCCGCCGAATTACACCTTACGTTTTAGAGCTAATTGGCGATGATGTAGTTATCGTGCCAAATGCCGCGGGAATTGTCGGCGGCGTGCGTGCTTGGAATTTAACTAGAGTTTAATAAATTTTACGAAAGGGTTTACTTTGAATAGAGGCGTTTATCCCGTAATCCAAACTCCTTTGGATGATCACGACAAAATTGATGAAGCAGTTTTTGAGGCAGAGATTAATTGGTTAATTAATAATGGCGTTAAAGGTTTAGTTCTAGCAATGGTTTCAGAAGTAATGCGGTTTAGCGCCGCAGAGCGTCGGCACCAATGGCAGATAGTTCTTCGCATACTTGACGGACGCTTGCCACTAATCGTTAGCGTTGGCGGAGAAAGCACAGCAATTGCAGTTCAATTAGCAAAAGATGCTGAATCAGATGGCGCAGCTGCGCTAATGGCAACTCCACCAGCTTCGTTCCCCGCTACTTCATCCGAAATCAATTCTTACTACACCGCAATAATTGAATCAGTGCAAATTCCATTGATAGTTCAGGATGCAAGTAATTACATGGGTCAGCCACTTGAACTTGAGTTGTATGGAAAATTGCTTGAGAAATATGGCAATACTCGTATCCAATTTAAACCAGAGGCGAAGCCAGTTAAGGAACGTATGGCTGCCCTTCAAGAAATTGCAGGAGGCAAAGCCAAAGTTTACGAAGGTCAGAGCGGTTTGGATTTGTTAGATACACACCCACTTGGACTTGTTGGCACAATGCCAGGAGCAGAGATTTGTTGGGCAATTGTTGCGATATGGGACGCTCTGGAAGCCAAGGACTTAGTAAGAGCTTCTGCAATCCATGCTTGCGTTGGCAAATTAGTTGCACTTCAGCCAACCATTGATGCTTATGTTGCTGTAGAAAAATACCTATTAGTAAAACAAGGAATCTTTACTTCAAGTCGTCAGCGGGGCCCAGTGAGCACAATCCTGAGTGATCAAACCAAAGGTGAAATTGATCAGATTTTTGCCGAACTGCTTAATGTCGTTGGCAAGTAAACACACTCACCAGTTCTAAATAGCTTTAAATTCGACATGCGCAATTAAGTTGGCTCAGGTATTATTTTGATGTGCGTAAATTATTAGTTCTTGTTACAACTTTTCTAGTTTTAAGCAGCGGGGTGGCGTACGCCCACCAACCAGTAACTTTATTAGATTCAGATACAACAGCAGCTAAAGGTCCATTACTAGTTGATGGAACAGTTTCATTTGCAATACGGGCCGGATTTACTAAAGCCGGAGAGAAGAAGGCATTTCGAGCCCAATTTAAAGCGGGAGATTCACTTGCCGTCCAATACTTGATTGTTGATAAGAAACCAGAGAGCGCTTTGCGAATAAGCGCGCTTCCAACCCTTGTAATCACAGACCCCTCTGGATCTAAATTCACAATGAAGATAACCGAGCGAACCAAGTTTTACGAACCTTTTAGCAAGGTAAATTACCTTTACCTCAGTCGCTATAAGGCGCAAGCGCTGAGTGGTGTTTACAACTTTATGATTACCTCAAAGAGCAAGGCTGCAATCACTATTGCAGTGGGTGAAAAAGAGATTGCCGGCGAAGTGCTTCGTGGATCGGCGCCAACGCCTAAGCCAATGGCTAGTTCAACACCGACTGCAGTTGCCCCAACCCCAAGTGCATCTCCAACAACATCTTCTTCTGGATATACGATGGCTAAAGTTGCGGCAAATAACAGCGCAGCTAGTTGTTGGTCTGTGATTAATGGAAATGTTTATGATTTAACAAATTGGATCAGTTCACATCCAGGTGGTTCAAGTGTTATCCGCGCGCTCTGCGGCACCGATGGCAGCTCAGAGTTTGCGGCTAAACACCAAGGGCAGGGCAGACCAGAATCCCGATTGAATGGCTTCTTGCTAGGCCCGCTAGCTAAATAAGTTAGGGCTTTAGAATAAGTAATTAAGAGGCGGTAGAGAAAGAATCCGCAACAGTTTTTTGCTTGCGGTTCAATATCGCAAGGCGATCTTCTTCAGTCAAGCCACCCCAAATGCCATAAGGCTCAGCCAATTCAAGTGCTTGCTTGCGACAAGCTTGAATTACCGGACAAGATGCACAGACAGCCTTTGCTGCATTCTCACGGTTTTTGCGACGTGGTCCACGTTCACCATCGGTGTAGAAGAACATTTCAGTCGGTAGTTCACGACATGCCGCAGACTCCTGCCATTCCCAATCAGAAGCGATCGGTCTTGGAAGCAGAGGACTTGTCATTTAAAACTCCATTCAATTCTTCTTGCGGTGGCCCAAATAGTACAACCGCGCCATAAGTTGTTCAAGTATTTTGACCAAATTAGAGCCTAATTGACCCAGATTTGAAGCGTTTCAGGTGGCGCACTCAGCCTCTTATCAGGAGAATTACCACATGATGCGCGCTCTCCAAGCCCTTCCTTCTGAAGAGTCCTTAACCGTCGCGGCTGTTGCCAGACGACTGGGCGTTGCACCAGCAACTCTTCGCACTTGGGACCGTAGATATGGAATTGGTCCTAGTAAGCACAACGTCGGCACACACCGCAGATATTCCGCAACCGACTTAATGCGGCTAACTGCAATGTCTAGATTAATTATGGCAGGTGTTGCACCAAAAGAAGCGGCCACAAAGGCGCTAAAGCTGAATTTGAAGAGTGGTGGCACAGTAATCGATAAAGCCTGTCGCGAGTCAGAAGATCAAAGTGATTTAGTTTCGCTGCTTTACAAATCGGCGCTAAAACTTGAACAGTTAAAAATTGAGAACTTAATCCGAAAATCAATTTCTGAAATTGGGGTTGAGGCAACTTGGCTCGAAGTTATTTCACCATTGTTGATAACAGTTGGTGATGATTGGGTTCGCACTGGAGATGGTATTGAGGTCGAACATTTTCTCAGTGAAATTTTAAAGAAGATATTAAGTGAGAATTTTGGAAATATTTCTAAACCTAAAAATGCCCGTCCCGTTCTTCTTGCCTGTGTGGGAAATGAGATGCACTCACTAGCTCTTACTGCATTGGCCGCAGTCTTAGCAGAGGCAAAAGTTGATTGTATTTTTCTAGGTGCCAGGACGCCACAGGCGGCGTTAAATCAAGTAGTTCTTAAATCAGCGCCATCAGCGATTTTTCTCTGGGCTCAATTAAGCGAGAATGCCGATCACACATTCGTTACCAAGCTTCCAACGATTCGCCCGGCTCCAAGGGTTTTGCTTGGTGGGCCGGGCTGGCAAGCCTTATCTGAAAAATCAAAAGCTAAATCTTTAGGAAAAGCGGTGATTACAGAAGGCATTGCCGATGCCCGTGACCAAATTCTGCAGGCCCTTGCGGTTTAAATGGCGTATAGCTTGCTATTTTTCTTTGACTAGACTGACCCAATGCTTGAAGGCGCTCGCGACAAAGTCGCAATGCTCGGACTCACATATGACGACGTCCTTCTACTTCCAGATGCTTCCGATGTGGTCCCAAGTGAAGTTGATACAAAAACTCGTTTAACTCGAAAGATTTCATTAGACATTCCACTGGTCTCATCGGCCATGGATACTGTTACCGAAGCGCCAATGGCAATTGCAATGGCAAAGGCTGGTGGAATCGGAATTATTCATCGAAATCTGCCTATTGAAGATCAAGTTAAGAATGTTAAATTAGTTAAAGCTCATGGAATTGTGGGCGCAGCTGTAGGTGTTGGTGATGATGGATTTGCCAGAGCAAGTGCGTTAATTGAAGCCGGTGTAGATGTAGTTGTGGTTGACACCGCACATGGTCATCATCGTGCAGTTCTAGATGCAATCACGCGCATCAAAAAAGCTTTTCCTGATATTCAAATTATTGGTGGCAATGTCGCAACCCGTGCCGGCGCACAAGCACTTATCAATGCCGGGGCAGATGCGGTGAAAGTTGGAGTTGGCCCAGGTTCTATCTGCACTACTCGAGTTGTTGCTGGGGTCGGAGTCCCACAAATTACTGCAATTATGGAAGCGCATAAAGCATGTGTGAAAGCAGACATCCCACTTATCGCAGATGGTGGATTGCAATATTCAGGTGACATCGCAAAGGCAATTGTTGCTGGCGCGGATACCGTAATGCTCGGCTCGCTACTTGCGGGATGTGATGAATCACCGGGAGAGCTCGTTGAAGTTTCTGGTAAGAAATTTAAGGCTTATCGCGGAATGGGTTCACTCGGCGCAATGCAATCACGTGGTGATAAAAAATCTTATTCAAAAGATCGTTATATGCAAGATGATGTTTTGGCTGAAGATAAATTGGTTCCTGAAGGAATTGAAGGCAAAGTTGCATACCGCGGCCCGGCGGCAGAAATGGTTCACCAATTAGTTGGTGGACTTCGTTCTGGAATGGGTTATGCCGGTTCCCCAACCATCGCCGACCTTCAGCAAAATGGCCAGCTAATTCAAATCACTTCGGCTGGCCTCCAAGAGAGCCATCCACATGATGTTTTACACGTTGCAGATGCACCGAACTACACCGGAAAAGGAAAGTAGCCATGAACGAAATTGAAATTGGGCCAGGAAAGCGCGCCCGAGTTGGTTATTCATTCGATGACATCGCAATAGTTCCAAGTCGCCGAACTCGCGACCCAGAAGATGTTTCTATTAATTGGCAGATTGATGCTTACAAGTTCTCACTTCCAATGATGGCTGCCCCAATGGATTCAGTAGTTTCACCAGATACTGCAATTGCAATTGGAAAATTAGGTGGACTTGGAGTTTTGAATCTTGAGGGACTTTGGACCAGACATGAAGATCCAAGAATTCCACTGGGCGAAATCGCGTCAATGCCACAAGATAAAGCGATTCGACGTATGCAAGAACTTTATGCGTTACCCATTCGCCCAGAATTAATCAAAGAGCGCATTGCCCAAATTCGCGCAGCCGGGGTAACAGTTGCTGCGGCGCTTTCGCCACAACGCACAGCCGAGCATGCAAAGGCAGTTATTGATGCAGGTGTAGATATTTTCGTAATTCGCGGTACAACAGTTAGCGCCGAACATGTCGCAACTGCAACCGCACCACTAAACCTAAAGAAGTTTATTTACGAGCTAGATGTTCCAGTAATTGTTGGCGGTTGTGCAACCGGAACTGGCGCACTTCACTTAATGCGCGCTGGTGCTGCTGGTGTTCTAGTTGGTTTTGGTGGCGGTGCGGCGCACACAACTCGTTCTGTATTAGGTATTGCAGTTCCTATGGCATCTGCAGTTGCAGAAGTTGCATCTGCTCGCCGTGATTACATGGATGAATCTGGTGGTCGTTTTGTTCACGTTATCGCTGATGGTTCAGTCGGAAAATCTGGCGACATTGCAAAAGCAATTGCATGTGGCGCTGATGCCGTAATGATGGGATCGCCACTTGCAAAAGCTGTTGAGTCTCCAGGAAAGGGTTGGCACTGGGGTTCTGAAGCACATCACTTGGAATTACCACGTGGCGACAGAGTTCAAGTCGGAACCGTTGGAACTCTGGAAGAAATCTTGGTCGGCCCATCGCATCTTGCTGATGGCAGCATGAATTTGTTCGGTGCACTACGACGTGCGATGGCTACATCTGGTTACTCAGATCTAAAAGAGTTCCAGCGCGTTGAAGTTGTTATCGATCGTGTCTGATTCAAAAAACCAAGAACTAGTTTTAGTTGTTGATTTTGGGGCTCAATACGCGCAATTAATCGCACGTCGAGTTCGCCAAGCCCAGGTGTATTCCGAAATAGTTCCATCATCTATGTCAATTGAAAATATGTTGGCAAAGAAGCCAGTTGCAATTATTTTATCTGGCGGGCCATCTAGCGTTTATGAAGCTGGAGCCCCAACTCTTGATTCAAAGATCTTTGAGGCTGGTATTCCAATCTTCGGTATCTGTTACGGTTTTCAAGTAATGGCATCCGCGCTCGGTGGTGTTGTTACGCAAACTGGAAAATCAGAGTTTGGCCGCACCGAAATCTCACTTGGCTCGGAATCAAAATTATTAGCGGGACTTCCAAAATTATTTAAAGTATGGATGAGCCATGGTGACAGCGTTACTTCTGCGCCAACAGGATTTACATCTACAGCCAATACCAAAGACACACCAATTGTTGCCTTTGAAAATAGCGATGCGAAATTTGCGGGTGTTCAATTCCACCCCGAAGTTCTGCACTCGGAAAATGGCCAAGAGATATTACGGAGATGGCTAATTGATGTTGTCGGCTGTAAACCAACTTGGAATTCTGAGAACATTGTTAGCTCAGAAGTTGAAAAAATAAAGACACTAGTTGGAACTGGTCGCGTTCTATGTGGTCTTTCTGGTGGCGTTGATTCAGCCGTTGCTGCCGCAATTGTTCAACGAGCAATCGGTTCGCAATTAACCTGTGTATTTGTCGATCATGGTTTACTTCGCGAAGGCGAAGCCGAGCAAGTAGAACGAGACTTTGTCGCCTCTACTGGTGTAAATCTTAAGGTTGTCGATGCTAAAGAACGTTTCTTGAAAGCGCTTGCTGGCGTAACTGATCCTGAAACAAAGCGAAAGATTATTGGAGCCGAATTCATTAGAGTTTTCGAAGCTGCGGCCCGCGAAATATCTGCATCTGAACCAATTGATTATTTAGTGCAAGGAACGCTTTATCCAGATGTTGTTGAATCTGGCGGCGGCGAAGGCGCGGCAAATATTAAATCTCATCACAATGTTGGTGGACTTCCAGATGATCTGCAGTTTAAATTAATTGAGCCACTTCGTACGCTATTTAAAGATGAAGTTAGATATGCCGGGCTATCTATGGGATTGCCTGAAGAAATTATTTGGCGCCAACCATTTCCTGGTCCTGGTCTAGCAATTCGAATAGTTGGCGAAGTAACTGAGAATAATCTTAGAATCTTGCGAAAAGCTGATGCGATTGCTCGAAATGAATTGCGAATTGCAGAGTTAGATCGGATAATTTGGCAGTGTCCAGTTGTTTTATTGGCTGATGTGCGAAGTGTTGGAGTGCAAGGCGATGGCAGAACTTATGGTCATCCAATTGTTCTTCGCCCGGTCTCATCAGAAGATGCAATGACTGCAGATTGGAGTCGTATTCCTTACGAAGTATTGGAGAAGATTTCAACTCGAATTACAAATGAGGTTCGCGAGGTAAATAGAGTGGTTCTAGATGTAACATCTAAACCGCCCGGCACAATTGAGTGGGAGTAAGAAGTGAAGCAAAGAACTATTGTTTTAGTCGTTGCGACCATGGTCGCGACGCTTCTTGCTTCGCCATACGCGGGTGCCGATGAGAAATCAAAGAAGGCAAAGAAGGTTGCGCAAGCTTCGACGCTAACTCCGATTTGTAAACCAACAAACGCAGTAGGCAAATCTCCAAAGCGCTTAGCAGTCCCATCAATAAAACGCCCACACGTGAATAAAACTTTTACGCTAAAAACAAATTGTGGTGAAATTCAAATCGCGGCTGACGGTGTGAATGCCCCGCTAACAGTTATTTCAATGACATATCTTGCAAATCGATCCTACTTTGATAATTCGCCATGTCATCGCTTAACAACACAGGGAATTTTTGTTCTGCAATGTGGCGACCCAACAGCTTCAGGTTCAGGTGGCCCAGCGTGGCAAGTACCAGATGAAAATCTGCCAAAGGGAAGTGGAAATATTTATCCTGCGGGATCAGTCGCAATGGCGAACTCGGGTCCAAATACAAATGGCAGCCAATTCTTTATTGTTTATAAAGATAATTCCGCGCTTGGCCCAAATTATTCACTCTGGGGCAAAGTCACTAAAGGTCTAGATATTGTTCAGGCGGTAGCAGCGCTAGGTTCCAATAATTCAAATAGGCCCGGCGATGGCGCACCTAATCAAGCAATAACAATTGAAAGTGCACGTGCGCGTTAATTAATCGCTTGAAACTATTCTAAATATCTCGGCTACTCGGCCATCTGGAAGACCATTTAATTTAGCGTTTCGCTCGCCCCACTCCCGAATCATGTTCTCCAAGTTTGGATTATGCGCGGTCTGGCTTACATGCGCTTTTAGTGCAGCAATCTTCTTATCAAAGGTATCTGTTACATCTATGAAGTGATCCGGGGTGTGATGTGACATCACCCAAACTTCGCGAACGCGCCAAGGCTCAAGGCCTTCATCTTTGAGTAAATCTTCAAAGGCAAATGGGTTTCGGGCATCTGGATACACCGCTTGAATTGCCGCTTCGCCAGCCGCCATATGATCTGGATGACTTGAAAAGAGTCGATCCCAATTTCGTTCTGGACTTTGAATCAACATGCGGTCCGGTTTTCTCTTTCTGATTTCGCGAACTATCTGTTTGCGCAATTCAATGGTTGGAACTAACCAGCCATCGCGATGATTTAGAAATTCGATATTTGTTACACCTAGTACTTTGCCGGCATCACGTTGTTCACGTTGGCGAATTTTTGGCATCTCTTCGCGCGGAACTTCTGGGTCTTCGCCACCTTGATCGCCATTCGTGCAGATGCAGTACGAGACTTCGATTCCCCGTGCCGTCCACTGTGCAATAGTTCCAGCGGCCCCAAAATCAAGGTCATCTGGGTGAGCTGTTACAACGAGGACGCGTTTGATTTCAGAATCATCTAGTGGAGGCATTGGGCAATCTTAGGAGAACTTGATACTTAATGTGAGTCGTTAGACTCCGACTCATGTCACAAGAAGCCCTGGTAGCTGGGTTGAACCCACAACAGCAAGCCGCTGTAATACATCAGGGTTCGCCATTGCTCGTAGTGGCCGGTGCCGGATCAGGTAAAACTCGGGTATTAACTCGTCGCATTGCTTATTTATTGGGAGAACGGGGAGTTAATCCTTACGAAGTTTTAGCAATCACTTTCACAAATAAGGCTGCAGCCGAAATGAAAGAGCGAGTTGCTGATCTAGTTGGCGATCGCGCTCGATCTATGTGGGTATCAACATTTCACTCCGCCTGCGTGCGAATCCTGCGACAGGAAGCGGCAAAGCTCGGATATTCAAACTCATTCACAATTTATGACTCATCAGATAGTTTGCGATTAATTACTCTGGTTATGAAAGATATGAATTTAGATATTAAACGCTATGCACCACGAGCAGTGGCAGGATTAATTTCGCAAGCAAAGAATGAATTACAAGGCCCGGCTGATTTTGTGCAATCTGCAGATAATGCGTTCAACGAAGTCGTTGCTGAAATCTTCGCCCACTATCAGAAGCGGTTAGTGAGTGCGAATGCTATGGATTTTGATGATTTAATTGGAAGAACCGTGGAAATTCTCCAGCGCAATCCCGAAAGTCGCCAACGCTACCGCTCAAGATTTAAGCACGTCTTAGTGGACGAATATCAAGATACTAATCATGCGCAATACATGTTAATCAAAGAACTCGTAGGTACCGAGGGCGAAGGAATCCCACTCGCAGAACTCTGCGTTGTTGGTGATGCCGATCAATCTATTTATGCCTTCCGTGGCGCTAACATCAGAAATATTCTGCAATTTGAGGCGGATTACCCAAGTGCTAAGACAATTCTTTTAGAACAAAATTACCGCTCAACACAGAATATTCTTAACGCAGCAAATGCGGTGATTGCTAATAATGAAGGTCGGAAGGCAAAGAATCTCTGGTCGGAATCTGGATCCGGCGCAAAAATAACTGGATATGTTGCCGAGAGCGAACATGATGAAGCCGACAATATTGTTTCGGAAATTGGCAGATTGCGCCGCGAAAATATTTCACAACCTGGTGATGCTGCAATTTTTTATCGTACAAATGCGCAATCTCGCGTCTTTGAAGAAGTCTTCTTGCGATCAGCAATTCCTTACAAGGTAGTTGGGGGAGTTCGCTTCTATGAACGCAAAGAAGTAAAAGACTTTCTCGCCTATCTAAGAGTTTTGGTCAATAGTGAAGATGAGATCTCACTTCGTAGAATTATTAATACTCCTAAACGTGGAATCGGCGATCGCGCTTTAGATACCGTTGATCTATATGCAAAGAGTGCGGGGCTTTCATTCTGGAGCGCACTAAACCAAGCTGCACAAGTTCCAGGTATCCCAACTAGATCAATCGCAGCAATTAATGATTTCGTACATTTAATCTCATCACTAACAGTTTTAGTGGAAGCAAAGACCCGACCTTCAGTTATTGCACAAGCGGTCTTAGAGCAGTCGGGATTACTTTACGAACTTGAGAAAAGTGATGATCTGCAAGATGAGAGCAGAGTAGAAAACTTACAAGAATTAGTCTCAGTAGCAGTTGAATACGAAGAGGGTGAAGTTGAAGAGGGCGAAGAGATTTCACTTCTTGGCTTCTTAGAAAATGTCTCACTTGTTGCCGACTCGGATCAAATTCCTGATGGTGAAGATCATGGCGGTGTCGTAACTTTGATGACACTACACACTGCAAAGGGGCTGGAATTTCCCACAGTGTTTTTAACTGGAATGGAAGAGGGAATATTTCCGCACTCTCGAACTCTTGGTGATCGTGAAGAGATTGAAGAAGAGCGTCGTTTGGCATATGTTGGTTTAACGAGAGCACGCGAACGGTTATATATTTCTAGATCTGAATACCGAAGTTCTTGGGGCGCACCAACTTACAATCCACCTTCACGTTTTCTTGCTGAAATTCCTGATGAAGTTATCGAGTGGAATGAACACGCCCCTGCGCCGACTCGTGCAAGTGTTTTGAAAACTTCACATTTCACGCCAGCACCACGAGCAACCGGGCGAAAGGTTTCAACAACGATGGTTTTGGAAGTTGGAGATCGTGTGTCACATGACACATTCGGATTAGGCTCTGTAGTTGCCGTAATTGGCAGCGGCGATCGCGCAGAAGCCACCATCAACTTTGGTTCGCTCGGCGAAAAACGGTTATTGCTGCGATATGCGCCGGTAGAGAAGCTCTAAATAACCACTAAGATTTCCGCTATTCGTGATGAAAATTAATTGAAGCGCAAACAATGAACGGGGTAACTAGTGGATCTCTTTGAGTATCAAGCCCGAGATCTTTTCGAATCACATGGCGTTCCAGTTTTAGGTGGCGCAGTTGCGTTTACACCTGCAGAAGCTGGCGCAGCAGCCGAATCAATGGGCGGACGTGTTGTCGTAAAAGCGCAAGTAAAAGTTGGTGGCCGCGGAAAAGCAGGTGGCGTCAAACTTGCTGAAAGTGCGAAGGATGCCGAAGAAAAAGCAGCAGCAATTCTTGGAATGGATATTAAAGGTCATATCGTTCACAAAGTAATGATTGCGCAAGCTGCACCAATCGAAGCTGAATACTATTTAGCAATTTTATTAGACCGAGCAAATCGTAATTTCCTAGTTATGGCATCAGTTGCTGGTGGTATGGAGATTGAAGAAGTTGCGCATAAGACACCGGAAAAATTAGCAAGAGTCGGAATTAACCCAAATACTGGAATCTCAAAAGAAAAGGCTCGCGAAATTGTACTTGCCGGAGCCTTTCCTGCAGATGTTGTAGATCAGGTTGTAGATGTTCTACTCAAACTTTGGGCGGCTTTTGTTGCCGAAGATGCAACACTTATGGAGATTAATCCATTAGTAAAAACAAGCGATGGCAAAGTTGTTGCACTAGATGGCAAGGTTACTTTGGATGACAGTGCAGATTTCCGTCATCCTAATCACGAGGCTTTAATTGATCATGCTGCTGCAAATCCACTAGAGGCCGCAGCAAAAGAAAAGAATCTCAATTATGTAAAGCTAGATGGCCAAGTTGGAATTATTGGAAACGGCGCTGGATTAGTTATGAGCACGCTAGATGTTGTTGCTTATGCCGGTGAAAAATTCGGCGTTAAGCCAGCAAACTTCCTTGATATTGGCGGCGGCGCTTCAGCTCAAGTTATGGCTGATGGGTTAGGAATTATTCTTGGCGATACTGATGTGCGAAGCGTATTTGTAAATGTCTTCGGCGGAATCACCGCATGCGATGCAGTTGCTAATGGCATTGTGCAGGCGCTAACAATGTTGGGCGATAAAGCTACAAAGCCAATTGTTGTCCGTCTTGATGGCAACAATGTGCTTGAAGGACGCCGCATTCTCAACGAAGCTGCGCACCCTCTAATTCAGCAAGTTGAAACTATGGATGGCGCAGCAGCACGCGCTGCAGAATTGGCGGCAAAGTAAATGGCTATCTTTATAAATGAAAATACCAAAGTTCTAGTTCAAGGAATGACTGGTTCTGAAGGAACAAAGCACACTGCTCGAATGATCAAATCTGGAACCAAAATTGTTGGGGGAGTAACACCCGGTAAAGGTGGCCAGAGCGTTGAAATCGAAGGTGTAACGCTTCCGGTTTTCAATAGTGTTACCGAAGCTGTTGCTGCAACTGGTGCCAACGCATCCGTTGTCTTCGTTCCACCTAAGTTTGCAAAGGCTGCAGTTATTGATGCGATTGATGCCAAGCTGCCACTAGTTGTTGTTATCACTGAAGGAATTCCAGTTCATGACTCTGCAGCTTTCTATGCATATGCAGTAGAAAAGGGAACAACTCGACTTGTTGGTCCAAACTGCCCAGGCCTTATAAGTCCCGGAAAATCTAATATTGGAATTATTCCAGCAGATATAACTGGCCCTGGAAGAATCGGGTTGGTCTCTAAATCTGGAACACTTACCTACCAAATGATGTATGAACTCCGCGACTTTGGATTTAGTACAGCAGTTGGAATCGGTGGCGATCCAATTATCGGAACAACACATATTGATTGCCTAAAGGCATTTCAAGATGATCCTGATACTGATGCCATCGTAATGATTGGTGAAATTGGTGGTGATGCTGAAGAGCGCGCTGCAACATTTATTGGTGAATATGTAACAAAGCCAGTCGTAGGTTATGTCGCAGGGTTCACCGCTCCAGAAGGGAAAACGATGGGCCATGCTGGCGCAATTGTTTCTGGTTCATCTGGAACTGCAGCTGCTAAGCAAGCCGCACTAGAAGCAGTTGGGGTTAAAGTTGGAAAGACGCCAAGTGAAACAGCGCAGTTAATGCGCGATATTTTAAATAATAAAAAGGGTTAATTTAAATGGGCCGCATCCTGCTGGTAACTTTTCAACAGGCACTGCGCAGTGTGGCCCTAACGCTTCTGCCACTTAGTTTTATAGCGCTATTCGCCTGGTCAACCGCGGGAAGTGCTACTGGAAATACTTCTGATCCAATACGTGCTGCGCTTTGGATCTGGCTTTCAAGCCATCTAATACCCTTTGATTTATCACTTGCTTCAGGATTTTCTAGTGGTGCCTTAACTTATCTTCCTTTGGGCGCGGTTATTTTTCCTTGGCTTGCAGTGCGAAATGGCTTTAGACGAGCAAGTGAATTTCTTGATAATCCACGTGGCGCAAGATCTTTCTTGGTTATTTGGTATGTTGGAATTGCATCTGCAGCTTCCTTCTTCTCGCAGAGTGAGAATATAAAAGCAAACCTCATTTTGACTCCGGTTTATGTTTTAGTCATTTCACTAAGCGCCACGGTTGATTACAACACAACGCTTTTTACTAGGGCTAGATTCCTTGGATATTCCGCAATCACACTTGTAGGACTGGCCTTAATTCTTCTTGGAACTTTACTTGCACTGCACTTTAATATCGTAAAATCGCTAGCTGTTGTGATCCAACCAGGAATCGTAGGTGGGATTCTATTTACTTTTCTTCAAGTGCTTTACTTGCCAAATTTAGCCATAGCGACCCTCTCCTATCTTTTCGGTACTGGATTCTCACTTGGACTTGGAACGCATATCTCACCAACAACCTTTGACTTGAATTCACTTCCAGCGATTCCATTATTGGGAGCACTCCCAACATCAACTCATCCATTGCTTCAAATCTCTTTAATAATTCCTGTCTTAATCTTGCTGCTAAATCAATTAGCGATTTTTAGAACTTTTAGTGAATTTAGGGTTAGGCAGAGCGAAGCTATCAAAACCTTGGTGCCAACTCTTCTTGTAATCACCGTTATTTCATACTTTGCCGGAGGAACACTTCTGACTCAGGATATGGATCCAGTTGGCGTAATTTGGTGGAAGCTTCCCGCGTTATTCGCTGCAATTTCTCTCTCACTGCTAATCATTGGACTTTATATTCCTAAGCTTGTGAGAATAATTAGAGCTCACAAGAGCGAGATTTAAATGCGATTAGCACTGCTCGCCTCGGGTTCGGGTTCACTCGCACAAGCAATCATCGATGCCGCTAAAAATGGGAAGCTAGGCGTTGAAATAGTTGCATTGATCTCCGACAAAGACAGTGAAGCTTTAAGCCGCGCCAAAGAAGCCGGAATCCCAACAAAATATTTACCAATGAGCTCTGATCGTAAAAATTGGGATCGCGATCTCTTTAATTACTTTGAAAGTATCAACCCAGATCTGGTTGTTAGCGTTGGCTTCATGCGAATCTTGGCACCAGAATTCGTCGCCAAGTTTTCAACGATAAATACTCACCCAGCACTTCTGCCAAATTTTCCTGGGGCACATGGCGTTCGAGACGCACTTGCGGCTGGGGCAACGAGAACGGGTTCGACTGTGCACTGGGTGGATTCCGGAGTCGATACCGGCCCCATCATCGCGCAACGAGAAGTTGAGATTCTTTCCGGCGATAGCGAGGAGAGTCTGCACGAGCGCATTAAGATTGTGGAACGAGAGCTCATCGTTGAGACTATTCAAAGCTTAGTTTTAAATGGAATCCCAGGGCGGAATTAATGGATCGCAAAGCAATAAGACGAGCACTTGTAAGTGTTTACGATAAAACGGGCTTAGTTGAAGTAGGTATGGCTTTAGAAAAATCTGGTGTTGAAATTCTTTCAACCGGTTCAACCGCGCAAACTTTAAGAGCTGCTGGCATAAAAGTGATTGCAGTCGAGGAGTACACCGGGTTCCCGGAGATGCTCGGTGGTCGCGTGAAGACGCTTCACCCAAGAATTCATGGTGGAATTTTGGCGAATCAGAACGATGCGGATCATCTTGCGCAATTAAAATCGCAAGATATTGCGCCTTTTGATTTAATCGTTATTAATCTCTATCCCTTTACACAAACTATTGCTAGCGGTGCAAAATTCGAAGAGTGCATCGAGCAGATCGATATTGGTGGCCCGAGTATGTTGCGGGGTGCAGCCAAGAATCACAATAGCGTCGCTGTTATTTCAGACCCTTCGCAATATCCACTACTTGAAGCTGCGCTTGCGCAAGGCGGATTTACTCTTGCACAGCGCCAAGATTTAGCAATGAAAACTTTTCGCAAGACTGCCGAATACGACATTGCAATTTCAGATTGGCTAGCCAGCGAGTTAGAACAAAGTGATTGGCGCGCAAAAGTTTGGAAGAAAATTTCAGAACTTAGATATGGTGAAAACCCACATCAGAGCGCAAGTGTTTATTTAGATAGCTCTGTCTCAACAGGTATTAGTAGCGCAAAACAACACCATGGCAAAGAGATGTCTTTCAATAATTACACAGATGCAGATGCTGCGCTTAGAGCGGCTTATGATCACAACGAACCTTGTGTAGCAATTATCAAACATGCCAATCCTTGTGGCATAGCAATTGCAGATGACATTGCTTCGGCGTATGCCGCCGCACATGCCTGTGATTCGACATCTGCTTTCGGTGGTGTTGTTGCCGCAAATCGTAAAGTCTCGTTGGCAATGGCAACTGCGCTAAGTGAAATATTCACTGAAGTAGTAATCGCTCCCGGTTATGAAGCAGGTGCGATAGAGCTACTTGCGAAGAAGCCTTCAATTCGAATCCTTGAGATTTCGGATTACAAGATAGCCAAAGAGGAGGTACGTCCAATATCTGGCGGATTGTTAATTCAAGAGACCGATTTAATAGATGCCAATGGTGATGATTCTGCTAATTGGCAACAAGTATCTGGTGAAAAAGTTAGCGCAGAGGTTCTCCGTGATTTGCAATTCGCATGGCGTAGTGTGCGATCAGTGAAAAGCAATGGAATTTTATTAGCTAAGAACGGTGCTTCGGTCGGTGTTGGAATGGGACAAGTTAATCGCGTTGATAGTGCAAAGCTTGCGGTTTCTAGAGCGGGAGATCGAAGTAAAGATTCCGTAGCAGCTAGCGATGCATTCTTTCCATTTGCAGATGGCCTACAAATTCTGATTAATGCTGGAGTTAAAGCTGTTGTGGCACCCGGTGGGAGTGTGCGCGATGCTGAAGTAATCGAAGCCGCGACTAAGGCCAATGTGGCGATGTTCTTCACGGGAGTTCGCCATTTTTCACATGCTTAGCTCTTCTAGATAGGATTCGAATATGAGCGCAACTATTCTTGATGGCAGAGCCACTGCGGCGCTAATCAAAGAAGAGCTCCGCCAAGTTGTTGCAACGATGAGAATAAAGCCTGGACTAGGTACCGTACTTGTTGGGGATGATCCTGGTTCGCATTCATATGTGGGTGGAAAGCATAAAGATTGCGCCGAGGTCGGCATTAACTCAATTCGAATTGATCTTCCGGTTACAGCATCTGAGAAAGATGTCCTTGCTGCGATAAGAGATCTAAATAACAGTAACGAGTGCACTGGTTATATTGTGCAACTTCCAGTACCAAAAGGTATTAATCCAAATCTTCTTCTCGAAAGTATTGATCCAGCGAAAGATGCTGATGGCTTGCATCCACTTAATTTGGGCAAGTTAGTTATTGGCGAGAAGGCGCCACTTCCATGCACGCCTCGCGGAATTCTAGAACTATTAGCTCGCTATAACTTGAGCGTATCTGGCAAAGAAGTAGTTGTTATGGGACGCGGCTTAACTGTAGGACGACCGCTTGCGCTTCTGCTTTCGCAAAAAAGTAGCGATGCAACAGTCACGATTACTCACACTAAAACAGTTGATGTTATTTCACATACAAAGCGTGCAGACGTAATCATTGCGGCAATTGGAAGCGCACACTTTTTGCGTCCGGAAATGATTAAACCTGGCGCAATTGTTTTGGATGTTGGTATAACAAGAACTCCAGCCGGACTATTAGGAGATGTTCATCCGGATGTAGCGAATCTTGCATCTGCTTTTGCACCGATGCCAGGTGGTGTTGGTCCAATGACTCGGGCCATGTTGCTCTCAAATGTTGTTGAAATGGCGCAATCAATTTAATGAAAATTGCAATAGATCGATTACGAATTGCCGCATTCGCGCTGATTGCGATTGGAATTTTGCTAGGCATCTTTAATGCAGTTAGAACTGGTGCACTTGCGATTGCTGTCGGAACTGGGATCATCGTGATCACCAAGTATTTACGCTCAAATCGCCATCGGAAAATCGAATTAATACTTCCAATCGCGATGGCAACCCTGCTTTTTGTGGTGGCGCTCACACTGCCTCATGCCAAGTAATATTTAGCCATTGAATTTAAGAAAAGTAGTTTTCGACCAATTAGATTCCAAATAGATCAAGAGGAGATACGAGAACATGAGTAGATCAGGAAAAGTTACTGTAGTTGGCGCTGGATTTTATGGTTCAACTACTGCGCTTCGATTAGCAGAATATGACATCTTCGAAACTGTTGTTCTCACAGATATTTTAGAAGGTAAGCCAGAGGGTTTAGCTCTTGATATGAATCAATCTCGTTCAATCGAAGGATTTGAAACCAAAATTGTTGGCGCAACAACAACAGTATATGGCGCTGGATATGAAGCTACTGCTAATTCAGATGTAGTTGTAATTACTGCGGGACTTCCACGTAAACCTGGAATGAGTCGCATGGACTTAATCGGAGTAAACGCTGGAATTGTTCGCGGCGTTGCCGAAAATATTGCAAAGCATTCACCAAATGCCGTAATTATCGTGGTTTCAAACCCACTTGATGAAATGACTGCACTTACCCAGCTAGCAACTTCTTTCCCAAAGAATCGCGTAATGGGACAGGCCGGAATGTTGGATACCGCGCGATTTACAAACTTTGTTGCTGAGGAACTTAAGGTTCCAGTTTCATCTGTGAAGACGTTAACTCTGGGCTCTCATGGTGACACCATGGTTCCAGTTCCAAGTCGTTGCACAGTAAATGGAAAAGCACTTACTGAACTTCTGGATTCTGCAAAGATTGAATCACTTGTTGATCGCACCCGAAATGGTGGCGCTGAAGTTGTTGCGCTACTCAAGACAGGTTCTGCTTATTACGCACCATCTGCTGCTGCAGCTCGAATGGCAAAAGCTGTTAAAGAGGATTCAGGCGAAGTCATGCCGGTCTGCGCCTGGGTTGATGGCGAATATGGAATCAGTGGCGTTTACCTCGGTGTTGAAGCTGAGATCGGCAAGAGCGGTGTTCGCAAAGTAGTTGAAAGTGCACTAACTCCATCAGAAGTAGAAGCGCTTAAAGCTGCAGCAGAAGCAGTTCGTGCAAAGCAAGCAGATGTTAAAGATCTCTAAGATTAATACGAGTGAATAGATAACTAGAAAAGGGCGAAGAAAATGTCGAAGATCAAGGTAGAGGGAACAGTTGTTGAATTAGATGGCGAGGAGATGACCAGAATTATCTGGTCGTTTATTAAAGAGAAGTTGATATTGCCTTATCTAGATATAAATCTTGAGTATTACGACCTTGGTATTGAGCACCGAGATGCAACAAATGATCAAGTAACTATTGATTCTGCCCATGCGATTGCGAAGCATGGCGTTGGAATTAAGTGCGCGACAATCACGCCTGATGAAGCTCGAGTTGAAGAGTTTGGCCTAAAGCAGATGTGGAAGTCACCAAATGGAACTATCCGCAATATCTTGGGTGGCGTAATTTTCCGCGAGCCAATTATTATGAAGAATGTTCCACGTTTGGTTCCAAACTGGACTAAGCCAATTGTTATTGGTCGTCACGCATTTGGTGATCAATACAAGGCGACTGACTTCAAAGTTCCTGGCGCCGGAACTCTTACTATGACTTTCACACCAAAAGATGGTTCAAAGCCAATGGAGTTCAATATCTTTGATTTCCCATCATCAGGTGTTGCGATGGGTATGTATAACCTCGATGATTCAATTCGAGATTTTGCCCGCGCATCTATGAATTACGGATTGATTCGTAATTACCCAGTATTTCTTTCAACTAAGAACACAATCTTGAAGGCTTATGACGGACGCTTCAAAGATATCTTCGCTGAAGTTTTTGAGAGTGAATTCAAAGCGAAGTTTGATGCGGCTGGAATCACTTACGAACATCGTTTGATTGATGACATGGTTGCAACATCACTTCGTTGGGAGGGTGGCTATGTTTGGGCATGCAAGAACTATGACGGCGATGTTCAATCAGACACTGTTGCTCAAGGTTATGGCTCACTTGGTCTGATGACTTCAGTTCTGATGACACCAGATGGCAAGACAGTTGAGTCTGAAGCTGCGCATGGAACTGTTACTCGTCACTTCCGCGACCACCAAGCAGGTAAGCAAACTTCAACAAATCCAATCGCTTCAATCTTTGCTTGGACTCAAGGTTTAACTCACCGTGCAAAGTTGGATAACAATCCTAAGCTTGCTGAGTTTGCTGCGACTCTTGAGAAAGTATGTATCGAAACTGTTGAATCCGGAAAGATGACTAAGGATCTTGCGCTTCTAATTTCTAAAGATAGCCCATGGTTAAATACTCAAGACTTCCTTGCAGCCATCGATGAGAATCTAAAGGTAAGACTTAATTAATTGCATAAAAAAGCCCCGCACCATAATTGGTTGCGGGGCTTTTTTAATTTCTTTTTAGTTGAGACGAAGACCTGAGGTTGCATCAAATAGGTGAATCGCAGTTGGAATTGCGTTTACGCTAATTGTTGCACCTGGCTTAGGTGGGTTCTTTGGATCCCAGCGAACAATTACTTGAGCGCCTTCATCTGTTTCTTGAGCGAACTTAATGCTCTTATCTACTGGCTTGCCATAGATGAATGCATCAGAACCAAGTTCTTCAACAACTTCAACTTGAACGTCGAATCCGCCTGAAGTTGCAGGAACAAAACCTTCTGGGCGAATACCAATTGTTACAACTGAACCAGGATTTCCTGGAACGTCAACGCTAAATCCACCAAGTTGAGCCTTGCCGCCAGAAACTGGAACGGTTAACAAGTTCATTGCTGGTGAACCAATAAATCCAGCGACGAAAGCATTTGCTGGACGATCATAAAGATTACGAGGTGTATCTACCTGTTGTAGTAGACCATCCTTGAGAACTGCTACGCGGTCACCCATTGTCATAGCTTCAACTTGATCGTGGGTCACATAAACAGTTGTGATTCCAAGACGACGTTGTAGAGCTGCGATTTGAGTACGAGTTGCAACACGAAGCTTTGCATCCAAGTTTGAAAGTGGCTCGTCCATCAAGAACACTTGTGGTTCACGAACAATTGCACGACCCATGGCTACGCGTTGACGTTGGCCACCTGAAAGTGCCTTTGGCTTACGATCTAAATAATCTTCAAGGTCAAGAAGTTTTGCAGCTTCTTTAACGCGACGGTCACGTTCTGCTTTATCAATGCCAGCAATCTTTAACGCGAATCCCATGTTTTCAGCAACTGACATGTGAGGGTATAGCGCATATGACTGGAAGACCATTGCGATGTCGCGATCTTTAGGTGCAACGTGAGTTACATCTTTATCACCGATACGAATTGAACCGGTATCAACTTCTTCTAGGCCAGCAAGCATGCGAAGTGATGTTGACTTTCCGCAACCTGATGGTCCAACTAGAACAAGGAATTCACCATCATTAATAGTGAGACTTAATTTATCTACAGCAGGCTTGGTAGTGCCTGGGTAAACGCGTGAAGCGTTTTCAAATACGACTGATGCCATTTTTCTACTGCTCCTTCTCCGGGCAGGTACGTGCCCGACGATCCTTTGGATAAGGGTTTCAATCTTGCTCGGTTGAGCGTGGGCATAGGTTACGCGTCGCCAGCCGCGCACGCCACCCCGTTTGGCGCCAGCAGGAGTTCTAAAGAAGTTACCCTTACGCCTGTGACCATTCATATCCTTCGCGATATCGGCCTTGTGCTCCTATTTATCCTGGTCGCCGGTCTATTCGTTGCAGCCGAAATTGCGCTGATTTCCCTTCGGGATTCCCAGATTCGCCAGCTCGAAGGCAAGAGCAAACGCGGGGATCGGGTAGTCCAACTAGCTAAAAATCCAAATAGATTTCTAGCTGCAGCCCAAGTCGGAATAACTTTCCTTGGCTTTTTATCTGCAGCACTTGGTTCAGAGCGACTTGGAAAATATGTTTCCCCGGTCTTTGAAGAGCTTGGACTTTCAAAAAGCGTTGCTGAAACCTTAGCTTTAGTTTCAATCACAATCGTTATTGCTTATGTATCACTTGTATTTGGGGAATTAGTTCCTAAACGCTTGGCACTTTATCGAACCGAAATTATTGCGCTCGCCGCAGCACCAACCATTGATTTTGTAGCAAAGGTTTTCCGGCCAATTATTTGGTTGCTCTCTAAATCAACTGATGTCGTCGTAAAACTCTTCGGCTTGAATTCTAAAGAGGTTCGAAGCGAGATTTCTGAAGCCGAACTAGTTGACCTAGTTTCAGGTCATACCGCTCTTAGCGAAGAAGAGCGCGAGATAGTTGAAGAAGTATTTGCTGCGGGCGACCTTCAACTTCATGAAATTATGGTTCCAAGAACTGAAGTTGACTTCATGGATGTCGGACTTTCAATTAGTGATGCCATAGCTGTGGCAATTGAACGCTCACATTCAAGGTATCCAGTTACTAGGGGCAGTACTGATGAAGTAATTGGTTTCTTACATGTGCGCGATTTGCTGAACCCAAAGGTGAATTCGTCTGCAGGTGAGACAATTCTCGATCTAATTCGTCCAGTATTGAATTTGCCAGGAACCAAGGGAGTGCTTCCAGCACTTGCAGAGATGCGAGCGAAGCGAAGTCACATCGCTATTGTCTTGGATGAATATGGTGGCACTGATGGAATTGTTACCTTAGAAGATATCGTCGAATGCTTAATTGGCGATATCCAAGATGAATATGACACTGAAGATGAGGAAGTTACTAAGCAAACTAGAACCGGAGACTTCGAGGTCGACAGTCTTATCTCACTTGAAGATTTGTATGAAGAGACTGGAATTCATATTCCAGAGGGACCATACGAAACCGCAGGTGGATTCGTAATGGACCACTTGGGGCGCATTCCAGAGGTAAATGATGTAATAGTCATAGAAGGTGCGCGAATTACAGTCTTAACTTTAGAAGGTAAGCGGGCGGGCCAATTATTGATCTCGAGCATTGGGTGGAAAGATAATACTCATGGCTAATACTCCTAAAGAGCGAGTTCTATCTGGAATTCAGCCAACCCATGAGTCTTTCCATTTAGGAAACTATTTAGGTGCGATTAAACAATGGGTTGATTTGCAGAACACAAATGATGCATTTTATTGCGTGGTTGATTTGCATGCGTTGACAGTAGAAACAAAGCCTGAAGATTTTAGACGTCGCAATCTTGCATCCGTTGCGCAATTAATAGCACTTGGATTAGATCCAGAAAAATGCACGCTATTTATTCAATCTCATGTCCCAGCACACAATCAATTGGCCTGGGTACTTGAATGCTTAACTGGTTTCGGTGAAGCAAGTCGAATGACGCAATTTAAAGATAAATCAGCGAAGGCTGGATCAGATCGCACAGTGGTTGGATTATTTACATATCCAATTTTGCAGGCTGCAGATATTCTTTTGTATCAAGCAAATAAGGTCCCAGTTGGCGAAGATCAACGCCAACATATCGAGCTAACTCGTGATCTGGGGCAGAGATTCAACTCTAGATTTGGCGAGACATTTACAATTCCCGAGGGCTACATTCTAAAAGCCGGCGCAAAGATTAATGATTTACAAGATCCAACTTCCAAGATGAGCAAATCAAGTGCATCTGGTTCGGGTGTAATTGAATTAATGGATACGCCAGAAGTAAATATCAAGAAAATTAAGAGTGCGGTTACTGATACTGGCCGCGAGGTAACTTTTGATGAGAAAGCGAAGCCAGGAATTTCAAATCTACTTACTATTTATAGCGCACTTACCGGCAAGAGCGTTTCCCAAGCTGAAAGTGACTTTGCGGGTAAAGGCTACGGCGACTTTAAGGGTGCGGTTGCAGAGGTAGTTGTTGAATACTTAAAACCAGTGCGCGATAAAGCTAATGAATTGTTAAAGGATGAAGCGCACTTAAATAAGCTTCTTAAGATTGGTGCCGAGAAGGCAGAAGCAGTTGCTTCAAAGACCTTGAAGGATACTTATAACGCGATGGGTTTGATTCCTCGTGGTTAGAAAAGTTCTTGTAGCTCTTGCGATTCTCACGCTTATCCCAATTTCGACAACCACATCAACCGCGGCTCCATCAAAAGTAAAAATTGGAGTTATTTACGATGTTGGTGGTCGTGGTGATGACTCGATAAACGATGCAACTGCGGTGGGTGTAGCAGCAGCGAAGAAGAAACTTGGACTCTCTGATCTCGATGTTCGCGAATTAGTTACATCTGGCACAAGCTTTGATCGCGAAAATCGAATCGAATTCTTAGTGAAAGCAGATTACGATTTAGTCATCGGAGTAGGTTCTTCTTTTAATGAACCAATGACTTATATGTCTGAGAAATATCCAGAATCACAATTTGCGATAATCGGAAGTGCTGGCGTCGAATCCTTAAATGTAAGCTGTATGAATTTCCGTGGTGATCAGAGCGCATATCTTGCAGGTGTTATGGCGGCACTCAATTCTAAAAGTAAAAAAATAGGTTACCTGGGTGATACCGCAAACTTAGCCAATGATGTGATGTCTCGAAATTTCACAGCGGGTGCAAAATCTGTGGTCGCAAAAATAAAGACATTTAACACGAGCTCGGACGCTTCTTTGGGCGCTGAAGTCAAGGCGCTCAGTTCGCAGGGCGTCGATGTTATCTTCACAACTTGGTCTCGTAACGGCACAATCATTAGCGCCATTTCTAGCTCCAAAAAATCCATGAAATTAATTGGAGTTAAACCTGAGCAATTCTTTTTATCAAGTAAAGCTGCGAGAAAAATTCTGATTGGTTATGTTAATCAGCGATTTGATCTAGCGATTGGCGACCTTTTTGCAGCGGCCGTCGCTGAAAAAACAATTACCGAGATAGTTGATTCAAAACGTGGAGTCTTCGGCAGAAATTACAGCTTGGTAAATGGCGCTGTTGATTTACAAGCAGCAGGCGCTAATCCAGCATCGATAAGCGCAGTTTCGCGGGCAAAAGCAGCCTTTTTAGCAAAGAAGTTAACGGCGGTTAAGTAGAACTTAGATTCCGATTGTGTGCCAGACCGTCTTTATCTCCATGAAATTAACCATTCGCTTTGTAGATTTTGCCTCATTAAAAGAGTGAACTCGCTTTAAATTCTCAGCACCGAGCTCCTTGATTTCAACTAAATCCTTCTTGCTTAGACCGCTTGCATCCACGCCATCAATTTCCATATGTGAACCAACCCAGGTTACGAATTGATCTACCTTTCCGGTAAGAATATTCACAACGCCTGCAGGGACATCACTTGTCGCCAGGCACTCGCCGAGCGTGATTGCGCATAGTGGATGTTTTTCGCTAGCAATTAAAATTGCAGTATTGCCAGTAGCAATAACCGGGGCAAGTGCAGAAACTAGATTTAAAAGTGATGGCTTGGAGTCAGCAAAAATTGCCACTACACCAAGACTTTCTGGAATTGAAAAGTTATAGAACGGACCTGAAACTGGATTTGTAGATCCAGAAATTGAATCAATCTTGTCGCACCACCCGGCATACCAAACCCAAGTATCTATAGCGCTTTGAACTTGAATTTTTGCTGCAGCAGGAGTGGCGCCTTCTTGCGCAACTATTTCGGCAACAAATTGCTCAATTCGCCCCTGCATAATTTCGGCTACTCGATACAGAACTTGGCCACGATTAAATGCGGTTGCACTGGCCCAACCACTATGTGCAGAACGCGCAGCTACAACAGATTCGCGTAGATCTTTACGTGAACCATTACATGGGTTAGCTAGAAACTTTCCTTTGGAATCGAGAATTTCATAGACTCGACCAGATTCACTTCTTGGGAAGTTTCCGTTGATAAATAACTTATAAGTCTTCATAACATCAATACGCATCTTAGTTATCTCCCTTCAAGTAACCGGCAAGACCATGACGTCCACCTTCACGTCCCCAGCCGGACTCTTTATAGCCACCGAAAGGACTCGCGGGATCGAATTTGTTAAAAGTATTTGCCCAGATGACTCCGGCGCGAAGTTGTTTTGCAGTCCAGAGAATTCGAGAACCCTTATCGCTCCAGATGCCCGCAGATAGGCCATATGGTGAGTTATTTGCTTTCTCGATTGCTTCAGCAGGAGTACGAAAAGTAAGTACCGAAAGAACTGGTCCAAAGATTTCTTCACGTGCAATTCTGTGGGATTGCGATACTCCAGTAAATATTGTTGGGGGATACCAGAAGCCAGTGCTTGGTAGAACGCAATTCGGACTCCATCGCTGTGCACCTTCTATGTCGCCAGAATCAGCAAGCTCTTTAATTCGCGCAAGTTGTGCGCTGCTATTTATTGCGCCCAAATCTGTGTTCTTATCCATTGGATTGCCGACTCTAATTAAACTAATTCGGTTCCTTAGTTTTTCAAGTATTTCTTCTTGAATATTCTCCTGGACAAGCAGGCGCGATCCAGCGCAACAAACATGACCTTGATTAAAGAAGATTCCGCTTACTATTCCCTCAACAGCTTCATCTATCGGCGCATCTTCAAAGACAATGTTTGCGCCTTTGCCGCCTAATTCAAGTGTCGCGCTCTTCTTAGTTCCGGCAATAGCTTTCGCAATTGCTTTACCTACTCCAGTAGAACCGGTAAATGCGACTTTATCTACTCCGGGATGATTTACTAAATGTGAACCAGTTGCACCATCACCAGTAATGATATTTACAACACCTGCTGGCAGACCTGCTTGTTGGCAAACTTCGGCAAATAAAAGTGCTGTAAGTGGTGTTGTCTCAGCTGGTTTTAGAACAACAGTATTTCCAGTAGCTAGTGCTGGCGCAATTTTCCAGGCGAGCATAAGCATTGGAAAGTTCCAGGGAATAATTTGTGCTGCGACGCCATAAGGTTTTGGATTATCGCCTTGGCCTGCATATGAAAGTTTGTCAGCCCATCCTGCGTGATAGAAGAAATGTGCTGCTGCAAGTGGAATATCGGTATCTCTAGTTTCACGGATTGGTTTTCCGTTATCAAGCGTTTCAAGTACCGCAAACTCACGTGATCGCTCTTGGAGTATTCGTGCAATTCTAAAGAGATATTTTCCGCGTTCTGCACCTGGCATCTTCGACCAGGTCTTTGTGAAGGCGTTGCGGGCAGCCGTTACAGCTAGGTTTACATCAGCTAGTTCGGCGTAAGCGATTTTTGCGAGTACCTCTTCATTAGCTGGATTAATAGTTAAGAAAGTCTTTCCAGCTTTAGGGGCAACAAATTTTCCATTTATAAAGAGGCCGTATTGCGATTTGATATCAACAAGGGCAGCAGATTCCGGAGCCGGAGCATATTCAAAATTAGTCATATCTGCGTTCACTCTCTTTAATCTAACGTCACGTAGTTGGGGCTAGCGTAATACCCATCGCGCAACTTCATGCGCTGTATGAGCAAATCATTTAGTAGGGCACTTGCGCCAATCCGAAAGAGGGCGGGATCAAGCCATTCTGGCCCGGCAACTTCATTTACTAGAACTAACTGTTTGATTGCATCCTTAGTATTTCGAATACCACCTGCAGGCTTTACACCGATACGAGTGCCAGTCATTTTGTAGAAATCTCTTACAGCTTCAAGCATCACATAAACCACGGGAGCAGTTGCGGCTGGAGCAACCTTTCCAGTACTCGTCTTAATGAAGTCTGCGCCAGCAAGCATGGCTAGATACGAAGCTTTACGCACATTATCAAGTGTTACTAATTCACCAGTTTCAAGAATAACTTTCAAATGCGCTTTATCACCACAAAGCTCTTTGATAATTTCAATTTGTTCAAAGACGAGCCCAAGTTTTCCAGATAGAAATGCGCCTCGATCAATGACCATGTCAATTTCACTCGCACCATTTGCAATTGCATCTTTTGTATCTTGAATCTTAACCTCGATACTTGCCCGGCCGGATGGAAAAGCTGTTGCAACTGCAGCAACCGGAATATTCTTGCCGCCACCTGAATCGAGTGCAGTGCGAGCAATTTTTACCATGTCGTTGTAAACACAAATTGCACCGACAGATGGAACTGTTAAATCTGTTGGATCCGGATAAACACCTTTTGCACAAAGCGCCTTAACTTTCATCGGAGTATCAGCACCTTCAAGTGTAGTTAAATCCACCATCCGAATCGCAAGATCAATAGCCCAATTTTTGCTCGAAGTCTTAATGCTTCGAGTTGCAAGCGCTTCAACGCGGGCAGTGGCACCTACCTGATCGACAGGGGAGAGGGTACTTAAAAATCTCTTTAAGGAAGCTTCGCTCTTATCTGCGAGTAGCGTTGAATTCACGCCACAAATCTAGCACTTGAGAATTAATCTTCAATCAAACATAAGGTCGCACCGCTGGCAACAGTTTGGCCAACGTTCACGTGCATCTTTGCAATCGTTCCTGCCTTATGTGCAATCAATGGCTGCTCCATCTTCATAGCCTCGAGTACAACAATTAGCTCTCCAACTTCAACACGATCACCATTAGATTTAACAATCTTCACCACAGTGCCTTGCATCGGGCTTTCTAGTGAGTCGCCAGCAAGTGCGGTAATTGCATTGCTCTTTACCCGGTGGCGCTTTTGAATTGGCTCGGGTGTGTGGAGTAGTACTTCAAATCTGTGGCCATCAACTTCAGCAATAATCTTCTGCGATGCAGCTATTGAATCTGCAGTTCCTTGCTTAAATGAGAATGGTGGTATTTCATTATTAAACTCATTTTCAATGTAGCTGGTGTAAACCTTAAACTCCTTGATGAAGTTTGGATCTTCAACAATTGCTCGATGGAATGGCAGGGCAGTAGCAAGGCCACCAATATCAAATTCACGTAGTGCTCTGCGCGCACGTTCAATTGCCTCTTCACGAGTAGCGGCAGTAACTATCAACTTAGCCAGGAGCGAATCGAAGTGCGAACCAATTGTGTGGCCATGGTCGAAACCAGCATCAATTCGAACTCCAGGTCCAGATGGAACTTCCCACTTTGTAATTGTTCCGAGTGATGGAAGAAAACCTTTTCCAGGATCCTCGCCATTGATTCTAAATTCAATACTGTGTCCACGAATTACTGGGTCAACTGGATTTATGCTCTGACCATCTGCAATGCGAAATTGCTCGCGCACAAGATCTAAGCCGGTAACTTCTTCACTTACCGGATGCTCTACCTGGAGGCGAGTGTTAACTTCTAAGAATGAAATTGTTCCGTCAGAGCCGATTAGAAATTCGCAGGTGCCAGCGCCGATATATCCCGCTTTCTTCATGATTGCCTTGCTCGAGGTATAGAGCTGATCAATTTGAGCTTGGCTTAAGAATGGGGCAGGAGCTTCCTCAACTAATTTTTGGTGACGACGTTGGAGTGAGCAATCGCGCGTGCTTACAACGATTGCATTTCCTTTTGCATCAATTAAAACTTGGGTTTCAACATGTCGAGGCTTATCTAAATAGCGTTCTACAAAACATTCACCGCGACCAAAGCCGGTAATAGCTTCGCGAACTGCCGAAGCAAATAATTCTGGGATTTCTTCAATTGTATGCGCAACCTTTAAACCACGTCCGCCGCCACCGTGTGCCGCTTTAATAGCAACTGGCAGGCCATGTTTCTTTGCAAATTCCACAATCTCTTCTGGCGTATCGACTGGATCAATAGTTCCAGCAACGAGTGGAGCGCCGACTTCTGCTGCAATTTTTCTTGCGGATACTTTATCGCCTAGCAATCTAATTGCACTTGGTGGTGGTCCAATCCAAATTAAACCCGCGGCGAGAACTTTCTCAGCAAAATCCGCGTTCTCAGAGAGGAATCCATAACCAGGATGAACAGCATCTGCTCCGGACTTCTTAGCAATCTCAATTATTTTATTCTGATCTAAATAAGTTTCTGCGGCAGACAATCCATGAAGCGCATATGCCTCATCGGCTGTTGCAACGTGTAGCGAAGTTCGATCTTCATCGGAGTAAATAGCAATTGACTTGATTCCGTGATCGCGAGCAGCACGGGCAACACGAACTGCAATCTCACCGCGGTTAGCAATTAGAACTGCTTTCATGCATTCACCGCCGATCTAGAAATTGAATTCCAAGTAAGACCTAGTGAATTTACCGCTCTGCGAAGAAGCGGAAGTGAGAGACCGATAATTCCCGAAGGGTCGCCTTCAATTCTTGAGATGAATGGTGCGCTTAGCCCATCCATAGTAAAACCACCTGCAACATTTAGCGGTTCACCCGATGCAACATAACCAGCAATTTCACCATCAGTCATATCAGCAAAGAAGACTTTTGAGGTTGAAACATCACTTATCTCGATACCGGCTTTGGTATCGATAATGCAATGACCTGTGTGCAGGTAGCCAAAGTTTCCTCGAAGTTCCTTGCATCTCGCACTCGCAAGCTCTGGGGTAAGTGGTTTCCCGAATGATTTTCCATTGAATTCAAATGTTGAGTCACAGCCGATAACTAAGTGTTCATTACCAACCAGCTTTGCGACGGTATGGGCTTTTAGAATTGCAAGGGCAATAACCATCTCTTTTGGCGCCAGGGAAGTTAACTTTGGATCTTCCTCATCAACACCGCTGACAATTACTTCAGCACTTATCCCGCTAGTCTCAAGCAACCGCTTTCTAGACGGTGAAGCCGATGCTAAAACCACATTTCGTAATTCTGACATTAGAAGCTTTGCCCCCACTTACGTGGCAGCGGTTGGCGAATTTGAGATTTGCGCCAGAGACTAGCTCTTTCAACTTTCTTAACTACTGGCATCGGAAGCGCCTTCTCTAAAGCCGCTAACTCCTTAGCGCTAGGAGTTCCATTCAAAATTGTGAATTTTCTATTCATTACAGTGGAATATTTCCATGCTTGCGCGGAGGTAGCGCAACTCGCTTATTGCGCAGCGCATTTAGCGCCTTAACAATTTGATGGCGAGTCTCTTGAGGTTCAATAACCGCATCAATAAATCCGCGATCGGCTGCGATGTAAGGATTTAGCAAGGTCTCTTCATAATTATCTATAAGCTCTTTACGAGTCTTATCTACATCTTTTGCATCAGCAATCTCTTTGCGGTGGAGAATATTTACCGCACCTTGCGCACCCATAACTGCAATCTGCGCAGTAGGCCAAGCTAGATTCACATCTGCACCTAAATGCTTTGATCCCATAACTATGTAGGCACCGCCATATGCCTTACGTGTAATCACTGTAATCAGTGGAACCGTGGCTTCGCCATATGCATAAAGTAATTTAGCGCCGCGACGAATAATTCCGTTCCACTCTTGTTCGGTGCCAGGTAGGAATCCAGGAACATCTACAAGCGTTATAACTGGAATACCAAAGGCATCACAGGTGCGCACAAAACGTGCAGCCTTTTCACTCGCAGCGATATCAAGTGTTCCGGCCAGCGCTTGTGGCTGGTTTGCGATAATTCCAACTGAACGTCCCTCAATGCGACCAAAGCCAACGAGAATATTTGGTGCATAAAGCGTATGCACTTCAAGAAAATCTGCTTCATCTAAAATAGCTTCAACTAAAACCTTCATGTCGTATGGCTTGTTTGGGTTATCTGGAATCAATGAATCAAGTGCGCGATCAGATGGAGCAACATCGCCACTTTCGGTTGCGGATAAAACTGGAGGTTCGTCCATGTTGTTACTTGGAAGATAGGAGAGAAGGGCTTTTACATAATCAATTGCATCATCTTCGCTATCTGCAAGGTAGTGTGAATTTCCGGTTTTAGTGTTGTGAGTACGGGCACCACCAAGTTCTTCCATTCCGACTTCTTCACCAGTGACCGTCTTGATTACATCAGGTCCAGTAATAAACATTTGAGATGTTTCATTAACCATAATTACAAAGTCAGTAATTGCAGGTGAGTAAACAGCGCCACCAGCTGTTGGCCCCATAATTAGAGAGATCTGTGGAATTACACCTGAAGCTCTAACATTTCGCTTAAAGATTTCACCATACTGGCTAAGTGATGCAACGCCTTCTTGGATTCGGGCGCCACCAGAATCATTAATTCCAACGATAGGAATTCCACTCTTAAGTGCGAACTCCATAACTTTCACAATCTTTTCGCCAACAACTTCGCCCAAACTTCCGCCGAAGGTGAGGAAATCTTGCGAATAAATTGCGATTGGTCGGCCATCTACGGTTGCATGTCCAGTTACGACACCATCACCATAAATACGATTCTTATCCATTCCAAAATTACTTGAGCGATGTCTTGAGAATGCATCCATCTCTACAAATGAGCCTGGGTCAACTAGGCGGGCAATACGTTCGCGCGCGGTTAGTTTCCCTTGGGCATGACGCTTCTCGATTGCCTCTGGTGTTCCGTTCGTTTCGGCTTGCAAACGACGTCTACGAAGATCAGCAATCTTTCCAGCTGTTGTACGAATATCATCAGTCACGGTCGTAGGTTACTAGTTCCGGCAGAATATTCCTACAAACATTTCGTATTAGAGATGAAAAGAGTCTTACATGCAGCCAGAGTTATTGAGTGCGAATGCAATTACAAGCGCACTAGCCAACGGCTACTGGCGAGTATCAGTTTTAGATGAGATTGATTCAACACAAAATTATTTACGCACCAGTAATCCAAAATCTGGCGATGTAATTACTGCCGAGTATCAGAGTGCCGGTAAAGGGCGACTTGATAGAAGTTTTGTTGCAGAGAAATCTACCGCTCTACTCTTTTCAATTTACTTAGAACCAAAGATAAGTGAAGTAAATTTTGGATATATAACGCTTCTAACTGGTTCAACTGTCACAAACGTTTTAAATGAAATAACTGATTCAAATAAATTTAAATGTAAATGGCCAAATGATGTTTTAATAAATGGCCGCAAAGTTGCAGGAATTTTGGCGGAACGAAGTGGCAATGGCGTAATTATTGGAATTGGAATTAATGTTTCAACTTCAAAGCAAGATTTGCCAGTAGAAACCGCAACCTCAATTTATTTGGAGACTGATCAACTCTTGAATCGGAACAAGCTATTAGTTTCAATTCTGCAGGAGCTAACTTCGCAATTAGCAGCTTGGGAGAGTGGAACAGATTTAACTCCTAGTTATCGTGCGCTAAGTGCGACCCTTGGCCAAGCCGTTCGCGTAGAACTGCCAGGTGGAATTAGCCATGAGGCGAAAGCGCTAGATATAGATGAGTCCGGCGCTCTTCACTTAGATGATGGAACGGTAATTACAGTTGGAGATGTCATTCACTTGGAGACTAAACTTTACGAGTGAGCTTTCCAAAAGTCGGCGTAATCGGTGCCGGCCAACTTGCCCGAATGATGGCAGTCCCAGCAAATGATCTTGGAATAGATTTCAAAGTTTTTGCAGCCATTCCAAATGATTCTGCAGCACAGGTTTCTAACTTCGTACTTGGGGACTATACAAATGCAAGCCAAGTCTTGGAATTTGCTAAAAGTTGTGATGTTTTAACTTTTGAACATGAATTGGTTCCGCAAAGCGTGATCAAGGCTGTTGAAGCAGCTGGCGTAAAGGTTTATCCACGATCTGATTCATTTACTTATTCCCAAAATAAGTTGGAGATGCGTAAGAAAATTAACGAGTTGGAGTTGCCTAATCCAAAGTGGCAGAGATTCGATGGCGGAAAATGTGAAATCGAATTTCCGCTAATTGCTAAGTTGCCAGCAGGTGGATATGACGGTCGGGGAGTGTTCGTAATTTCTTCAGAGGCTGAGTTACAGGACTTGCAGAAGAAAACTGGAACGCTTTTACTTGAAGAGAAATTGGACTTTGATTATGAAATTTCGGTTATGGTTGCAAGATCACCGCATAATCAAGCTGCCACTTGGCCAGCAACGCTAACGATTCAAAGTAATGGAATTTGCACATCTACAGTCACCCCAGTTCCAGAGATATCCAATGAATTGGCAGAAAAAGTTCAAGCTGCTGCGTTAAAGATTGCTTCGGGTATTTCACTTGTCGGAGTAATGGCCGTTGAAATGTTTATTATTGGCGAAGATTTTTATATAAATGAATTAGCTTTGCGGCCACACAACTCGGGCCATTGGAGTATTGAAGGATCAGAGACCAGCCAGTTTGAACAACATCTACGTGCAATTCTTGATTTGCCACTGGGTAGTACGGCAATGCGAGATGACTTTGTAGTCATGGGAAATATTTTGGGCGGCGAGAAGAGCGATATGTATCGCCCATATCTACATTTAATGGCGCGAACTCCCGGCCTCAAATTTCATCAATATGGCAAGGAAGTTAAGCCTGGTCGCAAGATTGGCCACGTAACAATCTGCGGAAAAAACCTTCTACAATTGCAACAAGAAATTGCCCATGCCACCGACTACATGAACGGAGTAATTGATGAGTGATGTAGCGATAATCATGGGATCAGACTCTGACTGGCCGGTAATGGAAGATGCGGCGAAAGTTCTAGATTCACTAGGAATTACTTATTCTGCGGATGTAGTTTCAGCACATCGCATGCCACTTGAAATGGTTGAGTTTGCGCAAAGCGCTAAAGCAAAGGGTTACAAAGTAATTATTGCAGGCGCTGGTGGTGCGGCACATCTTCCTGGAATGGTTGCCTCGCTTACATCGCTTCCAGTAATTGGAGTACCGGTTCCCCTTAAGAATTTAGACGGAATGGATTCACTACTATCGATTGTTCAGATGCCTGCGGGAATTCCAGTTGCAACTGTTGGGGTAGGTAATGCAAAGAATGCAGCACTTCTCGCCGCAAGAATCCTTGGTCTTAGCGATGAAGAAGTTTCAAAGAAAGTAAGCGCTGAACTTGCAAAGATAAATACCGAAGCGAAAGAAAAAGGCGCAAACTTAACAACCAAGCGCAATCAAAAAACTGGCTTCTAGCCGCGCTTTCGATATTCGATAGCAGGGCAACGATCCATAACGGTATAAAGCCCAGCCTTCTTGGCTCTTTCAATTGCAGCTTGATCAATTACATCTAATTGCAACCAGACTGCTTTGGCCCCAATCGCAATCGCTTCATCGACCACTTTTCCAACTAAATTTGAGTTAACAAAACAATCAACTACATCTACTTCAACCGGAATTTCGGCGAGAGTTTTATAACCGACTTCACCATGGACTATTTCCGCTCGAGGGTAAACCGGAATAATTCGGTGCCCCTTATCTTGAAGGAGTTTTGAAACGCCAAATGCGGCACGTTCTGGATTATGTCCAAGTCCAACAATTGCCCAAGTTTTTAAGTCAAGAACGATGTCGATCAATTCATCTTGATTAATTTGCGCGCCCCAATGCTCTAAATTTCCAACCTGCAGCAATCCAGGCTTCACGATCAAGTGCGTTTCGGCCATCGATAATTATTGGTGATGCAACTAGGGCTTTAACTTTTGCTGGATCAAGTTCGCGATAGAGCTTCCACTCAGTTAAATGCAGAACTAAATCTGCGCCTTTCAAAGCTACTTCAACATCCTCGGCAAATCCAAGCGCAGGGAATCTCTTCTTAGCAGGAGCAATAGCTTTGGGATCGTGAATTGTTACCTGGGCACCAGCTGCAGCAATTTGTACTGCAATATCTAAAGCAGGGGAGTCGCGAACATCATCACTATCTGGTTTAAATGCGGCACCAAGAACTGTAATTTTCTTGCCAGTTAAATCATCTGATAAATCTTTACGAACAAGTTCGATAACTCGTTGTCGGGCACGTAAATTGATTGAATCAATTTCACGCAAGAACTCAAGTGCTTGGTCAGCGCCTAGTTCACCAGCTCGCGCCATGAAAGCACGAATGTCTTTAGGAAGACAGCCACCACCAAATCCAATTCCAGCTTGAAGGAATCGGCTTCCAATTCTTGGGTCGTATCCAATTGCTTTTGCTAAGACTGTTACATCGCCACCGGCAGCTTCGCAAACTTCAGCCATTGCATTGATGAAGGAAATCTTGGTAGCAAGAAAGGAATTTGCGGCAACTTTTACCAATTCGCTAGTTGGCAGATCCGCCCGAACCCATGGGGTATTTTCAGATAAATTCTTCGCATAAATCGCTTTTAATTTATTTTCGGCTTCATCAGTTGTAACACCTACAACTAAACGATTTGGGTGCAGCGTGTCTTCGACTGCAAAGCCCTCGCGTAAGAATTCAGGATTCCAAGCAAGATCAACTTGCGGATTTAACGACAGCAATTTACTTCGCAATCTTGCAGCTGTACCAACGGGCACTGTTGATTTTCCAACAACTAGTGAACCTGGCTTACAAATTGGCGCAATCGCATCTAGCGCAGCATCAACATATTTCATATCTGCTGCTAATGAATTCTCGCTCTGCGGGGTACCAACACAGATGAAATGAACATCTGCCTCTTTAATTGCTTGAAAGTCCGTACTAAAAGTTAGGCGACCAGATGCAATTTCTTGTTGTAGTAGTTCTTCTAGCCCTGGTTCGTAAAATGGAACTTTGCCACGACTTAGTAGTTCAATTTTGGTGGCATCGACATCAACGCCGATTACATCAAATCCCATAGCCGACATACATGCCGCATGGGTGGCACCAAGATATCCAGTACCAATTACGGAAACTCTAAGCTTCATTTGCCCGATACTAGTGCGAGGTAACGCTACCGTTGGAGATATGAATCAGGTTTCTGGCGGATTGAGGGGTATTTCTGTCGTTCTGCCTATCCTCAATGAGGAACGCCACCTGGAAGAAAGCATCAGCGCAATCTTGGCCCAGCAATATTCAGGTGAGTTCGAAGTAATCCTCGCACTAGGACCATCCACTGATCGCACAAATGAAATTGCAGCAAACCTTGCCGCTAAAGATGCACGAGTTGTTTTAGTCGAAAATCCAACTGGCCGAACTGCAAATGGCTTGAATGCTGCGATTGCTAAATCTAAATTCCCAGTGATTGCGCGTATTGATGGCCATGCCGAAATTTCACCAACTTATTTATCGCAAGCGGTTGCAACGCTTGAAAAAACTGGCGCGGTAAATGTTGGTGGAATCATGGCTGCAGAAGGTAAAACTAAATTTGAAAGAGCAGTTGCAACCGCAATGCGCTCGCCACTTGGTGTCGGCTCCGCTGCTTTCCATGTCGGTGGAAGCGCTGGACCAGCCGATACCGTTTATCTCGGCACCTTTCTAAAGTCTGCGCTGCAAGCAGTTGGTGGATATGACGAGCGATTTACTCGCGCCCAGGATTGGGAGTTAAATTTTCGACTTCGTAAAAACGGTGGAACTATCTGGTTTGATCCATCGTTAGTTGTTAAGTATCGCCCGCGTTCAACTTTAAAAGCGCTAGCTAAACAATACTTCCAATACGGGACTTGGCGTCGTGCAGTTTCTAGAAGTCACAGTGGAAGTGTGAATTTGAGATATCTCGCACCGCCAACCGCGCTGATAATTAATACCCTCTCTTTTATTCTAGGAATTACTTACTCTCCAATTTTTCTCGCACCACTTGTAATTTATTTAGGATCGTTAATTCTTGGTTCAATTTGGATCGGTAAAGGCCTGGCTGAGAAAATCATCTTGCCAATCGTTCTATTCACAATGCACATGGTTTGGGGCGCTGGATATCTCTCGTCACCAAAAGGGCTTATGGCAGAGGAAGAATGAAAAAGTTTTTAGCAGCGCTCCTTGTCTCAACCTTTCTTCTAACTTCCGAGGCATCGGCCGAAATTCCAAAGTCATTCACCTTTATTGGTGCCGGTTATGGTCATGGCGTTGGACTAAGTCAATATGGGGCAAAAGGCCAAGCGCTTGAAGGTAAAACCGCAACCGAAATTCTTAATTATTATTTTCCAGATGCCCAGGTAACTCCAGTTGTTGATTCGGCGACTATCAGCGTCAATGTTGCCCATCAAGTTACCTCGTTGAATATTGCACTTCCGGTGACAGATTTTGCGACAATCACAAATGAAACTGGTATCGCAACAACCCTTGCACCTAATACCCCTTTGAACTTTGCAATAACTGGAAAGTTAATCGCTGGACCAAGTGGAAGTGCAAAGATTTTGATAGTTAAGTGGAGCGACCCAAATTCAGTTGTAACTCTTACATCTGGCACTAAGTCAATAAAGTTAAATCATGGATATATTCAATTGCGCGCAGTTAAAGCGCCAAGTATTGGATTTCGAATCGAAGCGACCAACTTACTTAGGTTGCATGATGAATATCTATATGGGATAGCTGAAGTTCCATCATCCTGGCCAAGTGCGGCTCTTGAAAGCCAAGCAATTGCTTCTCGTACTTATGCGCTGATGCGAATGAATTCAATTAAGAAGGCATGTGATTGCCACGTTTATGACTCTAAATACGATCAAGCATTCGTTGGCTATTCAAAAGAGGGCGAACCAAGGTATGGGCACTTATGGAAAGCAGCGGTCGATGCAACTGCAGTAGATAGTGAAAATGGTCTTGCGGTGACAATTGATGGTCTACCAATCAGCGTATTTTTCTCTTCTTCTAGCGGCGGCATGACCCAAAGAGCTGTTGATGTTTGGGGTAAGGACATTCCACACTTAGTAAATGTTCCTGATCCATGGAGTATTGATCCAACCATTAATAAGAATTATGCAAGCTGGACAAAGAAGGTTTCCCAGAAGGCTATGGCAAAGGCTTTTGGATTATCCGATGTTGCGCGTTATGAAATTACCTCTCGAAGTGTGACAAATAGCGTATTAACTATTACTGGATTCTCAGCGGCCGGACAGTCCAAGATGCTTCCAGTTGCAACATTTAAAACTGCTGTGAAATTACCATCTTCTTGGTTTGATTTAACAAATTAATTTGCGTGCAAAACCGAGTTCAATCCACCCCAGCTGCCAGTTTTTGGAAGTGCCTCAAGCGCACCTGTCTTTGAGTTTCTACGGAAGAGCAAGTTGTTAGCGCCAGAAAGTTCACTTGCTTTAACAACTGCACCATCAGGCAAAGTTATCTTTGAACCAGAAGTTATGTAAGTTCCAGATTCAACAACACAGTCATTTCCGAGTGAGATTCCAAGTCCAGCATTTGCTCCAAGTAAGCAGCGTTCGCCGATAGAAATAACTTGCTTGCCACCACCACTGAGTGTTCCCATGATGGATGCTCCACCACCGATATCGCTGCCATCGCCAACAACAACGCCGGCGCTGATTCGACCTTCAACCATTGACTTACCAAGAGTTCCGGCATTGAAGTTAACGAATCCTTCATGCATAACAGTTGTGCCACTTGCAAGATGTGCGCCGAGTCGAACTCGATCTGCATCTGCAATTCGAACGCCTTCGGGAACAACATAATCGACCATTCTTGGGAATTTATCAACTGCAAATACTGTCAAAGTTCCATACTTTGCACGCAGTGCTGGTCCTACTGAGCTGAAAGTTGAAACCGAACATGGCCCAGAAGATGTCCAAACAACGTTATTTAATATTCCAAAAATTCCTTCAAGGGATTGCCCGTGTGGTTTAACGATGCGATGGGAAAGTAAGTGGAGGCGAAGATAAGCATCAGCAACGTCTTTGGGCGCCGAATCTAGATCAATCTCGATTGCAACTTTAGATTTAGTTACGCCACGAGTTGAATCCGTGCCAACAAAATGTGTGAGATCTGGGCCATTATTTTCAGCCAACTTACCTAATCCGATGGAGTCATACCAAACATCTAGGACTTCACCATTATTAGCGGTGCTTGCTATCCCAAATCCGAAGGCGCTTCTCATGAGATAACGCTACCAAAAGCGATTAACTACTAGACTTCTTTTATTATGCGAATAGCCGTTTATTGCTCAGCCTCACCAAGTATTGACCAAAAATATATCGATCTAGCCTTCGATATTGGCGTAGCCATTGCCAACAGCGGTGCCGATTTAGTTTGGGGCGGCGGACAGATTTCAATGATGGGAGCGGCGGCACGGGGAGCACGTGAGCGCGGTGCAAAAACCTTCGGCGTAATTCCAGAGAAATTAGTGACAGTTGAATTTCAAGATCCAGAAGCAAGCGAAATGTTTGTGACAACAAATATGCGAACACGTAAAGCAAAAATTGAAGAGATTTCAGATGCATTTATTATGTTGCCAGGTGGTATCGGAACTTTAGAAGAATTCTTTGAAATCTGGGTAGGTCGCAAATTGGGATATCACTCAAAGCCGGTCGTAGTGTGCGATCCATATGGCACATTCGAACAGCTACAAACTGTTCTAGATTTCTTAAGCGCCGAAGAATTTATCGGTGCGACTTCCAATGAATTAGTGGCTTGGTGCCGAGACATTCCAAGTGCGATTCGCGCCTGCACGCTTTAGAAGGATTAGAAGAACTTATAAAGTTCAAACAAGGCAGGTAACCTTTACCCATGGGCGCACTATCCGAACTTCTAGCAAGCTTGCCGGAGGAAGAGCGCTTTATTCTCACCATGCATTACATTCGTTCGATGTCTGCCCAGGAGATTGCAGAGACCTTAGGGGTCCCAGAACGCGCAGTTCAAAGCGTTATCACGAGCGGCAAATCTCGTCTACTTTCCGCGTTAAATCCGGGGCAATAGCCCGACTTTTTCAATTTCCATTCACGATGGCTTTTACGAGATACTTAGCCACTGCATTTTTAGATGCGGTAGAGCTTTAGATCCCCGCTTGAATTATGAAGGAGTAAAAACATGGCAGCCATGAAACCTCGTACTGGTGATGGACCCATGGAAGTTACCAAGGAAGCCCGCAGTTTTGTTATGCGAATTCCATTAGAAGGCGGCGGACGTCTCGTAGTTGAATTGAATGTTGAAGAAGCAACAAATCTTGGCAATGCCCTACAGGCAGCGGTTTCTCTCGTTAAGAAGTAATTCCTTCTTGCGTTTGATGGATTAACCAACGACCGTGAAGCTAGCCCCAAAAATTGATTGTTTAGCCCAATCTGAAATCGATTTTTCGAAATATGGCGCAATTGCGATTCCAGTTTTTAAAGGTGAATCCAGTATTGAGATCGGTAACCCAAAGTTTGTAAAACAAATCGAGAAAATTTTTAAAGTTGACCTCACAGACCTAATCAAAAACTGGCCAGATGCAACCGGCAAAGCTGGTGAACTCATCGAAGTTCCAACAGCGTCCAAAGGCAATGCACTTACCAGAATCTATTTTGTTGGAGTTGGCGGCGATACTCCAGAGGATTTACGTAAAGCTGGAGCCACACTTTCCCGCAAAGTTAAGAATTCTGGTGCCAAAGTTTTAGATGCTCTTGTCACTACAAAACCGAGCGCTCGTTCGCACCTAGTAGCGTTAGTGCTCGCAAGTTATTCATGGGGTTTAAAGAGCGCACCCGCCAAAGAGTTAAAGGCTGCGAGTTTTGATGTAGTTGGTAATTTTGAAAAAGAGCTAAAAAGCGCAGAAACATTTGCGACAGGCGTCTGGCGCGCCCGCGATCTAATTCACACCCCATCAAATATTAAGAATCCGAAGTGGATCGCAGATCAAGGGAAATCACTAGTAGCGAAAGCAAAATCGCCAGGGCTAAAAATTAATGTCAAGAGCGGAGCTGCGCTCTCTAAGTTTGGCGGCCTCTTGGCAGTTGGAAATTCTTCGCCCAAACCAGGTCCAAGACTTATAGAAATCTCATATGCGCCAAAAGGTTCAAAGAATTGGCCACATGTTGTTTTAGTTGGCAAAGGCATCACCTTTGATACTGGTGGCGTTTCACTTAAGCGGCCATATGACACGATGGTTGGAATGAAGAGCGATATGTCAGGGGCTGCAGCAGTTCTTGCAACTGTAGTTGGAATAGCAGAAATGGGAACAAGTGCACCCAAGGTTCGAATTACCGGATTGCTTATGTGCGCAGAAAATGCGCTCTCTTCAACAGCACAACGACCATCAGATGTAATAACGCATTTTGATGGGACAACAGTTGAAGTTATAAACACAGATGCCGAAGGTCGCCTAGTACTTGCCGATGGCCTTGCCTACGCAAATGCGAAATTAAACCCCGACTACTTAGTTGATATTGCAACGCTTACTGGATCTGCAACCCTTGGACTTGGTCGCCAATATGCCGCGATGTACACACGTGATATTTCATTGGCGCAAGATTTATATGACGCTGGACAAAATTCTGGAGAACGAGTCTGGCACATGCCACTTATCGATGATTATAAAATTGCACTTGCAAGTGAAGTTGCCGATTTCAATCACACTGCTGAGAAACCAGACTTCAATGGTGGCTCGATTACCGCCGCCCTCTTCCTAGAACATTTTGCCGGAGAGCGTAGGTGGGTCCATTTAGATATCGCAGGACCAGCAAGATCCGAAAGTGATTCTGGAGAAAATCCAAAAGGTGGCACGGGCTTCGGCGTCAGATTGCTGACAGAGTGGTTGACTTCGCTATGACCACAATCAACCGCGGAGATATGTCGGCCTTCTCTGAGAATTTTCCGCACGAAGATTTCTTCATGCAGCAAGCTCGAAAGAATGGAGCTGAAATTGGTGCACCAGATCCAACCGTCGGTATTGGTGGCTTAATTAATTTTGTAGTCGGATTAATTGGCGCAAAATCAATCGTAGAAATTGGAACAGGTTCTGGCGTCAGTGGACTTTGGGCATTTAATGGCGCACCAAAAGATGCAACCTTTACCTCTATTGACTCCGAACGTGAACATTCGGCTAGTGCAAAAGAAATTTTGGAAGAGTCTGGAATCTCTGCGCAAAGATTCAGGTTAATTACTGGAAATATTATAGAAGTCGTTGGAAAGTTAGCAGATTCAAATTATGACCTGATGATTGTGAGATCACCAAAGGATATGGTTGATGTGGTCCAGGAGAGTTATAGATTGTTAAAAGATGGTGGAGTTTTGCTTATCGATAATGCGCTAGATGGTGGAAAAGTTGTTGATCCAACCCAGCGAGATTTCGAAACTATCGCCCGAAGAGATTCAATCAAGGCCATCAAAGAAGATTCCAGATGGAGCTCTACTCTTCTTCCAATTGGCGGCGGCGCACTTTTAGCTCGTAAAATTTAAATATGATTACTCCCCAGAATAATCCCGATACCCCATGGTGGATTTCAAGCCATCAAGTAGTTACGACTGCAGAAGTTAAGAAAGCTAATACCCGAAGCGTCGGATTCGGTGTCGCTATCGCGATGGCTCTGATCGCAGGTGTTGTAGGAAGTATCGCTGGTCGGACTTCAGCAAACATGGATTCCAAGACCAATTTAGTTTCTACCAAGAGCGTTATTGAGCGCAAGCCCGATTCAATTGCAGGAATTGCTGCAAGAGTTTCGCCATCAGTTGTTTCTATTGAAGTTCGGAGTCGAAATTCTGGCGGAACCGGATCAGGATTTTTTCTAGATAGCTCGGGCTACATTCTTACTAACAATCATGTTATTTCAGCTGCCGCCACAAATGGCGCAGATATCACTGTGAAATTAGCTAATGGCAAAAATTACGATGCAACGCTAATTGGCAGAGATATTCCATATGACTTAGCAGTAATTAAAATTGCAGTAACAGATGCTCCCGCCCTACAACTTGGCAATAGCGATTTAATTCAAGTCGGTGATGGCGTTATCGCAATTGGATCACCTTTAGGCTTAACCGGAACAGTAACTTCCGGAATCATAAGCGCGAAGAATCGCCCCGTATCTTCTGGTGATGGCACTAGCGAGAGTTCTTTTATAAATGCACTTCAAACAGATGCTGCAATAAATCCAGGTAATTCCGGTGGTCCACTAGTTGACTTAACTGGAGCAGTAATTGGAATCAACTCTGCTATCGCAACTACTGGATCTAGTTTTGGTGGCCAGGGCGGTTCAATTGGCCTGGGCTTTGCTATTCCAATAAATCAAGCAAAGAAAACCGCAGATCAATTAATAAAGTTTGGAAGTTCCACATATCCAATTATGGGAGTTTCTCTCGACACAATGTTTCCTGGATCTGGGGCAAAAATTCCAAGTACACCTGGTTCAGTTTCTGCTGGTGGCCCAGCTGATCGTGCTGGCATCAAGCCTGGAGATATCATTGTTGAAATTGATGGAAAGACAATCACCTCTGCCGATGAAGCTATTGTGAGCGTTCGCTCGCATAGCGTGGGGGATGTAATCAAAGTTAAATATCAACGTGGAGATATCACCAAAGAGGTAACGTTAAAACTCATAGCAGCAAAGTAACCACAGTAGATATAGGATTCGAAAATGTTCGGAATTGGTGGTGGCGAATTTGTAGCTCTAATTCTCCTTGCTCTCTTACTTATCGGTCCCGATAAGCTTCCGCAATTTTCATCTGATTCCGCAAAATTTATTCGAAAGATGCGCGATGTTGCGCAAGGAGCAACAAAAGATTTACGGGAGAATCTCGGGCCTGGTTACGAAGATTTGAAGGTCACAGATTTACACCCCAAGAAATTCCTTTCAAAGCACATCAATGAGGTACTTGCTGAGCCTTCTGCTGAAATTGCAGAACTGAAGAAGTCAGCCAAAATCGATCCGGATTTACTATGAGCGCTGAGGTAATAGCAAAAATACATTCTGCGCTCCAAGGTGTTTCAGATCCAGAACTTCATCGCCCGTTGCCAGATCTTGGGATGGTGCAATCGGTTGAATTTGCTGGGGGAGTTGCATCTATAACAATCTTGCTAACAATTTCGGGCTGCCCAATGCGCGATCGGTTACAGAAGGATATTTCGGATTCCTTGGAGCCAATTAGCGAAGTTAATTCACTCGATTTAACTTTCGGAGTTATGAACGAAGAGCAACGTAACGCTGTCAAGAAATTGCTAAATGGCGGCAAAGAGAAATTCATCCCCTTCGCTCAACCAGATTCATTAACCCGAGTAATTGGTGTTGCCTCCGGCAAAGGTGGCGTTGGAAAATCTTCAGTCACAGTAAACCTCGCAGTTGCCGCAGCGCAAAAAGGTTTAAAAGTTGGAATTCTTGATGCCGATGTTTATGGTCACTCTGTTCCACGTTTAATGGGAATTGTCGGCAAACGACCAACTGCTATAGATCAAACTTTTATTCCAGTAGAAGCCTATGGGGTAAAAGTAGTTTCAATGGAGATGTTTAAGCCAGAGCGATCAGATGCAGTTGCATTTCGCGGTCCTATGCTTCACAAAGTACTTGAGCAATTGTTAAGTGATGCATATTGGGGAGATTTAGATTTACTACTTCTAGATTTACCGCCAGGCACTGGAGATATCGCAATCTCACTTGGCCAATTATTACCAGCTTCTGAAATTATTGTTGTGACGACTCCTCAAATCGCAGCAGCTGAAGTTTCAGAACGTGCTGGCAGAATTGCTCATCAATTGAAACAACACATAATTGGGGTAATTGAAAATATGTCTGACACTTCTTGTTCAAAATGCGGCGAACCAATTGCAATATTTGGAACTGGCGGCGGAGCCGAAACTGCTAAGCAACTATCTAGTTTGGTTGGAGCAGATGTCGCTCTTATTGGGCAGATCCCATTTGCGACCGCACTCCGTGAAGGTGGCGATATCGGCCAACCTATAGTTATTAGCGATCCAACATGTCCAGCAAGTGAAGCCTTCACGGCTATCGTGGAAAAAATAACTCTTCGCCCGAAGTCTCTCGTAGGGGTAAGGCTTTCTATCTCTTAACATCACCTAAGATTGGCCTATGAAAAAGCCACCAGTAACTTCCATCAACACAGTGGCTAAACGTCTTGTGGGTCGCAGCGAATTAGTACTACAGCGAAAAAATATTCGAGAGTCTTTAGTTTCAGTTGCCGGGTTGATTGGGCGCCCAGTTAAATATCAGGGCGGTAATGAAATCGGTCGACTTGTAGATGTCGTAGTAAGACATGGTGAAGATTCATACCCTCCAGTTTCTGGGCTTATTGTGAAAGTCGGACAGAGTAAATCTTTTATTGATGGCGCACGAATAGCAAAGTTAACTCAGAGCGAAATTCAACTTTCAACTTCTAAAGTAGATCTAACTGAATTTACCCGCCGCGAAGGCGAATCATTATTGGATGCTGATGTTCTCGACCATCAAATTGTTGATGTAAATGGACTTCGTGTTGTTAGATCCTCAGATTTGTATTTAGCCCCACTAGATCGGGAAATCCGAGTCGTAGGTGTAGATATTTCTTTCAAGGCATTTATACGTCGGATATTCCCGGGCGCACTTGGCCGGGGACCGATTCCAGAGCATGTAATTGATTGGGCGCACGTTGCATCACTTGCTCACGGCACAGGTGTTGTTCGATCTACTGAGTCGCGCGCTGCACTTGGGCAATTGCGTCCAGCAGATCTTGCAGACTTGATTGAAGATTTAGCTGGTCGTGAACGTAACGCTCTTATTGAAATGCTTGATCCTGATCTTGCTGCAGATGCTCTGGAAGAAATGGAAGATGACGAACTTCAAGGTTTGTTGCGTGGTCTATCCGCCCAACGTTCTGCAGAGTTGATTTCGCGTATGGAACCTGATGAAGGTGCTGAAGTTTTGCGTGATCTAGATGCAGACCACCGCGAGAGCATTTTTGTAGAGATGGATTCTTCAGTTGCAAAGCAACTTCGCAAACTTGTTGAATTTGATGAAACTCTTGCCGGCGGAATTATGACTTCACACATGCTAATTACACATGAAGCAGATACCGTTGCTTCGGCGCTTGCGCTATTAGTTGAGAATAGAGAACGCGATATTTCTGATGGGGTTGTTGTAGTCGACTCAAAAGGAAAGCTTCTTGACCATATTCAAATCATTGAACTAATTGCAGCAAAACCAGGTGCGGCACTGTCAACCTTAATGGGTCCGCCATATCCAACATCTGTGAATATAAATACCAGGCTTGATGAAGTAATTGAAGAATTCGCAAATAACCGCGGTTCCTCAATTATTGTTGTTGATGAGAAGAACAAGCCGGTCGGACGAATTCTTGCTGATGATTTAGTTGACGCACTTGCACCAATATCTGATTCAACTGGTTTTGCCCAAGGAAGCGGGGCGCTCTAATGGCAAATAAAGCAAACATCTCGCCAAAGAAAATCCGTATCGCTGCACTCTTAGCAGTAATGGGTCCAGGAATTATCGCTGGACTTTCTGATGATGATCCAGCAGGTATTACTACTTACTCAGTTCTTGGTGCTAAATATGGTTACCAACTTCTCTGGGTTTTGGTTGCATCAACCGCGGCGTTAATTATTTTCCAAGATCTTGGTGCCCGCATTGGCGTAGTTACAAGACAGGGAATGATTGGATTAATTCGTCAGAAGTATGGCGCCAGGTCAGGAACTCTTAGCGCCGGTGCGCTAATTCTTGCCAACATTGGAACAATGACCGCAGAGTTCGCTGGTATCGCAGCTGCTGGTCAACTTTTTGGATTGAGCAAATATCTGAGTGTTCCAATTGCAGCCGTGGCGGTTTCGTTCTTAGTACTGCGTAACTCTTTTTCAAAAATTGAGAAGATCTTCTTCCTAATTTCTGGGGTATTCATTGCATACATAGTTGCAGGTTTTATGGCAGGACCTGATTGGGGCAAAGCGTTGCACGGCGCCGTAGTACCAACAATGCCATTTACCCAAGATGCAATATTTATCGCAACTGCAACTTTCGGAACTACGTTGGCTCCATGGGGTCTGGCCTTTATTCAATCCTATGCAGTTGATAAGCGTCTGACTCGCGACGATCTGAAACTTCTGCGAATTGATGTTTGGACCGGCTCATTACTTACTGGAATCATCGGATTCTTCGTAGTTGTAACCTGCGCTGCAACACTTAATAAAAATGGAATCCAAATTAATGATGCTGCCGATGCCGCAAAAGCCCTAGAGCCACTAGCGGGGACACTTGCGAAGGAGTTGTTTGCCTTCGGCCTCATTGGTGCTGCGCTACTAGCAGCATCTATCTTGCCGCTTTCAACTGCATATTCTGTAAGTGACCTAACTGGTCGCCCTGCTGCATTAGATGATTCTCCGCGCGAAGCGCCGCTCTTCTATGCAACTTTCGGTGTGATAACAGTGCTCAGCGCAGTTCTGATTCTGATTCCTGGCGCACCATTGATTCGAATTCTCGTTTTAACTCAAATTTTGAATGCGGTTCTCCTTCTTCCGCTTCTTATTTATATGTATGGAATTTCCAGAGATGAACGATTAATGGGGGAATTTGTTTCAACTAAGACCATGCGCGTTATTTATGGCACGATCATCGCAATCGTTGCGATAGCTGTTTGCTGCATGTTCTGGTTTACTATTAATTGATGAAACAACATGACCACACTGCAATTCCTGCAGCTAAAGATCTTGGCCTGCTCTCACTTGGCGTGATTGGTGTTGGTACCTCTGGGCCAGTAATCGCAGCAAGCACCATGCCTGTTCCATCGCTTATCTTTTGGCGTAATCTTGGCGGCGCAGCAATGATGTTGCCATTCGCAATTCGCAATAGGGAATGGCAAACGAGCGATGAAAGAAGAGCTATTGCGCTCTCATCTAGCGCTGGAGTTTTACTTGCAATGCACTTCATCTGTTTCTTCTTTGCAATGCGACTGACAAGCGTCGCGGCAGGTACCGCACTCGCAGCGCTCCAGCCAGTATTCACTGCTTTGTACATTCGATTCCGCGGCGGGATTATTCCAAGACGCGCTTGGGGTGGAATGCTGATTGCATTTCTATCTGTGCTTCTGATTACTGGAGTGGATTCTCAAATAAGTTTGCGCAACCTTGCCGGAGATTTGTTGGCGCTTCTCGGCGCAGCTCTCGCTGCCGGCTACACGCTTATTGGCTCTAAGGCGCAACAAAAAGTCTCAACCGCTACTTACACAACCGCATGCTATTTAACTTGCGCCATCACGGCGCTGGTCATAGCAATTGCTAGCGGCAATCAATTTCTGCATTTCGAAGCAAGACAGTGGTGGCTTGTTGTTGCGATTATTCTCGGTGCTCAATTTTTAGGGCACACAATGTTTAACATGGCACTGCGTCGGGTATCGCCGGTAATAGTTGCCCTTGTTGTCTTCTTCGAAGTTCCGGTTAGCGCAATTATCGCTTTTTTCTGGCTTGATCAAGTTCCACCAGCAGGAATCATTCCTGGAATTATTGGACTATTAATTGGCTGTGGAATTTTTGTTTCACGCGCAAAGGTTGCTCCCGTAAATGATTGATCTTCACACTCATTCCCTTGCAAGCGATGGAACTGATACCCCCGGCGATTTAATTAATAAAGCACATGCTCGCGGCATCACAGTTCTTGGATTGATGGATCATGACACTGTTGCGGGCTGGGATGAAGCAACACAATATTTGCGTCCTGGAATGGATTTAGTTTTAGGTTCTGAGATTTCGTGCCAAACGCTAGATGGAACAAGCGTTCATATGTTGGGAATGTTATTCGACAAAGACAATGTCGAACTAGCAACGGTTTTGGCAACCACAAGAGAAAATCGCTTAACACGAATGAATCGAATTATTGCGCGAATGAATGAAGCTGGGTATGAAATAACTATTGAAGATGTAATTGCACAACTCGCTCCTGGTGCCACGTTGGGTCGACCACATTTGGCTGATGCTTTGATTGCGAAAAAGATAGTTAAGAACCGAGATGAAGCATTCACCGAATTACTTCATAACAACTCCAAATTCTACATTTCTCACTATTCACCAACTCCCGAAGATGCAATTAAATTGATTAAAGCTGCTGGTGGTGTAGCAGTAATTGCGCACCCACTTGCCTCGCTCCGCGGTCGCACAATTAGTATCGAAAGTTTTGGATCAATGGTTCAAGCAGGATTAGATGGAATAGAAGTTTCGCATCGCGATCAGAGCGCAGAAGAGAGTGAATTACTGCGCGGCATTGTTGCGGAATATGGCATCATTGCCACCGGTTCAAGTGATTATCACGGAACTGGAAAGTTAAATGAATTGGCAGAGTTCACAACTTCGCCCGAAGATTTTGAAGCGCTCGAGGCACGAGCCAACGCGCGAAGGGTGGTTAGAAAGTGAAAGATATTCTTCTAATTTCAACAGCTACTTTTGGTATTCAAGCTTTCGTAACGCTATTTGTGATTATGGATCCACCTGGCGCCACACCAATTTTCCTAGCCTTGGTCAAAGATCAACCTGCGCGTAAACGAATTCGCATGGCATGGCAGGGAGCGGGAGTCTCATTAATTGTTATTGTCACTTTCGCAATCTTCGGAAAATTCATCCTTGATTACTTACATATCTCAGTAGAAGCGCTACAAGGAGCAGGTGGATTATTGCTGCTTCTAATTTCGCTAGAGCTGTTAACTGGTAAAGACGGCTCTGGCGATAAGAGTAAAGATGTAAACGTTGCGTTAGTTCCACTCGGAACTCCGCTACTTGCTGGACCGGGTGCAATAGTTACAACAATCGTCTTTGTTCAACATGCCTATACCCTCGAAATGAAATTAGCGCTTGCTGCTGCGATCGTTGCAGTTCACATTGCAATTGGGCTCACTTTGATGTTCTCAACAAAGCTCGTTGGTCTAATAAAAGAATCTGGCGTTACCTTGATTGCAAGAATTGCCGGATTGCTTCTAGCAGCCATTGCCGTTGAAATGATTGTTCAATCAATCAAAGGCTTCTTCCAAATTTAGGCTGTTGCAAACCCAACTTTACGTTCTGCGCTCTGTCCAACCTCGACAAATGAAATTTTGTTATTGGCAATTATTGTTTGGCGGCCGCGATTATCGGTTAGTGAAAGGGATTTTCCAGAGTCCAAGGCTGCAGTAACTGCTTCGATAACTTGCTCAGGTGTTAATTCACACTCAATATGAAGCTCTTGCGAAGTATCTGCAATTCCAATTCGGACTTCAGTAGTAGCGCCAGAGGTATTTTTCTTTGTTGACATGGTTTTAGTTTATTCCTTTAGTTTGCTTTAGGGAATCCAGAAATTCCCCGCCAGATTAGGTTTGATACAAGTTCTACTGCAGTTTCACGATCTAGTTTGCCATCACGTTCTAGCCAATGTCTTGCTGAAGTCTGAGCAGTTCCAATTAGTCCAACCGCCAGCATCATGGAAGCCTCTTTGGTTAATCCAGTATCGAGCGAGATGACTGCGCTGAGGGCAGCGGCAGAATCGTATGTCATTCGGTTTAGTCGCTCGCGAACTTGTGGCTCAACGCTCATGTCACTCTCAAAGAGCAATCTGAATGCTTCACCTTCGCGATTAATAAATCCAAAGTAGGCATCAACGGTCGCAAGAACTCTTGCCGCATTATCTTTTGTCGATGCGATCGCTTTTTGAATATCAAATACCAGTGAATCAATATGTAAATCTAGAACTGCGAGATACAAATCCAATTTAGATGGGAAGTGTTGGTATAAAACCGGCTTGCTTACCTTTGCCCGATCGGCAATTTCATCCATCGCTGCTGAGTGATAGCCAGCTTGCGTAAATACTTCGAGTGCGGCGGCGAGCAATTGTGCGCGACGCTCATCACGAGGCAGGCGACCCTTATTTGCTGATGACTGATCTGTGCTCATTGCCCTAATCGTAGGGTCAATGCCGCGAATATGGCGACTATTTGCGAGAACTTTGCAATAACAACTTAACTTTCAATTTTGAATTGTGCGGAATATCCGCGAAAATTAGGGCGTTGTATGTTGAACCTAGGAATTATTAATTAGAGAAGAGAATCTGTGTCCGCCAAATTGAAGCCGCTTGTTAGCGAGGGACCAGAACTTACCGTTGATGAAGTTCGTCGCTATAGCCGACATCTCATAATTCCTGACGTTGGAATGAGTGGCCAACGCAGATTAATGAACGCCAAAGTTTTATGCGTTGGCGCGGGCGGTCTTGGTTCGCCAGCACTTATGTATCTTGCTGCGGCAGGAGTGGGAACTTTAGGAATTGTAGAATTCGATACCGTTGATGAATCAAATTTACAACGCCAGATTATTCATGGCCAATCAGATATTGGTAAAAGCAAAGCTGAAAGCGCTAAAGCTTCAGTTGCTGAAATCAATCCTTACTTAAATGTTGTTCTTCATGAAACAAGGCTAGATGTCGATAACGTCATGGAGATTTTTTCACAATACGATTTGATCGTAGATGGAACTGATAATTTTGCAACTAGATATTTAGTAAATGATGCTGCAGTCCTATTAAAGAAGCCTTATGTTTGGGGTTCAATTTATAGATTTGATGGACAGGCAAGTGTCTTCTGGGCTGAACATGGACCTTGCTACCGTTGTTTATATCCAGAGCCACCACCACCAGGAATGGTTCCAAGCTGTGCCGAAGGTGGTGTTCTCGGAGTTCTATGTGCATCTATAGGTTCAATTCAAACTACGGAAGCGATTAAGTTAATTGCTGGTATTGGCGAACCGCTAATTGGTGAGTTGATTGTTTACGACGCACTTGAAATGGAATATCGCAAAGTTAAAATTCGTAAAGATCCTGCCTGTCCAATCTGCAGTGAAAAGCCAACGCAGACACAACTATTGCCGGATTATGAATCTTTCTGCGGGATGCTCTCGGATGGTGCGGCCGAAGCCGCTTCTGGTTCCACAATTGCAGTCACTGAACTGAAGGCGAAGATGGATAGTGGCGAGAAGTTCATGTTAATTGATGTTCGTGAACCAAATGAATTCGAAATTGTGCGGATTCCCGGCTCAATTTTGATTCCGAAACAGGAGTTCTTAAACGGCTCTGCGCTTGAGAAAATGCCACAAGATGTCCCAATTATTTTGCATTGCAAATCTGGCGTTAGATCTGCTGAATGTTTAGCAGTTCTAAAGCAAGCTGGTTTTGCTGATGCCACACATGTTGCAGGCGGCGTTGTTGCTTGGGTAAAACAAATCGAGCCTGCTCTTCCGATTTACTAAAAGTTAGGTTAATAAATGTCTAATCGCTCGCTCCTACTTGTTCACGCCCACCCAGATGATGAAACCATCAACAATGGTGCGACCATGGCGAAGTATGCACATGAAGGAGTTCAGGTAACTCTTGTAACTTGTACAAGAGGGGAAGAAGGCGAAGTTTTAGTTCCAGAGCTCGCAGATCTAGCTAGCTCGAAGAGCGATAAGTTAGGAAAGCATCGCGAAGGTGAACTCGCTAATGCCATGGCGGCGCTAGGCGTTAGGGATTTTAGATTTCTAGGTGCGCCAGATCGGATTTATCGAGACAGTGGAATGCTTGGTACCGAACCAAACAATCGCAGTGATGTTTTCTGGCAGGCTGGATTAGATGATGCAGCTTCGTATTTAGTTAAAATTATTCGCGAAGTAAAGCCACAAGTTCTAATTACTTATGATGAATTTGGGGGATATGGCCACCCGGATCACATTCAGGCGCATAGAGTCGCGATGCGTGCAGCAGAGTTGGCTGGTGATTCAAATTATGGAGCCGGTGAGGCTTGGAATATTTCAAAAATTTATTGGAACACAATGCCTAAATCAGTTATTCAAGAGGGTATCGACAAGATGAAAGAAATTGGTTCTTCATTCTTCGGCGCTGAAAGTGCGGATGATCTTCCTTTTGCAAAAGCAGATGAATTTGTAACCACACTCATTGATGGAACGGCATTTATAGATGCAAAGATGGCTGCCATGGCGTCTCATCCAACTCAGATTGAACTCGATGGCCCATTCTTTGCGCTTTCAAATAATTTAGGCAATCAAGTTTGGGGACATGAGTATTACACCCTGGTTAAAGGCGAGAAGAGTAAAAATCTTGATTCCAAAGGCCGCGAGGTAGATCTCTTTGCTTAAGATTGTGGGCTCGCTCTTCCTGGGAACCCTTGTCGGATTCATTGGTGTTGTTCTTCACAATGCGCTGCATCCAGTAGGAATTATTTTGGCACTTATCACAACGGCAATTGGAATTATTTTGTCAGGCCAATTATTCGGAGCTAGAAAATTTAAAATCATTACTGCATTGGCTTGGCTCGCAGTCGCACTTCGCGCCGGTTCTTATGGCCAGAGCCATGAAATACTGATCATTTCTAATTCCTATGGAAATATTTTCTTACTGGGCGGTTTACTAATAGCAACTATTTTTGCAACAAAGAAAGTTTAAATCCAATCCCATTCTTGTCCGCCAGGAGTATCTTTAACCAAGATTCCTAATTTCGCCATCTGATCTCGCAGCTCATCACTTTTCGCAAAATCTTTTGCAAGCCGAGCGCCTTTGCGCTCCTCAAGTAATTCAAGTAAATCTTTACTTAATTCTGCCTTGGCTACTGGACCCCGTGAAATATCCAAGCCGTAAATGCGATCCATAACTTCGAAGCAGGCAGCTTTTGTTGCACCGGTAATCAATTCATCCTTCTCAAGTTTGCGAAGTTGTTGGAGAGCTCGGGGAGTATCTAAATCGCTTTGAATATCTGAAAGTGAGCCTTCGGTGAAATCATTTAGGAATCTTTCATCAAGATCGCCATCATCCAACCAGTTCACGTATTTACTACGCCAACGATCGAGAGTTACATCAGCGGCTTTTAAGGAATCCCAAGTTAAATCCATCTGACTTCGATATCTATTCTCTAAAAAGCAGAGTCGAAGAGCTAATGGATCTAATCCTTTAGCAATAACATCAGAGAGCAGCACCACATTTCCTGCGCTCTTTGACATCTTTCGCCCTTCAAATAACAGATGTTCACCATGAACCCAGTTTTCAACTACTTCATATCCTGCCGCAGCATTTGATTGCGCTCGTTCGTTCTCATGATGTGGAAAGCGAAGATCGATTCCACCTAGGTGTAAATCAACGTTACCTTCGAGGAAATGCAGCGACATCGCAGAACATTCAATGTGCCAACCTGGAAAACCTGGCCCCCAAGGCGAATCCCAAATCATCTGAGTGCGATCGCCCGCAGCTTTCCAAAGCGCCCAGTCAGCATGGAATTTCTTTGCGCCGTCATCAACGTATTCGTACCGGTGCCCAGGCTTTAGTGAGTCAAGACGATTGCCAGAAATTTCACCATAACCAGCGAAACTTTCTGCCGCGAAATAAACACAGCCATCACTTCCAACATATGCGTAATTGTTTGTAATTAAATTTGCAATCAAATCCAACATCAATTCGATAGTTTCACTCGCTCGTGGATATTTTGCAGCTGGAATTACATTTAGTCCAGCTAAATCTTGGTGGAAGTTGGCCTCATATTTACGGGCAATATCAAAGGGATCTATGGCTTCAGTTTTAGACTGCGCCAACATCTTGTCTTCACCAATTTCATTGCCATCAAAATCTTCACCCATGTGCCCTACATCCGTGATGTTTTGGATTAAGTTTGTAGCAACTCCAGAGAAGGACAAGGTTCGTGTTATCAAATCACCAAGTAGAAATGTTCGAAGGTTTCCAACATGCGCATCACGATAAACAGTTGGACCACAGCAGTAGATTTGAACTTCAAAGCCATTTTTTGCGCAGACCTCTTTTAACTCGCGCTCTTTGGTATCGAATATAAATAGGCCAGTATTCATTTCTCAACAACAACTTTCCAGAGTGCGATTTCGGCAGGGTCAAACTTCTTTAAAGTGCCATCCTTCTTGCGAACTGCATCGATCTCCTCTAAGACACCAAGCAAATCTCGGAAGCCGCCTTCGGGGTCGTGCAAGCGAATTGTTACCCGTTTTCCAATCTCGCTGATAGAAGGAGTGGGATTTCCCATATTTAAAGCTCCCCCTTCACTCATTTCAATACTTAATATTTCGTACTATTCGCTATCCTAGGCTCATTAGTTCACATGACTAGCTAGCCCGTTAGGAAGGTAACCAAGTGACATACATAATTGCAGAACCTTGTGTAGATGTTAAGGATAAATCTTGTATCGAGGAATGTCCTGTTGATTGCATTTACGAGGGTGGCCGCATGCTCTATATCCAGCCAGATGAGTGTGTTGATTGCGGAGCTTGCGAACCAGTATGTCCAGTTGAAGCCATCTACTATGAAGATGATGTGCCTTCACAATGGAAAGAATTTGGAAAGGCTAATAGCGAATTCTTCGTTGAGATTGGATCACCTGGCGGCGCAAATAAAGTTGGCGCAACCGGAACCGATCACTCAATAGTTAAAGCCCTTCCGCCAAAAGCCGAGTAAGTAGATTGCCCTGAAGCTTCCTGATTTTCCGTGGGATGCGCTGGCGCCATTTAGTTCCCGTGCATCTAAACATTCTGGTGGTTTAATTGATTTATCCCAAGGAACACCAGTCGATCCAACTCCAGAATTTATTCAAGCCGCACTACGAGATTCTTCTAACGCCCCAAGCTATCCAGTAACTATTGGAACTCCAGAGTTGCGTGCTGCAATGCGAAACTGGGCAGAAAAAATTCTAGGCGCGAGTGGTGAATTCGATGTTCTCCCAACCATTGGTTCAAAAGAACTTGTTGCTTGGTTGCCCTCAATCTTGCGCGCTAAAACTGTGCTCTATCCAAAAATTGCATATCCAACATATTTAGTTGGTTCGATGATCCATGGCAGTGAAGCAATTGCTGTTGACATTGATGCAGCTACTTGGCCAAAGAGCGATGTCGCTTGGATTAATTCGCCATCAAACCCAACCGGACGAGTTCATAGCGAGGATGAATTAACCGCCGCAATTGCCTATGCTCGCAAAAACAATTCCTTAGTTGTAAGCGATGAGTGTTATATAAGTTTTCCAGCAACCGGCCCTGCGCCAGTTTCAATTCTTAAATTGGCTGCGGGAAATAATAAGAATTTGCTTGCAGTGCATTCGATGTCGAAGCGATCTAATCTTGCGGGCTATCGCGCAGGTTTAATTGTTGGTGACTCCGAAATAATCTCGCAGATTCGCGAAGTTAGAAAACATGCTGGAATGATGGTGCCACTTCCAATTCAGAGAGCAATGACTGCCGCGCTTGGAGATGAAGTTCATGTCTCCGAGCAGGCTAAGCGTTATGCCAAACGTCGTGAATCATTGAGCGCCGCGCTTGTTAAAGCTGGATTCAAAATAGATTTCTCTAGCGCTGGTTTATATATCTGGTGCACGCGAAATGAGGATAGTTGGGATTCAGTTTCGTGGCTTGCTGATCTGGGAATTTTGGCAACCCCTGGAATCTTTTATGGGGAAGCTGGGCGTCAACATATTCGTATTGCAATGACCGCGACAGAATCGCAGATTGCCGATGCTGCAGACCGTATCTTGAAGAACATTTAACGTGGCAACCGAATTAGAGAGCGCACTAGATAGCGCAGCCAAGTTAGCTTTGGATTCTAAAACTCTGGTTCGAATTGTCTTATCGGGACGCCGGAGAAATATGAGCGTTCCATTCGAACGGATTGATATTCGCCCAGTCCTATTAAAAGATGAAATTAACTTTCAGGTTATGCAGAACGATGGCCGTATTACTACCACGAAAAATATTTCACCAAATGAATTCAATCCTCGCCAATACTTGGAGATGGGTTACGCGAATATTTTGGTCGAGCACACAAGTGGGGCGCTTTCGATTCGAATTACCAAGAAGGGCGAGGCTCAGGTTCACGAAGAGAAAGGTGCGCGCGAGCAGAATCTAGAACACGATCGCAAGAAGGTTCGATTATTAGATTTTGCAGATCCATTCCTGATTGAAGTTGGCATAAGTGATGCGAATGGCAAAGTTAAGCCAACTCGAGCCGATAAGTATTTACAGGTGGAAGAGTTTCTTCGCTTACTTGTTCCGACACTAAATTCTGCAATAGCTGCAAAACAGATATCTGAGCCAACTACTTCAAAACCCCTTGTAATTGCCGATCTAGGTTGTGGAAATGCATATCTAACTTTTGCAGTCCATCAATACTTAAAGAGTATGAATATTCCAGTCCAAGTCATTGGAATTGATATCAGGCCAGAATCTTTGAAACGAAATACTGAAATTGCTAAAAAGTTGGGGATTTCTAAATCTATTGAATTTAAAGCTGAAGCAATCGATCAAACCTCGCTTACATCTTGCGATATTGCGATCGCCCTGCATGCCTGCGATACCGCAACTGATGATGCGATTGCATGGGCAGTTAATGGGGGAGCAAAGTTATTGCTAGTGGCACCTTGCTGCCAGCATGATTTACAAACTCAAATGAGCCAAGTTCCAGAACCGTGGAACATTCTTACCAAACACGGTTTAATCAAAGAGCGCCTTGGCGATTTAATGACCGACTCTTTGCGAGCACAAATATTGAAGCTCAAGGGTTATCGCACCGAGATAATTGAATTCATTGGGGGCGAACATACGCCTCGAAATATAATGATTCGAGCAGTGCTTACAAATGCCAAGCCAACTTCTGATGATCTAGCCACTTACAAAAAGATGTTAAGCGATTGGAAAATTGATCCAGCCTTAGCTTCGCGCGTAAATATTAACGAATAACGGTGTTGTACATCCGCGAGAGTGAAAACTCGTGATGCAAACCTTTCTCCGCCTTAGTCTCTTTGCCATTTGCAACTTCAAGAATTAAATCAAATAACTCGCCACCAACCTCGGCCAAAGTCTTTAGGCCATCTGCGATTGTTCCGGCATTTAAATCAATTAAATCTGGAATTGCATTTGCCATCGTGCTATTTGTAGCGACTTTAATAGTTGGAACAATTGCAGAGCCAGTTGGTGTTCCGCGGCCGGTGGTGAAAACAATAATGTTGATGCCGCCAGCGCCAAATCCAGTTAGTTGTTCAGTGTCATGTCCTGGCGTATCCATAAAGTAAAGACCAGAATTCGGAACTTGATCTGCGTACTCAAGTACACCCGAGAATTGCGCGCTTCCGGCTTTCTTTGCCGCGCCAAGTGATTTCTCTTCTAGTGTTGTTAGTCCACCTTCGATATTTCCTCGTGATGGTTGAGCACCACGCATATCGATTCCCTCATAATTTATAGAACGCTCATACCTTGCAACAGTTTCAATTATCTGCGCACCGATCTCCGGGGTAATCGCACGTGCGGCGAGAAGATGTTCAGCACCAAGAATTTCAGTTGTTTCACCGAGAACAGATGCTGAACCAAGTTCCACTAAGCGATCACTTGCAACACCCAGTGCGGGATTAGCCGTGATACCAGAGAGCGCATCGGAACCACCACATTCTTGGCCGAGAATAATTGCGTTCCAAGGTGCGCTAACCCGGTTCTGTAATCTCGACTCTTTAACCAGCGAATTGGCCATTTGTAGTCCGATATCTGCAATCTTCGCCATCGAGCCAAACTCTGCGACATTCAATACTTCGGCTCGAGCTAAACCAATTTTCTTAGCGAGTTCAATTATTGCTAGTTCATTTGGAGTTCCGATAGTAAGAAAAACTGTTGCAAAGTTATTTGGGTTCGCTGCGAAGCCGGAAATTGTCTTAACTATGCGATCAAAATCGCCATCAACTTCACCAGACCAGTCATGGCTTACAGCGACGGCTCCGATGGATCCATCTGCAATCTTTCTTGCAGTTGCACAGAGCGCCGAATGCAATGGAAGAACTAAGACGTGGTTTCGAAGTCCCCATCGACCATCGGTTCTCGCAAATGCATTTAACTTGTCAGACACTTCGCACCTCACGAGCTGCGATTATTTCGCCCGAACCAATCGCTTCAACTTTAGTTAGCTCGCCATTAACTACTTCGTAAATCTTTGCCATTATTTCCTCGGCACTTGCCTGAGGTTCTAAATCAAAATCTTTTGAAATTGCTAAGTGAAGAGGCGACCCACTTGAAACATTGATTGTTGGAATCAAAGGAAAGCCAGATGGTGGCTGATTTGGATCAGGGAAGGAGAGGATGACATGTGCTCCAGCCTCCATTAAATCGGAGAAGTTTAGTCCAGAATTTTTATGCGAAGCTGCAACCGTAATATCAACCCCAACTTCGGTAAGTGCAGCAACAATTTCATCGACTTTGAAATCGTCATTTGAGAGATCAATGCCAAGATGTAAGCGAGGCAAGACCGTGGCGGCACTTGGAAAATCTCGAATCAATTCCATGGCTGCAGAAATTCCAGAGCTAACCGTTCCAGCCACACCACCACTATCTTGAGTTACTAAATAATTTGTGGATTCATTCTTCGATAACAACTTTTCTGCGAGCTCACTGCCTTGCAGGGTTTCGCAACCAAGGCCAACAATTAGCGTAGAACTAACATTTGGATGGTTCGCCAGCGATGCGAAGTAGTCAGTGATTCGACCGACATCGTTTCCAATGAAGCCACATCCATGTTGATGGGCAAAAGTTACGGCGCCAACTTCACGCGCGATTCGACTTGATACTCGGGTAGAACAAACCACTGAAGGCAGAATTAATTGGTGATTTCGAATTCCAACTCCACGATTACCGTGGTCAAAACCTTTCATGCTCATTTGGTCTGCTCCGTTGAGAGTCGATCACCAAGAACATTATGGGTATGCACGTGTTCACCGATTTTTATATCGGAAGTGGCATGTCCCATTCGTTCGCCATATTTAATAATGCCGTCATCTTTTGAAATATTTTTAGTTGCGATTTTATGGCCACGAGGGATGCGATTTTGTATAGTGAGATTAAGGCCATCTTGTCCGATGACTTCACCAATTTCTAAGTCCACTAGGCAGACGGCAATGTTGTCTATTTCGTTAAGAACCAGGACCTTGCGCATAAGGATTGGAAGCATACTCCGCCAATTCCGATGTGTAGTATTTCTCCTATGGGTCAATTGAAAGTTAGACGTCGCTTTCCAGGAGTCAAAGAGCTAGCCGGATTAATGCGATTTCGCAGGCCAATTCTCAATGGTCGCAAGCGTCGACTTTCAAGAGCGCTAACAATTTATGACTTACGAGATATTGCAAAGCGTCGTACCCCGAAAGCACCTTTTGATTACACGGATGGTGGCGCAGATACCGAATCAAGTTTGACTAGAGCTCGACAAACATTTGAAAAGATTGAGTTCCAACCTCGAATTCTGCGCGATGTTTCAATTGTTGATACCTCAGTAAAAATGTTGGGCCAAACAATGGCGATGCCAATAGGAATTGCACCAACTGGTTTTACTCGAATGATGCAGACCGAAGGGGAGTACGCAGGTGCTACTGCAGCACGCGATGCGCGAATTCCTTACACGCTTTCAACAATGGGAACTCGATCAATTGAAGATGTTGCAAAGATTGCGCCAGATGGTCGCAACTGGTTTCAGTTATACATGTGGAAAGACCGCGACCGTTCTATGGCGCTTGTCGAACGTGCAAAGGCGGCTGGTTTTGATACTTTGGTTCTGACTGTAGATGTTCCAGTAGCAGGAGCCAGACTTCGCGATGTTCGAAATGGAATGACAATTCCACCATCGCTTACTACTAAGACAATTTTGAATGCGATTCCTCGTCCTGCTTGGTGGATGAATTTCTTAACCACTGATCCACTTAAATTTGCTTCTCTTGATAGCTGGAAGGGCACAGTTGCAGAACTTCTTGATTCAATGTTTGACCCGACAGTTACCTTTGATGATTTGAAATGGATCCGAAAGCAGTGGAATGGAAACCTTGTTGTAAAGGGAATCCAGAATGTGGATGATGCCGTTCTTGCACAAAAAGCTGGCGCCGACGCTATTACGCTTTCAAATCATGGCGGTCGACAATTAGATCGTGCGCCAGTGCCTTATCTTTTAATTCCAGATGTGCGCAAAGCTGTTGGTAAAAAGTTTGAAATCCATATTGATACCGGGATTATGCATGGGGCCGACGTTGTCGCTGCAATTGCATCTGGTGCTAATTTCACCTGGATTGGCCGCGCATATTTATATGGTCTGATGGCTGGCGGTAAAGAGGGCGTAGATCGCAGTTTAGAAATTCTTCGCACCCAAATGGTTCGCACAATGAAGTTGCTTGGAGTGCGCTCACTTGCTGAATTGAACCCATCTCACGTTAAACAAATTACGAGGTAGTGATGAAAGCTGCGGTAATAACTGGAGTTGGTAAGGTATCAATCGAAAACATTCCAGATCCAACACCTGGTGATCGCGATGTAATTGTTAAAGTTGCAAGCGTAGGAATTTGCGGAACTGATCTACACATTCTCGAAGGTGAATTTGCCCCCACTCTACCAATTGTTCCCGGCCATGAGATGGCGGGAAAAGTTGTTGCAGTTGGCAAAGACGTTACGGAATTAAAGATTGGTGACTTAGTTGCAGTAGATCCATCATTACATTGCGGTGAATGTTTCTACTGTCGTCGAGCTCGTGGGAATCTCTGTGAAAACTGGAACGCGCTTGGAGTTTCCTATCCCGGTGCTGCAGCAGAATTCCTGAAGACTCCAGTTAAGAATTGTCATATTCTTCCGGCCGGCGTAGATGTATTTGAAGCAGCACTTATCGAACCACTGTCATGTGCGATTCGCGGGTATGACGTACTTCCAAGAATTCCGGGATCACATTATTTAATTTATGGATCAGGAACGATGGGGCTAATGATGGCCGAACTTGCTAAGCGCAATGGCGCGGCTAGTGTTTCGATCGTTGACATAAATGAAGCGAAGTTAGAAACAGCTCGCACCTTAGGAATAGATTTTGCAACTAGTGATGTCAAAACTTTAAAGCAACCACGTGGTTGGGATGTAGTAATTGATTGCACCGGAGTAGCCAAAGCAATCCAAGAAGCACTTTCTCATGTAATGCCTGGCGGAACTTTCCTGCAATTTGGTGTTGCAAACGAGAAGGCAAAAATTGAAATCGAGCCATTTTGGATATACAACAAAGAGATAACAATCGCTGGTTCTATGGCTGTTTTACACTCCTTTGATCGCGCAGTTGATATGTTCAGTTCGGGAGTTTTGAACCCAAAGGTAATGATTAGCGATCGTTTCGCTCTCGAAGATTATGAAAGCGCTTTAAATACCTTTAAGGCAGGCAAGGGGCGCAAAATTATTATTACCCCCAATGGAAGTTCAATTTAAGTGAAGGCCGTAGTTCTAAATGCAGTAAATGATTTGCAAGTAACCGATGTTCCAAGACCAAAGGTCGAAGCTGGATCATCCCTGATAAAAGTATTAGCGTGCGGAATTTGCGGAACCGATAGACATATTTACAAAGGTGAATATCCTTCAAGCAAGCCAGTCATCTTGGGCCATGAATTTGGTGGCGTAATTGAAGAAGTTGGACCAGGTTCAAAATTCAAAGTCGGCCAAGTTGTAAGTGTTGACCCAAATATTGTTTGCGGCACTTGCCCAGATTGCGTGGCTGGTCGAACTGCTTTCTGCCCTGACCTCACAGCTCTTGGTGTAAATATAGATGGCGGAATTGCCGAATATGTTTTAACACCCGATACTCAAATTTATCCAGTCAAGGATGGATTAAATCCACTGCACCTAGCATTTATAGAACCACTCGCATGTTCAATTCGTGGGATGGATCTTGCTGCGTTAAAAGGTGGGGAGAGCGTTGCAGTATTAGGCGGCGGTGTCATCGGACTTCTAGTTGTACAACTTGCGAAATTAGCCGGCGCTCGGGAGATAGTTTTAATCACTCGTCAGAAATTCCGTCGCGATGTTGCGCTGCAGATTGGTGCTACTCGAGTCGTTGATCCAAAGAGTGAGGATGTTTCGAAAGTTGTTTCCGGAATGGATGTCACATTTGAATGTGCAGGGGCTGTCGATACATTTAAGCAATCCCAAATAATTACCAGAAGAGGTGGATCGGTAATCGTTCTTGGGCTAACTGCAGCAGATACCAATCTTGAGATAAACCCATTTAGCATCGTTGTAAACGAGTTAAGAATTCAGGGTTCATTCCTAAACCCCTTAACTCAAAGCAGGGCTGCGGAATTTGTAGGTAGCGGAAAACTCAATTTGGATATTCTCATATCCAAGGTCGTGGATCTAGAAGGTGTCCAAGCAGTACTCGATGCGCCACCTGCAGAGGGCGATATCAAATACATAGTCTGTCCATAATTAAAATCCTCGGATAGGATTCCGATATGGAAAAAATAGAGAAATTACGTTGGGGCTTTATCGGTGCTGGTGGAATTGCAAAGCGAGCTTTGTTCCCCGCAATATCAAAATCAAATGTTGGTGAAATTTACGCAGTTGCATCCCGCGATAAGACTAAAGCGCTAACTATCTCTCCTAATGGCATTGTTTACACAAGCTATGACGAACTACTAGCTGATCCTAAAGTTGAAGCTGTTTACATTTCGCTTCCAAACTCGCTTCACCTTCCGCTAGCAATTAAAGCTATGCGCGCTGGTAAGCACGTTCTCTGCGAGAAGCCACTTGGTATGAACGCTGCGGAAGTTGAAGAAGCTATCGCAGTTTCAAAAGAAACTAATCGTATTTTCGTAGAAGCTAGTTGGAATCGTTGGCATCCTCGCAGTCAACGCATCAGAGAAATTGTTGCTTCGGGTGAACTTGGAAATATTACTCATATTAGAACTTGTTTTACTTATGATGGGTTAGATCAAGAGAACATTCGCCTTGATCCAAAACTTGGTGGCGGAATTCTTTATGACCTTGGGCCTTACTCAACAGTCGCACCACTTTGGGCAATGGACTTTGCTGAAATCTCTGACCTAGATGTCCAAGTCATTTGGCATAAGGGTGGAACCGATGAAACTACTCGCGCGAACTTCACTATTGGTGGAGCAAAAGCCGAAACGATTGCATCAGACAATATTCAATTAACACATTGGTTCATCATTGAGGGAACTAAGGGCGAGCTTCGCACCGGCGGCAATGATTCCTTTAACTCACATAACAACCCAAGCACGCTAGAAATTACAGTTGATGGCAAGGCTCGAATTGAACGTTTTGAAGCTTGCGACCCTTATCAATTGATGTCAGATGCATTTGCCCGCGTAGTTCGTGGCGGAAATGACTGGTTGATGCCAATTGATCAATCACTTAAATTTGCTAAATTATTCGATGCGATCTTCGCAAAGATGGGCCGTCCTTAATTATTTAAGTAAGGCAACCTTGGATCGATATCTTTCTCGTTCCAAGTCTTTCGAATCCAACCTTGTGCTGGGTCATCTGTAATGTTCCATGATCTATCGGGATCTGGCCCAGCCATTACATTCATAAAGTAAAGATCGTAACTAGGTTGTGCCATTACTGGACCATGCCAACCATGGGGGACTAATACAACATCGCCGCTTCTAACTTCGGTCGTTAATTCAAATTCTCGCTCGTCAGATGCGCGGCCATTAAAGAAACCAACTGGATCGCAATTCTCTTGAGGTGGCAAGCCCTTACTTACTGCAGCTTCAAAGTAATAAATCTCTTCAAGATTTGATTCCACACCAGGAATATATGTGTCATGTTTATGCGCAGGTGAGCCCGACCAATTACCTGCCGGAACAATAATCTCGACAACAATAAAGCGATCTGCCGCTAATTCACTTGGATCACCAAAGTTATGAACTTGGCGTGAAGCAGGTCCGGCGCCACGACTAAATACCGGAACGTTTTTAGCTGGAATATATTTAGCTGGAAAAGAATTCTTCGCTGGTGCTTCAGCAATAATGAAGCGCCCAGTACCTGAAATTTTTATAGAAGTATCTATCGAAAGATAAAGAACATCAGTTGGCCCATGAAAAACAGATTTACGCCCTGCTAATTTCTGACTCTTGCTCTCGCCATTAACAATGTAATCAACAACTATGCCTTCACCTTCAAGTGGCCAGATAAGTCGTTCCACTTTGTCTGCCGAGATTTCAAAGCTCTTGCCACCTGAAAGTGTCGCTACGCGAGTTCCGGTGTGCTTCCAACCAGGAAGTGATCCATCAACGATTACATCCCAGCCACCATTAGCCAACTCACCCTTTTTGTAGAAGTAGCGAGGTTTGCTCATGGACCTATTCTCTCTGTTTGGCGGACTATTGAAGGAAACTTGATTTACGGCTATTGTTTTGGAGCGGTCCAATCCTAACAGGGGAGCGCAATACAAAACTAGGGGATGGATCTTCAACTATGGCCAAGATTGCGGTTACTGGTTCCAACGGTTTCGTTGGCGGAAATATCGCAAATATGTTGCTTGCTGCCGGCCATGAAGTAATTGGCTTAGTAAGAAGTAGCCCCACCAAAGAACTTCCGTGGAAAGCTGTTGTTACTGATTTATCAGACACTAATTCCATCGCCCAGGCAACAACTGGTTGCGCGGCAATTGTTCATAGCGCAATTGCAAATGACTTCAATAAATTACAACAGAATCGCCCCTACGCCTACGACTCGTTTGTTGGGTTAACCCAGCGAGTAACTCATGCGGCAAATAAAAATGGCGCGCAGATCATCTACATCTCAACAGGTTGGGTTATGGATGGCACCGGGCACTTGGCTCTTGAAAGTGATACTGGAAATCCAGTAAATTTTTATGGCGTTCTAAAATCTTTGGGCGAACAAGTTATTCGTGATCTAGCACCAGAAACAGGAGCGATCGCAAGAGTTGATGGCGTTATGGGAATACACCAAACTCTGGAAGTTGGACCAAGAACCCAGGATGTTGGTTTTGGTTACTTTGCATCTGCACTCGTAGCAGATTTAAAGGCTGGAAAAACATTTACAGTATTTGGTGGCGAGTTAGTAAATAAAGTTACTGCCCCTTCACTTGCATCAGAAATTGGTGCCCAAGTAGAACGTATCGTTTCGAGAAAAGCTGCAGGTACTTTCCATTTGGTCGGAGATGATGCAATCAACCGCATGGATTATGCCCGACTAATATGCGAAATATTTGAATTAGATAAGACTTTACTTCGCGAGGCTGCACCATCGATTGAAGATCAGTTCCCGGGCAACGTTCCAGTTGATACCTCGCTCTCGAATTTAGCGACCAAGAAGGCGTTAGGCCTTAGTTCAACTTCACTTCGCGATTTACTTATTGCGCTAAAGACTGAAATTGATACTGGAAAGATAACTGCAATAACTAAGCCAGAGGTTCTGGTATGACAACAACTTCTAGAACTAAGCGCCCAACAATTCGCGATGTCGCCGCCAAAGCCGGTGTATCAAAGTCCTTGGTTTCATTGGTTTATTCCGCGCCCCAAACGGTTAGCGAATACCGCAAGCAATTAGTTATGAAAGCAGCCGATGAACTTGGTTTCTCACCGAATTTCTTAGCAAGGTCTTTGGCTACTGATACCGGAACGTTTATTGGAATTTTGGTTGCAGATCTGCACAACCCACTCTTTGCTCAAATCGTAGATCAAGTGCGCTTGTCTCTTGAGGCCAAAGGTGAATACAGCTTCATGACATCAGCAATGCTCTCTGACGGTGCTGGCACACAAATTTTGGATTCTAGAACTGTTAGCGCGCTAATTGATTTGCGGCCAAAGAGCGTTCTAGTTGTCGGGTCTATTCCTGAGATGCATCAATTATCGGCTCTACCTGAAAGCGTTTCAATTGTTGTTGCAAGTGCGATTCCTGAAGGTTTATCTCGTGCAACCACGGTTCGCTCAAATGATGAAACTGGAATGCGCTTATTAATTGAACATCTGATTGCAAATGGTCATCAGAAAATTGCACATATTTCAGTAGAAGATGGCGCGGTTTCACAATCGAGGCGTGAGGCATATAAATCTGTAATGACCGAGAAAGGCTTGGCAAAATATATTCAGATTCAATTAGCAAGTGCAGCTACTGAGACCGCGGGATACGAAGCGGCTAGCGTTCTGGTTAATTCTAAATCTGCTCCAACCGCAATTACTTCCTACAACGATTTGCTTGCAATTGGCGCACAAGGTGCAATCTCTGCGGATATCGCAGTTGTTGGATATGACAACACTTTTCTTGCGGATCTCCGTCAAATCTCGCTAACCTCAATTGATCCAGCGAACATTGAAATTGCAAATAAGGCGGCTGAGCTTTTAGTTGAAAAACCAAGCGAACCAATGAAGAGCGGCAAGACCTATCTCCTAGAGCCAAGGCTAGTAATTCGCAGTTCATCCAATTCGAAATCTTCTTTGAAAGCGGTGCGCTGATATGCAATTAGAAGATATTAAATCGCCATTTGACGGCGCAATAGTTGGCCAAGCACCAATTGCTTCACTTGCCAGTGTTGCTAGCGCAATCGCTAAAGCAGTAACAGGAGCTGATTTATGGCGCCATACTCCAGCACATATTCGTAGCGCAGTTCTAATGAAAGCCGCCGCTCTTGCTGATGAACGAAGTGAAGAAATTGCACAGATAATTTCAGGTGAAAACGGTAAGAGTTTATTAGAAGCCAGAGGTGAAGCTTCTAGATCAGGTGAAATTATTCGCCTTGCGTCATTTGAAGGGTCACAACTTTATGGTTCAACTCTGCCACTTGATGCAAACAAAGGTACTGGCTTAGAAAAACTAGGATTCACAATGCGCCAACCTGTTGGTGTAGTTGTTGCCATCACTCCCTTCAATTATCCAGCACTCTTAGTTCTGCATAAGGTTGCACCTGCGCTAGCGGTTGGTAATTCCGTAATCTTGAAGCCGGCACGAACAACACCACTAACAGCTCTCGCAATTGCTAAATGTTTCTCTGATGCTGGTCTTCCAGATGGCGTTCTCCAAGTTCTACATGGTTCTGGTTCTGAACTAGGCGATGCTTTAGTCTCCGATTCCAGAGTTCGCAAAATTTCCTTCACCGGCTCAACCGCAACCGGAACTCATATCTCAAGTGTTGCTGGCGTGAAAAAGTTATCTCTTGAACTTGGTTCATCTTGCCCAGTAGTAGTTCTTGATGATGCAGATATTGAATATGCGACAGATGCTATTGCCTTAGGTGGATATATAAATGCTGGTCAAGTTTGCATATCGGTCCAGCGCGTTATTGTAGATAAGAAAGTAATGGGTAATTTCTTGGATGCCCTAAAGCCAAAAGTTGAAGCTATTAAAATTGGCGATCCAAAGGCGGCCGATACCAAAGTTGGAACTTTGATATCGCAAGGTGAAGCAATTCGAGTAGAAGCAGCAATTAAACAAGCAGTTAAAGATGGCGCAACTTTATTAACTGGTGGTGCAAGAGATAAAACTTTAATCACACCTGCAATTGTTTGCGGTGTTGATCCAAAATCTGCTTTTGCCCAAGATGAATTATTTGGACCTGCGATTGCAGTTAGTTCAGCAGATGGGATCAAAGAAGCTATCGGCCTAGCAAACAGCACTGTTTATGGCTTAGGAGCAGGGGTTTTCACGAAGAGCGTAGATGTTGCAATTCAATCGGCTCGAGAAATTGATGCTGGAATTATTCATATTAATTGGACGCCACTCTGGCGCGCTGACTTGATGCCTTATGGCGGACTCAAATCAAGTGGCGTTGGCAAGGAAGGTGTTCGTTCGACAGTAACTGAAATGACCGAGGAAAAAACCATAATCCTTCACGGACGAAGCTGGTAAGGGGAAGAACATGACAAATCCAAATTACGGAGCAACCGAAAGGCTAACTGTCGGTCAAGCTGTCGTACGTTTCATCGCTGCGCAATACACCGTTGCTGATGGTGTTAAACGTCGCTTTATTCCGGCAGCAATGGGAATTTTCGGACACGGAAACGTTGCAGGTCTCGGTCAAGCACTGGATCAATACAACGACATCCTTCCCTTTGTTCAAGGTCGAAACGAGCAAGGTTTAACACATGCCGCAATTGGTTTTGCAAAAGCTACAAACCGCACACAAACTTTTGCAGTTACTGCATCAATCGGACCCGGTGCGCTAAATATGGTTACCGCAGCCGGACTTGCAACAGTCAATCATCTTCCAGTTCTACTTCTACCAGGCGATTCGTATATAACTCGTCGCCAAGGGCCAGTGCTTCAACAATTAGAACATCCACTCGGGCCAGATATTTCAGTCAATGATGCCTTCCGTCCAATTGCAAAATTCTTCGATCGCATCACACGACCAGAACAACTTCTATATTCGCTACCAAGTGCTTTCAGAGTTCTTGCGAATCCAGTTGAAACTGGCGCTGTTGTTTTATCACTTCCACAAGATATTCAATCCCATGCCTTTGATTTCCCTAAGGCTTTCTTCGAAGATCGCGAATGGAAGATTCGTCGTACCGTTCCTGAAATTGAAGATATCGGACACGTTGCTAAATTAATTAAGGCAGCAAAGAAGCCGCTAATAATTGCTGGTGGTGGCGTTATTTATTCACGAGCTACTGCCGAACTTGAAGCCTTTGCGAATGCGACTGGAATTCCAATTTCAGAAACTTTCGGGGGTAAAGGTGCGATTCAAAACCCAGGAGATTGGCACTTAATGGGCCTAGGTCTCGAGGGTTCACCAGAAACTAACAAGCTAGTAGCCGAGGCAGATCTAATTCTCTCAATCGGAACTCGCCTAACAGATTTTGCAACTGGTTCACAATCAATGTTCCAAAATCCTGACGTTAAGTTCGCCTCAATCAATATCACTGAAAGCGATGCAATTAAACAAGGTGCGGTTGCAATTCTCGGAGATGCCAAACTTTCACTTGTTGAATTAACCAAAGCAGTCGCTGGTTACAAGGTGCCATCAGATTGGGCGGCCAAGATTAATAGCGGTATTACGACTTGGGCTAAACAACTTGCTGAAGCTATTAACCCAGACACTCTCTTCGACAAATCAACCCTTCCGGATTCCCCAATTACAAATGCCGTAATTACCCAAGGCCAATTAATTGGCTTGATGAATGAAACTGCTAAGAGCGGTGACGTAATTATTGCTGCTGCTGGCGGCGCTCCAGGAGATATTCAAAAAGCTTGGGATGCAACGAAAGGTAAGTTTGCGCATCTTGAATTTGGATTCTCTTGCATGGGATATGAAATTCCTGCGGGTATCGGCGTTCGCCTTGCGACTCCTGATCAAGCAAAGCGCGTCTTAGTCTTTATCGGTGATGGCACTTTCGTAATGGCGCCAACTGAATTAGTAACCGCAGCACAAGAGGGAATCAACATGACAGTTGTTGTATCCGAAAATCACGGTTACCAAGTTATCCGCAGATTACAAATGTGGCGCGTAGGTCATCACTTTGGAAACGAATTTAGATACCGTCAAGACGGTCCATCGGTTGCCGAAGCGGGAAGTGCTAAGGGCACAGCGCCAAGACTTGAGGGCGATTATCTAGATATTGATTTAATAAAGATGGCAGAAGGTATGGGCGCAAAGGCAATCTATGCAACTACACCGGATGAAATTCGCAAGGCGCTAGAAAGTGCGCGCACAATTAAAGGTCCAGTTGTAATTGTTGTTCCAACAATTCAACACGCCAATCTGCCGGCATCTAATGTTTGGTGGGATGTCGCACCTGCGGAAGTTTCAACTCAGCCTTGGGTTGCTGCGATCCGCGCGGATTATGAAGCCGGACTTTCAACCCAGAGATGGCATGCGTAATGCACAAATTCACTGATCCCAGCCAAGTAACGATTGGAACATTTCTTGGTATGGGTGCACCAATGGCGGCAGAAATTGCTGCTGTCGGGGGAGTTGATTGGGTTCTACTTGATTTAGAACATGGTGGCGCCGGTGAAGATCTAGTCGGACCTATCGTTGTTGCAGGAATGGCATATGGAATTCCAACTTTAGTTCGCGTTGAATCTATGGAGAGAATTCGGATCGGTCGCGCTCTCGACAGCGGCGCAAGCGGTGTAATGATTCCTAGGATTGAAACACCAGAACAAGTAAGCGCAGTTGTCAAACACATGTCATATCCACCATTTGGAGATCGTGGTGTTGCAACCTATAACCGCAGTGCAAAATGGGGACGTGATTTATCAGGGTTAACGCAAAAATCTAATGCTGCTTGCATCATCCAGATTGAAACCCTAAAGGCGCTCGAAAACGTTGAAGCAATCGCGAAGATAGATGGTGTCGATTTATTATTTGTGGGGCCACTTGATTTAAGTTTTGCACTTGGTGTGCCACGCGACTTCAAGAGCCCTAAATTCTTAGAAGCAACTGCAAAGGTGGTCGCAGCTGCAAAAGCCAATAGCAAAGTCGCTGGAATATTGGCGGCGGATGCTACGGCAGCGCAGACCTTTATCGATCAAGGCTTTAAATTCATCGCAATTGGATCTGATTCAACTCTGCTCGCAGGTGCGATCACAAATCTAGTAACCCAACTTAAGAGATAGTAGAAAGAAGAAAATGACTTCAGCAATTCCAAATCGCCCTGTTGGTGTTGGACTAATTAGCGTTGGCTGGATGGGAAAAGTTCACTCCCGTGCCTATCAATCACTTCCAATTGTTTATCCAGAACTTGGCATCAAGCCGCGCTTAATAATTGCTGCTGATAATGTGCAAGAGCGAGCTGACTATGCAGTAAATGTACTGGGCTATGAATCTTCAACCCTTGATTACAAAGAAGTTCTAGCGCATCCAGATGTTGATGTCGTTTCGATCTGTGCGCCAAATTTTTTACATGCTGAAATCGGAATTGCTGCAGCAAAGGCTGGAAAATCCTTTTGGATTGAGAAACCTGTAGGCCGTGGCGCCAATGAGACTGAAGCGGTTGAGGCTGCAGCTATTGCTGCTGGAGTTACTACAACCATCGGTTTTAACTATCGAAACGCCCCAGCGGTTGAACATGCAAAAGTTCTTATAGCCAGTGGCGCACTTGGTCGAATCACAAACATACGTGGCACCTTCTTTGCAGATTATTCTGCAGAACCAAATGGTGCGCTCTCTTGGCGCTTTATTCGCAAGTTTGCGGGCAGTGGAGTTCTTGGAGATTTAATGGGACACCTTGCTGACTTAGTTCAATATTTAGTCGGTCCAATCGCCGAAGTTAGCGGAATGACAAAAACTGTTATTACCGAACGTCCAGTTCTAGAAATGGGAAGCGGCACACACTTTGCAGTGATCGAAGGCGGAAAGATGGAGCCAGTTGAGAACGAGGATTACGGTGGTGCGCTAATTAAATTTGCAGATAATGCAATTGCTGCCGGCGCGGTCGGAACAATCGAGGCTTCTCGTGTTGCAGTTGGCCCACGTGCAAGTTATACCTTCGAAATTTATGGCACTGAAGGTTCAGTGAAATGGGACTTCGAACGCATGAATGAAATTGAAATTGCAATCGGCCGCAAGGGCGATCATGTTGGATACCAACGTGTTATGGCATCACCAACATTTGGTGACTTTGGGAACTTCCAACCAGGTGCTGGAACTTCAATGGGCTATGACGATTTAAAGATTGTTGAAGCTCGGAAATTCCTCGAAGCATATTTTGGTGGAGTGAGTAAGAATTCAAATATTCACGATGCTGTTTCTGCCGCACGAGTTGTTTCAGCGATTGAAGAATCCGCAGAATCTAAGAAGTGGGTTGCAATCAAAGCTGTAAGTGGAACCACGGCGGCGATCGCAAAATAATGAGCACAAGTTCGAATCCGCTAATTGTTGGCTTAGGGCCAATCGCAGCTGAAATAGTTGCGCCAATTCTGGGTTCGGGCTTTACATATATTGAGAATCCAACGCCACAAGATTTAGCAGCGGCCGAAGGCGCAATTGTCCGCGCCGCATTTGAATTCAATAAATCTGTATTTGATGCAATGCCAAATCTAAAAGTAATTGCGCGCACAGGTGTCGGGACCGAATTAGTTGATCTAGCGCAGGCGGATGCTCGCAATATCCCGGTAGTTATTACGCCAGGCGGCAATACCAACGCAGTGGCTGAAGGAACTTTCGCTCATATTCTCGCGCTATCTAAGCGTCTTGGCCCCCTAACAAAGTTAGTCGCCGCCGGCAATTGGAGCGATCGCACTAATTATCCAGTTGGTGATTTAGAGGGCCAATCTTTAGGAATTATTGGTTATGGTCGGATTGGAAAACGAGTTGCTGCGATTGCATCTGCATTTGGGATGAAGACAATTGCGCTCGACTCAATGGCAGAAATACCAACCCCAATAAAAGCGAATTCACTTGCAGAACTTTTAAGCAACGCTGATGTAATTACTCTGCATGTGCCACTCACACCAGAAACAAATGGGTTGATTGGCAAGGCCGAGTTTGATTCACTTAAACCTGGTGCAATCGTAGTTAACTGTTCTCGCGGTGCACTAATTGATTTAGATGCTGCTCTTGACGCGCTAAATAGCGGAAGACTTGGCGGCCTTGGTTTAGATGTCTTTGATCCTGAACCTCCAAAGCACCACCCAATTTTTGATCATGAGAGCGTAGTTCTAACCCCACATGTAATGGGGTTGAGCAAGCAAGCAACCATCGCAACATATGTCATGGCAGCACAAGGTGTCCGTGATGTTCTAACTGGAGTTAAACCAATAGCAATCGCTAACAATGCCAATCTAGAAAATAACAAAGACAGGAGCACCAAATGAGTGCAAAGAACGCAAAGATCGCAGCTGCACCAATCTCATGGGGAGTTTGCGAAGTTCCAGGTTGGGGACATCAAATGTCACCAGCGCGAGTATTGAAAGAGATGGCAGAACTTGGATTCAGTGCAACTGAATTTGGTCCTGAAGGTTTCTTACCAATGGAACCAGCACTCAAAGCTTCTATTCTTAAAGAACATAACATGACCGCCGTAGGTGGCTTTGTTCCAGTAATTTTGCACCGCGCCGATCATGATCCAATTCCTGGTGTTGCAAAGGAACTTGAAGGATATGTTGCGGCTGGTGCAAAGACTTTAGTTCTCGCCGCAAACTCTGGAATCACTGGTTATGATGAAAAACTTCCAGTGTTAACTGATGCCGAATGGGATATTTTGTTTAACAATCTAAATCGCATTCAGGCAGAGGCGGCAAAGATTGGCGTTAAGTCAGTACTTCACCCACACGTTGGAACAATGGTTGAAACTGCTGATCATGTAAACCGAGTGCTTAAGGGTTCAACAATTCCATTCTGTTTAGATACCGGCCACATGATGATTGGTGGTACAGATATCGTTGCATTCTCGAAAGATCATGCAGACCGCGTTGCACATTCACATCTAAAGGATGTTAATAACGCTATGGCTGCAAAAGTTCGCTCACATGAAGTTACTTACTATGACGGAATGTTGGCTGGTCTTTACACACCACTTGGCCAGGGCGATGCAAATATTCGCACCGTTGTTCGCAATTTGATTATGGCTGGTTATGACGGCTGGTTCGTTCTCGAACAAGATAATGCTCTAACCGCTGAGCCAGCAGTTGGCGCCGGCCCATTTGTAGATGCTAAAGCAAGTGTTGAATTCCTACGCCAAGTTCTTGCCGAACTAGTAGCAGAAGGTTTCTAAAGCTTTACAACTTTGCCCGTCTTAGCAGATTCGGTAGCAGCGTCAGCAAGTATCAACGCTTTGCAACCATCTTCATAAGTCGGGTTGAGTTGTTTTCCGGTCTCGATACTCTCGATAAATAACGCAAGCTCCTTGCGGTATGAAGCGGCATATCGTTCTAGGAAGAAGTTTAGATATGGATCTAACTGTTCGCTGTGGTCAGCCTTGAAACTGCGAACAGATGTTGGGGCTAGGTTTGTAACTTGCAGCATTCCCTTATCTCCGAAGGCTTCGAGGCGTTGGTCATATCCATATGAAGAGTGACGTGAGTTGATGATTGAAACTAACTTGCCATCAGTGCTTCGCAAGTTTGTAATCGCAGTATCGAAGTCGCCTTCGGCTTTAATCTCAGAGCTAAATGCATTTGTTGCAAACGTGCTGACCTCAGCAATATCGCCAACAAAGTAACGTGCAATATCGAAATCATGGATTACCTGGTCGCGGAAGATTCCACCTGAAACTGCAATGTATGCCTGTGGTGGTGGCGCAGGATCGCGACTTGTTAGAACTAATTGCTCAAGGTTTCCAAGCTCGCCAGCCTTGACGCGTGCATAAACAGCAGCAAAGTTCGGATCGTAGCGACGGTTAAAAGCGATTGAAACGTTGGTCTTTGAGTTAGCGACCTTATCTTTTATGGTGTTTGCGCGATTGATATCTAGATCAACTGGCTTTTCGCAAAGTACGTGGATGCCAGCATCGATTGAGCGGCTAATTAAATCTACGTGAGTTGGGGTAGGAGAGCCGACGATTATTGCATCGACATCACCTTTAGTAAAAATATCATTCACATCGGTTGTGTGTTTTGCTCCGTATTGGCCCGCAAGCTTTGCCGCGCTCTCTTCGATTGCATCAACTACAACTACGAGTTCTGCGCCAGCTGTGTCATTAACACTTCCTGAATGCACGATGCCAATTCGTCCTGCACCAATAACACCGATTCTTAATTTCTTAGCCATTTATCTCCCAATTGCTCTCAGGGTGCAAATACTAGTTATAGAAAGCTGGTTTTGCTATGTAGGTAGCGCCAATCTTCTCACCAGATTGCAGTGATTTTAATCCTGCTTCAACAACTGCAACTGACATGTAACCATCCCAAGCAGTCGGTCCGCCAATTTGTCCAATTTTTGCGGCGTTGATCCATGCTTGAATTTCATCATCGTATGCACGAGCAAAGCGCGTTAGATAACTTACGTGTTCTGCAGTACTAGAACGTCCTGCTTCCCATGTTGTCATTCCATTGGACCGTCCAATTTCACAGACACCTTTTTGGAAAACTGCTTCAGTAATTACTTGATATCCAAATTGAACGGAAACATTCATCTCAACGGTTGCAATAACTCCAGACTCGGTTTCAAGTAGAACCAGGATCGGTTCGTTCAACCGTTCTGGGGCCAATTTATTTCGCTTTAATTGCTTAACTTCAGCCGAAACTATCGGGGATCCAGTTAGGAAACGCACGATATCTATCTCATGTGAAACCGAATCAGCAATCAACATCTCATTGCCATACCAATCAGGAACTGATGGATTTCGGTGTGCACAATGCAAAGCCAAGAGTTCGCCTAGTTTTGCACCCGCAATCTCACTCTGCAATTGGATATAGCCCTCATCAAATCGACGCATGAATCCGACTTGAATAATCTTCTTGCCACTTTTAACTTCAGCCTCGACCACTCGAATTGCTGAAGCAACATCTGGAGTCATTGGCTTCTCGCATAGAACAGGAATTCCAGCGGCGATTATTGGCATTAGCACTTCTTCGTGGAATGCCCCTGGAGTGGCAATTAGAGCGGAATCAATCTGCCCACTTGCGATTGCATCAGAGATGTTTGCAAATTGTTTTGCATCGGGGGCGTGCTTCAAAGCTTCAGCTGCGCGAGCAGAATCTGGTTCAACAATTGCGGTGACAACAGCACCAGACATCCGAGAATTAATCCGAATTATGTGATCGGTGCCCATCGCACCAGTACCGATTACGCAAACTCTTAAGTCTGCCACCGAATATTAACCAACCATTTCAGAGTCACGTTGAGATGCACCAGAATGTACGCAACTCAAACTTGAATCTAACTTCGAACAATCAGAACAGAGCAAAATCAATTCGTGACAACTTGCAGTCGCGCAGTTAAAGAAGGTATTTGTCTTCGCCTGGCATTTTTCGCATTCGCCAATAACTTTTGTCTTGGTCGAGAAGTCAATTGCCATCCGGCCATCAAAGGTGAAGAGTGAGCCTTCCCAAAGCGAATCATCGCCAAACTTATTTCCGTAGCGAACGATGCCGCCTTCAATTTGATAAACCTCTTTAAAACCACGTTTGACCATTACAGCTGAAAGTATTTCGCAGCGAATTCCACCGGTGCAATATGTAACGATTGGCTTATCCTTGATGTGATCGTATTTTCCGCTTTCAATCTCTTTAATAAAGTCGCGACTGCTCTCAACATCAGGAACAATTGCATTCTTAAATTTACCTATTTTGGCTTCAAAAGCATTGCGGCCATCGAAGAAGACAACTTCCTCGCCACGTTCTTCAACTAATTTATCTACTTCATATGGCTTCAAATGTTTTCCGCCATTAATTACGCCTTTTTCATTTACATCGATTTCTGCTGGGCTGCCAAAGGCTACTAGTTCATCTTTAACTCGAACATTTAGCCTTGGGAAATCATTTCCAGTTCCACTAGACCACTTAAAATCTATCTTCTTAAATCCCGGGTACTTCTTAGTTGTTTTTACATACTTCTTCAGGGCTGACATATCCCCGCCCACTGTTCCGTTGATTCCCTGCTTAGAAACCAGGATGCGGCCTTTGATATTTAAGGATTCACAGAGAGCTTGTTGCCATAGGCGGACCGCTTCGGGATCAGCAATAGGCGTAAAGCCGTAATAGAGAAGTATCTTCTGGAGTTCCACAGCACAATCTTAACGAGTAAGCCGTTAGGATTAAAACGTGGAATTTAAAAAAATCTGGCGCGGGGTTCCAAGCCCAGTCCGAAAGACAATTGTTCTAGTCGTTGGGTTCACGCTCATAGCTATCGGTACCGTCCTAATTGTTCTTCCAGGACCCTTCACCTTGCCCTTCATGATTGGTGGCTTATTCGTTCTTGCTGCTGAATTCACTTGGGCCAAATCTCTTCTTTACAAGGCACAGGAATCGGCGAAAAAAGTTGATCCTAGAAAGTTTAGAAAACGTAAGCCAAAAGGCGATCAATAGATGTCGGTTTTAAAATGGTTGTTTGAAGCACAAATTCAATTCGGAAGTAAATCAATTGCTTGGCGCGAAGTTATAGGTGGAACTCTCGGCCTATCTAGCGCGGTCCTAGGTTTAAAAAGAAAAGTTATTGCTTGGCCAGTGGGAATTATTGGCGATGCACTTCTCTTCACGGTTTTTCTCGGCGCAGTATTCTCATTTGGCGCAGATGATCAGGCAAAGAATTTCTATGGCCAAGCAAGTCGAAACTTACTTTTGATTATCGTAAGTGTTTATGGCTGGATACGTTGGTCGCAACATAAACGCGCCGGTGGTGGCAATAAACCACCTGTAACTCCTCGCTGGACCACAACAAAAGAGAAGCAATATTTAATCCCAGCAATAATTGTTTTCTATCTTGTTGCCTACCAAATTTTTAAGGCTCTTGGTGAATCAGGAACTTGGCTAACTGTTGATACCTGGATATTTACTGGGACTGCGCTCGCAACTTATGGCATGAGCCGTGGTTATGTTGAGTTCTGGTTGGTCTGGGTCGCAGTAGATGCCGTTGGTGTCCCATTCGCATTTAAGAATGGCTATTACCCAACTGGCACGCTTTATGCGATCTATCTGCCATTCGTAATTTGGGGCTTTATCTCTTGGCTCAAGATTTCAAAGAATGAATCAAAGAACGAAAAGGAATCCGTTTCCTAGCTTTACGCGTATCCTTTGCGCTATGACCAATCACGGAAACATGTACGGACCTGCCTTTACCTTCCTCGGCATTCCTTCATGTGATTTGGATGATCCTTCTACTTACAAAGGCGCCGATGTAATTATTGTTGGTGCGCCAATTGATTCTGGAACATCTCATAGATCAGGTGCAAAGTTTGGCCCGCAAGCAATTCGTGGGGGAGATTACCTGCCGCATGATGCATCAAGACCGCATCTAGCACTTCGCACCGATGGCCTAAAAGATCTCAAAGTTCTTGATGCCGGTGATTTGTTAATGCCAGGAGGAGATTTAGTTAAATCTCTAGGAGTTTTACAAGCGGCTACCGAAAAAATTTCACGCGCTGGAATTATTCCAGTAGTTCTTGGCGGCGATCATTCAATTGCATCGGCCGATGTTGCTGGAATCGCAACACATCGCGGTAAAGGCAAAATCTCAATGATTCACTTTGATGCTCATGCCGATACTGGTGAAGATCAATTTGGTGCACTTGTCGGACACGGAACTCCGATGCGTAATCTAATTAATAATGGTTATGTTCGCGGCGATCGTTTTCTACAACTTGGACTTCGAGGCTATTGGCCAGAAGATAAAACGCTAAATTGGATGCGCGATCAAGGTATGCGCTCATACGAGATGACTGAAATCCATCACCGTGGCTTGAAAGCAGTTTTAGATGAATCTTTCGCAACTCTCACAAATGAATGTGATGGCGTCTTCTTATCTGTAGATATCGATGTTGTTGATCCAGGTATGGCACCAGGAACTGGAACACCAGAACCAGGTGGAATGACAAGTCGGGAATTGCTCGAAGCGGTCCGCAGAATCTGTCTAGAGCTTCCGATAGTTGGTATCGATATCGTTGAAGTTGCACCGCCATTTGATAGCGCAGATATAACTGCAATTCTTGCTAACCGAGTTGTTTTAGAAGCACTTTCTGCAATCGCAAAGCGCCGCAATGGTTCGACATACAACCCAACACAGAACCTTCTGGATCGCTAGTTTAAAGAGTTGCCAGAATCATTTCGATATCTGAAATTTTGGTCCAAGGGTTAACAATCGCAAAGCGCAAGATTGGGTTACCTTCATGTGATGATGGTGGAATAAAGCCAATTTGATCAGCTAATAACTTATCGCTCCACTTTTGATAATCACTCTTAGCCCAGCCCTTACGCGTGAAAGCAACAATCGAAAGCTCGGGTTCGCGCAATAACTCCAAATTAGGATGCTTCTTAACTAACTCTGCCGCGGCCTTCGCCACAGTTAATGATTGCTCCATAGCTTCGGTATATGCATCAACACCATGCGCAGCAAGTGAGAACCAGAACGGCAAACCACGAACTCTGCGCGTTAAATGAATTGCATAATCCGATGGGCTCCAAGAATCATCATGCAAAGTCTCGAGATAAGAAGCATGTTGGGTATGAACTTCTTTTGCCAAAGCCGGATTGCGATAAACAAGTGCGCAGGCATCGAATGGTGCGAACAACCATTTGTGTGGATCGACGATAAATGAATCGGCCGCTTCAACACCTTTAAATAATGGGCGAATAGATGGCGCACAAAGCGCAGCCAAACCATATGCACCATCAACATGGAACCAAATTCCACGGTCATGTGCGGCTTTGCCAACACTTTCTAAGTTATCAATAATTCCTAAGTTAGTAGTTCCAGATGTTGCCACAACAGCAAAGACCCGAACTTTTGAACTCTTATGCAATTCATCAATTGCAGCCCCAACAGCATCACCTTGCAACTTTCCATCCGAATCAGTGGCAATCTTTAATACATCAACATCCATAACATTGGCGGCACCCGCAATAGATGAATGTGCTTCCGCACTGCAAGCAACCGCAAAGCGAGAAGTATTTGGGTACTTCTTACGTGCCTCGGCACGTGCAACCACAAGCGCTGAAAGATTTCCAATTGTTCCACCTTGAACAAAAACACCACCAGCAGATTGTGGCAATCCAGCAAGATCAGATAACCAACGAAGCGCTTGGTTTTCGGCGAAAACAGCGCCGGCACCTTCTTGCCAAGATCCGCCATACAAAGCACTTGCGCCAACAACTAAATCAAAGAGGTTCGCAAATTCACTTGGTGCAGATGGAATGAAGGCCAAGTTGCGCGGATGGTCAGTTGAAATACATGCCTTAGCTAATACTTCAGTAAAAACTTCTAGCGCCTTCTGGCCACCTAAACCCTTAGCAGTAATCGTGTTTCCAACTTCATTAAATAAATCTTCAGCAGTTCGCGGCCCATCTAAAGGTGGATCGCTCTTTAAACGTTCAAGGCTGTATGCCAAAACTTCTTTAGCAAGTGCCTCAACTTCGGGTGTGAACTCATGCATAGGCGAGAGTCTGCCATACCCTCGTAAGCCCTTTGGTTTATTCTCAACCCATGGAACTTTCAACTTGTCTCTGGTTTAACGGTAGAGCCCGCGAAGCCGCGAACTTCTACACGAGCATCTTTCCCAATAGTTCTGTAGAAGATAATTGGATAGCGCCTACAGATACCCCGGGAAACATTCAAGGTGAAGAAGTTGTAGTTAATTTCAAGATATTTGGTCGCCCATTTATTGGCTTAAATGGTGGTCCACAATTTCCACACAGCGAAGCAATCTCTTTTCAGATTCCATGTGCCGATCAAAATGAGATAGATAAGTACTGGAATTTACTCATTGCCGATGGGGGACAAGAGAGTCAATGTGGTTGGCTAAAAGATAAATTCGGCATCTCGTGGCAGGTAGTTTCACCTGAAATGGGTAAGTACCTAGGTGGTTCCGACCCGCAAGGCGCACAACGTGCAACCGAAGCAATGCTTGAAATGCGGAAGATAGATCTAGCCGCAATGAAAACTGCTTACGAAAAGGCTTGATTAGTGAGTGGTAAAAAAGTCGCGGCTTTAATTGGCGGAATTGCAGGAGCTATTTTCACTCGAATTCCCTACATGGAAGATGGAAATCTTCTTGTAACTTCTGTGATTGTTGTCGTCAGTGCGCTTGTTACTAGAACTTTGTGGGTGATTCTTAAAAAAACTCGGAGTGGGTTGTGAGGGACTCGAACCCCCGACCCGGTGATTAAGAGTCACCTGCTCTACCAACTGAGCTAACAACCCGAGCTCATTCAAAGGGGGAACTTCGAACGCATCGCAGACCCTATCAGCGAGAAGGGGTGTGCGCAAAAGCCTAAAGCGCGTCAGAACCTCGCTCATTCGTGCGAACTCTGACGACTGTTTCTACTGGTGTTACCCAAACTTTTCCATCGCCGATGGCGCCAGAATTTGCAGTATTCACGACTAGATCAAGGATGCGATTTAAATCGGCATCATCGACTAGAACTTCGATGCGAACTTTAGGAATTAAATCAACAACATATTCAGCACCGCGATAAATCTCGGTGTGGCCCTTCTGGCGACCGAAGCCACTTGCTTCAGAAACTGTCATGCCTTGGATGCCATTTGATTGCAAGGCAACTTTGATGTCATCGACTCTTGCTGGCTTAACGATTGCGGTTATTAGTTTCATAATTAGTAATCCTAGTTCTAGTTATCGGCTTGTAAATGGGTTGATGTCATATGCGGATTCGGCATGCGTGGTTGTGTCGAGGCCTTCGAGTTCGACATCGCGACGGACTCTAAATCCGATGGTCTTTTGTATGACCTTTGCAATTATGAAAGTAGCGGTGAATGAATAAGCCGCGGTAGCAAGGATTGCGATTACTTGTTTGGTGAGAAGTGAAGGTGAGCCAGAAACAAAGAGCCCATTTCCACCCAATTCATTTACAGCTTTTGTTCCAATCAATCCGATTGCAATCATGCCGACAATTCCGCCAAAGCCGTGAACTCCTACTACATCTAGCGAATCATCGTAATTAAATTTATATTTACGAGAGACAGCCCAAGCAGAAACGATGCCACCGACTAATCCGATTGCAAGTGCGCCTAGGGGAGTTACATATCCGCATGCCGGTGTAATTGCTACTGCGCCAGCGATGGCACCAGATGCAACACCGAGTGTTGTTGCTTTGCCGCCCTTAATCTTTTCGTAAACCAACCAAGACATTGCGGCGCCAGCAGTTGCAACTTGAGTATTGATCATTGCGGTTGCGGCTAAACCAGATGCACCAAGTGCAGAACCAGCGTTGAAACCAAACCAACCAAACCAGAGCATTCCTGCGCCAAGAAGTACTAGTGGCATATTGTGTGGGCGCATTGGATCGCGCTTAAAACCTTCGCGTTTTCCGAGAACTATTGCGAGTGCAAGGGCTGCGGCACCAGAGTTTATTTCAACAACAGTGCCACCTGCGAAATCAAGTGCACCAAGTTTGTCGATGATCCAACCGCCTGTGCCACCTTGTCCGGCAAATGCCCAGTGTGCGATTGGTGCGTAAACCAAAGTTATCCAAACGCCGACAAAAATTACCCACGAACTATATTTTGCGCGATCTGCAATAGCGCCAGAAAGAAGTGCAACAGTGATTATTGCGAAAGTAAGTTGGAACATCACGAATGCGAGAGTCGGAATTGTGTGGCCTTCGCCGCCTACGACTTGGTCAATCGTGTTGTTTAAACCGATGTGATCAAAGTTGCCGATGATTCCGCTTCCGGTATCTTTTCCAAAAACTAATGAATAGCCGTAGATAACCCAGATAATTGTGGTTACGCCAATTGCGGCGAATGACATCATCATCATATTTAGTGTGCTCTTTGCACGAACCATGCCACCGTAAAAGATCGCAAGACCTGGTGTCATGAATAGAACAAGAGCTGCGCTCATCAAAACCCAAGCGGTATCACCTGTATCAATGCCGGACATCGTCACCTCATTTTGTTAGTTGGCTGAGATGGGGAAGGGATTATTTAATTAGTGCTTCTTAAAACGATTGTAGGAATTTACTATCTCGACTTGGGCAGCATCGTGATTTACCCATTCGCCACCAAAAACTTCTTTGCCCGGCTCTAGGGTTTTATAAACTTCAAAGAAGTGCTTGATTTCTTCGAGCTCATAATGGGGGACATCAGCTAAATCTTTAAGACCAGACTTGCGAATATCGCCAGCGGCGACGCAGAGAAGTTTGTCATCCCCGCCTTTTTCATCGGTCATACGGAACATTCCGATGACGCGACAGGAAACTACACAGCCCGGAAAAGTTGGTTCATCCAACATGACGAGTGCATCAAGTGGATCGCCATCATTAGAAAGTGTGTTCTTTACGAAACCGTAATCATGGGGAAAACGAGTTGCGGTGAAGAGCATGCGATCTAGGCGAACTTCGCCAGTCTCATGATTAATCTCGTATTTGTTTCGCGACCCCGCAGGGATCTCGATAACCACGTCGAAGACCATAGATTCCATTGCAGGTCTCCTAAAGATTGGGGTGATCGACGGGGCTCGAACCCGCGACATCTCGGACCACAACCGAGTGCTCTACCAGCTGAGCTACGACCACCATGAGGTGCTAATACTACGGTAATAAATATCTGAAATAAATCTAATTGTTTGGAACGAAGATGGCCTTGCGGTAATACTCGAGCTCTTCGATGGAATCACGAATATCTCCGAGGGCTCGGTGGTTGCCGGTCTTCTTCGGGGCTGCAAAGTAAATGCGGGGATACCAACGGCGGGCTAATTCCTTGATCGATGAAACATCGATGGTTCGGTAATGAAGATAGGCATTTAGCAGCGGCATATCGCGGGCGATAAATGATCGGTCAGTTCCAACTGAATTTCCGGCCAGTGGCGACTTACCGGCGCCGGGCGCATATTTCTCGAGGTAAGCGATTATCTCTGCTTCAGCCTTAGAAACTTCAACACCGCTTGGAATCTCGGCGATGAGGCCAGATTCGGTGTGCATATTGGTTACGAATTCGTTCATGCCCGAAAGCTGTTCGGTGGTGGCCTTGATAACCAGGTCCACGCCTTCGCCCAAGATGTTTAATTCGGAGTCGGTGACCAAGACCGCGATTTCAACCAGCACATCTTTATTAAGGTCGAGGCCTGTCATCTCGCAATCAACCCAAATCAGGTTCGGGGAATCATTTTTCGAGGACATCGTCAGAGCCTAAACCAATTAGCGCTCTGGGCTGTAATTTCACCATTCGTTCACCTTGGGTTCACCTTTGTTCCACATTCAAAATCCCGCATGGCATAACAATCGGCTCGTGAGCACAACTTCGCCCGGGGCTAGAACTGTGAAATCCCCAATCTCAACACCAGATAAGCGCGAGATTACAACTAAGCCAAGATTTTCAGACAAAGTTTTTCGTGGTGTTGCAACTGCGGGCGGACTTTCATCCCTCGTAATTTTAGGTTTAATTCTAATTTTCTTGGGCTACCAAGGTTTCCAAGTTCTGCGCTCTGAAGGATTTGGATTTATAACCGGAAGCAATTGGCAAGTCATGCAAGACAATGCAGGAAATACTGATTTAGCGGCCTCAACATTTGGAATTGCCGCAATGTTGGTTGGAACTTTATTGTGTGCGGCAATGGCCGTTGTGATTGCGGTACCGATCTCGGTTTTGTGCGCCCTGTATCTAACTTTTTATGCACCGCAATTCCTGAAGAAAATTATGGTTGCAGTAATCGACTTAATGGCTGCATTCCCATCGATTCTCTTTGGAATGTGGGGCTTCTTTATTTTGATGCCGCACGTTGAATATTGGGCAAAGTTAATTCACAGATACTTGGGCTGGTTCCCGTTATTTAAAATGGATGTACCGGTGTTTACGCGCTCGCCATTTGTTGCAGGCGTAGTGCTTGCAATCATGATTATTCCAATTATTACTTCTGTTTCACGCGAAATTTTCTCGCAGACACCACTTGATCGAGTGCAAGCTGCATATGCTTTAGGTGCAACACGTTGGTCAATGATTCGCGCCGTTGTAATTCCATATGGAAGAAGCGGCGTAGTCGGTGGCGCAATGCTTGGCCTTGGAAGAGCAATGGGAGAGACCGTTGCGGTTTACACGGTTCTCAATCTGGTTTATCAAATTAACTGGCAAGTTTTAATCGGCGCTGGTGGCAACGTAGCCTCAATGATTCTTCTTAAGTTTGGTGAGGCCGGACCAACCGAAACTCGCGCTCTGATGGCTGCTGGTTTAGTTCTCTTCCTTCTCACACTTCTAGTGAATTCGATTGCAAACACAATCGTAAGTCGCACCGGAGGTAAGGGTCGATGAGCACCGCTACAACACCGAAGGTAAAGCCAACTCGTCCTTGGAAGCGCACCCCAAAACAACAATTGCTCATGGCAATAAATCTCATAGGTGCCGCGCTTGTTAGCTATGCCGTAGTGCTTGTGACGCCAATGAAAGGCAAATTGGCTTACTTAGCAATATTCTTTATCGCAGTAATCGTCATAAATTTTGTTGAGAGCTACATAAAGCGTGGGCTTGCTGCAGCCAAGGATTCAATTGCTACTTCATTTGCAACCGCAGGATTGATAGTTGCCGTTGTCCCAATTTTTAGTATTTTGTTTACAATTTTTGAACGTGGTCGCGCCGGTCTCAACTTCAATCTCTTTACTCAAGATATGAAATCAAATGGCCCAAACGATCCACTTGGTCAAGGTGGTTTGCTACACGCACTAATCGGCTCTGGAATCATGGTTGGTATTGCACTATTGATAAGTCTGCCAATTGGAATTCTTACCGCAATCTATCTAACTGAAATCAAGGGAATCTATTCCCGTCCAATTAAATTCTTAGTACAAGCAATGTCAGGTGTGCCATCAATTGTTGCTGGCCTATTTATTCTTTCCGCGATTGTTTTTCCCATTACTAAATCATCCTCTGGCTTTATGGGTGGACTTGCCCTTGCGATTTTGATGATTCCAACAATTGCTAGAACTTCCGAAGAAGTCCTTCTGCTAATTCCAAATGATCTGCGTGAAGCAGGCGTTGCACTCGGTGGAACTCAGTGGCGCACTATTTCGTTAATCGTTGTTCCGGCCGCAAAGAGTGGGCTTATAACCGCAACCATTCTTGGTTTGGCTCGTGTTGCGGGCGAAACCGCACCGCTCATTTTGGTATCTGGTGGTGGCGATACTGTGAATCCAAATCCATTCCACGCTCCTATGGGATCGCTGCCTTTCTATATTTGGAAAGGCTTTACATATGGAACAACAGAATCAATTGCGCGTTCATGGGCTGGAATTTTCGTATTGCTTTCTATTATTTTCTTACTGTTTATTGCGGCAAGAACTTTAAGCGGAAGTGGGGCCAAGAAGTGATAAATCCAAACGAGGATGGGAACGAAGATATGGAAACCAAGGCAACAACACCTTCATCACTTTCAGATGTTGCGAACGCCAATAAAGCCCGCAAGCAGCCAGGTTCTGGCGCGCTTGGCGTAGGACTGGAGGCCCGCGGTATCCATGCCTGGTTCGGAGACAAATTAGTTCTTCGTGATATCTCATTGGATTTCTGGTCTGGCACAGTTACAGCGTTAATCGGACCATCTGGTTGCGGTAAATCAACATTCATCCGCACGTTAAATCGCATGCACGAATTCATTCCGGGCGCCGCAATGGCCGGTGAAGTTCTATTGAATGGCCAAGATATTTATGAACAAGGAACGGACGTTACAAAAATCCGTCTAAAAGTTGGAATGGTTTTCCAGAAACCAAATCCCTTCCCATCCATGACAATTGCAGATAACGTATTAGCAGGTCTAAAGCTTGCGCAATTAAAGAGTCAAAATAAAGATGACCTACTTGAAGAATGTTTAGAACGTGCTGGACTCTGGAATGAAGTAAAGGATCGCCTAAGTGCATATGGTGGTTCACTCTCTGGTGGCCAACAACAACGTCTATGTATTGCCCGCTCGCTTGCAGTTCGCCCAGAAGTTTTGTTGATGGATGAGCCATGTTCAGCACTCGATCCCGGATCCACCTTGAAGATTGAAGAGACAATTCAACATCTCTCATCAAGCATGACAATCATCATTGTTACTCACAATATGCAACAAGCAGCTCGGGTATCTGATTACACCGGTTTCTTTCTATCTGATGGTGGTCCTGGCGAACTTGTTGAAGTTGGGCCTACCAGTGAGATCTTCTCTAGACCAAAAGATATCCGCACCGAAAACTATGTGACAGGGCGCTTTGGTTAAAATTGCCTAAAATTGCCTAAAATTAGCTGAAACTGGTTTACCAACTGTTCACCTAATTGTTGGTCGGTGTTTGGCTGTTAACCCCAATGACTTAACCGGAAAACAATACTTTTCCTCATAGACAAAACGTCTATTTAGTCCTAACAAGGGGAAAAATGAAACTTTCTAAATCAATCAAGGTTCTAGGCGCCGCTATTGCTGTTGCCGTCCTTGCAGCTCCATCTGCTGTTGCAGCTGTTTCACTAACCGGAGCGGGCGCTACATTCCCTGGCCCACTTATCGAAGCTTGCAAAGCTGGATATAACAAGGAAAGCGGAAATACATTTACATATGGTCTTGGTGGTTCTGGCGCAGGTCGTACAGCATCAGATAAGCAGACCAGTTTAGTTAACTTTTCAGATACACCACACACTGCAGCTCGCGATGGAGTTCTACACATTCCAGTAGTCGCTGGCCCAATCGCAGTTATGTACAAGATCGGAAACGACAAGCCACTTTACTTGTCACCAGCAACAGTTGCAGGAATTTTTGGTGGAACAATCACAAAGTGGAATGATCCAAAGATTGTTGAAGATAACAACCGTTCAGTTAAAGAGACAATCTTTCAGACTGATGGCAAGGGTCAAGTAGTTAAGAGCAAAGATGGAAAGCCAGTAGTGCTTCGTGAAATAACACGTAAGATTCGCTACACCCTTCCAAACAAGCCAATCAAAGTTATTTACCGCTCTGACTCTTCAGGTACAAACGGAAACTTCACAGCGGCCCTAAATGGCTCTGCTCCAGAAGTTTGGACAAAGGCTGGAAATAACTCATTCACAACAACATTCCCAGGCAACATCAACGCGGTTGCAAATCTTGGTCGAATTGTTGGAGCTTCAGGTTCAGCTGCTGTAGCTGCTCTTGCAGCAAAGACTCCTTACTCAATTACATATGCTGAATCAAGCTTCGCAAAGACAAATGGTCTTGCAATTGCAAACATCAAGAACGAAGCTGGAAACTGGCAAGCACCTTCATCAGGTGGCGTCTCAGCATTCCTTGGTGCGGCAAAGATTTCTGATAAGGGAATCGTTACCTACGATTACAAGACAAAGGATCCAGGTTCTTACCTATTCGGTTCAATCTCATACGCACTAGTTGATACCAAGCAGAAAGATGCTGAAACAGCGAAGGCTGTTAAGGATCTCTTGACTTACCTGCTTGATCCAAAGTGCCCAAATACAAGTCCAGCACTTGAATACACAACCATCACAGGCAAGTTCCGTGATGTGAACGTGGCTCTGATTGCAAAAATCACAGCTTAATAAGTAGAAGCGAAAAGCCCCGAGCCAAATGGTTCGGGGCTTTTTCATTTTAAATTTGTGGTGCGCCTGGCAGGAATCGAACCTGCGGCCTACCGCTTAGAAGGCGGTTGCTCTATCCGACTGAGCTACAGGCGCATATTGTTGAAATACCTGCGCGAGTCTACCGATTTGAACCGATAAGGTTTCGCACATGGCTGAGTTCATTTACACGATGAAAAAGGCGCGTAAAGCGCATGGTGACAAGGTAATTCTTGATGATGTGACCCTGATGTTTTTGCCTGGGGCGAAGATTGGTGTTGTTGGTCCAAATGGATCTGGAAAGTCAACGGTCCTTCAAATCATGGCCGGACTTCAACAACCTTCAAATGGCGAAGCTTTCTTATCGCCTGGTTACACAGTTGGAATTTTGTTACAAGAGCCACCGCTTGATGAGACAAAAAATGTTTTAGAGAATGTTCAAGAAGGCGTTGCAGAAACAATGGGGCTCTTAGCTCGCTTTAATCAAATTAGCGATGAGATGGCTAACCCAGATGCAGATTACGACAAGCTATTGGCTGAGATGGGAACGCTGCAAGAACAACTCGATCATCGAAATGCTTGGGATTTAGATTCTCAACTTGAACAAGCAATGGATGCGCTTCGCTGTCCACCGGGCGATGCCGATGTATCAGTTCTATCTGGCGGAGAACGTCGTCGTGTGGCTTTATGTAAATTGTTGTTACAACAACCAGATTTGTTACTACTTGATGAACCAACAAACCACTTGGATGCAGAATCAGTGCTCTGGCTCGAACAACATTTAAGTAAATATCCTGGCACTGTTGTAGCAATCACGCACGATAGATATTTCTTGGACAATGTCGCGCAGTGGATTCTGGAACTAGACCGGGGTCGCGCATTTCCTTACGAAGGAAACTATTCAACTTATTTAGATACCAAATCGACTCGTCTTAAAATTGAGGGACAGAAAGATGCAAAGCGCGCAAAGCGGTTGACGGAAGAACTTGAATGGGTTCGAATGAATGCCAAGGGTCGCCAAGTTAAATCTAAGGCACGTCTTGCTCGATATGAAGAGATGGCATCTGAAGCCGAGAAGACTCGCAAGTTAGATTTCGAAGAGATTCAAATTCCAATGGGACCAAGACTTGGAAGCGTTGTTGTAGAAGTAGAGCATTTAAAGAAGGGGTTTGGCGATCGCCTGCTGATAGATGATCTCTCTTTCACCTTGCCGCGCAATGGAATTGTTGGAGTAATCGGACCGAACGGCGCTGGTAAAACAACTTTATTTAAAACCATTCTCGGAATGGAACAACCAGATAGCGGGACTGTAAAAATTGGAGAGACTGTAAAGATTTCATATGTAGATCAGTCTCGCGGCGGCATCGATCCCAAGAAGAGTTTGTGGGAAGTTGTTTCCGATGGCTTGGACTATATAAAGGTCGGGCAAGTAGAAATGCCATCACGCGCTTATGTTTCAGCATTTGGATTTAAAGGACCAGATCAACAGAAAGCTGCTGGAGTTCTATCCGGTGGCGAGCGAAATCGTTTGAACCTTGCACTTACTTTAAAAATGGGTGGCAACTTGTTACTTCTCGACGAACCAACAAACGATCTTGATGTCGAAACTCTTGGTTCACTTGAAAATGCTCTTCTTGAATTCCCTGGTTGCGCAGTGGTTATCTCGCACGATCGTTGGTTCTTGGACCGCGTTGCAACTCATATCTTGGCCTATGAAGGGGATTCGCAGTGGTTCTGGTTTGAAGGAAACTTCGAATCTTACGAAGAGAACAAAGTCGCAAGACTTGGCATTGAAGCATCTCGTCCACATCGCGTGACTTACCGGAAGCTGACACGTTGATGCGTCATCACGGGAAAACATATGTACGTTGGAATGATCTAGATGCATTTGGTCATATCAATAATGCGAACTATTTAACTTTTATCCAAGAGGTCAGAGCTGATTTCACTTGGTACTCCAGAATTGCTAAAGGCTTAAAGCCAATGTTCTCTGATATGGTCGTTGCTCGAGCTGAGATCGATTATCTCGAACCAATCAATCAAGGTGGTTTCGAAATTGATATTGCTATCTGGGTTTCAAAAATTGGCAATTCTTCATTCACTTTAGAATATGAATTAACTTCAAGCGCCGGGGTTCATGCCAAGGCGCGCACTGTTCAGGTTGCTGTGAATATGGAGACCCAGCGATCACGTGCAATCACTGAAGAAGAGCGTGCACTTTTAACTGAATATCTAGAAGCTTGATTAAAACTCGACGCATACACCCAGCTTGGTTCGCTGCTGCTGTAACTTTTTTAACCTTAGTAGCAACTGCTGGATTTAGATCTGCGCCATCAGTACTTGTCGTTCCACTTGAAGAAGCATTTAGCTGGTCTCGCGATGATATTTCACTTGCAGTTGCGATAAACATCCTGCTCTTTGGCTTAACTGCCCCTTTTGCAGCGGCGTTAATGGAGCGTTTTGGAATTCGCAGAGTTGTGATGACAGCGCTTACAACTGTTGGAATTGGTGCGTTCTCTACAATCTTTATGACCAAACCTTGGCACTTAATTGGTTTGTGGGGAGTAGTTGTAGGAATTGGTACGGGATCTATGGCACTTGTATTTGCCGCAACGATTGCAAATAGGTGGTTTGTAGCAAGACGCGGACTTGTAGTTGGAATTCTTACTGCAGCAACCGCGACCGGGCAGTTAATCTTTTTACCAGGGCTTTCCTCACTAGCAACAAATGTAGGTTGGAAATCTGTTTCGGTAACCGTTGCATGTGGTGCATTTATTATGGTTCCACTAATCTTTATATTCTTAAAAGAAAAACCAGCTTCGGCAGGAGTCACTCCTTTCGGCGCACCCAGCGATTGGGTTGAGCCAGAACAGAACAAAACCAATGCTGGCCGCTTGGCCATTCAGACTTTGCGCGATGCAAGTAAGAAGCGAGACTTCTGGTTCTTAGTTGGATCATTCTTTGTTTGTGGTTTATCAACTAGTGGATTGATTGGAACTCACTTTATTCCGGCGGCACACGATCACGGAATGGGCGAAGTTACTGCTGCAAGCTTGTTGGCTTTAGTTGGCGTATTCGATGTAGTTGGAACTATTTTTTCTGGCTGGTTAACTGATCGCTATGATCCACGGAAGCTACTCTTTGTTTATTACTTCTTCCGCGGCTTATCACTATTTTTATTGCCATCAATTCTCTTTGCAACTGTTCATCCATCAACCCTAGTTTTCGTAATTTTCTACGGTCTTGATTGGGTTGCAACTGTTCCTCCGACGATTCTTCTCTGTCGCCAAGTTCTTGGGCCACAACTCACGCCAGTTGTTTATGGTTGGGTTTTTGCGGCACACCAAATTGGTGGCTCAACAGCAGCATTCGGAGCCGCAGTTCTTCATACAAAGTTCGGCGATTATGCCTACGCCTTCTACTTAAGCGGCTTGATGTGCGTTATTACTTCATATTTCGTGCTCAAGATTAGCAAGGTGAAAGAAGAAGTTTGAAAATGAGCGAAGCAACTTTTTATGAACGAGCTGGCGGATCCGCAACATTTAAAGAGTTAACCAAACGGTTCTACCAAAGAGTTGCTACAAATCCGATTCTTAAACCAATGTATCCAGCAGATGACATGGCTGGAGCAGAAGAACGCCTTGCGCTGTTTTTAGAACAATACTGGGGCGGTCCATCTACTTATTCAGAAGAGCGCGGACATCCAAGACTTCGTATGCGTCATGCACCATTTCACATTGCAACGCCAGAACACGATGCCTGGCTCGAATGCATGCATGGCGCAGTAATTGATTTAGAAATTGCCGAAGAACTTAAAGAAGAGTTATGGACATATTTCCAATATGCCGCGCACTCGATGAAGAACCAACCAGATAGTTAATTGTTTTTAGGTTGAGACTTATTTCCAACTTTTAAGATTTCACCGTTACGCAAGTACCAGAGCGTTCCATCTTGTGAACGAACAGTGGTTATACGAAGTCCAACTGATTCAACTAAACCAGATACTTCCATCGTTTCAATCTGGTCGCCAACGCCATATTGATCTTCAACTAACATAAACATTCCAGCAAGAACATCGCGAACTAAAGTTTGAGCACCAAGGCCAAGTGCTACACCAATAACTCCGGCTGATGCGACAAGTGGGCCGAGATTAAATCCAAGTTCACTTAAGATCATTGTTAAAGTTATTAACCAGATCATTCCATTTAGCGCAGAACGCAGAACTGTTCCTGCAGTACGTGCGCGTTCACGTTGTCGTTCTAGCCCACGTTTAGGACCCGGAACAAAGTCAGCCTCAGCGATGCGATTTATCGCCTTAGCAACTGCGCGGCCGCCTAACTTCTGGAAGATGAGGGCGATGGCAAGGATCAAGATTATGTGGAAGGGCGCACCGACAAACCAGTCATAAATCTTTTGGGCATTCTCGCTAAGGGTCATGTTCGAAGAATAATCCTTATGTTCACGAGAATAATCATCAGAAATGCGCGATTTTCTGCCCGCTTTACGGCACTATTTACCCAACAACACGAGCCACGTGTTGGAGCTTTATTCACCCAAAGGGAGCTATTCAGGTGCCACAGACATTGGTACTGAACGCCACTTATGAGCCACTAGGTGTCGTATCAGAGAGACGAGCGTTGATCCTCGTCTTAAATCAGCGCGCAACAACCGTTGAAGATTCAGAAACAACCCTTAGATATTCCGGCGGCGAGATTACTCTTCCCGCGGTGATTAAATTAGTTAAATTTGTTCGCATTCCATATCGCCACGCAGTCCCACTTTCAAGACGTGCGCTTTTTGCGCGAGATGGTGGCCGTTGTGTTTATTGCACAGCACCTGCAACTTCGATCGATCACGTAATTCCTCGTAGTCGCGGCGGAGCGCATAATTGGGAGAATGTTGTTTCAGCTTGTCACAAATGTAATCATCAAAAAGCCGATCGCACTTTGAAAGAGATCGGTTGGAAATTAAAGACTCTGCCCCGTGAACCTGCCGGCGCAGCTTGGAGAATACTTGGAACCGGAAAACCAGATTCGAGATGGATCTCATATCTTCGGCCATTTGGCGCTGAACACGGAGTTGCATAAGATACCTCTATGCATTTATTCACCAGCGTCTTAAACCGCATTACCCAAGAAGATGGCTCACTTCCAGGTGAACCACTTGGAACATTTAAAGGATTGCTTTACTTCGTTGGTGTACCAACTCTTCTTTTCATAGCAATCACAGTTGTAGTTCTATTCTCAACAGTAGATCGCAAATCAAAGGGCTCATCACTAACCCGAATCGAATAACTAGGCGAGCAAGTTAAGCGTCTTTGGCTTGAGCTTTGAGTGCGCGAGAAAGTGCATCCCGGCTCTCTGAAACCAAGCGGCGTAAACCAGCAGGTGCATCTTTGCCAGTTGTCGCAAGCCAATTAATAGTTTTATCCAAAGTGGCGTTATCGGTTATATAAGTTGGGTAACAGAGTTCTACGAATGAACTTCCGATATCAAAGGATGCGCTATCCCACATCTTTAGAAGTAATTCGAAGTATGGATCAACATATGAAGCCAGCAGATCGCGTTGGCCAGATCGCATAAACCCGCGGTGAATCGAGGCGCGTATTGAACTAGTTAGATCCTCTGTCGTAATCGCCTTCCAAGCTGCAGCTTTAGCTTCGGCAGTAGGAAATGCAGCTACGCAGGTAGCGTGACCAAGTTGGCCATTAATGGTGTTATCGCGCTCTAACTCGGCATCAAGTTGGGCACGGGCAAATAACCCACGTTCGCAGAGCGCCAAGACAAAAGTCCAACGTAGATCTGCATCGACTTTAAGTCCAGCAAGTTTTCCATCAAGTAGCGCAGACAATTGTTTTCCATGTGATTCATTTGCGGCAAGACCGGCAAAAATTCTGGCGAATTGCAGTTGGTGATCGCTCTCTGCTTTTGCAGAAGCAAGTAAGCCAGCAATTGAATCAGCGACTTGAATTCGAAGCGCATCGCGCTTGGCAGGGCTTGCATATAGTTCGATCGCAGTCGTTAATTGGTTTCCGATAACTGTTACGACGGTTATGTCAGTTTCGCCAGGAAGTCCAGCAAGTGCAATCTCAACAAAGTCAGTCGCACTGATTTCGGCATCGCGCAACATGTCCCATGAAATCGCCCAGCACATTGCACGGGTCAATCCATCTGAAATGTTTCCGAGGTGCGATTTTAGAGTTGCGATCGATCGCTCATCCAAGCGGACCTTGGCATATGAAAGGTCGCGGTCGTTTATTAGAAGTAAATCGGCAACGCTTTCGCCTTTCAGTTCAGCTACTTCAGTAAGTGCGCCAGCAACATCTAGTTCTAATGACTTGCGAAGGACAACATCAGTACCTTTAACATCATAAAGTCCGACCGCAAGACGATGTGGACGAAGTTCTTTCGAATCCGCAGGAACCAACGGAGCTTCTTGCGAGATTTCAATCTTGGAATACTTGTTATCTGAAATTTCCAACTTAGGGCGAAGCGTGTTTACGCCTGCGGTCTGGAGCCAAGTTGAAACCCAAGGCTTAAGATCGCGGCCACTTGTTGCACTTAGTTCAAGCAATAAATCATCAAGAGTTGTGTTCTTAAAAGCATGCTTCGCAAAATACTTCTGCAGGCCAGCAATAAAATTGTCGCGGCCAACATGGGCTACGAGTTGTTGGAGTACTGAAGCGCCTTTGGCATAGGTAATTCCGTCAAAGTTTGCGTTCACGGTCTCGATATCAACCATGTCAGAGACGATTGGGTGCGTAGATGAAAGTTGATCTTGGCGATATGCCCAGTTCTTACGTTCTGAGTTAAAGCCAGTCCAGGCATTTACAAAGCGAGTTCCTTCGGCCGATGCTAAGTGTGAAGACCATTCAGCGAAAGATTCGTTTAACCATAAGTCATCCCACCATTGCATCGTGACCATATTTCCAAACCACATATGTGCCATCTCGTGCAAAATTGTGTTCGCGCGCGCGTCATACATACGTTCGGTCACTTTGCTTCTAAATACCAATAAGTTCTCAAGGAAAGTAACTGCGCCAGAGTTCTCCATCGCGCCCCAGTTGAAATCAACCACAGCAATCTGATCGTATTTCTCAAATGGATATGCGAGCCCAAATACTTTCTCGAAGTAAGAAAAACCCTGCTTAGTTACTAAGAAAATATCTTCTGGATCAAGGGATTCGGCTAAGGATTTACGGCAATAGATTCCAAGTGGAACTGTCTTCTCGCCGACATATTCATCATGCACGTGATAATAAGGACCAGCAATTAGCGCTGTGATATAGGTCGAAATTCGTGGAGTTGGTAGAAATTCCCAGACATTCTTATTGCCTTCAACTGCGTTCTTAGATTTAACGGGGGAGTTTGAAATAACTTCCCAGTGCGCAGGAGCTGTAACTGTTAATTGAAAAGTGGCCTTCAGATCTGGTTGGTCGAAGCATGGATACATCTTTCGGATATATGCAGTCTCGCCTTGGGAATATAAATAAACTTCGTTATCTGCTGGATCTACTGAATACTGCAGGCCTTCGCCAGTCTTTGAGTAATCTCCTAAAATTTCAATGGTTAATTCATTCTCCGCAGCTAAACCTTTAAGAAATACACTTTCGCCATCGTAATTAGAAACATCTACATCTTTGCCATTTAATTTCGCTGAAATTATTTGCTTGCCAACAGCGTCGATAAATGTGTCATATCCAGGCTTGTTACATGAGAATTTGACGGTTGACTTCGCAATGAAATTTTCGGCGCCCTGACAGACATCTATATTCACCACATAAGAGGTAACTGCTAGATGTGAACTGCGTTCTAGGGCTTCGGATCTTGAGATATTTAAACCAGGCATGAGCCAACCTTATCCATCCTTACCTAAGATACCCACATGAGTTCTACGGAGAAGAGCAACCTTTACAGCCTAAGTAATAGGTCATTTCGCCTACGTGGAACTCGAATAACTGAGGCGCAGGCAAAGGCGACTGATAAATTCTGGGATCTCTTTGGAATAGTTCCAGACCATCAAATAATTCCGTCAGAAATCTTTCCAAATAGCAAAGCAGTCATCATGGAGATTGGAACCGGAATGGGCGAGGCAACTGCGGAAATTGCCCGCACCTTTCCCGATACCGGTTTCTTCGCCGTAGAGGTTCATCGCCCGGGAATTGGTTCGCTGCTTGCAAGGATTAACGAGTATCAACTAGCGAATGTCAGATTGATAAATGAAGATGCCCGCAAAGTTCTAGAAGAGAAGATGGATGATGAGTGTCTGGATGCAATACATCTCTATTTTCCCGATCCTTGGCATAAGAAGAAGCATTGGAAGCGTCGGATTGTCCAGAGAGATTTTCTGGATTTAGTTTTTCGTAAGTTAAAAGTTGGGGGCCATATTCACATCGCAACAGATTGGGTTCCCTATGCCGAATGGTCACAAAGTCTCTTTAGCGAAGATTCAAGATTTTCAGGTGGCGTAATTGAAAAACCAGACTTCAGGCCGCTTACAAGATTTGAAGGCAAGGGGATTGGAAAAGGCCATATCGTTACTGATTTGAAATATGTGAAGGTTTAAATCTTTCCAGTATCTTCAAATTTAGCCATTAGATTAATTCTGCGAACATGTCGCTCGTCACCAGGAAATGGTGTGGCAATAAATTTGTCTACAAGTTCTAGACAGAATTCTTCACTGTGCATCCGACCACCAATAGAAATTACATTTGCATTGTTATGTTCACGCGCAAGAACTGCTGTTTCGAGTGACCAAACTAAAGCCGCACGGATTCCCTTAACTTTGTTTGCTGCCATCTGTTCGCCATTGCCCGAACCACCCAGAACAATTCCAAGTGAACCAGGATCATTTGCCACACCTTGCGCAGCAGGAATACAGAAAACGGGATAGTCATCTAAAGCGTCATATTCAACTGGTCCGTGATCAATAACGGTGTGACCGTTCTTCTCCAGGTGCGAAATAATTACTGCCTTGAACTCAAGCCCCGCGTGGTCACTTCCAATATGAATTCTCATTTCCCAATAATGGCAGATAAGCCAAACGGCCCCCACTATTTCTAGTGAGAGCCGCCTGGTTTTAGTAGAGAATGGCTAAATAAGTTATACGTTCTTCTTCATGCCTTTACCGTGGCCTTTACCCATTTCGCCAACCTTTGCACCTGGAACCTTTTCTACTTGAGCAGTTACTCGAGCAGTGAGTCCAGTTTTCAAAGTTGTTGCTTGTGCCGCCGTAATCTTTCCAGCAGTCACCGCAGCATCAATTTCGGTTGTTTCGAAATTGACTAGCGCAGTAATTAGAGCTGCCTTCTTATCACCAGCAAGAGTTGCAAGTGACTTTCCCGCAATCCGTGCTGCTTTTAGATCTGCTGCTGTAATTCCAAGAGTTGAAGTTACAACTGCTTGGTGTGCTGCTGAATTCTTACCAGGCATTCCCATCCCGCCGAATAGTTGCTTCGGTGGTTTGGCTGTAGCCAGAGCAGCATTAATTGCATCTGCTTGTGATTGAGTAATTGTTCCTTGAGTTACTAACCCTGAAAGTACTGTTGCAATCTTTGAAGGAGCCCCAACCGAGCGTCCAGTATCAGCGTTAGCTGTTGTGATTGTTGCAAGTGTTCCGAATGTAAGTGCTGTTGCTAGACCAGCAGCTGCAATTTTCTTATTCATATTTTCTTTGCTCCCTAATATCGATTATTACTTTCATAACTTTCGATCTGTCCCGGCCCTAGAAGCAATTACTTCTAGATACCCGTAGATAACATCCTTTGACTGGGGATAATAATGATTAAACCTGAAATTGAACTGTGAATTTTAGGCTTGCTTGCACTAAATTATTTGGAATGAGAGGTTGCCCCCATGCTTTTTCTTGATTTGACGGAATTATGCGCCCATCCTGATTAACACATCGCCCCTATACAAGGGGTAAATAAGCCCGGAAAAGCGGCCCGAAATGCATTCCCTAAGATCATTCAAATCTATAGCTTCTGTTCTAGCTTCACTACTAATAATTAGCAGTTTCACTTCATCGCAAGCCAGTGCGAATACCTTAAAGAAATCAACACTTACTAAAGCCGGACGTGTAATAACGCCTGGCATCAACACTTTGCTAAGTGGTAAAGGTGCCCCTAAGACGTCAACCGGAATTGATGGCGACTTTTATATCGATTCGAACACGATGAATATCTACGGCCCAAAAACAAAAGGAAAGTGGCCAACACCGGTTTCGATGAAAGGTGCAGCAGGAACCAACGGCACTAACGGAACTAATGGCGCAACCGGCGCAAAAGGTGCATCAACAAGTGGAGCAGATGGATCACCCGGAATCCCTGGCGCAACCGGCGCAACCGGCGCATCAGGTTCTTCTGGTGCAGGCAGTACAGGTGCAACTGGACCAACGGGTGCAACTGGACCTGCGGGACCAAATGGAACGCCAGGATCTACTGGTTCACAAGGACCAACAGGTGCAACTGGACCTGCGGGACCAAATGGAACGCCAGGATCTACTGGTTCACAAGGACCAACAGGTGCAACTGGAACAGGAACTCCTGGCGAGCGCGGATTAACAGGATCAATAGGTAACACGGGTCCCACAGGTCCAGCTGGTTCGAATGCAATAACAAGTTTTGTACTAAGCAGTGTTTTGTCAGGAGTTAATTGGGGTCTTTCATCTAGCAGTTCAGCTAAATCTCTAAGCAACCCTTTTGGAAATTTGCAGCCAAATACAAAATATAGATTTTCAATTATTCTTAATGGCTCTGATACTCGAACTGGGTTTGCGGCTACAGCTTTAGGTTCAGAAGTTACTGCAGTTGGTGAAGGTTCAGTTCTCGAATATGCAACTCATTTGGGAATAGGAAAAGGCAGTGATTCTTTATATGCAACTTCATTTAGATTTTCTTTTTTACATGAAGGAATTATTACCGTTGGAAGTAATGCAATTAATTTAACAGTCTCGATTATTGACGGCACCGGATGGTCAGCAGATGCAACCTTGGATGGTCTCGCCATTTCAGGATTGGCATTTGTTCAAGTCGCCTAATTGAAGATTAAGGTTGGCGGAATCAAATTTATGGAGCGGGTGACCGGGATCGAACCGGCATGGCCAGCTTGGAAGGCTGGGGCTCTACCATTGAGCTACACCCGCAGATTTCGTGCGATACGCATGAATTGAGCGTGAACCAGCGGTTATGTTACACCGCTCGGGTGATGGCAAATGCCCCTGCTCTGAATTCACCCTAAAACACGCATGAATTTTCCTGGGAAATCGGTGTGTGGTTTCGGGTTCTACCAAGAGGTAAGCACTAGCCTCGGTCTCATCTTCCTCCGGCTTGTGCGCCGTGATTGCACACGGGGTCGCAAACACCCCCGATACCAAAATCAGAAAGGTTCTTCCATGCTAGATAGTTATTTCAAAATATCTGAACGTGGCTCAACCGTAGGTCGCGAAGTACGTGGTGGTTTCGTCACGTTCTTCACAATGGCATACATCGTGGCACTCAACCCGTTGATCATCGGTCTATCAAAAGATGCTGACGGAAAGTTCCTCGGAGGTGGAGACGCTCCTAACCTTGCAGCAATTGCTGCAGCAACTGCGTTAATCGCAGGTGTACTTACAATCCTGATGGGCGTAGTTGGAAACTTTCCACTGGCGCTCGCAACTGGTCTTGGCCTAAACACTTTCGTTGCAGTGGGTATTGCATCGAAGATGTCATGGGCAGATGCAATGGGACTTGTTGTTCTTGAAGGAATCATTATTACCGTTCTTGTTCTAACGGGTTTTAGAACCGCGGTATTCCGTGCAGTTCCGGCACAACTCAAGATCGCAATCTCAGTCGGTATCGGTCTATTCATTGCACTAATCGGTTTGGTTGATGCAGGATTCGTTCGTCGTACAGGTGTTGGTCCAGTACCAGTAACACTTGGCGATGGCGGAACCCTTGTTGGCTGGCCAATAGTTGTATTTTGCTTCGGCCTTCTATTGATGATCGGACTTTTGGTCAAGAAGGTTAAAGGCGCAATTCTTATCGCGATTATTGTTTCAACTGCAGTTGCGATTGCAATTGAATCAGCATTCAAGATTGGCCCACTATTTGATGGCGCAACCGGAAAGACAAATCCAAAGGGTTGGAATCTAAACGTTCCTGCAATGCCTTCAGATGTGGTTGCTACTCCAGACTTTGGTCTACTCGGAAACTTCAGCCTCTTCGGTTCTTTCGAAAGAATCTCATTCGTTGCTGCACTCCTCTTCGTATTCACCCTCTTGCTATCTGACTTCTTCGACACTGTCGGAACAGTTACAGCAATCGGTCACGAATCAGGATTGATTGACAGCAAGGGCGATGTTCCAAACAACAACAAGATTCTCTTTGTTGACTCAGTGGCCGCAATGGCCGGTGGCGCTGGAAGCATCTCTTCAAATACCAGCTACATCGAATCAGCAGCAGGCGTTGGCGAAGGTGCGCGTACAGGTTTGTCATCAGTAGTAACTGGTGTTCTATTCCTGTTGACCACATTCCTTGCACCACTTGTTGCAGTTATTCCTTACGAAGCAGCAACTCCTGCACTTGTAGTCGTCGGATTCTTGATGATGACACAGATCAAGGGCTTGGATTGGGCTGACTACGGAATTGCGATTCCAGCATTCCTAACAATTATCTTGATGCCATTTACTTACAATATTTCTGTAGGTATCGGCGCAGGATTCGTTTCACATGTTGTGATCCGTATTATCCAAGGCCGTCGTAGCGAAGTTCATCCGCTGCTTCTCTTGGTTTCAGGTCTCTTCATGATCTACTTCCTAAGCTCTCCAATCAATGCTTGGATCGGCTAAATAAGTAATAGATAAGTAAAAGCAAAGGGCTCGGGGGAAACCTCGGGCCCTTTTCGCATGTTTGATGCGAATTTCCGTTGGTTTTGGGATTGGAATTTAGGGCTTAGAATTCGGACTTACGCCGCGGGGCGTAGCGTAGTGGCTAGCGCGCCTGCTTTGGGAGCAGGAGACCGGAGGTTCGAATCCTCTCGCCCCGACCAGAACATTGAATAAATAAAAATAAAACTAGGAGCAATGTGAAAAGCGCAGTCGAAACTCTTTCCCCAACTCGTGTGAAGCTTTCTATCGAAGTTACATTTGAAGAATTAGAACCACACATTTCAAGTGCCTACAAAGCACTCGGCGAGCGCATCAATATTCCTGGTTTCCGTAAGGGCAAAGTTCCACAAGCGATGATCGAACAACGCGTTGGCCGCCCAGCGATCTTAGATGAAGCGATTAACGCTTCGATTTCACCTTTCTATGGCGCAGCACTTAAAGAGCAGAATATTTATGTAATCGGTCGCCCAAATATCGAAGTTACAGAATTGGTTGATCGTGAAAAGTTTTCATTCACAGCCGAGGTCGATGTTCGCCCAGAATTAAAGTTGCCAGATTTCTCAAAGATCGCACTTACTGTTGAAGATGTAGTTGTTTCTGATTCTGAAGTTGCAGAGCAAGTCGATGCCCTTCGCGCCCGCTTTGGAACGCTAACCACAGTTGAAAAAGCGGTAGAAAATGGCGACTTCGTTTCACTTGATTTAATTGCAACTATTAATGGCGAAGCCGTAGATGGCGGAACTGCAAATGATCTTTCTTATGAAGTCGGCACAAACCGCATGGTTGATGGCTTGGATGAAGCACTTATTGGTTTAAAGGCGGGGGAATCAAAGCGCTTTGAAACGCAATTAGTTGGTCAGAAAGATGATGAGAAAGGCGCGGTTGATGCAACAGTTAAGGCTGTTAAGCATCGCGACCTTCCTGAACTCAATGATGAGTTCGCAAAACTTGCCTCAGAATTTGAAACCCTTGCCGAACTTCGCGCAGATATTCAAACTCGCTTAGAGCGAGTGAAGCACCTAGAGCAAGGCGCCCATGCCCGCGATCTTCTAGTAGAGAAGTTAATCGCCGATATTGAAATCCCACTTCCAGCAAACATTATTGAAGATGAAGTAAATGACCACCTAGATAAGGAAGGTCGCCTTGAGGATGCCGAGCACCGCAAGGAAGTCACCGAAGAAGTGACTAAGTCTCTTACTCAAGAAATCCTCTTCGACAACATTGTGGCCGCGGAGAGCGTTTCGGTAAACGAGAACGAGCTAACTGAGTATTTAATCCGTGCATCCCAGAGATATGGAATGACACCGGAACAATTCATGAAGGAAGTTTCAGATGCTGGCCAGATCACAACAATGGTCGCTGAAGTTTCTCGCGCCAAAGCACTTGCTGGCGTCTTATCTCGCGTAAAGGTTGTTACAACTTCTGGCAAAGAAGTAAACCTTGAAGAGTTGGCACCAAAACAAGCTGCTCCAGCTGCCGAATAATCTCTTAACTTATTTAGGGCATCTGGCACTTTCTCGCAGGGCGAACAGCCCAAGCCAGGTTTTTGCCAATTTGCGGAAGCATTTGGCCCAAAACATTGTTAGTGTCATTACTAGGATTTAAATAAGAATCAATCAATCTGGAGGAAGTTGTGGATCTCATTACACCGCGTCTAGCGGGTTCAGCACCAAGTGGTGGTTTAGATGACCAGGTTTATAACCGGCTTCTAAAAGAACGCATCATCTTTCTAGGTTCAGTCGTTGAAGATTCAATGGCCAATGCGATCTCTGCGCAGTTACTACTACTTGCTGCAGAAGATCCAGATAAAGATATTTTCCTTTACATAAATTCACCAGGTGGATCAATCTCTGCTGGTATGGCGATTTACGACACGATGCAATACATCAAGAACGATGTTGCAACAGTTGCAATGGGACTTGCGGCATCAATGGGTCAGTTCTTACTTTGCGCCGGCGCCGCTGGAAAGCGTTATGCACTTCCACACGCAAGAATCATGATGCACCAACCTTCAGGCGGCATCGGAGGAACTGCATCAGATATCAAGATTCAAGCAGAACAAATGTCATTTACTAAGAAGAAGATGGCTGAATTGATCTCATTCCACACTGGTCAGAAGCCAGAAACTATCGAAGCTGATTCAGATCGCGACCGTTGGTTTACTGCGGAAGATGCGAAGGAATATGGCTTTGTTGATCACGTTGTTCGTTCAGCCGGACAAGTTTCTGGAAGCGGGGGAACAGCGAAATGATAAACAGCCGTTACGTACTTCCAACAATTGAAGAGAAAACTTCATATGGATACAAGCGTTTAGATCCATATACAAAGCTCTTCGAAGAGCGCATTATTTTTCTTGGCCAGGCAATTGATGACACCGTTGCAAACGATGTTATGGCTCAACTTTTAACGCTGGAATCAATGGATCCAGATCGCGACATCATGATGTATATAAATTCACCAGGTGGTTCATTCACTGCTTTGACTGCAATTTATGACACTATGCAATTCGTTCGCCCAGATGTGATGACAGTTTGTTTGGGTCAAGCGGCATCGGCTGCTGCGATTCTTCTTGCTGGTGGTGCAAAGGGAAAGCGTTACGCCCTTGAACATGCACGTATCTTGATTCACCAGCCATACAGCGAAGGTGGCGGACAGGGTTCTGATATTGAAATCCAAGCCCGCGAAATCATGCGCATGCGCACCTTGCTTGAAGAGATGTTGGTTAAGCACACGGTTAAAAGTGCGGATGAGATCACAAAAGATATTGAACGCGACAAGATTCTTACTGCTGCTGAAGCCGTCGAATATGGATTGATTGACCAAGTTATGGTCAGCCGTAAGGCATCACTTAAATAAAATTCGCCTATAAGCGAACAGAGTTAGGCTGGGATTTGCCCGCAAGAATCGGGGTGAAGTCCTAGCCTTCTCTTATGAATACGCGCATTGGTGAATCGGGCGACCTCCTGAAATGTTCTTTCTGCGGAAAGACTCAGAAGCAGGTTAAAAAATTAATTGCTGGCCCAGGCGTTTATATCTGCGATGAATGTATCGAACTCTGTAACGAAATTATTATCGAGGAACTTGAAGAGACAAGTTCGCTTGGACTTGCTGAACTCCCAAAGCCACAAGAGATTTATGAATTTCTAGATCAATATGTTGTTGGCCAAGATCGCGCAAAGAAATCGCTCTCAGTTGCGGTCTATAACCATTACAAGCGCGTGCAATCTGGCGAATCAAAGCGTGAAGAATCAATCGAACTTTCTAAGTCAAATATTTTAATTCTTGGCCCTACTGGTTGCGGAAAAACTCTGCTAGCTCAGACTTTGGCGAGAATGCTAAATGTGCCATTCGCAATTGCTGATGCAACTGCTTTAACTGAAGCTGGATATGTTGGCGAGGATGTTGAGAACATTCTGCTAAAGCTTATTCAAGCGGCGGATTACGATGTTAAAAAGGCAGAAACCGGAATTATTTATATCGATGAGATTGATAAGGTCGCACGCAAGAGCGAGAACCCTTCAATCACCCGCGATGTTTCAGGCGAAGGTGTTCAACAAGCACTTCTAAAGATTCTTGAAGGAACTACAGCAGCGGTACCACCACAAGGTGGTCGCAAGCACCCACATCAGGAATTTCTACAAATCGACACCACAAACATTCTCTTTATCGTGGGCGGTGCATTTGCCGGTCTTGAGAAAATTATTGAAGGTCGCAAAGGAAAAGCGGGTGTTGGATTTAACGCGACGCTAAAGAGCGCAGATGACAACGAAGCAAAAGATTTCTTTGCAGATGTCATGCCAGAAGATCTTTTGAAGTTTGGAATGATCCCAGAATTTATTGGTCGTCTCCCAATCCTAACAAGCGTTGAAAATCTTGATCGCCCAGCTTTGATGGAAATTCTTACTGAGCCAAAGAATGCTCTGGTTAAGCAGTATCAGAAGCTATTTGAATTAGATGATGTCGAACTTGAATTCTCGGCTGAAGCCCTTGAAGTTGTCGCCGATCTCGCGATCAAACGCGGAACTGGTGCGCGTGGTCTTCGTGCAATTATGGAAGAAACTCTGCTCGGTGTTATGTATGAAATTCCATCGAAGCCAGAAGTGGCAAAGGTGATAATCACGCCACAAGTTGTTGCGAAAGAAGCGGCTCCAACATTGGTAAATCGCCCAGCTGGTGGTCCTAAGCGCCAGAGCAAGGCCGAGAAAGCCGATAAGAGTTCAGAAGAGAAGAGCGCTTAATCTAGACTCATCTCCTATGAGCGAGGGCAATAAATCTAATAAGAAAGAGTTGGCAGCAACATTTACTCCTGCCGATATCGAAGCACCGCTCTATCAAAAATGGTTACTTGCTGATTACTTCAAAGCGGATGCAAAATCTTCTAAGCCACCTTTCACAATAGTTATCCCACCACCAAATGTGACTGGAAGTTTGCACATTGGTCACGCGCTAGATCACACACTTCAAGATGTATTGATTCGCATGAAGCGTATGAAAGGTTTCGAAGCGCTCTGGCTTCCAGGAATGGATCATGCTGGAATAGCAACTCAAAATGTTGTTGAAAAACAATTAGCAACGCAAGGTAAATCTCGTCACGATCTTGGACGTGAAGCTTTCGTTGCAAAAGTTTGGGAATGGAAGGCAGAATCTGGCGGATTAATTCTTGATCAGATGAAGCGACTTGGTGATTCAGTAGATTGGTCACGCGAACGTTTCACAATGGATGCCGGACTTTCTAAAGCAGTATTAGAAATATTTAAGCGCTTATATGATGCAGAGCTTATTTATCGTGCCGAGCGAATTATCAACTGGTGCCCACGTTGCTTAACAGCACTTTCAGATATTGAAGTAGAGCACAGTGATGATTCTGGCGAATTTGTTCAGGTTCGATATGGCGATGATGAAACTTCAATTACCGTAGCAACTACACGTGCCGAAACCATGATGGGTGACGGAGCTGTTGCAGTGCATCCAGATGATCCACGTTATAAAGACATGATTGGCAAGAAAGTATTACTTCCTCTGGTTAATCGAATGATTCCGATTATCGCTGATGAACTTGTAGATCCAGAGTTCGGAACTGGCGCAGTGAAGGTAACTGGCGCCCACGATCCAAACGACTTTGAAATGGCGATGCGTCACGGAATTGAAATGCCAATAATTATGAACGAACACGGAGTTATGGCTAACTCTGGTACTCGCTTTGATGGCATGGATAGATTTGAAGCGCGAAAAGAAGTTGTTGAAGAACTTCGCAAATTAGGAAGAATCGTCGCTGAAAAGCGTCCATATGTACACGCAGTTGGCCATTGCCAACGTTGTGACACAACAGTGGAACCAAGACTTTCCAAGCAATGGTTTGTAAAAGTTGCGCCACTTGCAAAAGCTGCCGGCGATGCGGTTCGCGATGGCAGAATTAAAATTGAACCAGAAGAGCTTGCACCAAGATATTTTGAGTGGATAGATAACATGCACGACTGGTGCATCTCTCGCCAACTTTGGTGGGGGCATCAGATTCCAGTTTTCTATGGACCTAATAGTGAAGTTGTAGTTTGCGGACCCGATGAAGTTCCACCTGCTGGATATATTCAAGATCCAGATGTTTTAGATACTTGGTTCTCATCAGGATTGTGGCCATTCTCAACTCTTGGCTGGCCAGATAAAACTGATGACTTAGCTAAGTTCTTCCCAACAAGTGTTTTAGTAACCGGTTATGACATTCTATTTTTCTGGGTAGCTCGAATGGTATTACTTGGATTATTTGTTACTGATGGCATTGCGCCCTTCCACACAATTGCACTTCACGGTTTAGTTCGGGATCGCTTTGGCAAGAAGATGAGTAAGTCTCGTGGAAATACGGTTGATCCAATTGAGTTCATGGATAAATATGGTTCGGATGCGCTGCGCTTTACCCTCGCGCGCGGAGCCAATCCAGGCACCGATCAAGCAATTGCCGAAGAGTGGATTGGCGGATCTCGTAACTTCGCTACGAAACTTTGGAATGCATCGCGCTTTGCAATAATTAATGGCGCAAATGTTGATGGTGAAATCCCAGCATTTAACTCGCTTAATGCAATTGATCAATGGATTCTTACTCGCCTAGATGAAACTGTCGAAGAAGTAGATCAACTATTAGAGAAGTATGAGTTCGCAAAAGCCTGCGAGATTATTTATCACTTTGCTTGGGACGATTTATGCGACTGGTACCTAGAACTTTCTAAGGCAACCTTTGCGGCTGGCGCAAGTGCAGCCGAAAGTTCAAGACGCGTACTTGGTCAGGTTTTAGATCAACTTCTTCGCTTAATGCATCCAACGATGCCATTTATAACCGAAGAGCTTTGGTGTTCTTTTACTGGCGGGGAAACCCTGGTTACGGCTGCTTGGCCGATAGCCTCTAAAGATTCACGGAGCGAGGAATCGAAAGCGATTGTTGCTCAACTCCAAGATCTGATCACTGAAATTCGTAGATTTAGAAATGACCAGGGAATTAAAACTTCAGCAAAAGTAGGAGCTAATTTCCAAGGCCTAGATTCGCTATCAAACTATGAAGCTGCAATACGTCAGGTCTGCAGAATTGAGCCAATTACAGGAAGTGCAAGCGCCGCTATTGAAGTTGGAAAAGTTAAAGTTGAATTCGACCTTACCGGTGCTATCGATGTTGTTGCAGAGCGCACGCGACTCACAAAAGATTTAGCGACCGCGGAGAAAGATCGCGCAACTGCAAAGGTTAAATTAGAAAATGAAGGCTTTATGGCGAAAGCGCCGATTGAAGTTGTTCAGGAAATTAGAGAGCGTCTGGCGCAAACTACAGCTGATATTGAAAGTATCACCGCCCAGCTTGCGGCACTTCCTAGCGCGTGATGAGTACTCCAGAAGATTTAGAAGTTATAAAGGTAATTGAAGCGGCGCTTATGAAGCGTTGGCCAGAGAGCAAAATAGAACCATCACTAGATCGAATTTCGGCCCTTGTTGACGCTCTTGGATCGCCCCAACTTTCATTTCCAACCATTCACATTGGCGGGACAAATGGTAAGACCAGCACATCGCGCATGGTCGATGCACTCTTTACGGAATTGGAATATCGCACTGGTCGATTCACAAGCCCACATCTTGAGAGCTTCTTAGAGCGAATCTCAATTAAAGGATCGCCAATTTCTCCCGCAGAGATGATTGCAACTTATAACGACGTTGCTCTTTATTTGGATTTGATTGATAGTCGTTCACAATTTCCAATTTCATACTTCGAAGCGCTAACTGCAATGGCATTTGTCGCCTTCGCTGAACACCCAGTTGATATTGGAATCATCGAAGTTGGGATGGGAGGCGACTGGGATGCAACAAATGTTCTCCAGAGTGCGGTCTCTGTCTTAATGCCAATTGGGTTAGATCACACCGAATACTTAGGGGAGAGCATTGAAGAGATTGCTCTTACTAAATCCGGAATCATCAAGCCAGAATCGCATGTAGTGCTTGCGGCTCAAGAACCAGAAGTTGCCCGAATTCTTCTAGAGAAAGTCGTAGCGAAAGCTGCAATCCCATATCGAGAAGGAATTGAGTTTGCACTTATTCGCAGAGACATTGCAGTGGGCGGACAACTGATTAGCGTTAAAGGAATTCATGGTGATTACAACGATGTTTACCTTCCCTTGCATGGCGCCCATCAAGCCGCAAATGCCACAATTGCAATCGCAAGCGTTGAGGCTTTTGTTGGAGTCAAATTAGATGAAGAACTTGTCCGAAGCGCATTCGCCAACGTTTCATCACCAGGCCGTCTAGAAATACTGCACCGAGACCCAACTGTGATTGTTGATGCGGCGCACAATCCACATGGTGCAATGGCGCTAGCTCAAACAATTAGTACCGAGTTTGATTTTGAATCAGTTTTTTGCGTTCTTGGAATACTTGGCGAGAAAGATGCAAGGGGAGTTTTGAAAGCCCTAGAACCCGTAGTCGATAGATTAGTTGTGACACAATCTGATTCGCCACGAGCGCTCCCGGTTGATGATTTATATGATTTGGCACTTGAAATATTTGGCACAGAGCGAACTTTTAAAGAGCGAGATTTGGCAACTGCAATAACTTATGCCATGGAGCAAGCGACTTTGATTAATCAGGTAAGCGAAGGTGTTAGCGCAGTTGTTGTAACTGGATCGGTTGTAACTGCTGGAAGCGCGAGAGTTATCTTGCGAAAAATTGGGAGGGCAGAGGAAAAATGAGAGTCCTAAGTGCAGCCGTTTTATCGATGGAAGCTTTCGTCATGGGCTTCGCAGTGCTTCTTGCAATGGGCGAACATACGGGTGGCGCATTGGCACTTGGTGGCGCACTAGCGATCGCACTTCTGCTGAATGCTGGACTCATGAAAAAGAAAGTCGGTTGGGTTTTAGGATCGCTTCTTCAAATTGCGCTAATTGGATATGGCTACGTGGTTACTCCGATGTATTTCATGGGTGCAATTTTTGCCGCCCTTTGGATTGCCGCCTTTTTGGTGGGGCGCAAGGGTGAGGCCATCCGAGCCGAACTTTTAAGGCAGAAACCCCTTAAATAATCGAAATACCTGGGCCAATAACTGGGCAAATTCTGGGATTAAGAACTTTGCTTCGGCCGCATTAGACTAACGCCCGTGAATTCCCAGAAATTAGAACGCACCCTAATCTTGGTCAAACCAGATGGTGTCCGCCGCTCGTTAGTAGGCGAAGTTGTTCGTCGTGTTGAAGCAAAGGGATATCAGGTTGTTGGTTTAAAAATGATTACACCAACACGTGAAATTCTTGAAAAACATTATGCTGAACATGCAGGCAAACCATTTTACGAGCCGCTTCTTGAATTTATGTTGTCCGGTCCAATCGTTGCAATGATTGCAGAAGGCCAACGAGTAATTGAGGGCTTCCGCAAACTAGCAGGAACAACTGATCCAACAACTGCAGAGCCAGGAACTATTCGTGGTGATTTGGCTCGCGATCAAGGCACCAAAGTTGTTCAAAATATTGTTCATGGTTCAGATTCACCAGAATCAGCAACACGTGAAATTGCAATTTTCTTCCCCGAGTTAAATTAATTGAAAGGTCTCAAATGAGCAAAAAGAATCCAAATCGCATGTCATTTATCGGAAGAGATATGGCAGTCGACTTAGGAACCGCAAATACTCTCGTTTATGTTCGCGGTCGTGGAATTGTTCTAAATGAGCCGAGCGTTGTTGCGGTAAACCAAGATACCGGTGGAATTCTCGCAGTTGGTCTAGAAGCAAAGCGCATGATTGGTCGTACCCCAGGAAACATTGTTGCCATTCGTCCACTAAAAGATGGTGTTATCGCAGACTTTGATACCACCGAACGCATGCTCCGTTACTTTATTCAGAAGGTCCACCGTCGTCGTTATTTAGCGAAGCCAAGAATTGTTGTTTGTGTTCCATCTGGAATTACCGGTGTTGAACAACGTGCAGTTAAGGATGCTGGTTACGCAGCCGGCGCACGTAAGGTTTACATTATTGAAGAGCCAATGGCTGCGGCAATTGGTGCTGGACTTCCAATCCATGAACCAACTGGAAATATGGTTGTAGATATTGGTGGCGGAACAACTGAAGTAGCAGTTATTTCACTTGGCGGAATAGTTACAGCACTATCTATTCGCGTTGGTGGCGATGAGCTTGATCAAGCAATTATTGATTGGGTTAAGCGCGAATACTCACTTCTATTGGGTGAGCGGACTGCTGAAGAGATAAAGATGGCAATTGGCTCTGCATACCAACTACCAGGTGAACCAGATGCTGAAATTCGCGGTCGCGATCTTGCAACTGGACTTCCAAAAACTATTCGAGTTTCTGCGGAAGATATTCGCAAAGCACTTGAAGATCCAGTAAACCAAATTGTTAATGCAGTAAAGAGCACTCTTGATAAGACCCCACCAGAACTAGCGAGCGATCTAATGGATCGTGGAATTGTTCTTACGGGCGGCGGTGCACTTCTTCGCGGACTTGATGAAAGACTTCGTCACGAAACTGGAATGCCAGTACACATCAGCGAACGTCCACTGCAAGCAGTTGCTGAAGGTTCAGGTAAGTGTGTTGAAGAGTTCGAGGCCTTAGAAAAGGTTTTGATTTCTGAACCTCGCCGTTAAGGAGAAATAAAATGGCAGGTGGTGGCAACAATCGCTCTCGGCTTTTGCTTGTCATCCTTCTTGTTACTTCGCTCTTTCTGATTACCTTAGATTTGCGCGGAGTGAGCATCACTAAGAATTCACGAAATGCAACCCAATCTTTCCTTGCCCCAATTCAACGTGGCGTTTCCGATCTTTTCTCTCCAGTTGGAAATCTCTTCTCCGATATCAAGAACTTCGGAAAAACTAAGGCCGAATTACGAGATTTAAAACGTGAGAATGCCAAGCTTCGAAAGAAAGTAATCTTAAATAAAGATACCGCTGGGCAACTAAAGAAATTAAAGAGCGTTCTAGATTTAGCAGGGCGTGGAAGTTATAAAGTAGTTTCGGCCCGAGTCATAGGTAAGGGAAGCTCCTCAACATTTACCCAGTCCATAACTATCGATGCTGGTTCAAGCGATGGCGTGAAAAAAGATATGACAGTGATGGGCGAACTTGGCTTAGTTGGCGTTGTAAAGAGCACAACATCTACTTCTGCGATTGTTCTGCTCATGAATGATCCAACATTTCGCGTAGGTGTCCGGATCGCTAGAAGCCAAAGTATCGGTGTCTTAATGGGCGAAGGAGATAACAACTACACCCTTCAACTCCTTGATCCTTCAGGAAGTATTGAAAAAGATGATGTTCTCTTAACTCTGGGAAGTGATAACAACAAGCCATTCGTTCCTGGACTACCTGTTGGTTATGTGAAATCAGTTCGAAATACCAGTGCAACTTTGACTCAGGAAGCGAGCGTTAGAAGTTATTCTAATTTGCACAGCATCGGCGTCGTTTCAGTAATTGTGAAGAGTACAAATGGTGGACCAAAAGATGCACTTGTCCCGCGTCCTACTCCAACACCAACAACAACTATTTATGTAACGCAATCTCCAACTCCAGAGGCGTCGCCTACGCAATCAGGTAAGGCTAAGAATTGAGTTGGCAACGCGCCGGTTTTAGCGCACTGTTTCTGCTTTTCTTCTTTGTGATTCAGGAATCTGCAATATCGAAGATCAACTTTCCAATTTCTGGATTCTCGCTCTACCTCTGCGTTCTACTTGGACTAATGGCGCTAGAAGATAGATTTGGCGCAATCGGACTTGGTTTTATCGGCGGAATCATTCTTGATCTATCGCCTTCCTCAGACTCACCATTCGGCAAGTGGGCTTTAATTCTTACGCTAGTTGGATATCTCTTCTCTCGAAATCGGGAGAGCATCGGAGATTTCACGCAGCGCCCAGTGGCTTTTATCCTCTTTGTCTCAGCAGGTGTTACAGCAACGCTGGCGATTTTTCTGATTCTAGGAATTGTATTTGGCGAAAACAACGGCGCACTCTTGAATAATTTGCAGACTATTTTTGGAAATGGAATTTGGACTTTGTTATTTTCCTCAGTCCTATTACCTGGATTAGTTAAGTTACGTGAATTTACACTTACTTCTAGAGAGCGAATATGAGTCTTCGCTCCAGACTTAATTTAGTAATTGTTCAGGCGCTAATCATCTCTTTGATGTTGGCACTTACTGGCCGGCTTTTCTATCTACAAGTTGCTGCTGGAATCAAGTATCGAGATGCTGCACTTAGTATCCAAAGCAGAGATGTTGTAAATCCTGCAATTCGTGGGGCGATAGTGGATAGCTCTGGAATTCCATTAGTAATGGATCGTCCAGGAATGGTGATTTCAGTTGATCGAAGCAAGATCGATAAATTGCCTGATAAAGGTGCTGCGGTACTTGCTCGGGTTGCGAAGCTGGTAGGAAAAACCCCAGAAAATGTATTTGTTGCGACCAGACTTTGTGGCGAACTTACTTCAAAGAAAAACGCTGGATGTTGGAAAGGAACTAGATTCCAACCAATTCCAATTACAAGAACTGCAACAAAGGAAGAAGCGCTAAAGGTATTAGAGAACTCAGAACTGTTTCCTGGAATTAGCGCGCAACCAGTTCCGGTTCGCAGCTATCCATCAATGGCAGGTGAAAATGGTGCACATGTTCTGGGATATGTGGGATCAGTAAATGAAGATGATTTAGCAGATACTAAGAAAAATTATTATCGAGAAGAGACCATCGGCAAAGATGGTTTAGAGCTGCAATACGATGAATACTTGCGAGGAACTGCTGGTATTAAAACCGTAATTGTTGATCGCAAAGAGTCAGTGACGAAACAATCTGTCAGCTCACAACCAATTTCTGGTTTTAATCTCGTAACAAATCTCGATGCCAGGTTGCAAGCCGCCACCGAGAAGGCGCTGAAAACTTCTGTCCTAAGAGCTAAATCGCTGGGCGGAAGAGCTGATGGTGGGGCTGCAATAGTTGTGGATGTAAACAGTGGCAAAATCTTGGCGCTTGCGTCATACCCAACTTACGATCCAAATATTTGGCAGGTGGGATTAACACAGAAGCAAGCCAATAATCTCTTTAGCGAGGCTGCGGGTGTACCCGCGCTTAATAGACCAATGCAAGGTATGTATGCCCCCGCATCTACTTTCAAATCAATCTCGGTTGTTGCAGCGATAAATGCTGGTTATGACATGAACGCTGCCTACAAATGTCCGTCAAAAGTTAAGATAGGTAATCGCGAATTCGCAAACTTTGAAAGCAAGGCTCAAGGAACAATTAAGATGAAGCGAGCAATTGCGGTTTCGTGCGACACGATTTGGTATCAAATTGCATACGATGAATGGGTTCGTGACGGTGGTTTGTCACCTAAATCAGGGCTGCATGACTATTTTTTCACCGCGGCACGTGGATTTGGCTTAGGCAAGATAACTGGAATTGATCTTCCGAGTGAGGCATCAGGTCGACTACCTGACCGAGCTTGGAAAGAGCGAATCTATAAAGAGAATAAGGATTTCTACTGCAATTTCAAGACGCGGGCCAAGAAATCAGACTTAACACCATTTCTCATTGAAGTAGCTCGCGAAAATTGTCTGGATGGAAATATTGTCCGCGCCGGAGATGCTGTTAACTTCTCGATTGGTCAGGGCGATACTTTGATGACCCCAATTCAAATGGCTCAGACTTATGCCGCAATTGCTAATGGTGGAACAATTTATAAGCCACAAGTTGCAAGAGCGATTGTTAAACCAAACGGAGAGGTCGTAAAGGAATTCAAACCCGAAGTTATTGCAACTGATGTATTGCCAAAAAAGGCGACTAAGTTCTTGCATGAAGCTCTTCGCGCAGTGATCACAGAAGGTACAGCAGCAGGTGCATTCTCCGGATTCCCAGTCATGGTCGCAGGAAAGACCGGAACCGCTGAGGATAAAGGTAGAAATAAAGATGGCTCAGCAAAAGCAGATACTGCTTGGTTCGCATCATTTGCCCCATTTGATAAACCAAAATATGCAGTGGTTATGGTTGTAAGCCAGGGCGGTTTTGGTGCATCTATTTCAGCAGTTGGCGTACGTGATATTTATGCCGCTCTTTATGGAGTTGTTGGCGGGAAAATAGATCCGACAAAAGAAATTTTCCCAAATGGCGTACCTAGTAAATTGCCTAAAGTTGATCCCAAGAACGCTAAGTTGGTAACCCAATGAGCATCTATTCAAGCCGTACGCGTCGTGATCGCTTCCGCGAAAACTTCGGCCAATTTGATCGACTTTTAACCTTCTCTGTTGCTGCGCTATTAATAATCGGAACACTTCTGGTTTATGCCGCGACTCGAAATTGGTTTGCATCGCAGGGCTTAGATCCCGAGTATTACCTAAAGCGCCACGTTGTAAATATTTTAATTGGCGGCCTTCTTGCTTATGGAACAACACTTATCGACTATCGATTGCTACGGGCCTACACGCCCATAGTTTGGGGACTCGCGGTTCTTGGTTTGATTATTGTTTTGATTCCTGGACTTGGCAGTGAAATCAATGGCGCGAAAGCCTGGATTTCATTCCCTGGTGGTTTTCAGATTCAACCTGCGGAGTTAGCAAAAATCGGAATCATTGTAGGAATATCAATGATCTTGGCAGAGAAGCGGGATGTCGATGCTAATCCGACTGATAAAGATGTAATGAAAGCCCTCGCGATTGCAGCAGTACCTATTGTCTTAATTCTTTTGCAGCCCGATCTTGGAACTGTCGTAATCATTAGTGCAGCGATAGTTGCAATTATCGGCACGTCGGGTGCGCCAACTCGGTGGGTTGTCGGGCTACTGCTCCTCGCGGTTGTCGGCGGTTTCACTGCGATTAAAACTGGTGTCGTTGATGAATACCAGGTTGCAAGACTTCAATCATTCGTCGATCCATCTGCAGATCCACAAGCAACTGGATACCAGCTTCGGCAGTCGCGAATAACAATTGGATCGGGTGGCATTATCGGCAAGGGGCTATTTAATGGCCCTCAAACAAATGGTCGCTTTGTTCCCGAACAACAAACAGACTTCATCTTTACAGTTGCAGGTGAAGAGTTGGGTTTTGTGGGAAGTGGATTTATATTGCTCTGCTTCACGCTCTTCTTTATGCGGGCATTTGCAATCGCAAAGCGAACTAACGATTTATTTGGCCGACTGGTGTGCGTAGGAGTAATTGCATGGTTTGCTTTTCAAACATTTGAGAATATCGGCATGACGATGGGCATGGTTCCGATGACTGGTGTTCCATTGCCATTTATCTCATATGGCGGATCGAGCATGTTTGCTAATTTGATTGGGCTTGGCCTGATTCAAAATGTCCATTTACGCACGAGATAAGAGTAGAAAAGCTTTAAAAGAATATTTATTGCCCCTCACGCGGGGGATAAGTTGGTCATTATTGGGATTTTAGGCAATACTTTCACCTAGCATTTCGCGCTCCGAGCGGCCTCAAAGAACTTGAAGGCCTTAATTACTCGAGGTAGCAGCAGATGCAAAAGCTTTCAAAAGGAAGTTTTACCAAATATTTAGTTTTTAGATGAGGATTTAGGGTTATGGCTATAGTGCCAAAAGGTGCGCGTAAGCGCGCGAGCAAAAAATCTGCAGCCAAAGCTGCAGCAAATCAAACACCAGAAACTTCGGATGTTGTAGAAGTTGAAGCGGTTGAGAAAAAAACAACCAAGAAAGCTTCAGCAGCAAGCATCCCAGTTCCAATGTTTCAAGCAGCGCCAGAAGCAGTTGCGCCAAAAAAGGCAAAAGCAAAAGCTGAAACCACCGAGGTTGCAACAGATGAAGATTCGGATGGCGATACTGGTGCACGCCGACGCCGTCGTGGCGGACGTGGTCGCCGTCGTGGCGGGCGAGATGCTGGTGATACAACCGAGGATCGCGATGTCGATACCGATGAAGTTTTGGATGCTGGCGAAATTTCTGAAGATGGCGAAGATTCACAAACTTCAACTCCACGTCGCCGTCGTCGCCGTCGCGCAAAAGGTGATGGCGTAACTCCAGGGGAGACCATCGAAGAAGATGGCGTAATAACTGTTGTAAAAGTTAGAGAACCTAGAGAGCGTAAGGTTCGCGAAGATCAACCAACTCGTCCAGATAGAAGTGATCGTGGCGGTCGCAATCGAAGCAGAAGTGATCGAGGCGGTCGCAATCGCAACGACCGTGAACCAAGAGATTTTGTCCGCCGTCGTGGAACAGTAATTACCGAATCAGAATTCTTAGGACGCCGAGAGAATGTAGATCGTCAGATGTTGGTTCGCCAAGCTGGCGACCGTACTCAAATTGCTGTCCTCGAAGATAAAATCATGGTTGAACACTATGTAAATAGAAATAGCAACATCTCTTATGTTGGAAACGTTTACTTAGGAAAAGTTCAGAACGTTCTGCCATCAATGGAAGCAGCTTTCGTAGATATTGGTAAGGGTAGAAATGCCGTTCTCTACGCCGGTGAAGTTAACTGGGATACTGCTGGACTTGCAGATGGCGCACCTCGCAAAATTGAACACGTCTTAAAAACTGGTCAATCGGTATTAGTTCAAGTTACTAAAGATCCAATTGGTCAGAAGGGTGCCCGACTAACAAGTCAGATTTCACTTCCAGGCCGCTACTTGGTTTATGTTCCAAGTGGTGAAATGAGCGGAATCAGTCGCCGACTTCCAGATCAAGAACGTTCACGATTGAAGAGCATTCTTAAGAATTTGATTCCAGAAGATGCTGGTGTGATTGTTCGCACCGCATCTGAAGGTGCAACCGAAGAAGAGTTAGAGCGCGATGTAATTCGCCTCAAAGCGCAATGGGAAGATATCGAGGCAAAGTCAAAGGAATCCGGAACAAATGCCCCGGCCCTTCTCTACTCTGAGCCAGATCTAACGGTTCGCGTTATTCGCGATATCTTTAACGAAGATTTCAATAAGTTAATTGTTCAAGGCGATCAAGCTTGGGACGATATCAATAACTATCTCGGTCATATCGCTCCAGAACTAACTGCCAAGATTGAAAAATGGAGCAATCCACGCGATCTATTTGTTGAAAATAGAATTGAAGAGCAACTCGCTAAAGCATTCGATCGCAAGGTTTATCTACCTTCAGGTGGATCACTTGTTATCGATCGCACTGAAGCGATGATTGTTATCGACGTCAATACAGGTAAATTTATTGGTAAGGGCGGAAACCTTGAAGAGACTGTTACTAAGAACAACTTAGAAGCAGCAGAAGAGATTGCCCGCCAACTTCGCCTTCGCGATATGGGTGGAATTGTCGTAATCGACTTTATTGATATGACTCTTGAATCAAATAGAGATCTTGTTCTCCGCAGACTTATTGAATGTTTAGGACGTGATCGCACAAAGCATCAAGTTGCTGAAGTGACTTCATTGGGCTTGGTTCAGATGACACGAAAGCGTGTTGGCCAAGGACTTATCGAAGCTTTCTCAACAACTTGCGAAAGTTGTGGTGGTCGCGGAATTCATATTCACTCCGAACCAGTTAAAAAGGTCGCGCTCGAGAAAGATATGGAACAACGTTATGTGCCACAAGTTCATGACGATGAATCTGAACCAGCTGATGAATCTGCAAAGGATTCAGAAGTAGCGCAAATTCAAGAAGAGGCGCCAGTGAAGGCCCCGGCCCAAAAGCGCCGTCGCCGTGCTGTAAGTACTGGGGTAATTACTCCAGAATAGGGCCAGTTCCAGCCAGTTCCAGCCGGTTTGAGCCGGTTTGACCTTAGGGCAGGGCGCTCCGTATCCTTACCCTCTGCCAGTTTCCTGGCTAATTCACTAAGGATTAATCGAAAGTTTTTGAAAGGGTGTCACCGTGTACGCGATTGTTAAAGCAGGCGGCCGTCAAGAGAAGGTTGCCGTTGGCGACACAGTTATTGTCGATCGCATTGATGCGAAAGCCGGTGCAGCTGTTTCATTCCCAGCGCTACTCGTTGTTGAAGGTGCAAACATCACATCTGATGCCAAGGCACTTGCTGGCGTAAAAGTTACTGGCGAAATTGTTGAAGAACTTAAGGGTCCAAAGATCGACATCCTTCGTTACAAGAACAAGACCGGCTATCGCCGTCGTCAAGGTTTCCGTTCCCAACTTACGCGCGTGAAGATCACCGCGATTACGAAATAAGGCAGGCGAATAATAAATGGCAAGTAAAAAGGGAGTCTCCTCAACTCGTAACGGTCGCGATTCAAATGCGCAGTACCTCGGTATCAAGCGTTACGCCGGACAGATTGTTAAGAGCGGGGAAATCTTGGTTCGCCAACGCGGAACAGTTTTTCACCCAGGACAAAATGTTGGAATCGGTAAGGACGACACACTGTTTGCACTATCTGCGGGTGAAGTTGCTTTCGGTCGTGCTCGTGGTCGTAAAGTAGTAAATATCGTTCCCGTATCTGTAGTCGCCTAACCCGCGGTTAAATTTTTGCGGGCCCGCGACTTGCGGGCCCGCATTTTTATTTCTTAAAGAAGTAGTTTTCGAAACGAGAGGAGAAGTTAAATGGCAACATTCGTTGACCGCGTAACTCTCCACGCATTCGCCGGAAGTGGCGGCGATGGTTGCGTTTCAATTCACCGCGAAAAGTTCAAACCATTAGGTGGTCCAGATGGTGGCAACGGTGGCCGTGGTGGCGATGTAATTCTTGTCGTTGATCAAGACACCACAACACTTTTAGATTTTCACCATTCACCACATCGTCGCGGAACCAATGGCTCACTAGGGTATGGCGATTACTGCAACGGTAAAGAAGGTAAAGATTTAATTCTTCCAGTACCAAATGGCACAGTTGTTAAAGATGACAAGGGAACTGTTCTCGCAGATTTAGTTGGCTTTGGAACTCGCTTTGTTGCTGCGCAAGGTGGCAAAGGTGGCTTAGGAAATGCTGGTTTGTCATCATCAAAGAGACGTGCACCAGGCTTTGCACTTAAAGGCGAGCCAGGTGAAGAGCGCACATTAATTCTTGAGTTAAAGAGCGTTGCAGATATTGGTTTAATCGGATTCCCATCAGCTGGTAAATCTTCTTTGATTGCATCCATCTCATCTGCAAAGCCAAAGATTGCTGACTATCCATTCACAACTCTTGCACCAAATCTTGGCGTTGTTCAAGCAGGTGACACTCGATTTACCGTCGCAGATGTTCCGGGCCTTATACCTGGCGCCTCCGAGGGCAAAGGTTTGGGTTTGGAATTCTTACGTCACGTTGAACGTTGTGCCGCGCTTGTGCATGTACTCGACTGCGGAACTTTGGAAACTGATCGCGATCCAGTTAAAGATTTCGACATTATTGAGGAAGAACTTTCACACTACGGCGGTCTTTCAGAGCGTCCACGTTTAATTGCACTTAACAAAGTTGACTTGCCAGATGGAAAAGCGATGGCCGATATGGTTCAGCCAATTTTGGAAGCTCGTGGCTATCAGGTTTACCAAATTTCAGCAGCATCACATATCGGTCTTACTGAATTTAATTATGCAATGGCCAGAATTATTCAAGAAGCTCGTAAAGCTGAAGCGCTAGTTGAGAAGGCGCGAATAGTTCTTCGCCCAGTTGCGGTAGGAAATTCCGGCTTCACTGTTACTGCTAATGCAGATGGTTCTTTTACGGTTCTTGGCGATAAACCAGTTCGCTGGGTTAAACAAACTGATTTTGGCAACACCGAAGCAATTGGTTATTTAGCTGATCGCCTTGCAACTCTTGGTGTTGAGAAAGAACTATTTAAAAAGGGCGCAAAGGCTAAAGATGAAGTTCGAATTGGTGAGGGCGATAACGCTGTAATTTTTGATTGGGAACCTTCAATTGAAGCTGGCGCTGAACTACTTGCCGGACCACGCGGTGGCGACTTACGACTTGAATCACCTTGGGCTGGGCGTTACACCGAAGATTTAGTTGACGACCAATTAAGCGATGATGAAATTGCAATGCAATGGGAGTACAACACTGATAATCCAAACGATCCACGCGTAGTTGTGGATGCGAATTCCGAGGAAAAGTAATGAGCGCCAATCGAATCGTTATTAAAGTTGGTTCTTCAACGCTTACAGGTAGTGCAGGAACATCGCTAAACAGTTCTGCGGTCGCGCAGTTGGTTGACGTTGTAGCAAGCCTTAAAGCGCAGGGTAAAGAGGTAATTGTCGTAACTTCTGCTGCCATCGCGGCTGGAATGGCTCCACTTGGATTAACTGAGCGACCAACGGATCTTGCAACCCAACAAGCATCTGCTTCGGTTGGACAAGGGCTATTGATTGCAAAATACAGCGAGGAATTCTCCCGTCATAAAATAGTTGCTTCTCAAGTACTAGTAACTGGCGATGACTTAGCCCGAGATACTCACAAAGAAAATGCGAAGCGCACGTTGATGCGTCTTCTAGAACTTGGTGTTGTCCCAATTATTAATGAAAATGATTCTGTTGGAACTGAAGAAATCCGCCTTGGTGATAATGATCGACTTGCCGCATTAGTTTTGGAATTAGTTGGAGCTAATTTATTAGTTCTAGTTTCAGATATTGACGCGCTTTATGATGCACCGCCATCGCAGGCCAGTAGCAATCGGATTGCAAAAGTCACTAATTTTGCCGAGATAAAAGATATTGAAATTGGTGGCTCTGGTTCCTCAGGAGTTGGCAGTGGGGGAATGGTTACTAAGATTCAGGCTGCAGAAATCGCAACTGCGAGTGGCGCAGATATGTTACTTACGGACCTTGCCCATCTATCAGATGCGCTTTCTGGCAAAGATGTAGGAACACTCTTTACAGCTAATTAAGTTTTGTTGTCACCGCAAGCAAGACTTTTGCAGTTGCAACAGTTTCATCTAGCCCTGTTGGGTTATCCGAGAGTTTTACAATAATTGACCGGGTCTTGGGATTCACAAAAATGTATTGACCATGAAGTCCTTCAGCTTGGCTTATTCCAGGGAATGGATGCCAAACAAATGCACCATAGCCCCAGTTGTGATCAAGTTTTGTAACAGGTGTTGTCATTCGCTTTAACCAGATCGGATCAATGATTTGCTTAGAACCAGCTTGGCCACCATTTAACATCGCAAGGCCCACTCGCGCATAGTCACGTGCTGCTGCGTTGAAGCAACAGAATGTTTTCTCAGTCCCACCAACTCGATCAACGTTCCAAGTTGCTGGATACTTTGCCCCAATTGGTTGCCAAACGTTCTTGCTGAAATAGTCCGCAACTGTTGTGCCAGTTATTGCTTTGATAATCATGCCAAGCATCTGGGTATCTACGCTTCGATATTCAGATTTACTGCCTGGCTCAAATGCCATTTTGCGATTGTGCTTCATAAACCAGTCGATATCGGTTGTGGCATACATCTGAGCAATTGCAACACCCCAGCCTTGCGGGCCGGTCGGATAATTATCTGAAACGCCGACACCACTCTGCATATCAAGAAGTGTTTGAACTGTAACGCGATCAAATGAAGTTCCAGTCTTTAGTTCTGGGAAATACTTAATAAAAGTATCGCTCTCTTTTAACTTACCTTGCGCAATCAATTGGCCAGCAATAATTGAAGTCATAGTTTTTGCTACAGAGTAAGAAGGAAGCTGTGATGACTCGTTAAATCCTGTTTTGTAATACTCGTAAGTGATTACACCATTTCTTACCAAGATAAATGCGTTGGTATTTGTGCGGTCTAAGAAATCCTGCCACTTGATTTGCTTACCTTTCCAGGCAACAGTTTCCGGAGTAGCTTCTGTGCTTGTTGGCCATTCAATTGGATTGGCTGAAGGTTGGATCGTGTGCCAAGGCATTAACGTCGGAGTTTTTGATGCCGGAGCTAATCCGAGTTTTATAGTGGCTATTGGATTTGGATAATGAACAAATCTCAAAAAGCCGGTGAGGGCAACCGCCAAAGCGATTAGAACGATTATGGTATTTCGAAGCACTCGCAATAAACGTCTCATGAGAGAAGGGTAAGAGGCTCTAGGCTAGGAACATGGAAGCCACCGCGATGATTGCCGATTTAGCTGACAAAGCCCGCCTGGCTGCCCGCACACTTATCGCCGCAAGTGATGGCGATCGAGTTGAAGCGCTTAATCGAATTGCAGATGAACTAAGCGCAAGCGAAGTAGAAATCTTGGCAGCAAATGCAATTGATATGGCTAATGCGCTCCGAGATGGCATGGCGGAATCTATGCAGGATCGACTTCTTCTCACAGCTTCAAGAATTCATGGAATGGCAGATGGCGCAAGATCGGTTTCTAAATTACCAAGCCCACTTGGAAAAACCTTGCGGGAAAGTACTTTGGAAAATGGTTTACATTTAAAGCAAATCACAGTTCCATTTGGCGTTGTTGGGATGGTTTATGAAGCGCGGCCAAATGTGACGGTCGATGCCGCAGTAATTTTATTAATGTCCGGAAATGCTGCCTTATTGCGGGGGTCTTCAAGCGCTGCGAACAGCAATCAAGTTCTCGTAACAGTAATGTGTCGCGCACTTGCTAAAACAAATATCTCACCAGAAGTTCTGCAGTTAGTTCCATCTGAAGATCGATCATCTGTATCTGCTCTTCTGCATGCTCGAGGAAAAGTAGATCTCGTTATTCCGCGAGGAAGTGCGGCGCTAATTCGCACAGTGGTTGATGATTCAACCGTGCCAACTATTGAAACTGGCGCTGGTGTCTGTCATGTCTATGTTGACGCCGATGCTGATTTAGCGAAGGCGCTACCAATTGTTATGAATTCCAAAACGCATCGACCAAGTGTCTGCAATGCTGCAGAAACTCTTCTGGTTCACGAAAGTGTTGCTGAAGAATTTCTGCCAAAAGCACTAGCCGCATTGCGCGAAGCAAGAGTTAAGTTAAATGTTGATGCTGCAGTGGCAAAAATTGCTCAAAGAAATAATCTTGATGTAAGCATTGCCAATGAGGCTAACTGGTCTACTGAATACAATGCGCTAGAAATGAATGTTGCGGTTGTTCCAAGCCTGCTTGCGGCATCGGACCATATTGCTAAATATGGAACGAAACATACTGAAGCCATAGTTACCGAATCTGAAGTGAACGCAGCAAAATTTATTGCGCTAAGCGATTGCGCGGCAGTTATGGTGAATGCCTCTACAAGATTTACAGATGGCGAGCAGATGGGATTTGGCGCAGAGATTGGGATCTCAAATCAAAAACTCCATGCCCGCGGTCCAATGGGGTTAGAGCAAATGACCACCACAACTTGGATAGTTACAGGCTCTGGCCAAATCCGCGCATAAATTCAATTTATTAGTAAGCACTGGCTCGCGATAAGGTTCGACCATGGCCGCAATTTCTCGTGATGATGTCGCACACCTAGCAAAGCTGGCCCGTATTGAGATGACGCCGGCCGAACTAGATCACATGGCTACCGAATTAGAACAAATCCTTGGTGCGGTAAAGCGAGTTCAAGAAGTTGCAACTTCAGATATTGCACCAACTTCACATCCACTCTCGATGTCCAATGTTTTCCGCAATGATGTTGTAAAACCAAGTCTTACAAATGAGGAAGCGCTCTCTGGTGCTCCTGCTAAGGCAGAGGATCGATTCAAGGTTCCACAAATTCTTGGTGAAGAATGACAAATATTCACTCAACTGCTGCCGAAATGGCCAACGCTCTTGCAACCAAAGAGATTTCTTCAGTCGAACTTACTAAACAACATCTAGCTCGAATCGCTTCTGTCGATAAGAAAATTAACGCTTTTCTGCATATCGATAGTGAAGGTGCTTTAGCCCAAGCGGATGCAGTTGATAAGAAGCGAGCAAGCGGTGAGAAACTTTCGCCACTAGCCGGCGTACCAATTGCCGTTAAAGATATCTTGGCCCAAAAAGGAATTCCAACAACTGCCGGGTCAAAGATTCTTGAAGGCTGGCGCCCACCTTACGACTCAACGGTTGTTGCAAAGTTAAAGGAAGCCGGCGTTGTAATTCTTGGTAAAACAAATATGGATGAATTCGCAATGGGTTCCTCTACTGAGAATTCTGCATATGGCACAACCCAAAATCCTTGGGACTTAACCAGAACTCCTGGTGGTTCAAGTGGTGGATCCGCTGCTGCAGTCGCCGCCTTCGAAGCACCACTTGCAATTGGAACTGACACTGGCGGATCGATTCGTCAGCCAGCAGCTCTAACTGGAATTGTTGGAGTTAAACCAACTTATGGTGGCGTTTCTCGTTACGGCGTAATTGCATATTCATCAAGCCTTGATCAAGTCGGACCATTTGCCAGAACTGTTTTGGATACCGCGCTTTTGCACGAAGCAATTGCTGGACACGATGAACGCGATTCAACAAGTATCAATGCACCGGTTCCACAAGTAGTTGCAGCTGCAAAACGCCTTGATGTTAAAGGAATGAAGATTGGTGTTATTAAAGAGTTAAGTGGCTCTGGCTTTCAAGCAGGCGTCAGTGCACGAATTGCTGAATCTTTAGAACTTCTTGTTGCAGCCGGCGCAGAAATTGTTGAAGTTTCATGTCCTAACTTTGAATACGCACTTGCTGCTTATTATTTAATTGCACCATCTGAAGCGTCATCAAACTTGGCTCGCTTCGATTCAATGCGATACGGCTTACGTGTTGGCGATGACGGCAGTAAAGGTGCGGAAGAGGTTATGAGCGCTACTCGCGAAGCGGGTTTTGGCAAGGAAGTTAAACGCCGAATCATCCTTGGAACTTATGCTCTTTCATCTGGTTACTACGATGCATATTATGGATCAGCGCAGAAAGTTCGCACACTTGTAAAGCAAGATTTTGATAGCGCTTTCGCAAAAGCCGACGTATTAGTTTCGCCTGTTACTCCAACCACGGCATTTAAAATTGGCGAGAAGAGCAATGATCCAGTTGCGATGTACTTGAGTGATATCGCGACAATCCCAGTAAACATGGCTGGTATTGGCGGCATGAGTCTTCCGGTTGGTCTTGCTGATGAAGATGGACTTCCTGTCGGACTTCAAATCATGGCACCAGTTATGCAAGATGATCGCTTCTATCGCGTTGGTGGAACTTTGGAAGCAGCGCTTCTATCTAAATGGGGAAAGCCAATCCTTTCGAACGCACCAGATTTAGCGGTGAAATAATGACACTTGATTACGCAGCAGCGACTACAAAGTATGAGCCAACACTTGGCTTAGAAGTGCACGTCGAGTTAAATACAAATTCCAAGATGTTCTGTTCATGTGCAACTGAATTCGGAGCCGAACCAAATACTCAAACTTGCCCAGTCTGTTTAGGTTTGCCTGGCGCACTTCCAGTTGTTAATGGCAAAGCAATTGAGAGCACTATTTTGATTGGCCTTGCTCTTAACTGTTCAATCGCGCCATATAGCCGCTTTGCACGTAAGAATTATTTCTATCCAGATATGCCAAAGAATTTTCAGACATCACAATATGACGAACCGATCTGCGTTGATGGATATTTAGATGTTGAAATTGAAACTGATGAAGGCCCAAAAACTTTCCGTGTAGATATCGAACGCGTGCACATGGAAGAAGACACCGGTAAGTCACTTCACGTTGGTGGTTCAACTGGTCGAATTCATGGAGCTGAATTTTCATTGCTCGATTACAACCGAGCTGGAATCCCATTAGTTGAAATCGTTACCAGAATTATTCCGGGCACCGGGAAATATGCGCCACAAGTTGCGCGGGCATATGTAACTCAACTTCGCGACATCCTTCGCTCACTTGGCGTTAGCGATGTAAAGATGGAACAAGGATCGCTTCGTTGTGATGCCAACGTTTCACTTGCACCAATTGGCAGCGGTTTACTTGGAACTCGAAGCGAAACTAAGAACGTGAACTCACTGCGCTCAGTCGAAAGCGCTCTCACCGGAGAAATTGAACGCCAAGCTAATCGCCTTGAAGCAGGGGAGCGAATCATTCAAGAGACTCGACACTTCTTGGAGGAGAGTGGCCTTACTCGTCCTGGTCGCTCTAAAGAGCAGGCTGAGGATTATCGTTATTTCCCAGAACCAGATTTAGTTCCAGTAACCCCTGATGCAAAATGGATTGAGGAACTTCGCGCCAAGTTGCCAGAAAATCCTGCTGATCGACGCAAGCGTCTGCAGAAAGAGTGGAACGTTCCGGACTCGGAGATGAATTCACTTATTAACGCTGAACTTGTTGATGTTGTTGAAGAGACAATCAAACTTGGTGCAGAACCAACACGTGCCCGTACTTGGTGGCTTGGTGAAATTTCACGTCTTGCAAATGAGAAAGAAGTTGCTCCGACCTCACTAATCACTACAACTTTTGTAGCGGAGATTATTGCGCTAATTTCAAGTGGCGATCTGACAGATAAATTAGCTCGTCAAGTTGTTGAAGGCGTGGTAAATGGTGAGGGTTCGCCGAGAGAAGTTATTGAGAAACGTGGACTTAAAGTTGTATCTGATGATTCAGCTCTTATGGTCGCAATCGAAGCTGCTATCGCGGCACAACCTGATACTGCTGAACGTATTCGTGGTGGAAACATTCCGGCAGCAGGAGCACTAATCGGAGCAGTTATGAAAGCCACAGGTGGTCAAGCCGATGCTTCTAAGGTTCGTGAATTATTATTGAAGCACCTAGGTCAGGGATAGGAATCTCGATGAGTAAGAACATGAAGCCACGTTCTGGATTAGTTACCGATGGAATAGAGCGTGCACCAGCCCGCGGAATGTTGCGCGCAGTTGGTATGAAAGATGAAGATTTTGCTAAACCGCAGATTGGAATTGCCTCTTCTTGGAATGAAATTACGCCATGCAATCTCTCCCTTGATCGCTTAGCAAAGGCATCCAAGAAAGGAGTTATTGAAGCTGGTGGTTTTCCAATGCAGTTTGGAACTATTTCAGTTTCAGATGGCATTTCAATGGGCCACGAAGGTATGCACTTCTCACTTGTATCGCGCGAAGTTATCGCCGATTCAGTTGAAACAGTTATGCAGGCCGAACGTTTAGATGGAATGGTTACATTCGCAGGTTGCGATAAATCACTTCCTGGAATGATGATGGCGGCTGCACGTATTGATGTCGCATCAGTATTTGTTTATGCCGGCACAACTCTCGCTGGTTCTGTAGATGGTAAAGATGTAACAATCATTGATGCTTTTGAAGCAGTAGGCGCATGTGCACGTGGGCTTATTACAGAAGAACAAGTAGATAAAATTGAACGTGCAATCTGCCCAGGTGAAGGTGCTTGTGGCGGAATGTTTACAGCGAACACCATGGCAGCCATTGGCGAAGCGCTTGGCTTATCACTTCCAGGCTCGGCATCTCCTGCTGCTGTAGATCGTCGTCGTGATGATTATGCAATTAAATCTGGCGCTGCAGTTGTTGAATTAATTCGCAGGGGAATAACAACTCGTCAAATCTTGACCAAGAAGGCCTTTGAAAATGCAATCACAATTCTTATGGCACTTGGTGGTTCAACAAATGCAGTTCTACACCTACTCGCAATTGCAAATGAAGCAGAAGTTGATTTAACAATGGAAGATTTCCACCGAATTGGTTCCAAGGTTCCGCTCCTTGGCGACCTAAAGCCATTTGGAAAATATGTAATGACTGACATTGATCGCGTTGGTGGAATCCCGGTTGTGCTTCGCGCTCTTCTCGATGCCGGGTTGCTGCATGGCGATTGTTTAACGGTTACCGGAAAGACTATGGCTGAGAATCTTGCGGAGATAACTCCACTTGATCCAGATGGTGAAGTTCTGCATGCAATTAAATCTCCAGTTTCAACTGCAGTTGGAATAACAATTCTTGGCGGCTCACTTGCCCCTGAAGGCGCGGTTTGTAAAACTGCAGGAATTGGCGTTGAAAAATTTGAAGGACCAGCGCGAGTTTTCGAACGCGAACAACTTGCTATGGATGCTTTGCAAGATGGAACTATCAAAGCCGGAGATGTTGTAGTGATTCGCTACGAAGGTCCAAAGGGTGGACCGGGAATGCGTGAAATGTTGATGATTACTGGCGCAATTAAAGGTGCTGGACTCGGAAAGTCCACACTGCTTTTAACTGACGGCCGATTTAGTGGTGGCAGTACTGGACTTTGTGTTGGCCACGTATCACCAGAAGCAGTAGATGGTGGACCCATCGCCTTCATTAAAGATGGCGATCTAATTCGCATTGACACTATTGCTCGGACCTTAGATTTATTGGTGGATGAGGCTGAATTAAACGAACGCCGTAAGAACTTCAAACCAATCCCACATAAATATAAGCGCGGTGTCCTCGCTAAATATTCAAAGGTCGTCGGCTCGGCGTCAAAGGGCGCGGTCTGCGGATAATTTCCAAAGTAGCCGGCTTTAGTTAAATACTAAATAGTGAGATACCCAACTCAGGGGTTGACCAAATGAGCGCTACAGGGGAGAATTCCCTCATGACTTCAGTCGTGGTAATTGGTGAGCGCACGCTCTAGTGAATAACTAGTTCGTGTGCTACCCCTCAGTGGAAACTGAGGGGTTTCTCATTTATCGAGTAATAAAAGAAGATTAAGTAATAGAGAGCGAAGGGAGATGAACATGAGCGATACAACAAAGATGACGGGGGCAAGCGCACTCGTGAAAGCGTTAGAAGCTTCTGGCGTTGATGTCATGTTCGGTATCCCAGGTGGTGCAATTCTGCCGGCTTACGATCCAATTTTTGATAGCAAGATTCGCCACATATTAGTTCGACACGAACAGGGTGCTGGCCATGCTGCAACCGGTTATGCGCAAGCAACTGGTCGCGTTGGAGTTTGCATCGCAACTTCAGGACCTGGCGCAACGAACTTAGTAACACCCCTTGCTGATGCGCAAATGGATTCAGTGCCAATGGTTGCAATCACTGGCCAAGTTGCATCAGGTGCAATCGGAACCGATGCCTTCCAAGAAGCAGATATTCGTGGCATAACAATGCCAATCACAAAACATTCATTCCTTGTCACTAAGCCTGAAGATATCGCGCGTTGTGTTGCGGAGGCATTTCATATCGCAAGCACTGGTCGTCCAGGCGCAGTCTTGGTTGATATTGCTAAAGATGCGCTGCAGATGCAGACCGAATTCAATTATCCAAAGAGTATTGAACTTGGTGGCTATAGCCCAAAGTTAGAAGCTGCTCCTGAAGCAATACGTGATGCCGCTGCGCTAATTGCACAATCAAAGGCTCCAGTTCTATATGTTGGCGGTGGCGCAATAAAGGCTGAAGCACATAAAGAACTTTTGAAGTTGGCTGAACTTACAGGTGCACCGGTTGTTACAACTCTTATGGCGCGTGGTGCTTTCCCAGATTCCCATCCACAGCATCTTGGAATGCCTGGAATGCACGGAACTGTGGCCGCAGTTACTGCGCTGCAGAAGGCTGACTTATTGATAACTCTAGGCGCGAGATTTGATGATCGCGTTACTGGAAAACTTTCAACATTCGCTACTAATGCGAAAATCATCCATGCAGATATCGATCCAGCTGAAATTGGAAAGAATCGTCGTGCTGATGTTGCACTAATTGGTGATTTGAGATTAACCATTGATGCACTAATTCCGGCACTTAAGAGCGAATTCAAAAAGAACCAACCTGATATCTCTGCCTGGCTTACGCAGGCATATGGCTGGCGTACGCGTTTCCCTCTCGGTTATGACCATCCAACTGATGGCAGCGTTTCACCACAATATGTAATTGAGCGAATTGGAAAAATGTCTGGACCAGATGCAATTTATGTTGCAGGTGTTGGGCAACATCAAATGTGGGCTTCACAATTTATTTCATATGAAAAGCCAAGAACTTGGTTGAACTCTGGCGGTTTGGGAACTATGGGTTATGCAGTTCCTGCTGCAATGGGTGCAAAAGTTGGCGCACCTGACACAACTGTTTGGGCAATCGATGGCGACGGATGTTTCCAAATGACAAATCAAGAGCTCGTAACTTGCGCTCTAAACAATATTCCGATCAAAGTTGCTGTTATAAATAATGAAAGCCTAGGAATGGTTCGCCAATGGCAAACCTTGTTCTATAACGAGCGCTATTCAAATACCGAACTACATTCAAAACGAATTCCAGACTTTGCAAAGCTTGCCGATGCCATGGGTTGTGTTGGCTTAACTTGTGACTCGACTGATGATGTAGATAAGACAATCGCAAAAGCCATGGAGATAAATGACCGTCCGGTTGTAGTGGACTTTAGCGTTCATCGCGATGCGATGGTCTGGCCAATGGTTGCTGCTGGAACTTCAAATGATGCAATTGTTAATGCGCGTTCACTTGCGCCAATCTGGGATTCACAGGAGCTCTAAATGACACAATCACATCCAGATGCGCCTTCATCTTCATACTCAATTTCAAAGACTCGCACGCTCTCAGTTCTAGTTGAGAACAGCCCTGGAGTTTTAGCACGCGTATCTTCATTGTTTTCGCGACGTGGTTACAACATTGATTCCCTAGCAGTTGGTCCAACTGAGAATCCAAATTTCTCAAGAATGACAATTGTTATTAACGTTGAAGACCATGCCCTTGAGCAAGTTGTCGCTCAGTTAGATAAATTAATCAACGTAATTAGCATTACTGAACTTGATCCAGTTGTTTCGGTTCAACGCGAACTTCTACTTGTGAAGGTTTCGACCGATGAGAAGACTCGTTCTCAAGTACTTGAAACTGTTCAACTTTTCCGCGCGAAAGTTGTGGACGTTGCCCAGGATGCCGTAACGATTGAGGCGACCGGCAATACCGAGAAGATTTCGGCTCTACTTCGAGTCCTAGAGCCTTTTGGCATCTTGGAACTCATCCAATCAGGCTTGGTTGCGATGTCTCGAGGGCTGAAACCAGGCTCGATTTCAGAAGATAAGAAATAAAAAATAGGCTTACCCCAGGATTTACAAAAATCTCCAGCTAACAACCAACAGGAAGAGGAAGGTCATAAAAGTGGCAACCCAGTATCACGACGAAGATGCCGATCTAGCAATTATTCAATCTAAGAAGGTTGCAGTAATTGGATACGGCTCACAAGGACACGCACACGCTCTTTCACTTCGCGATAGCGGAGTAGATGTTCGAGTTGGTTTAGCAGAAGGTTCAAAGTCTCGTGCCAAGGCAGAATCAGAAGGACTTCGCGTTCTATCTGTTGCTGATGCAGTTAAAGAGGCAGATGTAGTTATGTTGCTTGCACCAGATCACGTACAGCGCCATATCTACAACGATTCAATCAAGCCAAACATTAAGCCAGGTTCTGCGCTTTTCTTTGGTCACGGTTTCAATATTCGTTTCGGTTATATCAAGCCAGAAGCAAACATCGATGTTGCAATGGTTGCACCAAAGGGTCCAGGCCACTTAGTACGTCGTGAGTACTCAGCAGGTCGCGGAGTTCCAGTTTTGGTTGCAGTAGAACAAGATGCAACAGGCAATGCTTGGCCAATCACACTTTCATATGCCAAAGCAATCGGTGGACTTCGCGCAGGCGGAATCCTCACAACATTCACTGAAGAGTGCGAGACCGATCTATTCGGCGAGCAAGCAGTTCTTTGTGGTGGCGCATCTCAACTAGTTCAATATGGTTTTGAAACACTTATCGAAGCTGGATACCAACCAGAAGTTGCTTACTTCGAATGTCTACACGAACTCAAGTTAATTGTTGACTTGATGTACGAAGGCGGAATTGCAAAGCAACGTTGGTCAGTTTCTGACACAGCAGAATATGGTGATTACATCTCAGGTCCACGTGTAATTGATGCAAGCGTTAAGGCAAATATGAAGGCGGTTTTAGCTGATGTTCAAAATGGCACATTTGCTAAGCGCTTTATCGATGACCAAGATGCTGGCGCACCAGAATTTAAATCACTACGCGCAAAGGGTGAAGCACATCCGATTGAATCTGTTGGCCGTGAACTTCGCAAGATGATGTCATGGGTCAAGGGCGACAATAAAGATGATTACAAGGAAGGTGCTGCTGCGCGTGGCTAAACCAGTTGTTTTAATTGCGGAAGAACTTAGTCCGGCAACGTTAGAGGCGTTGGGTCCAGACTTTGAAGTACGCAACTGCGACGGCGCAGATCGCGGGCAATTACTTGCCGCACTTGCAGCTGGCGTAGATGCAGTTTTAATTCGATCTGCAACCAAGATGGATGCTGAAGCAATTGCTGCTGCAAAAGGTTTGAAAGTAATTGCACGTGCAGGTGTTGGGCTAGATAACGTAGATATTCCTGCAGCTACTGCAGCAGGTGTCATGGTTGTTAATGCTCCAACTTCAAATATTGTGAGCGCTGCTGAATTAGCAATCGGGTTGTTAATGGCCTCTGCTCGTTTTATTTCACCAGCACATGCCGCACTTCGCAATGGCAAGTGGGCGCGCTCGAAGTATTCTGGCGCTGAAATATTTGAGAAGACCCTTGGAATTGTTGGGTTTGGTCGTATTGGCCAACTCGTTGCAGCTCGTATGCAGGCATTTGGAATGGATGTAGTTGCTTACGATCCATATCTACAACCTGCGCGCGCTGCCCAACTAGGAGTTCGTCTTGTTGAATTAGATGAACTTTTAAAGATCTCTGATTTCATAACAATTCACTTACCAAAGACTAAAGAGACTGCAAATCTAATTGGTGTAGAAGCTCTTAAGAAAGTTAAGCCAACGGTCCGAATCATCAACGCTGCTCGTGGTGGTGTACTTGATGAAGCTGCACTCTTTGATGCCCTTACTGAGGGAAGAGTTGCAGGAGCTGGACTTGACGTTTATGTAACTGAGCCTTGCACTGACTCACCACTATTTGGACTCGATAACGTAGTTGCAACTCCACACCTCGGTGCTTCAACTGATGAGGCGCAAGAACGCGCTGGAATCGCAGTTGCAGTTTCAGTTCGTAAAGCGCTTTCTGGTGAATTAGTTCCAGATGCTGTGAACGTTAAAGGTGGCGCAATCCATGAAGATATTCGCCCAAGCCTCTCACTCGTAGAGAAGATGGCGCAGATTGCTACTGCAATGGCTGGCGAACTACCAGTATCAATGGAAGTTCAAGTTCGTGGTGATATTGCTGGACATGATTCATCTGTTCTTGCGACAAGTGCGCTGAAAGGTGCGCTTATAGCTACTGGCGCTGAAGATATTACTTATGTAAATACTCCAGCACTTGCTGAAGCTCGTGGCATGAGTGCATCAGTTAATACCGATCCAGAGAGCCCGGAATATCGCAGCATGATTTCACTTCATGCCGCACTAACTGATGGTCGCAGCATTGTTGTTAACGGAACACTTATGGGAATTCGTAAAGTTGAGAAGATCATTGCAATCGATGCCTTCGATTTGGATCTTGCACCAACTGAGAATTTGCTATTCCTTCGCTATACAGATCGTCCTGGCATTGTTGGCATTGTTGGAAATGCACTTGGTAAGGCGAATATCAACATCGCAGGTATGCAAGTTGCCCGCGACAGCGCAGGCGGGGATGCACTTATGGCCTTAACTGTTGATTCTGGTGTTAGCGCAAACATCCTTGCTGATTTGAAAAAAGAGACTGGTGCGAAGTTAGTTCAATCAGTTAATTTGGTTGGGTAAGTTAGGTAGCCATGAAGAGTTTTAATTTAGCTGTCATAGCTGGCGATGGCATCGGGCCTGAAGTTGTAGCCGAAGGGCTAAAGGTTCTTGACGTCGTCTCAGCGAATTATGGAATTGAATTCAAGGCGACTAATTACGAACTTGGTGCAAAGTACTGGCACAAAACTGGAGAAGTTCTACCTGATTCAGTTATGGCAGATCTTGCAAAAGCTGATGTAATTCTTCTTGGCGCTGTTGGCGACCCAAGTGTTCCAAGTGGAGTTCTAGAGCGCGGCTTACTATTAAAACTGCGTTTTGCTTTTGATCATTATGTAAATCTTCGCCCTGCTAAATTGCATGCCGGAGTGAAATCACCGCTAGTAAATAGCGATTCAATCGACTTTATAGTTGTGCGTGAAGGTACTGAAGGTCCATATGTTGGGGCAGGCGGCACACTTGCAGAAGGCACAAAGAATGAGATTGCTACTGAAGAGAGTCTAAATACTCGACGTGGTGCCGAAAGAGTTATTCGTGATGCCTTTGCTCGCGCCCAAGCTCGCCCACGTAAGAAGTTAACCCTGGTTCATAAGAACAATGTTCTTACTCGAGCTGGTGGCCTGTGGACTAGAACATTTAATGAAGTAGCAAAAGAGTTTCCAGATATCACTACTGATTATCTGCATGTGGATGCTGCATCAATGTTCTTCGTTACAAACCCAGAGCGCTTTGATGTTGTCGTAACCGATAATTTATTTGGTGACATCTTGACCGATATTGCGGCTGCAATCTGCGGTGGCATTGGACTTGCAGCTTCTGGAAACATAAATCCAACTGGCGAATTCCCATCAATGTTCGAACCTGTCCACGGTTCTGCTCCAGACATTGCAGGCAAAAACCTTGCAGATCCAACTGCGACAATCATGTCGATCGCAATGATGCTTTCACATCTTGGTTTAACCGATGCCGCAGCAGATATCGAACGCGCAGTAGCAGCCGATCTCTTAGCTCGTGGCGATTCAAAGCGCAGTACTACGCAAATTGGTGATGCACTTGCAGCAGGCGTATCTGGTGCAAAATGAAGATCAATTTAAACCCTAACCCTAATCCTGTAGCGGATGCTGATCGCGATGAAAAAATCGCAGCTGGTGGTTTTGGAAAGTACTACACCGACAACATGGTCACAATTGACTGGAGCGAAGCTGACGGCTGGAGCGATGCCCAATTACATGCATACGGTCCAATAACTTTAGATCCGGCTACAGCAGTTTTTCATTACGGCCAAGAAATTTTCGAAGGCATGAAGGCGTACTCACAACCTGATGGCAGCATCTCGTTATTTCGCCCAGATGCAAATGCTCTCCGATTCGCAAGAAGTGCCGCGCGTCTAGCTCTTCCAGAGTTAAGCGTCGATGAATTTATTGAAACAATCACAACTCTTGTAAAGCAAGATCGTAAATGGGTTCCAAAAAAAGTTGGCGAATCCCTTTATATTCGACCATTTATGTTTGCTACAGAAGTTGGCCTCGGTGTTCGCCCATCCAACCGAGCTAAATATGTACTTATTGCGACACCAGCCGGCGCTTACTTCAATGCGGCAAATGCCGTAACAGTCTGGATTTCAACTGAGTATGTCCGTGCTGCTATTGGTGGAACTGGCGAAGCTAAGTGCGGTGGAAATTATGCTGCTTCACTCGTTGCGCAGAAGCAAGCAGCAACAAAGGGTTGCGATCAAGTTGTTTGGTTAGATGCGGTTGAACGCAAGTGGGTAGAAGAGATGGGTGGAATGAATCTTTACTTCGTTAAAGGTTCTGGCAAAGACGCCACCGTTATTACTCCAAAGCTAACTGGAACATTACTTCCTGGAATTACGAGAGATTCAATTCTTACAGTTGCTAAAGATCTAGGTTATAAAGTTGAAGAGGTCATGCTCTCAATTGATGACTGGCGTGATGGCGTTGCAAGTGGCGAGATAACTGAAATTTTTGCATGCGGAACCGCAGCAGTTGTTAGCGCAGTTGGCGCGGCCAAGAGTGAATTCGGAACTTGGACAACAGGTGATGGAAAGCCGGGCCCAATCACAATGCAGATTCGTGAAACTCTTCTTGGGATTCAACATGGAACTATCGAAGATAAACATGGTTGGAACGTGAAGGTCTGCTAAATGAATGACAACTTTCACATATATGACACAACGCTTAGAGATGGCGCTCAGCAAGAAGGGCTGAATCTCTCGGTTCATGACAAGTTGGTTATTGCGCGCCACTTAGATGATCTTGGCGTTGGGTTTATTGAAGGCGGCTGGCCTGGTGCAAATCCAAAGGACACGGAATTTTTCAAACTGGCTCAGACCGAACTTAGATTAAAGAATGCAACCTTCATGGCATTTGGAGCGACTCGTAGGCCAAATGTAAAAGCTGCTGACGATGTTCTACTTCGCGCGCTGCAAGATTCCGGCGCTGCGGGCGTAACACTCGTAGCAAAGAGCCATGATCGCCACGTAGATCTTGCGCTAAAAACAAACTTGGACGAAAACCTAGCAATGATTAAAGATTCGATCGAATTTCTTCGCGCTGGTGGCCAACGTGTTTTCCTAGATGCCGAACATTTCTTCGATGGTTATAAATCTAATCGTGCCTATGCGCTAGAAGTGGTTCGAGTGGCTGCCGAAGCTGGCGCCGATGTGGTTGCGCTCTGCGATACAAATGGCGGAATGTTGCCTGATGAGTTGTCACAAGTAGTACATGATGTTTTAACCACATCAAGTGCTCGCCTTGGAATTCATTGTCACAATGACACAGGTTGCGCAGTTGCTAACTCACTCGCTGCAATAGCCGCTGGTGCAACACATGTTCAAGGAACTTTAAATGGTTATGGCGAACGTACTGGAAATGCTGACTTAGTAAGCATCATCGCAAATCTTGAATTAAAGAAGAAGCAGAATGTCTTACCAACAGGTGCACTTCGCGAGGCTTTTAGAATTTCACATGCAGTTGCTGAAGTTACGAATGTGGCACCAAGTGCCCGCCAACCATATGTTGGAGTTTCAGCATTTGCTCATAAGGCCGGTCTGCATGCAAGTGCAATCAAGGTCGATCCTGCGATGTACCAACATGAAGAGCCATCAGCTGTTGGAAATGATCGACGCATGTTGGTATCTGAAATGGCTGGCCGCGCATCTATTGAATTGAAGTCACAAGAACTCGGAATTGATATTGGCAGCGATAAAGAAGTTGTTGGCCGGGTTGTTGAACGCGTTAAAGAGATGGAATCTCGTGGTTACACCTTTGAAGCCGCTGATGCCTCATTCGAATTACTTCTCCGTGAAGAGATCGATGGAAAGCGCGCAGCCTTTTTCAAAGTTGAAAAGTGGGACACAACCGTTAGCCGCGATGCCGACAACAAAGTAACTTCGCAGGCTCGGCTTTTGATCTCAGCAAATGGCAAAGAGATTGAATCGCAAGGCTCTGGAAATGGTCCGGTAAATGCAATTGATACCGCCCTTCGTTCTGGTCTACTTAAGTTTTACCCGGAATTAGCGAAGTTAGAACTCACCGATTACAAAGTTCGAATCCTTGAAGGTCGACTAGGAACTGGTGCAATCACGAGAGTATTAGTTGAAACCAGTGACGGCACAACGGAATGGAGCACAATCGGTGTTCATGAAAACGTTATTGCCGCATCGGTCATGGCACTTGAAGATGCCGTCACATTCGGTTTACTACTTCAGGGAAGAAAACCCGAGTAACCTTTAAGTATGAGTGCCGAGCTAGTTGCCAAATATGAAGAACACTTGGCGCTGGTTCGAAACCTTGCCGACAACTCAATCCGCGGATATGTCGGAGATTTAGAATCATTTATCTCTCATATTTCTAAACTTGGTATCACTGAGTTTTCTGAATTAAAGATAACTCACATTCGTTCCTGGCTAGCAAATTTACAATCAACAGGAATCTCTAGAGCAACACTTTCTAGAAGGATTGTTTCGATTCGGGCTTTTACATATTGGGCGGCTAGTCAGGGTTGGATTCCGTCAGATATTGGCGCTGACCTAGCTATTCCAAAAGCTCATAAGACTTTGCCGGATGTTTTAAACCATTCTCAAACGCAATTAGTTTTAGATGCAATAGCCGCTAAAGCAGGGGAGGATCCAACCCCAGTAAACATTCGAGACCTGGCAATCATTGAAGTTCTGTATGCATCAGGAATCCGAGTATCCGAACTATGTGGTTTAAATATTCGCGACATCGACATGGAGCGAAATACTTTATTGGTTTTAGGTAAAGGCGATAAAGAACGAGTTGTTCCACTTGGTTTACCTGCAAAGCGAGCCCTAGAAAACTGGCTTAATAATTTTCGGAGTGAGTTTGTTAACGAGCAATCTGGTGGCGCAGTATTTTTAGGAACTCGTGGAAAACGCATTGATCAACGCACTGCTCGGGAAGTTGTGTATGACGCAATGGAAGCAATTGGTTCACACATGAGCCCACACGGTCTCCGTCATACCGCCGCGACTCATCTTCTAGAAGGTGGCGCCGATCTGCGAACAGTTCAGGAAATTTTGGGCCATTCATCGTTGGCAACCACTCAGATTTACACCCACGTTTCACCAGAACGGCTAAAAGCCGCATATGAGCAGGCACATCCCAGGGCTTAGCCAGAATCACGGGGGTAATTTGCACCCCTCGCCATCCTTTAGGATTAGCCCAGCACAAATCGCAAGATCTGTGACTTCACGTGTCTTGTTAGTTATTAATTAGTTATTAATTAGTTATTAACTAATCAACCATTTCGGTCCGTTGAAAAACGGTCGGTGTTAAGACACTAGGGACCAAACAAATTGTTAGGTCATCAACCGAGTGCATTTTGCTAATAGCAATCTGCAAAAAAGGAGTGTGCCGCCATGGCGGTTGTATCAATGCGAGAACTTCTCGACAGCGGAGTCCACTTCGGACACCAAACTCGTCGATGGAATCCAAAAATGAAGCGCTACATATTTGCTGAGCGCAACGGTATTTACATCATCGACATCCAACAATCACTTGCACTAATTGATAGTGCATACGAATTTATTAAGGACACCGTTGCTAAAGGCGGACATATCCTTTTCGTAGGAACCAAGAAGCAAGCTCATGAGCCAATCAAGGCGCAATCAGCTCGCGTGCAAATGCCTTACGTTACAGAGCGCTGGCTCGGTGGAATGCTTACAAACTTCCCAACCGTGTACAAGCGAATTCAACGCCTTAAGGAACTCGAACTACTCGAGAATTCAAATGACCAACTTTTAACAAAGAAGGAACTCCTAGTTCTTCGTCGCGAACGCGAGAAGCTAACTAAGAACCTTGAAGGTATCCGCAACATGACTAAGTTGCCTAGCGCAATTTGGGTAGTAGATACCAAGAAAGAACACCTAGCTGTTGCAGAAGCACACAAGCTCGGAATTCCAGTAGTTGCAATCTTGGATACAAACTGCGATCCAGATGAAGTTGATTACAAGATTCCAGGTAACGATGATGCTATTCGTTCAATTGCACTTCTAACTCGAGTAATTACTGATGCTGCTGTTGCTGGTCTTGCTGCTCGTTCAGCAAATGCCGCAGCTGCTGCTGACAAGGTTGCTCCAGTTGCTAAAGATGCAGAACCACTTGCTGACTGGGAGAAAGAACTAATCACAACAGCAGAAACCCCAGCAACGGCTACAGAAGCAACTACACAAGTAACAGGAGAATAATTAAATTGGCTTACACAGCAGAAGATGTAAAGAGATTACGCGAAGCTACAGCAGCCGGAATGCTTGATTGCAAGAAGGCGCTTGATGAAGCAAATGGCGATTACGACAAGGCCGTTGAGATCATCCGCGTTAAAGGACAAAAAGGCGTTACAAAGCGCGAAGGTCGCACAACATCAAATGGTTTAGTACTTGCTAAAGCTGAAGGCGATGTTGGTGTGATGCTTGAACTTAACTGCGAGACAGACTTCGTTGCTAAGGGCGAGCGCTTCCAAGAACTTGCAAACGAACTTCTTACTCATTTGCTTTCAAGCAAAATCGGCGAGATTGCAGAGTTCAGTGCTTCAAAGCTTGCAAATGGCAAGACTGTTCAAGAAGTTATCGATGAAGGCAATGCAACTCTTGGTGAGAAGATTGAACTTCGCCGAGTAGCAGTTCTTCAAGGTTCTCCAGTCTCGCTTTACCTGCACCGCACTAGCCCAGACTTGCCTCCTCAAGTAGGTGTACTTGTACAACTTGCTAAGGATGCAGCTGAAGCTGGAAAAGATATCGCGCAACATATTGCAGCCTTCGCGCCACAATTTGTTCGCCGAGAAGATATTCCTGCGGAGAGCATCGCGACCGAACGTCGCATCGCTGAAGAGACTGCCCGCGCAGAAGGCAAGCCAGAAGCATCAATCTCTAAGATTGTTGAAGGTCGTATTACAGGTTTCGTTAAGGAAGTTAGCTTGCTCGAGCAAGCTTTCGCCAAGGATGCCAAGAAGACCGTTCAACAAATCGCAGATGAGGCAAAGACAGCCGTGTCGGCATTTCACCGATTCCGAGTTGGACAGTAATCTCACCTGTTAGACCGAATTAAGTAGTAGATAAGGAGCACTTAAATATGGCCCGCAAAGGTTATAAGAGAGTGCTCCTTAAACTTTCTGGAGAAGTTTTTGGTGGCGAGAAAGGCATCGGTGTTGATCCCGATGTCGTGCATGATGTTGCAAGCCAAATCGCAGATGTAGTCCGAAGCGGCGTGCAAATCGGAATTGTTGTTGGCGGTGGAAATTACTTTCGTGGCGCTGAATTGCAACAACGCGGAATGGATCGCGCTCGCGCTGACTATATGGGAATGCTCGGAACAGTTATGAACTGTTTAGCACTTCAGGATTTTCTAGAAAAAGAGGGTATTGATACTCGAGTTCAAACTGCGATAACCATGGGTCAAGTTGCTGAACCTTATATTCCTCGCCGCGCTATTCGACATTTAGAAAAAGGTCGCGTTGTAATTTTTGGTGCTGGTGCAGGAATGCCATTCTTTACGACAGATACCGTTGCAGCTCAGCGCGCACTAGAAGTTTCAGCTGAAGCTCTGCTTCTTGCAAAGAGCGGTGTTGACGGTGTTTATTCTGCAGATCCAAAGAAGGATCCATCGGCAGTCAAATATCAGAACGTTAGTTACGATGATGTTCTTTCAAAATCTTTAGCAGTAGCAGATGCCGCCGCATTTAGTTTATGTCGTGAAAACAATCTTCCAATTGTGGTTTTCGATTTGAAGAACAAGGGCAATATCGCGCGCGCAGTCCGCGGCGATAGCGTCGGAACTCTAGTTTCGTAGGGATTATCAAGGGGAGATTATGAGCGATATTTCAACAGCACTTAGTGATGCAACGGCGAAGATGAATAAAGCGGTTGAGGTTGCAAAAGAAGACTTTGGCGCAATTCGTACCGGTCGTGCTCATCCTGCAATGTTCGCCAAGATTGTTGTTGATTACTACGGCACAATGACTCCACTTTCACAACTTGCTTCATTTCAAGTTCCAGAACCACGCATGGCAGTAGTTTCCCCTTTTGATAAGGGCGCATCTGCTGCAATTGAGAAGGCGATTCGCGAATCAGATTTGGGTGTAAATCCAGCATCAGATGGTGGCGTTATCCGCGTTAATTTCCCACAACTCACCGAAGAGCGCCGCAAGGATTACATCAAGGTTGCGCGCACAAAAGCCGAAGAATCTCGAGTTTCAATTCGCAATATTCGACGCACTGCGAAAGAGGCCATGGAGAAGTTAGAGAAAGACGGCCTAGCCGGCAAGGATGATGTTGCTCGCGGTGAGAAAGATTTAGAGAAGATAACTTCAGATCATGTTGTGAAAATTGATGAACTTTTGAAACATAAGGAAGCCGAACTTCTCGAAGTTTAAATCATGGATGACTTTCATTCGCTAAACGAGGCGATTAACGCGAAAGCTGGGCGAAAGCTCGGCCCGTCCATTCTGGTATCACTTGCAATTTTGGCAGTAGTGTTTTTAACAATCTCCTTCATCCAAATTCTCTTCGCAATCTTTGCTTGGATCGCAATCCTGCTTGCTTCGCGCGAGCTAGTTCGAGCCTATAAAGCTGGCGGAATCGAACTCCCTGAAAATGCAATTGCGATTGCCATAACTCTGCTTCTTGCAGCGGCTTGGTTTGGTCGAGTATCTGGCCTTGCAGTTGCAACAGCAATAGCAATTCCAAATGTTCTTGTTTATATGTTGTTAAGAAATCCGAAAGATTTTGTACGACGTTCGACTGCCGCGGCCTTTGCAATATTTTATTTAGCTTTTCTTGGTGGATTTATTCTGCTTCTCGCACATGATAAAGATGGCTTAGCTCGAATCTTTACCTTAGTTGTACTCGTGAGTTGCAATGATACTTTCGCCTATATCTTTGGCGTTCTACTTGGAAAGCATCCGTTGGCACCGCACATTAGTCCCAAGAAAACTTGGGAAGGACTAATTGGTTCAGTCATTGCAACAACGATTGGGTCAGCGCTAGTTTTTCAATATGCCCTAAACCATGATTGGTGGATCGGTGCTGGGATTGGATTGGTTGCAGTTGTTACGGCTACTTGCGGAGATTTGATTGAATCAGCAGTGAAGCGAGATCTCTCAATAAAAGATATGGGAACTATTTTGCCTGGCCATGGTGGAATTCTCGATCGAATCGACTCAGTTTTATTCACCGGGCCGGCGGTCTGGTTCGCCCTCGAATTCATTAAGCATTTCAACTTATGACCGAGATAAAGTTAGTTTTCGATGAGCCAAAACAACGAGTTAAGCCACCACAACATTTCTCGGATCTAGATCCAGAAGGTCGTAAAGCGAGAGCGATTGAATTAGGTATTCCTGCTTTTCGCGCCAATCAAATGGCGGTCCACTTCTTTACGCATTTCAACGATGAACCGGAAACTTGGAGCGACATCCCAAAGGATTTGCGCGAAACATTAGCCAAAGAATTTGTACCGAAGCTAATTACCTTAGTTCGTTCAGTAACTACCGACTCTGGAAAAACGCGTAAGGATCTTTGGCGCTTACATGATGGCGTTTTAGTGGAGAGCGTTCTTATGCGTTATACCGATCGCACAACAGTTTGTATTTCATCACAAGCTGGATGTGGAATGAACTGTCCATTCTGCGCAACTGGCCAAGCTGGATTGACTCGAAATTTAACTGCAGGAGAGATCACTGCCCAAGTTGTTGCAGCCGCACGAATCTGCGCAGCCGGTGAATTACCTGGCGGTGAAACCAGACTTTCAAATGTTGTGTTTATGGGCATGGGTGAACCAATGGCTAACTACAACTCGGTTATGCGTTCGATTCGAAATATCACGACAGCACAACCTGATGGTCTGGGAATTAGCGCGCGTTCGGTGACGCTTTCAACCGTGGGCTTAGTTAATGGAATTGAAAAACTCTGCGATGAGGGAATTCCAGTAACACTGGCAGTTTCTCTGCACACGCCTGATGATGAACTACGCGACACGCTTGTTCCCATTAATTCTCGGTGGAAAGTGCGTGAAGTCTTAGCGGCAGCTGATAAATATGAAGCAAAAACCGGACGCCGTTACTCAATTGAGTACGCCCTGATTCGCGACATTAATGATCAAGCTTGGCGCGCAGATTTATTGGGCCGCCTACTTAAAAATAGAAATGCTCATGTGAATTTAATCCCACTAAACCCAACTCCAGGTTCGAAGTGGACCGCCTCGAGACCAGAAGATGAAGCGGAATTCGTTCGGGTTTTAGAAAGTTACAAGGTTGCCGTCACTGTCCGAGACACCAGAGGTCGGGAAATTGATGGTGCATGTGGTCAATTGGCCGCGTCCGAGATAATCTCTGAGGCATGAAAAAGCTAAATAACTTTATTGATGGAAAGTCCCTGCCTGCAAAGTCTGGCGCGACAAGTGAAATTATTAATCCAGCCACAGGTTCGTCATATATAACTGCACCGGTTTCTGGCGCGGAAGATGTCGACAGTGCACTAAACGCTGCAAGCAAGGCATTCATCGAATGGCGTGAGACAACACCAGCTGAACGTCAACGTGCACTTAATAAAATTGCTGATGCACTTGAAGCAAGAAGTGATGAGCTAATTGCAATTGAAGTCGAGAACACAGGTAAACCAGTTTCACTAACAACCTCTGAAGAAGTTCCACCAATGCTGGATCAGATTAGATTCTTCGCTGGCGCCGCCCGAAATCTTGAAGGTAAATCTGCTGGCGAATATATGCGTGGAATGACCTCTTTTATTCGTCGCGAACCAATTGGAGTTTGTGCGCAAGTTACACCTTGGAATTATCCAATGATGATGGCGGTCTGGAAATGGGCACCGGCAATCGCAGCTGGAAATACGGTTGTTCTAAAGCCAAGTGATACAACTCCTGCTTCAACTGTTTTCATGGCTGAAGTAATGTCAGAATTCCTGCCAAATGGTGTATTCAATGTTATTTGCGGAGATCGTGAAACCGGACGTACTTTAGTTGAACATAAGATTCCAGCGATGGTTTCAATTACTGGTTCAGTTCGCGCTGGTATTGAAGTTGCGAAGTCAGCTGCAACAGAGTTAAAGCGTGTGCACCTAGAACTTGGTGGCAAGGCGCCAGTCGTTGTGTTTGACGATGCAAATCTGGAAACTGCAGCAGAGAATATTGCAATCACTGGATATTTCAATGCTGGTCAAGATTGCACTGCAGCTACGCGCGTAATTGTCCAGGAGAGTGTTTACGACAAGTTTGTTGAACTACTTGCAAACCAAGCAAAGAACAACATTGCTACGGGCAGCCCAGATGAAGATGTGCTTTATGGTGCTTTGAATAACGCCGACCAACTTACTCGAGTATCTGGTTTCGTCGAGCGCACACCAAGCCATGCAAAAATTGTTGCTGGCGGAAGCAAGATTGACCGTCCAGGTTATTTCTTTGCACCAACTGTTATCGCGGGCTTGCGTCAAGATGATGAGATGATTCAAAATGAAATCTTTGGACCAGTAATTACAGTTCAGAAATTTAAGGATGAGGCCGAGGCAGTGGCTATGGCAAATGGTGTTGCCTACGGTTTAGCTTCGAGTGTTTGGACAAGCAATCACGGTCGCGCAATGCGTATGGCAAAGGCCTTTGACTTCGGTTGTGTCTGGATCAACACCCATATTCCTATCGTCGCTGAGATGCCACACGGTGGATTCAAGCGCTCTGGTTACGGCAAGGATCTCTCAAGCTATGGCTTCGAGGATTACACCCGCATCAAGCACGTGATGACAAACCTGAACGCTTAATTTTTTCAAGTTTCACGAAAAAATAGCCCTGATTTTGTTGCAACTTCGCAACTTCGTGGGGCTAGACTTTCCCCGTTCACGTCCCTCGCTCGCTTGCGAGCTAGCCCTAAGTCGTCCTAACGAGAAAGTGGTGCCATGACAACAAATAACTCCCACGAAGAGAATCAATCATCTTTTAAAGATTTTAAAGATATTGTCTCGGCGAAAGTATCAAGACGTGGAGTATTTGCAGGTATCGGCGGACTAGGTGCAGCAGCTTTTCTTGCATCTTGCGGTTCAAGTGGTGGAAGTTCAGGTGGCAAGAGTGGAGCACTTCGTTGGGGCAACTGGCCGCTCTATCTAGATTTTGATGAGAAGACAAAGAAATATCCAACGCTTGAAGCATTCATCAAGAAGACTGGTATTGAAACAAAGTATTTTGAAGATTACAACGACAACGATGAGTTCTTTGGAAAAGTTCAAGCGCAGCTAAAACTTAAAAAAGATATTGGTTATGACATCGTTACCCCAACTGACTGGATGGCAGCTCGCTGGATCCGTCTTGGTTATTCCCAAAAATTTGATAAAGCTAAAATTCCAAATTCTTCAAACATTCTAGATACCTTAGCAAGTCCTTCTTTTGATCCTAAGCGTGAACAAACGCTACCTTGGCAAGGAATTATGTCCGGCTTTGGTTGGAATGTTTCAAAGAATCCAAAGGGTATCCGCACACTTGATGATTTATTTGCACCACAGAACAAGGGAAAGATTGTTGTTCTATCCGAATTGCGCGACACCATCGGAGTAATACTTCTTGCGCAAGGTGTAGATGTTACAAAGGTGACCGAAGATCAATTCATGAACGCAGTTGATTTCATGGCAAAGAAGATTTCTGACGGCTGGATTCGTGGCGTAAAAGGCAACGAATATGCTGAGGATTTAACTTCTGGTGATGCAACAGCCGTAATTGGTTGGTCTGGCGATATGTTCATCTTGGCTTCCGAGAATGAAGGAAAGTTTGACTTTGCAATTCCAGAATCTGGTGGAACCATCTCAAGCGATAACTTTGTAATTCCTTACACAGTTGGCGCTGATGCAAAGGCCAATGCCGAGAAGATGATTAATTATTATTACGATCCAGCAGTAGCAGCCGAAGTTGCGGCATATGTTAACTATGTCTGCCCAGTTAAGGGTGCACAAGCTGAGATGGAGAAGATTGATCCAGAGCTAGCGAAGAGCGAATACATCTTCCCAACTGATAAGACTATGAAGAATCTAAATGTATTCCGCGCACTCACCACTGAAGAAGAAACTACTTGGACTGAAGCTTTCCAAAAGGCTGCAGGAAACTAAGTGACTAAAGCCTCAATTGACGCTCGGGGCGATCTTCGACTAACTCGGCTCACTAAAACTTATGGTGACTTCACCGCGGTTGATGATCTTTCGTTAACAATTCCAAAAGGTTCTTTCTTTGCGTTACTTGGACCATCAGGTTGTGGCAAAACAACAACGCTTCGAATGATTGCTGGTTTGGAAGAGCCAACTGCCGGAAGCATCCATCTTGGCGAAACAGATATCACGACAACTAAGCCTTATCAGCGTCCTATCAATACCGTCTTTCAGAACTATGCCTTATTTCCACATCTAACGATCTTTGAAAATATTGCATTTGGTCTGCGCCGACGTGGCAAAAGTGATGTTAAAGAGGCTGTAGAGAAAGTTCTAAACTTGGTAGAACTTCCACATCTAGCACAACGTAAGCCGACCCAACTATCTGGCGGCCAGCAACAACGTATTGCGCTTGCGCGCGCAATCGTTAACCGACCAGCGCTTTTATTGCTTGATGAACCACTTGGCGCACTTGATCTAAAGCTTCGCCGCCAAATGCAGATCGAACTTAAATGGATTCAAAAAGAGGTTGGACTTACCTTCGTTCACGTAACTCACGATCAGGAAGAGGCCATGACAATGGCGGACACGATCGCAGTTATGAACGAGGGGCAGATCGAACAGATGGGTTCACCTGCAGATTTGTACGACAATCCTGAAACCGCATATGTAGCGAACTTCTTGGGACAATCAAATTTAATTAAGGGAACAATCTCGGGCAACGATGGCGATTCTCAGATAGTTGATCTATATGGGCAGAAAATTTCGCTACCGAAGAGCCGTTCGCATGCGGTTGATAATTCAACATATGCCGGTATTCGCCCCGAAAAATTCCGCATCTCGTTATTAGAAACACCAGTAAAGGGAAATGTTTTAACTGGTGGCCGAATTGAAGATGTTTCTTACATCGGAGTTTCAACTCAGTATCAAGTTGAAATGCCATGGGGACAAGAGTTAATGGTCTTCGAACAGAATGATGATGGAGTTGCACCATTTAAAAAGGGCGACGCTGTAAACATTTCTTGGGAGCCAACATTTACTTTTGGTTTGCGTGGCGATGAAGATGCGACTGCTGGCTCAGAGGTTACGCCAGAAGACCTAGACGAAGAATAAGCTTGATATGAGAAAGATCCGCACTCCCTATTTACTCTTGCTCCCTGGTTTTGGATTTCTATTTACCTTTTTCATTCTTCCAATTATTAACTTGGCACAAACTTCCACCCAGACCAAAATAGCTGGGGGAGATACTGGTCAATATGAGCAGACTCTGCGCTTTGCCAACTACATCGATGCTTTTGTTGAAAATAAAGAACAGTTCGGTCGCTCTTTTCTATTCGCGCTTCTTGCAACAGTTTTAGCACTTGCAATTTCATATCCACTGGCCTATGCGATTGCATTCAAATCCGGAAAGTACAAAAACTTATTGTTGGTTCTAGTTGTTGCACCTTTCTTTACCTCGTTTCTACTTCGAACAATCGCGTGGAAACAAATCTTGGGCGAAGAGGGCTTCGTTGTTCCAACCCTTAGATCACTTGGAATCATCAGCGAGAGCACCACGCTTACTTCAACATCATTTGCAGTCGTAATGGGTATGACCTATAACTTCTTGCCATTTATGACCCTGCCACTCTTTGCATCAATTGACCGGATTGATCCCAGAACGCTCGAAGCTTCCGGTGATCTCTATGCAAATGGATATACGACTTTCCGAAAAGTTACCCTGCCCCTTTCTATGCCAGGTGTAGTAGCCGGAACTTTGCTCACATTCATTCCTGCAGCCGGTGATTACGTAAACGCTGCAATTCTAGGAAACCCAAATACGAAGATGCTCGGAAATGTAATCGAATCTCGATTCTTCAAGATTGTTGATTACCCAACTGCTGCCGCGCTTTCATTTACCTTAATGGCGGCAATTTTGATTTTAGTAACTCTCTATATCCGTAAAGCTGGAACAGAGGAGTTGGTATGAGTCAGAAAGTTAAAGATGCAACAATCCCTACAATTCCCCTTGGTGCAAGAATCCAACGTTGGATTGGACGCAATCTAATTCGCATTTATGCGATCTTTGCCTTTACCTATCTCTTTATTCCGGTCGCATACACCTTTGCATTCTCATTCAATGATTCCGGAAAGAGCAATCTAATCTGGAAAGGATTCACTCTAGGAAATTGGCAGAACCCTTGTGGGGCCCCAGAAGTATGTAGTGCGCTGGGAAACTCAATTAAGATCGGGTTGCTTGCAACTATTTTCTCAACAATTTTGGGAACCATGATTGCATTTGCTATTGGGCGCCATAAATTTAAAGGGCGTTCCACTTCTAATCTTCTAATTTTCTTGCCTATGGCAACTCCAGAAATTGTTATGGGCGCATCACTTCTTTCACTTTTCCTAGTGTTCAAAATTAATCCAGGATTCTGGCCAACTGTTATTGCACATATTGTTTTCTGTATTTCATTTGTTGTGGTTACGGTTAAAGCTCGAATTGCTAGCTTAGATCCACGGCTTGAACAAGCTGCCATGGATTTGTATGCAAATGAGTTCGAAACTTTCAGACGAGTAACACTTCCATTAGTTGCACCAGGTATCGCCGGGGCAGCACTTCTTGCCTTTAGCCTCTCCTTTGATGATTTCATAATTACGAATTTCAACTCAGGCACTCTGACCACATTTCCTAAATTTATTTATGTATCTGCGGCCCGCGGAATTCCCGCACAAGCGAATGTAATTGGATCGGCAATGTTCTTCCTTGCTCTCACAATTGTTATCGTGGGGCAACTAGTAAACCGCCGGAAGGTGCGCTAAACTTTTAACGTTTCCATGATGAACGACAGAGCTGCAAGTAGTTCTGCATTGTGGGGTAGGACTCCGGAGGACCCGGGCCAACTAAAGTAGTGATTGAAGGGGTGATTCCGGTTTCGGCCGGATGACGCGATGTCAGACATCGACTCTTCGTATTTAAAACATCTCTCGCATATGCAACCTCAGTTGTATTGGCTTGATGCTGACCCGTTAGAGCCTGAAGCTCATCCGACTCTTATTGGCGAGACAACAACAGATCTCTGCATTGTTGGTGCGGGCTATACCGGTTTGTGGACTGCGCTCCTTGCAAAAGAGAAGAATCCAGAGCGCAATGTAATAATCATTGAACAATTAGAAACTGGCGCCGGTGCATCTGGTCGCAACGGCGGTTTCTGCAGTTACTCCTTGACCCATGGTTTTATGAATGGCTTTAGCCGCTATAAAGATGAGATGGAAATTATCGAACGTTTGGGGCGAGAAAATCTTGAAGCTATCGAAGCAACTATTAAGAAATACAAGATTGATTGTGGCTTTGAATTAACAGGTGAAATAAGTGTTGCAAATGAAGAGTGGCAGTTAGAAGACCTCATCGAAGAGGCAAATTTACGTAACTCCTTTGGTGACAGCGTTGAAATTCTTAGTAAAGAAGAGATGCAATCTCGCGTTAATTCACCAATTTCTGTTGGCGGCCTTTGGGATCCAGATGGAACGGCTTTAGTTGATCCAGCCCGCTTAGTTTGGGGCCTAGAGCAAGCATGCATAAAGAGTGGCGTTCAAATTTATGAGAACACCAGCGCGCTCTGGCTTGAGCGAACTAGTAAGGGAATTATTGTTCACACCCCTTATGGAATGGTTTATGCCCAGAAGGTTGCACTTGCGACAAACATTTATCGCTCACTTGTGAAGCGCGCAAAGAAATATGTGGTTCCAGTCTACGATTTTCAATTAGTAACTGAACCCCTAACTCCAGCGCAGATGAAGTCAATTGGATGGAAGAATCGCGAAGGCTTATCTGAAGCAGGAAATCAATTCCACTATTACCGCCTTACTAAAGATAATGAGATTTTATGGGGCGGATATGATGCAATTTATAATTTCCGCGGCAAGGTGCGCCATGAGTATGAAACTAGCGCCGAGACTTATGCCCACCTCGCACAAGCATTTCTTGAAACATTCCCACAATTACAGGGAATTAAATTCACACATGGATGGGGCGGTGCGATTGATACTTGTTCCCGCTTCACACAATTCTGGGGCAAGGCATATCGGGGTCGAGTTGCATATGTAATGGGATACACCGGCCTGGGAGTTGGGGCATCACGCTTTGGTGCTCAAGTTATGTTGGACCTTCTAGATGGTGAAGATAACGAACGGACTAGGTTAAAGATGGTTCGCAAGAAACCAGTTCCATTCCCACCAGAACCATTTAAATTTATTTTTATTAGATTAACGCAATGGTCAATCAATAAATCAGATCAAAACCAGGGTAAGCGAAATCTCTGGCTTAAATTCCTAGATTTGTTAGGTCTTGGTTTCGACTCTTAAGTTATAGCGAAGCAAACGCCTCATCAAGAATTGCAAGAGCTTGATTTAACAAGTGCTCTGGCATTACCAATGGTGGAAGCAGACGAATTACGTTGGAATAAGTTCCAGCGCTAAGAATTAATACGCCCTTTTGCTGGCAATACTTAATGACAGCGCTCATCGCTTCACTGTTTGGCTCAATAGTTCCTGGCTTGACTAATTCAATGGCCTGCATTGCACCAGCTCCACGAATTTCCCCAATTACCGGGTATTTCTTGGCCATCGCGGTTAGAGCATCAACCATTATTTTGCCGATTACATTTGCGCGATCAACTAATTTTTCTTCTTCAATAGTTGCAATTGCACCAAGTGCCGCGGCGCAAGCAACTGGGTTTCCACCAAAGGTTCCACCTAGTCCGCTGGCATGAACAGAATCCAACATTTCAGCGCGACCAGTTACGCCGGCAAGTGGGAAGCCACCTGCAATACCTTTTGCGGTTGTGATTAAGTCTGCATCCACATTCTCATGTTCTACTGCAAACATCTTTCCGGTACGCCCAAATCCAGTTTGAACTTCATCAGCCACAAATACGATGCCATTTTCTTTGGCAAACTTTGCAAGACCAGGCAAGAATCCCTTAGGTGGAACGATAAAACCACCTTCGCCTTGAATTGGTTCGATAACAATCGCCGCTACATTTTGGGCGCCAATTTCTTTCTCAATCTTATGTGTAACTACATCTAGGGTTTCAGAAGCACAAGTAGCAGCATCACCATCGAATCTAAATGGATAAGCCATTGGCATGCGATAAATCTCGCTAGCAAATGGGCCGAAGCCCTCTTTATATGGCATGTTCTTAGCAGTCATTGCCATCGTTAGATTTGTGCGACCGTGATAACCATGTTCGAAGACAACAACAGCCTGACGCTTGGTATATGCGCGCGCAATTTTAATTGCATTTTCGACTGCTTCAGCGCCTGAGTTAAGAAGAACTGATTTCTTCTTATGAGTTCCTGGTGTCAATCTATTTAACGCTTCGCAGACCTCGATGTATCCAAGGTATGGCGCAATCATGAAACAGGTATGTGTAAACGCTTTTACTTGATCAATTACATTTTCAACTACGCGATCCGCGCTGTTGCCAACATTTACTACTGCGATACCTGCCCCCATATCGATGATTGAGTTTCCATCGACATCAACAATTACACCGCCGCCCGCTTTCGCAACGACAACAGGAAAGGCCATTCCGAGTGATGCTGATACTGCTTCACTTCGACGTTTGATAATTTCCTGAGATTTTGGACCCGGAATTGCAGTAACAAGGCGAAGTTCTTGCGGGATATTTGGACCAGTACTCATGGACGCAAGTCTATCTGAGGTAAAAGTTTTGCCTATTCATACTTAGAATAGGGGAATGCCTAGCCCGATTGATTTGGTAATCCTTGGTTCAACGGGATCTATCGGCGTGCAGGCCCTGGAAATAGTTGAGTCGAATCCCGAGAAATTCCGCATAGTTGGATTAGCCGCAGGTTCAAAGAACATAGAACTTTTGGCCGAACAGGCAAAGAAATTTTCGGTCCCAGTTGTTGGCACAACGGGAGATAGAAGTAAATTAATTTCGCTTCTCGGAAATACTCAAGTTATTGATGGTTTGGGCGCCGCTGCGCAAATAGCCGCAATTGCATGTGATGTAGTTCTAAATGGAATTTCTGGTTCAATCGGATTAGGACCAACACTTGCAGCTCTTGCTGTTGGAAATAAAGTTGCGCTGGCAAATAAAGAGTCGCTAGTTGCTGGTGGCGATTTAGTTATGGCTTATGGTAAAGATCGAATCATCCCGGTTGACTCTGAACATTCTGCGCTTTATCAATGTTTCTTGAGTGGTAAATCATCTGAAGTTAAACAAGTTATTTTAACGGCGAGTGGCGGGCCATTTAGAGAGATCACTGATTTATCAGAAGTAACCGTCGCAGATGCTCTTAGCCATCCAACTTGGGCAATGGGACCAGTAGTAACTATAAATTCTGCAACGTTGATGAATAAAGGTTTGGAAATTATTGAGGCCCACTACCTATTCGATATTCCATACTCAAAGATAAGTGCAGTGATTCATCCACAATCTGTCGTGCATTCAATGGTTGAGTTTGTCGATGGTTCAACTATCGCACAAGCAAGTCCACCAAACATGAAGGGGCCAATTGCTTATGCAATCGCCGAAACAACTCGAATTCCAAAGGCCACTGCGCCAATTGATTGGAGCACGTCTCACAAGTGGGAGTTTTCACCAATTGATAGCGCAAGATTCCCAGCGGTAGATCTCGCTCGTAGGTGTGGTGAACTTGGCGGTGGCTTACCAGCAATATTTAATGCCGCAAATGAAGTTGCGGTAGAAGCTTTCCTAAACGGTTTAATTTCATTTGCACAGATCGTCGATGTCGTGGATGCGAGTGTTCAGAAGTTGGGCGGTAACTCACCAATTACAATTACCTCCTTGGCTGATGTCAGTGCTATCGAGAAAGATTCACGTGTTATCGCCACTCAATTAGTTCAGGAGCGCAAGTGAATTTTCCAGGTTTAGGTATTTTAGGTGTCTTAGCTTTTATCGTTGCGCTTCTATTTTCAGTAATGATCCACGAAGCCGGACATTATTTAACTGCGAAAAAATTTCACATGCGCGTAACCGAATTCTTCTTAGGTTTTGGTAAGCGAATATGGTCATTCCAGCGAGGCGAAACCGAGTTCGGCATCAAGGCAATACCTGCTGGCGGCTATTGTCGAATCTCAGGTATGTCTATAAATGAAGAGTTGCCGGAAGCTGATAAACATCGCGCATTTCATCTTGCTTCGGTTCCAAAACGATTAATTGTTTTAGGCGCTGGATCATTTCTACACTTCGTTCTAGGTTTCTTGATTCTGGTTGTACTTCTCGCTGGCGTTGGAGTCACAACCGTGACTAACACAATCGGTGAAGTTGTCCCATGCGTTTTGAATACTGCGGCCGGAGCATCAGATGGCAAGTGCACGGCCACCTCGAAAGCTTCACCAGCAAAGGCAGCTGGATTAGTTGCCAACGATCAAATAATTGCGATAGATGGCAAGAAATATGAGAACTGGTTTGATTATGCGACAAAGATTCGAGCATCTGCAAATAAGCGAATCACACTTACCGTTTCTCGCGGTGGCGAAAATCTCGAAATTCCAATAACTCCTGCGGCGCGATCACTTGATGGCAAAGAGATTGGCTACCTAGGAGTTATAAATAAATTAGGTACGCGCAAAGATGGATCCTTTAAAGCAATAGAAAATAGCGCAAAGCTCACAAAAGATCTTCTAGGCAATAGCGTCACATCTTTAATTTCACTCCCAACGAAAATCCCAGCGCTTGTTCGTCAGACTTTCGGTAATGAAAAGCGAGATGCCCAAGGATTAGTTGGAGTTGTAGGTGTTGCTCGAGTGAGCGCGCAGACTGCAAGCGATCCTAAATTGGAATCGATAGAGAAAATTGCCTCATTCCTAATAATTATTGCAAGCCTTAATATCTTTGTTGGAGTATTTAACTTACTTCCACTTCTCCCACTAGATGGTGGCCATATGGCAGTTGCCATTGTTGATGGTGTTCGTAGATTCAACGCCAAGCGTCGGAAGTTGGCGCCGCCGCCAGCTATCGATGTTGAGAAATTACTGCCGCTTACTCTCGCAGTTTTCGCGGTTCTAGCGGTTCTTTCGCTACTTCTTTTAGCCGCAGATATTTTCAATCCAATAAATCTCAATCAATAATCTAGGATGAAGCCATGGTAAATCTCGGAATGCCAAGTACGCCACCACCAACCTTGGCGCCGCGCCGCAAAAGCAAGCAACTTAAAGTTGGCAGCGTATTGGTTGGGGGAGATGCCCCAGTCAGTGTTCAGTCGATGTGTACAACTCTTACCTCTGATGTGAATGCAACGCTTCAACAAATTGCAGAGCTAACTGCTTCAGGTTGCCAGATAGTTCGAGTTGCAGTGCCAAGTCAAGATGATGCTGATGCACTTGCGCAGATTGCAAAGAAATCTCAGATTCCAGTTATCGCTGATATTCACTTTCAACCTAAATATATCTTCGCTGCAATCGATGCAGGTTGTGCTGCGGTCCGAGTTAATCCGGGAAACATTAAACAGTTCGATGACAAAGTTAAGGAAGTTGCAAAAGCTGCAGGCGATGCCGGAATTCCGATTCGAATTGGCGTAAACGCTGGCTCTCTTGATCCAAGACTGCTTGCAAAATATGGCAAAGCAACCCCAGAAGCCTTAGTCGAATCTGCGCTCTGGGAAGCATCACTATTTGAAGAGCATGGATTTAGCGATATTAAAATTTCAGTTAAGCATCACGATCCGGTAACTATGGTCCAGGCTTATAGATTGCTTGCCAGCAAATGTGATTATGCGCTTCATCTTGGAGTTACTGAGGCTGGTCCAATTTTCCAAGGAACAATCAAATCAGCAACTGCATTTGGAATTCTTTTATCCGAGGGAATTGGAGACACGATTCGCGTCTCGCTATCAGCCCCACCGGTAGAGGAAGTCAAAGTTGGCATCTCTATTTTGGAATCGTTAAATCTGCGCCAACGCAAACTTGAAATTGTTTCTTGCCCATCATGCGGTCGCGCCCAAGTTGATGTTTATACCTTGGCAGAAAAAGTTCAAGCAGGGCTACAAGGTATGACAGTTCCGCTTCGTGTAGCCGTAATGGGATGTGTAGTAAATGGACCTGGCGAAGCGCGAGAAGCAGATCTCGGGGTTGCATCAGGAAATGGCAAAGGCCAGATTTTCGTTAAGGGCGAAGTAATAAAAACTGTTCCAGAGAGCCAAATTGTTGAAACTCTCATCGAAGAGGCAATGCGATTAGCCGAAGAAATGGAAGCTGCTGGCGTTGCAAGCGGAACGCCAACCGTAACTACTTAATAAATTCGGTAAGGTAAGCCCATGTTAAAAATGTCTACCTTGCTGCTGCGCACCCTTCGCGATGATCCAGCAGATGCCGAGGTAGCAAGCCACCGCTTATTAGTTCGCGCCGGATATGTCCGTCGAATTGCAGCAGGTGTTTATTCCTGGTTGCCACTTGGATACATCACCTATCGCAATATCGAGCGAGTTATTCGTGAAGAGATGGATGGCGCAGGCTTTCAAGAAGTTCACTTCCCAGCGCTCTTGCCTCGCGAACCATATGAGAAAACAAATCGTTGGGAAGAGTACGGCTCTGATCTCTTTAGATTGCAAGATCGTAGAGGTAATGATTATCTCTTAGGCCCAACTCACGAAGAGATGTTTACCTTGATGGTTAAAGGCGAGTACTCCTCTTATAAAGATTTGCCACTATCTATTTATCAGATCCAAACTAAATTTCGCGATGAGACCAGACCACGCAGCGGAATCATTCGCGGCCGGGAATTTGTAATGAAAGATTCATATTCATTTGATATCGATGATGAAGGGTTAGTTGCTTCTTACAACAAGCATCGCGAAGCCTATGTTAAAACCTTTAATCGCTTAGGACTTAAGTACAACATTGTTTCTGCCGTATCTGGTGCGATGGGTGGTTCCGGCTCTGAAGAATTTTTAGCACCATGTGAGACTGGTGAAGACACTTATGTGCTCTGTGAAAAATGTGGGTACGCCGCAAATGTTGAAGCTATGGTTACAAAAGTTGCACCGTATTCCGGTGCGGCGCCAGCAGCAATGGATGAATTTGATTCCCCAAATACCCCGACAATTGACTCGCTTGTCGATCTGCTAAATCAAAAATTTGGTCCTGGCCATAAGGCTTCAGATACTTTGAAGAATGTGCTCTTGATGGCGGATACGAAAGCAATTTCAGTTTTAGTTCCTGGTGACCGTGAAGTTGATTTAAAACGACTTCAGGCAAATCTTCCTGGCGTACAAGAGCTAAGACTCTTTGAAGATTCAGACTTTGCTAAGTTTCCGGGTTTAGTCAAAGGTTATGTCGGACCCCAAGACGCTAAGAAACTCGGCGTTACGGTATATGCAGATCCAAGAATTGTTCCTGGTTCACATTGGATTACTGGTGCGAATAAGAAAGATACTCACGTTCGCTTTGTAACGAATGGTCGCGACTTTGAAGTTGAGAAGTATCTTGAAGCGGCAGAAGTTCGAGCAGGCGATCTCTGTCCTAAGTGTGAAACACCAGTAATCATTGATCGCGCAATTGAGATCGGCCATATCTTCCAACTAGGTCGTAAATATGCCAAGGCCCTGGATTTAACGGTGCTAGATCAAAATGGAAAGTCCCAAGTGGTAACAATGGGTTCTTACGGAATCGGAGTATCGCGTGCAGTTGCGGCGATTGCCGAGCAGACTCATGATGAGATTGGACTTAACTGGCCACGTGAAATTGCGCCAGCAGATGTTCACATTGTCGCAACCGGTAAGGAAGATGAAGTATTTAAGGCGGCGCAAACTCTCGCTGAGGATTTAGAAGAGAAGGGCTTGCGCGTTATGTTTGACGATCGTCGCGAAGCTAGCGCTGGCGTAAAGTTCAAAGATGCTGAGTTGATTGGAATTCCTTTTATTGTCATTGTAGGTAAAGCGCTTGCTGAAGGAAAAGTTGAATTTAGAGTTCGCAAGAGCGGTGAGAAATCAGAGATTGAACTTCTAAAGGCGGTTTCAGAGATAGTTTCACGGGTTACAAATTCCTAATTAGATGGGAATCGAAACTGCAATATTCCTGATTATCGCTGCTGGCTTTGCCGGATTTGTTGATGCGATGGCTGGTGGTGGTGGGTTAATCCAACTTCCTGCCTTATTGATTGGTCTTTCAGATAAACCAATTCCATTAATTTTGGGAACCAATAAAGTTATATCGATTTTTGGAACTACCAGTTCTGCAACTAATTATTTCCGAAGCGTAAAGCCAGATTTAAAGCTCACCTCATATATGGCGATTCCTGCGCTTATTGGTTCCGCAGCGGGGGCCAGGTTGGCAAGCTCATTTCCGACTTCAATTTTCCGCCCACTCATAGTTTTTCTTCTTGTGAGCGTCGCTATTTACACCTGGCGCAAACCTGAACTTGGGATGAATGAAAAGCTTAGATTCACAAGCAGGCAACGTCATCAAATAGTTGTCGCGCTAGGTTTAACAATCGGTTTCTATGACGGAATTTTTGGTCCTGGAACCGGAACTTTTCTAGTCTTCTTGCTAGTTGGCTTGGTTGGATATGCCTTTCTTAAGGCTTCCGCCACAGCTAAGTTGGTAAATATTGCAACAAATTTTGGGGCGATCATCTCATTCCAGTTGACAGGCCATATTTGGTGGCGACTTGGGCTCGCTCTTGCAGTCGCGAATGTAATTGGCGCCATCATAGGTTCGCGGTTAGCAATTCGAGGTGGCTCGCCTTTAGTTCGAAAAGTTTTCTTGGTAGTTACGACAATTTTGATACTGAAAGTGGGTTATGATTGGCTCGCTAACTAAAACTTAATAATGGAAAGAGCAGATGAATATGCCACTGAATGAGGAAATAAGCGCCGCTATTCGGCCAATAATTGAAGCCACTGGAAATTATCTAGAAGAGCTCACAATCACTACAGCTGGAAAAGTAAAGATTCTCACTGTAATCGTCGATAGCGATGCACATTTAAATTTAGATCAAGTTACAGCCGTCACGAAGGAAATCTCGCAAGTAATTGAAGAGCTACCAGCCCTTGGTGAAACCGCATTTACATTAGAAGTTACGTCGCCTGGCCTTGATCGACCACTAACCAAGCCTCGACATTGGCGCAAGAATCTTGATCGTCTAGTGAAAATTACAATGACAAGTGGCCAAGTAATTGAAGGGCGAATTGGCGCCGCTACCGAAACTTCAGTTTTGGTTGATGAGAACACCGTCTCTTTTGAAGATATAAAGCGCGCAGTCCTAGAAATTGAATTCAAATGAGCGTTGATGTCGATGCGCTAATAGCGTTAACAATTGAGAAAGAAATTCCGCTTGAGAAAATGATTAGCGCAATTGAGAACGCAGTCACTGAAGCATATGTCGCACTTGAAGATGCCAAGCCACAAGGGCGCGCAGTCTTAAATCGTGTAAGTGGTGAGATCCTCATTCATGTTCCACAATTTGATGAAGAAGGAATTTACACCGAGACTATTACTCATATGCCCGAGGGCTTTGAGCAGATTATTCAATCGATTACTCGCAAAGAGATTAAGCAACGTATGCGTGCGGCAAAAGATGCAGATGTTGTTGAAGAATTTTCGGCTAGCGTCGGGGATGTTATCTCTGGTGTAATCCAACAAGGGCGCGATGCGACTCTTGTATATGTTGACCTCGGCAGAGTTGAAGGAAAAATTCCGCCAATCGAACAGGTTCCAACTGAAACTTATACTCACGGCCAGCGAATTAAATGTTTCGTTGTCGATGTGAAACAAGGATTAAAAGGACCTGAAGTTACGCTTTCTAGAACACATCCACTTTTAGTTAAGGCGTTATTCACGTTAGAAGTTCCAGAGTTAAAAGATGGAATTGTGGAGATTGTCGGAATCTCTCGTGAGCCTGGCTTTCGAAGCAAAGTTTCAGTTCGATCTCACCGTGCCGGTGTAAGTCCAAAGGGCGCGCTAATTGGTCCTGTTGGTGCAAGAGCTAAAGCGGTTATGGATGAATTAAATGGCGAGAAGATTGACATCGTTGACTTCTCCGAAAATCCTGCGGTCTATGTTGCTAATGCACTTGCACCCGCAAAAGTTACAAGTTGTGAAGTTGTAGATCTAGAGAGTAAATCTGCGAAGGTAGTTGTTCCGGATTACCAACTCTCACTTGCTATTGGCAAAGATGGACAGAATGCACGTTTGGCTGCGCGGCTAACTGGTTGGCGAATCGATATCCATCCCGATAATCCAGTCGAACGAATTGAAAAGCCGAAGCCGGTAGTTGATGAGGAAATTGGTATAGAGGGTGAATTTCCCGCGTAATTAGCTGGGGGATATTCAGTAATTGTGAACATCCCAATATCGCGGGTAAGGTTTGCCCCTGATAGTTTAAAAATGTGAGGGACTAGAGATGCCGATTCCGATTCGGAGCTGCATAGCTTGTCGCAAGCGAGAGAACTTCAGCGAACTGCTTCGTGTAGTTCGGGTCGGAAATCAGGTTCTGCCTGATGAAGATCGTCGTAAATTTGGTCGCGGGGCTTGGCTACATCGAAATTGTTTCGATATCGCAAAGCAGCGAGGATCATTTCAGCGGGCCTTTCGAATAGATGAAAATCTTTCGTTAGAAGCGTTGGAGAAGTTTTTAAATAATTAGTTGAAAAACATAAGGAGCGAAAGCTATGTCAAGCAAGTCAAACCCAAACTGGGATAACAAGTAACCATGAGCACCGCGCGCTCATGATTAAGGCATTAATTTAGGCTCCAATTAAGACGTGGGGCCAAGACAGGAAGGCAACTGTGGCAAAGGTCCGCGTTTACGAATTAGCAAAAGAATTAGGTTTAGAGAGCAAAGAGCTCCTCGCTAAGTTACAAGAAGTCGGCGAGTTCGTTCGATCTGCATCATCAACCGTTGAAGCACCTGTTGTGCGAAAGTTGATGGATAAATTCCCAGATCTAAAGGCAGCAGATGCGCCACCAAAACCTGTCAAAAAGGCAGCCGCTAAGAAGACTGCAGCGAAGAAAGCAGCAGCACCTACTGCGGAAGAGATTGAAGCTGCACTTGCAGCACTTCCTGAATCAACGCGCGAACAACTTTCTAAAGCACAAAGTGAAATTCCAGTTGCACCACCAAAGAGTGAAGCACCTGCTGCTCCAGCCGCACCAACAACACCTGCCGCACCAACACCAGCTCGTGGCGGAAACAATGCTTTTGGTTCTCCAGGTGGAACCGGCGCCCCTGCAATGCCACGTCCACCACGCGCCGGTAACAATCCATTTGGATCTGGTAGCAATGCAATGCCACGTCCACCAGCACAACGACCATTGCGTCCAGGTGAACGTCCACCAATGTCAGGTGCTCGTCCAGGATCTGTTCGTCCAGGTTTTGCAGCGCGACCACAGCAAGCGCGTCCAACAACTGGCGCACCAACAAATAATTCACGACCAGGTGGAACAACTGGCGCACCATCTTCGCCGTATCGCACACCAAACGCTGGTGGCGCACCTTCATTCGGTGCACCAAGTACTGGTGGTCCAGGTGGTAAAGGTGGCGGACGTCATCAACGTGGTGGAACTGCAGGAGCATTTGGAAAGCAAGGCGGAAAATCTCGCAAAGCGCATAAGAGTAAGAAAGCGTTACGTGAAGAGTTCGACAATATGGCAGCACCATCACTTGGCGGCGCAGTAATTCCGCATGGTGATGGCAAGACTGCAATTCGTTTGCGCCGTGGCGCAACCCTTATGGATTTTGCCGAGAAGATCGGTGGCGATCCAGCAGCGTTAGTTTCAGCGTTATTCCACTTAGGTGAAATGGTTACTGCAACTCAATCAGTTGATGAAGATACCTTCATGCTTCTTGGCGCCGAACTTGGATATCAAATTCAAGTTGTAAGCCCAGAGGATGAAGATCGTGAACTTCTAGAACAATTTGATATTAATCTTGATCAAGAACTCGCTGATATCGATGAAGCTGATCTAGTTGTGCGCTCGCCAATCGTTACGGTTATGGGCCACGTCGATCACGGTAAGACAAGTTTGCTAGATGCAATCCGTAAGACTGAAGTTGGTCGCGGCGAAGCTGGTGGAATCACGCAGCACATTGGTGCTTACCAAATTCATCATGATCATGAAGGCCAAAACCGTGCAATCACATTTATTGATACACCTGGTCACGAAGCTTTCACTGCTATGCGTGCGCGTGGTGCGAAGGTAACCGATATTGCGGTTCTAGTTGTAGCTGCCGATGATGGAGTTATGCCTCAGACAATTGAAGCTTTGAACCATGCGCAAGCAGCAGATGTTCCAATTGTTGTTGCGGTAAACAAGGTTGATAAAGAGGGTGCAAACCCAGACAAGATTCGTCAGCAATTAACTGAGTACAACTTGATTGCAGAAGAGTATGGCGGAACAACCATGTTCATTAACGTATCTGCGAAATCAGGCGCTGGTATTGATGAGCTAATCGATGCAATTCTTCTAACTGCTGATGCAGCTATTGATCTTCGCGCAATCGCGGATGATGTTGCTCGTGGTGTTGCGATTGAAGCGAACCTTGATAAGGGTCGCGGACCGGTTGCAACTGTTCTAGTTCAACGCGGAACACTTCACGTCGGAGATGCAATTGTCGCCGGTGGTGCATTTGGTCGCGTACGCGCAATGTTGGATGAGAACGGCGATGCAGTTAATGAGGCTGGCCCATCACGTCCAGTTCAAGTTCTTGGATTCACATCCGTACCTGGCGCTGGCGACACATTCATAGTTGCTGAAGACGACAGAACTGCACGTCAAATTGCAGAGAAGCGTCAGCTCGCAATGCGAAATGCGTTACTTGCTAAGACTCGCAAGAAGGTTTCACTCGAAGACTTTATGGAGCAATCCAAGATCAGCACACTTAACCTCATTCTTAAGGGTGACGTTTCTGGTTCTGTTGAAGCTCTGGAAGATGCCTTGCTACAACTCGATGTCGGTAGTGAAGTAGATCTTCGCGTTATTCACCGTGGCGTTGGCGCAATTACCAAGGGCGATGTAACTCTAGCTTCGGCATCAACCGCAGTAATTATTGGTTTCAACGTTAAGCCAGAACCACAAACTGCAATCTTCGCTGAAGTTGAGGGCGTGGAAATTCGTTTCTACACCGTTATCTACAATGCAATTGAAGATATCGAAGCTTCACTCAAGGGCTTGCTTAAGCCAGAGTTTGAAGAAGTTGTTCTTGGAAACGCTGAAGTTCGCGACATCTTCAAATCAAGTAAGTTCGGAAATATTTCTGGCTGCTTGGTTCAAGATGGAACTATCAAGCGAAATGCAAAGGCCAGAACTCTTCGAAATGGCGTCTTAGTTGGCGAAGGCTTAACTGTAGATTCATTGCGTCGCTTTAAGGATGATGCAACCGAAGTTAAGGATGGATACGAGTGCGGTATCGGACTTGGTTCATTCAAAGACATTGAAGTTGGCGACATCATTCAGACCTACGAGTTACGTGAGAAGAAGCGCGCATAACAAATGGCCTCTAATCGTGCACTCAAGGTCGCTGACCGAATTAAAGAGATAGTTGCGCAAGCGCTAGAAACTCGGGTTAAAGATCCACGCCTGGGTTTCATCACTCTGACTGATGTTCGGGTTACTGGCGATCTACAACAAGCTTCAATCTTCTATACAGTTTTAGGTGATGAAGCGGAGCGAAGTGCAACAGCAATTGCATTGAATTCTGCCCGCGGAATGTTGCGCACCGAAGTTGGTCGCACCCTTGGACTTCGAATTACGCCATCGCTTGAATTCTTTCAAGATGGATTACAAGAGAGCGCATCTGCTATGAATGATTTGCTCTTTGAAGTTGCTAGAAAAGATGCGCAACTTGCCAAGGTACGCGAAGGCGCGAAACCTGCTGGTGAAGCTGATCCCTATAAGCACGCTGACGAATAACACTTATGAATGGCTTCTTGCTAATTGATAAATCGGCTGGTGTAACAAGCCACGATGTCGTAGCAAGTGTGCGTAAATTATTTAAGACTAAAAGAGTTGGTCATGCCGGGACGTTAGATCCAATGGCTACTGGCGTATTGGTTCTAGGAATTGGTTCAGCCACCAGACTTCTTCAATATGTAACAGATGGCACTAAGAAATATGAAGCCACGATTCGCTTAGGTCAGAGCACCCACACTGATGATCGCGAAGGCGAAATTATTTCAACGACAAGCGCAGCGGGCGTCAGTGAAGAAATGGTGCGCTCTTCATTGCAAAAATTTGTCGGAAATATTATGCAAAAACCGAGTTCAGTCTCGGCGATAAAGATTGATGGTAAGCGCGCCCACCAACGGGTACGTGATGGGGAAGTAGTAGATATCCCGGCCCGTGAAGTAAATATCTCCGAGATTGAAGTAGTTTCACTTAATCACGTCGAGGATTTTTTAGATGTTGTAGTAACGGTGACATGCAGTGCAGGAACTTATATCCGAGCGATTGCCCGCGATCTTGGCGAAGCGTTAAAAGTAGGTGGCCATCTAACTGCTCTGCGTCGCACACTGGTGTCACCATTTGATATTGCAGAGTGCAGCGAACTTTCTTTGGATAATTCAATTTCAGTAGCAGAAGGCATCTCACGAATCCTGCCAATTAGAACCATCGATTTAATGGAGGCCAGTGAAATTTCATTTGGCCGCGCCATTTCACCAAGTGAAAAAATCGGCGCTGTCGCAGCTCTGGATCAGAGCGGAGAGTTTGTTGCACTTCTCTTAGATAAAGAGATTGCCGGAAAAATAGTTGCAACACCAACCCTGGTCAGCGTGAAAGAATAACGCTATGGCCGAACTTAACCATTGTGTACTCATCGGAATCTTCGATGGGGTTCATGCTGGCCACCAAGAATTAGTTAAAGCAGCGAAAGCACATGGCAAAGTTATTGCACTTACTTTCTATCCACACCCAACTGCAATCTTTGCACCAGAGCGCACCCCAATGCAGCTACTGCCACTTGAAGATCGAGTTTCACAATTAAGGGCTCATGGCGCAGATGAAGTTGTAGTTATCGACTTCACAAAAGACTTCGCAGCGCTTAGCCCAGATCAATTTATTGATGAGATTTTAGTGAAGAAGTTGTCGGCAACTCATGTCGTGGTTGGCGAAAACTTTACCTTCGGACATAAAGCAGAAGGAACCGCACATTATTTGCAGAGCGTGGATAAGGGATTTAAAACAACGATAGTTAAGCTCTCGCAAAATCGTGGAAATCCAATCTCATCATCAAGAATTCGTGGCCTAATCTTTGATGGCGATGTAGAACGAGCATCTGAACTACTAACTCGAAATCACTATCTGGTTGGACCCGTTGTACACGGCGAAAAGCGCGGGCGTGAAATTGGCTATCCAACTGCAAACATTGGACTTGATGCGCTTGCATGTATTCCAGCCGATGGTGTTTACGCCGGATGGTTAACTGTTGAAAATACGAAGTGGGCTGCTGCAATTTCTATCGGAACCAATCCAACATTTCCAGGTGTTCGTGGTCGACAAGTCGAGGCTTATGCAATCGATCAGAAAGATTTAGATTTATATGACAAAGTTGCAAAGCTTGAATTCACCCATCGCCTTCGCGATACCTTGAAATTTGAATCGCTTGATTCCTTACTTGTGCAGATGAAGGCCGATTGTGATCAGGCCGCAGATTTAACAGGATTTACCCGCATAAATTAAGGTCAGATCGGGCGGATTTCGTTAGATCAAATCACGCTGGTAGCCTTGCCCAACAACAAGCGAGCAATCGAGCCTTCGTGAATCACACCGAGGCCCTCGTGAAAGTAAAGGGAGTACCAAAATGGCGTTACAACCATCAGTTAAAAAAGAAATCATTGCTAAATACGGCGCTTCCGCTACTGACACAGGAAGCCCTGAAGCACAGGTCGCATTGCTATCAAAGCGAATTGAAGAACTCACCGAACACCTAAAGGTAAATAAGAACGATCACCACAACCGTCGTGGTCTAATTCTTCTTGTCGGTAAGCGTCGTCGTATTTTGCAATATCTTGCAAAGACCGATGTAACACGTTACAGAGCGATTATCGAAAAACTCGGTATTCGTCGCTAAATTAGCAAAACTCACTCATCAGTGAATCGGTCCTCGGTTGTGGCTTCCGGGCCTTCTATTAAATAATCGAAGTAGATCCCGTGGGCTTCCATCGAAGATCCGTTACTGATGTGTGTTCATTAGAAATGGAGTCGACCTATGGAAGGTCAAGATGTTAAGACCGCCGTTGCAGTAATTGATAACGGCAAATATGGAAAGCGCGAAATCCGGTTTGAAACCGGCCGCCTAGCTCGTCAAGCGTCAGGAACTGCGCTTGTTTATTTAGATGATGATTCAATGTTGCTCTCTGCAACAACTGCTGGAAAGCAGCCAAAGGATCAATTCGATTTCTTCCCACTAACTGTGGATGTTGAAGAACGTATGTATGCCGCAGGAAAGATTCCAGGATCTTTCTTCCGTCGTGAAGGTCGTCCGTCAGAAGATGCAATTCTTACCTGTCGTTTAATTGACCGCCCACTTCGTCCATCATTCGTAAAGGGACTTCGTAATGAAGTTCAAGTTGTCGTAACTGTTATGGCACTTAACCCTGATCACATGTACGACGTACTTGCCATTAACGCAGCATCAATGTCAACACAACTTGCTGGCTTGCCATTCTCTGGTCCAATCGGTGGCGTTCGCGTTGCTTTGATTGAAGGCCAATGGGTTGCATTCCCAAATCACTCTGATTTGGAGAAAGCAGTATTCGACATGGTCGTTGCTGGTTCAATTATTGATGGCGATGTTGCAATCATTATGGTTGAAGCAGAAGCTACAACTCAGACAATTAATCTCATCAAGGCTGGCGCTAAGGCACCAACTGAAGAGATTGTTGGCGAAGGTTTAGAAGCTGCAAAGCCATTTATTCGCATTCTCTGCCAAGCGCAGATGGATCTCGCAAAGGTTGCTGCAAAGCCAACTGGCGAATTCCCAGTCTTCCTGGATTACCAAGATGACACATATGCTGCTGTTGAAGCAGCCGCTAAAGATGACATGGCTAAGGCGCTAACAATTGCTGGAAAGCAAGAGCGCGAAACAAAGCTTGATGAAATCAGCGCTGTTGTTAAGGAGAAGCTAGCTGTTAGTTTCGAAGGCCGTGAGAAAGAAGTTTCTGCAGCTATTCGTTCAGTAACAAAGAAGCTTGTTCGCCAACGTGTACTTCGCGACAAGATTCGTATCGATGGTCGCGGTATTCGCGATATTCGTGCAATCACTGCAGAGGTTGAAGTTATGCCTCGCGTTCACGGTTCAGCAATCTTCGAACGTGGCGAGACTCAAATCCTTGGTGTTACAACTTTGAACATGTTAAAGATGGAACAACAACTAGATACTTTGAGCCCAGAAAACCACAAGCGTTATATGCACAACTACAACTTCCCACCATATTCAGTGGGCGAGACTGGTCGTGTTGGTTCACCAAAGCGTCGCGAAATCGGCCATGGTGCACTTGCAGAACGCGCATTGGTTCCAGTTCTTCCAACACGCGAAGAATTCCCATATGCAATTCGTCAAGTATCAGAAGCGCTTGGATCAAATGGTTCAACATCAATGGGTTCAGTTTGTGCATCGACTATGTCGCTGCTTAATGCTGGTGTTCCACTTAAGGCAGCAGTTGCAGGTATTGCAATGGGTCTTATCTCTGATGTTGTTGATGGCAAGACTGAATACGTTGCAATCACAGATATTCTCGGAGCAGAAGATGCATTCGGAGATATGGACTTTAAAGTTGCAGGAACAAAGGATTTTGTTACTGCCCTTCAATTAGATACCAAGCTTGATGGAATTCCAGCATCAATCTTGGCTTCAGCGCTGCTTCAAGCAAAAGAAGCACGTCTAACAATTCTTGACATCATGAACCAAGCAATCGATGCCCCAGATGAGATGAGCCTTCTTGCTCCTCGCATCATTTCGGTCAAGGTTCCAGTTGATCTAATCGGCGCAATCATCGGACCTAAGGGCAAGATGATTAACCAGATTCAAGATGAGACCGGCGCAGATATAACCATTGAAGATGATGGAACTGTTTACATCGGTGCACTTGAAGGATCACAAGCTGAAGCCGCAAAGGCAATGATTGATGCAATCGCTAACCCAGTTGTTCCTAAGGTGGGAGAGCGCTTCAACGGAAGTATCGTGAAGCTTGCAACATTCGGCGCATTCATTTCACTTGTTCCAGGTAAAGATGGCTTGCTACACATCTCGCAGATTCGTAAATTGCATGGTGGAAAGCGCATCGAAAACCTTGAAGAAGTTATGAAGGTTGGCGACAAGATTGAAGTTGAAATTGCAGAGATTGATCCAAAGGGTAAGTTCTCATTGGTTCCAGTTCTTGCAGATGGCACGGTTCCTGGTAAGGAAGCCGGCGAATAATTGAGTAAAACAATCTTGCCCAGCGGGCTACGAATTGTTACTGAAGAAGTCAGTACATCTCGCTCCGCTGCGGTAGGAATTTGGGCAAATGTTGGCTCTCGCGATGAATCTAAATCCGTCGCGGGAGCTTCTCACTTTCTAGAACATTTACTTTTCAAAGGTACGAAACGTCGCACCGCGCTGGAAATTTCTTCATCAATTGAAGCTGTCGGCGGCGAGATGAATGCATTTACCGGTCAGGAATACACCTGCTTCTATGCAAGAGTTATTGATAGCGATTTGCCCTTGGCGGTCGATGTTGTAACCGACTTAATTACCTCTTCAACTTTCACTGCCGAAGATGTTGATTCAGAGCGCAAAGTTGTTTTGAGTGAGATCGCAGTTCGAGATGACGATCCTTCAGATTACATTCATGAGCTTTATCTCGATACTTATTACGGTGATTCACCAATTGGCCGCTCTATTTTGGGCACAGTGGATTCAATTACTAAAATGCCTAGAAACCCAATCTTTAACTATTACAAGAAGCATTATCAGCCTGAAAATTTAGTTGTCTCAGTTGCCGGAAATGTGAAACATAAGAAGGTTGTAAAGCTAGTTGAAGAAGCGCTTTCGCGGGATAGTTTTCTAGATGTTGAACCAAAGAAGCATCAAACTCGAATTGCGACTCCAGTTAAGTCTCCGGGCTTAGGCAAGGTCGGAATTATTGATCGCAAGACTGAGCAAGCACATATTCTTTATGGTTTTCCAGGTCTAGCCAGAAGCGATGAACGTCGTTTTGCACTAAGTGTTTTATCTTCAGCAGTAGGTGGCGGAATGGCTTCCCGGTTATTCCAAGAGATTCGCGAGAAGCGTGGCCTGGCATACACGACATATTCATACCCACAACAATTTGCCGGAACCGGAACCCTTGCATTTTATGCTGGCTGCAAAGTTGAAAAAGCTGAAGAAGTTATAAAGCTAATGCGCGAGATAAGTGAATCTGTTGCGCAACATGGTTTAACGGCCGAAGAAATATCTAGAGCAAAAGGCGCTGTAACCGGTGGCTTAATCTTGGGCCAAGAAGATACTGGTTCCAGAATGAGTCGAATCGGCAAGAGTGAACTCGTTTATGGCGAGATCATGAGCTTTGATGACATCTTGGCCAAGGTTCGAAGTGTGACGCCCGAGCAAGTCCATCAATTAGCACGCGACTTGTTTACTGCGCCCGCTACCCTTGCACTAGTGGGACCATTTAGAAGCAGCGCTAAATTTGAGAAGGTGATTTCATGAGTATCAAAGTTGCAGTTCTTGGTGCGAAAGGTCGCATGGGAGCCGAGAGTGTAAAAGCAATCTCTGGCACTAAAGATTTAGAAGTTGTTGCCCAATTAGATTTAGGTGACTCACTTGAAGCCTTAGTTACAAGTGCTGCCCAAGTTGTTGTTGATTTCACTCATCCAGATGCAGTTATGAAAAATTTAGAGTTTGCAATTAACAATGGAATAAGTGTTGTTGTCGGAACTACTGGATTTGATGAGAAGAAACTCGCGCAAGTTAAGAGTTGGCTATCTGCTAATCCAAAAGTTGGAGCATTAATCGCCCCTAACTTTGGGCTTGGTGCAGTTTTGATGATGCAGTTCGCCGCCCAAGCTTCGAAGTACTTTGAATCAGCTGAAATTGTTGAGTTGCACCATCCAGCGAAGGCAGATGCTCCTTCAGGAACCGCAGCAAGAACGGCCGAGTTGATGAACCAAGCTCGCGCAAGTGTTAAAAAAGGTGCAATGCCGGACGCAACAACTTCAGAACTTGATGGCGCCCGCGGTGCAAAAATAGGAGATGTTCATATTCATTCAGTTCGCCTACGCGGTTTAGTTGCGCATCAAGAAGTTATCTTGGGTGATACCGGTGAAACACTTTCAATTAGGCACGATTCAATAGATCGCACAGGATTTATGCCTGGCGTTCTACTTGCAATAAGAAACGTTGGGAATAATCCAGGGCTTACCTTTGGTTTAGAGCACTATATGGACTTAACTTAAGGAGCAGATATGTCAAATGTTTTAATGTATGGCGCAGAATGGTGTGGGGATTGCCGCAGATCAAAGCGTTTTCTTGATTCAAATAATGTGGAATATACCTACATCGATGTTGAAGCTGATAAGAGCGCGGCCGATAAAGTTGTCGAAATAAACGGCGGCGCCCAATCGATTCCAGTAATAGTTTTCAGCGATGGAACACATCTAACGGAACCTTCAGATATTGATTTACAAGCTAAGTTAACGGCGCTTAAAATACTTTAGAAGTATCGATAAGCCAGTGCTGAAGTAACTGCGGCACCCAGTACAACTACGGGAAACGGTGCTTTTGCAATTAATAGCGCAAGGGCTGCGGCAATTCCTAGTGCTCGATTATCTAAAACTAATTTCGTCTTATCTGCAAAAGTGTTCACTGCAATTAAGGCCGTAAGAAGAGCGATAGGAATTAGATTGTTGATTCGCAGGATTCTTGGATGACTCAATACCGATTCCGGAACCGAAGCGCCTAAGAACTTAGTAATAAATGCCAGTGCACTTGAGCCAATAACTGCAATCCAGAATATGCTCACTTGCGCCAACCAATAATTAGGGCAAGCAACGTGCAAGAAATAATTGGAATTCCAGCAGGAACAAATGGGGTCAAGGTAAGTGCTAATAAAATTGCAAAGCCGGCTAAAACCCAAGATTTACGATCCGAAAGGCGCGGCCAAAGTAGCCCAAGAAATGCTGCCGGAACAGCCGCATCTAAACCCCACGCAGATGGATCACCAATTGCTTGGGCTCCAAGTGCGCCAGCCAGGGTAAACAAGTTCCAGAAAATATAGACACCAAAACCGGTGTACCAAAAGCCCTTTCGCATATCGCTTTCATTATTTTGCGCAAGAGCAACTCCAGTAGATTCATCGATAGTTATTTGTGCAGCGACAATGCGTTTGAAACCACGAAGTTTTAAAATTGGAGCAAGTCGAAGTCCGTATAAACCATTTCTAGTTCCAAGCAAAGTCGATGTAGCAATTGCATTTATTGGAGTTCCACCAGCAGCGATTACACCAACTACTGCAAATTGCGATGCACCGGAGAATAGTAAGAGCGAAAGCAAGCAGGCTTGCAGAACTGAAAAATCTGCTGCAACCGCAGCAGCGCCAAATGCACTGCCATATGCGCCTACGGTTATTGAGACGCTAAAGGAATCTCGCTTCACTGACACGCCGAAAGTATGCCCTAATCCAAGATGGATGGCATAACTTTATATAGGGTCGCCCTATGAATACCGATACTCCCGATCTTGAAGATACAAAACAAGAGATTATTTTCCGCGATGACATGACCGTTGAATTGGTTAAGTCGAGTGCGAGCGATGCAGATGTTATTTGGGCCGCACGCGTTTCAACTGCGGGGGAGACAACGCTAGAAAAAGTTGGCGAATCTAGCGAGCGAGATGCCGGCTTGATTAATTATCTAGCTCGCGAACGACATGGAAGTCCATTCGAGCATACTTCGATGACATTCTTCGTTTCTGCACCGATCTTTGTATTTCGTGAATTTATGCGACACCGAATCGCTTCATATAACGAAGAGAGTGGTCGCTATCGTGAACTGCGTCCAGTTTTCTATATTCCAAATAAAGACCGCAAGCTCGTTCAGGTTGGCAAGACTGGTGCATATACCTTTATTGATGGAACACCAGAGCAATTAGATATCACCGTTAACGCAATTAAAGAGACTTGCATTCTCGCTTATGAGAATTATCAGAAGATACTGGCATCTGGTGTTGCCCGGGAAGTTGCTCGCGCAGTTCTTCCGGTGACGCTTTACTCTTCAATGTATGTAACTATGAATGCCAGAGCTTTAATGAATTTTCTTTCACTTCGAACATCAAGTGAGGGCTCACATTTCCCGTCATATCCGCAACGCGAAATTGAGATGGTTGCCGAGAAAATGGAGAAGCACTTCGCCGAACTTATGCCGATGACCTATGCGGCATTCCAGAAATCCGGTCGCATAGCTCCGTAATTAGCGTGTAGCCTTAGCGCATGAGTATCACGCCTCCATTCGGTCGGTTAATTACCGCCATGGTTACGCCATTTAACAAGGATGGCGAGATTGATTGGGTGGGTGTTGAAAAGCTAGCAGCCCATTTAGTATCAACTGGGCACGATGGAATTGTTGTAAATGGCACAACTGGTGAAGCTCCAACAACAAGTGATGATGAGAAAGATAAAATTGTTGAAGTTGTGAAGAAAGTAGTTGGATCAAAGATCAAGGTAATTGCTGGTGCTGGAAATAATGAGACATCACATTCAGTCGTACAAGCCAAACGTGCAGCGAAAGCTGGCGCTGATGCGCTCTTGGTTGTTACTCCTTATTACAACAAGCCTCCACAAGCAGGCATCGCAGCACACTTTAAAGCTATGGCTGACGCTACCGATCTTTCTGTAATGATGTACGACATTCCTGGCCGAACCGGTATCGAAATTGAATCCGACACGATTGTTGCGCTAGCCGAGCACCCAAGGATTGCTGCACTGAAAGATGCCAAAGGAAATGTTGCCGCCACTTCATGGGTAATTAAGCGTTCTGGAATTCCAGTTTATTCGGGCGATGATATTTTGAATCTGCCATTACTTTCAGTTGGCGCAGTTGGATTCGTATCGGTCTGCGGACATACAGTTGGCAAAGATTTACGTGAAATGTTAGATGCCTGGTTTGCTGGAAAAGCATCGCTGGCACTTGAAATACATCAAAAATTATTACCGGTATTCACCGGAACCTTCCGCACCCAAGGTGCGATATTGACTAAGGCCGCTCTAAATGAAATGGGCCTACCTGGCGGATTTACTAGATTGCCACTTGTCGATGCCACCGCTGCGCAAATAGCGCAATTGCGGGAGGACCTACGACAAGGCGGAGTAACACTTAACTAATGAATCATCCTCATCCAGATTTACCCTATCCATCCAAACTCGCACCAAAAACTCTGCGCATCGTCGCACTAGGTGGTTTGGGAGAAATCGGTCGCAACATGACCGTCTTCGAATACGAAGGAAAGTTGTTAGTAGTTGATTGCGGCGTGCTCTTTCCAGAGGAGAGTCAACCTGGAATTGATTTAATTTTGCCGGACTTTGAATATATTAGAGAACGATTAGATGATGTAGTTGCAGTAGCGCTTACACATGGCCATGAAGATCATATTGGCGCTGTTCCTTATCTCTTACGCGAACGAAGCGATATTCCAATTGTTGGCTCTAAATTAACGCTGGCCTTCACTGAAGCTAAGTTAAAGGAACGCAGAATTACTGCACCGATGGTTGAAGTTAAAGCTGGCATGAAGCAGAAATTTGGCCCATTTGAATTAGAGTTTGTTGCAGTTAATCACTCAATTCCAGATGCGCTAGCAATTGCAATTCGCACCCCAGCAGGTCTTGTATTAGCGACTGGTGATTTCAAAATGGATCAACTTCCATTAGATGGCCGAGTAACTGATCTCGCAACTTTTGCGCGGCTAGGCGAAGAGGGCGTTGATCTTTTTATGGTCGACTCAACCAATGCTGATGTTCCAGGCTTCACAACTGCCGAGCGCGAAATTAGCCCAGTATTAGATCGAGTAATTCGTCAGACCGAGCGCCGAGTTATCGTTGCTTCGTTCGCTTCACATGTTCACAGAATCCAACAGATAATCGATGTAGCAGAGAGCCACGGCCGCAAGGTTGCATATGTTGGACGAAGCATGGTTCGAAATATGAAACTTGCTGAAGATTTAGGCTATCTCCACATTCCACCAAACTTAATTGTTGATTCCAAGAACTTAAAAGATTATGGCGACAAAGTCGTATTGATTTGTACCGGCTCGCAAGGTGAGCCACTGGCTGCGCTTTCACGTATGGCAAATGGTGATCATGAAATTCAGGTAGGCAAAGGTGACACCGTTATCTTGGCTTCATCACTCATTCCGGGAAATGAAAATCCGGTTTATCGAGTAATAAATGAGTTAACTAGATTTGGTGCCAACGTAGTTCATAAGGGCAATGCGATGGTGCACGTATCGGGCCACGCATCCGCCGGCGAACTTCTCTATTGCTACAACATTGTTAAACCAAAGAATGTGATGCCAATTCATGGCGAATGGCGCCACCTTCGCGCGAATGCAGAGTTGGCAATTAAGACCGGAGTAGCCCGAACAAACACTTTGGTTGTTGAAAATGGAATTGTTGTGGACATGGCAGATGGATATGCAGATGTTGCTGGCGCAATTCCAGTTGGCTTCGTATATGTAGATGGCCAGAGCATCGGAGAGATAACCGAAAGCTCACTTAAAGATCGCAGAATTTTGGGCGAAGAGGGTTTCATCTCAGTCGTTGTTGTGATCGAATCTCAAACTGGAAAAATTATCGCAGGACCAGATATCCATGCACGCGGCTTCACCGAGGATAACGATCTCTTTAATGAAGTTAAGGGAATGATTGAGAAGGCCCTAGCAACTGCGGTTGGAAATGGAATTAACGGAACGCACCAATTGCAACAAGTTGTTAGAAAAACAGTTGGAAGTTGGGTAGGAGATAAGCATCGTCGTAAACCGATGATTGTTCCCGTAGTTATCGAGGTATAACGGCGCGCCTTAGATATCGAATATATCTAACGCTTTAAGGTTAGCCATTATGGCCGCGAGAAAAAAAGCATCAAGTAAGAAATCTGCGGCAGCCAATAGCGCTGCACGTGGCGTTGGTGCAATCTGGCGATTATTCGCCAAGACAATTGGATCATCAGTTCGATTTATATTTCGTGGTGCCCAAGATTTGGACCCTGCACATCAACGCGATGGATTGGCATTTCTTCTCTTTATCCTTGGCTTAATCTCAGCAGCCGGTGTCTGGTTTAGTTTAGATAATGTATTTGGACATGGAATCTATGCCGCAATTTTTGGCTTAATCGGCCGACTTGGAATCGTTACACCTCTTATCTTTATCTACTTCGCTTTCCGATTGTTCAAAGCCCCTGATGATGCAAAAGCCACCGGTCGGATTATCGTCGGAACATTCCTTCTTTTAATAACTATCACCGGACTGCTTCATATTATTAATGGATCTACCGGAACTGGTCAGACTGCAATTAGGCATGGTGGTGGTTGGGTTGGGTATGGAATTTCAACTCCGTTAGTTGCACTGGTAACAACAATTCTGGCAATTCCAATTCTTGTAATACTTCTATTTTTTGGAATTTTAGTAATAACTGCAACACCAGTCTCTAAAGTTATGGAACGTATTAAGACGCTATTCAACTGGGGAAGTGGCAAGGTTTCAGATGCAAGAGCGGCCCGTGCCGAAGAAGCTTTTGAAATTTCAGATACACCACCATTTGAAACGCCTTTAGTACAAGGTTTCGTTCATCATGATGAAGATGAAGAAGAGTTAGATGAAGAGAGTTTTGATGAAGAATTCACAGTTGAGATTGCCCGCGAACCAACACCGGTAATTCCGCCGGCCCCAGTAGTTCCAAAGCATGCAAAGCAGATGTTGCTAACCGGTGATGTTAAATACGAACTACCTTCGATGGATTTGTTAAAGCTGGGTCCGACTTCTAAAGCTAAATCAAAGGCAAATGATCTTGTCGTCGCGGCTCTTACTCAAGTCTTTGATCAATTCGGAGTTGAATGTCGAGTTACTGGATTCATGCGTGGTCCAACAGTTACCAGATATGAAGTAGAGCTTGGTAACGGGGTAAAAGTTGAGGCGATCACCGCACTTTCAAAGAATATTTCTTATGCAGTTGCAAGCGGAGATGTTCGAATTCTTTCACCAATTCCAGGCAAGTCAGCGGTTGGAATCGAGATACCAAATACTGATCGTGAGATTGTTGCACTGGGAGATGTGCTGCGTTCTCCGGTAGCAGGAAATGACACTCATCCAATGGTTATCGCCCTCGGAAAAGATGTTGAAGGTAATTTCATCTGTGCCAACTTAGCCAAGATGCCCCACTTGTTAGTGGCTGGCGCTACTGGCGCTGGTAAATCATCCATGATTAATTCACTTGTAGTTTCAATACTTATGCGTTCTACGCCAGATGATGTTCGGCTTGTAATGATTGATCCGAAGCGAGTTGAACTCACAAGCTATGAGGGCATTCCACATTTAATTGCGCCAATCATTACAAATCCTAAGAAAGCGGCAGATGTATTGGCCTGGGTAGTGCGTGAGATGGATATGCGTTACGACGACCTCTCCGCTTTTGGATTTAGACATATTGATGATTTCAATAAAGCAGTTCGCTCTGGCAAATTAACTGTGCCCGAAGGTAGCGAACGCGTACTTGAGCCATATCCATATTTACTTGTGATCATCGACGAGCTTGCTGACCTCATGATGGTCGCAGCCCGCGAAGTTGAAGAGTCGATTGTTCGTATTACCCAACTTGCCCGAGCCGCGGGTATTCACTTAGTTATCGCAACCCAACGTCCAAGCGTTGACATTGTTACCGGTTTGATTAAGGCAAATGTGCCTTCCAGACTTTCCTTTGCAACTTCAAGCCTTGCAGACTCCAGAGTTATTTTAGATACGCCGGGCGCCGAGAAATTAGTTGGTCAAGGTGACGGCCTCTTTCTGCCAATGGGCGCCAGCAAAGCGATGCGAATTCAAGGTGCATATGTTTCAGAACGTGAAACCGAAGCAATTGTTAACCACGTTAAATCACAACTTCAACCGGTCTATCGTCTTGACCTAACTGCGCCAGTAAAAGCACATGTGATTGAAGATGACATCGGTGATGACATGGATCTTCTGTTACAAGCAGTGCAATTAGTTGTATCAACACAATTTGGTTCGACCTCAATGTTGCAGCGTAAATTGCGAATTGGTTTTGCTAAAGCTGGTCGTTTAATGGATTTGATGGAGAGCCGTGGAATTGTTGGTCCAACCGAGGGCTCAAAGGCTCGAACAGTTTTGATAAGTGCTGAGCAGATGCCAGATGTTCTCGAGCAGTTGCAGGGCAACCTCTAATTTCTATAAAAGGAAAGTTGTAATTCAGCGTGGGTCTACATTTCGGGGGTCAGAGTTCGGGGTGATTTAACCCCTCCGTCACCTGCGGACTTGTCCTAAAGCGCCCTTAGGTTTTACCCTTAGGGCCTTGGAAATCCCCTTCCATGTTGCAAGTTTGAGGAAATTAAATGAGTTTAAATAATTTAACTCTCGGCACCGAAATTCGCGATGCGCGCGAACGTGCTGGTTACACAATTGCAAAAATTGCTGAGATTACTCGCATTCGGGAGAGCGTAATTGCAAATATTGAAGCTGATGATTTTTCAAGTTGCGGTGGAAACGCATATGCTCGCGGCCATATCCGCACGATTGCAAAAGTTCTTAAAATTAGCGCAGATGATTTAATCGCAAAATTTGCCGAGGCAACTGGCGACTTTGATCGCCCAATGGTTGATCTACTTGAAGAGAACCATGTAATCAAAGTTCGTCCAGCAAAACCTCAAATTTCTTACAAAGCTTTAGCTTCGGTTGCGGCTGGAGTAGTTGCACTACTAATTGCAGTCCCTGCAGTTATCTCACTCTTCCCAAGTAACGAGACCTCACCTAATCCGTCAAGTCAAGGTGCGGCCCCTTCAACAACTGATAAAAACTCAACCGTTGTAGCTACAAAGACATCGGGAGTTTCAATGGTTGTTTCAGGTATTTCAGGAAAATCTTGGATTGGAATCCAAGATGCAAGTGGCGCCCAAGTATTTAGTGGGTCAATTTCAAATGGCGAAACCAAAACCTTTGCTGATGATCAGCTATTACAGGTAACAATTGGCAATGCCGCAGCCGTATCACTCAATGTAAATGGTCAAGAAATCGGAACTCCCGGCGGAGTTGGGGAAGTAGTTCATCTCTCCTTCGGCCCAGACAATTCAAATAACGGCTAATCGCAACTTAAAACTTAACCCAATGTAAGATGGCGCAGATGAGCGCCGAAGATGTCATTGTAAAGAAGCCTCGCACCGTCGCGCTTGTGACTCTTGGTTGTGCTCGAAACGAAGTAGATTCCGAAGAGCTTGCCGGCCGACTTTCCGCCGATGGTTGGACTCTTGTATCTGATCCCGCACTTGCAGAAGTTGCTCTCATAAATACTTGTGGCTTTATTGAAAGCGCTAAAAAAGATTCCGTTGATGCTCTGCTCGAGGCTCACTCGTTAAAGGGCAATGGAACTACTAAAGCCGTAGTAGCTGTTGGATGCATGGCAGAGCGATATGGAAATGAACTTTCAGAAGCGCTTCCTGAAGCAGATGCAATTTTAGGTTTTGATGATTACCAGGACATTTCACTTCGACTGCAAACAATAATTAACGGCGGTTCAATTGCGGCACATGCCCCTAAAGATCGCAGAGCCTTGCTTCCAATCGCACCAGCCGAACGCCAAAAATTAATCGCACCCACTGAAAAACTCCAACGCAAACGTTTAGATAGCGCCCCATTGGCGCCACTAAAAATCGCATCTGGTTGCGATCGGAGATGTTCGTTCTGCGCAATTCCAATGTTCCGCGGATCATTTGTTTCAAGGCGACCAGTTGAAATTATCGAAGAAGCTAAATGGCTTGCCGATCAAGGTGTTTCTGAACTCTTCTTGGTGAGTGAAAATACAACTTCTTACGGCAAGGACTTTAGGGATATGCAGGTGCTCGAAAACATGCTTCCTGAAATTTCAAGCATCCCTGGCGTTGAGCGAATTCGACTCTCTTACCTGCAACCTGCAGAGATGCGCCCATCACTAATCCAAGCGATGATTTCAATTCCCAAAGTTGTGCCTTACTTTGATCTCTCGTTTCAACATGCCAGTCCCACAGTTCTTCGCAGAATGCGTCGTTTTGGCGATACCGAATCTTTCTTACATCTCATAACTCAAATCCGCGCCCTCTCGCCACAAGCCGGGATCCGATCCAATGTAATTGTTGGTTTTCCAGGTGAGACACAGGAAGAATTTGATGAGTTGGTAAATTTCTTATCTCAGGCGCGGCTGGATGCTATCGGCGTCTTTGGCTATTCCGATGAAGATAAAACCGAAGCATTAACCCTTGAGAACAAAGTCGATCAGGACGTCATTAATTCGCGCGTAGAGCTACTCTCGAAATTAGTTGATGAATTTTTAATGCAACGAGCTGAGGAACGTATCGGCGAGAGCGTTCGAGTATTGATTGAAGATGAAGAGGGCCAAGAGGGTCGTGCAGAGCATCAAGGCCCAGAGGTGGATGGCTCAACATACATAAAGGGTCGGGCAAAATATAAAGTCGGCGAGTATGTCGATGCCATCGTCACTGAAGTCTCTGGCGTAGATTTAATTGCGGTACCACTATGAAACATCCAAATCTTCCAAACACTTTAACTATTTCTCGCCTAGTAGCTGTTCCATTCTGTTGCTATGCGCTCTTTAAAAATGGTGGCGATGATTCGCTTTGGCGAGTAATTGCCTGGATCGGATTTTTTCTAGTTGGTCTGACTGATTTCTTCGATGGCAAGATCGCCAGATCACGGAAACAGATTACAAGTTTTGGAACTTTCCTAGATCCAGTCGCGGATAAAATCGCAATTGGTGCTGCGATGGTTGGCCTCTCAATGCAAGGAAAATTGTGGTGGTGGGTAACTATCCTCATCCTGGCTCGCGAAGTTTCAGTAACAATTCTGCGGCTTACAGTTATTCGAGATGGTGTAATCCCAGCTAGTAAGGGTGGAAAGTTGAAAGCAGCCTTCCAAGGCTTCGGAGTTGGTTTCTATATTTTGCCTCTACCTACCTGGCTTCATATTCCAAGAGATGCATTTATGGCGGTCGCAATAATTCTGACAATCACAACCGGATATGACTATTTCAAGAAGGTCCTAAAAAAGTGAGAGAAAATTTAGAGTTAGCTACAACCGTTGTTAAGCAACTTATTAAATCTGGAAAGACGTTAAGCGTTGCCGAATCATTAACTGGTGGTGGACTTGGTGCTGCCATAACCGAAGTTGCAGGTTCGTCAGAAGTTTTTCTAGGTGGAATCACAACTTATAGCGATGCAAGCAAGAGTAAGTTATTAGAAGTTTCAAAACGCGTAATCAATAAGCACTCCGCAGTTTCCGAGGAAGTTGCAAAAGAGATGGCAGAAAATGTGCGCCAACTTTTTAAATCTGATTACGCAATTTCTACGACAGGGGTGGCCGGGCCAGGAAAGGCATATGGCAAAACTGCCGGAACGGTCTGGCTTGCAATAGCCTCGAAAAAAGAGTGCGTTGCCATTGAACTTTCGATAGCCGGGGATCGCGCCACGGTAAGAAATGCCACAATTGAGAGCGCGCTAGCCACTTTTTCGCGTATTCTTGGCCTGTGAACACAGTTAATGAAGTGACGCTCCTTAGAACCCATATTGGGAGCACACTGCGCCAAGCTCGCATCTCACAAGGTCGTACTCTTCGTGATGTTGCTAAAAGCGCGCGAGTTTCACTTGGCTATCTTTCAGAGGTAGAACGTGGTCAGAAAGAAGCATCTTCAGAACTTCTAAACGCAATCTGCCAAGCTCTTGATTTAAGCCTTCTAGCTGTAATCGCCGATGTTTCAATTGCGCTAAGTGCAACCCAAGCTCCATCACTGACTGTTGTAGAAGCCGCCGCTTAGCTTTTTGCTAGCGACGATATTTTCGGATATTGGTAGATTTAAATGACCGTAGCACCAGCCCAACGTTCTCGAACTGCAATCCTTGCTGGCGCAAAAATTGTTATCGCTGAAGTTGGTTCATACGAATCAAATATGGTTGACATCGCAGCTCGCGCCCAAGTCTCAAGAGCAACGGTTTATAACCACTTCGCCGATAAAGAAGAGATGATGTTTAGTCTTTTGGAATCTGAAATCTTGCGACTTGTAGCTCTTGCCAAGAATTCGCCATCACCAAAGGATGCGCTCCTAACGCTCTCTCGTGAGATATCGGGGGATGTTGCGCTTCGGAAAATGACCGAGACCGATCCCGAAGATATTGCCGCCTTTGTAAGAATTGGTTCCCATCCGCTCTGGACTTTGATTCAAGAGTCGCTAGCAAAGATTTTCGGTGCCGCTAATGCAAGCCTGGTTCTACGTTGGCTAATTGGTCAGGTTGCATCACCGCTGAGCGCAGGCGAATCTGCCCAACAGGCAGACCAGATTGCAAGATCGCTCTCGTAAATTGGCGCGGACTTAACTTGCGGATAACTGAATTGCGCGCTCGCATTGCTGATTACTTTCCAGATCCAAATACTTACAGCAGAGATATCGTTCATGCCGAATTAGGTGGCGTCACGGTCGAACAAGCACTAGTAATGGGCCAGGAGCCAGGAGATATCTGGAAGGGCGTAGTCGCTCACAATCCAGAGATGCCAGCAAAATTTAGATAGCCCCAGATTCTTTGGGCTAAATCGGCGTGTTGTTTCCATTCGAACAGATGTTCGGCTACCCTTTATCCATTCGGGCGACCTGCCCGGATATACCCAGCCTGAGCGGTTCCACACTTCCGCAGAAGCACAGCCTCTGCCGTCGGTGGGTCTCCGTACCTTCAGGACCGATAACGATGATCGATGAAAGGTCAACAAAATGGCTAAAGAACAGCCTGATAAACAATCTGAAAAGCAGAACTCAGATCGCACCAAAGCCTTAGATAGTGCACTTGCCCAAATCGAGCGTCAATTCGGTAAGGGTTCAGTAATGAAGATGGGCGATCGCGGCCCACAAGTTGTTGAAGTTATTTCAACTGGTTCAGTCGCGCTAGATATCGCACTTGGAATTGGTGGATTACCTCGAGGACGTATCGTAGAAATTTACGGACCAGAATCTTCAGGTAAGACAACTGTCGCACTTCATGCAATTGCAAATGCGCAACGAGCTGGCGGTATCGCAGCATTTATCGATGCCGAGCACGCGCTAGATCCAGAGTATGCCCGCAAATTAGGCGTTGATATTGATGCACTTCTAGTTTCACAACCAGATACCGGCGAACAAGCACTTGAGATCATGGATATGTTGGTTCGCTCTGGCGCAATCGATGTAATCGTTGTTGACTCAGTTGCAGCTCTAACTCCTCGCGCAGAAATTGAAGGCGAGATGGGCGATTCACATATGGGCTTGCAGGCACGTTTGATGTCACAAGCACTTCGTAAAATTACTGGTGCACTACACCAATCAAACACAACAGCAATTTTCATTAACCAACTTCGCGACAAGATTGGTGTCTTCTTCGGAACACCAGAGACCACGACTGGTGGAAAAGCGCTTAAGTTCTACGCTTCAATCCGTCTAGATATCCGTCGCATCGAAACACTAAAAGATGGCAACGATGCGGTCGGAAACCGTACTCGCGTAAAGGTTGTTAAGAACAAGATGGCTCCACCATTTAAGCAAGCAGAGTTCGACATCATCTACGGTGTTGGAATCTCACGCGAAGGTTCACTTATCGACCTCGGCGTTGAAGTTGGCATCGTAAAGAAGGCCGGCGCTTGGTATACCTACGAAGCCGATCAACTCGGTCAAGGTAAAGAGAATGCTCGCGCTTTCTTGATCGATAATCCTGACCTAGCAAATGACATTGAAGCCAAGATTCGCGAACACTATGTTCCAATCGTTGTCGATGCTGAACTCGTAGCCGCAATTGATGAAGCAACCGCTGAGGTTGATTTCTAAAAATTGAGTAATAGTAAAGAGATTGAAGCTGATCCCTACTCTTTCGCACTGACCACGGCGCACTATGCCTTGGCACCACGCGCAAAGAGTAGGGCTGAGCTACATGCCCACTTAAAGAAGCGTGGCGTAGAAGATGAGATTGCTGCTGCAGTATTAGATGAATTAGAACTCCAGGGGTTATTAAACGATCTGGAGTTCGCTCAAATTTGGAGCGAATCTCGCCAGCGCCAGAAGAAATTATCCAAACGCTCAATAGCTCAAGAGCTAAAGTTCAAAGGCGTTTCGCAGGACATCATCGATGAAACTATCGAGAACATTGATGATGAGGATGAATACAAGATGGCCTTCACCTTGGCAGAACGTAAATTTCGCTCCTGTTCGCACCTTGATCACGATGTTATTTATCGCAGAGTCCATGGATTGCTCTCTCGAAAGGGATTTAGCCATTCGATATCTGGTCGCATCATGCGAGAATTGCTGGGAGGCAACAACTCCTAACTAAGATTGGCGTTATGGATAGCCAACTTAAAGCCCGATCATTTGTAGTCGAAACCTATGGTTGTCAGATGAATGCGCATGACACTGAACGTATTTCAGGCTTATTGCTCGACGCAGGATATGTGCAGGCCCTTGAAGGCAGCGATCCAGATTTAGTTGTATTCAATACCTGCGCAGTACGCGAAAATGCCGATAACAAACTCTATGGAAATCTATCTTTCCTAGCACCGCGCAAAAAGAGTGATCCTAATTTTCAAATCGCAGTTGGCGGTTGCATGGCACAAAAGGATCAGGATTCGATAATTAAGCGGGCGCCATATGTTGATGTGGTCTTTGGAACTCATAACATCGGCTCACTTCCAACGCTTCTAGAACGTGCACGAATCGAAGAAGAGTCACAAGTCGAAATTAAAGAGTCGCTTGAACATTTCCCATCAACTCTTCCAGCCAGGCGGCACTCCGCATTTAGCGCATGGGTTTCGGTTTCAGTTGGCTGCAACAACACCTGCACTTTTTGCATCGTTCCCTCGCTGCGCGGTATCGAGAAAGATCGAACCGAAGCCGACATCTTGAATGAGGTTAAAGCAGTAGTGGATCAAGGAGTTATTGAAGTTACCTTGCTTGGTCAAAATGTAAATGCCTATGGCGTTGATTTTGGCGACCGAGGTGCCTTCGCAAAACTATTGCGTAAGTGCGGTGAGATACCTGGTTTAGAGCGAGTTCGTTTCATGTCACCTCACCCAAGAGATTTCACGGATGATGTAATTGCCGCAATGGCAGAAACTCCAAATGTGATGCCGCACCTACATATGCCGCTGCAGTCTGGGTCAGATCGAATACTTCAGGCCATGCGCCGCTCATATCGCAGTGATAGGTATTTAGGAATCATCGAGAAAGTTCGAACTGCTATTCCGAATTCCACAATAACGACCGACATTATTGTTGGATTCCCGGGGGAGAGCGATAGCGATTTCGCAGCAACCATGGATCTCGTAAAAGAAGCCAAATTCTTAGCGGCATATACCTTCCAATATTCCAAGCGCCCCGGAACTCCTGCGGCATCAATGCCGGATCAAATAAGCGACGCGCTTATGAAAGAGCGCTATGACGCCTTACATATCTTGCAGCAAGAGATGTCCCAAATTGTGAATCAAGAAGTAGTTGGCACATCACAAGAAATTTTGGTTGCAGATTACGAAGGCCGACGCGATGGTGGCAAAGCTCGAATGACCGGCCGAACGAAAGATTTTAGACTCGCACACTTTGCAGTTGATGAAAAGAATCAACCAAGGCCCGGTGATGCGGTGATCTCCAAAATTACTAAGGCTTCACCAAACTTTGTTTTGGCGGAAGATGCACCCATTTCAATTCGCAAAACTCGCGGCGGAGATGCGACAGAAGCTCGGAGCAAAGAGAGCGGCGGAAGCGCAATCATGGTGGGAATGCCAACGCTTTCGCAGTTGAAGGCGCGCTCTTAAGTTATGGGTAAGTTGATAATTATTACCGGGGCTACAGCTACGGGGAAAAGTGATTTAGCAGTTGCAGTTGCATCAGAATTGAAAGCCGAAATCATTAGCGCAGATTCGATGCAACTATACAAAGGTATGGATATCGGAACCGCAAAGTTAACGATGGAAGAGCGCAATGGGATTGTGCATCACATGTTAGATGTTGTCGATGTTAAAGAAGATGTAAGCGTTTCTTGGTATCAAGAGTTTGCCCGAGCGAAGATTGACGAATTACGAAATCAGGGCAAGAACGTAGTAGTGGTTGGTGGAACTGGACTTTATATAAAAGCGATCCTCGATGATTTGAATTTCCCAGAGACCGACCCCGAAGTACGAGCAAAGTTAAACCTGGAGGCTAAAAAAATTGGCGGCGATGCCATGCACGAAAGACTTTCAAAGCTCGATCCTGCTGCTGGTTTAGCAATTCCAAAAGAGAATGTGCGCCGCGTTGTCCGCGCCCTTGAAGTTATTGAAATTACCGGCAAACCATTCACTGCAGTGCTTCCAAGAATTGACTCGTCGAAGTATCCAGATGCAATGCAATTTGGCTTAGCCATGAATCGCGAAACCCTCGATGCCAGAATCGATAGTCGCGTTGCAAAGATGTGGGATTTAGGTTTTGTCGATGAAGTAGAAGGACTCATAAACGAAGGGTTGCTCGAAGGCAGAACTGCACAAGCCGCTATTGGATATGCCCAGATCGTGCGGATGAAGCATGGGGAATACGGCGAAGAGTTTGCGCGCGAAGAGACTGCTCGTGCAACTCGCCAATATGCCCGACGACAGGAAACCTGGTTTAGCAAAGATCTGCGAATTACCTGGCTTAGTGCGAAATCGAATCTTCTAGAGCGCACGGATACGGTCTTACAGGCTATTCTCAAATCATGATTGGAATCTATGGCCACGGCACTCAGAATGACTTTGTTCTGATATTTGATCCGGAAAATAAGGTCAACATAAGCGCTGATCAAGTTCGTGCAATTTGTGATCGGAAATCCGGAATTGGCTCTGATGGTTTTATTCGAATTGGCAAAGAGAATGAGAAATGGTTCATGGATTATCGCAATAGCGATGGTTCAATTGCTGAAATGTGTGGCAATGGAATTCGAGTAATGGCAAAGTATTTAATTGAACGAGGCCATCAGAGGGCAGGAATTTTTCCAATTAATACGCGTGATGGCGCAAAATTCCTATCCGTCCCCGAGGCCGGGGACATAACTGTAAACATGGGTCAGATCCGTGAAGTCTTTGGCGAGATAACAGCGACAACTAATGGTCAAACTTGGAGCGGTTACAACATTGATATGGGCAATCCGCATGCAGTTGTCTTTGTGGACAGTATTTCGCAAGTGGGGGATTTGCTTCAGCCACCAATAGTTGAACCCGCAGATGAATATCCAGATGGCGTTAATGTTGAATTTGTTGAGTTCTTAGAAAATGGCGAGCTAAAGATGCGAGTTCACGAACGCGGGGTTGGCGAAACAAAATCTTGTGGAACTGGAACATGCGCCGTTGCCTTAGCTGCGACACTCAAAAAAGGAAAACGGCTGCCGGCAAGTTGGATAATTAATCCTCCTGGCGGGCGCCTGAGCGTAGAAATTGATGCGCATAACAATGCAATTCTTACTGGACCTGCCGTTTTAATCGGAGATCATGATTTGAGCAAATATTTGTGAGTAACGAGAAGTTAAACATCGATGATTTGCTCGCTGAATCAGCAAGAGTTGCTGCCGAATTCGATGCCGCCGAAACCAAAGTAGAGGATTGGGAAAGTAACCAAGCAGATCTCCAAGATCGACAAGCACTTCGCAGAGTTGCCGGACTTTCAACTGAACTCGAAGATATTTCGGATGCCGAGTATCGCCAACTTAGATTAGAGAAGGTTGTACTGGTTGGAGTTTGGACTGAAGGCAGTGCGCAAGATGCCGAAAACTCATTAAAGGAATTGGCTGCTTTAGCAGAGACCGCGGGTTCAGAAGTTATGGATGGTTTAATCCAACGTCGCGATAAGGCCGACCCCGCAACATATATTGGCTCTGGAAAAGTTATGGAATTGCGTCAAGCAGTTGTAAACACTGGCGCAGATACTGTTGTATGCGATGGTGAGCTTTCACCAGCTCAACTTAGAAACTTAGAAGGAAAAGCAAAGGTAAAGGTTATTGATCGAACTGCTGTGATATTAGATATTTTTGCACAGCACGCAAAGAGTCGTGAAGGTAAAGCACAAGTTGAATTAGCACAGATGACATACCTACTCCCAAGACTTCGTGGTTGGGGTGATTCGCTTTCACGTCAGGCCGGTGGCATTGGTGGCCGCGGCCCAGGTGAAACGAAGATTGAAACAGATCGCCGCCGAATCAATGACAAGATGGCGAAGTTACGTCGTGAAATTAAAGAGATGAAAACAGCGCGCGATACTAAGAGACAAGAGCGCCGCCGCAACAACATTCCATCAGTAGCCATCGCCGGTTATACAAATGCTGGAAAGTCTTCACTAATGAATCGTTTAACCAATGCCGGCGTTCTAGTTGAGAATGCGCTCTTTGCAACACTTGATCCGACAGTTCGAAAAAGCACTTCATCAGATGGCCGGATTTATACCCTCTCCGACACTGTGGGTTTTGTGCGCCACTTACCGCATCAGTTAATTGAAGCTTTTAAGTCAACGCTAGAAGAGGTGTCTGGCGCAGATTTAATTGTTCATGTTGTTGATGGTTCACATCCAGACCCGCAGGAGCAATTGCGGGCTGTGCGAGAAGTTATAAGAGAAATTGGCGGTGGTGAAATTCCAGAAATCATCGCAATAAACAAGGCGGATATCGCGCCACCAGAGAAGATTATGCAATTGCTACGCGAAGAGGCGAATAGTTTTGCATTTTCCGCTCGAACTGGTTTTGGAATTGAAACTCTGGTCGCAGCAATTGAATCTTCACTTCCTAGACCAAGAGTTGAAGTAAAGGCAGTTATTCCCTTTAGTCGTGGTGATTTAGTTTCTGCTATTCATGAACGTGGTGAAATTTTCACCGAGGATTATCTGCCAGAAGGCACTTCAATACATGCGTTAGTAGATGGCGCCCTAGCTAAGGTAATTGAGAATCTCAAATGAGCGATCTAGTTGTTGCTTCGATAAAGCGGGGAGAAGTAGTAATCCTTCCGCTCGAACATAGCTATGTTTATGCCTGCGATGCCTTTAGCCTTTCAGCTGTAAATCGGTTACATCAGTTACGAAATGATCAACCGGGAATTGCAGCTCAAGTCTTGGTTGCAAGCGCGCAAACTCTCGATGGTCTGGCACAAGGATTAACCCCGGATGTGAAATCACTGACGAAATCCTTCTGGCCGGGCCTACTAACGCTTTTAGTGCAACCAAACCAATCACTAAGTTGGGATTTGGGTGATGGTGGAAATTTAAAGAACTTTGCAGTCAGGTCACCAAGTCAAAAAGAAACTCTTGAAGTGATCTCACAAACTGGACCGCTAGCAATTGCAATCGCCGGCTTGGCTGGCACACCTTGGGTTTCAAAAATTTCTAATGTTCATGACCTCGCGGCAATCGATGTCGGCGAGATAAAGCCCGGCCCACTCTCCACAGTCGTGGCCCTTGAAAGCGGAAATTTGGCGTTAAATCGTGTTGGCGCGCTCACACTTGAGGATTTAAGGAAAGTCGTTTCGGCAATCCAACTTCCAAACGAATAAGGTTCTGCCATGACTGAGAAAACTAGCGAGGCCTTTTACGGTCCAGATTTCAATGCACTCTTAGCCCAAGATCCAGATATCGCGGCGGTACTTTTGAGTGAACTAAAGCGCCAGCAACAAAGCCTGCAATTAATCGCCAGCGAAAACTTCACCTCACCAGCAGTTCTAGCAACAATGGGCTCAACACTTTCAAATAAATATGCTGAAGGTTATCCAGGCAAGCGCTACTACGGTGGCTGCGAAGAGGTAGATAAAGTTGAAGTAATTGGCATCGAACGCGCAAAATCTTTATTCGGCGCAGAACATGCAAACCTCCAACCACACTCAGGTGCAAGTGCGAATGTTGCGGTGTATCAAGCATTCACAAAGCCAGGGGATAGCGTTCTTGCCATGTCACTTCCGCATGGTGGCCACTTAACTCATGGTTCAAAAGTTAACTTCTCTGGAAAATGGTTCAACATAGTTTCCTATGGTGTTCGCAAGGAAGATGAATTAATTGATTACGATGAATTGCGCGATTCGGCGATTGCTAATAAGCCAAAGATGATCTGCGTTGGTGCAACTGCTTATCCAAGTTTGATTGACTTTGAAACAGTTCGAAAGATTTGTGATGAAGTTGGCGCAATCATGTGGGTAGATGCTGCACACTTCATTGGCCTTGTTGCAGGTAAAGCTATTCCTTCGCCAGTCCCATATGCAGATGTCGTTACATTTACAACGCATAAAGTGCTGCGTGGGCCACGCGGTGGCATGATTCTTTCTAAGGCAGAACATGCAGCCGCAATCGATAAAGCAGTATTCCCGGGCATGCAAGGTGGCCCAATCATGAGCGCCGTCGCTGGAAAAGCTGTGGCTCTTAAAGAGTGTGCAACTCCGGAATACCAAAGCTATGCCAAGAACGTGATTGTTAATGCAAAAGCCCTTGCTGCTGATTTGGAGAAAGAGGGAATGCGCGCAGTTTCTGGCGGAACCCAAACCCACTTAGCTCTTATCGATATTCGCGCAACTGGCGTAAATGGAAAAGTTGCTGATGAACGTTGTGGCGCCTCTGGCATTGTCCTAAACAAGAATGCGATTCCTTACGACCCAGAGACCCCAGCGGTTACAAGTGGAATTCGAGTCGGAACCGCGGCCACTACGACCCAAGGTATGGGAACTAACGAGATGGCACAGATCGCATCCCTTATCGCCCGCGCAATAAAAGACGGTGGCGATGAAAATAAGGCTGCAGCAATTCGAAGTGAAGTAAATGCTTTGACTGCAAAGTTTCCGATCTACGCAAGATAAGCCAGATAAAGACTCGTGCGCGAATATCTCTTAACGATTGCACTTGCTGCGACTCTCTGTTACTTGATAACGCCCTTTATAAAAGATCTTGCAATGAAGGCCGGCGCATTTATAAGTGTGCGCTCTAGAGATACCCACACAGTTGTTACCCCAAGATGGGGTGGCATCGGAATGTGGATCTCAATGTCCATTTCATTCCTGGTAGTAAATCATCTGCCCTTAGTTGCAAAATCATTTGGGCGAGAGTCGACCGGCATTTTTTTAGCCGGCACTTTCATAATGATTCTCGGCGCCTTAGATGACATGTATGACTTAGATTCAATAACAAAATTTGCCGGGCAAGCCGTTGCTGGCGGGATTTTGCTATTGCATGGTGTTCAAATTTTATGGCTGCCCATTAATGGTATTTATATCTTGCCGCCAAGTATTGGACAACTAATAACCATCCTCTTTGTCATGGTTGTGATAAATGCAGTTAACTTTGTCGATGGTTTAGATGGCCTAGCAACCGGAATAGTTGCAATCTGTGCGATGGCATTCTTCGGCTTCTCTTACTTATTGGCAGTAGTAAATGGTTTAAATCGTGCGGGTGCACCCTCACTCTTCACTGCAGTGATTATTGGAATTTGCATCGGCTTCTTGCCACATAATTATCATCCAGCCCGAATCTTCATGGGGGATTCTGGTGCGATGTTCTTAGGGCTAATACTTTCCGCAGCTGCAATTACGCTGACCGGACAGATAGATGTAAATGCGATTACCAGTCAACGTTCGAGTTCAGCGCTACTTCCATTGCTTCTGCCGTTCACGGTACTTGCTATTCCGTTAATTGATTTAGGTATGGCAATTGTCAGACGATTGCGTGCAGGTAGATCACCATTTGCTGCTGATAAAGAACATCTCCATCACAAGCTTTTATCCATGGGATTTTCACATCGTAGAACATCGGCCATTCTTTACTCTTGGACTGCAATGTTCGCTTTCCCAACAGTTGTTGCAGCATTTGCGCCAATTTGGGTCGCGCTGTTATTTGGTCTTGTCATTTTAGTTTTCTCACTCGCGCTATTTAAGAAGAATTGGATGAAGATAAATGTCACAGCAAAATGAAACTGGGCTATGGCGAGGTGCGTTAATTCCAGCATCTGTTGTTGCAGTGTTAAGTATCGCTCTGGGGTTGTTATTCCGGGCAAGCTCTGGGTTATATGGCGCCCTGCTAGCTAGCTTCACCGTAATTCTCTATTTTTCAGTTCACCTATTTATCTCAAAGATTTCTGAGAATTTAGATCCGATGGCGACTATGGCCCTTGCGATGTTCTCGTATTTTGCAAAGGTAATCTTGATGGGCGCACTTCTCCTTATTGTGACTAAAACAACCTCACCCGATTTGGTAGATCGCCCGACCTTTGCAGTTGCGGCCCTTTCGATTACAGCCGCTTGGTTGGCAGGGGAGATTCGCGCCTTTCTGAATTTGCGCGTTACGCTACCTTTGCCGCAAACTAAGGGCTCAAATCCGAGCTCGGCAACTGACTTAAAGTCTGGAGAATAGTTATGGGTAGAGGCAATGAAGAGGGCGCAATGTGGTCAATCTTCGGTTATCTCCTATCCGGGCTGATTATTTGGGGTGGCATTGGTTGGGCCTTGGACAACTGGCTGGACAAGAATTTCTTCCTACTTGGCGGACTCCTCTTAGGAGCTGGCTCTTCGCTCTACCTGACCTGGCTTCGTTTCGGGCGTAATTAGGCAATTTTCAGTTTTGGTTTTAGGCGGACTCCTAATAGTCTTGCGCCAACTTCCTTAAGACTTACCAATGGCTTCCCTACAGTTAACTAATTACAGGAGTGTTTGTGCGCAAGTTTGCGTTTGCAGAGAGTGGTGAAGGATTCGTCCCACCAAGCACCGCCGACTTCAACCTCCCACCCGTTTTCGGGAATAACGAATTCACAACGAAGCCAATTCTTTTAGTTATTTTCTCAGTTGTTCTCATTTCAGCATTTTTCATAATCTCCTCACGAAAAGCGCTCGTTGTGCCAAGCAAGCTGCAGTTTGCCGGCGAATCGGTCTATGCCTTCGTGCGAAACGGAATCGGCGAAGAGATCATCGGCCACGATTTCATGCGCTTCGTTCCTTTCTTGTTCACCCTATTTACTTTTATTCTTACAAATAACGTATTTGGAATTGTTCCCTTCCTTCAATTTCCGGCGATGTCTCATGTTTCTTTCCCATACGTTTTAGCAATCTTCTCGTTCATTGTTTTTCACTATGTCGGAATTAAGAAGCATGGTCTTGGAAAATATCTAAAGGGCATCGCATTTATGCCTGGTGTTCCAAAGTTTGTTTACATTCTTCTAACTCCAATTGAAATTGCGACCTTCTTCTTGGTTCGACCACTAACGCTTTCACTGCGTCTCTTTGCAAATATGTTTGCCGGCCACTTGTTACTACTTGTATTCATTTTGGGCGGTGATCACATGCTAAAAGGTGTTATTGGGCTAAAGCTCATTGCGCCATTTGCATTTGCATTTGGTATTGGAATGACCTTCTTCGAGTTCATGGTCCAATGCTTACAGGCTTACATCTTCACCCTTTTGACAGCTTTGTTTATCGCCGGAGCGCTGGCGGACGAACACTAGATTTAAAAATTAATACCCACTTATTAGCTCCCGCTAGTAAGTAACACGAACAGAAAGGCAACAAAATGGAAGGCACACTCAACCTGGTCGGTTATGGCCTATCAGCAATCGGACCTGCAATCGCAACTGGAATGATCTTCGCCGCATACATCAGCGGTGTTGCTCGTCAACCAGAAGCCCGCAGCGTTCTACAACCAATCGCATTCCTTGGCTTCGCACTTGCTGAAGCTTTGGCTCTCTTTGGTCTAGTTCTAGCATTCGTTCTTTAATCATGGACTTTCGCACAAGCGCGGCGGAGGGAGCGGTTAATCCGCTTATTCCGCATACCGCAGAACTCATTGTTGGCTTCATCGCCTTCTCATTGTTGTTCCTTGTGCTGCGCTCCAAAGTTGTGCCAATGTTTGAAAAAGCATTCGCAGCTCGCACCGAAGCAATTCAAGGTGGCATGGAGAAAGCCGAGAAAGCACAACGCGATGCGCAAATTGCTCTTGAGCAATACACCGCACAGCTAAGTGATGCTCGCGGCGAAGCCCAGAAGATTCGTGAAGAAGCGCGTGTACAAGGTGCTGCAATCATCGAAGATCTTCGTGGAAAAGCGCAGGAAGAAGCTGCACGTATCACCGCAGCTGCAACAGCATCAATTGAAGCTGAACGTCAACAAGCAATTACATCTCTTCGCAATGAAGTTGGTTCACTCGCAACCGAACTAGCATCAAAGATTGTTGGAGAAGCGTTAGATGACCAGGTTCGACAATCACGCATTGTTGACCGCTTCTTGGATGATTTGGAGAAGAGTAAGTAATGATCGTTTTAGGTGGAAGCAGTCGTCAGTCACTAGCCGCACTTCGTGTTGCGCTAGATAACGCACTTAACGGTGTGTCTGCTGGCGACGCTTCTGCTATTTCAAGCGATCTCTTCAAGGCACTTGTTGCCATTGATTCTTCAACCGGAATGCGTCGCGCACTGACAGATTCTGCGCGTGATTCCGCTTCGAAATCCGAACTAGTCTCTGATTTGTTTAAGAAATCAATAGGCGCCAAAGCGCTCTCACTTCTTGGAACTGCGGTTTCTCTTCGCTGGTCTGCGCCTTCAGGTATTGCAGATGCAATTGAACAAATTGCGGTCGAGGCTGAGGCTGCATCGGCAAATTTAAGTAATTCTCTTGACCAAGTTCAGAGCGAGATTTTTAACTTCTCAACGTTGCTTATAGAGAACCCAGATTTACGCACTGCTCTAAGTGACCGTGCGCAGAGTCCAGAGTCGAAGCAAGTTCTATTGAATAACATTTTCGGGGCTAAGTTCTCAGCAAGCACAAACAATTTGTTATCGCACAGCGTCGAAATTCGTCGTGCCCGCAGTATCGAAAAGACAATTGCAGCCTATTCACACGCTGTGACTGCTCGTCGCAATCGCGTAAATGCACACATTAAATCTTCCATCGCACTAAGCGATGGGCAGGCAAAGAAATTGGCAGATTCACTAACAAAGAAAATCGGCCAACCAGTACACCTAAATATTGAGATCGATCCAAACGTACTTGGTGGAATTTCAATTCGTTTCGGTGATGAAGTTATCGATGGCACTATTTCAAATAGATTGGCAGAGGCAAGCCGCGCGCTTGTTTCTTAATTTAATAGGTTTCAGAATTCACACTTTGTGAATCTGAATTAGTTGAAGGAGAGAAAGATGGCGGAACTCACGATCCGGCCCGAAGAGATTCGCGACGCGCTTGCAAAGCACGTTGCTTCATACCAACCGGGAGCCGCAGCACGCGATGAGATCGGTACCGTAACGCAAGCAGGCGATGGCATCGCCCGTGTTGAAGGCCTGCCTTCGACAATGACCAACGAACTTCTAAAGTTCGAAAATGGAACGCTTGGGTTGGCACTGAACCTCGATGTGCGCGAAATCGGTGTAGTTATTCTTGGTGAGTTCACTGGAATTGAAGAAGGAACGAGCGTTAGTCGCACAGGTGAAATTCTCTCGGTACCTGTTGGCGATGGCTTCCTTGGTCGCGTTGTTGATCCACTTGGTCGTCCAATTGATGGCAAGGGTGAAATCAAAGCTGAAGCGCAACGTGCACTTGAACTACAAGCTCCTTCAGTAGTTCAGCGCCAACCAGTTAAAGAACCAATGCAGACTGGTATCAAAGCAATCGATGCGATGACAGCAATTGGTCGCGGACAGCGTCAGCTAATTATTGGTGACCGTCAGACCGGTAAGACTGCGATTGCAATCGACACAATTATTAACCAGAAAGAGAACTGGAAATCTGGCGATCCAAAGAAGCAAGTTAAATGTATTTATGTAGCTATTGGTCAGAAGGGTTCAACCATTGCATCTGTTAAGGGCGCTTTGGAAGAAGCTGGCGCAATGGAGTACACAACAATCGTTGCTTCTCCTGCATCAGATCCAGCTGGTTTCAAGTACCTAGCTCCTTACACCGGTTCTGCAATTGGTCAGCACTGGATGTACAAGGGCGAGCACGTTCTAATTATTTTTGATGATCTCTCAAAGCAAGCTGAGGCTTATCGTTCAGTATCGCTATTGCTACGACGCCCACCGGGCCGCGAAGCTTATCCAGGAGACGTTTTCTACTTACACTCACGTTTGCTAGAACGTTGCGCAAAGCTTTCAGATGAACTTGGTGGCGGTTCTATGACCGGTCTTCCAATTATTGAAACAAAAGGTAACGACGTTTCAGCATTCATTCCGACAAACGTAATTTCTATTACTGACGGCCAGTGCTTCCTTGAAACAGATCTTTTCAACGCAGGTGTTCGTCCTGCTATTAACGTAGGTATTTCGGTATCTCGCGTTGGTGGTTCAGCACAGACCAAAGCGATTAAGAAGATTGCAGGACGTCTACGTCTTGACTTAGCTCAGTATCGCGAACTCGAAGCATTCGCTGCATTCGGTTCCGATCTTGATGCCGCATCAAAGGCACAACTAGAGCGCGGTGCGCGCATGGTTGAACTCTTGAAGCAAGGTCAATACTCACCTTATTCAGTAGAGCGTATGGCTGCATCTATCTGGGCCGGAACAACAGGCAACATGGACTCAATTCCAGTTGCTGATATTCGCCGCTTTGAATCAGAATTCCTTGATTTCATTAGCCGCGAACGTCCAAAGATTTTTGAAGTAATTGCAGCCACAAAGGAGCTAACAGATGACACCGTTGCCTCTTTGCAAGAAGCAATTGATACTTTCAAAAAGCAATTCGCATCATCTGTGACTGCGGCAGTAAATGAAGCAGAAGCAAAAGCACTAGCCGGCGAAGATAACGAACAGATTACACGCCAGGTTCCGAAGGTGAAGAAGTAACCAAATGGGTGCTCAACTACGCATATATCGCCGCCGAATGCGTTCGGTTAAGGCGACCAAGAAGATTACGAAAGCTATGGAGTTAATCTCTGCTTCTCGTATCGTCAAGGCACAACAACGCGTGGCTGCTTCATCTCCATATGCAAACGAACTCACTCGTGCAGTAACTGCAGTTGCTTCATTTTCAAATACAAATCATCCACTAACTACACCTTCTGAAAACCCACGTCGCGCAGCAGTATTGATTATTACTGCAGATCGTGGAATGGCTGGCGCATATTCAAATGCGGCAATCAAAGAAGGCGACCAATTAGTCACAGCACTTCGTGAACGTGGACTTTCTACCGAGGCATATTTGGTTGGACGCAAGGCAGTTAACTATTACCGTTTCCGCAGCCGCAAGATTGCTGGATCCTGGACTGGTTTCTCCGATAACCCAACTTATGCTCACGCTAAGGAAGTTTCAGATGCTTTGATAGCAGCATTCGTTGCCGATGCCGAGACTGTTCCAACTGGTGTTGATGAATTGCATATTGTTTACACTCAGTTTAAATCAATGATCACGCAGATCCCTGAAGCGCGTCGCATGCTTCCACTTGAAGTTGTGGAATCTGAAACCGCATCCAGTGCGCTACTGCCAATGTACGAATTCGAACCAAATGCGGCGGAGGTATTAAATTCATTACTACCTCGCTACGTTGAGGCTCGAGTCTTTAATGCGATGTTGCAATCTGCAGCTTCCGAGCATGCAGCACGCCGTCGCGCAATGAAGTCAGCAACTGACAATGCTGATGAGTTAATCAAGTCCTTAACCCGTCTTGCTAACGCAGCTCGTCAAGCTGAAATTACGCAAGAGATCAGTGAAATCGTCGGCGGCGCAGATGCGCTTGCCTCAGCCAGCGCAGGGAGCGAATGATGTCAACAGGTACAAAAACAGGAACAGGTCGCGTAGCACGCGTTATCGGTCCGGTTGTGGATATTGAATTCCCATCCGATTCGATGCCAGCGATCTTCAACGCGTTGCATGTTGATGTGACACTCAGCGGTGAGAAGCGCATGCTTACACTCGAAGTGGCACAACACATCGGCGACAACCTAGTTCGCGCGATTTCGATGCAACCAACAGATGGAATGGTTCGCGGTGCGGCAGTATCAGACACTGGCGCTGCAATCTCTGTTCCGGTTGGTGATGTAACTAAGGGCCACGTGTTCAACACACTTGGCGAATCACTAGATGTTCCTACATCTTCACTAGATATTAAAGAGCGTTGGCCAATCCACCGCACAGCACCTGCATTCGATCAACTCGAATCAAAGACTGAAATGTTCGAAACAGGTATCAAAGTTATCGACCTACTAACACCATATGTTCGCGGTGGAAAGATTGGTCTCTTTGGTGGTGCTGGTGTTGGTAAGACAGTTTTGATTCAAGAGATGATTTATCGCGTAGCTGAAAACTTCGGTGGGGTATCTGTATTCGCCGGTGTTGGTGAGCGTACTCGCGAAGGAAACGACTTGTTCTTGGAAATGACCGAGACTGGCGTTATCAATAAGACCGCATTGGTCTTCGGCCAGATGGATGAACCACCTGGAACTCGTCTTCGCGTTGCACTTTCAGCGCTAACAATGGCGGAATACTTCCGCGATGTTCAGAAGCAAGATGTGCTTCTATTCATCGATAACATCTTCCGTTTCACACAAGCTGGTTCTGAAGTATCAACACTTCTTGGACGTATGCCATCTGCAGTGGGTTACCAACCAACACTTGCCGATGAAATGGGTCAACTACAAGAGCGCATTACTTCAACTCGCGGTCACTCGATTACATCTATGCAGGCAATTTATGTTCCTGCAGATGACATCACCGACCCAGCACCACACACAACATTCGCCCACTTGGATGCAACAACAGTGTTGTCTCGTCCAATTTCAGAACTTGGTATCTATCCTGCGGTAGATCCACTTGACTCAACATCACGTATTTTGGATCCGCGTTACATCGGCGAGCACCACTTCCGTGTTGCTAACCGCGTGAAGCAAATCCTTCAGCGTTACAAGGATCTACAGGACATCATCGCAATTCTTGGTATCGATGAATTGTCTGAAGAAGATCGCATTCTTGTAGGACGTGCTCGTCGTATCCAACGCTTCTTGTCGCAGAACACATTCGTGGCAAAGGTCTTCACTGGTATCGATGGTTCATTCGTTCCACTAACTGAAACAATCGCAGCATTCGAAGCACTTGCAGATGGAAAGTATGACCATGTTCCAGAACAAGCATTCTTCATGTGCGGTGGCCTTGAAGACGTTGAAAAGCGTGCAGCAGAATTGGCAAAGGCATAATCTAAATGTCTGAAAACCTAACTGTTGAAGTTGTATCTCCCGAGAAGCGGGTCTGGTCTGGCGAGGCGAAAATGATTTCGGCTCGCACGCTAGAAGGTGACATCGGTGTGTTACCGGGTCACGCACCGCTTCTTGGAGTTCTAGTTGATGGTCAAGTAAGCATCAAAGTTGCCGATGGAACCACCCAAGATTTTAATATTCACGGTGGCTTTATCTCTGTTTCGAATAACCGAGTATCAATTCTCGGCGAATCAACTGATTAAAAAGTAACTTTTAATCCTTTATTAAGGGTCATTTATCCTTAATTATCTCCGAAGTTATCGAGTTCCTGCGTAGGATTGCAGTCACTCGATCGTAGCTAGGAGAAAAATGGCAAGCCCGCTAATCGAAACTGCGCCCTTGATTTTGGATGTTGGCGTTGTTCTTACGGTTGCTGCCACTATGGGTTTTGTTGCTAGAAAATTTGGATTACCAGCCGTTCTTGGTTACCTCTTAACTGGCCTGCTTGTATCTCCGTTTACCCCTGGTTTTGTAGCAGACAAAAATCAGTTGTCACTTTTGGCCGATATCGGAGTAGTTCTTCTCCTTTTCGAAGTTGGAATTGAAATAGATTTACGTAGAATTGGTAAAGAACATAGATCAATACTTTGGGGCGTGCCCGCTCAGGTTGCAATTGGAGTTTTGATTGGCACTCCTGTTTTCTTATGGCTAGACATACCAATCCTGGGGGCGCTCTTGTTGTCGCTCTCGATAGCGATGTCATCGAGTGTAGTAATCGTGAACATAACGCGGAGCCCGCGGAGGAAGACTGATTCCCTGACTGAAGAAGCGATGTTAGGTTGGTCTGTTGTTCAAGATGTAGTGGGTGTAACTCTTGCCGTCATAATTCTCACCGCATTTGGTGAAAGTGATAAGCCACTTCCAATTGCGATCGGTGGCATTTTTGGTTTTGCCGCGCTTGCTTATCTATCTTCAAAGCTTCTTCCAAAACTCTTGCGCATGATTCGCTGGGAGAAAGATCTATTCTTGATTTATTCAGTCTCGATTGGATTAGTCCTAGCTTCTCTTGGAACTGTTGCTTTTGGAATCCCAATGGCTCTTGCAGGATTCATCGCCGGCCTAGCAATTAACCAGAGTCAAGATACAGATGAGATTAGAAAGGCAATCCTTCCATTTAGGGATTTGTTTGCCGTCCTCTTCTTTGTTGTCATTGGTTCCTTGATACCACCTGATGAGCTTTCAAAGTCCTGGCCTTTTGCTTTATTAGTTCTCTCCATGATGATTGTTCTAAAAACTATCCCAACAGCACTTCTTGCAAAACTCGGAAAGCTTAAAGTTAGGCCGCTGCAGTTTGGCGTAGGCATAAGCCAGATTGGTGAATTTTCCTTCGTTCTGGGAAGTATCGCTTTTGCAGAAAACGCAATTACAGTATCGCAATACACCGGAGTACTTGTCGCCGTTGTTCTTTCTATTGTTTTCTCTACGATTCTTGTTCGTAAAGTTGGACACTCTTAAGATTTATACGTGGCGTGAAACTTTAGCGCCAAGCTTTACAAGTGCTTCAACAAATCCGGGATACCCACGATCAACGTGGAAAGCATCTTCAACTGTTGTAATTCCTTCACTAACTAATCCAGCAAGAACTAAGCCGGCCCCAGCTCGGATATCTGTAGCGGCCACAGGAGCACCAGATAGTTGTTTCTTGCCTGTTATAGAAGCGTGATGCCCATCTACATGAATATCTGCGCCTAGGCGTTGTAGTTCATTTACAAACATAAAGCGGCCTTCGAATACATTCTCTGTGACGATTGAATTTCCTTCGGCTATCGCATTCATAGTTATAACAAAGGGCTGTAGGTCAGTTGCGAATCCAGGGTAGGGAAGTGTTGCAACATCTATTGCTGTTGGGCGTCTATCCATGCGAACTCTAAAGCCATCTGGAGTTGTTGTGATCACTGCGCCGGCTGCGACTAACTTATCTAGTGGGACTTCTAAATGATCTGCTCTACCACCGTGAATTGTTATGTCACCTTGCGTCATTACGGCTGCAAATGCCCAAGTACCGGCAACAATACGATCAGCAAGAGTTGCGTGCGTTGTTGGTTGTAACTCTTTAACACCGGTGATTGTTATAACTGGAGTCCCAAGTCCTTCAATCTTTGCGCCCATTGAAACTAGAAATTCACCAAGATCCACTACATCAGGTTCGCGAGCGGCGTTGTCGATCGTTGTTACGCCTTTAGCCAGTACGGCAGCAGTCATTATGTTTTCAGTTGCACCAACGCTTGGGAAATCTAGAGATATTGCGGCACCAGTTAAACCATTAGGTGCGGTAGCAATTACATAGCCATGTTCAGAGTGCGCTTCGGCGCCCAGATCTGTCAATCCTTTAATATGGAAATCAATGCCGCGAGAACCGATTGCATCGCCGCCTGGAAGTGCGACTTCTACTTCACCAACTCTAGTTACAAGTGGTCCGAGAACGTTTATAGATGCTCGCATCTTTCGAACTAAATCGTAATCAGCACGATGTCCAGGCACTTGTGGCACCAAAATCTTCATAGTTAAAGTTTGGCGATCGTAAGAACATTTACAGCCAAGTCTTGTTAGCAACTCTTCCATGATGTGTACATCTGCAATATCTGGGACATTTTCAATTGTGGTTTCACCAACCGCAAGTAGGGAGGCGGCCATTAATTTAAGGGCAGAATTCTTTGCACCATGGACTTTTACTTCACCGACAAGGCGGGCGCCACCAACTATTTGGAAATATTCATTTGAGCTTTCCATGGCAGTCACCTCCGGTCCGTGGTTTCGAGTGGTCTAATCGTAGTGAGTGAATTAGGCTCACCCCATGGTAAATCTAACGCGTATCTATACAAAAACTGGCGATGATGGAACAACCTCCCTGGGAGATATGAGCCGCACATCAAAAAATGACCCGCGATTAGAAGCCTATGCAACTGTTGATGAAGCAAACTCATCTATCGGTGTAGTTCTGGCACTTGGCCAGATTAAAGATGCGCAGATAACAAAACTATTAATCCGAATTCAAAATGATTTATTCGATGTCGGCGCCGATCTCTGTACGCCAGTAATCGATGATCCAAAGATTGAGCCACTTCGCGTTATTGAATCCCAAGTTTCATATTTAGAAGAGCAGATTGATCTATATAACAAATCACTAGCAGAGCTTCGTAGTTTCGTACTTCCATCCGGAACCCCAGCAGCTGCGCTTTTGCATGTTGCAAGAACTGTGACACGTCGCGCAGAACGAAATACTTGGCACGCAATTCACCAGTTTGGTAGTGGAGTTAATTCATTGACCGCGAAGTATTTGAACCGACTATCAGATTTACTGTTCGTTCTAGCAAGATATGAAAATAAGGATCAAGGCGATGTGCTCTGGGTTCCAGGAGCAAACCGCTAACTTCTTGTAATGCTCTTTGTGTAAGTATTGCTTGGAATTTTTTCAGTCGGGGTTCCCACGCGACAGTTTGCGGTATAGGCGCCAATTCCTAAACCATCTGCAATTGGTTCATTACTAATCAGAAGAATTGCAGTTACTTTCTTTGCAGCGCTGCCTGGAGCAAGTGTCGTGAGAGATCCATAAATAATTCTCTGGGTCGAATCTGCAGGGTCAACTCCTAGGACATTCGAAGTTATCTCCCACCAATCACAGCCAGTCTCTGAACCAACAAAGATGCCAAGGCAGGCTACTTCATGGCAATAAGCAATTAAGTTTTTCTGAATGTATTTGTTTTCAGTACCAGCAATCCCTAATTCTTTAGGGGTGGCAGTCTTTGCATAAAGTGAATCTTTCTTTTCAAATCCTGGCGGTGGCCACTTCATAGCTTTCTTCGCCGGAAGCTTCTTCTTTTTCTTTACAACCTTCTTTTTAACTACAGGCTTTTTACTCGCTGGCTTTTTAACGACAGGCTTCTTGGTCGCTGGCGGCGTTACTACCTTTGATTTACTAGTAGTTGGCTTGGGCGTCGGCTTAGTTGTTGCCGCACTAGCTTGTACTGGGATTAGAAGCGAGGCTGTGACAACCAGCGAAATCAGCTTCTTCATTTGTCAGACCACTTAAAAGTTTTTAGTGCAAGTATCGTTCCGAGTACTGTCCAAAGGAGTAGAACGATCGCAATTTGTGGGATCTCCCAACTTTTTGCTACTTCCTGAGTTGCAAAATTTTCAGGTAGAAAAACCGAGCGCATTCCTTGAGTAAGCCACTTAAGTGGAAAGAGAGCGGCAAATTGTTGCATCCACTGCGGCAGGGTTGAGAAGACAAAGAAAACACCGCTAAAGAATTGCAGAATGATGACAATTGGAGAAACAACTGCGGAAGCACCGCGACCGTTCTTTGGAACAGCAGAGAATGCAATTCCTAAAATTGTTGAGCAGATGCTTCCGAGAAGAATTAGCCAGGCAAAACGGAGCCATCTCTCAGTTGTGTTAGGTAGGTCTAAGCCAAAGAGCGCTGCACCAAAGCCCATTAGAGCGCCAACTTGAACAACCATTGCAACAAAAACGAGAATGGCTTTTCCGATGAAGTATGAAACTGGCGAAATTGGGGTTCCGCGAAGACGCTTGAGCGTTCCGAAATCTCTTTCAATCGGAATCATGATTGCTAGTTGTTGAAATCCGGTATTAACAAGTCCGGAGGCAATCATTCCGGCGACAAAGTATTGGCTAAAGGTTACGCCCGGAGCTAGATCACCTTTGAAGACTGAACCAAAGATGAAGAGCAACATAACTGGAAAGAGAAGGGTGAAGACTACGGATTCACGTTGGCGCATGAATTGTTTTATTTCTAAGCCACCACGAAGAAAACCGACTTTAATTATGCTTGGTCTCATAATTGGCCAATCATTTTCAAATAGATATCTTCAAGAGATGGTCTGATCACGGTTAGTTCTGGAACTTCGCCACCAAATTTTGCTGAAAGTTTTGCTACTTCAGCCGCTGGAAAATCACTTTCAATCTCCTGCTTGGCACCGTTTTCAAGCCAGCTGATTCGGGCCTTTGCGGTATTCCTTCCACCAAGGTTTTCAGGGGTGGAAATTTCGATAATTTTTCCATCAACAATCACTGCGACCCGGTCGGCTAAAGCTTCTGCTTCATCTAAGTAATGTGTTGTGAGCAGGATTGTCCTGCCTTCATCGCGCAAGTTTCGGATTAAATCCCAGAAAGCTCTGCGGGCTTCAGGGTCAAAGCCTGTTGTAGGTTCATCTAAAAATAGGATTTCTGGATTCCCGATTATTCCAAGCGCCACATCTAATCGTCGACGTTGGCCACCTGAAAGGCTTGCAACCCTGGCGTTCGACTTCTCTTCTAGTCCGACGTCGCGAATAACAGTTTCAGGATCGCGTGGATTGGAATAGTAATTTGCGAAGTGATTAACGGTTTCTGATACTGATAAATCTTGGGAATCATTAGTTGATTGAAGGACTATTCCAATTCGATTCCGCCAGGCCCAATTATTGGTGCCAAGTTTTGCAGGATCTTGGCCAAGGACTTTAACTTCGCCACCATCTCGATCTCGATAACCTTCTAGAATTTCAACTGTTGTGGTTTTGCCGGCGCCATTTGGACCGAGGATTGCAAATATTTCACCGCTGGCCACATCAAGATCAATGCCAGCTACTGCGCTTTTTGAACCATTGGCCTTTGAGGTGTAAGTCTTGGTTAGACCTCGAACAGAAATTGCCGATTCATTTACCACGTGAATATCCTGCCCTAAAAGTTGGGAATTACGGAATGGCTGCGAGAGAATAGGGCTGTGAGTCCACGTAGAAATCATCCCAAGCGCTCTCAAAAACGGGCTTCTGATAGTGATGAAGAGCGCGATATCTCACTTTCAAGTGAGAGTATCGAAGAACATTCAGAGGGCGTTTATCGAGTCCGCCGAATAACAGGATCTACTTCTACGAAACCATATCGTTGCCCTGGATGCGATCAATTAATTCCAACTGCTACACCTCATACTGTTGCTTGGCTTGAAGAAGATGTTGAATCGAGACGTCACTGGCACACGGTTTGTTGGACCAAGCGCAGCGATCGCAAACCCAGAACTCTTAGATCTAAAGGCGCTCCGCGCTATTAACCAATACCTTTTGAGTGCAACGTCTTTATCGCAACTTTAATAAATTTATCTGCAAACTTAGTTCGAGCAAATGTCGTAAAAACTATCGGAATATTGAATAGTGTTTTAACAACCGTTCTTGGATAAGTGAACTCCATTAAACCTTCAGGTCCATGAATTCGACCATATCCACTATCTTTAACACCGCCAAATGGCACGGATGCTATTGCGGCGAAGGCAATTACTGAATTAACAGAGACCATTCCGCATTGAAGCTGGGCAGCAATTTTCTCGCCATTGCGCTTTGACCAGACCGATGCTGCTAGCCCATACCTTGTTGCATTTGCGAGACGAATAGCTTCAGACATATCTGCCGTTCTATTAATTACAAGAGTTGGACCAAAAGTTTCTTCAGTAATTGCCAACGAATCTTCTGGTACATCAATCATGATTACTGGTTCCACAAATGGCGCCTTTACTGAATCAACGCCACCAACAACAAACTTGGCACCCTTGGCTGCGGCATCATCAATATGGCTTTGGATAACCTTTAATTGTGATGGCATTGTTGCGGGGCCATAATTCCCATCTTTACCTGGATGGACCTGCTTAGCTAGTTCAGTAATTTTTGCAATGAACTTATCTGCAACTTCGTTTACGACATAAACTCTTTCGGCGCCAATACAAGTCTGTCCGGCATTAGACATTGCAGACCAGAGCGCATATTCAGCTGCTCGATCGATATCGGCATCAGCAGCGACCAACACTGGATCTTTACCGCCACATTCAAGAACAACTGGGACCATTCGTTCGGCGCAAGAGGCTGCAACTTTCTTAGCTGTTCTAGTTGATCCAGTGAATGAAATTTTATCTACATTCGATTCGGTAAGCGCCTTTCCAGTCTCAGGCAATCCGGTAACACAAGTAAAGATATCTGCGAAGGGCGCTATGTTTGCAAAACTATTCGCAAGCCAGCGTCCAACGCCAGGAGTGAATTCACTTGGCTTAAAGACGACGGTATTTCCTGCGGCAAGTGCGTATGCAATCGAACCCATTGGCGTAAAGATCGGGTAATTCCATGGACCGATTACTCCAACTACACCCATCGGAACTCGCGTCACGCTAGTTTTCATATTAAACATCAATAAACCAGATGGGCGATGTTGTTTTGATAAGACGCTCTCTGCATGCTTAGCGGCCCAAGCTAAATGGCCCAGTGCAAGAGTTGCTTCTAGCGTTGCATCGCTAATAGGTTTTCCAGTTTCGGCGCGAACAATTTCTGCAATCTCATCAACTTCATTTGTAATCTGCGCCGCCCACTTCAGTAAAACTTTACGTCGGCCACGAAAACCAAGGGCCTGCCAGGCCAAACTAGCTGCGCGGGCACGGTCTACTGCTTCATGCACTTGGGCGGCTGAAGTATTGGGATAGCTCGCAATCACACTTGCATCGACTGGATTGTGGCTTTCAAAAACGTTAGATGTAATGGTTTCCATTGCATAAGACTAAACTTATTTTGTGTCAGAGTTAATACGCCCCAGCACTGTGTTGCCGGCCAATCGCCGCCCCATAACGATTCAAACAGCAGATGGACTAAAGCTAATTGGAGAAGTGGCTACCCCGATAGGCGCTCGACTAGGTTCAATTCTCTGCCTGCATCCCAACCCGACAGGTGGGGGAATGATGGACAGCCATGTTTACAAGAAGGCTGCTAACCGACTTCCACAAATGGCAGGTATTGAAATAATTAGATTCAATACTCGTGGAACTTCTTCCGAAGCAGGAACAAGTGAAGGCGAATATGGCGCGACCATTACTGAAAAATTTGATGTCGAAGCTGCTATTGATTTCGCATTTAAAGAAATCGGAGTTGAAAAACTCTGGGTAATGGGCTGGTCCTTTGGCACAAACTTGGCTCTTAAATATGCAACAGATCCTCGAGTCCTAGGGTTAATTTTATTGAGCCCCACACTCATTGAAACCAACAATGAAGATTTAGAGTTTTGGGCTAAAGATGGCAGACCAATAACTGCCCTAATTCCAGAGCACGATGATTATTTAAAGCCAGATGCCGCAGAAATCGCCTTCCGAGTTATTCCACAAATAAAGTTAATAAACGTTGATGATGCAAAACACCTTTGGGTAGGTGAGCCAGCCGTTTATCGAGTTCTAACTGAGATCACAAAAATTATTGCTCCGGAAAGCTTGCCGCTTCCAACCGAAATCTAATTCTTATCAGCCTTTGGATAAACAACTTCATCAAGAATAAGCAGGACCGCGGCCGCAATTGGAACTGCAAGAATTCCGCCAACAAGGCCGAGGAGTGATGTTCCAATAAGTGCAGCGATGATAGTTACCAGGCCTGGAATTGAAAGCGAACGCTTCATAACTTTTGGCGTTAAAACGTAATTCTCAAATTGCACGTAAATGATGTAAGAAGCTAAGGATATTGCTGCGATTAACGGTGAAACCGTTAAAGCAATCAAGGTCACGATAGTCATCCCAATGAAGTGGCCAATAAGTGGAATCAAACCACAAACAAATACGACCAATGCAAGTGCAGATTTATATGGCAGATCTAAGGCAAAACCAAGAATGAAGATAAAGATGCTTGCAAAAAATGAGATTGTGATTTGGCCGCCAACGAATGCGCCAACTCTAAAAATAATAGCATCGCTAATCTTTGCAACTCGTTCGCGACGGCTAGCAGGAACTAAGCGGTAAGCATCTTTAGTCACCGTTGGAAGAGCGGCCAGGAAGTAAAGGGTTAAAACTAAAATAGTTAGCGCCGAGAGCGCACCAGAGATGACAGCTTTTCCGACGCCGATTACGCCGCCGAAAGCTCCGATAACAAACTTGCCATCTTTAATCGAAGATTGAACTTTCGCTTGAATTGTGTCGATAATTCCATAGTTCACATTTAGATCGTTGATTGTGGCGTTATTTTTCAAATCAGAGATTAACTGTGGCGCATTATGAATCAGAGCATTTACTTGATCAATAATCAGGGGAGCAGCAATCCAAATAAATATGGCAACAAAACCAATTACAGCAGTAACGGTAACGGCAACAGCTTTTGCTCTATTTAGCCCACGTCGTTCGATGAAGAGAACTGCAGGATTTAAGCCCATAGCAAAGAAGAGCGAAATAATTATGAGAACAAATACTTGGCTTGCTGATGCCAACGCACGAAGCAAAGTGATGGCGATAATCGCACCAGATGCAGCGAGAAATCCGAAATAGAAGGGATGTGAATGATTTAGTGGCTCGCCAATTGTCCCAAAGTCCTCAGCGGTTGCTGACTTCTTCTTCCTGGTTAGAGATGGTCGCTTCAATATCGGTTTTAACTTTGCCATGGCGTTATTTTAACGGCGCGTTAACTCAAAATAGGAGAGAATAGCCCCGTGGCTGACTTACGAATAACTGGACTAGCAGAAGAGATGTCTGCTCTTGCCCGCCTGCCTTGGGTAAAGCCACTCGAAGTTTGGCCAGAAGATGCCTCGCTTACAGATATGCGAGGTATTTCAAGACATATCGTGCGACTCGTTAAAGCCAATGAAAACTCGAATTCTCAGATTTATGCGATCAAAGAGACGGTCCCAGAATTTGCTAATCGTGAATATGCCCTGCTGCGTGAATTAAATAGCCGCGAAGCGCCATGTGTAGAACCAGTCGCAGTAATTGAGAATAGGACTGATGAGGAAGGAAACGAACTCCCGGCCGCACTAGTCACTCACTACCTGCCATTCTCACTTCCATTTCGCGTAATTTTGAGTGCTCAAATAACGCCGCACGAGATTACGAATATGGCTAACGCACTTGCACTTTTACTGGTTCGACTTCACCTACTTGGATTTTGGTGGGGCGATTGCTCATTATCAAACACACTTTTCCGTCGCGATGCTGATCAATTTGCGGCATATCTCGTGGATGCTGAAACTGGCGAATTTCAATCCCGACTTACTGATGGTCAACGCGAGCATGATTTAGAGATTTCATTGTTTAACGTTGCTGCCGAGCTCGAAGATTTAAAGATAGCTGGTGTCCTGCAGGCAGACATGGATCCGATTCGCGCGAGTGAAGGTGTAATTAAACGTTATCGCAGACTTTGGAAGGCGCTTCGTGAACCACAAATTCTTGATCCAAATGATCGACATGCAGTTGAAGGTGCGATGCGCCAATTACAAGATTTAGGTTTTGCGGTTGAAGAGGTAGAAGTATCAATTAATGGCGATAAGGGCGAGTTAAAGTTCCAACCTAAATTGGTAGCTGCCGGCTATCACCAAAATCGTCTGCTCGAATTACTTGGAATTCATGCCGAAGAGTTACAAGCGAAGAGATTACTCGCATCCTTCGATCGCTTCCGCGGTCGGGAAGCAACTCCAAAGCCACCGGTACATGACAGTGCTCGTCGATGGCTACGTGATACCTACCACCACGTTATGAATCAAGTTCCAAAAGAACTAGCCGGCCGCGTTGAACAAACGCAAATGTTCCACGAAATTTTGGAGCATCGTTGGTATCTCGGTGAGCAGGCCGGGCACGATTTAGGTCTTGATTTTGCAACCAAGGATTACATTGAAAATATTCTGCCCTTTAGAACGTATGTCGGTGTGACTGTTCCAGGTATTCATGAGCCACCTTCAAAATAATTAGAGCTAGTTATATGTAGGATGGCGACATGAGTTTGCCGCCACTGCCAAAGAATTTTGCTAGCGCAGTGGATCTAAGTTCGTTAGGCAAGCCACCAGCACCAGAAGTCCCAACTCCAGGCATCGCAGTTACTTCGGCAAATTTAGTAAGTGAAGTACTTCCTGCTTCAAATCAGAAAGTCGTGATACTTATTTGCTGGTCACCTCGAAGTACCCAAGCAATATCGCTTCTTGAAGTAATGGGTAAATACCAAGCTGCTGATCTCCTTGAAAATGGGGAACCGGCCTGGATTCTGGGAACTGTAAATGTTGATGTTGAAGTTCAGGTTGCACAAGCCTTGCAGATTCAATCAGTACCAATTGCGATAGCGATTATTCAAGAACAAATGGTTCCGCTCTTTGAAGCTATACCTACGCCAGAACAAATAAGACTCGTAATAGATAAAGTAATAGGACTCGCTGCAGAACGTGGCGTTGGTCAGGCCCTCGAAAAATCCGAGGCACCGGAAGTGCCAATGGAACCAGAAGAGATTGCCGCCATGGAAGCGATGGAAAAAGGCGAATTGGCTGAAGCCAAAACTCACTATGAAAAATGGCTAGCGCGCAAACCTGGCGATAATTTGGCGAAGCTTGGTTTGGCACAGACCGAATTAATTCTTCGAGTAAAAGATTTAGATCCAAAAGAAGTAATGACTCTCGCGGGCGCTAATCCAAATGAGATTTCTATTCAACTGAAGGCAGCTGATGTCGAAATTGCTAGTGGATTAAATAAGTCGGCTTTTGATCGTTTAATTGGGTTAGTCAAAGCTAGCCAAGGTGACGAGAAGAAGATTGTGCGCGAGCATCTGCTCACCTTGTTTGCGCTAGTTGATCCATCTGATCCAGATCTAATTGCTGCTCGAAGAGAGTTAGCGAGTGCACTCTATTGAAATCTAAATTCTCAAAAATCGAGCGCCGTGCGCTCAGTTATCTATTTTTACCATTCGGAATTGGTGGAATGGCTATCGCCACAAGATTCCCCGAACTTCGCGATCAACTTGGCGTGAATAACGGCACATTCGGAACGATTCTAAGTCTTGGCGCTGTCGGTAGTTTGATTGCATTTGTTTTGGTGGGCAATTGGGTTCACACCTATGGAATAAAGCCAATTGTTACATTTGGTTCCACTGGGCTTTTTGCTTCACTTGGTCTTTTCCCTCACATGCATAATGCAAATTATTTTTTACTTCTCAATATCTTCGCTTCATTTTGTTGGATTTCCTTTCATATTGCCAATAATGCCCAAGCAATCCATCGCCAGGAAGAGGTTGGTGAACTAATTCTTCCCAAACTCCACGGCCTTTGGAGCCTAGGTGCTCTTCTGACTTCCTTACTTGCAATTGTTATTACGCCTTTTGTGACACTTTGCTGGCACATAGGCGTAACTGTTTTTATTATGTGGCTTTTTACAATGTATGGCATCATAAAATCGACGCCATATTTCATAGGAAAGAATGAAGAAGCTGATGCATTCCCAAGTCTCTCAATTAAAGAAATTGCCAAGACCTTCAGTTTTCAACCAGTAATAGTTATAGCGATGGTTCTTGCAATGCAGGCTGAATTCTCGATTCAAGATTGGTCGGCAATTTATGCAAAAGACACCTTGAAGATGAGTGCTTCTGCGAGCATCTACGGTTATACGGTTTTCATTGGCGCGATGATTATTCTTAGATTCAATACAAAGCGCCTTGCTGCAAGATGGAGCGAGCGCCAGTTAATTTCCAAGTTACCAATCTTGGGTGGTGTGGGTTTTGCAGTGTGTATCTCCCTCGGAACCTGGCTATCGCAGGTAAATCAAATTTTGGGATTCATAGTTTCACTTATCGGTTTTGCGCTTGCCGGATTCGGCTCTTCGATTCTAGCTCCCACTTTTTTCGCAATTTCCTTTAGAACGTCATCGCTACCAAGCAGTGTTGTTGTTGCTCGTATTGGACTTACTCAGGTAATCGCAACCTTCTTTGTGAAAGTTGCAATTTCTTGGGTTGCGCAAGCCACATCAGTAACAATTTCACTGTTAATTCCAGCGCTCATGTTGCTTGCAACATCCAAGCTTTCGTATCTTGGTAAAGCTACAAAAGATTAACTAATCAGCCAGAGCCTTCAGTGTTACCTGGATCAGCAGCGCTAATGTCATTTAAGCGGTACTTATCTAACGCTTCCTGAACTACCTTCGCTTTTACTTCGCCAGCTTCGGCAAGTCTTGAAAGCGCAGCAACAACAATTGATTCAGCATCTACCTTGAAGTGACGACGTAGCGCACCACGAGTATCTGAAAGTCCAAAGCCATCGGTGCCAAGAGAGTAGAAATCTTGTTCAACCCAAGGCGAAATTTGATCTTGAACTGCGCGCATGAAATCGCTTACTGCAATTACTGGACCATCTTGGCCACGTAATTTCTTTGTGATGTATGCAGACTTCTTATCACTTGGATTCAATAAGTTGTGGCGATCAACGGCTAGGCCATCGCGACGAAGCTCATTCCATGAAGTTACTGACCAAACACTTGCGGCAACGCCCCAATCATCTGCCAATAATTGTTGTGCTTTGACTGCCCAGTTCATCGCAACACCCGAAGCAAGCAATTGCACCTTCTTCTTTCCGCGCTTTGCAGGGGAGTAGAGATAAATTCCCTTAAGCAGACCATCGATATCTAAGTCTTCTGGTTGTGCTGGTTGAACATATGGCTCGTTATAGACAGTTAGGTAGTAGTAAATATTTTCACTGTTCTCGCCATACATACGTTTTAGACCATCACGAACAATGTGTCCGAGTTCGTAGCCAAAAGCTGGGTCATAGCAAACAACTGCTGGGTTGGTTGAGGCAAGAAGATGTGAATGTCCATCTTCGTGTTGGAGACCTTCACCATTTAGCGTTGTGCGACCTGCAGTAGCGCCCATAACAAAACCGCGTGCCATCTGATCTGCTGCTGCCCAAAAGGCATCACCAGTTCTCTGGAAACCGAACATTGAATAGAAGATATAGATCGGAATCATTGGAACATCGTGTGTTGAGTATGAAGTTCCGACTGCTGTAAATGAAGCGGTAGATCCGGCCTCGTTGATTCCTTCGTGGAGAATTACACCTGATGTGGATTCTTTATAGGAAAGCATTAATTCCCGGTCAACCGATGTGTAGTTCTGACCATGTGGTGAGTAAATCTTTAGTGATGGGAACAATGAATCCATTCCGAAGGTACGCGCTTCATCCGGGATAATTGGCACCAAGTGCTTGCCGATACCCGGATCTTTAATTAAATCTTTTAACAAGCGCACAAATGCCATAGTTGTTGCGACTTCTTGGTGACCAGAGCCACGAATTACTGATTCATATGTTTCAAGAGGTGGTTGTGGAAGTGGCGCAGAATCCTTGCGACGAGAAGGCATCGATCCACCCAAAACACTGCGGCGTTCCATCATGTATTTGTACTCAGGTGAGTCAACTCCTGGGTGGTAATACGGTGGCGCCTTCGCATCAATTTGATCATCAGTAAGTGGAATCTGAAGTGTGTCGCGGAAAGCTAGAAGATCTTCATGCGTCATCTTCTTCATTTGGTGAGTAGAGTTTCGGGCTTCAAAGTGCGAACCAAGTGTCCAGCCCTTAATTGTTTTAGCAAGAATCACTGTTGGGCGGCCGTTGTGTTCTGAAGCCTGCTTATAAGCAGCAAATAGTTTGCGGTAATCATGACCACCACGCTTTAGCGCCCAAATCTTCTCATCTGACCAATCTGCAACCATTGCTGCAGTTCGTGGATCGCGGCCAAAGAAATGCTCGCGAATATAAGCGCCTGACTCCGCTTTAAATGTTTGGTAATCGCCATCAGTCGTCTTCGTCATTAAATCAACGAGAGCTCCTTCGCGATCCATTGCAAGAAGTTCATCCCACTCGCGGCCCCAAATTACTTTGATTACATTCCAACCAGCGCCCCGGAAGATAGATTCAAGTTCTTGAATAATCTTGCCATTTCCACGTACTGGTCCATCTAGACGTTGCAAGTTGCAGTTAATAACAAAAGTTAAATTATCTAAGCCCTCGCGTGCAGCAAGACTAATTGCGCCAAGTGTTTCTGGTTCATCACATTCACCATCACCAAGAAATGCCCAGACATTTTGATCGCTCGTATCTTTAATTCCGCGACCTTGTAAGTAGCGGTTGTAACGAGCTTGATAAATAGCATTGATTGGACCAAGTCCCATTGAAACTGTTGGGAACTCCCAGAACTCTGGCATTAAACGTGGATGTGGATAAGAAGAAAGTCCGCCACCTTCATGTGAAAGTTCTTGACGGAATCCATCCATCTGATGTTCAGTTAAACGGCCTTCAAGAAATGCTCGTGCATACATTCCTGGGCTTGCATGACCTTGGTAGAAAATTTGATCTCCGCCACCAGGATGATCCTTGCCGCGGAAGAAGTGGTTGAAACCAACTTCATAAAGTGAAGCAGATGATGCATAAGTGGATATGTGTCCACCAACTCCGATACCAGGACGTTGGGCACGATGAACCATTACCGCAGCATTCCAACGGATAAATGCACGAATTCGGCGTTCAATAAATTCATCGCCAGGAAATTCAGGTTCTTGCTTTGGTGGAATTGAGTTTATGTAATCAGTCGCACGAAGAGCTGGAACACCAAGATTGTTTTCACCGGCGCGGTCCAACATTGCGAGCATTAAATATCGAGCACGAACAGGTCCAGCATTCTTTAATACGGCATCTAGCGATTGGGTCCACTCTGCTGTTTCTTGCGGATCGGTGTCGACTAGCTGATCGATCAAATGGTCAGGGGCCTGCTCGTTTGTGCTCATGGCAGTATCTTTCCACGAATTTGCCATGAACTTTCCACCCAAAGCGGCATGAACCCTGATTACCCAATGGTTACCTCTTGCGCAATTGCCCAAGGTTCGGTGGACTTATCTCCTGGAATTACCTATCTCACATTTGATTCAACCAGTTAAGGAGGAAGAACCCCGATGGGGGTAGATCTAATAGTTGAACGGCTCGCTCTTGAACCAGGAGAGTTGATTCTAGAAGTCGGTTTGGATTCCGACTGTGACAACGAATTTCGTAGCGCCATTGAAAAGCGCACTGGCACAAAATTTATCGAAGGCGCCGCAACAGAAGTTATAGATGTTGTTCTACTTTGGTGGCGAGATGGTGATGGCGATCTAGTAGATGACTTAATGGATGCCATGACATATCTATCTGAAACTGGACCTATCTGGTTATTAACTCCAAAGGTAAATAGAGAAGGTCACGTTGAACCAAGTGATATTCAAGAAGCTGCACCAACTGCCGGTCTCTCGCAGACTGTATCCTTTGCCATCGGCGCAGATTGGACCGCAACTAAATTGGTTGCCAGAAAAGCCAGTCGTAAATAACTAGGAGAGAACATGGCATTAGAAATTGGATCACAAGCACCAGGATTTAATCTTTTAGATCAACATGGTGCGAATATTGCACTCTCTTCTTTTAAAGGCTCAAAGAACGTTGTAGTTCTTTTCTATCCATTCGCATTCTCCGGTCTCTGCACTGGTGAACTTTGTAGTCTTCGCGATGACCTGGGTGCATTTCAAAATGATGATGTCCAACTAATCGCAATATCTTGCGATCCAATGTATTCACTAAAAGCTTTCGGCGAACAAGAAGGTTATAAGTTTCCACTCCTTGCAGACTTCTGGCCACATGGCGCAGCAGCAAAGGCATACGGCGTTTTCAATGAAGAGCGCGGTTGTTCAACCCGAGGAACATTCATTATTGATAAGTCAGGTGTGCTTCGCTGGCAGGTAGTTAATGGCCTTGGCGATGCGCGTAATATGGCTGATTACAAGGCTGCGCTCGCAGCGTTGTAATAGTTTCCTATAAATTAAGCATTGAATTTTTAATACTGCCAATCTGCAGGTAGAGTGCGGCAGTACGTTTTGGGTGGTTAGCTCAGTGGTAGAGCGCCTCGTTTACACCGAGGATGTCGGGGGTTCGAAACCCTCACCGCCCACCAGGATTAAGTTTAAGGTTGTGGTTCCTGTACCCAGATGGCAACGCGAGTTAGGTTACTCCCTAGAAAACTTATCGGATATGAATCCACGTAACCTTCGATTGAAATTTTGTCTCCGGGATAAACCGGTCCATTAATCGAAGTCGTAGCTCCTCCCATAAGACCGCCAGAGCTATCCAATAAAGCTACATAAACTAAACAGCTGTAGCCGTCGTTCTTGCATCGAATAACATCCTTATAGGTATTTGTAAGAGACGTGACGAATTTAGCACCATATTTGTAACGTGGATCTTGTGGTTTAACTTGGACAGTTGTTGAAATTAACTGTCTTTCCGGTCCAGGATCAGAATCAGAACATCTGATTGAATATTTCCATTTTTCAATCGGTGAGCTATATGAAGAAATCGTCCCAGCACCAATCATTTGCCCCGCTGGGATTCGGCTAATTTCAACTCGCTCCTTTGCTGTTTCACCATCTTCGAGAGTTACTTCTATTGAAATTAAAACCAAAGTAGCATCTCTATCAGGACTTGTATTTCTTACGTAGAAACCGAAAGAAGAAGTACGAACCTCTCCCTCTTCATCATTTGAGTAAGACCAAGTTCTCCCCTTAGATGATTCAACGGTGCATGTTGCAGGAGTAGCTTTCCGAGCAGGTGGTTCTCCTGGCCAAGTATTTAACTTTGTTGGCTTATACATATTGTCAAGGCTTAAAGCATCGCAGCGTATCCAGCGCGCTCCTTGTTTCCACTCGAGTTCTGAAGGAAAATAAAATCCCCAGTTATTTATAATAGTTCCAGGTTTGTAATTAAAAGGTTGGCAAATAGATCTCGCCACTTCAGCTATTTCAGAATCTAACGCACCATAAGGGTTCAAATCTGAATTCCAAATCGCAACTTTATAAGTCTCGGCAGAATGCTCTTGCGCACAGTTCACAGGTAATAAATCAATATTCTTAAGTACGGATTGCGATAGCGAGTAGTTATAGCAGTTGCCTATTCGTGGATTCTTGTCCTTAGGTTGTTCCGTTGCCGCTTCAATGACCGCCTTAGATTTTTGCACCTTAGCCCAAATCAATTTGCCTTTCGTCCTTGAACATTTGAATGTTGATCCTGCATAAACTTTAGTGATTCCTTGAGTCTTGCAAGTTCCACCGGCCTTCACGGCTGCAAGAGAGTTGGAGATATAAATCGGATGCATCAAGGACACTATGAGGATGGCAAGCCCTACTCGTTTCATAGCCAAAAGGTTACGCAAGGAGATTGGATTTGTCAGCACTCTGCCTTTAGGATTAGGGCAGGTTTTGAGATTAACAATTACATTATGCGGGTTCTAGTTCGAAAGCGAGGGGTGCTCACATGAAAGCCTCTGTTTCTGACCAGAACAACTTGATCGAACTCCAAAGAATTGATTCCGCGATTATTCAGGCCACACATAAATTAAAGACGCTTCCAGAGCGCGAACAATTAACTGCAATTCATGCCCGGCTTGCCGCGAGTGCAGAGTTATTAGCTACGGCCGAAGCGGAACTTGCCGATGTAACTATCGATTTACGAAGAAGCGAAGTCGACGTTGAATCCGTTGCAGACCGCATGGCAAAGGATGAGGCAAGACTCTCTGGCGGAAGTGCATCTCCTAAAGAGCTAGAACAACTGCAGCACGAGATTGCGACGCTGGCCAAGCGCAAAGCGGAGTTAGAAGATGGCGAATTAGAAATTATGATGAAGGTTGATGCGGCGAAGGAGAAGGTCGCGACAATCAAGAGCGATGAAGAGGGCCTAAAGAAATTAGAGCTTGAGCTAAATATTCGCCTGGAAAATGCAGTTACAGAATTGGATCGTGAAGTTGCTCTAAAGAAGTCGGAACGCACTTTATTGGCGCCAAAGATTGATGCCGCGCTAATCGAAGTTTATGAAAAGGTAAGAGCTAATGGCGGAGGAATCGGAGCTGCCCTATTAATCGGAAACACCTGCGATGGCTGCAGACTTGCAATTAATGCAGTCGAGATGGAGCGCATTAAATCATTGGATTCGGAAGAAGTTTTGCGTTGCGAGGAATGCCGACGAATATTGGTGCGCATTTAAATGGGCCGCGCATTTATTATTTCTGCAGATGGCGGATCACGAGGCAATCCGGGACCTGCTGCATATGGCGCCGTTGTTTCTGAAAATGGGAAGATTTTGCACGAACTCTTTGAAACTATTGGAGTTGCAACAAATAACGTCGCTGAATACAACGGCCTGTTAGCTGCGCTTCGTAAAGTAAATGAGATTGATCCAACTGCAACCGTAGAAGCTCGGATGGATTCCAAATTAGTTGTGGAACAGATGTCTGGAAGATGGCAGATAAAGCACCCGGATATGCGCGAACTCGCAAAGCTGGCACGCGATGCACATCCTCACGAATTAGTGAGTTATAAATGGATTCCTCGTGATGAGAATTCACATGCTGACCGGTTGGCGAATAAAGCCCTAGATGGCGATGTCAGCACCAATGCACCCTTGCAAAAGAACTTCTTAATTGAGCGCTTTGTTTCCGGCGAGAAGCCAACAGTTATTTATTTCATTCGACATGGTGAAACTATTTTGACACCAGAACGTAGATTCTCCGGGGGAGATGGATCAGATCCAGAACTCAGTGCAGATGGTTTAGAGCAAGCAGAAGCTGTTGCTCGGGAACTTGCGGCACGAGGAGCAGATTTAATTATTGCTTCACCGATGGTCCGCACAAAGCAAACTGCGGACGCTATTGCTAAAGCAACAGGTCTTAAAATCACTTTAGATGAATCATGGCGTGAAGCTGGATTTGGCGAATGGGATGGTTTGAGTATCTCTGATGTTAAAAAACTTTATCCAAATGAATGGCTCTCTTGGGTTTCAAGTACTAGTGCACCTGCAGGTATTACCGGTGAGTCTTTTGAAGATGTAGCTGCAAGATCAGAACTAGCTCTCACAAATCTTGTGTTAGAACATCCAGGAAAAACAATTATTGTCGTTACACATAATTATGTAATTAGAACTCTTGTCGCACTAGTTTTAGGTGCTCCAATGGAGAGTGTTTATCACTTAGATATTCTGCCTTGCAGTATTACAACAGTTAACACTTGGACTTCAGATGGCCTTCGGGCTTTGCGTGGATTGAGTGAGCGAAGCCACTTAAAGTAAAGTCTCACCCCGTTTGAATAACCCAGGCATCCTTGTAAAGCCGAGCCTAGGTGACTAGTGTTCCTTGGATGCATCCAGGAAGAGTTGGAGATACCGGGCTAGTTAGCCGGAGTCCAAGAGAACTTGCATGGCGCCGATTTAAGGCAAATAAAATTGCAATTCCGGCCGCACTTGCATCATTCTCAATTGCGTTTATCGCAATCTTCGCACCGCTAATTGCTTGGGTTATAAATGTAAGTCCAACCGAACGTGATGCAAATGCAATCACATCACGTGGTGAAACAATCGGCAGCCTTGGTGGAATAAGTTGGAACCATCCCTTAGGCGTTGAACCTGGAATTGGTTATGACTTACTTGCTCGTCTTATGTATGGCTCACGGATCTCATTCATGGTGGCCGTCATCTCAACATTTGCAACAGTTGCCCTTGGCTTAATGATTGGAATCCTTTCCGGGTATTACCGCGGTCGAGTCGATGCAATTTTTGGTCGTTTTACAGATTTTCTACTCTCTTTCCCATCATTTTTTATGATTATTGCGCTAAGCGTTCCGATGATTCAGCGAATCGAGAAATCAGGAATAGCTCGAGATAACGGAGCGCGAATTCTTTACCTAATTATTATTCTCTCGTTCTTCGGTTGGCCATATTTCTCTAGAATAATTCGATCACAAGTTTTATCGTTGCGGGAACGTGATTATGTAATCGCAGCCCGTGCCCTCGGTGCATCTAATCGCCGAATAATTTTTAAAGAGCTATTGCCAAATCTTTGGACTCCAGTAATCGTGTATGTGTCTCTGGCGCTGCCTGGATATCTCGCGGCTGAAGCAGTCTTCTCATACCTCGGAATAGGCGTACAGCCTCCTTCGGCTACGTGGGGATTGATCATCGCAGACTCAACTAAGTACATTTTAAATGAGCCTACCTATTTCTTTGTACCTGCCCTTTCGTTAATCTTGGTAGTCCTATCTTTCAATTTATTGGGAGATGCAATCAGAGATGCACTTGATCCAAAATCAGAGCAAAGCTAAAAAAGTAAGACAACCTAAGCAATAAAAAGGAGAAAGAATGGCGAGAGTGAAAAAATCAACTAGCATCGCAATCGTTGCGGTTCTAGCACTTGCAGTTGTTGCGGGTGGACTAGTGAAGATGAGCAGCGGTGGTTCATCAAAGGGTGGAACGATCACTTATTTGACTCACTCCGAAGCTTGGACACACGCTGATCCAAACCGTAACTACACCGGTCAACACATTGCGTGGTTCGGTTCATATATGCACCGCACCCTTACTGCTTATGCACGTGCCGAAGGTTCTGCTGGTTCAGCTGTTGTAGCTGACCTTGCAACTGACACTGGTCGCGCATCAAATGGAAATAAGACTTGGGAATTCACGCTTCGTGATGGCGCAACATTCGAAGATGGTTCTGCGGTAACTTGCGAAGATGTTAAGTACGGTGTTTCTCGTACCTTCGCTACCGATGTAATTACTGATGGCCCTACTTATGCAATCGGAATGTTAGATATTCCTTCCGCTAAGGATGGATCTTCTGTTTACAAGGGTCCATATTCAACTAAGGACAATGACACAGCTGCGTATGACAAGGCTGTTTCATGTTCTGAAGACAATAAGACAATTACATTTAACTTGAAGCGCCCTGTTGGTGACTTCAACTACACAACTACATACCTTTCATTCTCGCCTGTACCAAAGGCTTTGGATAAGGGAGATGCATACGACATGGCTCCAGTTTCAACTGGTCCATACAAGATCGAGAAGTACAAGGCTAAGGATGAAATGGTTCTTGTCCGCAACGATAAGTGGGATAAGAAGTCAGATCCAATTCGCAACGCATTCCCAGATCGAATCGTAGTTCGCTTCGGTTTGGCTGAAGAAGTTCGCGATCAATTGGTTCTAAATGATTCCGAAAAGAACTCAATGTCACTCGATTCAATACTTCCAACTAACTTGCCTACAGTCTTTGATGATGCAGGTAAGCCAAAGGGTAAGTTTGCAACTCGCGCACTTAACGTTTATGACCCATATGTAACTTATTCTGCGGTCAACGTTAAGAAGCTTCCTTGCTTAGACATTCGCAAGGCAATTTACTACGCACGCGACTTCGCTGGATTAATGCAATTGAGTGGCGGCGCAGCATTTGGTGGAGATCCTGCAGATGGTGTTATCAAGCCATTGATGGGTCTTGACTATGCAAAGGTAAAAGGACTCGAAGAGTTCAAACAAGAAGGAAATCCTGTAGCGGCTAAGAAATATATGGATGCGGCAAAAACTGCTTGTCCAGATATTTACGCGAAAGCAACAGATCCAAAGCGCGGAATTTATTTCGACTTTGCAGACACCGACACTAATAAGAAGGCTGCTGCAATTTGGATTGACTCAATGAAGAAGAATGCAGGCATAACAATGAAGTTCAACTACATTGAAGCCGGTTCTTACTACGCAGTTGTTCTAGATCAGACCAAGCAAGGCGATTTATCTCGCGCTGGTTGGGCACCTGACTGGGCTAACGCTTCAACAGTTATTCCTGAACTCTTTACCGAAACTGGTGGATTCCCAATGTCACAAAACTGGGGAGATCCTGCATACAAGGCATTTAAAGAAAAATCAGATGCCGCACTTGCTGAACCAGATCGTAAGAAGCAAGGAAAGATGTGGGCAGAGCTCAATCAATATGCGATGGATCAAATGTGGGTAATCCCAGGCGTATTCTCAAAGACACAAGAAGTTTGGGGCTCTGGCCTCGGCGGTGTGTTCTTCTGGGAGCCACAGGGCGCGCCTTCATTCGGTGACATCTATATCAAGTAAGCAGTAACTAGAAGAGTGGATGCGAGAGTGAATAATCTCTCGCATCCATCTTCCATGTAAATCACCAAACGATTCAATTAAGGGAGTACTTTAAAAACCGTGTTTGCATATATCTCAAGGCGCCTAGCGGTCTCCCTTCTTATTCTTTTAACTGTCAGCTTTGCGGTTTATGTAATTTTCGCTTTTCTTCCCTTTGACCCAGCCGCGCTTACCTGCGGAAAAAATTGCAATGATCCTGGAATCATCGAGGCCAATAGACATCGTCTTGGCTATGACTTACCTTTTTTCACGCAATATTTCTTATTTCTAAAAGGTCTCTTCTTTGGCCGATCATTTGGCGAAGGTGCAGCACTGATTAACTGCCCAGCACCATCACTTGGATATTCATTCCAACAACATGCTTGTGTAACAAACTTAATTGGTGAAGCCCTCCCAGTTACATTTTCGTTAGCAATCGGTGCAATCGTGATGTGGTTAGCACTTGGAATAGGACTTGGAATTCTTGCCGCCAGATTCCGTGGTCGGATTGTCGATCAACTCAGCACAATATTCGTTCTTATCGGAACCTCGCTTCCTACATTTTTAACCGGCCTTCTACTTTTGGTATTTGTCGTTATTCGCTGGCACATAATTCCTTTTCCCTCGGGCAACTACACGCCTTTCTTTGAAAATCCATTTGAGTGGGCGCAAATTCTCTTCCTGCCTTGGTTAACTCTTGCATTTGCTTATGCCGCTTTATATACGCGATTCGTTCGAAGTTCAGTTATCGATACATCAAATGAAGATTACATCCGTACTGCTCGCGCAAAAGGGTTATCTGAGGGTGTAATTCTCGGAAAGCACACACTTCGCGCAGCCTTAGCGCCAATCGCAACAATGGCCGGTCTAGATTTTGCCGGGTTACTTGGCGGCGCCATTCTTACGGAATCTGTCTTTAATCTTCCAGGCCTTGGGCGACTTGCAATAAGTGCCGTAGTTAAATATGACCTGCCAATTATTGTCGCTACTACTTTGCTTGCGGCATTCATCGTTGTGGTCATGAACTTAATCGTCGATATTCTTTATGCATATATTGATCCTCGGGTACGAGTCGCATGACGCTTCTGAAAGTTGAAAACTTATCTGTAGATTTTCCAACCCCAGATGGTTTAGTAGCAGCGGTGCACGAAACTTCGTTTGAGATAAAACCAGGTGAAACGTTAGCTATCGTGGGCGAATCAGGTTCAGGAAAGACTGTAACTAACCTAGCTCTGATGGGACTTATTCCGGCACGCACTGCAAATATTTCTGGTTCTGCAAAGTTCGAATCTCATGATGGCCCTATTGATTTGATTTCTATGGATAGAAATGAATTACGTAAATATCGCGGCAAAGATATTGCAATGATTTTTCAAGATCCAATGTCGGCGCTCCATCCGTTTTACACAATTGGTGATCAAATTATCGAGGCTCATCAAATCCATAACAAAGTGGATTTAAAGGTAAGTAAAGCTCGAGCGATTGAACTTCTTGAAATGGTTGGAATCCAAGGAGCAGAAACTCGCATTAAAGCTTTTCCACATCAATTCTCTGGTGGAATGCGCCAACGCGTAATGATTGCGATGGCACTCGTAAATAACCCGCTGCTTCTTATCGCAGACGAGCCAACAACAGCGCTTGATGTTACGGTCCAAGCTCAAATCATGAAGCTACTTAGTGATCTGCAGAAAGAGTTTAAGATGGCGATGATCTTGATTACGCACGATATGGGCGTAGTCGCTGGCACTGCCGATCGGGTAAATGTTATGTATGCCGGTCGAATTGTTGAGAGCGCAAAAGTTAATGATTTATATGCAAATCCATTAATGCCATACACCCAAGGACTTCTTGCTTCGGTTCCCAGAATGGATCGTCCACATACCGATCGTCTTACAGCAATTCCTGGACAACCACCTTCAATGATTGCACTTCCAACTGGCTGTTCTTTTAATCCACGATGCACACGCAAGAGTGAAGTCAGCGGTTCTAGATGTGAAACCGAGATGCCGCAACTAACTATCCGAAGTGGCGAACATTTGTCACGTTGCTTCATCGGGGAGGGCGCATGAGCTCGCCAATTATTGAAGTAAAAGATCTGCAAAAATTCTTTCCACTCGCTTCGCAAGGAATTTTCTCCCGAGTTAAAGGTGATAACAAGGCTGTAAATGGCGTTAGTTTTTCAATTAACCAAGGCGAAACCCTCGGCTTAGTGGGCGAATCTGGTTGTGGGAAATCAACAGTAGGTCGCACAATTTTGAAGTTGTACGAGCCAACCTCTGGTTCCATAATTTTCGAGGGTGAAGATATAACCAAGTATTCGAATAGCAAGATGAAGCCACTTCGAACCAAGATGCAGATGATCTTCCAAGATCCATATTCATCGCTAAACCCACGCCACACAATCGGTTCAGTTATCGCGGCCTCATATGAAATTCAGAACATTACGCCAGATGGTGGAGTAAAAAGGGCAGTTCAAGATTTAATGGAGCGAGTTGGATTAAATCCTGAGCACTACAACCGTTATCCACACGAATTCTCAGGTGGTCAACGCCAACGCATCGGTATCGCGCGCGCACTTGCCATGAAGCCAAAGTTTATTGTTTGCGATGAACCAGTTTCTGCTCTGGATGTTTCCATTCAAGCCCAAGTAATTAACTTACTTGAAGATCTACGTGATGACTTCGGACTGTCATATCTATTCATCGCACATGATTTATCTGTAGTTCAACATATTTCTGATCGAGTTGCTGTTATGTATCTCGGTAAAATTATGGAAGTTGCGGATGTTACAAATATTTACAACTCACCTCATCATCCCTATACAAAAGCACTGCTTTCTGCCGTGCCACTTCCTGATCCATTGTTGGAAGAGAAGCGGGAACAAATCGTTTTATCTGGTGATCTTCCAAATCCAGCTAATCCGCCAACAGGTTGTGTCTTTAATACCCGTTGCTGGAAGGCGAAAGAGGCTTGTTTCACAACCGAACCAACACTTCTCCAAGTTGGTTCATCGCAAGTTGCTTGTCATTTTCCCGAATAGCAGTCGCTTTCCTTCGAAGTAAAGGCACGATATTCTCGCCAAATGAGTGATCCCAACTTTTCATCCCGCGTGCTACATGCCGCAACTGGTTCGAAATTGACCGCAAAGGGTTGGGGCCAAGAAGCAGCAATCCGAATGCTTCACAACAACTTGGATCCTGCAGTTGCAGAGCATCCGGAAAAATTAGTTGTATATGGTGGAACTGGTAAAGCGGCACGGAACTGGCCATCCTTTGATGCAATTGTTAAATCACTAACAAATTTAGATAATGATGAAACTCTTTTGGTGCAGTCAGGCAAACCTGTTGGTGTTTTCCAAACTCATGAATGGGCGCCTCGAGTATTAATCGCAAATTCGAACTTAGTAGGAGACTGGGCAAACTGGCCAGAATTTCGACGCCTCGAACAACTTGGTCTAACTATGTATGGTCAGATGACTGCTGGTTCCTGGATCTACATTGGCACCCAAGGAATTCTGCAAGGCACTTACGAAACTTTCGCAGCAGTAGCCGCGAAGCGTTTTACTGGAAGTTTGCAGGGAACTTTGACCCTTACAGGTGGCTGCGGGGGAATGGGCGGCGCCCAACCGCTTGCAGTGACAATGAATGGTGGCGTCTGTTTAGTAATTGATATTGATAAAACGCGATTAGAGAAGCGAATCCAAACTAGATACTTGGATGAAATTGCAGACAATCTTGATGATGCAATTGCAAGAGTTTTAAAAGCTAAGAGCGACCGTCGGCCATTGTCAGTTGGGCTTGAAGGCAATGCCGCGCAACTTTTCCCGCTATTGCTTTCAATGGATGTGCCAATCGATATTGTTACAGATCAGACATCTGCTCATGACCCCTTTTCATATGTTCCAATCGGCGTAGATGTCCACGATGCTGCGCAGTTGGCGAAAGATAAGCCAGAAGATTTCACAAAGCGTGCCAAGGAGTCCATGGCAAAGCATGTTGAGGCGATGGTCGGATTTATGGATAAAGGCGCTGAAGTATTTGATTATGGAAATTCAATTCGCGATGAAGCGCGCCAGGGTGGATTTAGTCGAGCCTTTGCCTTCCCCGGATTCGTACCTGCATATATTCGTCCGCTGTTTTGTGAGGGTAAAGGACCATTTAGATGGGTTGCGCTATCTGGAGATCCAAAAGATATTTATCGCACAGATAAAGCTGTATTAGATCTATTTCCAGAGAATGAAGGTCTGCATCGTTGGATAACAATGGCGCAAGAGAAAGTTGCCTTCCAAGGATTGCCGGCACGAATTTGTTGGCTTGGTTATGGCGAACGCGACAAGGCTGGTCTGGCATTTAATGATTTAGTTGCAAAGGGTGAAGTATCTGCACCAATTGTTATTGGACGCGATCATTTGGATTGTGGCTCTGTCGCATCTCCTTACCGCGAAACGGAAGCAATGCTCGATGGTTCAGATGCAATTGCTGACTGGCCGCTTCTAAATGCAATGGTAAATATTTCATCTGGGGCATCTTGGGTTTCACTACATCACGGTGGCGGAGTTGGAATGGGTCGCTCAATTCACTCCGGACAAGTTTCAGTTGCTGATGGTACAAAACTTGCAGCACAAAAATTAGCAAGAGTTCTAACAAATGATCCGGGAATGGGCGTAATCCGCCATGCCGACGCGGGGTATGACATTGCAGTAGATACTGCCAAAGAGCGTCATGTTCATGTGCCAATGTTAGATATTGAGTAAACATGACTAGCAAACTTTTTTTCAACATTGGTCAGCTAGTAACTAACGATCCATTACACGATGGAACAAAACTAGGAGTTATCGAGAACGCAGCCCTGCTCATCGAAGATGGTGTTGTTGCTTGGGCGGGTCCGGCTGATGATGCGCCAACTCATCATATAAAGAAGAAGATAGATGTTAACGGCCGCGCAGTAATTCCAGGTTTTGTCGATAGCCACAACCATATGATTTTTGCAGGGGACCGCAGTAAAGAATTTCGTGCCCGCATGCTTGGCGAAAGTTATTCTGCCGGTGGCATCGCGCATACCGTTGCGAAAACTCGAGCGGCAAGTGATGAGGTTTTGCGATTAAATGCCGAATCCCTATTTGCCGAGGCCTATTCAAGTGGCACCACAACAATTGAATGTAAATCTGGTTATGGTTTAACAGTTGAAGATGAGAAACGATCCCTCGCTATTGCTCAAGAATTTACCGATGAAACTACTTATCTAGGTGCGCATGTTGTGCCAGTTGAATATAAAACAAATCCTAAAGATTATGTTGATTTAGTTTGTGGTCAGATGCTCGATGCAGCTCTGCCACACGCAAAGTGGATCGATGTTTTCTGCGATAAAGGCGCATTCTCAGTTGAAGATGCTCGCACAATTCTGCAGGCCGGAATGAAGAAAGGGCTGCTTCCAAGAATTCACGCAAACCAAATTCAAGAAGGTGGTGGGGTAAAACTTGGTGTCGAACTCGGAGTTGCCTCAGTTGATCATGTTTCACATATCAGCGTTAAAGACATTGAAGCGCTCTCCAAATCAAAGGTAGTTGCTACCTTATTGCCAGGAGCTGAATTCTCTACTCGCTCTGCCTACCCTGATGTTCGCCCGTTGTTAGAGGCCAGCATTACAGTTGCACTCGCATCAGATTGCAATCCAGGAAGTTCTTACACAACAAATATGCCATTCATGATCGCTATTGCAGTACGTGAAATGCACTTCTCGCCAGAACAAGCGCTCTGGTCGGCAACACTTGGCGGCGCAAAAGCTTTACTTCGTAGCGATGTTGGGCATTTGTCCGAGGGCGCAAGTGCAGATTTCGCAATTTTAAAGTCCGATTCATATCTCCACTTGGCATATCGTCCCGGTGTTAATTTAATAGAACAGGTATGGCGCAATGGCCTCCAAATCAGATAAAACCGTAACGCTCTCAACTTCAGGAGTTAGCTTTGAAGATGTAATTAACGTTGCAAGATTTGGTGCGAAGGTTGAACTTTCCGCGCAATCTGTCGCAGCCATCAAAGCATCTCGTAAATTTATCGATGGGTATGCCGCAGGTGGCACACCGGTCTATGGAGTTTCAACGGGCTTTGGCGCGCTAGCTAATCGCCACATTGATGTTAAAGATCGCACTCAACTTCAGAAATCTTTAATACGTTCTCATGCTGCAGGCCTTGGCCCGGCGGTTGAACGCGAAGTTGTTCGCGCACTTATGTTCCTTCGTCTGAAAACTATGGCAACTGGACGAACCGGAGTCCGAGTTGAATTAGCCCAACAGTATGCAGATTATTTGAATTCTGGAATCACACCAATTGTTCCCGAATTTGGTTCTCTCGGATGCAGCGGAGATTTAGCACCACTTTCACATTGTGCACTTGCAATCATGGGCGAGGGAATGGTTCATGATGCTAAAGGCGTTGAGATGACAGCAATTGCGGCACTTAATAACGCCGGCCTTGCGCCAATTGAACTGGAAGCCAAAGAGGGCCTTGCACTAATTAACGGCACCGAAGGAATGCTCGGAATGTTAATAATGGCTTGCTCGGACCTTAATCAACTCGCAACTGTTGCAGACATTACTGCTGCTATGAGCATCGAAGGGCTATTGGGTACAGATCAAGTATTCGCGCCAGAACTTCACGCACCACTTCGTCCCCAAGTTGGCCAGGCGGCAAGTGCTGCAAATATTTATGCAATGCTAAAAGGATCTGGACTAGTGGCATCCCACCGCGAGAATGATTCAAGAGTTCAAGATGCTTATTCGCTTCGATGCGCACCCCAAGTTGCCGGAGCGGTACGCGACACAATCGATTATGCATCTCTAATTGCAACTCGTGAACTTGCAAGTGCAATTGATAATCCAGTTGTATTAGAAGATGGTCGGGTGCAATCAAATGGCAACTTCCATGGTGCGCCAGTTGGTTATGTTTTAGATTTTCTTGCGATTGCCGCAACAGACCTTGGTTCTATCGCCGAACGCAGAACTGACCGAGCTTTAGATCAAAATCGTTCTGCTGGACTCCCACCATTTTTAGCTCATGATCCTGGTGTGGATTCTGGCTTAATGATTGCTCAATACACCCAGGCTGGGTTGGTTAGTGAGAATAAGCGGTTATCTACGCCAGCAAGTATTGATTCAATTCCAAGTTCAGGAATGCAAGAAGACCATGTCTCTATGGGTTGGGCGGCGGCACGCAAACTTCGCAAGGTTGTAGATAACACTGCAAGAATCTTGGCAATTGAATTAGTTACAGCTGCGCGCGCAATCGAAATGCGCGAAGGGCTGAAACCATCTCCAGCAACCGGAAGCGTTATTGCCAAACTGCGAACAAAAGTTGGGGGAGTTGGACCGGATCGCTTCTTATCTCCAGAACTTGAAGCAGCAGTTGATTTAGTTAATAGCGGTGAAATTACAAAAGCTGCTCGAGAAGTTTTGCCTAACTTAATTTAACGTGAAGCAAGTCCCGCAGCTGCTTCTAGAACAAGCAGTGCAGCTAGACGGATTGTGCGTTGATCTGGGCTATCTAGTTTTGCATCAATCTCGGTGATATCGATAGCACGAACTCTCGGATCATTGGCAAGTAATCTCGTTGCTTGGCGAATTTCATCAGCCGAAATTCCACCTGGAACAGATGCTGGACAAGCTGGCGCGACTGAACGATCACAAACATCTACATCTAAATCAACATAAATTTCGCGCCCACCAGATCCCGCAACCTTAAGCGCCTTAGCAATTACGCGTTTCATAGATTTGGTCCGTAGATCTTCCCGCGTAATTACGGTAATTCCATAATCTTTTGCACGCTGCGAATACTCAGCGCTATTTGCAAAGTCTGAAATACCTATTTGCACAATATTTTTACCTGGAAGCCCTGCCTCAATCAAGCGCCAGACTGGCGAACCATTGGATTTTCCATCACGTAAATCATGATGAGCATCGAGAGTTATCAGGCCGATCTTCGACAAATCAGGAAACAGTCCAATGGCGGTGGAGTAAGTAATTGAATTATCGCCACCAAGAGCCACAATCAACTTATGCTTTTTCAGTAAACCTTTTAGCGCTGACGCAACTTTTGCTTCGCCTGTGCTTCCATCGGGATTAGCAATATCTCCAAGGTCTGTACAAGTTAAATTACGTAGGTCAGTATTTGAAGTTGAGGCGAAGGTTGAATATCTAGCTAGAGCATCGCGGACCGCAGCAGGAGTTAAGTGCGCGCTGGTCGCAGAAAGCGAAGTTTTATGCGCAGGAATTCCAATAAGTGCAAAATCCGCCTTTGCGTTAGCTTTCGCAAATAACGTATTTGCGCGTGCCCATTTCGGGTCTTTAGAAAGTTTTGCCACGTCTACCTTTAGTTATCCGGGTTTGGAACAGTGACGTCGCGAACAAAGCTCTCAAGATCATTAACTGATTGCAAGAATCCACGAAGAGTACGAAGTGTCGCACCGAAATTAGTGAATTCTTCAACTTTTAAACCATCCGCGTCATACATTTTGCGGAATTCTGGAATCTTCTCCAGCATTGGGTTCAAGATATTTGGATCCATTGGTTCTTCTACGCTATTTGGATTAGGAATTATTCCACTCTCATTTGCCTTTACTTGCCAGGCATATGGGGGAGAGATAACTGCATCGCCACCGATAATCTCACTCCAATGCATATGGTTTCTAAATGCCGCAGATAATAAACGAGTACGGTATCCGCGCTCTTTATAAATCTTGTGAGCGTTCTTAAATACTGCAACACCAGCCCATTCAAGTGAAGCTGGGTCAATTGTGACGCCAGTCTTCTCGACACTTACCTTCACCCAGTCATCAACGCGACCAACCATGATTGTGCAGACCGGACCCATCTGCGAAATATCTAAACCTTCGGCTTCGCGACGTTTCAACCCGCGTTCAATCGCTTCAGCAACAGCAATTGTTTGCGCAACCGAGAATGAAACAGTCGCATTCAAACTAACACCTAAGTAGGTCGCCTCTTCAAATGCACTAATTGCCTCTGTTGTTACGGGAATCTTTACAATCATATTTTTTGCAAGCTTCGAGAACTCAACTGCTTGCTGCGTTAAAGCTTTGGCATCTCTAAAGTTTCTAGGGTCGGTTTGAATTGAAAGCCGACCATTTCGCCCGTTATATTTTTCGAATTCACCTTCAAGCAACTTTGCGGCATTAACTGAAAGTTCCTTAACCATTGCCCAACCGATTGCATCATCCGTAGCTGTTGGATGCGATTTCGCATATTCCTTAATTCGCCCGACCCAATGATCTTGGTCTGCCTTAAGAGCGCTAAGTGCGATAACCGGGTTGCATGTTGCCCCGACGATGCCCCAAGTAAGAGCGCTTTTAAGTTCCTTCGGGTCCGCAGAGTCATTCCAAAGAACAGTTTTTGAATTCTCTTTCATGAACAGGAATGGTGATTGCGTCATGTTTCCTCCGCTAATCGTGCGTTAATACGATAGAGCCTATTAGCCAGCGTAGAGTTAGTAAAATATTTGGACAGTCCATTCGCTAAATGCCCGTATTATTATCCAACTGAAGAGTCGCCCGGATCACCGCGTTATGAAAATACCGAGGAAAGTCCGGACTCCGAAGAGCAAAGTGGTGGCTAACAGCCACCCGGAGCAATCCGCGGGATAAGTGCCACAGAAAATAAACCGCCGTTAGCAATAACGGTAAGGATGAAACGGTGGTGTAAGAGACCACCAGCAATTGCAGTGATGTGATTGGCTAGGTAAACCCCACTTGGAGCAAGACCAAAAAGATGGCGTTCGAGAGCTGCTCGCTCGAGTCATCAGGTAGGTTGCTTGAATCTGTAAGCAATTGCAGATCTAGATGGATGGTGATCGTTTCGCAAGAAACACAGGATCCGGCTTATAGGGCGACTCTTCTTTATTTTTATAGTTAGTGAAGTCAATTCACGCTTACTTTGCCTAAAAATGTTTGTACAAGTTGCTGAATAACCTGTCGCAGATTTAGATGTTTTTATGGGGAATCCATGGGCAAATATGGGCAGTTCTATGGGCAGAATTCATCTACGAACAACTTTGCGAAGTTGTTTGTTTGTCAGCTAGTAGGGCGATTCTTCTTAAAATAACTGATTAGTGTGAGTATTGTGAGCGTATTCAGGAAACCACTTGAGGCTTATCAATAGGAGAGATTTTAGTGATGTCGACAAACAATGTTGTTGCTAACGGAGTAACTTTTGAAAAACTCATAAATGTTCGTAAGTGGAATATTGCTCTCACAATCTTGCATCTTGGGCAAGCGATTGCTGTTCTACTTTTGACAAATGATTTCGCCATTAAAGTACTTAGCTCATTTCCTGCTGGTCCTCCAGGAACAGAAGGTCTTGTCACTTCGACTCTCTTTGAAGTTCGAATTGGCTGGGTCATAGCTGCTTTTCTTGCGCTTGCAGGCTTAGACCATCTGATCACATCAACTTTTGCACGCAAAACATACGAGAACGATTTAAAGAATGGCATTAACCGCTTTCGCTGGGCAGAGTACTCAATTAGCGCGACTCTTATGGTTGTTGTCATCAGTATGTATTGGGGAATCTTGACGCTTGCCGCATTAGTTGCTGTGGTTGGCGCTAATTTTGCAATGATTCTATTTGGCTGGTTGCAGGAAAAGATGAATCCTCCAGGTCGCACAAGCACAACAATGATGCCATTCTGGTTTGGAACACTAGCTGGCATTGCCCCATGGCTTGCGATGTTGGTCAACATCTCACAAATCCCACTAGATGATGCTCCTGCCGGCCTCGTCGTAATCCAGATTGTTCAAGCAATTTTCTTCTTCTGCTTCGGCCTAAATCAATGGTTGCAGTATCGCGGAATTGGAAAATGGTCCAGCTATATGTTTGGCGAAAAGACTTATCTGATCCTGAGTCTTGGTGCTAAATCACTTTTGGCTTGGCAGATCTTTGCAGTCTCGCTAATCCCAATAACCAATTAAGTCATGAGCCATTCCGGCTCATAGGGCGACTCTTCTCTAAATTAGTGATTAAGGATCATTTCTCACAAGGAAATGGTCCTTAATTGTCTTCAAAACTCAGCAGAACCTATAAAGGTTTAAAAGGTTTTAGTGGGGATTTTGTGGGGAATGTGGGCAAAAACGTGGGCAGATTTCTGACTACAAACATCCTTGTCTGTAGTCAGAAACCTTCCTATTAAAGCGTTGGGTAATCCGTATAGCCCTTTTCGTCGCCACCATAAAACTTTGATCCATCTGCAACGTTGTATGGACCATCAGTCTTTAGGCGCTCCACTAAATCAGGATTTGAAATAAAGAGTTGACCGAGTGAAACCAAATCAGCTACGCCAGATTCGATGTATTCCAAATCCGCCTTACCCTTCATATTTTCACCAACAAAAGTGTTTACGATCAAAGAATTCGACCACCATGTGCGAACCTTCGTCAGAAGTCCATTTTGCATTTGGTTCTCCATGAAGTGAAGGTAAGCCAAATCGAGCGGTGCCAATTCTTGGATGAGTGCCTCATATGTGGCTTCAAAACCTTCTTCGGCTATTCCATTGAAGGGGTTAGCGGGAGAGATTCTGATGCCGACCTTCGATGATCCAATCTTTGCTGAGACCGCCTTCGTAACCTCAACAGCGAACTTAATTCGACCTGCGACAGAGCCACCCCATTGATCTGTGCGGAGATTTACATTTGTAGATATGAATTGGTGCACCAAGTAACCATTTGCACCATGGATTTCGACGCCATCAAACCCTGCAGCAATTGCATTTTCTGATGCGCTTACAAAATCGTTGATGGTTTGCTGAATATCTGCTTCGGACATTTCTTTAGGAACCTCAAAGTTCTGAGGACCCTTTGATGTGTAGACCTGGCCCTCAGCTATTACAGCCGATGGAGCAAGTGGAACGAGCCCTTCTGGAAGCAGATCCTGATGGCCGATACGTCCCGTGTGCATGAGTTGAGCAAATATGACACCACCTTTTGTGTGGACGGCACTTGTTACCTTCTTCCATGATTCAACTTGTTCTGCTGAATGCAATCCTGGAGTACTTGGGTAGCCCTGTCCCACGATTGAAGGTTGTGTGCCTTCAGTGATGATTAATCCTGCCGAAGCTCGTTGTGCGTAGTACTTCGCCATCAAATCTGTGGCAAGTGCACCGGGATTTCCAGCACGGCTACGTGTCATAGGCGCCATCACAATACGGTTTTGAAGCAGTTTTCCTGCAAGGTCGTATGAACTAAATGCTTTTGTCATGTTTATTACTTTCTAAGGGATGAACTGAAGCAGGTAGCTTCAGATTTTAATTAGTACGGAGTTACTTTGTTGAGCGCTTTGTTCCGACAAACCAGATAAGACCTGCAACCACGTGCATTGAAGCCAAGCCAATTGATGTCTTGGAGTCATCTGAAGCGCTAAATGGGGCGGCAGCGGTTACTACGCCAAAAATGAGTCCTATAGTCGATGACTTTGATAAGAAACTCTGAGATTTCTTCCCAATTAACGATGCGACAAAAGCCGCAATCACAAGTCCGAATAAAGTTGAAGCAAAGACCATAGCCAGAGCGATTTCTTGAGATCCACCTTGATTCACGACCATTGTTGCATCGGCACCTTTGGCGATGAGAAAGATGATCGAGTTAGCAATCGCAGCAATTGCTGCATAACCTGCAAATTTACGAACGTTGAGTGACTGCGTCATGTCTGTTTTCCTTCTTGTTTATGGGGTGGTGTTCTTTCATGTGAGTTGAGATTGCTTCTGATATTTCGATCAAAGACTTCATCTGGGCCTGGGTTAGGACCTCGCTGAAACAGTGATTGATTTCTTTAGACTGGAGAGGAATTGCAGCTTCAGCCATTTTTCTTCCCTTAGCTGTGATGGAGACATCGAAGCAGCGAGAGTCATCTGTATTTCTTGATTTCTTAACAAAACCAGTCTCTTCCATCCTTGAAATTTGATGAGACATTCGGCTTATTTCCCAGCCAAGACCCTGTGCAAGTCGATTCAGGTTCACGCTTGGGACAGTCAATTCAGAAAGTGCGACAAGCACTACGTATTCCGTTCCAGAAATTCCAGAGTGGTTTGTAATTTGTCGACCAAGGTGAGGAAGCAGACTGGTGCCGATTTTGTGGAATGCACGCCAGGCTTTGGAGTCGAGGTCCTTCATTCCCTTTTGTGCCACAGGAGTATTAAATCAGATATACTTGATATGTCAAGTAATAAGCAGATTAAGAAAAGAGCCCCCAATGAATAGTTATATGGTCGTTGCGACTTTTAAAGAAGGCGTTACACAAGACGAAATTCGAGCATTGATTCCAGCAGAGCAAGCGCAGGCTAAATTATTGGAAGAGCAAGGTTTGTTGGGGAGCATCAAAGTTGCGATGCCTAAGCGCACAGTCTTTCTTGAAGCATTCGGCCAAGACGATCAAGGCGTCCTAGAAACCATCCACTCACTTCCGCTAGCCGCAGTTTGGGATATCGAAGTCTTTCCCACGACGCCAACAGCAGGATCTAGCGTATAAAAGTTCATAAAAGTGTTTACAAGTTTTTACGGGAAAAAGTATGGGGAAACCTCAGGATTGGGCCTGAAGTGAATTCTTTCGGCTTATAGGGCGACTCTTCTTTATTTTTTATTAGACATGTAAGTGGTCATAAGATTAAATCAGCACATGTATATCCCTAAACATTTTCAGCCGAGCGATAAAGCAGCTCAAGAATTCTTATCAAAAATTGAATCGGGACATTTAGTAAGCAATACCGAGAAAGGTCTTATATCGACCCTACTGCCTTTAATTTATGACAAAGAAACTAATTCTCTTTTAGGGCATGTTGCAAAACTCAATGATCAAGTTTCTTTACCAACTAATCAAGAGGCACTTGTTATCTCAATGCTTAATGAAACCTATATTTCTCCAAATTGGTATGCATCTAAAGAGGAACATCACAAAGTTGTGCCTACTTGGGATTACATGTTGGTTCATGCATATGGTCAGTTGGTAATACACAACGATCCAGACTGGATTTTGAATCAAGTAACCCGTCTTACTAATCACTTTGAGGCAAGCCAACCTAAACCTTGGAACGTTGATCAAGCTCCGACAGATTATGTTGATGGCCAGATTAGAGCCATTGTTGGAATTGAACTTAAAATCAACCGCATTGAGGCTTCATTCAAGATGAGTCAAAACAAATCTAAGGCGGACTTGGATGGGGTAATTGCTGGGTTGCAAAAAGCTGGCAAAGTATCTATCTCAGAAGCGATTAATGCCTTAAGGCCAGAGGAAAGGAAGTAGTTTTCTAGTTTTCCGGCTTATAGGACGACTCTTCTTGTTTACGCTGTGCAGATTCAATCTGTTCTAACTTTTAGACACGCGAATTTTCAAAAAGAAATCCCTCTGCTTGACCTTTAAACTTTCCGCATGTTGCTCAGGGTTTTGAAGACACGTTTGGTGGTCCTTCCCCTTGCCGTACTTTTTCTTCTTTTCAGTGCTGGCGCTGCTGCCGCCCCTGATTGTCACATTGAAACAGCGGCACAAACGAAAAATCAATCTTCAACACCTCATATGCATTCTGGGGCCCCTCATGATCATTCGAATCAAGCGGCGAGCACTGCAGTATCGGGTATTCAAGGATTAAATGTTTTGGCGGATAAAGCCCTCGAAAATGAAATGTGTTTTGTCCTTGGATTCATAGTTTTGCTCTTATCCCGATTCTTGCGAATTAAGAGATCAACTTTTTCGGTGTTGCGACTTTCCCGGCCGAGATTCCTTCTGCCACAACTCCTATCCAAAAATCTAGGTTATTTGAATTTAAATCATCTTAAGCTAGGAATTATTCGAATCTAATTCTTATCTCGTCCTTAAAATTAACTACGAGAAAAGGAATTTAAATGTCTAAAAAAATTATCGTTGCAATAATGTCTTTTGCATTCTTTCTAACTCCAAGCGGAGCGAGTGCTTCATCGCATGCAAAGTCATTACAAAATTTGGGTATGGAAGAAATCATGTTCGCCCAGATGATGATTCCGCATCATGAGCAAGCGATTTCTATGTCGGAAACCGCACTCAAAAAGAGCCGTAATCAAGGGATTTTAAAACTTTCACGGCAGATAAACAGCCTGCAAAGTTCTGAGAAATCTCAACTGACTTATTGGCTGACAGCGACAGATTCTTCGATGACCATGGACCATGACATGAAAATGTCAGGCATGTTAACCACAAAAGAACTTACTTCGCTGAAGCGCCTATCTGGAATTGCGTTCGATCGGACATTTCTTCAGTTGATGATTAAACATCATCAAGGTGCGATTGAAGCGCTTGGTCTAATTTCTGATTCCAGTAATGCGGAGGCCTTGGCACTGTCTAAGGCAATTAGGTCCGCCCAGAGTAAAGAAGTATCTTCTATGAAACTACTATTAAAGAAAATAAAATAAGGAGAAATTAAATGCGTAAATCATTTTTAAGTATTGCAACTGTATTAAGTCTTATCGCAAGCTCGAATATCGCCTTTGCTGATGCAGCAAAGCCGGGTCAGAGCATGACACACATGAAAACACTGGCAGGCATTTCAGCAACCCTAGAAGGGCAAGGGGTTTTGCTCTATGTTCAAGGTGGCGCCACAGCGGCTGTAATTGGCGAGTCCGTCGGTTCGGCTGATGGTCAAGTTGTATTCCACATTCCTATCACTGGAACAAAAAAAGGAGTTGAACATACTGGCAGCAATATTGTCTTTTTCAACTCAGCCAACAACAAGAAAGTTGAACTTAAAAATCCACTAATCGATCTCAGTAAAGGAACAATTAGCGCAGTTATTCCTCAAGGAACTGGCGAAGTGACAGTTGCTCTACAAATTACAAATTCATCAGACTTGAAGGCAACTGTTACAAATGACCGCAAAACGCTGTTGAAAACAAAAGCTTATAAAGGTGTTGCACTTTCCCTAGCTCCAGGAATTGGTGATGCACTGACAGCACTACTTGGATTGCCAGCGGGTTCAATTCCTGAAAACTTGGCTTTCGCAACAGCAGACGTGAGCCTTTATTCGGTACTGAAATCTAAGAGATAAACAGTCTCGATAACTTGAAAGGAAATAAATGAATCAAGATCATGAAATCAACCGTCGGGCATTGCTGACCGGAGCATGCGCTCTCCTTGCCTTAACTGGTTTGGGAGCTGTGCCTGCTTCGGCAGCCAATGAAATACGGAAGTTAGGTAATGGTCGTGTTTCAGTAAAACTAAAGAGCCTCCCAGAACTAGCCAAAGTTGGCGGATCTGTGGGAATTGGTAATGTAAAAGGAAAACCAGTTGCAATAACAAGAACTGGAACTTCTTCTTACATAGCTTTCTCGCTTAGTTGTCCACATCAAGGAGTAAAACTGACACAAGAAGCAAACGGCTGGGTGTGCGATGCCCATGGTTCCGAATTCGAAGCGGATGGTGATTTGGTTTTAGGACCAGCGACCACTCGTCTTCCTCGAATACCTATGAAGATCTCAAAAGGTGTAGCAACAATCGGGTAATTAAGAGTTTTCTAGAATGCAGGCGAGTGTATTTGCCTGCATTCTGGCAAACCCTTAACATTTACCTACGTTAAGGGGAGTACCTCGTTCGGCATCTTCGTCAACACGGATAGAAATATCCCGGAGCTGCGACCACTATGTGGTTGAGGGAGACCTTGGCTCCGCGCCCCTTTAACGAAATAGGTATACAAATGAACGTCTCTTTAACCACATGGTTTGTAGTCACCGGCGCAATTATGGCGCTGATTATTCTTGATCTTCTTACAGTTAGTCGCAAGCCGCACGAAGTTAAATTCAAAGAAGCATCTATCTGGTCAATCTTCTACATCGCCGTTGCGATTGCCTTTGGTGTTTGGGTTTGGCAGAGTTCGGGCTCACAATTTGGAACTGAATATTTCGCGGCCTATTTGGTGGAGAAGTCTCTCTCAGTAGATAACCTCTTTGTATTTATAATCATTTTGGCGCAATTTAAAGTGCCATCGATTTACCACCAACGCGTATTGATGTTTGGAGTTCTACTAGCCCTGGTATTGCGCGGAATCTTCATTGCTGTTGGCGCCGCAGCGCTTGCAGCATTTAGCTTCACCTTTGTCATCTTTGGCGCGATTCTTATTTGGACAGGTGTTGGACTATTTAGACACTGGGATGAAGATCCATCCCCGGACGATAATGCTTTGGTAAAAACCATCAGAAAAAGAATTGCTATGACTGATGAGTTTGATGGCTCAAAGATTTTCACCAAGGTAAATGGCAAGAAAGTTGCAACCCCGATGTTTTTGGTGATGGTTGCAATCGCATCCACCGATTTATTGTTTGCGTTAGATTCGATACCTGCCACATTTGGTGTTACTCAAGAACCATTTTTAGTCTTTGCAGCAAATGCCTTTGCTCTGCTTGGTTTGCGTGCTCTGTATTTCTTGCTCAAGGGCTTGCTCGATAAATTGATCTATCTTTCACTTGGCCTTTCAATTATCTTGATGTTCATCGGCGTTAAATTGATAATGACTTACCTACATGAAGTTTGGTATGAAGTACCAAAGATTCCAATCGTGGCAAGCCTTTCAGTGATTGGTCTAATACTTGTTGTTTCAACGATTGCTAGCTTGGTGAAATCGAAACGAGATCCAAGCGCTGTCGCCCATGCTGGGCGTGTTACTGGCTCTAAAGACGCCGCGAAGCAGGAAAAGAATTAGTTACAATTCGCTTTTAAAGAAGGGGGCGAAATGAATTCCACTTCAGTCGCTATCACCAATCTAACATCAGTCGCGGTTCTGGTATTCGTACTTGGGTTCTTAGGAGCCCGCATCAAGAGCGATGTGCGTATTCCAGAGCAGGTCTATCAAATGATTTCAATCTTTCTTCTCTTTGGGATTGGGCTTAAAGGTGGTCACGCATTAAAGGGAACTTCATTCTCAAGCTTTACTGCACCGGCACTTGCAACTATCGCGCTCGGTGTTGTCATTCCTTTTGTTGCCTATTTATCTCTCAAATTAGTTAGAAAAATTAATGACCTTGATCGGGGCGCTATTGCCGCGCATTATGGTTCAACATCTTTAGTTACTTTTTCGGCCGCGCTACTCTTCTTGGAAAATAGCGGAATAGAAGTAGAAGGCTTTGCAACCGCGCTCCTCACTATTATGGAAGTTCCTGGAATTGTTGTGGGCGTTTATCTAGGTTCACGACATCGCAATAAGAACGTCCAATGGGGTAAAACTCTTCATGAAGTGGTTACCGGAAAAACTATTCTTTTGCTGGTTGGTGGCCTAATTATCGGAGCCGTGACGAGTCATGCCGGATATCTGAAAGTTTCACCTTTCTTTATTGATCTGCAATCTGGATTCTTGGTTCTTTTCTTATTGCACCTTGGCTATTTGGCTGGAAGTAATTGGGGAGAGATTAAAAAAGTCGGCGCAATGGTTGGAGTATTTGCAATCATCTTCCCAATCTTTGCTGGAACTTTAGGGGCATTAGTGGGAACACTCGTCGGACTTTCTCTTGGTGGCGCCACAATTCTCGGAGTCTTATGCGCAAGTGCTTCCTATATTGCAGCTCCTGCCGCGGTAACTATTGGCCTACCAGAAGCAAATGCCCCATTGGCTTTAACCTCAAGCATCGGAGTCACGTTTCCCTTCAACTTACTTATTGGAATCCCGCTTTACTTGGAGATAGCCAAGAAGTTTTCAAGCCTATAAACCACCTGCAATCTTGGTGTTAAATGGGTCTATGGATTTAAAGGAATTGGTTGAAAATTATCGCAAGGCAACTGAACAATTCATTGAAGTTGCTTCTAAGTTATCTGAAGCGCAATTAGATCAGCGCAAAGATCAAGGTTGGAGCGCCAGGCAAGTCATCCATCATGTTGCGGATAGTGAAGCCCAGTCATATGCGAGATTACGGAGATTGATTGCAGAACCGGGTACCCAAATTCAGGGATATGACGAGGGCGCTTGGGGCGAAAATGAAACTTTAGGTTATAGCGATCTTCCTATTGAGAATTCAATAGCAGTATTTAAAGCAGTGCGGGCTTCTTCCCTTGAAATATTGAAGCGAATTTCAATAGCGCAATTGGAGAATGCAGGCGTGCACAGCGAATCTGGAAAATACACATTAACAAACTGGCTTGATACTTACATTAAACATCCTTCAGAACACGCAGAACAGATTCGATCGGGGTTGTAGCTAAGTAGAGATTTGCCGAGATTTTATGCAGAAAATCACTTTTCATCGGGGATTTTCCTCGAGGTGCAAAATATTTTTGGTCCATTAGGATTAAGTCATATATTTAATCTTTGGTGACTAGGGAGTTCGAAATGTCTGATTCAGGTAAATGCCCAGTAGCGCACGGCGCTATTACAACCGTTGAGAATTCGAATATGGATTGGTGGCCAAAGGCCCTGAACCTAGACATTCTTCACCAACACGACACTAAGACAAATCCACTTGGCAAAGATTTTAATTACAACGAAGAGTTAAAGAAGCTAGATGTTTCTGCACTTAAAAAAGATCTAACAGCGCTTATGACAGATAGCCAGAAATGGTGGCCAGCAGATTGGGGCCATTACGGTGGCTTGATGATTCGCCTGTCATGGCATGCGGCTGGAACATATCGAACTGCAGATGGTCGTGGTGGTGGTGGAACTGGCAATATGAGATTCGCGCCGCTTAACTCTTTTCCAGATAACGTAAATCTAGATAAAGCCCGTCGTCTTTTGTGGCCAATTAAAAAGAAGTATGGCAACAAAGTTAGTTGGGCAGATCTATTAGTTTTAGCCGGAACAATTGCGTATGAATCCATGGGACTTAAAACTTTTGGATTTGCATTTGGCCGATCAGACATTTGGCACCCAGAGATCGATATTTACTGGGGTTCAGAGAAAGAATGGCTTGCACCAAGTGATTCGCGTTATGGTGATTTGAATGATGCATCGACGATGGAAAATCCACTTGCCGCAGTTCAGATGGGTCTTATTTATGTAAACCCTGAAGGCGTAAATGGAAAACCAGATCCGCTTCGAACCGCGGCTCATGTTCGTGAAACTTTTGCACGTATGGCAATGAATGATGAAGAGACTGTTGCACTTACCGCAGGTGGACACACTGTTGGCAAGGCGCATGGAAATGGCAGCGCTGCAAGACTTGGACCAGCACCAGAAGGCGCAGATATTTCAGAACAGGGTCTTGGTTGGATGAACCATGAAAGCCGAAGTGTTGGTCGCGATACCGTTTCAAGTGGAATCGAAGGCGCATGGACCACAAATCCAACTAAATGGGATAACGGTTACTTCCATTTGTTATTCAAATATGACTGGGAGTTAAAGAAATCTCCTGCAGGCGCACAGCAATGGGAGCCGATCAATATTGAAGAGGCAGATAAGCCGGTTGATGTTGAAGATCCTTCAATTAGATACAACCCGATTATGACTGATGCGGATATGGCAATGATTAAGGACCCGATCTACCGTGAAATTTCAGAGCGCTTCCATAAAGATCCAGCTTATTTCAGCGAAGTATTTGCTCGCGCATGGTTCAAACTTACCCACCGCGATTTAGGACCGAAGGCACGTTACTTTGGACCAGATGTTCCTGCTGAAGATTTGATTTGGCAAGATCCAATTCCTGCAGGTAAAGCTGATTACAAAGTTGAAGATGTAAAAGCAAAGATTGCTGCTACTGATTTAACAATTTCTGAATTAGTAACAACAGCTTGGGATAGCGCTCGCACCTTCCGTGGCTCTGATTTCCGCGGTGGTGCAAATGGTGCGCGAATTCGTTTGGCACCTCAGAAGGATTGGGAGGGTAACGAACCGGCCCGCCTACAAAAAGTTCTCTCAGTTCTAGAACCAATTGCTAAGTCAACAGGCGCAAGCCTTGCTGATGTAATTGTGCTTGCGGGAAGCGTGGGAATTGAAAAAGCTGCAAAGGCTGCAGGACACGATGTGAAAGTTCCATTTAAGCCAGGCCGTGGTGATGCTTCTCAAGAGCAGACAGATGTGGATTCATTTGAACCACTAGAGCCGGTTCATGATGGCTATCGCAATTGGTTAAAGAAGGATTACGCCGTAAGTGCTGAAGAGTTAATGCTTGATCGCACACAACTAATGGGTCTTACCGCTCATGAGATGACAGTTCTTGTTGGTGGAATGCGGGTAATCGGAACCAACTATGGGGGAAGTAAAGATGGCGTCTTTACTGATCGCGTCGGCGCATTGACTCCGGATTTCTTCACAACAATCACCGACATCAACTATGTCTGGGTACCTGCGGGAGATAATCACTACAAAATTAGAAATCGTGAAACCGGGGACGTTAAATTCACAGCATCCCGCGTTGATTTAATCTTTGGCTCTAACTCAATCCTTCGCGCCTACGCCGAGGTTTATGCCCAGGACGACAGCAAAGAGAAGTTCGTAGCTGACTTCATTTCTGCTTGGACAAAGGTAATGAACGCGGATCGTTTCTAGGTTTACTAGCCAAGTTTGCGTAGGATTCGATAATGGATAGTGGAAAAATTCGGTCCGAGATTTTGGAAACTGGGAACCCAGAAGTAAAGGCTGCTCGAATCGTTATTGAGTCAAATCCGGTGAAAATTTTTTCGATTCTAAGTGATCCCAGGCGCCATAAAGAAGTTGATGGTTCGTCAACAATCACCGCAAATATAAGTGGTCCCACAAAGTTGGAACTTGGATCTAAATTCGGGATGAAAATGCATTTGGGGATCAATTACAGAATTACCAATACAGTAGTTGAGTATCGAGAAAACGAGCTCATTGCATGGCGTCATCTTGGAAGATGGGTTTGGCGTTATGAACTAAAAGTTATTGGACCGAATAAGACCCAAGTCACTGAAACTTTTGATGCTTCTAGAATTCCCGCCATATCTAGGGCGTGGCTTAGGATGCGAAAAGCCTATCCTTGGGTTCAATTATCAGTGGCAAAGTCTCTTGTCAGATTAAAAGAAGTTGCGGAGTTAAATTGATGAGGTGGAACCTTGCTTGAAGCAATTTTCTTTGGAATTCTCCAGGGTCTTACCGAATTTCTTCCAATCTCATCGAGTGCACATGTGCGAATTTTTGCGCAATTCTTTGGAATGGCCGAGGATCCCGGTGCAAAATTCACTGCAATCATGCAGATTGGAACCGAACTAGCTGTTCTAATTTATTTCCGTAAAGATATCGCTCGAATAATTTCAGCTTGGTTCCGTAAGGTTGTTTTTAGAAAAGATATGCACATTGAAGAGACTGCAGATGCTCGTATGGGTTGGCTAATTATTATTGGAAGCGTTCCAATCGTCATACTCGGATATCTTGGTCAAGATGCAATAACAACGAATTTTCGCTCGCTCTGGCTCATCGCCTCGGTCTTAATAATCTTTGGTGTGGTGCTCGGTCTTGCTGATAGATATGGAAAGTCAGATAAGAATCTAAAAGATTTAAGCATCTCCCACGGAATTCTCTATGGCCTAGCCCAAGCAATGGCACTCGTGCCCGGAGTCTCGAGATCTGGCGCAACTATTGCAATGGGACGAATCCTTGGATATCGCAGAGAGGCCGCACTTCGCTACTCGTTTCTCTTAGCCATCCCAGCAGTATTTGGAAGCGGTCTTTATGAACTAAAACAAGCGCTATCTGAAAAACATGGTCCAAATGTTTTCACTATGTCAGAAACTCTTGTCGCAACAATCGTTGCCTTTGTCATTGGATATCTAGTTATTGCCTGGCTGATTAAATTTGTTACTACAAAGAGCTTTATGCCATTTATTATTTATCGAATCGCGCTGGGCGCTCTGGTGTTAGCTCTCCTAGCAACTGGAGTAATCAAAGATTCAGTTAAAGCTGGCGTAGTAACTCCGGTAAAACCAATCTCTTATTCAGTACCCAAGGATTGCTTGGACACTGACGTTCTTGCTGCACTTCAAAAAGATGTTAGACAGGCGCAATTTATTGATACCCCATGGCAGCCAGCACCCGGAACTGAACTTGCAGATTTTCTAAATAATGGCGGAATTGCCTGCAGTTATGGAATGCAGAGTGCGGAAGTTGGATTAACTGTTGATTGGGTTGCAGATGGAACCAAACTCTTTAATAGCCGCACCGCAAGTTGGCTTGGGGAGGGATACCAAAAGATTGATATTCCCAATTTGATGGAAACAGATGCTTATTTCATGCAGAAAGATCAATCACCAACAAATGAATTCCATCAGTATCACGTGAAGTTTTTAATCAATGGTTTCTGGATAAATGTGAGTTCAACATTTGGTAAAACAATTGAGGATGGATCTGGCTGGATTGCTGCGGCAGTAAGTTCGCTAGAAGGCTAAAGCGCAGTGAGTAAACACGCAAAACGCTTAGATTACTTAGACCTATTGCGAGTTCTCGCTCTTGGCTCAGTCATAAGTTTTCATTATTTCTTTAACGGCATCTCAAAAGGCACCGTGGATTCAGTTTCTCTCACACCATTTGCGGCCATCGCTAAGTATGGATACCTAGGTGTTGAACTCTTCTTTTTAATAAGTGGATTTGTGATCCTTTATTCCACTCAAAATAGAACAGCTATTGAATTTATCAAGAAGCGCTTCATCCGCCTTTATCCGATGTATTGGCTGGGCTTGATAACAATATTTGTGATTACAAATCTCCCTATCTGGGTAAACAAGGGACCGGATTTTGGAAAATTCCTGTGGAATCTAACAATGATTCCTACGGCTTTTGGAAGCAACTGGCTGGATGAAGCCCACTGGTTTTTAATGCGGGAATTGCAGTTCTATTTAGTTGTGGTCATAGTTCTTGCTCTTGGCATTGGAAGGCTGCTGCCCACGATCTTTCCTTGGTGGGCGATAGTAATTTGTCTCTGGAATTTATTTAATCTTCCACGTTTTGAAGTCTGGTACTTCTCCGGATATTTCGCGCTATTGACTGGTGGGGCAATAATTTTCTCAATTCGCGAATGGGGTGTAACAAAACTTAGAGTTATTGGGCTCTTAGCGGCCTACATCTGCACTATGGACACTCGGATGTCTAAGGCGGCTTGGTTAAGTGAGCATCGCAACTCTTCTTACAACAAATACGTGATTGGCATCATCGTTACAGTTGCATTTCTTTTAATTCTGGCGACCTTGAGTTCAAGAGTCAGTAATTTCAGTTTCAAGTACGCAGCAATAGCCGGCGCAATAACCTATCCACTCTTCTTGATACATGGGCGACTTGGGCTTTTAACTCTTCAAAACTTGGGTAGCGATTCAAATAAGTTGTATCTCTATCCTGCAATAATTATCTGCGCCATTATTTTGGCCTACGCGCTATTACGAATCGAGAAGAAGTTACTTTCGTTTAGATTTTAGATAGTTCTTAATTGTTATAGCGAGTGTCAGAACTATGAAGAAGCCGGCAATCTGCTTCGAAGACCCATCAAGAGCTGGAATTGAAGCGGCATAGAAACCGAGGGTGGTAATTCCGGCGCCCCAAAGTAGGGCACCAAAAATATTTGCACTTAAGAACTTGTAATAATTCATCTTTCCAAGTCCGGCAATTGGTGGCATGAAAGTTCGGATCCATGGATAGAAGCGGGCCAGTACAACAGCCGTCCAACCATATTTCTCATAGAAATCTTCTGCGCGCCGAATCATCTTTTGAATCCTTGGCCGTTGGCTTCTACCTAAATAGTTTCGCCCATATTTTCGACCAAGAACGAATCCAACTTGGTCGCCAAAAAATGCAGCCAGAACAATGATCGTAATCAGAATGACAATGTTGGTGTCATCTCGCGTGGCCGCAATAAAGCCAGCCGCGAAGAGAATTGAGTCACCTGGTATAAAGAATGCAATCAGGATTCCAGTCTCGATAAAAACGATTGCTCCGAGCAATACATAAATAAAGAACGGGGTGGAAGAACCAAGGTATTGCTGAACCCAATCGGAGATAGTCACGTGGGCAAGCGTATAGGCTTGGCTAATGAAAAATTATGCGCTCGTCACTGGGGCAAGTAGCGGAATCGGCGCCGCCACCGCAAAGTTATTAGCTGCCAATGGCTTCCATGTAATTGCCGGTGCTAGACGAATGGATCGACTGGCTGAATTAGCGAAATCTGATTCCAATATTGAAATCGTTGAACTAGATGTAACGAACCAGAAGAGCGTTGATGCGCTGGCCGCTAAATTGGCTGATAAACCGGTTAGCGTTCTTGTAAATAATGCAGGGGGCGCTTTCGACGCTGCTTCGATTGAAGATTCTGATCCAGATATTTGGGCAAAGACTTATGAGGTCAACGTTACTGGCGCGGTTCGCATGACTAAAGCGATGATTCCAATCATGAAAAAGCATGGTGAAGGCCACGTAGTTTTAATGTCATCAACCGCTGGTCGTATTGCTTACGAGAATGGCGGAACTTATGTGGCTGCAAAGCATGCCGTAGCCGCAATTGCTGGAACCCTGCGGCTAGAACTAAATGGTCAACCAATTCGCGTTACCGAGATTGCGCCTGGAATGGTTAAGACCGATGAATTCGCAGTCACTAGATTTGCTGGAGATAAAACAAAGGCAGCCAAAGTTTATGAAGGTGTTGAGAAGCCACTAACTGATGCTGATATAGCCGAAACTATTCGCTGGGCGGTCATGCTGCCATCGCACATAAATATAGATTTGTTAGTTGTGCGTCCTATTGCCCAAGCAGCACAACACAAGGTTCATCGAATTCTTAAGTAATTATTTCTACTTGGTTTTGTGAGTCAGACCAGAGACCCAGTCCATAATTGCAAATACCAAACCTGAAACAACGAAGGTTAAGTGAATTGCGATTCGCCATTTCACTTCGGTGACATCCACGCCATTTGCGGCATTCATGAAATCCTTCAAAAGTTCGATTACTGAAATCGCAACAAGTGATCCAATTAGTTTTAGCTTTAGACCAGAGAAATCGACGCTTCCCATCCATTCCGGACGATCGATATCATCTTTTGCAACCTCAATCTTTGAAACGAAGTTCTCGTAGCCTGCAAAAATAACAATCAAAATCAGGTTTGCTAGAAGGGTTAAATCAAGTAGCCCCAGTAGTCCAAGAACCATCTCCTCGGTTGAAGTTGAGGTCACATGACTGGCGAAGTGCCAGAATTTCTGGAAGAACTTGATCATTAAAATTACTAGCGCAAAAGTTAGACCCAGGTAGAAGGGCGACAAGAGCCAGCGGCTTCCAAACATAAGTCGTTCGAGAAGATGTTCTAATACTCCACGGCCGTGACGCTTTTCATTCATTTTCAAAGCGTAACAAGAACGTCCTTCCCTTATTCTTAACATGTGCCCGCGTTTCATAAATTTTTTCTCACCAAACCTTTGGCTGACGCCTTTCGAAAGAATGTTTCAGGTTCAAAAGATGGATTGCCGGATTGGGCGAAAGATATTGCCCTTGGAAATGACGCTGGTTTGTTTAAGACCGATGGCGCAGTCTGGAAAGTTCATGGGAATTTAGGAACTTTGGTTGGGGGAGTTCGTGCTCTGTTGTTACAGGCAGCGCACCCAGCACCCTTGGCTGGGGTCGCCCAACATTCGAGGTATGAAACCGATCCGATGGGCAGACTAGCTGGAACAACAAGATGGCTAACAGTTACAACTTTTGGGTCCAAGCAAATAATCGAACGCGAAGCTGGGCGAGTTAATGCGATGCACTCGAAAGTAGCGGGGGATTACACCGATAAGTCTGGGGTTCACTCAAATTATCGGGCGCAAGATTCACGGTTCTTATTGTGGGTGCATTGCGCCTTTACAGATTCATTTATTAAATCTCATCTCGCACTTGGTTATGCCTTGCCACAAGGCGGCGATGAATATGTGAAGGAGTGGGCAAAGAGCGCAATTCCACTCGGGCTTACTGATGCACCAAAATCTATGGCCGAACTCGAGGCAACGCTAAATAATTTTCGTCAGAAAGATTTAGCAAGAAGTGAGAAAACTCTTGAGGTTGTGCGTTTTATCTTAAAGCCGCCATTTGGTAGCGCCGGTCTACTTTTCTATCGGATTATTTCGAACGCTGCGGTTGCGACTCTCGATTCAAACGAATTAGAAATATTGGGGTTAAAAGCGAAATCTAAAATCTGGTTAAAGATTGCGAGGGCAGCCTTAAATGTTTTTAGTGCGATCCTTGGACCCGAATCACCGAGTCAGAATTTGGCTCGCCAGCGCATTGCTCGTATTAGTTGAAATTTCAACTAAAATTGAATAGGCTTATGGAATGACTTCAAGGCAACCAGCTTTATATATTGGACATGGCGCGCCGATGCTATTGGATGATCCAATCTGGTCAGGCGAGTTAGAAAATTGGGCCAATCGATTAGCGAAGCCAAAAGCAATTTTAATTGTTAGTGCACATTGGGAGTCTGCGCCATTAGCCCTTTCTTCAATTGAGACTGGAACTCCACTTATTTATGACTTTGGTGGCTTTGATCCAAAGTTCTACAATCTGCAATATCGCGCACCTGGTGCGCCTGAGCTTGCTGCTCGAATCAAATCAATAGTAGGAGAGAGCGAAACTCACCAATCAAATCGTGGCTTAGATCATGGCGCGTATGTCCCACTATTAAAGATGTTTCCAGATGCCGATATTCCGGTACTTCAAATGTCCATTCCAACTTTTACTCCAGAAAAACTTTATGAACTTGGAAAAAAATTAGCGCCACTTCGTGACGAGGGAGTATTAATTATTGGAAGTGGTTTTTTGACTCATGGTCTGCAATACCTAAAAGAATTTCATATTGATGCGACACCTCCAAGCTGGAGTGTGGAATTTGATCTATGGGCAAAAGAAGTTTTAGAACGTGGTGCTGTTGATGAGTTAATGAATTATAAAACGTTGGCACCTGGGCTTCCTTACGCCCACCCAACTGTCGAACACTTCGCTCCGATTTTCTTAACTCTCGGCGCGGCCACTAGCGCCGAAGCACCTATCAAGTCAGAAATTGATGGTTATTGGATGGGATTGGCAAAGCGTTCATTCCAGGTCGCCTAAAAATTTATAATTAAGTCCAGATACCAAGGCAGATTTCCTTTGGGTTTCTGCAATTTACATTCAAAGTTTTTACTTGCGATTTCAAATAATTCAGTAGGCGTCTTTGGTGACTTGCCAGCCTTCAATAACACTCGGGTTAGCTCGCCCCGATATTTCTTGGATAGGTGAGTGATCACCGAAAGCTTGCCGCACTCTTTTTTAAAGACCCGAACCGCAACTGTTTTATCGGCAGGGGATTGCCAGACCCCGGCATAAGTTGAAGACCTGCAATCAATAATTAAATCGGCAGCTAAATCATCTAGGGCAGGCTTTAGCTCTGCTTTCCAATCAGAACTTTTAATCTTCGCCTTGTAATTAGGGATTGAATCGTTTGGTCTTAGAACACCAAAAATTGCCGAGACTATAAGTACCGATTTCTCACCTCGTGCTTTTGCTGCCTCACTTAGCGAATGCCAATCCAGGGCTTGGTAAAGGACACCGCTATAAACATCGATTGCCTTTGCAGTCGGGGCTACGGCCAAAGCCTTAGTTACCAATCGACTTCGAACGCCTACTAGCTCGCTGGCGAAAGCCAACTTAGAAAGGCTTAATTGCTTCTTACCTGCCGGCTGATTCTTGCCCTCACTTGGCGGCAGCAGGATGAGCATTTATTTATTTGAGGATGAATAGAAGCGGCCGAGAAAATCTTTCTTGAACTCTTGGAAATCGCCGTTGATAATCTCGGTACGCATCCGCTCGACTAATCGCACGATAAAGCGTTCGTTATGGATTGTCGCAAGGGTAGAACCGATCATCTCTTTGCTGCGGAAGAGATGGTTTAGATATGCCGCGGTGTAATTGGCACAGGTATAACAATCACAGCTTTCATCAATCGGATTGAAGTCACGATTAAATTTGGCATTGGTGATATTTACTCGACCATCATTTGTGAAGACTGCGCTGGTACGGGCTTGGCGAGATGGTGCAACGCAATCAAAAGTATCAGCGCCATTTTCAACACCAACGAATAAATCATCAGGCTCGCCTATACCTAGTAGGTGACGGGGTTTATCGCGAGGCAATTCATCAGTCATCCAACCAACAATGGTTCCAAGGTTTGCTTTATCAAGTGCGCCACCAAGTCCAAAGCCATCGAAGGTAATTCCATCTTCATCCAAGGCACCAAGATCTTTTGCTGCCTTGCGACGCAGATCTTCATATTGCGCACCTTGCAGAACGCCCCAAAGTGCTTGGTATGGCTTACTTGCGCGCTCACGGGTTAGGCGACCATGTTCTACTAAACAACGCTTTGCCCAGAGCCGAGTGCGCTCGAGAGATTTCTCTTGATACTTGCGGGTGTTGTGAAGAGTCGTGCATTCGTCGAAAGCAAAAATTATGTCGGCGCCAAGTTGGTGTTGGACCTGCATCGAAACTTCTGGGGTAAATCGATGCATCGAACCATCTAGGTGAGATTTGAAAGTTACGCCATCGTTATCGACATGGGCGAGACGTTCTTTATGATCCGCAATTACTTCATCAGACCTGAAAGTGTCTTCATCCATGGCGATTACTTTTTTGAATCCAACGCCGAGGGAGAGGACTTGGAAGCCGCCGCTATCGGTAAATGTTGGACCAGACCAATTCATAAACTTTCCAACGCCACCGGCCTCATCAACAATCTCCGGGCCTGGTTGCAAGTAGAGGTGATACGCATTTGCAAGAAGTGCTTGGGCGCCAAGATCCGCCATAGATTCTGGGAGAACTGATTTAACCGTTGCCTTGGTGCCGACTGGAATGAATGCTGGAGTTTTAATTTCACCATGAGGGGTGGTTATGACGCCAGTTCGGCCATTTAAATTTGAATCGCCAATCTCATTTTCGACTTTAAATTTAAATTGGCTCATATCCCTATTATCTACCTTTAATTTGTCGTCGAAACTTAGAGATGTAGCTTTGCGGGGAAAGGGGCTTAAAACCGCCATTTAAGGCGAATAATCGCCCGTTCTGGGCTACCAAATTCGAACGCGCTCGCTTTCGGACAGATATAGCGCATCATTTTCAGTTACACCGAATGCTTCATAGAACTCAGTTAGATTTCGAACAACTTGATTGCATCTAAATTCGTCCGGTGAATGTGGATCTGTTGCAACCCGGCGGCGAACTTCTTCGGCCCGCATTTTCTGGCGCCAACATTGAGCCCAACCCATAAACAGCCTTTGATATCCAGTTAAGCCATCGATTACAGGTGGCATTTTTCCTTCTAGGGCAAGTTGGTAGGCCTTGTAGGCAATAGTCAGACCACCCAAGTCACCAATGTTTTCACCGATAGTCAGAGCGCCATTTACATGGACATCCTGGGCTTCAAGTGGGCGGAGCTCTTCATACTGGGCAATTAATTTATTGGCACGTTTTTCAAATTCCGCACGGTCCAGATCGGTCCACCAATTATTCAGATTTCCATCACCATCATATTTAGAACCTTGGTCATCAAAGCCATGACCGATTTCGTGGCCAATAACTGCGCCGATTCCACCATAGTTCGCGGCATCGTCAGCATCGATATCAAAGAATGGTGGCTGCAAGATTGCGGCCGGGAAAACAATCTCATTCATGCCAGGCATGTAATAGGCATTGACTGTTTGCGGAGTCATTAACCATTCGGCGCGATCTACCGGTGCTCCGATTTTTGCGAATTCATAATCCTGATTAAATTTTGTTACTCGAGCAAGATTTCCAATCAAGTCATCCCGTGAGATATCTAATGCCGAATAGTCACGCCACTTATCTGGATAGCCGATCTTTGGGGTGAATTTATCCAGCTTCTCAAATGCCTTAGTTTTAGTCTCCGAAGTCATCCAGGATAGGGCTGCAATATCGACGCGATAAGCCTCGATTAAATTGGCCACGAGTTCAACCATTCTAGTTTTCGCTGCTGGCGGGAAATGCTTTTCAACATAAATCTGGCCAACGGCTTCACCTAGTGAGCCTTCTACTAAACCAACCCCACGCTTCCATCTAGCTTTGAGCTCTGGTGTTCCGGATAGTTTGGTGCCATAGAAAGCAAAGTTTTCATTTACAAATTCGCTACTCAAATATGACGATGCACCTGAAAGTAAATGCCAAGCTAGCCAGGCCGACCACGCTTCTGAATTAAAGTTCTTTAGGATCTCGCCAAGCCCGGTGAAAAATGAGGGCTGGCGGACAATAACTGTTGCCATAACGTTGCTCGGGACCTTTGAAGTAGCAAACCAGGTATCCCAATCAAATCCAGGGGAGGCGGCTTTTAGCTCTGCAAAGCTCATCTTGTTGTAGGTAAGAAGCGCATCGCGATCTTTGACCTGATCCCAATGCTTGCTCGCAATCTCTGTTTCTAGTTTCAAAATGGCTGCAGCCTTTGCCGCAGGGTTTTCAATTTTCGCCAATGTGAACATCTTGGTCATGTGTTCAACAAAGGCAGTTCTAATTTCTGCAAATTCTTCTTCGCGATAGTAGGCCTCGTCAGGAAGACTTAATCCAGATTGTCCGATGTAAGCAATGTTGGTATTCGAATCCATATTGTCAGTTGTTATGTACTGATAAAAAATCCCGCCCAAGCCCCGGCTTTCGAAATCACCAAGGACTTTATGAAATTCGTTTACATCGGAAACACTTAGTGCGAGTTCCAAATCTTTTGCGATTGGAGTAATGCCAAGTGCGTCGGCTTTCGCCTCATCCATGAAAGATGCATAGAGGTCGCCAATTTTCTGAGCGACGCTTCCCTGAGCCCCACCACTTGCTCCGAGCTCTTCAATTATCTCGCGGACTTGATTCTCGGCGTTTTGGTATAACTCGTAGAACGCCCCATCGGATGACCGGTCGGCTGGAATCTCGGCGCTATCGATCCAAGTTCCATTGACGTGACGATACAAATCATCTTGTGGTCGGATAGTTGGCTTTAAATGTCTTAAATCAATTCCGCTTTTCATGGGCAAGAGCCTATTACACCCGGAAATAAGTAATTCAACTTTCAACTAAATGGCTTTTAATCTAAACTTTAACCATGGCCGCCCAATCATCTGACAAGAGTCCGAAGTGGTTGAATCCACGTGAGATGAAGGCTTGGCGTTCGTACATAATCGCTTCGCGCCGCCTACTTGAAGCACTTGATGCCGACCTAGATGGCCATGATTTATCAATGGCCGACTATGAAGTCCTTGCCCAATTATCAGATGCCCCTGATCGTCGAATGCGAATGTCAGAACTCGCTGAAATCGCGATGCTCTCTAAGAGCCGACTTTCACATCGGATGAAAGTCATGGAGAAGGCAGGGTGGGTTCGTCGCGAGGTTTGCACTGAAGATAAGCGTGGCTCATTTGCGGTCATGACAGAGAAAGGTTGGCGGGCAATTGTTAAGGCCGCCCCGGATCATGTTGCTAGTGTTCGAAATAGATTCGTAGATAATTTGAATGTAAAGGATCAAGAAGAATTAGCAAAAATATTTGATCGGCTTTCAACAAAGCTTAGAGATGAATTTATAAAAGATTTGTAAAATGAAAAAGCCCCGCGGTTTTCACCGCGGGGCTTTTTCGAGAAAAACTACTTTGCAGCAGCCTTCTTACGACGACGCTTCTTTGGAGCAGCTGCTGAAGCTGCTGCCTTCTTGCGACGCTTCTTTGGAGCAGCCTTCTTAGCTGCTGCCTTCTTACGACGCTTTGGAGCAGCCTTCTTAGCTGCTGCCTTCTTGCGGCGCTTCTTTGGAGCAGCCTTCTTAGCTGCTGCCTTCTTACGACGCTTTGGAGCAGCCTTCTTAGCTGCTGCCTTCTTACGACGCTTTGGAGCAGCCTTCTTAGCTGCTGCCTTCTTGCGACGCTTCTTTGGTGCTGCTGTAGCAGCTGCCTTCTTGCGACGCTTCTTTGGTGCTGCTGGAGCAGCTGCCTTCTTGCGACGCTTCTTTGGTGCAGATTTCTTAGCTGCGGCCATTTACATCTCCTAATCAGAATAGTTCGATCCGTCACCGAACCTGTTCATGGATAAGCGTGTCACCAATTGCAAAAAGTTTCCACTATTTTGAGTGATTTTTTACCTGCGTGTCGCAACAATATTTTCATATTTTTTTATGTATTTCGGCAAATTATTTTCGCAATTTTCGGCGAAATTATTTAAATTTATTGATCTAAATCTGAATTTTTTGCCAAATTTGCACTTTCGGCCCGAATTTTTCGTTGTTCGACGGCAAATTCGTTCGTTCTGACGTCATATTTTCTAAATTTTGGCAATGCAGCGGCCGCAATCGACACAAATCCGATGCAAAGTAGACCACCACTTACTACTGAAGTCTTCAAGTTGGTAACCGCGGCGAATGTTCCGGCCCGCATCTGCCCACCAAGTGGTCCAACAGAGTAAGAAAGCAATTCGATTCCTGCCAATCGTCCGCGAAGCTCGTCCGGGATTGATTGGTTCCAGATCGCTCCTCGGAAAAGCGCACTGACCATATCGGCGGCACCGGCCAGTGCCAAGAAAAAGAGAATTAGGAATAGCGAATCGGTGACACCAGCCATCGCAATAGCCGCACCCCAGCCAAGTGCCCCGAGAAAAACCGCTCGACCATGATGATGATAATTTTTTATCCAACCACTTGTCAGAGTTACCAGAACCGAACCTATAGTTCCGGCGGCATAGAAGAGTCCAAGGGCCCAAGTGGCATTTAATTGATCAGCCCAGAATGGAAAGAGTGCATTTGGCATCGCAAAGAACATTGCCGCTAGGTCCACCAAGTAAGTGCCCAGTAGGTCTTTGCGAGAGGTTGCATATTTTATGCCTTCTATCATCGCGCTAATTGTTGGAGCAGATTCTTTACTTGTCGGCTTTACAGATTTAACTCGAGCAATAATTAACAGCGAGATTGCAAAAGTTAATACATCCGCTAAGTAGGCAGTTCCGATGCCAGTCGTTGCAAGGAGAATGCCGGCAAGGGCAGGTCCCGTGATTACTCCGGTCTGCCAACGCAAAGACATGAGTGCACTTGCTGCAGGTAAATCATCATGGCCAACAAGTCTTGGCAATATCGCATCGGCACTTGGTCGCTGCAGGCCATCGAGGGCGGCGAAAGAAGCGGCGACGATATAAATCCAAACCAGACTCGGCTTCTCAAGTTGGGAATTTATAAAGAGTGAGAAAGTCATGAGCATTAGGGCAGATTCGGTTATGAAAATCATCTTCCGTCGGTCCACGCGATCGGCCAGTACTCCGCCATATAGCCCAAAAATGATTAGCGGTATCAATTCGACCGCTCCCATAAGCCCAACTGCTATGTAGGAGTTGGTAAGTTCTTTGATCTGAAAGGGCAGAGCGACGTAAGTAATCATCGAACCGAAGTAGCTGATCAGACCAGAGGCCCAGAGGCGTCGAAAATCTGGATATTTGCGAAGCGGGGAGATATCGACCGCAATCTTTTTCAGCACGGCGATAATCTAGTTAATAACTAGTGAAAAGTTTGCTCTGGCCCAGGGAATTGCCCAGAAGAAACTTCACTTGCATACTCTTTAGCGGCATTTAGCATCTCAATTCGCAGATTTCGATAGGCCTTAGCCAACTTAGGTGCGTTCTTGGTAATTCCCATCAAATCAGTCCAGACCAATACTTGGGCATCGCATTTCGCACCCGCACCAATTCCAATAACTGGAATCGAAAGCTCTTTAGTAATTTGTTCAGCCAATTCTTCTGGGACTAATTCCAGGACCAGCGCAAATACACCAGCAGCTTCAAGTGCTTTTGCATCCGCCAGAATCCTTGCCGCATCTTCGCCTCGACCTTGAACTTTAAAGCCACCGAGAGCATGAACAGATTGTGGAGTCAGGCCGAGATGCCCCATTACTGGGATTCCAGATTCGATGAGTTTTTTAATCTGCGGCACAACTCGGGCGCCACCTTCTAATTTAACGGCGTGGGCTTTAGCCTCTTTAAAAAATCTGATACCCGTAACAAGTGCTGCATCTGGTCCACTTTCATATGACCCAAATGGAAAGTCGGCCACAACCATTGCACGCGATGTCGCATTCACAACAGCCCGAGCTAGTGGGATTAATTCATCAACGGTTACTGGGATGGTGTCGGCCGCCCCAAAGAAATTATTGCCTGCAGAATCGCCAACTAAGAGAACTGGGATTTGGGCTTCATCAAAAATCTCGGCAGTCATCTGCTCGTACGAGGTAAGCATTGCCCATTTTTCGCCGCGCTTTTTATAGGCAGCAAGATCCGAAATGGAAATTCGATTATTGAGAGACATGCAAGGCTCCTGGATTCAAAGTTAGCGAACTCAAAGCCGGATTTCGGTCCCTGGTCGCTATTTGAACTACCGGAAAGTGTAACCAATAGTTGTGCGGGTAGGCTAGCCGCATGGGAAATAACGGCGGCCTAGCTATCGGTCAGCTCCGCATTGCCCTTGCACAAATCAATCCAACGCTCGGTGATCTAACTGGGAATAGCGAATTAGTTTGTGAGTACGCCGCCAAGGCAAGTGCTGCTGGCGCAAATGTTCTGCTCTTTCCCGAGATGGTTATGACTGGTTATCCGGTTGAGGACTTGGCGCTTCGCCAGACTTTTCGCAGTGCAAGCAAAGCTGCAGTTCTAGAGGTAGCAGACCGATTAGAGGATGAAGGCTTTGGTGAAATTCTTACAGTCATCGGATATTTAGATGGCAGCGCAGAGCAGAAACCACAGAATGCAGTAGCTCTGGTTTATCGTGGTGAAGTTGTTGCGACGTATGTGAAGCACCATCTTCCTAACTATGGCGTCTTTGATGAATTCCGAAACTTTGTAGCAGGCGACCGCTCTCTAGTTGTTCGCTTTCATGGCGTAGATATTGGGATTGCAATCTGTGAAGATATTTGGGTCGACGATGGACCTGTTGCAGAGCTAAAGGCTCGAACACCTGGCTTAGTTCTTGTGCCAAATGGCAGCCCGTTCGAGCGAGCTAAAGAAGATGTCCGTCAGTTATTGGTAAGGAAACGGGCAAAGGATATTGGCGCCCCATTGGCATATGTGAATATGACGGGCGCCCAAGATGATTTGGTGTTTGATGGCGACAGTATTGTCGCAACAGCTAACGGCGACATTGTTGCCAGAGCCCCACAATTTTTCGATGGGCTCATGGTTGTTGATTTGGACCTTCGTCTTCGAACTTCTACGCCGGATGTTGTTATTAGCGATGTGCCACTTTTGGCATATGAAAAAATAACTCATGGCATTGCCCATCCAATGAGTGATTTGGCGCAGGCCTGGCAGGCCCTGGTTATTGGACTTCGCGACTATGTTGAGAAGAACAAATTCAAGAGCGTAATTCTCGGGCTATCTGGCGGCATTGATTCTGCGCTAGTCGCAACGATCGCTGCAGATGCAATCGGAGCCGAGAGAGTATTTGGTGTCGGGTTGCCAAGCAGATATTCATCAGATCATTCACTAACCGATGCTGCCGAACTGGCGAAGAACCTCGGAGTTAATTATCGAGTTATTGAAATCGAGCCAATGGTTTCTACCTTCTTATCTCAACTCGGATTAACTGGATTAGCTGAAGAGAACGTTCAAGCCCGAGTTCGCGGAACGACTTTAATGGGGCTTTCAAATCAAGAGGGACATTTAGTTTTAGCAACCGGAAATAAATCAGAGCTAGCGGTCGGATATTCAACTATGTATGGCGATGCAGTCGGGGGATATGCCCCAATTAAAGATCTATTTAAATCTGAAGTTTGGGCGCTCTCAAAGTGGCGCAATGATCAGGCAATTAAGAATGGTCAAACGCCACCTATTCCAGTTAATTCGATTTCAAAAGAGCCAAGCGCAGAACTTCGACCTGGCCAGAAAGACACCGACTCATTGCCCGAATATTTAATTCTCGATCAAATCCTTCATATCTATATTGACCAAGATTTAGGTCTTGCCGGAGTCCTGGCAGCGGGTTTTGATTTGGAGCTTGCGACGAAAGTTATTCGCATGGTTGATGCCGCTGAATATAAGCGTCGCCAATATCCACCAGGAACGAAGATTTCTAAGCGGGCATTTGGTAAAGATCGAAGATTGCCAATTACCTCGGCCTGGCGTGAGCACAATTAAGCACCTGCAATTTATTAGCAACTAGACACCAGCAACCAGCGCTCTTTAGAATTCCTGAATTCGGGGAATCCCAATGTTGTAACAAATAGAAGAAGTGAAGGGCGAAAAGAATGAAAAAACTTAAGTTAATTACGCCGCTAGCAATTGCAGCACTATTGCTTACAAGCTGTGGCTCATCAGACGATAGCAAGTCTGCTTCAGCTTCTGCTGAGTGCAAGGCGGGCGCGCTTTCAACAGTTACGCCAAAGGTTTTAACAATTGCTACTGGCGAACCTGCATATTCACCATGGGTTCTAAATGACAAGCCAGAATCAGGCGAAGGCTTTGAAGCAGCAGTCGCTTATGCAATTGCAAAGGAGCTTGGTTACAAGAATGAGAACGTTAAGTGGATTCGCACCACATTCGATGGCGCAATCGCTCCAGGACCAAAGACTTTCGACTTCAACATTCAGCAATATTCAATTACTGCAGAACGTGCCAAAGTTGTTGACTTCTCATCTTCTTATTACAAGTCAAACCAATCAATAGTCTCCTTCAAGGGAAGCAAGATTGCTGGCGCAAAATCAATTGCTGATATCAAGGCAGCTAATCCAAAGATTGGCGCAGCTGTAGGGACAACATCGTTAGATGCTGTTGAAAACGTGCTTGGCCTTAAGGCTCAAGTTTTCAATGACAACGCTGCTGGTGTTGCCGCCCTTAAGAATGGTCAGATTGATGGCTTCGTGGTTGATCTACCAACAGCTTTCTATTTATCTGCCGCTGAAATTGATAACGGAATCATTGTTGGCCAACTTGAGAATTCAAGTTCAGCTGATGAAGGTGCCGGACTACTTCTCGCAAAGGACAGCCCAATCACAGCCTGCGTTACTAACGCACTTGAGGCAGTTCGCAAGAGCGGTGAATTGGAAAAGATCACTAATAAGTGGCTAACTTCTGCTGCAGGAGCGCCGTTCTTAAAGTAATCTCCAACCTAATATGAGTAATGACATGGGGCGTCCATCTGAATCTGATTCAGGTGCGGCGCCCTATAACTTTGGTGGCGATTGGGTTCCAAGCGAACTCGAAATTGCCAGACGAGCCGCCCGCAGATCCCGCAATATTAGAAATTCAATAATTGCCGTTATATCTAGCATTGTTGTTATCGGCGGCCTGGCTTTAGTTGCAGTTACCTCGCCCGGTTGGAAATCTCTATCTGACACCTTCTTCGCCTGGGCTTATGGTGTTGAGGTTTTACCAAAGATAATTCTTGGTTTTGGAACCAACGTAACTCTGACCTTAATTGCATCAACTTGTGTAGCGATTCTCGGATTGAGTATCGCTTTGATTAGAACTTCCAGGTCACCGGCGCTTGCGCCATTTCGAATTCTGGCCACCCTATATGTCGACGTCTTTCGTGGCATTCCTATGCTTTTGGTAATTCTGCTAGTCGGCTTTGGAATCCCAGCACTTAGAATTCAAGGTCTGACAAATAATGTTTTAGTACTTGGAACAATCGCAGTGATAATTACTTACACCGCATATGTTGCAGAAGTAATTCGAAGCGGAATCCTTACAATTCATCCCAGCCAGCGAGCAGCTGCTAGATCCCTTGGGTTAAGCCACTTCCAGAGTCTGCGCTATGTCGTATTGCCTCAAGCATTTCGAAGAGTAACGCCACCGCTTTTAAATGATCTGGTCGCATTGATTAAGGACACGGGCCTAGTTTCAATTCTCGGTGTTACCGATGCTGTCCGTGCGGCCCAAATTGCCAGCAGCAGAAGCTTTAATTACACGCCATATGTAATGGCAGCAATTATCTTTCTTCTCGTAACTATTCCGCTTACTCGATTCACCGATCGCACACTACGCCGATCAATCGAGCGCCAGAATGCGACAGGTGTTGCATGAGTCAACCAGTTCTCGAAGTTAAAAAATTACGGAAGTCATATGGCTCAGAAGTTGTTCTTGAAGATATTTCATTTACCGTGCCTGTTCACACCGCGACGGTATTCATTGGCTCATCTGGGTCTGGTAAATCAACGCTACTTCGTTGCATAAATTTGCTCGATCAAATCGACGATGGCTCAATTGTTTTAGATGGCGAAGATATAACCGCAGTTGATGCTGATGTAGATAAGGTCCGCCGCAAACTAGGTATCGTCTTTCAATCCTTCAATCTCTTTCCACACATGAAGGTAATCGACAACATCACCTTGGCTCCGATGAAAGTCCAAGGAATCTCGAAGGAAATTGCCCGAGAGAACGCCTACAAGTTATTGGATCGATTCGGCTTACATGACAAGGCCGAGAATTATCCAGATCGACTAAGTGGTGGCCAACAGCAACGCGTGGCAATCATTAGATCTATTGCAGTTGCGCCAAGACTTTTGTTGTTGGATGAAATTACATCTGCGTTGGATCCGGTCTTAGTCAACGAAGTTCTATCGACTGTTCGAGATCTGAAAATTGAAGGCATGACAATGGTTTTGGCTACTCACGAAATGGGTTTTGCAAAACAAGTCGCAGATGAAGTTTGTTTCTTGCACCACGGAAAAATTCTGGAGTGGGGAACCCCGGCTCAAATTCTTGAGGCGCCAAAGCAGCCAGAAACTAAAGAGTTTCTAAAACGAGTCCACGAGGCTGGTCGCCTTTAGTGGCAGATAACTTTGAGATTATTGCGGGGGATCCAACTTCACATTTAATTATTCATGTTCCGCACTCTGCAAGGTATATCCCAGAAGAAGTTAGACGAGATATTTTGTTAGACGATAGCGATCTCGAAGCTGAATTAAATGAGATGACCGATTCGCTAACTGCCGAAATGGTGCTTCATGCCACTGCAAATCTAGTAAGCCCACCAACGTTGTTTATAAATAGGTTTTCTAGGCTAGTAATAGATCCAGAGCGTTTTCCAGATGAACGCGAGATTATGAATCAAGTTGGAATGGGAGCGGTTTACTCGAGGACTTCCTCAGGAGAACAACTTCGCGAACCTAATTTTGATTCAAGTCACTTGATAGCCAACTACTACGTCCCATATGCCAAAGCTCTTACAGATCTAGTTTCAGATAAGTTAAAAATACATGACAAGGTTTTGATTATTGATTTTCATTCGTATCGAAATGAGCAACATCCAAATGCGGTAAATCATGGCCAGGCCCGGCCGCCAGTTTGCATCGGCACTGATGCATTTCATACGCCAAGTGGGTTGGTTGAACTTGCCCAATTGCAGTTCGCGCCATTTGGCGAGAGCGTTCTAAATCAGCCATATGCCGGAACCTATGTTCCATTGGATTTCTATCAGAGCGATCCTCGGGTCGCCTCGATCATGTTAGAAAATCGTGCCGATCTGCTTGTCGATGAGCGCCTAAACCCCGGCCCTAATTTCGATGAATATTCCAATGCGTTGGCGCAGTTCATCACGCTCGCTGCAAACTATTAGCAATTAGACATCTCGCATTTAGTTATTTACAATTTCGCCAAGGTCACGAGTTCCAGGTTTTAGCCCCGGCTTACTGGACGGCAACCCTCCACCACGGTGGGGTGCTCCGGGTGAAGACCAGGTCAGTTGCAAATTGCAATTGGCAAGCGTGGGTAACGAATAAAAAACGCTACCCCCTTATTTTCTGGGAGGTCTGTAATGTCATTTTCATTAGATAAATCTTCATTTGAAACTCGTCAAGTTCATGCCGGTCAAGTTCCTGATCCAACAACTGGCGCACGCGCATTGCCGTTGTATCAAACAACTGCATATCAATTCCGCGACACTAAGCATGCCGCTGATCTTTTTAGCCTTGCTGAATTAGGAAATATTTACACCCGCATCATGAACCCAACTCAAGATGCAGTAGAGCAACGAATTGCTTCACTCGAAGGTGGAGTAGCTGCGCTCCTAGTTGCATCAGGTTCTGCCGCAACTACATATGCAGTATTAAACGTTGCCGAAGCTGGCGACCACATCGTTTCTTCGCCAAGTCTTTATGGCGGAACTTATAACTTGTTCCACTACACACTTCCAAAATTTGGGATCGAAGTAACATTCGTAGAAAATCCAGATGACCCGGCATCATGGCAAGCTGCAGTAAAGCCAAATACCAAGGCGTTCTTCGGTGAAACAATTGCTAACCCAAAGAATGATGTCCTAGACATTGAAACAGTTGCAAATATTGCACATAAGAATGGCGTCCCACTTATCGTGGATAACACTGTTGCAACACCATTCACAATCCGTCCAATCGAACATGGCGCAGATGTTGTTATTCACTCGGCAACAAAGTTCCTGTCCGGTCACGGAAACTCTGTCGTTGGCGCGATTGTTGATTCAGGCAACTTCGATTATGCCCAGCACAAAGATCGCTTCCCAGGATTCAATCAACCAGATCCAAGTTATAACGGCCTGGTTTATGCGCAAGCACTTGGCGTTGGGTCAGCCTTTGGCGCAAACCTTTCTTACATCTTCAAGATTCGCCTAACCCTGCTTCGCGATACTGGCGCTGCGGTAAGCCCATTCAATGCTTGGTTATTAGCTCAAGGACTTGAAACTCTTTCACTACGTATCGAGCGCCATCTATCGAATGCGAAGACTTTGGCAACCTGGCTAGAGAAGCAACCACAAGTCGAGAAGGTTAACTACGCATCACTTCCATCATCACCATGGAACAAGTTGGCTACAAAGTATGCGCCGACTGGTTCTGGCTCAGTTCTCTCCTTTGAAATCAAGGGTGGAATCGAAGCGGGTAAGAAGTTTGTTGAAGCGCTAAAACTGCACTCACACGTAGCAAACATCGGCGATGTTCGCTCGCTGGTTATTCACCCAGCCTCAACAACACACTCACAACTAAGCCCAGAAGAGCAATTAACTGCGGGTGTAACTCCAGGATTAATCCGTCTCTCTGTCGGAATTGAGAACATCGAAGATATTAAAGCTGATATCACCGATGGTTTCGCCGCAGCTAAATAATTAATCTGCGAAACTAGATTCATGGAATCTGACTGTAATTGTCATATCACTGGGGCGTGGCTTGAAAGCCATGCTCCTGGTGATCGGCAATTCCTAAAAATCGGTGACCTTGAACTGGAGTCTGGCGAAAAACTTCTAGATACAACTATCGCCTATCAAACTTGGGGCAAGTTGAATGCCGCGGGCAACAATGCAATTCTTGTTAACCATGCGTTAACTGGTTGGTCGGATGTTCCTGGTTGGTGGCCTTCAATGGTTGGCCCAGGTTTACCACTAGATACCGATAAATATTTTGTTATCTGCCCAAATGTTATTGGTGGATGTCAGGGAAGTACTGGCCCATCTTCACTAGCTCCGGATGGGAAACGTTGGGGATCAAGATTTCCAACCGTAACAATTCGCGACATGGTGGCAGCAGAACTTGCACTCACTAATGCGCTAGGAATTTCGCATTACATTTTGTCGGTCGGGCCATCACTTGGTGGAATGCGCGCACTTGAATGGGCCGTCTCGCACCCAACTCGCGTTAATGCAATCTGCACAATTGGTTCATCAGCAGTCGCAACTGGTGATCAAATTGGTGCGGCCTCAATTCAAATTCGCGCAATTAAATCTGACCCATATTTCAACAACGGTGACTATTACGAGCAGGAGCAAGGCCCAACTGAGGGTATGGGAATTGCTCGAAGAATTGCCCACCTGACTTATCGCACTGAAACTGAGATGGATGTTCGCTTTGGTCGCGAACTGCAGGGAGATGACACCGGACGTTATGCAGTTGAGTCATATTTAGACCACCAAGCAAGTAAATTGGCTAAACGCTTTGATGCCAATACCTATATCGCTCTTACCGAAGCTATGAATTCACATGATGTGGGTCGAGATCGTGGGGGAGTCGCAGAGGCGCTCGCCACTGTGAAGATTCCGGTTGTAGTCATATCTATAGATTCCGATCGACTTTTTTGGCCCCGATTACAAGAAGAGATAGTCGAATTGACCCCAACCGCTCTGCCACTCGTGACGATTTCCTCACCTTTTGGCCACGATGGCTTCCTAATTGAGGTCGAAGCGGTCGGAAGCGTGCTCAGAGATGCGCTCGCAATTGGGTTGAAGGCAAATTCCAGCAAGTAACTAGCGTTTCCTGATGTGCATAAAGGGCTGTGGACAATTTATAATATAGCCAAGCAAGTTTCGCTGGTCCGAAGAGAGGCCAGACAAACCAAAGGATGAATTGTGGCTGGAATTCGTGCGCACAAAAATAGCGCAAGCAGTAAAAAGACAGTGAAGAAAGCTGCGACTAAGAAAGTTGTTGCAAAGAAAGCCGCTGTTAAGAAGACTGCGAAGAAAGCTGCACCTAAAAAAATTGTTAAGAAATCAACTGGTCCTCGTCGCTTTCCAACTAAAGCTGAATTAGAGGCACAAAAATTAGCAGCAGCAACTAAAACTACAAAGAAAGCTGCACCCGCACCATCAGGAAAGAAATTATTTCCGACCAAAGCTGAACTTGAAGCCAAGCGCCTAGCTGCACTCGGCGTTAAGCCAGTAGCAGAAGGCAAGCCAGGCAAGCCAATTGTTACCAAGATTGATGGCGAAGAAGTTGAATTAGAAGAGATTGAATTAGAAGATCTCGAAACTCTCGTTGAAGAAGTTAAAGAGATTATTGAAGAAGAGAAAGAGAGCGAGATTCGAGTAGTAAATGTCGCTGAAGAATCTCAGAACGAAGAGAATGCTTTCACTATTAAAGATTCTGAAGAAGATGATGCACCTGTACAAACCGTTCTAACCGCCGGTGCTACTGCCGACCCAGTTAAGGATTACCTAAAACTTATCGGGCGTGTGCCACTTCTAAATGCTGAGATGGAAGTTGATCTTTCGCTTCGCGTTGAAGCTGGGCTATTTGCCGAAGAAATCATTAAGAACGAGAAGAAGATTGATAAGAAATACAAGCGCGAACTTGAACAATTAGTTCTAGATGGCAAGCGCGCAAAGAACCATTTGCTTGAAGCAAACCTTCGCCTTGTGGTCTCGCTGGCAAAGCGTTACACCGGTCGCGGCATGTTGTTCCTTGATTTAATTCAAGAAGGTAACTTGGGTCTAATCCGTGCAGTTGAGAAGTTCGACTACACAAAGGGTTATAAGTTCTCAACATATGCAACTTGGTGGATTCGCCAGGCGATTACTCGCGCGATGGCTGACCAGGCAAGAACAATTCGTATTCCGGTTCACATGGTTGAAGTCATTAACAAACTTGCACGTGTTCAACGTCAGATGCTTCAAGATCTGGGCCGCGAACCGACACCAGAAGAGCTTGCTAAAGAACTTGATATGACACCTGAAAAGGTTGTTGAGGTTCAGAAGTATGGTCGTGAGCCAATCTCGCTTCATACTCCACTCGGTGAAGAGGGCGACTCTGAATTCGGAGATTTAATCGAAGACTCAGAAGCGATTGTTCCTGCCGATGCTGTCTCATTTACATTGCTGCAAGAACAACTTCACTCAGTACTAGGAACCCTGTCAGAACGTGAAGCCGGCGTTGTGAAAATGCGCTTTGGTCTAACCGATGGCCAACCTAAGACTTTGGATGAAATTGGCAAGGTTTACAGCGTTACACGTGAGCGGATCCGCCAAATTGAATCAAAGACGATGTCTAAGTTGCGTCACCCATCACGTTCACAAGTCCTACGCGATTACCTAGATTAAGAGCGGGAATTTAGATGAGCGAAAACGCAAACGATAAAGTCCAAATTCGAATTAAAGAGAACGGTTCCATTCGCGTGAAGGGAACCGTAGAGATTATTGATGCAGATGGAAATGTGATTGAAACTAAATCAGATTTCTCATTATGCCGCTGTGGGCTCTCAAGCGAGAAGCCATTTTGCGATGGATCGCACAAGGATAAATTCGTAGCTGGCGAAGGTTTAGCTAAATAAATTAATTAGCGTCAGAAGAGACTGCAGTTAACTTTGCAGTTTCATCTTGAATCACTTTTACAACAGGCTTTAGCTTTTCAGCGTATTCCTTAGCGTGATGTCCACAGAACAAGAGCTCGCCACCATTTAGCAATACTGCACGAACGTACGCTTGGGCTCCGCAACGATCGCAACGATCGACAGCATTGAGCGGTGTAGTTTCGAGAATCAATTGCTCGGTCATTTCGCTCCTTTAACTCAGTTGGTGTTCTTGTGTAGGGGAACATCAAACCACTAAACCTTTATTCCCCGCTCGTTAAAATATCTAAATTCACGCTCGGGCGTGTCATAAATCCCACATAATTTCCTGTAAATGCCCTGAATCAAAATATTTTTGCAAAGTGCTCGCAATCAACCGAGAAAATCGCCCCTCACAAGATAACCTTCATCTCCGTGGCTACCGACGAACTCGCATCAACAACAGAGAATGGCTATAACGCCAAAGATCTAGCCGTTTTAGAAGGTCTTGATGCAGTTCGCAAACGTCCAGGTATGTATATCGGTACGACCGATTCACGTGGACTCATGCACTGCCTCTGGGAAATTATTGATAACTCGGTAGATGAAGCACTTGCAGGTCATTGCAAAAATATTGAAATTAATTTGGAATCAGATGGATCGGTTGAAGTTCATGACGATGGTCGTGGAATTCCAGTAGATAAAGAACCAAAGACCGGACTTACTGGTGTTGAAGTTGTTATGACTAAATTGCATGCCGGTGGAAAATTCGGTGGCGGTTCATATGCCGCTTCTGGTGGTTTGCACGGAGTAGGTGCATCAGTTGTAAACGCACTTGCATCTCGTCTTGATGTTGAAGTTGATCGCAATGGAAAAATTTATTGGATGTCATTCCAACGCGGTAACGCAGGCATCTTTGATGGCGATGGTCCTAAGGCTTCATTTACTGAAAGCTCTGGACTTCGTGTAATTGGAAAAGTCAGTGCGAAAGTCACTGGCACAAGAATTAAATGGTGGGCAGATCGTCAGATCTTCTTAAAAGAGGCCGAGCTCGCAATCGAAGATATTTACGCTCGTGCGCGCCAAACTTCTTACCTAGTTCCTGGTCTAACTCTTACAGTTAATGACAACCGAACAAAGGCTAAGAGTTCTGAGAAGTTTTTCCATAAGGGCGGTATCTCTGAGTTCTGTTCATTCCTGCGTCCTGATGATCCAATCGGTGAAGTAATTCGCCTTACTGGTTCTGGCGAATACACCGAGACAGTTCCTGTTCTCGATGAAAAAGGCCACATGATGCCTACTGAAGTAAATCGCGAAATGGGAGTCGACATCGCGTTGCAGTGGGGCAATGGTTATGAGAACACCATGTCGAGCTTTGTAAATATTATTTCAACACCTAAAGGTGGAACCCACGTTCAAGGTTTCGAGCGTTCAATTACAAAGGCATTTAACGATGCCCTTCGTGCGACAAAAACTCTTAAGAACAATGAAGCTGATGTAATCAAGGATGACGTTCTCGAGGGCCTAACTTCAGTTGTCACCGTTCGTATGTCTGAGCCACAATTTGAAGGCCAGACCAAGGAAGTTTTAGGAACTGCCGCAGCCACAAAGATTGTTGCCGCAGTTGTTGCCGATGAGATGAAGAAATTCTTCGCAACAACAAAACGAATTGATAAAGCAACCGGCAAGATGATTCTGGAGAAAGTTGCTGGGGCATCAAGAACTCGTATCTCAGCTCGCGCCCACAAAGATATTCAACGCCGCAAAAATGCTTTGGAAAGCTCCTCACTTCCAACCAAACTTTCAGATTGTCGATCAGATGACACTGATCGCACTGAGCTCTACATCGTCGAGGGCGACTCAGCTTTGGGAACAGCAAAAGCTGCGCGTAACTCAGAATTCCAAGCAATCCTGCCAATTCGCGGCAAGATATTGAACGTTCAGAAAGCCTCGCTATCTCAAATGCTTGAGAACAATGAATGTGCCTCAATCATCCAAGTTATTGGTGCCGGCTCTGGTCGCTCCTTCGAACTAGATGACACTCGATATGGTCGAATTATTCTGATGTCCGATGCCGACGTTGATGGCGCACACATTCGTTGTCTACTCCTTACTTTACTTTCACGTTATATGCGCCCGCTGATCGAAGATGGTCGAGTATTTGCAGCCATGCCACCTTTGCACCGCATCGAGGTTGTTGGTGGAAAGCGCGGGGAAGTTCATTACACATATTCCGATGATGAGATGAAGAAGATGACTGCAGATTTAACTAAAGCCGGAAAGCGCTGGAAAGAACCAATTCAACGCTACAAAGGTCTGGGCGAGATGGATGCTGATCAGCTTCGTGAGACCACAATGGATCCTGCACACCGCACCCTACGTCGAATCACAATGAAGGATGCCAACGCCGCAGAAGCGATGTTCGAACTGCTTATGGGCAATGAAGTTGCACCTCGCAAAGAATTTATTTCAACCGCTGAAATCGCGCGCGATCGAATCGACGCTTAACTAGTTATTTAGTCTCAGCAATTCTGGCTTTTACCAAAGCGTGCAATAACTTCTCATCAATATCCCAATCGTTTGGCACGCCAATAGTCTTTTTCTTCACATCAAGATCTTTCATTTTTGGCCGGAATTTCTCTAGAACATCCTGGCTCCAAGGTGCAAATAAAATGTGGTTCTTAGCGGTTGAAATCCCAAAAATATAGTGATCGCCAAGCTTCAACATTGGCTGATTCCAAGAGATTACAAGTTCTAAATTGGGAAACTTCGAAGTAATAGTTTTCAGAATAGCCCGGACCTTGGTTGCTTGTTTCGGCTCTAGCGATTTGAAATATTGAGCCGGGGAGTCAAAACGCTTTGCTGATTTTGAGCCGCGGGAGTACATAACTAGGGCATTTGCATGGGCTTGTGAGAAACCATAATTCTCACGCAGATGAGCAATTTGTTCTGGATATTTCTTGCCTTCAAGCTTTGCCATAACTTTGAACCAATACGACATCTTCTCGCCATATCTTTTTTCGATGGCAGGGAAGTGAGCTTCTCGACTCGGATCTTTAGGCGGCACGGGCAAAGATTACCGAACTTGCAGAATTAACTTTCCAGTTGTTCGCCTAGCTTCCAATTCACTGTGAGCAGTTGCCGCATCAGCAAGGGGATAGCGGCCACCAATTGCAACTTGCATGTGACCACGTCTAAAGGTTTCGAATACTTCATTTGCGCGCCAAAGTAATTCACTTCGCTCGGCAACATAATCCGCGAGAGTTGGCCTGGTTAAAAAGATTGATCCTGCTGAAATTTTCATTATTTCAATCGGCGCGACTTGCCCACTCGCGGCTCCAAAAACGGCAAGCGTGCCTCTTCTGCGTAAAGCTTGAAGCCCTTCGTCAAAAGTATCTTTGCCTACGCCATCATAAATAACGTTTGCACCAATGCCATCAGTGAACTCTCTAACGGTTTTTGAGAATCCAGAATAGCCAATTGCCAGATCAGCGCCAGCCGCAATAGCAATTTCCTGCTTCTCTTTTGTAGAGGCGGTCGCTATAACTCTGCCACCAAGTGATTTTATATATCGAGTTAGTAGGAGTCCAACACCGCCAGCGCCAGAATGAACAACTGCGGTATCACCAGCTTTAATTTCATAAGTATTTCGCGTCAGATAGTGAGCGGTCATTCCTTGGAGTAAAAGTGCAACTGCATCTTCATCTTTAATATCTTCGGGAATTGGGATAAGAGTTTTGGCTGGAATAGCTGCTGATTCGGCATATCCGCCACTTGCCATTACCCAACCAACACGCATCCCAACTTTTAAATCTGTCGGGGAATTTGAACCAAGTTGCGAAACAACTCCAAGGCCTTCGACACCTGGAATGAAGGGAAGAGTTACTGGATATTTTCCAGAGCGGTGATAAATATCTATGAAATTAACGCCCGCTATCGTTACATCTATCAGCGCCTGATCTTCACTTATTAATGGGCGCTCAACTTCACCTAGTTTGAGAACATCAGGAGCACCAACTTGGGTGATCGCAATTGCCTTCATTTAATCGTCAAGCGATGCGCGTGCGGCGTGGTGTTGCAAAGTTCTTAGAGACTTCATCAAGTTCTAGTGAAACCTGAGCTTTAATTGCTTCTTCTGAAGCAAGTAGCGCCTTTAGCTTTGTAACAATTGCTTTGAGGTCTTTCTGTTCCGTTTCAAGTTCTAGCTTGCTGAGCTTTGTCAGACGACGAAGTGGCATATCTAGAATATAAGTAGCTTGTTCATCCGAGAGTTTGTAGGCCTTCATAAGTGCAGTCTTTGCTTCAGGTGCATCTTGAGCGGCACGGATTAACTTAATTACCTTGTCGATATCGATGATTGCTTTGAGCAGACCATCAACAAGATTTAAGCGACTTTCGGCCTTTGCTTTACGGAACTCTGAGCGACGACGAATTACTTCGATGCGGTGATCGATAAAGACTTGAAGCAATTCCTTTAAGCCAAGAGTTAGTGGCTTTCCGCCAACAAGAGCTACAGCGTTGATTGAGAATTGATCCTCCATTGGAGTCAATTTAAAGAGGTTGGCAAGGACATCTTCAGGTTCAAAGCCATTCTTAAGTTCAACAACCACTTTGGTTCCTTGCTGACCATCGGATAGATCAACGATGTCGGAGATACCTTGAATCTTCTTCGCCTTCACCAAATCAGCAATCTTCTCAACAATTTTCTCAGGGCCAATGTTGTAGGGGAGTTCGGTAATAACTAGACCTTGTTTTCTTGCAGTTACTTTCTCAATCGCAACTGTTGCACGAACTTTGAAAGCACCACGTCCACTTTCATAGGCTTCGACTAAGCCTTCTTTGCCAACAATTTCGCCACCTGTTGGAAAATCAGGAGCCGGAACAAATTTCATCAGCGCCTTGAGCGTCGCCTTCGGGTTTTCAATTAAATGCTTGGTTGCGGCGATTACTTCGCCCAAGTTGTGTGGTGCCATGTTTGTGGCCATACCAACTGCAATACCAGTAGCACCATTAACAAGCAGGTTTGGAAATGCAGCAGGAAGTACTTGTGGTTCTAATAATTGACCGTCGTAGTTTGAACCAAAATCAACTGTGTTCTCATCTGACTCATCAACCATCGCCATTGCTGCGGCTGCAAGCCTAGATTCGGTGTAACGCATTGCCGCCGGACCGGCATCTAGCGATCCAAAGTTTCCGTGACCATCGATTAGTGGAAGTCGCATAGAGAAGCTTTGTGCCATACGAACCATTGCGTCATAAATAGCGCCATCGCCGTGTGGGTGCAACTTACCCATCACTTCACCAACAGCACGTGCGCACTTAACATGGCCCTTATCGGGACGAAGCCCCATTTCAGACATCTGATGCAAGATGCGACGTTGTACTGGTTTCAAACCATCACGCGCATCAGGAAGCGCACGTGAATAAATTACTGAATATGCATATTCGAGAAAAGATTCTGACATCTCTTGCGAAACATCGATATCAATTATTCGACCTGGGTTCTCACCTGGTTTTGGGAGAACGGCTTTGGGTGTTTTTGCCATGAGCCGTATCTTGCCAATGAACTATCTAATTACTCGGTAGCGACTCGGTTGGATGAGAAGGTCTTGCCCCAACTAGCGCTACGCACTTTGCTGCAAGGTTGGTTCCAGATTCCAGTGCTTCTAATAACGCTCCATTTTTGGCCCAGATTGAAATAAATCCGGCGGCAAAGGCATCGCCAGCACCTGTTGTGTTCACCACAGTGGTTTTCTTTGATTCAACTTGAACAAGTTGGCAACCTCGAGTTTGTCCGAGCGCACCATTTGATCCACGTTTAATTACCACGGTGTTAACGCTTTTAAGTAACTCGCTAGCAGCTTCAATTGGATTTGTTTTTCCAGTTAAGAAATGCGATTCCTCTTCATTTAAAATTATGGTGTCAATGAATGAGAGCCATTCACTTGCAGCTTTAACTCCCACTTCCATTAAAACTCCCACAGTTGCAGGATCTAAAATTAGTGGCAGCTTTGCTTGCGCGACACGTGAAATTATCTCTAAAACCCCGGCACGCGATTGCGGATTGATCAGCGAATATGCTGATAAGTAAACCGCACTGAATTGTGAAAGATCCGGAAGATCGCTCAATCCAAGCCCGGAGTTCGCGCCAGAGTCTGGGAACATTGTGCGTTCACCGTCGGCTCCGACAATTACCACGACCACTCCAGTGTTCGTATTTGGAATCACATTATTCGAATGTTCCACGCCATATGCATCTAATTCTGCAAGCACCGTTTTACCAGCGGAATCATCGCCGACACGAGTGACTAAATAAGCTTTAGTTTGGTTGTGGGAAAGCCAAGAGGCCACATTTGCTGCGGCGCCGCCACCTTGCGTTGAAATTTTCGCTCGAGTTTCTAAACCCTCAACAATTGGCCGATTTAAAAGAACTGTTACATCCAACATTATGTCGCCGATGCACAAGATTTTTTGATCAGCCATGGCTAATTATTTTTCTACAGCGTGCAGGCGATTTGAGCCGCCAACTTCGAATTTGCCTTGATGATTTCAATATTAACGCGAAGAGATTCACCCTTACTGGTTGTATGGAAATGTTCGAGCAGAAAGGGAGTAACAGCTTTGCCAGTTATCTTCGCGTGTGCGGCGGCCGCAAGTCCAGCCTCCAAAATTTGATCGTGGAAAGCTTTATCCATCTCATTGGCAACTGGGTTGGCAACAATTACAGCGGTGTCATCAGTATTGAGGCCATGACGCAGCCCCCAAATTTTTGCAATCTCCTGCGAACTTTCAACTCGATGTTCGAGTTTGAAACCAGAATCAGTTAAGTAGAAACCAGGAAAGTTATTTGTCTGATAGCCAAGGACTGGAATTGCAAGTGTTTCTAATCGCTCTAGCGTCGCGGCGACATCCAAAATAGATTTTACGCCAGCGCAAACAATAATTACTTTGGTCTTAGCTAGCTCTATCAAATCGGCTGATTCGTCATAAACATGGCCGCGGTGTACTCCGCCTAAACCACCAGTTGCGAAGACATCGATATCTGCAAGGTGTGCAATATGTGATGTGGCAGCAACAGTTGTTGCGGCACTTTTGCCTTCAGCACAGATAATTGCGAGATCGCGGGTTGAAGCTTTAACAATATTGTCATCGTTGGCGATTCTATTTAGTTGATCTTCTTCTAAGCCAACGAAAATCTCACCATCAATGATCGCAATTGTTGCGGGAGTGGCTCCTTGGTCGCGAACGATCGCTTCAACTTCTTTGGCTACTTCAAGATTTGTTGGACGAGGCAGGCCATGCGAAATTATTGTGGATTCGAGGGCGACAATCGGGCGGCCTTGACTCTTGGCGGCGGTGACTTCCTTCGAATACTTAATCATCTGCGCACATTACATCAGGCAATTGTGTTGTGGCTAAAAAAGTTAGGGCAAGATAGCGCTATGAATCCACGGAATTTGGCAGCGCTTTCCAATTCCATATTTTCAACCCTTGAGGTTTCAGGCACTAAAAACCATCTTGGGATTGCAGAGAATCCTGGTAGGCGAGAGTGCCTGCTCTTGATTGATGGAATGGGAGCCGAGCTAATTGCGCAATACGGTTCGCAATTTCCAATCTTTAAGGAACTCACAAACTTCCCGAAATTAGATGCACATTTTCCTTCAACAACAGCAACTAATCTTTCATCGCTCGGAACTGGCACCCTTCCGGGAGTTCATGGAATGTTGGGATACACAGTTCGAGTTCCTAGAAGTGGTGAGCCAGGTCGGTTACTAAATTCGCTTAAATGGGATGACCGTGTTGATCCAGTTATTTGGCAGAGCGTTCCAACTCTCTTCGAGCGAGCAGCAAACGATGGCATTACGGTTTCGCACATCGCAGCAAAACGTTATGAAGGATCTGGTTTTACGCAGGCGGCGCTCCGGGGTGCACAATATTTGGGAGCAAATCAAATTTCCGAGATCATTGAGAAGACTGTAGAGGCGATGAAACCATCACCTTCTTTCTCATACGTTTATATAAATCATTTAGATGCCGCAGGACATGATGATGGGGTCGGCTCAGAAAAATGGTTATTGGCTCTTGAAACAGTTTCCGAATTGATTACCGGGCTTCGAGATCGATTGCCTAAGGGGACCAGGCTCTGGGTTACGGCAGATCACGGAATGATTAATGTTGGCGAAAAAATAATTTTGGGGCAAGACAATAATCTAATGGCGAATATAACTTTGGTTGGTGGCGAACCTAGAGCTCGACATATGTACACGGGCGTCGAAAGCCTTGATGAAACCGTTGCGATATGGCGCGAAACTTTGGGAGGTAAGGCAGAGATTTATACCCGCGAAGAGGTTATTGCTGCTGAATTATTTGGCCCTGAAACATCAATCGACAGTAGTGAGCGGATGGGCGATTTTATTGCAATAGCAAAGGAAGAAATGATTTTGATAGACCCAACTCGCATTAAAGAAGAGAGCAAAATGGTTGGGCACCATGGTGGGTTAAATCAGATTGAAGTAGATATTCCACTTCTTAGCCAACAAATTTAAAGCTTATTCATCCTCGGTCTTTGAGCCGCCGAACATGATGTCATCCCATGATGGAAGCTTTGGGCGCTTTACAACACCATCTGAAACTGGATCTGATTCGTCTACAACTGCAATATCAAGTTCCTCTGCGAAATACTCTTCATCCTCATCAACCACTTCAACAATCTCAGTTACTGTAATTTCTTCGCGCACCGCAACAAGTCTTGGAGCTGGCGGTGGTGGAGTTGTTGGAGAAAATGGAGTTGGGTCCGATGAATTTATAAAGCCGTGAGTCGCGGTTCTAGGTCTTGCCTCCTTGGCATCGCCGGCAATCCATCTTGCGGAATCATCTGCGGCAGTAAGAATTCGATTTCCTAATTCAAAATTCCAATTAGCTTCTGCAGTTCCATCAATATTTGGATACATGACAACGATATTCCAGGTGCCATCTGGGTTGCGGTGTGTGTTCCACTCGATCTTCTCCATATCAACGCCATGACTGGAAAGTTGAACAAACGTTGCTTCCTGCAAAGTTGGAGATGAAGCTTCACGACGCAAATTTGATTTAAGGGCAGTATCGATTACATATGCGCGCTCTTGCAGAATTGGGCCGGCAAACTTCTCAATTTTTTCAAGTGACCAATCAGTTGTTCTAGAAATCGAAGGCATACTTTCGCCGCCACGAAGGCGTGCTTGAATTTCCTTAACGCTAAATGATGGGCGCTCATCAATCGGTGCAACCGAAGTTAACCTTGGTTGAGTAATCGTTGATTTGAGAGCATCTGTAATTGGCAATGAATATTTAGCGCCGGAACCATCAGTTAATTCGATAGCGCCGCCATCGGCGATGCGTCCAACGAGTTGCAGCTCGGCCAGGTGGTCCTTTGATTCATCACTCACGGGCGTAACTCTGCCACAGGGGGTGAGAAAAAGTGGGTAGCAACGAGTGGTTAAATTCTCCAGTGAAGAGTGAAATCAAAGCAGAACTCCTAGACCTAGCTATTTCGATTGCGAAAGAAGCAGGGGAGTTGCTTATGGCTAGACCAGATGTCTTTGATTTAGAGATGAAATCCTCAGCCATAGATTTTGCGACTCAGATGGATTTGGCAAGTGAAAAATTGATCGTCTCAAAGATATTAGAAGCCCGGCCTGATGATGGAATCATTGGTGAAGAGGGCTCATCAATTCCATCAAAATCTGGGGTTACTTGGGTAATCGATCCGCTTGATGGCACGGTTAATTACTTCTATGGAATTGCCGGATGGAATGTGAGTATCGCTGCAAAAGATAGTGAGGGCGTGCAAGTAGGAGTTGTTTATGCGCCTTCAATAAATTCACTATGGGCCGCCACAAAAGGTGGAGGCGCAACTTGCAATGGCAAGAAAATACAGTGCAACGATCCCGTTGAATTAAATCGCGCGTTAATCGCTACTGGATTTTCTTATGATGTCGCAGATCGCGAAGCACAAGCAAAGTTAGTTTCTAAATTACTTCTAGAAATTCGCGACCTTCGCCGTATTGGCGCCGGCGCTGCAGATTTATGTTTAGTTGCAACTGGTCGCCTTGATGCGTTCTATGAACTCGGATTAAATGAATGGGACTTAGCAGCCGGTGGATTAATCGCGACAGAGGCCGGCGCCCTTGTAACTGGCAGAAATGGTGGCCCCGCTGGAAAAGAGATGGTTATCGCGGCCGGCCCGCACTTGCACGCCCGTTTAGTTGCTGAGATTGGCTGATACCCCGAATTGGTCGGATAGGGGTGGCTGTGGCAAGATACGTCTTCTGCCGAGAACACTTCGGCCAAATCTAGATCTAGATTTACTATAGAAAAGGAAATGCCATGAACGTGTTAGACGCGGTAGATGCCGCATCACTTCGCTCCGATGTTCCGACCTTCCGTTCCGGAGACGAGATCAAGATTCACGTTCGTGTTATCGAAGGCAGCAAAAGCCGTATCCAGGTTTTCCAAGGTTTAGTAATCCGTCGCCAGGGTTCAGGCGTCCGTGAGACTTTCACAATCCGCAAGCTTTCTTACGGTGTCGGAGTAGAACGTACCTTCCCAATTCACACACCTGTTATTGAGAAGTATGAAATGGTCCGTCGCGGAGATGTCCGTCGCGCAAAGCTTTATTACCTACGCGATCTTCGCGGTAAGGCATCAAAGATTAAAGAGCGCCGTGGCGTTGGTGGCGAGTTCATCGTTGAAGAAGTTATCGCAGCGCCTGTAGCAGCAGCTCCTGTAGTCGAAGCTGTCGAAGTTGTTGAAGCTCCGGTTGTTGAAGCACCGGTTGTAGAAATTGCAGAAGTTGTAGATGCTCCAGCAGTTGATGTTGTTGAGACAACTGATGCAGCTGATGAAACAACTCCAAAAGCGTAAATAACTTTTAGGTGCGTTTGAATTAAGTGCGCGCTCCAAAGAAAGGTTCGCTTCTTCGCGAACTACCAATAATTATTGTTGCGGCTTTGGTCGTATCTGTTGTTGTCAAAACTTTCTTAATTCACTTCTTTTTTATCCCATCTGGCTCGATGGAGAACACCCTTCAAATTGGTGATCGAATTGCAGTCAATAAACTTGCAAGTTATTTCAGCGATATTAAACGCGGTGAAGTTGTAGTTTTCCGAGATCCTGCAGGTTGGTTGGGAAAGCCAGCTGAAAGCACAGATCCAAAAGCGATTGCAAAAATAAAGAGTGGCCTGGTAACCGTAGGAGTACTTCCAGATCCTGCGAAGCAGTATCTAATCAAACGCACAATCGGCGTTGGCGGCGACACCGTTAAATGCTGTGATGCCAAGGGATTCTTAACTGTAAACGGCAAATCAATTAATGAGCCATATATTTTCACTGGGAATAAGCCAAGTGATAGCGACTTTAAAGTTACTGTTCCAAAGGGCTTCATCTGGGTAATGGGTGATCATCGCGGAGCAAGTGCGGACTCAAGATTCCATACCGATGACATTCATAAAGGAATGGTTCCACTCTCATCAGTAGTAGGTCGTGCTGCCTTTGTAGTCTGGCCGTTTAATCACATTAAATTCTTAAGTGTCGGCAGCGATTTATCTAAGGTGCCCGTAGCAACAACTAAGTAATGAAAAATATTGGAAAGATTGAATCCACGTTAATCGCTTCAGGAATTAAAGTTATTGCTGGAGTAGATGAAGCAGGGCGTGGCCCTTGTGCCGGACCACTTGTCGTCGCCGCCGTAATCCTTAAAGACCCCTTTGCGCCACAGTTAGAACGCGTACGGGATTCAAAAGAGCTTTCAGAGAAACTGCGTGAAGAGCTTTTCGATGTAGTTATTGACCAAGCAATTTCATATTCGATAATTGAGATATCAGTCGAAGAGATAGATAGCTTCGGCCTTCACAAATCCAACCTTGAAGGAATGCGCCGCGCAGTGAATTCACTTGCAGCCACCCCGGAATATGTTTTGACCGACGGTTATGCAATTGAAGGACTTGCTATCCCAAACCTTGCAGTTTGGAAGGGCGATCAAGTAGCAATTTCTATTAGCGCCGCATCAATTCTCGCCAAGGTTTACCGCGATCGCGAGATGGTTAAGTTAGATAGTAAATTTCCAGGATACGGACTGGCAAAGCACAAGGGTTACATAACAGCGGCCCACACCAAAGCGCTAGGGGAGCTAGGCGTTTCGGTAATTCATCGTAAATCCTTTGCAAATATCGCTGCACTTATTAACAAGTAGGACTAACCCACATCTCGCAGAGTTAAAATCCTCTGGTTCTAGTTATTGATTTAACCTCTGCAACCTATGGGGACAAAACAATTAATAGGTGCACTTGGCGAAGATTTCGTAGCTAAGTATTTGGTCGGAAAAGATTATGAAATTTTGGATCGCAATTGGCGAATTCGGGAAGGTGAAATTGATTTAGTAGCAATCACTAAACACGGGGTAGTCGTTTTTGTGGAGGTGAAAACTCGCACAAACACCGCCTTTGGACATCCGCTCGAGGCTATTACTAAGGAGAAGGCCTATCGGCTGCAGCGACTTGCTTTGGCTTGGCTTACCGTTCATCATCGATGGGGATTTGAGTACCGTATTGATGCAGCAGCAGTTTTGATTTCAAAGGGCGAGAAGTTTGAAATCGATTATCGAATTGCAGTTCTATAAATGGGACTAGCAATGACATCGAGCGTTGCTTTGACGGGATTAATTGGGCATTTGATTGATGTTGAGGTGGATATTTCAGATGGGCTACCTGGTTATGTTCTCCTTGGCCTTCCGGATGCCGCACTAAATGAATCTAAAGATCGAGTACGTGCAGCACTTGTAAATAGTGGAGAGGCTTGGCCAAACAAGAAAGTTACAGTCTCGCTATCGCCAGCGTGGCTTCCCAAGAGTGGATCCGGTTTCGATCTGCCGATTGCGATTGCGCTATTGATGGCACAAGGCCTTATTCCTAAAGATGAAATAGGTAAAACTATTTATTTAGGCGAGTTATCGTTAGATGGGCAAGTTCGATCAATTCGCGGAGTGCTGCCCGCAGTTCTTGCGGCAAAGAAAAGTGGTTTTGTTAGGGCCCTAGTCCCACTTAAAAACTACTCAGAAGCGAAATGTGTTTTTGGCATTGAAGTAATATCTATAAATTCACTTGGTGATGCGCTCCGCTACTTAAGAAGTGGCGAGATTCCAGAGGCACCAAATGAAATTGAGTTAGGCGATAGCGATTATTTTCTAGATTTATGTGATGTTGCAGGACAGCTCGGCGCTCGTAAAGCGCTAGAGGTAGCAGCAATCGGTGGCCATCATTTGCTTTTCATCGGCCCTCCTGGAACCGGAAAAACTATGTTGGCCGAGCGAATTCCTTCGATTCTTCCGCCGCTTGATGATGAATCCATTTTGGAAGTCACTGCAATTCATTCCATAGCAGGAACTCTTTTAGATCGAGCGCTATTGTCGAAATTGCCACCTTTCGTTTCACCTCATCACACAACAACGGCCCCGGCGATGATTGGTGGTGGCGCACATGCAATCAGACCAGGAGCCACATCACTTGCTCATCAAGGAGTTCTCTTCATAGACGAAGCACCTGAATGTGCTCGAGGAGTTTTGGATTCACTTCGCCAGCCTCTTGAATCTGGCAATGTAACAATTTCAAGAGCGGTGGGTTCTGTAACTTATCCAGCAAGGTTTATGTTGGTACTTGCTGCAAATCCGTGTCCATGTGGGAAGTTCAGCGGTCGAGGAAGAAGCTGCACTTGTACTCAAGTTGCCATTCGTAGATATCTCCAAAGATTATCCGGACCATTACTAGATCGAATTGATATCAGAGTATTTGTTGACTCACCAAGCAGGGTTGAAATGGCAAGCGATCAACTCGGTGAATCGAGTGAAACTGTTCGAGCTCGTGTAATTCTTGCAAGAGAAATAGCTGATGTGCGGTTCGCTGATTGCACCTGGAAATTGAACTCACAAATTCCACCTAGTGAATTGCGCAAGAGATTTAGAGCAGAGAAGCAAGGTATGAATTTTCTTCACACCGAACTTGATAATGAAAGGCTAAGCGCCCGGGGATTTCATAAAGTTCTGCGAATCTCGTGGAGTATCGCTGATTCGCATGGCCACACGGTTCCAAATCGAGAAGATGTTGAATCTGCCTTTAGGTTGCGCGAAGGAATGGAGTTATTAGCTTGAAAAATACTTTAGCCAGGGCTCACCTATTTTCGGCGATCGAAGGTGGTTCCATCTTCTGGAGTACTGAAATAAGTAAGTTTGGAGCTATCGAAGTAAGAGATCGAATTGTTGATAAGAAATATGGTGAGTCCAATTCGGCTTCGAAAATTGCGGAGCGTTTGAAGCAATCAAGTGGGGAAGAAGTTATAACTCAGATAACAAGTGCTGGAGCTTTTCTTCTAACCCCTGAAGATATCGATTGGCCAGTTTCCTTGAATGATTTGGCGGCGCCACCAATTGCTTTGTTGATTAAGGGGCAACGCGAATATTTGCCAAATCTAATTGATTCGATTTCTATAGTAGGAACCAGAAATCCGACACCTTACGGCAGACGAATCGCCGAAGATTTTGGTGCCGGTGTTGCCGATCATGAATGGGCTGTTGTAAGCGGTGGCGCAATTGGAATAGATGCCGCAGCACATAATGGTTGTTTGGTTGGCGAAGGCGTAACAGTTGCAGTTCTAGGTGGCGGATTTAATAAGAACTATCCAGCCGTGCACGAGAAATTGTTTGCAGAGATAAGTGAGAGTGGATTGTTGATCTCAGAGGTAATGCCTGATGTTCCTGCAATTCCACATCGATTTCTTACTCGCAATAGATTGATTGCCGCGTTATCAAAAGCGACCATCGTTGTAGAGGCGGCATTTCGAAGTGGTTCACTTAGGACTGCTCGTGACGCGGCTGAGATATATCGTCCGGTGATGGCGGTTCCAGGTCCGATTAATTCGCCGACTAGTGAAGGCTGCCATCGCTTAATCGCAGAGCGAGTAGCAGAATTAGTTTCATCGGTATCTGAAGTGATGGAATTGGTGAAGCCAATAAGCATTAAGTGAGAGAATTAGGACATGAGTGTTGAACATAAAGCCGGCTTTGTCGCCATAATTGGCAGACCAAATGTCGGAAAGTCCACTCTGGTAAATGCTTTAGTTGGTCGAAAAATTGTTATTACTTCAAAACATCCAAACACAACTAGAAATCCAATTCGTGGAATTATCTCCAAGCCAGATTTTCAAATGATTGTGGTGGATACACCAGGAATCCATAAACCAAAGACTTTACTTGGCTCAAGGCTCAACGCAATGGTCTCTGAAAATTTAGAGTCTGTTGATGCGGTATTAATCTGCCTACCTGCTGATGAGGAAATTGGTCAGGGTGATGAATTTATCGCACGCCAAGTGCAGAACCAACGTCGAGTTCTAATCGCAGTTACAAAGAGCGACAGCGTTAAGCAAGAAGTTATGCTGGCAAAATTAATTGAAGTTGGGCAATTTGCGCAGCGAGTTGGTTTAAGCGTTGCTGAAATTGTGCCGATCTCAGCAAAGAATTTGGATCAGACTGAACTTCTTCTTGGGCTACTAGCTGAAAAACTTCCAGTATCACCCTCGCTCTATCCTGAAGATATTTCGACAGATCAAGCTACTGAAATGACTATTACGGAACTAATTCGTGAGGCTGCAATTGAGAATTTATACGAAGAAGTTCCGCACTCAATAGTTGTGACTATCGATGAAATGGCAAAGCGCGAAGGTAAAGAGTTTTTTGATATTCATGCGACTCTGCATGTAGAACGAGATAGCCAGAAATCAATCATCATCGGACCGCAAGGATCAAGGCTGAAAGATATTGGGGTTAGAGCCCGTGGATCTGTCGAGACCTTCTTGGATGCGAAAATTTTCTTGGGGTTGCATGTGAAAGTTAGTAAAGAGTGGCAGCGCGATGCTAAGGCACTTACCAAGCTTGGATTTATTGAGCGGAAGTAACACCTTTACGACTTGCAAAGTATGAACCGATTAAAACTAAAGGAAGGCCAAGGGCAATTCCAAGAGTGAATGGTTCACTTAGGATAATTACACCAAGGACCACAGCAAATGCGGTATTTAAATAGGTAACCAAGGAAGCTCTTGCGGTTCCGATATCTCGCAGTAATTGGAAGAATAAGATGAATGCCAAGGCTGTTGGGAAAAGACCTAAAGTAATAATTGTCGCGGATACTTTTAACGTAGGCAGATGAGCAGGCGCAGTAGCGATTGCAATTGGAAGATAAACAAGAGCGGTAAATGCCATAGCAATTCCATTGATAGAAATTGGTTCGACATGTGGAATCTTTGAGTTCACCATTGTTACTGCCCAGGCATATCCGATTGCAGCAAGAAGAATCATTGCAATCGCGACGATTGAATGGCGACCTGAGAAACTTTCGATTCCAACTACAAGAACAATTCCGATAAATCCAATCAAGATTCCGAGTAAGCGCTTGTGATGCCAGACCGTCTTATCGCCATGAATTGAGGCAAGAATTGTTGTCCAGATTGGAACTGTTGCAACTAGCAAGCCAGCAAGGCCGGAAGTCATCTTCTGTTCAGCAGCTGTAATTAAAAACCAGGGACCAATCATCTCGCCAATTGCGTATGGGATTACATATCGCCAAGCTTTAATAGCTGGAAGAAGTGAACCTCGCTTCATTGCTATCGGGATCAAGATTGCGGCACCGATGATTACGCGAGAGAAAACAATAACTGGGGGTGAGAGTTCTTCGACTGCAACTTTTATCAAAAGGTATGGAATTCCCCAGATAAAACCGATGAAGAAGAAGAGGAACCAGTTGCGACGCGACATCGGGCTAGTTTCTACTATTTACTAGCTATATCAAAATTAACGATTAAGCAGAGCGTTAATTTCATCAGCTACATACTGATGCAGAACTTCCGCTTCTGGGGTGATACCCGCAAGAGTGAAATATCCATGAATAACACCTTGATACTCTCGATAGATAGTTTTAACTCCAGATTTACGTAACATCTCGGCATAAATGTAGCCATCATCCAGTAACGGATCGAATTCCGCTGTAGTAATAATTGCAGGAGCCAGTCCAGAAAAATCTTTAGCTGATGCCGGAACCGCATAGGGATTTTTAGCATCAGACTTCTTTGCCAGATATTGCTGCCAGAACCATTTCATCGCCTGCGTGCTCAAGCCATAACCAGTTCCATTGTTATAAGCCGAGTCATAATTCATCTCGCTGTCATTGCATGGATAAATCAATAATTGAAATGCCAGGTCCAAGTCTTGGGTATCACGGGCTTTAATAGCTACACCTGCAGCTAAATTTCCACCTGCGCTATCGCCACCGACGCCAATTTGTGTTGGATCGATTCCCAAAGCTTCTGCGTTCTGTTCAACCCAGAGCAGCGTTGCATAACAATCATCAAATGGAATAGGGAATGGTTGTTCTGGGGCTTTCTGATAATTAACGGCAATTACAACGAACTGTCCTTTATTTGCTAGTGAACGCATTGGTTGTTCGTAACTATCTAAATTGTTTATGACCCAACCGCCACCATGAAAGAAGACGAGCGCCGGTAGAACCGCGCCCTTTGTTGGGCGATAGATACGAATTGGTAAATCTGCAGTTGGTCCTGGAATGTAACGATGTACAACTTCAAAAATTTTCTCCGGCTCACCAGATGCGATTGCTCGGTTCTCCAAATTCTTGCGGATAGTAGAGACCGGTGCTTGCCAAACTTCAGGGAGGCCACTTGCGGCACGTGCCTCTAAATATTCAATTAGCTCTGGTTTGATTCCCACAATTACCAACCCTGGGTTTGATCTCGGAGTTTGCGATATTTAATTAAAACTTCAGGTGTTGGCGCCTCTTTTATGCTTTCAACACTTCCCAAATCCCATTGTGGTGGGCGATCACTTCCGAGAAGTGCCCACGCGGCAAGTTTTGCGGCACCGATTGCAACATATTCACCGGGAGGTGGAATTAAAACTTCACGGCCAAAGATCGCAGATGCAATTTTTCCGACTGCAGGATTTTTAGCAGCGCCACCAACAAGCAAAATTCGCTTAACTTCTACGCCTAATTTTTCAAGTGAATTAACAGCATCGGCCATTCCGCAGAGCATGCCTTCAATCATTGCGCGTGCTAAATCAGAAGGGTTTGAATTGTTTAGATTCATGCCCGAGAAAACGCCAGTGGCATCAGGTCTATTCGGTGTGCGCTCACCTTCAAAGTAGGGGAGAAGTGTTAAACCGTTAGCACCTGGTTCCGCTTTGAGTGCAAGTTCACCAAGTTCTTCATGTGTTACACCAAGAATTCGGGTAGCCGCATCAAGAATTCGAGCTGCATTAAGAGTGCAGACAAGAGGCAAGAAATATCCAGTGCCGTCAGCAAAGCCAGCTACTTCACCGCTTGCATCATGTGTTGGAGTTGTTGAAACTGCAAATGCAGTTCCGCTCGTGCCGAGTGATACAACGACATCACCAGGTTGAGCACCAACACCTATCGCCGCAGCAGCATTGTCACCGGTTCCTGCCGCGATTGGAATTCCTGACTTAGTTTTCATTGCGAAAGTTCTAGGTTCGATAATTCTAGGAAAAGTTATTTCTTGCTTGCTTCCGATTGCTAATTGAAAAATATCTTCGCGATACTTATTGCTAACGCTATCGAAATATCCAGTTCCACTGGCATCACCGCGGTCAGTGAAGAGATCTGCAATTGATTCACTTCCAGAAATTTTCCAAGAAATCCAATCATGGGGAAGTGCGATAGCCGCAACTTGCGCGGCGTTAGCTGGCTCATGTTTTGCAAGCCAACGAACTTTGCTTGCGGTAAATGATGCAACTAGCGATGAACCAACTGCCTTCGCGATTTCGGCACTACCGCCCATTTCAGAATTTAATTCAGCTGCTTCCGCTGCAGATCTGGTGTCATTCCAGAGAAGTGCTGGCCTTATTACTTTTCCTGATTTATCGAGAGCAACCATTCCGTGTTGCTGCCCAGCAACAGCAATTGCAGAAACGTCATCTAATCCACCCGCCGCCTTTATTGCATCTTGGGTTGCGCTCCACCAATGTGCAGGATCTACTTCACTGCCCTCAGGGTGTGGGGCGCGGCCCTCGCGAATAACTTGACCACTTTGAGCATCGCGAATTACTACCTTTACCGACTGAGTTGAGGTGTCGATGCCAGCTACTAATTGCGATTTAGCGTTCATTCTTGCTCCAGACTTTAGGGGATGATTTAACCACCTCTGCGCGGAGGGTAGACTTTCCTAGTCAAAGTCGACCACCCAAATTGTTTTTCAAGCGAGATTAAACTAAAAATCAGGAGTAAAGATGCGTATTGGTGTCCTAACAGGTGGCGGAGATTGCCCAGGATTAAATGCTGTTATTCGCGCGGTAGTTCGCAAGGGCGTAAAAGAGTATGGCTACGAGTTCGTCGGTTTTCGCGATGGCTGGAAAGGCCCACTAGAAGGTTTAACAATGCCTTTGGATTTATCTACAACCCGCGGCATCTTGCCACGCGGCGGAACAATTCTTGGATCATCTCGTACCAATCCATTTAAAATTGAAAATGGCGTAGAGCGCATCAAAGAAAATCTTGCAAAGATGAATATCGATGCCCTTGTCGCAATTGGTGGCGAAGACACTCTTGGCGTAGCGACAAAGCTTGACTCACTTGGGGTAAAAGTAGTTGGCGTACCAAAGACTATTGATAACGATTTAAATAACACTGATTACACATTTGGCTTTGATACTTCTGTGAACATTGCGGTTGAAGCGATTGATCGTCTTCACACAACTGCAGAGTCGCATCACCGCGCACTTATCGTTGAGGTAATGGGCCGCCATGCTGGCTGGATTGCACTTCATGCAGGTATTGCTGGTGGCGCATCTTGTATCTTAATTCCAGAGGTTAAATTCTCAGTCGACAAGGTTTGCGAGTGGGTTAATTCCAGATTCGAATCTTCTTATGCCCCGATCATTGTTATTGCTGAAGGCGCAATTCCACAAGATGGCGACATGGTTGTTAAAGATCAAACACTTGATTCATTTGGCCACGTAAAACTCTCCGGAATTGGCGAATGGCTTGCTGGCCAAATTGAAGAGAAGACTGGCAAGGAAGCACGTACCTCTGTTCTCGGACACATCCAACGTGGTGGATCACCAACAGCATTCGATCGCGTTCTTGCAACTCGTTTTGGATTGCATGCAATAACGGCGATTCACGAAGGTGACTTTGGCAAGATGGTTGCGCTGCACGGAACGAAGATTGAGCGTGTTCCACTAGCCTCAGCTACAACTCAATTGAAGTTAGTTACGCCCGATCTTTACGCTGAAGCAGAAGTTTTCTTCGGTTAATTAGCAGCGCCAATTTCTCCCCATCCTCTAAAATTCTCCAAAAGTTAGGACATGATGAGCATCGATTCAATATTCACACCTGGTCTTGTGGCTGCCCAGCAACCACAGTGGCCTGGCGGTGCAACAGGTCCACAGGTCACAAAGGCCGTTGAAACTTTACGCAAACTTCCACCACTTGTCTTCGCGGGTGAGTGCGACAGCCTCAAAGCGCGGATTGCAATAGCGCAAGAAGGAAAAGCATTCTGGCTACAAGGTGGGGATTGTGCCGAAACATTCGAAGCTGCGACTGCAGATTCAATTCGCAATCGAATTAAAACAATTCTTCAGATGGCCGCGGTTCTACAATATTTTGCAAGTCTTCCAGTAATTAAAGTTGGTCGGATGGCAGGACAATTCGCAAAACCTAGAAGTAGCGACACTGAAACACGTGGCGATGTAACGCTTCCGGCTTACCGCGGAGATGCTGTAAATGATCTTGCATTCACTCTTGAAGCCCGTACTCCAAATCCAGATAGGTTAGTTCAGGTTTACAACACATCTTCTTCAACTCTCAATTTGGTTCGGGCATTTACTCAAGGTGGCTTTGCAGATATCCGTAGAGTTCACGAATGGAATAAGGGATTCGCTAAGGATCCACGTTTTGGTGCACGTTATGAACAAATGGCGGGTGAAATTGGAAGAGCGCTAGATTTCATGGCTTCAGCAGGCGTAGACCCAGATGCATTCAAAACTGTGGATTTCTATTCATCGCACGAGGCTTTAATTTTGGAATATGAGAAAGCGTTAACTCGAATCGATTCTAGAACTGAACTTCCTTACGATGTATCTGCACACTTTGTGTGGATCGGAGAGCGCACCAGACAATTGGATGGCGCACATATGGATTTCGCTTCGAAGATCCAAAATCCAATCGGAATTAAACTGGGACCAAAGAGCACGGTCGAAGATGCCCTTGCCATGATCAAGAAATTGAATCCAAGTAATGAGCCTGGACGTTTAACTTTTATTACCCGCATGGGCGCAACCCAGATTCGCGAAAAACTTCCGGCACTAGTAAAAGCTGTGACTGATTCTGGCGCTAAAGTTTTATGGGTCTGCGATCCAATGCATGGCAATACTTATGAAGCACCAAGTGGTTACAAGACGCGTAAATTTGATGATGTTCTAGATGAAGTCCGTGGCTTCTTCGAAGTACATAAGGCGCTAGGAACCCACCCAGGCGGAATCCACATTGAACTTACAGGGGATGACGTAACCGAGTGCGTGGGCGGCGGCGAGCAGATTCTTGAATCAGACTTGGCCACCCGTTACGAAAGCGCTTGTGACCCTCGTCTAAACCACACCCAATCCCTTGAGCTCGCATTTTTAGTTGCAGAAATGTTACGCGATCACTAATTCCGCAATAGTGTTGGCAGGTGCTTTCCCAGGCCGTTCATAAGACACCCATCGGTGATCTATTTCTTGTGAGCGATGAACATATCTTGCTTGCAGCAGGATTTAAGAGCTTTAAAGATTTGTTCGATCGCATGGATCCAAAAGATTCAGCCCGCGAAGTGAAAAGCGTTAAAAGCATCCCAATAATTAGTGAGTTAATTTCAGATTATTTTGCGGGGGATTTGACCGCATTCGGCGGAATCAAAGTTCGCCAACCAGGTGCAGATTTCTCACAAGATATTTGGAAGGCGATGCGCAAAATACCAGTCGGGAAAACTTGGTCTTACTCTGATTTAGCAGAACGTGCCGGTTCGGCAAATGCCGTACGTGCTGCCGGAACTGCGTGTGCCAGAAATCTAATTGCGCCGATAATTCCCTGCCATCGAGTGATTAAATCAGGTGGCGCCCTTGGAAATTATGGTTATGGTTTGGGAGTTAAAGAATGGTTACTCCGCCACGAGGGCGCGCTTAAGTAATTTTGGCAAAACTTCTAGAACTTTAGTCAGATCCGAATCACTTATATCTAAGTGAGTAACAAGTCTCAGGAAGTTCGGACCTAGAGCGCCAGCCAAGATTCCTTCAGCTTTCAACTGTTCATTTAGCTCTGCTGCAGAAATATTGATTGCTGTTAAATCAAGGGCAACAATATTTGTTTCAATACTTGAAGCATCAATTAGAGTTGGAGAAATCTCGGCGCACGCAATTGCAATCTGCTTCGCTTTTTCATGATCTTGCGCAAGTCTTTTTATATTGTTATCGAGAGCAAAATTAGCAGCTGCAGCAAGGAAGCCGATTTGGCGCATTCCGCCGCCGTATCGCTTGCGCCAGATTCTTGACTCAGCAATTCGTTCCGCAGTAGAAAGCACTGCTGAACCTATCGGCGCACCGAGCCCCTTGGAAAAACAGATGCTTATGGTGTCGAACTGTGATCCAAAATCTTTAAAGGAAATTCCACTGGCGATATGAGCATTCCAAATTCGAGCTCCATCTAGGTGCATTTTCATTCCAGCCGCAGAACTAGCTTTGCGAAGTTCTTTAATCTCATCGAATGACTGAACATAACCGCCACCAAAATTGTGGGTGTTTTCAATCGCGATAGCTTTAGTTGAAACTAAATATGGCCCTGCATCTGGCGCAGCGATTCGCATTACTTCACTAGCTTTGAAGGATCCGCGAACGCCCTCCCAGGTGCGAGTTGTGATCCCACTAAATGCGGCACCAGCACCGAGCTCAGCGCGGACAATATGCGAAGTTAATTCAGTAAGCAGCTCTTCGCCTGGCTTAACAAGTGAGCGAATTGCCAGTTGGTTTGTAAGTGATCCAGTTGGGGCAAAGAGAGCAGCTTCTTTCCCAAACATCTCAGCTACCCGATTTTCAAGAGCATTTACTGTTGGATCATCCCCGTAAACATCATCGCCCACTTCGGCAGCCGCCATTGCCTCAATCATCTCTGCTGAAGGTTTGGTTACCGTATCTGATCTAAAGTCAGCCATTTTTCTATTCTTCTACCTTTGTTTTGCGTTGGTCAAGCAAAATTATCAAATACATAGAAGCTAGAACCAACAAACCACCTAGACCAATTCGAAGCGTGAGTGGTTCAGAAAGTAAAACGATGCCAAAGACGGCAGCAAAGACCACTTCCATCGCCAGAATAACGGCAACGCTAGATGGGGCGATAAATGATTGTGCCCAAGTTTGAATAATGAAGGCTAAGGCACTTGCAAAAATCGCGGTAAAAACAATTGAGAACCAGACTCCAGAATCAGGTGGTGCTTTGAATCCACTCTTAAAGCTTGCGATAAAGGTGACAACAGCGCAAGTTCCCATTTGTAGAACTGTTAGCGCGTAAGTGTCCAAACCTTTGGACCACTCACCGAGGGCAACTATGTGGAGCGCGAAGAGTAGAGCGCTAATTAGAACGAGAAATTCACCGATTCCAAATTTGAAGCCATTAAAAGATAGCAACGCCAAACCTACTGTTGCGACCAAAACTGCGAACCATTCGATCAGGGTTATGTTCTTCTTCAAAAATATTGCGGCAACTACCGGGGTTAAGACAACATATAGGCCGGTTATGAACCCGGTATTCGATACGGTGGTTAACGAAAGTCCAAATGATTGGAAGATATATCCGGTGCCTAAGAAGAAACCAATTAGGGCGCCCTTCTTCAGGAATGGAAAATTAATCTTGCGCAATACTGAAGGACGAATCGCAATCAGTACAAGAGTTGCAATTCCAAAACGCCAAGTTAGGAAAGAGTTAACATCTAGCCTTTCCAGCGGCCCTTTCATCGAAGCGAATCCGCCGCCCCAAATTGCGGCAACGGCTGTTAACAGGAGGGCAGGAAAAAACTTATTTTCTTTCATTTAATCTTTGCCCTCATCTTTGAAAGTAGGGCAATCTCTTCGCCATGCTTCTCTTCCATTCCGGGTGTTTCAAGGATTAGGGGAGCGTTCTGAGCAACAGGATGCGCTAGCAATTCTTCGAAAGCCTTTAGACCAATCTCACCATCACCCAAATTCTGGTGACGATCTTTTAGCGCACCACAAACATCCATGGAGTCATTTGCGTGGATTAATTGGATGCGTTCAATCCCAACTAACTTAACCAATAAATCTAGAGTCTCGGTCATTCCCCCTTTTTTGGCAATGTCATGCCCAGCGGCAAAAACATGGCAGGTATCTAGGCAAACTCCAACTTTAGGATGCCACTCCAACGCTTCGAAGTAGTGAAGCAAATCATCTAACTTCTTTACTAGTGATTGCCCTTGTCCTGCAGTTGGTTCTAGTAACAACCAGGGATCTTCATCAGTTAATTTATTCAGCACTGGCATCATGCCTTTTTTGATCTGTTTCCAAGCCTTATCTACATAATCAGCATCGACTGCTGAACCAGTATGTATGACAGCGCCCTTTGATCCAATTTCACGGGCTCTGCGAAGTGAATAGGCGGTTGATGCAACTGAGTTTTCATAAGTCCCAACAGTTGGCGAACCAAGATTAATTAGAAAAGGCGCATGCACATAAGTTTCAATATCTAATTCCAGAGCTTTATCTCTAAATAATTTATCTGCTTCAACATTTGCATCCGGCATCGCCCAACCTCGAGGGTTCGACGCAAAAACTTGGATTGCTTCGGCTTTTACCTCTTGGGCATATGCGATTGAACGCTTCGCCATTCCGCCTGAGGTGGGTGTGTGCGCGCCCAATCGTGGGAGTTTTATTGGGCTGGCCATTGGCAAACCCTAACTCATAGTGTGGGTTTAATTAGCCCAAAGTAATCGTGATAGTCGAGCCTGGTTTTACTGCTGCCCCAACCTTTGGTGAAATATTTGTGACAGTTTTCTTTTTCCCGATATATCGATAGTCCACCTTGAACCCGAGGTCTTCAAGAATTTTGGTCGCAGCCAATTTACTTAGTGAATACACATTTGGTACGAAAATCTTTGATGGCCCCTTTGAAACTATTAACGTTACTTTCTCGCCTTTAGCCACAGTTGTAACATCACTTGGAGTTTGCGAAATCACTGTGCCAATAGGAATCGTGTCACTATATTCATATTGACTACTAACAATTAGACCAGCAGAAGTTAATTCATTTTGCGCTTCATCACTCGTCTTGCCTTGATAATTGGTGAGCGCAACTTGTTCAATTCCCTTACTTACAATTAAATCTACAGTGCTATCTTTTCTAACATCAGATCCACTTGCTGGACTTCCGTCAATCAACAAGCCAGCTTCTTGGCTCGCGCTGAACTTTTCAGTCACTCGACCTACTTTCAACTTTGCATCATTGAGCGCTGTTGTTGCATCTTCAATAGTCAGCCCTGCGAGTTCGGGAACTTGAATCCGCTCTTTACCTTTAGAAATAATCAAATGAACAGTTCCAGCAATTTCAACTCGGCCACCGCCTGCGGGGTCAGATGTAATAACTTTTCCCTTTGCGACATCTTCACTAAAGACACTCTCTTTCACATCTACCTTCAAGCCAAGGGCGCCAACAGTCTTCGCCGCCTGGGTTTGAGACATTCCAGCTAAGGAAGGGATTGCGATTTTGGTTCCTGGGCCAGAAATTTTGTACCAACTACCAAGAACAATTAGGAGAACAATTGTGAGTGCGATTGCACGATTGCGTTTAACTCGCTTAGATACTTTTCGTTTGCGCTTAGTTTGCCCAGTATTGCTTTTAGCTGAGTTAGTGTTTTCGCGCATGGGATTGCTCCTCTTTAGATCAATCTGGGTAGTAATACTTTTTAGAATATCTAACTTATTTCGCTTCTTCTTTTCAATCTTGGCTCGTGGAATCGGAATATCAAGTTCTAAACTCATCTGGCGACGCTTTGGGTCCAACTTAGTTAAGACCCCTAAAACCTGTTCCTGCATAGCGCCAGCATCCTTGTAACGTTTATCTGGGTTGTTAGCCGCGGCCTTTAAAACAATTTCATCTAATTCAGGCGGAACTGTAGGTGTAATTGAAGATGGGGCTGGAATGTTCTCATTGACATGCATATATGCAATCTGAATCGGGCTCTCGCCATCAAAAGGCTTCTTTCCGGTAAGCATCTCAAAGAGCACAATTCCTAAAGAGTAAACATCGCTTCGCACATCGGATACCCCACGTTGAACTTGTTCTGGCGACAAGTAGGAAACGCTTCCTAAAATTACACTTGATTCAACAGTTAATGTAGAACCGATCTCAGCTCCCTTTGCCAGACCAAAGTCTGCAATTTTTACCCTGCCATCTTTGGAAATCAGAATATTTTCCGGCTTAATATCACGATGGAGAATTCCATGTTTATGTGCCGCTGCCATCGCACTTACTACTGGCGCAAAATATCGAAGCGCCTCTGTTGCGCCAAGTGCGCCTTGATCAGTTATAACATCGCGCAGAGTGAAGCCTTCGATATATTCCATAACGATAAAGACTGCAGGAACGCCACCTTCATTCCATCCCTGGTCCTGAATTGCGACAATGTTTGGGTGCGAGAGCGTTGCCGCTGCCTTCGCTTCACGGATAAAACGATTTACAAAATCTTCATCGTTAGCAAGATGAGGATGCATAATCTTTACCGCTACTTGTCGGTCAAGGCGAAGATCAAGTGCGTGATAAATAGTTGCCATGCCACCTGATGCCACCACGCGTTGAAGCTGGTAGCGATTATCGATTAATTCGCCGGTTAAGTCGGACACGCTGAAATCTTAGACAGTGCCCTGCCCACTTAAGCGGTAATCCGCGCTCTTCTTGCTCGCTTCTTTCTCGAAATGGGCGTCTTGCAGGAGAAGAAAGGCCGGCATGAATTGGGCAACTCCTGCGCCATCTCGTGCGATTACCCGCTCTAAACCTATGTCGGGCAGTACTTCAATCCACAACGAGAGCGAGACGAATTCTCGAATCGCGCTCTGAGCAGATCCCACGCCTTCTAGAATTAAAAAACGCGGCGCCGGATGTTCCATCTCAGCCGCCATTTTGTTCTCCACCCAATTAAATGGGGTAAAGCGGATTAAATTTTCATCCCTAACTTCAGCCAAAAGATTTAGCAATTTCTCAGTCAACTTTGGAGTTAGTGTTTGCGCCCAGCCCTCATATAAATCATCCATGTGGACTGTGTAGCTGTTGCCATCCGCTTGGGCTAGTTCTTTAGCAAGAGTGGTTTTGCCAGAACCTGCTGGGCCATCAATTGTTATGACAACGCTCTGGCCACATTTAGGTGTGAGCTTAGGTAAGAGCTCCTTAATTTGCTCTAGTTGCTGATTCACGGAGCCATCGCTTCCATCCACCGACTGCAATTAGAACAAAAATGAAGTAGAGGATCGCAGTCAAATACTGCTTGCCATGCCAATACTGGTAGACATAAACCGCATCAACAACAAACCAAATAATCCAACTCTCATATCTCTGTAGAACCATGAGTAATTGCGCAATACAACTTCCCACAAAACCGAAAGCATCAGTTAAAGAAGCTGCAGCACCTATCTTTTTAAGAATTGGATAGAGCGAGAACCAGGCGACTAAATAAGCAGCGCCCCATATTGCAACTTCTCGTTTTGAAAGTCGCTTTGGCTCTGCGCCTTTTGGCCCCCAGCCATACCAACCCGCAATTGCACCAGCAATGAATATGAATTGTAGAAATCCACTTGCGTAATATTTCCACTGAAAAAATAGCGCGGCATATAGCAGAGATGAAAGACTCCACCACGGCCAAGTTTTACGTGGCCCATAAACTCCGAGCCAAACTCCGATTACTGAAGTTATAAAGGCAAGTAATTCAAGAAGTGATAATTCATAACCCCAGGCAGTGAAAACTGTAACCATTAAATTCATCGATTAACCCCTTTCCAATTCGCATTACCGAACTGGTTCTACGGTCGATCTGAATCTCAGATCCTCTCAGCCAATCTCTCGGCTCCCGTCAACAACAAACGCTAGCAAACTACCGAGCAGCGCGGGCCCTTAGCAACGCAGGAAAGGCGACCTTAATTCGACGCCAGGTTGATGTCTTCGCGCGCTTATCAAATATTTGGTAATCGATCTTCTCTACTTCATCAACAATTCCGCAATAAAGCTCGGACGCCGCTTCAATGCAGGCCTGGGATTCTGGGGCTAACATTTTAATTCCTGGAGCTGCTTCACGTTGCAACCTTCGGACTCGGGCAATCTGTTCTTGCAGGGCAGACTTGATTTGTGGGGTTAGAACTCTAGCTTCCAACATTTCGTGTGTTACGCCATGGGAAGTCAACTCATCAATTGGCAGATAAATTCGACCACGATCCAAATCCTCACCGACATCACGGATAAAGTTTGCTAATTGAAATGCAGTTCCTAGTTTCTCGGCTGCAACATATGCATCTGGAGATGTGACACCAAGAATTGGAACCATCTGGAGTCCAATAACTGATGCCGAACCATAGACATATTCCATCAAATCATCGAAACTTTGATATTCACTAACTGTTAAATCCATTGTCATGGAACGCATGAATGCTTCAAAGTGCGCAATCGGAATCTGGAAACGATTTACAGTGTCTACCAGAGCGCGTCCAATGTGATCGTGGCTAACTCCGTTTTTGATATCTGCTAATACCTGGTTGCCCCAAGTTGCAAGCTCAACCGCTTTCTCTTCTTCCGTCAGCGTTGAATTTAAATCATCAACAATTTCATCGGCATATCGCGCAAAGCCATAAAGTGCATGAACGAATGGGCGTTTTGCAGGCGGCAATAGAAGTGTTGCTAGGTAATAAGTTTTACCGTGTAATGAATTTAGTCTTTTGCATTCGCCATAAGATGCCCGGAGATCGGAGTCGGTAATTCCCGCAGCATCTAACTCGTTCATTTACTTAACTGGTCCAACAATTCTTTCTGCGGCAAGACGGCCAGAAATTAGGACCATCGGTACGCCAACACCTGGTTGTGTTCCAGATCCGGCAAAGACTACGTTTTCGAAACCCTTAGCCATGTTGCGTGGTCTAAATGGTCCAGTTTGGAAGAAGGTGTGCGCGCTTGCGAAAGGCGCGCCTTGTTCCATTCCTTGGCTCTGCCAGTCAAGAGGAGTGGTCATGTGTTCAACTTCAATTGAATCTGCAAAGCCGTCGTAGCCACGCTCTTCCATTGTTCGCAGCATCTGGTCGCGATATTTGTTGCCCATTGTTTTCCAATCAATATCCGCAGATAAGTTTGGCGTAGGGAAGAGAACGTAATAAGAGTGCTTTCCGGCAGGAGCTAAATCTTTATCGTCATGAGTTGGAACTGTTACAAGCAAACTTGGATCAGTCATTAGAGTCTTTTTCTTGATTAGCTCATCAAAGACGCCATCCCAGGATTTTCCAAAGTGAATGTTGTGATGGGCTAAACGGTCATAACTCTTATTTGAACCCACTAGAAGTGTTACACAAGAAGGCGAGTAGTTAAGTCGTTTAACTGATGGTGGAGTTCGACCTAGTAATTCGCGCCAGGCAACTGGGAGATCCGGATTTAAAATCACAGCATCACATTCAATGCGATCCCCATTTGCAGTGATGACTGCGCGGGCGCGACCACCTGAATGTTCGATAGAAGTGACAGTTTGGTTGTACTTAAATTCAACTCCATGTTTTGCGGCTGCGCCAGCTAGTGCACGTGGCAGCGCATGCATTCCACCCTTAGGGAAGAAGACGCCGTTTACTGAATCCATGTAAGCGATAACCGCATAGATTGCGAGGGCCTGTTGTGGACTTACTCCGGCATACATCGCTTGGAATGAGTAAACCTTCTGTGTTCTTGGATCTTTTAGGAAGTCATTTACCTTTGGCGCAAGTCTTCTAAATCCGCCTAAGGCAATAAGCCTCGCTAAGTTTGGCGTTAAGAGATTTAATGGAGAATCAATATTTCGGTCTATGAAATCTTTCATCTCATACTTATAAAGCTTGGTAACAAAATCTACATATTTGCCATAACCAGCAGCCTCATCGGGTCCAATTACATTTCTAATCTCTTCCTGCATGCGACCAGTTTCAGCATGGACATCTAAAGTAGAACCATCGTGATAAAACGCGCGATACAAAGGCTTTAGTGGAAGCAGTTCCATCCAATCCTTTAACTCTTCGCCAACACAGGAGAGCGCATCTTGAATCAAATCTGGCATTGTTAAAACAGTTGGACCAGTATCAAAGGAATAGCCGTCTTTATTAAGCAGGCCATTTCGACCACCAGGAACGCTTTCGCGTTCGATGACTGTAACTTTTCGACCAGCGCCAGCAAGCCGAAGCGCAGCGCTTAAGCCACCTAAACCAGCGCCGACTATTACAACGTGATCGGTTGGTCCTTTAACGCGTGCCGACATTTAACATCCAATTCCTAAAGTTTTCGCTGGGTCACAATGGTCAAAAGTTGCGTCAATGCACTCTTTGCCATTGGGTCAATTTCACCATGTTCGAGCGCAGATTGCGCGCTGGAAGTTAGCGTAGAAATTAACTCTTCTACCTGCGAGAGCGCCCCGGTTGCGATAAAAATCTGACGAACCTTATCTACCTGGGCAATTTCCAAGTTTTGATTGCCAAGTGTTGAACTTATCTCGGCCTTCTGACCAGCATCTGCTAGTTCCATAACCTTTGCAAGTAGAACGGTCCGCTTGCCTTCGCGTAAATCATCGCCAGCAGGTTTCCCAGTTTCTTGTGGATCACCAAAGATTCCTAATATGTCATCTCGAAGTTGAAAAGCCTCACCAAGCGGGAGTCCATAGTTTGAATAAGCTTTAAATAAATTTTGGTTGCCACCACCAAGTGCTGCTCCAAAATGCAGCGGGCGTTCAATTGTGTATTTGCCAGATTTATAACGGGCAACTTTTAGCGAGCGTTCTACAGACTCTGATGCCAAGGCTTGTTCATAAACATCTAAATATTGCCCAGCCATTAATTCAACGCGCATCTCGTCGTACATCGGAAGTGCTCGAATCAGAGTAGCGCCATCGATTCCAGATTGGTGCAGCATTTTTGCAGACCAGACAAGCGCAAGATCACCAAGCAAGATTGCAGATGAGATTCCAAATTGTTCACTTGACCCGCTTAACTTTGCGTCTTTGTGCATTGCTTCAAAAGCCCGATGAATTGAAGGCGCACCTCGTCTGGTATCTGATGCATCCATTACATCGTCGTGCATAAGGGCGCAAACATGGACTAGTTCCAAAGATGCACATGCGCGCAAGATTTCGATTGTAGGTTTGCTGCCAGTTCCAAGGAATCCTAGATATGCAAAAAGTGGTCGTAAACGTTTTCCGCTATCAAGCAAGAAGTGTTCCATTGCAGTAGCTACCGGGGCTAGTTCTGAGCCGATTTCATTTAGGTATTTATTTTCGGCTGCGACAAAGTTAAGTAACTCTTGATTTATCGAATTACGAATCTCTTTCAGGTCTGTGGTAGCGGAAAAATTCACGCCGTAAGGGTAACCTGACTCGCTATGGAGCGCATGACAGTCTCGGTTGAATTCTTTCCGCCGAAGGATGAAGCTGGGGTGGCTCGACTTTGGGCAGCGTCGTCAGCCCTGGAGTCGATTTCGCCCGATTTCATTTCTGTAACTTATGGCGCGGGTGGCAGTACTCGTGATCGCACAATTCAAATCACGAAAGAGATAACACAGCGAACTGGGCGAAATACCGTCGCACATTTAACTTGTGTTGGTTCAACAAAATCTGAACTGATTGAAATTCTTGGTCAGTACAAGAGCGCAGGAATTAAAACGATTTTAGCGCTGCGCGGTGATCCAGTAGGTGGTCCTTCTTCGCCTTGGGTCACAACTCCAGGCGGCTTTGATCATTCGGATCAGTTGGTTGAACTTGCAATGACGCAAGGTGGTTTCGAAGTAGGTGTTGCTGCATTCCCGGATTGTCATCCTGCGAGTGCTGGTGATTTGAATAAGGATATTGACGTTCTAATTCGTAAAGAAGAGTTAGGTGCAAGTTTTGCCACAACCCAATTCTTTTTCGATAGTGCAAAATGGGAAAAATTAGTTTCAAAACTTCAGGCACGTGGCTCGAACCTTCCAGTTATCGCGGGCATCTTGCCGGTCACAAATGTGAAGCAACTACAAAGAATGTCAGAGTTAACTGGTGCACAAATTCCATCTAATATTGCAAAGATGTTTGAAGATATCGCAGATGATGCAGATGCAGTTCGTAAAGTTGGTATCGAACTTGCGACCAAGATGTGTCAGGAATTAATTGCGCTAAAGGTCCCTGGTTTGCATTTCTACACAATGAATACCGCAGATGCCACTTTGCAAATTTGTCAGAATTTAGGCCTAACAAAAAATGGATAAAAGCGAATTTTTAGATACTTGGTCAGCGTTACATGGCGGAGCCAAGATTGAAGGAATCGTTAAAGCCTGGCTGGCAATTTCATTTGCAATCGTTAAGCCGCTGGTAAGAATTAAGGTAACTCCAAATATTCTGACACTTGGTGGCTTGCTATTCGCAATCTTGCTCTGGCAATTTCCGCATAGTTGGCCTGCCGTACTCTTTCTTGTTGCCTCGCTTTTGTTTGATGGCATCGATGGATCCCTTGCGATAATCACACGGAGCACGTCGAATTTTGGTGCTTTCACCGATTCGTTTGTTGATCGCTTATCCGAAGTTTTCTGGACGCTTGCTCTTTATGAATTAGGCGCACCTAAGGAACTCATTTTTATTGCGCTACTTGCTGCTTTCACTCAGGAGTATTTGCGGGCGCGTGCAGGTGGACTCGGGCACAATGAAATTGAAATCGTCACTATTTGTGAAAGACCTGTTCGTGCGAGCCTCTTATTCATCGTCTTGATCGCTAATTTGTTTTCACTGCAAATCGCACCTGCGATGTCGGCAATCTGGGTGCTAATGCAAGTTATTTCTGTTGCCCAACTTACTACGAGCTTCTACAAGCGCTTATCTAATTAGATTTACCAATTGCCTCGGCAACTATTTCTGCGCTAATTCCTACGAGCGGAAGTCCGCCGCCAGGATGGGCCGATCCGCCAACGCAATAGAGATTCTTTAGGGGAGAGGTATTGCTTGCACGCAAGAATGCTGACCTTGCGCCATTGCTTGAAGTTCCGTAGATAGAGCCACCAGGTGCGCCAACGTTCTTCTCTAAATCCATCGGAGTTTGAAATTCCATAACATCTAACCGTTCTGAAACTCGCAGGCCAAGGGCATCTAACTTTGCGATTATTTTTGCGGCATAGAGCGATGATCCTTTACTCCAGTCCCAACCCGTTCCTGGTTCATGTCTTGGAGCATTCACTAGAACAAACCATGCTTCTTTATTTCCACCCTTAACCATCGCCGGATCATTTGGTGCACAGATATAAATTGTTGGATCATTTACTGGAATCTTTTTAGTGAAGATGTCATCGAATTCAGCGTCATAATCCTCTGGGAAATAAACATTGTGATGGTTCATGACTGGAGGTTCTCCAGATAATTTAGTGTTATCGAGTCCTAAGAGCAGCGAGAACCCAGCCAACGATTTTGTGGCACTTGCTAATTTCTTACGTTCTGATTTAGCCGCAGATACATCTGCAGGCAATAACTTGTTGTAGACAAGTTCGGCGTCCGCATTGGCAACAACAAAATCTGCTGCAATCTTTGCGTCATTTACTACGACGCCAGTGGCGCGCGAGCCTTCATGAGTAATTGATGTTACTGGCGAATTTAGCTCGAACTTAACTCCGAGTTCGCGGCATCTTGCCTCTAGCGCAACCGATAGTTGCCCAATTCCACCTTTAATATGCCAAGCGCCAAATGAAGATTCAACGAAGGCTATTGTTAGTAGAACGGCTGGCACTTTGCGGGGATCTGATCCCGAATAAGTTGCGTATCGATCAATGATCTTGCTCAAGTAAGGGTTTTTTGTGTATTTGGAAGTTAAAGATCGAAGCGAAGTGAGCGGTGAAATAACGCGGAGATCTTTCAAGAAACCTTTCTTTGCAATCAAGCTTCTAATTGATTTCAACTCTGATTCAACGAATGGGCCGCGCGAAACATCCCACATATGTTCGGCTCGTTGCATCAAGTTATGCCATTCATCGCCAGCAGTTTTGCCGAGAGCTTCTTCAATGGAATCACAGATCGCTTTTGGCGAAAGATTCGGAAAGGTGATTTGTTTGCCATCTGCAAATTGGTATTTGAAGGCCGGATCAACTGGTTCTAGCTCAAGGATATGTTCAATTCGTTTTCCGGTCTTCAAGAAAAGGTCGCGATAAACCGCAGGCAGTGTTAGAAGTGATGGCCCAATATCAAAGGCGTAATCGCCCATCCATTTAGTCTGACATTTCCCACCGGTGCGATCACTTGCTTCATAAATAGTTACTTCATGCCCAGCTTTAGCCAACCTTGCAGCGGCAGACATGCCACCAATGCCAGCGCCAATTACAACAACTTTGGCCATTATGAAATCAGCCGTCCGCGCCAAGTTAAAGTTCCACGATTTTTTCGAATCGAAGAGAGAATTATTAAATAAAGCAGAACAAGAATTGCAAAGGGATGCAAGAAGGCATATGCCGGATTAGATTTTGTCTTGATCGCCGCTAGTACTCGCGATAGGAATATAAATAAGACTGGTGCACCGAAGCCTAGATAAGGTGTAATGCCAGTTAGTACCAGAATAAAGATTGCAACAATCGTTCCAAGTTGGCCACCGAAAGCCTTCCAAAGTGATTTGGTATAGCCATCTATCAGCTCGCTATTGGATTTATACATCCGGCAACTTGCGACCGAACTGCCATCAGCTACGCCGCCTTTGATTCCCTTGCTTACAAGCAACCTGGCAAGTTCTAAATCATCGAGGACTTCATTAGGAATTGCAGCATGCCCACCTGATTTCTCATAAGCACTGCGCTTAACAATAAAGAATTGGCCATTTGCGATGGTCATAGAACGGTTTGGATATCTCTCGGCAATTCGAAGCGGAACACTCGCAAGCCATGACCATTGGAGGAGTGGTTGAATTAATTTCTCAAGAATCGATCCAGCAATTTGCCTCGGATAAGGCGAGATGAATTCCCAGCCGTATTTTTTCATCTTAGTAATCGCTGATGCGATCGCATAGGGATGAAGGCGGACATCGGCATCGATAAATACAAGATATTCACCGCTTCCAACTTCTGAAAGATTATGACATGCCCAAACTTTGCCCAGCCACCCCGCAGGAACTTCGGTTCCAATTAACTTAGTAACTTTGAATTCGCTAATCAATTTTCCGGTGGCATCACTTGAACCATCATCTAAGACATATACCCGACTTGATTCGAGTAATTCACTGTTTAAAACTGCCTTTAGACAGGCTTCGACATTAGCTTCTTCATTACGCATTGGGATCAAAACGTCAACGCTTTCACTTACATTCGCGGCGCCCTTTAATCCGACAACTCGCATATTAATCACATTGGCAACGGTGATAATCAGCGCGATCGCGCAGAGCCAAAATTCGATCATTTACTTAAGTAGATCTGGCTTACCGAATGAGATTACAAATAAATAAGGCGCAGCCCAAAGCGCGAAAGCGATACCAGCAGTGACTGCGACGCCTGGACGATCAAAGAAGAATAGATTGCCAACAACGTACGAGAAAAGCGTCCAGGCCAAAAAGAGATCCGGGATTGTTGAATTCACTCCGGTCTTCCTGCGCTCTTTTGGTAGAAGTAAATTCAAAAGCGCTATCAGTCCCATTCCCGCAAATAGCCAACCTGCAGTATTTGAAAGTGGAATCTCAGGTTGAAACGGAACATGTGGTCCGACAACATCCCAGGTCCACTTACCAACCGCAACCATCTGGGGATCTAAGAAGAGATCCCAAACCATTAATCCAATACCGCCATAAAGAAAGGCCCAATTCGGAAAAGTTTTTCTAGCCGCAATTAAAACCGGATGCGCCATCATTATCCAAGCGAAGGGAACAAGCACAGGAACTCCGGCAATCTTCAAGCCAAGTGAGTCATCATAAGAGTAACTTCCAAATGGCCAACCAGTCTTGCTTCCTAAAATTTCAACACCAAGTGCAAAAAGGAAAGTAACGCTTGCGAAAGTGGCAAAGTATCTAAAGCCATAGGACAAAAATGAATGGGCCAACATTAAAAGTGCGCCAGTAATCACAAATAAAATAGTTACGTATTTGAGAGTATCGCCAGAAACTAGCGGATATGAAATTTGAAGCCCGACTGCAATAACGAAAAGTGAAATCAATCCCAGACTTTGATTCGCAGAAATTCCACGGCGCCGATTATTTCTTGGGCGGTACTGGCGAATTGACATAGGGCAATTCTGCCTTAAGAAGGGCTAGAAGCCACCATGCTCTTCGATAATCGCAAAACGTGCGAAGAGTTCTTCGGCATACCAATCTAAATCTTTAGTTGCTTGGATCGCAGCAATGTGGGCTTGTCCTTGGTATGCAAAAGATCTAAGCGCAGCCCCAGATTCCCACCTCGAAAATGTGCCCTGGAGTCCAATAGGTGCTTCACCAATTCCAATTGCACTGAGCAATCCAGGTGAAGATTTCAAACTTACGGTCACAGGTGGCACAGCTCGCCAAAACTTAGAGTTCATTGACCACTTAATTCGCGCCCGAGTTATTGCGGCAACAGGGCCTTTCCAATCAGTGATTTGATTCTGGCTAAAGGGTTCGTTCTTCGACCACATGCCATGTGCCGAAATAGGTTGCATAACTGCTCGGTATTCTGAAATCGAAGCTTTGCGCCACCTCGAAATTAAAGGTGATGCATCAAAAGGATCTATCTCTTTTGAATCAATGACAACCAACATACCCCAGCGTTTGGCATCGGCATCGCTTGGCGTAAAAGTTTCACCTCTTCCTGTACCAAGTGATTTAAAGAAAGTAATATTCTTATTTCGCCCCAGAGTCAATCGATCCTTTGCCATATGAATAATCGCAAAAGGGAGTGATCGTAAATTGATTTTCCAGAAATAAAGTAAGACGACCATTTGGTTTTCTGCAAATCCTTATTGGATTGCTACAGCTTTAAGTTCAGGAAGCGGACCATTTGCTAATTTCTCTGCCTTAGTTGGAGAAATACCAAGAATTTCTAAAATAATTTCGATAGCCACATCGGCATCTGATTCTTTCGCGGCTGGATTCAATATTTGTTCTGCAAGACCGGCAAGCAAACAAGCCGAGATGCTTCTAATTCTGACCTCAACGTTATCGATGACTAAGATTTTCTTCTTGATTAATTCCTTAATATGCAAAATTAAGCCATCCTGAGTGCCTGAGTAATATTTAGGAACTTCAGCTAAGTTCTTTGCGATCATTGCCGAATAGTGAGGATGAGTTTTCGGTAGTCGCAGGAGCAATCGCATTGGATTTACTAATTCAGCAAGTGGATCATTACTTGGTTCTAGGAGGCTGTCGGTCCAAACTTCCCACTCCTTAAATGCCGCGATAAATGCGGCCGCAATAAGAGCCTCCTTATTTTCAAAATGTTTATAAATCGTGCTTACAGATACCTCGGCACCTTCAGCAAATTGATCGATGCTTGCATCAGGACCGATTTCCGCCAATACACCTTGAGCTGCCTTGAGCAGGGCTGCGTGATTTCGGGCCACATACGCGCTCTTGCGCCCAGCACTTGCTGGGATCGGCTGCTTTCGAGTTGGCATGCGCAAAGTCTAAGCCGCCCTTTCAAAAATAATATGAACTTTTCTATAAAAGAGTGCTACCCCTATAAAAGAATGCTACTCTGATATTCACCAGGCCCCAACCACACCCTCGATCAAAGCGGAGACCCAGATGACCAATCAAGCCCAAGCCAAGCGCCAGCCAATACTAATTCTGGCCTTAATCCTGGCCTTACTCCCGATTTTTACTCTCACTTCAATGTCGACGAGTGCCGCAACAGGACCCATAGATTTATTAGAGGGAAAGCTTGGTATTGATTTCGGAATAGATAAATGGATAGAACCTGGAGGTACCCGCTTTGCTGAAAGTGCAGACAAGTTATTTGATGGAACAAGCACTGATCCAATTGACCCATCAATACTCACAAAATATTTCGCAAATAGTAATCATGATGAAGACGGAATCAATATTGTTTTTGACTTTGGGATAGCTGGTTCAAGATTCGAGGGTATAGGCGCCACAATACGAGGAGTTCAACTTGCATCTGCAGATACGGAAGGCAGGGATCCAACAGCTTGGACGCTCGAAGGTACAAACGATACAACAACTGCATGGACGTTAATTCATTCCTCAAATGAAACGGAAACTGCTTCAACTCTACCTACCGAAAGAGATACAAATTATGAAGCAACTATGTTTCCAACGTCAGAACCATTTAAATACTTTAGATTTATTGTAACTGCAACAAGGGCTGGAGGTATTGGCAATTCAAATTCGGCACTTAGTTCACTGCGGTTTTTTGGTGGCCCAACTGTTATTAGAACGCAAGCAGATTTGGTAGCCATCGGAACTGACGAAACAACACTAAGCGGAGATTATGTTCTTGGCAATGACATTGTATTAAATGAGATCGAACCTGACTCTGGCTATTACGTTGGCGATGGCATGGTGTTCACTACTTTTACTGGAAACTTTGACGGTGCCAATCACACGATTTCTAATTTATTGGGAACACTTTTTCAAGTTGTTGGGGATGGCGGAATGCAAACAACCATCTCCCATTTAAATCTTGTAACCAATGAAATTGGTTTGCCCTCTAGTTTTACGGGAATTCTCACTGAGGAACTCTCCGAATTGAGCTTGGTTAATGATGTTCATGTTTCTGGAAAATTGGTTCAAGGCGAAGAATGTCCTGTAGGTGGAATCGCAGGAAGAGGCAGAAGCAACTCATCTATTGAAAATTCTTCAGCGGATGTAACTATTGAACTTGGCGCAACGAACGATGACGTCGGTGGTTTAATCGGAAGTACTTCTGGAAATATCTCAAACTCTTTTGCAAAAGTTAATATTTCTGGCGATGCTGCGGGAAAAATAGGTGGTTTGGTGGGAACGGCTGAACAAGGTTCAACAATTATAAATTCAGCTTCTTCGGGAACAATTAATGGCGGTGGCACAAACCAAGGAACCTACTTCGGAGGCCTAGTTGGATACTCGCAGGGATCAACTGTCACTAAATCTGCTTCTTCTGTACAAATTAATACAGGACAAGATTCAATTGTGGGCGGACTTGTTGGTTGGGCAGAAAATAGTCCTGACGACTCGACTTCAACACTTATTTCAAATTCATTTGCGAGTGGTGCCGTCACGAACCAGGGAGACAAAGCTGGTGGACTAATCGGTTACATCGATAAAGGTACGGTTTCTAATTGCGTTGCAACGGGAAATGTTTCAGGAAATGTAAACGTGGGTGGTCTCATTGGCTATGCCGAATCATCTGAAGTTATGGGCTCGTCAGCTAGCGGAAACATTTCTGGAAACAGTTTTGTCGGTGGGCTAATAGGTGCGCTTGCTTCGAATGCGCACGCAAGTGTGGGTAACAGCAGCGCTACCGGAGATGTAACCGGAGTTAATGAATTTCCTGTTAACATCGGGGGTTTCATTGGCTTTGTGGATGGCAATAATGCGTCGGTAAGTAATGTCAGTTCAATGGGATCTATTGATGCTCCTTTTGGGCAATACATTGGAGGATTAATCGGGCAAATCGGACCTAGTTCCACATCCATTCTTAATAGAAGTAGCTCATCAGGCACTGTCACAGCAATTAGTGGTTTCCAAATTGGCGGATTGGTCGGAGAAAATCATGCACCGATGTCCAATGGAAAGGCAATTGGCGCTGTCACAGCAATTGGTGGGACCGATGTTGGCGGATTAGTGGGATATACAGATTCGGATTTATCACACACGATCTTTGAAGAAGGAGTCGTTACTGGCGAAAATAACGTTGGAACTTTGGCTGGGCGAGCTGAGCCAGATCACATATGGTACTCAAAAGCTACCGGTACATCCGTAAACACTTCCGATCAAACAAAGAATGATCGACTTGAAGGATTCAGTAACTACCACAGTGATGACACTGATGGCGTGCCTGGTCTTGAATCTCTAGTAGAGACGCGCACCATAATGGTGCAGTTGAATTTTGATTTTACAGATCCGCTGCCTTGGGCACAGAGCGCAAGCATCAACAGTAATCAACCTTACTTACGAGCACTTTTAGGAACCGGCTTTTATATTGAGTCAGCTCCAACGCCATCAATAACGCCAAGTACACAAAGTGTAAGCGCTATTGCGAAGACTCGAATTACGCCAACAACGGCATTTACTCCAGTTAACTTAACTTCACCGGTTTACACGGTGTTGCCAGCATTGCCTGTTGGTTTAGAAATAAGTCCAACAACTGGCATTATCTCCGGAACTCCAACTTCAGCTTCGCCTTCTACTTCATATGTTGTTACAGCAACATCTGGAGCGCAAAGTGCAACAGCCACGGTTACCTTGGTTGTTACTGCTGCCCCATCGGTTGCTTTAGTAATTCCAGATCCACCACAAACATCAAAAGTAATCTCGGCTACTTCAGAGGTTAATGAAAATTCGAATGGTGAAGAAATTATTGTATTGGGAGATTTCATAGCTTCTATTTCAAATGTAGCCATAAATGGCAAAGCACTTAATTCTTCGGATTGGAAACAAGAAGCTTCGAAATTGGTAATTAAGTACGTTACTAATTCCTCAAGTAAACTTTCGATTCAAATCTGGAATGGCCAAGCGCCGCTTTTATCGGCGATAGATGTAGTTATAAACGTTAAGAAGGTCGAACCAGTTGCAAAACCTTCTGAAGCGCCTGTTGCAACTCCTGTCATCACCCCAACTCCAAAACCTATTGAAGAGACCGGTGTGAAAAAGGCAGTTGTTAAGAAGAAAACTATTGTCTGTTACAAAGGCAAGAAGAGTAAGAAGGTGAAAGCAGTTAAGCCAGTTTGTCCTAAAGGCTACAAAGCAAAGAAGTAACTAGTCACCAACAACCATTGGCTTAGCGCCAGTGGCTTGGATTAGTTCGGCGAATGTAGTGGGGTATACCGAATGCGGATGCCCCGCTGCGGCCCACACAACTTCATAATCGTTTAAGGCCTCATCGATAAGAATTGTTGCGGGATTGATCCAACCAACAGGGGATACGCCGCCAATTGAGAAACCCGATTTCTCTTTTACATAATCGGCATCCACTCGGTGCAACTTTGCGATGCCAAGTTTCTCGGCCACTAATTTGGTGTCGACGCGATGGCGACCGCTTGTTATAACAAGCAGCGGTGAATCGTCATCAAGTTTAAAAACAATTGACGATGCAACTTGGCCGACCAGAATTCCAAGTGCATCTGCTGCTTCTTGAGCGGTGCGGGCACTATCGGATAAGACGTGGACTTCGCCCTTGATTCCAAGCTCTTTTAGCTTTGCCGAGACGCGTTGGACGGAAGGGTTTTGAAGGACGTTTTCCATGCCACTACTTTAGATGAAGTTAGATTATTTCTTTGAGTAAATCTTCCACTCGCTTCTTGATTTCATCGCGGATTACTCGCACAGATTCAATACCTTGACCTGCTGGATCATCTAAAACCCAATCTTCATAGCGCTTGCCTGGGAAGAATGGACAGGTATCGCCACAGCCCATTGTTATAACGACATCAGATTGTTGGACAGCTTCGGTAGTTAAAACCTTAGGAACGTTATTCGCGATATCAATTCCGACTTCAGCCATGGCTTCAACCGCGATTGGATTGATCGAATCTTTAGGGGCCGATCCAGCGGATAGGACTTCAACTTTTCCACCTGATAACGCGGTCATAAATCCCGCGGCCATTTGAGAACGACCGGCGTTGTGAACACAAACAAATAGGACTGAAGGCATAGAGGTATCTTATTTCGGAAATACTTTGGTAGCCTTCAAATATGCGCAAGTTCACCTTAAGTTTAGGAACTGTTCTTATTCTCTCTTTAGTTTTAACGGCTTGTGGGAGTGCAAAGGTTGCCGAAGAAAGTAGTCACATGCATCCAGCTGCGACACCAAAGACTGGAACTGGGGAAGCAGCGCGTGGTGGTGGCACATACTTGAATGAGCCAATTCCAGTCGAAGTCTTGAAACTGCCATTGGTTGATCAAAGTGGCACAGCTTTCACTTTAGATTCGCTAAAAGGTAAGACGCTCGTGATTACAAATTTCCTAACTTCGTGCCAGGAAATTTGCCCAATGACTTCTGCAAATATGCGTGATGTTGGGGATGCAGTGTTAAAAGCCAAAGCAAGTGACAAGATCAAAGTCCTTGAAATAACTGTTGATGGAGAACGTGATGTGCCATCTCGATTATTGGCATATCAAAACCTCTTTGCGACAAAGAACTGGACTCTTGCGGGTGGGAGTAGCGCTAATTTGGCAAAGCTTTGGGATTACTTTGGCGCACCAGCAACGATGGAAGAGTTTTCAAAAGCCGATAAGGAATCTAATCCACCAGATTGGCAGACCGGAAAACCTGTTTCCTACGACATGATGCATGCAGACTTAGTAATTATTGTTGACGAGAAATCCACTTGGCGCTGGCTTGACCTTGGTGCGCCAAATGTAGGCACCTCGAAAATCCCAGAGAAATTGAAAGCTTATTTAAGCCCTGATGGCATAAAGAATTTAGAGAAACCAGAAGGTTCAAGTTGGAAAGTTGAAGCTATTTATTCAGCGCTTAGGGATATCACCGGAATTCGCCTTGCTAAGTAAAAGAGTTATTGCCTTATTTTTAACCATCTTCTTGGTGGCTCCTCAAAATAACGCCTTTGCACATGGGGAATTGGTGGGCTCAAATCCAAAGTCAAAATCGACACTAACCAAATTGCCTAAGGTGGTCTGGGTGGAATTTGATGGCGATTTAATTACCATCGCCAATAAGAAGAGTAATTTTTTGACTGTTAAGAATAGTAAGGGCAAAGAGCTAAGCGATGGCAAGGCTTTTGTTGGTGGTGCCAGAATCAGCGTGAATATCAAGGACCGAAGTGCGACTGGAACTATCAAGGTTTCTTGGCGGGTTGTATCTGAAGATGGACACCCGGTCTCATCATTCTTAACATTTACCGTTAGGAAATAAACCAGGTTTCTGCAATTGAAAACACTGCAATCGCAAAGAGTAGATAGGCAAAGGATTTTCGAAGAATTGCAGTTGGAACTTTCGAGCTGTGATGCGATCCAAAGATAGAAACAGTTATTGCCGATATTGAAATCAAGGCGGGAATCTTCCAATCAATTTCGTGCCACAAACTTTGTCGTCCTATTAACGCGGTAAGACAGTTAATTGCAATTATAAAGAGCGAAGTCCCGGCAGCTTTAATTTGTGGGGTGTGAAAGAAAATAACGAGTACGGGGATTGCAAGGAAGCCACCACCAATTCCAAAGATTCCGGTCATAGAACCGATTAGTAATGAAATTGGAATTAAAGCTATTAGTGGAATCTTTTTTTCAGTTTGCTCGGCAATTGGCGATCTAAGCATTGAGAGCCCGGCTAAGGTCAAAATAATTGCAAAGCCAGTAATTATCACTGAGTCTGATAGATGCTTGGCGATTATCGCGCCGCCAAGATTTGTTATTAATCCAAGTGACCAGATTGATAGCGCAATCTTTATCTGTACATCGCCAGACTTTAGCTTTGGAACAAGGCCGAAAGCTGCAGCAAGAAATACGACTAAGAGTGCGGCAGTAGTGGCGTGAACGGGTGTGAAACCAAATAGGTAGATAAGAATTGGAACCGTAAGCATCGCGCCACCTGCGCCGATAAAACCAAGGACTGCGCCGATGAATACGCCAGATACTAGGGCGAGCACGATTTCCATATGGCTAATGGTGCCACCTAGGGCAAGGAAAAAGCCCCCGGCAGTAACGCCGAGGGCTCTTAACTTATTTACTTATTGATTACTTCCAGAGCGAGATGTTCTCTGCTGAAAGTGTCCATCCGAAATCAAGATCGGTTCCATGCTTCATTACAAGTGCGAAAAGAATTAGAGCCGCACCAGCAAGAGCCATATCCTTCATGAAGCCCAACATTTCGTTCTGCTTTGCGGTTGCATCAGTTTCTTTCCAGAAGTTGTGGAAGATAACTGCGGCTAGAACTAGGAAGATTGCTAGAAGTAGCGCACCTAGATCAGCGTAGTAACCAAGAATTATTGAGATACCGCCGATTACAAGCATTAGGCCTGAGATAAGGACACCAAGCTTTGCTGCTGGAAGCTTCTTGTACTTTGCATAACCAGTCATTGCTTCAAGCTTTGTGAAGTGGTTGATGCCTGACATTAGGAAGAAACCGCCAAATAGGATTCGGCCGATTACGATAATTAGGTCCATTGTTTTCCTTTTCTAGTTGTGTGCGTGTTACGGGATTACTTGAGTAAAGGTATGGGTAATTGGTTGAACTTTCAACTAATTAGCCGGTGTGTCGGGATGAATCACGCGTGAATTGCCAGATCTAGCCCTTACTTGCGCCTGTCAGGGGAGGCGGTTATCTTTCGAACATATGTTCGAAGAATCCATAACTCCCACAACTCCAGGCCCTATTAGCGCCCGCGTGCTTGCCCCCGAAGGTGAACCAATTGAGTTCATCTATAACGGTCGCAAGTTTCATATTCATGCAATCGTTTCAAGATGGCGTGAATCTGGTGGTTGGTGGAATCGCATAAGCGATGGCAAGAATCGCGTTACTGAATCAACTATTTTCGATGATGGTGCTCGCGCAATTTGGCGGGTAGAAGCGGCGCCTGAAGGCGCACTAACTACATTTGAAATTGAGTTAGATGAAGTAACAAAGAGCTGGTTGATCCGCCCAACTTCTCGGCCACTGTAAAAATGAAGGGCTTTACTCATCTCCGCGTTGCTAGCGGTTACTCATTTAAATATGGAACGGCTCATGCAAATCAATTAGTAGAACGCGCAGCCGAATTCGAGATGCCGGCGCTCGCACTTACCGACATGGACACGATGGCCGGTGCGATTCGATTTACCAAGAGCTGCGAAGCAAATGGGATCGCGCCGATTCTTGGTATCAATTTAAGTTTTGTGCAGAAAAAATATCGCATCACACTTCTTGCACAAGGTGGCCACCTCGATTCACTTTATCGAATAGTGACTGCTATCAATTTAGATAACAGTGAGAATTTATTAACACATCCACTACTCGAACGCTTTAGCGAGTACTCAAAGAACCTACTTCTTCTGCATGGTCCAGAGTCTCAACTAGCATCAATGATTGCTTCTCGAAAAAGCGCCGAAGCGCTCTCAATTTATAACGCAACTCGCGATCTATTTGCTGACCAGGCCCTGGAATGTGTTTCACATTTGATTCGCGGCGATGGCCAATTCTCAACCTCGCATGCTGCCCGGATGTTGGGCTTTGCTAGAGATAATCACTTGCCTGCAGTTTTAAGCAATGCAGTTCGGATGTTAGATCGCAGTGATGGCCCAGTAGCTGATGTTTTAGATGCCGCCCGCAAATTAGTTCCATTAAGCAACAAGAGCGTTAGCAGGCAGAACAGCGAGGCTTACTTTAAAGATAGTTTTGAGATGCGCTATCTCGGTGATGAAATTTCGCGGCTTGCCGGTGAACGAGATGGCAGATTGTTATTGAATACAACTGCGGCATGGGCCGAGCGCGCACTTCTCTCGCCCCGCAAAGATGTTGGAATTGGTGCAATCCATCTCCCTGATGCAGCCACAGTTGGTGCAAAGAATCAGAGTGAACTTGCGGCACAACTCCGGTCCAGGTGTGAAGTTGGTTTATCTCGCAGATATGTTGGATCCAAATCAGTTGTTGCGGCCAGTCGATTAGAAGAAGAGTTAAGTGCAATTCGAACTCTTGGCTATGAATCTTATTTTTTAACAGTCGCAGATATAACTGATTTAGCACGCAGCAAAGGGATTCGAGTGGCGGCCCGGGGAAGTGGTGCGGGCTCATTAATTTGTCATGTTCTTGGGATATCTGGCGTCGAACCAATAACGCACGGGTTGTTAATGGAACGTTTCTGTTCACCACTTCGCGGCGAATTGCCAGATATCGATATTGACGTGGAGTCTGCAAGGCGGCTAGAAATCTATGACGCAATATTCGAAAAGTATGGCCAGCGTTGTGCGACAGTTTCGATGGTCGAAACTTATCGATCCCGCCATGCAATTCGAGATGTCGGGGCCGCCCTTGGAATATCTCCAATGGAGATCGATTTAATTGCAAAATCAATGCCACATATTAGATCTAGCAATATTCCAAAGGCCTTGGCTAACTTGCCCGAACTCAAAGATTTAAAGTTAGACACCCCAATTTTAAAGATGGCGATAGAACTTGCTGGTCGCCTGGATTCGCTGCCTAGACATTTATCGATGCATCCATGCGCGATTGTCTTATCCGATATCGGATTATCGGGATATGCGCCACAACAGATGAATGCAAGTGGATATCCAATGGTGCAATTCGATAAGGATGATGTCGAAGCAATCGGCTTATTAAAGTTGGATGTTCTCGGGGTTCGGATGCAATCAGCAATTTCTTACACGCTTGCCGAGATCGAGCGAATCGAAGGTGCTCCGATTGATATCGATGCAATCGCTTTGGATGATCACGCGACCTTTGATTTAATCAAATCAACTAGAACGCTAGGAATATTTCAGATTGAGAGTCCGGGACAACGCGAGCTTGTCGGAAAATTTGCGCCAGAAACTTTTAACGATTTAATAATTGATATCTCGCTCTTTCGACCAGGTCCAGTTAAGAGCGACATGATTACGCCATTTCTTGCAACTAAATATGGGCTGCGAGTTCGCCCGGTTATTCATGCCGATCTCGAAAGTATTTTGCAAGAGACCCAAGGCGTTGTTGTTTTTCATGAACAAGTAATTCGAATCATCGCCACCATGACCGGAATATCTCTGGCCGAGGCCGATGAGAAGCGGCGAGAGTTAGGTGATATTGCTGCTCAACAACGCGTATGTGATTGGTTCTATCCAGCCGCACTTGCTCGTGGTTACACCAGCGCCGTAGTCACCGAAGTTTGGGAAATTCTGCGCGCCTTCGCATCCTTTGGTTTCTGCAAAGCACATGCCGCCGCCTTCGCGCTGCCGACATATCAATCATCTTGGCTAAAGACTCATCACACTGCGGCATTCTTGGCTGGAGTTTTAACACATGATCCAGGCATGTATCCAAAGCGCGTTATTTTGGATGAGGCAAGACAGTGGGGAATTCAAATTGCACCAATTGATGTGAATTTATCCGATGCCACTTATCGAGTCGAAAAAAGTTCACAAATAACTAGAGCGCCATATCTTGCACCAAATGTTTTAAGTTCCGGTCCTGAATTAAAACTCCCTGATGCCAGGGGCTTTGCGATTCGAATGGCGTTAAGTGATATTGGGGGGATAGATAGCAAAGAGGTCACAAGTATAATTTCGGGGCGGCCATATTTAGATTTAGCCGATTTTGTTTATCGCTCTGGTGCAAGTCGCCCAACAACTGAATCACTTTTAGCGGTTGGAGCATTTGATGATCTGCACAAACTTTCGACATCAAATATCAATCGCCGTGACTTACTGCTGCACCTACAGGATTTATATCGTCTTGCAGGATCGAAGAGCGCGACTAGTCAGAGTCAGATGAGCTTTGCACTAGAGCCCGAAAAATTTGAGCCAAGTGGGCTACCAGATATAACAGCGAGCGAGCAGATTAAAAGTGAGATAGATATTTTAGGAATGGATGTATCTAGCCACTTGCTCGAGCTTTATGGTGATTTCTTAAACAAGATTGGCGCAGTTAGATCCTGTGATTTAATCAAACATCGTTCGGGAACATCGGTCTTGGTCGCTGGAGTAAAGGTGGCTCTGCAAACACCACCGGTTCGTTCGGGGCGGCGCGTAATGTTCTTAACCATTGATGATGGCTTTGGTTGCAACGACATAACTTTCTTTGAAGATAAGCAGGCAGACTTTGCGACAGTGCTGCGAAATTCTTGGCTCTTTTTAGTTCGCGGCGAGATTCGCAGAACTGGACCAAGAGGCGTTTCACTTCTTGGAACTGGGGCGTGGGAGTTAGCAAATTCCTATGAAAAGTGGCGTAATCTCGCAGTTTATGGAGCCAGTGGAACATGAGTGAATCGACGATTCTCCATGTAGACATGGATGCCTTCTTCGCTTCTGTTGAAGAGCGGGACAACCCAGCGCTTAAAGGTAAAGCAGTAGTTGTTGGTTCTGGAGTTCGTGGCGTTGTTTCTGCTGCAAATTATGAAGCTCGTAAATTCGGCATTCATGCCGCGATGCCAGTGGGTCGGGCAAAACGCTTAGCCCCACATGCAATCTTCGTGCCACCAAATATGTCTCGCTATTCCGAAGTCTCATCGCACATCATGGAAATCTTTCGATCCGTTACGCCACTAGTAGAACCACTTTCATTAGATGAGGCATTCCTCGATGTAACCGGCGCCAAACGCTTACTTGGTAGCGGCCGCGAAATAGCTAAATTAATAAGAGCCAAGGTTGAAGCGAGCGAAGGTATTACTTGTTCAGTCGGAATTGCAACAACAAAATTTATTGCAAAGCTAGCATCCGGTAGATGTAAACCAAATGGCATGTTAGAGATTGCGTCAGATCGAGTGCTCGAATTTCTACATCCGCTCCCTGTAGATGCAATTTGGGGAGTAGGGCCTAAGACAAATGAAGAGTTACAAAAGTTGGGACTTCGAACTGTCGCAGATATTGCAAACACCCCGCGCCAGACATTGATTCGCGCACTCGGTGAATCCGCAGGTGCATCACTCTACGAGCTCTCTTGGGGACGTGATTATCGAGATGTCGAGCCGGTCGAAGTTGATAAATCCATTAGCGCTGCTGAAACTTTTGATACCGATATCGAAGATCAAGAGATTATCTTGCGCGAATTTCTTCGCTTAACCGAGAAGGCAACACATCGAATGCGAGAAAAAGATTTCAGTGCAAGAACTATTTCAATCAAGGTGCGTTTTGCAGATTTCAAAACAATTTCGAGATCAAAGACCGTACCGTTGCCAATAAGTGCAACACATGAAGTATTCGAAGTTGTTAAAGCGTTATTTCTCGCACTCAAGCTAGATCGCGCTAGGTTGAGATTGGTTGGAGTTAGCCTTGATGGCTTAGAAGACGGGGTAGATGCGACGGAACAATTGATTTTGGGTGAGCGCGAGAAGGGCTGGCGCCAGGCAACCGCGGCAATTGACAAGGCAGCGGCCAGATTTGGCCAGGGAAGCGTCCGGCCGGCTCGCTTATTTGATGAGGATGCTTAAAACTCACTTATAAGTAGCAGAAACAAGGGGCTTCGACTTTCCTACTTCGGCCACCTGCCGTATTGTTCGCAACGTGCCACTATCAGACCACGAAAAACGCCTATTAGCTGAGATGGAAGCTGCCCTTGTCGCAGATGATCCAAGACTTGTCTCAACGCTAAATGGCCGTGCGCGCACACCAAAGGCTGGCCGAGCTTTAACCGGTTTCTTCGCAATCCTTGGTGGAATGGCTGTTCTGCTTGCTGGTCTAATTGCCCAGGTAATTGCAGTTGGCATTGTTGGATTTCTTATCTCCCTAGCCGGGCTCGTTCTATTGCTCTCGAACCTAAGTTTTGGACGCTCTGAGTTCAAAGGCGAGAAGGGCGCTCGCAGTAAGTGGTCATCTCGTTTAGAGGATCGCTGGGAGCGACGTAATTTCGATAACTAACTCTTAATTACCCCTGACTACGCCACCCATTCGGGTGGTTTTTTTATGCCAAAAAGTGGGAAGAAAAGGGAAATAAATGGGCAATAATGGTGCAAAGTGGGTAGAAATGGAGTAAAGTGGTGATTGCTATCAAATCCGGGGGGATTTGAGCGTGAATTAGGGGAGGTGGGGCTAAGTGTTTCTAGGTACCCACGAACCCAAACTGGATGAAAAGGGTCGCATTATTTTGCCCGCCCGCTTCCGAGATGAATTAGCAAATGGTCTTGTAATAACAAAAGGTCAAGAACGTTGTCTCTATGTTTTTCCTAGCGGCGAATTTTCTTCAATTACTGATCGTCTGCGCCAAGCACCCGTCACCGAAAAGGCAGCACGCGATTACATGCGCGTGATGTTTGCTGGCGCACACGATGAAGTTCCAGATAAGCAGGGTCGCGTAACAATTCCAAGCGGACTTCGAACTTATGCCGGACTTGAAAAAGATTGCGTTGTTATCGGCGCAAATACTCGCCTTGAAATTTGGGATAACGCGGCTTGGGAAAGCTATTTAGCAGATCGTGAAAAAACATTCTCTGACGTTTCTTCGGAGGTGTTGCCAGGACTCTTCTAGAAATTAGAAGAGCAAACCATTTCTCAATTGTGGCCATCGCCGACCTCTATAACGACGCCCCTTCCCCGGCGCCGTTACCCCCAGATCCGTCGGCCGGCGATGACCAGAGTTGAGAAATAAAAGTTTTAACTGCAAGTTCATTGAGTTTAAGGAAAGGGGGAGATGATGCAAGATGCATTACATATACCTGTAGCACTTGATCGCTGCATTGCACTTCTCTCTCCTGCAATTGAATCAAATGCAAACCCAATTATTGTTGACGCCACACTTGGCATGGGCGGCCACTCAAAGGCTTTATTGCTGAAGTATCCAAATCTAAAAATAATTGCGCTAGATCGTGATCTAAGTGCAATTGAAGTAGCAACTACGAATCTTTTAGAAGTCATCGATCGTGTCGAAATTGTTCATGCAGTCTACGACGAGATTTCAGAAGTACTTTCTAAACTTGGCATCGATGAGGTAGATGGAATTCTCTTCGACCTCGGCGTTTCTTCGATGCAGTTGGATCAAGCTGAACGTGGCTTTGCATATTCCCAAGAAGCACCACTTGATATGCGCATGGATCAGAGCAGTGGCTTAAGTGCCTTAGATATCCTAAATACTTACTCCTATGGCGATCTAGTTCGAGTAATCCGAAATTTTGGTGAAGAAAAGTTCGCCACCAAGATTGCAGATAACATCATTAAGGCACGAGAAGCGGGCACGCTTTCGACAACTAAAGATTTAGCTGAAATCGTAAAGAACAGTATTCCTGCTCCAGCAAGACGCACTGGTGGAAATCCAGCAAAGCGCACATTCCAAGCGCTTCGCATCGAAGTTAACCAAGAACTATCAGTTCTTGAACGTGCAATGCCGCAGGCAATAGAAGCAATTCGAGTAGGTGGCCGCTTAGTAGTTATGGCCTACCAATCGCTAGAAGACAAAATTGTTAAGAAAGCATTTGCCGAAGTAACTGGTTCGCATTCACCCCTGGGTTTGCCATTTGATCTGCCAAATTCAGCTGCGAGTTACAAACTTGTAATCAACGGCAGCGAAGGTGCAAGTGACGAAGAGATTGCAATAAATGCCAGAGCTCAATCTATGCGGTTGCGGGCGCTAGAACGGGTGGCTGCATAATGGCAATTCTTACGCTACCTCCACTAATTCGCCCAAGACTTGTACTTAAACAGGTAATCGATAACGTCGCGGAAACCCAATCCAATATCGCAAGTACGAAATTAGATACCAGAAAATTTGTCTTTGTAATGGCTACCGTAGTAACTCTAAATCTACTTGTCATAGCAGGAATAAACATTCTTATGACGCAGGATGCTTTTACTTTACAACGCTTAAAGTCTGAACGGAATACCGCTCTTGATGCCAAAGATGCAATCTTGAATCGGGTGAATCAAATGAACTCACCGGTCAATTTGGCAAGAGTGGCTCAAGATATGGGCATGGTTCCAGCTTCCAAGATTGAGTACCTGAATTTTTCTCAACTATCTGAAGTTACGACGCCATGACTCATTACGCCTTAGTGCATAAACGTATTCGCATTCTTCTCTTTGCGACTATCGCACTTTTTGGCGTAATTATCGCTCAACTATTTTCAGTGCAAGTTGTCCGGGCCGGAACAATTAGCGAACGTGCCACTAATGAGTTAATGCAGACCTCAGTTCTTTTAGCGCCGCGAGGTGGCATAAGTGATGTCAATGGCGTGGAACTTGCTAGAAGCGTTGCTGCAATAACTATTGTTGTTGACCAAACCCAGATTTCTAATCCTAAATTAACAGCCGCGGTTACAAGCCCAGTTTTGAATATGGGAACCAGCGAATTGGAAGCCCTATTTACTGGAAATCTGAAATACAAAATAATTGTTAAGAATGCTAAGCCTGCGATGTGGATGGCACTTCAGAAAACTATTGCAAACTACAACAAGGAAGCGTTGAAGAGTCGAAACGGAATGTCTAAACGAATCGTTGGCTTCTTCTCCGAACGCGGATATGTCCGCGAGTACCCGACTGGAATGCTGGCCTCCTCTTTAATCGGATTTATCAATCATGAAGGAATTGGCGCTGCTGGGATTGAAAGTAGTTTGAATAGCGAACTCTCTGGCATCAATGGTCAATATGTTTACGAGAATGGCGCAGGGACAATTATTCCGGGCTCAGCGAAGATTAGAACTGAAGCCAAAGCTGGAACTTCAATCAGATTAACCGTTGATCGCGATATCCAATGGGTAGCCCAAGATGCAATTAGCAAAGCAGTAAAGAGTTCTGGAGCTAAATCTGGAACCGTAATTGTTATGGACCCAAAAACAGGTGCGATAATTGCTCAAGCAAGTGCACCAACATTTAACCCTTCAAAACCAATAGTCGGAAATCTCAATGTAATTCGCAACCCCGCAGTTCAGGATGTTTATGAACCTGGTTCAACTGGGAAAGTAATCACATATGCCGCAGCCCTCGAAGAGGGAAAACTAAATCCAAATTCGGTTTACACGATTCCTTATGCAATGAAAGTTTCGGGAACTCCATTTAAAGATCACGAGAAGCACCCAACGCAGCGCCTTACTGCGACCGGTGCGCTTGCTGTCTCAAGCAACACAGGCTCAATTAAAATTGGACAACAACTCGGAAGCAAGACACTTTATAGATACCTTACCGATTTTGGTTTTGGGCAAAGCACCGGTTCGCATTTGCCTGGTGAATCTGCTGGATTGCTACGTCCGGTATCAGATTGGTCTGGAACTTCACTCCCAACATTTTCATTTGGTCAGGGGTATTCAGTTACTGCGCTTCAAGCCACAAGTGTTTTTGCAACAATCGCTAATGATGGCGTACGTGTAACACCAACTGTTGTCGCTGGAACTACAGATGCAAGTGGAAACTACATTCCGGCGAAAGATCAAAAGAGTAAACGAGTTATCAGCGCGAGTACCGCTATCGAGATTCGCAAAATGCTTGAGAGCGTCGTTTCGGTAAATGGAACCGCGCCAACTGCAGCGATACCTGGCTATCGAGTTGCAGGTAAAACTGGAACCGCAATGAAATACAATGCAAATTGTGCTTGCTACAGCGGTTATACCGCTTCATTTATCGGGTTTGCACCTGCAGATAAACCGGCTTATGTAGTTAGCGTAACAATTCAAGATCCTAAGGGAATCCACTGGGGTGGAGCGCTAGGTGGCCCAGTGTTCGCAAAAGTAATGAAATTCGTTTTGCAGGCAAAACATATCGAGCCGTCAAAGAGTAAGTTGAAACCGTACCCACTTACAGAGGCCGAATTAAAGAAAAGCGAAAAGGTCCAATGATTCGGCCAGTATTTGATTTCAAAAAATCAGTTACGGATCTAAGTGGATTTTTAGGTATTGCGACAGACTTTGAATTGGACTTCACCGGTATAACTGCAGATTCAAGAGCGATAGAGCCGGGGGATTTGTTTGTAGCACTTGCTGGATCGAAATCGCATGGTGCCAGTTTTATCGATGACGTCGTGAAGCTGGGCGCAGTGGCAGTTCTTACTGATACTGATGGTGCGAAACTAATTGGGTCAAAACTTCCAGTTTTAGTTGTTGCAAATCCACGGCGTGAATTAGGCGAAATTTGCTCATGGTTTTATCGGGCGCCATCTGATTACTTAAATATCGCAGGAATTACTGGCACTAATGGCAAAACGACAACCACAATAATTCTTAATCAAATTTTAAAGTATGCCGGTAAGAGCACTGGGCTAATTGGAACTATCGGTATCGAAGTGGGCCCAGAGAAGATTGCGGCAAATTTCACGACTCCCGAAGCGAGCGAATTACAGAGTTTGTTCGCAACAATGCAGGAGCGGCATATCTCGCATGTTGCAATGGAAGTAAGCAGTCATGCGCTTGAAGCGAACCGAGTCTCAGGAAGCAAGTTTAAGTTGGTTGGTTTCACAAATTTAACGCAGGACCATTTAGATTTTCACGGTGATATGGCCAATTACTTTGCAGCAAAAGCCAAGTTGTTTACATCGGAATTTGGCGAATTAGGATTTGTGAATATTGATGATTCCTATGGTAAAAAACTTTTTGAATCTTCTCCAATCCCAGTGATCGCTCTTTCTCGACTGAGCAAGTCAGCGCAATGGCACTATGAAAAAATAGAAACTTCACCCAAGGGCTATGAGGTTGCAATCCGAGGCACAGGTGGCGTATTAATTGAAGGTCGATTAAATCTAATTGGCGAGCACAATTTAGATAACTTGTTAATGGCAGTTGCGATGGCCTTTGAATTCGAAATCGATCCAATGGTAATTGGAAACAGTTTGCCGAGCATCCAAGGTGCTGCGGGTCGTCTTGAGAGCGTGGATATTGGACAGAAGTTCTTAGCGCTTGTTGATTATGCGCACACACCTGATGCTGTAACTAGAACGCTAGCAACGCTACGAAAGAGTTGCAGTGGGCGGATAATTGCAGTACTCGGATGTGGTGGCGATAGAGATAAAAGCAAGAGACCAATTATGGGACGCGAGTTATTGGCTGGTGCTGATCTTGCAATCTTCACTAGCGATAATCCAAGAAGCGAAGCTCCTGAAGAAATCTTAGAAGAAATGGTTGGTGGCATTGATTTGTCAGAGAGCGCAGCCGTCGTTGTCGATCGTCGAGAAGCTATTGCCCTTGCTGTTGCAAATGCGCTGCCTGGTGATTGCGTAGTTGTGATGGGTAAGGGCCACGAAGTAGGGCAAGAAATAGCTGGAAAGAAGTATCCATTTGATGATCGCATCGAACTTGCAAGAGCAATCGAGGAACTCTCATGATTCCACTTTCCTATGCAGAGATAGCAAAGATTATTGATGGCACCGTGGTCAATGCGGATAGTGCGATGGTCACAACGGCATATCCAGTAATCAACTCTAAGTTAGCTACGCCAGACACATTCTTTGCAGCATTTGCTGGTGAGAGTGTAGATGGCCACGATTATGTTGAGGATGCAATTAATCGAGGTGCGCAATTCGCTCTAGTTAGTAAAGACTGTAAATATCCAGCAATTAAAGTTGCTGATGTGCAAATTGCGCTGACAAAACTCGCCACGCATGTACGAACGAATTTGTCCGAACTAACTGTTGTCGGAATAACTGGATCCCAAGGCAAGACCACAACTAAAGATTTGCTTCGCCATGTCTTGAGCGTTGCTGGCGAGACAGTTGCTCCTGAAGAATCTCTAAATAACGAACTTGGAGTTCCACTGTTGCTTCTTCGGTGCACTAAGGCGACCAAATACTGCATAGTGGAAATGGGAGCTCGTCACTTAGGTGATATTTCGCATTTAGCTCAGATAGCCAGACCAAATATTGGGGTAGTGCTTGTAGTAGGTAAAGCGCATGTCGGTGAATTTGGAAGTCGTGAAGTTATTGCCAAAACGAAGTCAGAATTAATCTCTGGAATAGTTACGGGCGGGATTGCAATTCTCGGCACCTATGACGAATTCACACCAAATATGATTGCTCCAACAGGTGTCAGAACAATGTTTTTTGGCGAGAAAAGTAGTTGTGAAGTTCGGGCCGCGGATATTGAAGTTCGCGAAGGTCACGCACATTTTGATCTTGTAACTCCAGAAGGTCGTGCCTCAGTAAGTCTGCAATTATTGGGCCTACATCAAATCTCAAATGCGCTTGCCGCGGCAGCTGTTGCGACAGCGTTAAAACTTCCAATTGAATCGATTTCAGCAGCGCTCTCTACCGCCGAACCTACAAGTAAGTGGCGAATGGAAATTTCTACAATTGGTGAAATAGTTTTGATTAATGATTCGTATAACGCTAATCCAGAGAGCATGTCCGCCGCCTTGCGAACACTTGCGCTGATTTCACAGGAAACTGGGGGAGTTAGCTGGGCTTTTCTCGGCAAGATGCAGGAGCTCGGCGAGTCATCCGCGACTGAACATGCTGCAATTGGCAGACTCGCTACTGAGATTGGGATAGATCACCTGGTTGCCATAGGTAATCGTGAATATCTTGATGATTTAGCTGTTAACGATGGTGGGGGCACAGGCGCAGTGCATTACTTTGAAGATAAAGAGAGCGCGCTTGCATTAGTCGAGCACCTATCGCCTGGAGATGTTGTTTTAGTTAAAGCTTCACGCGCTGGGGAGTTTAATCTGCTTGCAGATGCCATTGCTGAAAAGTTGAGAGGAGATAACGCGTGAAAGGAATTGTTTTTGCTGGCGCGATCTCACTTCTATTGAGTTTCATTCTTACGCCAACACTTATTCGCATACTTTCGCGTAACGGTATCGGTCAGATGATTCGTGACGACGGTCCACAATCGCATCACGTAAAGCGTGGAACACCAACCATGGGCGGAATTGTTCTGATTCTCGCCAGCGTCGTTGCCTATCTTGCAAGCCACGCACTTACCGGTAGTGGTGTTACAACTTCGGCTTTACTTGTTATTGGTTTGATGTGTGGTCTCGGTTTAGTTGGTTTCATCGATGATTGGTTAAAGGTTGCGAAGAAGCAATCACTTGGCTTAAATGCCAAGCAAAAGCTTTTCGGACAAGGTGTTGTTGCTGCTGGATTTGCTTATGCTGGATTACATTTTAAAGATGCCAACGGCCTGACCCCGATCTCACATTATTTCTCTGGAGTGCGCGACACTTCGCTCAAACTTGGAATGGCACTAGTAATTGTCTGGGTAATTTTCCTGGTACTTGGAAGCTCAAACGGTGTAAATCTGACTGATGGATTGGATGGCTTAGCATCGGGCGCTGCAATCATGACATTCCTATCCTTTATCGTTATAGGAGTTTGGGAGTTCGGACAGAGTTGTGCAATTTCAAATGTGGCACAGTGTTATAACGTGCGAGATCCGCTCGACATTGCAGTTCTATCTGCAGCGCTTGCCGGAGCATGTGCTGGCTTTCTCTGGTGGAATGCTTCACCTGCAAAAATCTTTATGGGCGATGTTGGCTCACTGGCCCTTGGCGGTGCAATTTCAGGAATCGCAATAGTTCTGCGGGTTCAAGGACTTCTAGCTGCACTTGGCGGCCTCTTTGTTTTAATAACCTTGTCAGTGATTATCCAAACCGGTTACTTCAAACTCTCCGGCGGAAAACGAGTATTTAAGATGGCACCTCTACAACATCACTTCGAATTACTTGGCTGGGGTGAAGTAACAATTGTTATTCGATTCTGGATCTTGGCAGGAATGAGCGTTGCTGCTGGCTTAGGACTCTTTTATGGTCAATGGGTTGTATCGCAATAATGTCTTACATCGCCGAACTCCAAAGTAAGAACATTTTGATTGTTGGAGCCGGCACGACCGGAAAATCTGTAGCAAGGTACTTAGAGAACCTAGGCGCTAACTACCAGGTTATTGATGAGAAGGCTTCGACTATAGATGGTGTCGAAATTCTAAACGCGATTCCAGATCAAGGCAGCTTTGATATAGCAATAGTTTCACCAGGCTGGCGCAAGGATCATTCATTTATTGAGAGCCTTCGCAATAAAGGTGTTGAAGTAATAAGTGAAATAGATTTCGCCTGGAACCTGAAATCCGAGTTAAATCCGGAGCAAAAGTGGATTGGACTAACTGGCACCAATGGCAAGACGACAACAGTTCAAATGCTGGAATCGATTCTAATTGCGGCTGGAGCAAATGCTATTGCCTGCGGAAATGTTGGAACAACTGTTGTCGAAGCCGTTACTAGTGACAATAACTTTGAAACGCTGGCAATCGAACTTTCATCTTTCCAGATTGAGTGGAGCACCTTGCCGGTGTATGAAGCTGTTGCAATCTTGAATTTAGCGGAGGATCACATCGATTGGCATGGCAGTTTTTCAAATTACGCCGATGCCAAAATGAAATTATTGAATCAGAGTAAGTTGGCAATTCTAAACTTGAATGACCCAGAAATTATTTTGCGTAGCGCCGGTTGGACCGGACGTAAAGTTTTCTTTGGCTTTGATACGCCACAGTCTGGTGAAATTGGATTAGTAGAAGAATTATTAGTCGATCGGGCCTTTGTAACGACTCCAGATGCAGCCGAAGTGATATCTGAGTTGAGCGAGATTAAACCAGCTGTACCGCACAATGTAGCTAATGCAATGGCAGCAGCAGGTTTGGCACTTGCAATGGGAATTCCGCATCCAGTAATCAAAAAGGGGATTGCAAGCTTCAAACTTGATAATCATCGCCTGCAAACAGTTCTCTCGAAAGATGGAATTGATTGGGTAAATGATTCCAAAGCAACTAATCCTCATGCCGCAAATGCGGCTCTTCTCTCGCATCTTTCAAATATCTGGATTGCTGGTGGCTTGGCAAAGGGTGCCAAGATGGAAGAATTAGTGGCTCGTACAAGTTCGCGGATTAAGGCAGCAATCCTTATTGGCAAGGATGCAGATCTAATTGCAAAAGCTCTGACAAAAATTGCACCCGAAATTCCCATTCATAATATTGCGAACACTTCGAATCCAGCAGATTTAATGGATGAGGTAATTTCCTGCGCCAAAACGATTGCTAGTGCTGGGGATACAGTTTTATTGGCACCCGCATGCGCTTCCATGGACCAGTTCTCGTCATATGCACAACGCGGTGAGCTCTTTATGGATTCGGTATATAGGTTGGTTGCAAAATGAAGAGACGAATTCGCGAAGAAGGTCAGCAGTACGTTAACTTTTTAGCAAAGCCAACGGCCTCCTATTTGATGATTATTGGAAGCACTGGAGCGCTAGCTGGCCTGGGGTTAGTGATGGTGTTATCTGCGTCCTCGGTCACATCACTTTCGGAATCAGGAAATGCATATTCTATTTTTCTAAAGCAACTTCTCTTCTTGTTTGTTGGAATCGGAATCTCGATTGTGACTATGCGAATGCACCTTTCGCATTGGGAGAGCCTTGCCAGGCTTGCGCTACCCATTGGTTTAGTGGCACTTACCTTGCCGATATTTTTAGGAAGTTCCGTAAATGGAAACCGAAATTGGATTCCAATCGGTCCATTCACATTACAACCGAGTGAGTTTGCGAAACTAGCACTAATTCTTTACTGCGCTCTAATGTTGCGTAAGCACTTAGATCGTAGAGCAAAAGGGATTCCATCGAACGCTGTTGGAATGGTCGCCGTAGGATCAATTTCATTCCTGCTACTTATTCTTGTTGGGCGTGACCTAGGAACTGCTGTGATTGTAGCTGGCATAGTTTTTGGAATGCTCTTCATCGCAGGCACTAATCTAAAAGTTCTAGCCGGAATTTCTTCAATATTTCTTATTGGGGGCTTGGCATTAGCGGTTACCGAACCTGCGCGATTCAAACGTTTTAAAGCTGTGATAGATCCCTTCGCGCCTGATATCTACAAATTGGCAGGATGGCAACCAGCACATAGCCTCATGAGTCTTGCAAGTGGTGGATTATTTGGTGTTGGTATTGGAGCAAGTAAACAAAAGTGGGCGAACTTGGCCGAAGCACACACGGATTTCATTTTCTCAGTTATTGGTGAAGAGTTGGGCTTACTCGGAACAATGACGGTAATTTTATTATTCGGCGTAATGATTTTCGGAATTTTCAGAATCGCCATTAATGCTAAGGATCTATTCCAAAAGTACGTTGTGACGGGAATTGGTTGCTGGATTATTCTTCAAGTATTAGTGAACCTGATGACCGGAGTTGGAATAGTTCCAGTTGTTGGAGTTACGTTGCCATTCATTTCATATGGTGGTTCTTCGCTTGTAGCAAATTGTTTAGCTATCTCTTTTGTGTTAAATGTTGCCCGTCGCGAGCCACAATTCATCGCTGCCCGCAGCGCCAAAAAGGCGAGGTAAATGATGCATCGAGTAATTCTCGTTGGCGGTGGCACTGCTGGACATGTTGAACCAGCTCTGGCTGTCGCACATTGGTTATTAGAAAACAGTGAAGATGTCGCATGTGAATTTGTTGGAACAGCTTCCGGTATCGAACAAGAGCTAGTTCCAAGCGCAGGATTAAAGCTCCATACAATTCTTAAAACACCGCTTCCACGCAGATTCAATCTATCAACGATCATCTGGCCGATACGACTAGTTGTCGCAGTTGCCCAGTCATTGAGAATTCTAAGAAGTGCTGACTTGGTAATTGGATTTGGGGGATATGTAAGCGCGCCCTGCTATATAGCTGCACGAATTCTCGGAGTTAAGTTATTGATTCATGAAGCAAATGCGATACCTGGATGGGCCAATAAGCTCGGCGCCAAATTCGCAGATGAAATTCTTATTGCTTTCAAGACTTCAAGAAGCGCCGGGCCAGCTTGGAGCACCGCAAAATTAGTGGGAATGCCAATTCGCACCGAAATTTTCGCAATCTCGCAAATGGGCAAGTCAGAACGTTCGACAATCTGGAACGAGACCTACAAAAATTTGGGACTCGATCGCACTAAGCGGACGATATTTGTTTTTGGTGGATCACTCGGTGCGCAAGCAATAAACAGTGCACTGGTGCAAGCGCTCCCGGAATTACTGGAAAAGGGTTTCAACATAATTCATGGCCTAGGAAGCAAGAATGCGTTGCCACAAAAACGTCCCGGATATGCGCCACTCGCATATATTTCGGATATGGCAGGAGCATATGTTGCAAGTGATTTAGTGATTTCCAGGGGAGGTGCGGTTACTTGTGCCGAATTAGATGCCGCAAATTCCTTCGCCCTTATAGTTCCGTTGCCAATTGGAAATGGTGAACAGCGCGCGAATGCCGCAGATTTAGTTGAAAAAGGTGCAGCTGAGATCTGTAGCAATTCCGAATTCAATTCAACTTGGCTGCTGTCAAATATCGATGAGTTAATTTATAAGGCAGAACAGTGGGCGGCCAAGCGGTCACCAAAAACTGAGAAACCCGCGGCCGAAGTTATAGGTCAAATGGTTCTTACAAAACTAGCAAAGTACACAAAATGAAATTAGCAGAATTAGCAGATAAGAAAGTTCATTTCATCGGACTCGGCGGCGCGGGAATGAGTGGAATTGCGCGAATCATGTTGGCCAGAGGAGTAAGTATTTCGGGCTCGGATGCCAAGGAGTCAACTGTTTTGGCAGGCTTGCAGACTTTAGGTGCAACAGTTTTTGTTGGGCATAGCGCATCAAACTTAGGTGATAGCGAAGTTTTGGTTGTATCAAGTGCCATTGACGATAAGAATCCTGAAGTACTAGCTGCCATAGAAAAAGGGCTAGAGATTCTTACTCGAGCACAAGCTCTTGCAATGTTAATGTCGGAATCCAAGTCCATTGCAGTTGCTGGAACGCATGGAAAGACCACTACAACTTCTATGCTCACTGTTGCCCTTCAGCAAGCAGGACTAGACCCATCATTTGCAATTGGCGGAATGATTAATCGTGGCGGAACTAATGCCCATTTAGGTTCTGGCGAAATATTCATTGCAGAAGCAGATGAGTCTGATGGTTCATTCCTTGCCTACAAGCCCTTCGGCGCAATCATCACAAATATTGAGCTAGACCATGTTGACCATTTTCCTGATCTAGATTCCGTTTACAAGATTTTCGTAGATTTCGTAAATTCAATACAACCCGGTGGATTTTTAGTAGCTGGAATCGATAGCCCAGGTGTAGTTGATTTATTGTCTAAAGTTTCTCGTAACGATATTGAAGTTATTACTTATGGCGAGGCTGCAGATTTTTCAATATCTCATATTTCATTACAACCAACTGCGGCACATGCCCGAATAACTAAACTTGGGAAAGTGCTAGGCGAGCTTTCGCTCTCAATTCCTGGGCGCCACAATGTTGAAAATGCAACCTCTGCGCTTGCTGCCGGGCTCAAACTGGGCGCACCTGTCGCAGATTTGCTAACCGGTCTTTCAAGCTTTAGCGGTGCCAAGCGTCGCTTTGAGAATAAGGGAAGCGCTAACGGAGTCACCGTTATCGATGATTATGGGCACCACCCAACAGAAGTTCGAGTAACCCTGGAGACCGCAAAGAGATTTGCCGGCAATGGAAAAGTAATTGTAATTTTTCAACCACATCGCTATTCAAGAACTGCAATGTTTGTTTCAGAATTTGCCGAAGTATTGGATATTGCAGATCAAATCTTCCTGCTTGAAGTTTACGCGGCAAGCGAGGCGGCTATCCCTGGGGTCTCATCGATTTTGATTTCAAATGCGATGGCGAGTCCAAAAGTAAAATTTGAACCATCAATGATCGAAGTCGTAAATGAAAGTGTTGCTATGGCGAATCCTGGTGATGTGATAATCACATTAGGTGCTGGGGATGTAAATCTACTTGTACCGATGATTTTACAAATGCTAGAGGATAAAATTGCAGACTAGGGTTAAACGATTTATTCGCACCATCCTCGTTGCAGCCGCAATTGCGTTACTAGCTTATGGCTTGGGTTGGTCAAAAATTATCGCAGTAGATTCAATTGTTATCTCTGGCACCGAAGAGAGCAAGCTTGTGAATTCACAACTTGTAGCAGGAGAATCTAAAATCAAAAAAGGCGAACCTCTTGCCCGAATAAACCCCCGCACCGAAGCTAATTTGCTAGAAGATTTGGAATGGATTTCAGCGGCGAAGATCACTAGAAATTGGTGGAGTGGGGAAGTGCAGATAACAATTATTGAACGGGCTCCGGTCGCCGTGTTTAAAGGTGTGACTCGTTCTGGGGAGCCAAGATATCTAGCCAGCGATGGCTTCGAATTCTCCAGTCCCAAGAAATTCAACGGCTTGGCAGAGATTTCATTGAGCGAGAAGAGCCCTGGAGAGCGCCGGCTAATCGCGAATTTCGTATCCCAGTTACCGCCAGAATTAGTTGGCTCCCTCCTCGGCTTGGAAATATCTGCCGGCAATGAAGTAAAGATGCAGATTAGCCATGGGAAAAAATCAATCTCGGTTAATTGGGGTTCCAGAAATAGTGCAGCTGATGTTGCTGTGAAAAGTAAAGTATTAATGGGTTTATTGGCACTTCCAGAGAATAAGAAAATTGCCGAAGTAGATCTAACAATCGCTAATTCACCAATTGTGAGTTAGGCCTTTTGCCCAAATCAATCCGAAATTAGTCAAATTAGTAATTGCAAAATTAAAGTTTTTTACTTCGTGTCGGTCGTTGATTGAAAGTGTGAACCCGCATAGTTTTACCAATCGATAAGGCATCACGTAAATCTCAAGTAGAGATTTAGGGTTAAGAAAGAGGCAGATTGTGGCTACACCACAGAATTATTTAGCAGTCATCAAAGTTGTTGGCGTTGGTGGCGGCGGTGTTAATGCAATCAATCGGATGATTGAAGCTGGACTTAAAGGCGTTGAGTTCATTGCAATCAATACTGATTCGCAACAATTGATTATGAGTGATGCTCATGTGAAATTAGATATTGGTAGAAAATTAACAAGAGGTCTTGGTGCCGGCGCTGCTCCGGAAATTGGTAAGCAAGCTGCACTTGATCACACTGAAGAAATTGAAGAGATGCTTCGCGGTGCGGATATGGTTTTCGTAACTGCAGGTGAAGGTGGTGGCACAGGAACTGGTGGTGCTCCAATCATCGCAAAGATTGCAAAAGATTTAGGTGCGCTGACTGTTGGAGTAGTAACAAAGCCATTCACCTTTGAAGGTAAGCGTCGCACCGCACAAGCAGATGAAGGTATTGCGTTATTGCGCGAAGAGGTTGACACTCTAATTGTCATTCCAAATGATCGTTTGCTAGCAATTTCAGATCGATCAATCAGTCAGCTAGAAGCATTTAGAAGTGCGGATCAAGTTCTGCTCTCAGGTGTACAAGGAATTACAGATTTGATAACAACTCCAGGTTTAATCAACTTGGACTTCGCTGATGTTAAGAGCGTAATGTCTGGCGCAGGTTCAGCGTTGATGGGAATTGGTTCGGCTCGCGGCGAAGCTCGTGCAACTCGCGCAGCAGAACTCGCAATCTCTAGCCCATTGCTTGAAGCATCAATTGATGGTGCACGTGGTGTACTTCTTTCAATAGCTGGCGGTTCAGATATCGGACTCTTTGAATTGAGTGAAGCGGCTGAGTTGGTAGCGCAGTCAGCTCATCCTGATGCAAATATTATTTTTGGAACCGTTATCGACGATGCCTTGGGCGATGAAGTTCGCGTAACTGTCATTGCTGCTGGCTTCGAGGGCGGAATTCCAAAACGTATCTCTGTTCCGGTAATTGATGCAGCATCACTTTCGGGCAATGCTGATCCAATCGCAGCGAACGATCCTCTCGCCGTAGCCCTAGATATTCCAACAGTTTCAATTTCAACGGCTAATACGCCACGTAAGCGAATCACCTTTGAAGATTTGGTAACTGAAGACGATATCGATGTTCCAGATTTCATGAAGTAATAACCAAATTCAACTAAGTAAATGGCGCAACAGATCTTCACTGCGCGAGCTGGTGGCCTTTCTACGGGAGATTTTGCTTCCTTAAATTTGGGGGATCACGTCGGTGATAACTCAGTTTTAGTGGAAGCAAATCGCGCGATCTTAAGAACTCTTTTAAGTCAGAAGCAGCCGATTTTTATGAATCAAGTTCATGGGGCTGCGGTGATTGAGGTTGATGAGAAAACGCAATCACCGGTAACGGCCGATGCCATCATAACTAGAGTGGCTGGTCTTCCATTAACTGTTCTTGCTGCAGATTGCCTACCAATACTTATTTCGAGTAGCTCGGTGGTTGGCGCTGTTCATGCTGGACGTAAGGGAGTTCTTGCTGGCGTTATCTCGAAGACAGTTCTAGCAATGCGTGAGCTAGGTGCACAGGATCTAAGGGCAAAGATTGGTCCGGCAATCTGTAAAGATTGTTATGAGGTGGATGTCGAAATGTATGAAGCAGCCGTACTTCAGAAACCAAAACTTGCTACAAGTTCAGTAAGTCACCGACTTGATTTAAGAAGCGCAGCCAAATTCGAATTGGAATCCTTAAGAGTCGAGGTCGAAAGTATCGAGATCTGCACTGCTCATGATTCAAATTATTTCTCTTATCGCAGAGATGGTCAGACCGGTCGCAGTGCTGGGGTAATAGTTTTATGAGCAATCGCAAAGAAGAGATTACTCAGAACCTTTCTAGGGTTAAGGCGCGCATTGCAGAAGCGGTGAAGAGCGCCAATCGCAGCCTCGAAGATGTAACTCTGATAGTTGTAACGAAGACATTTCCCATAAGCGATGTCGAGATTCTTTATGAACTTGGAGTTAGAAATTTCGGAGAGAATCGCGATCAAGAAGCAAGCCTTAAGGCGCCCCAACTTCCGACAGATGCGATCTGGCATTTCCAAGGACAGATTCAGAGCAATAAATTGAAGTCAATTGCTAATTGGGCGGATGTAGTGCATTCGATAGATCAACTTTCGCACGCCGAAAAACTGAACTCGCTGGCAGAGCGAAAAGATATCTTTGTTCAAGTAGGGCTAGATGAGAGCGAAAATCGTGGTGGAATTAGGCCAGAGGATTTAACTAATTTCATTGAGTCTGTGGCTGCGCTAATAAATCTTCGGATCCTGGGCCTAATGGCCGTGGCGCCCCTTGGCGAGGATCCAGGTCGTGCCTTTAAACGGCTTAGCGAAATCTCAAAAAATCTGCTTGCAATTCATCCAGAGAAAAGCGCTATATCTGCGGGTATGAGCAATGATTTTGAGGCCGCTATTGCCAATGGTGCGACACACATCCGAATAGGTAGCCAAATACTCGGAGTTCGTTAGCCTCTAACTTATTCTTATGCCATGGCTAATGCATTTAGAAAAGCAGCAAACTTCCTTGGACTAGTTGACGACGAAGAGAGCGCATTAGGCGCTAGCGAAGTTGCAGCAAGTGAACCTAGATTCAATCGTCCACTTCGTTCTGCACCAGTTGCAGAAGCTTCAACACCGTCATACCTTCGTTCAACTCGGGCAGCGACACCTGCACCTGCAGTTCAAGAGAGCGCGGTTGTGGATCGCATAGTTACTCTTCATCCAAGAATGTATAGCGATGTTCGCGGAATCGGCGAGCACTATCGTTTAGGTCAACCAGTCATTATGAATTTGAGTGACATGGAAGAGTCAGAGCGCAAACGCATGATTGATTTTGCATCTGGTTTGGTATTTGGACATTACGGAAGTATTGAAAGAGTTACCTCAAAAGTATTCTTGCTTACACCGCCAAATGTAAGAGTAAGCAATGAAGATAAGACCGCTGCTGCGCAAGCAAGCTTCTTTAACCAGAGCTGATATTTAATTGAGTCTGCTATTTGACTTACTGCACACTGCGCTAAACATTTTTATCTTGGCGCTAGTTGGCAGACTTATTCTTGATTATGCGAGAATCTTCGCAGCTAATTGGCGACCACGAGGCATACTTCTTGCAATCGCAGAATTCATTTATGCAATTACTGATCCTGTAGTTAATTTTGTTCGCCGCTTTGTGCCACCACTTAGACTCGGCCCGGTTGCACTCGATCTCTCGTTTATCGTAATCTTTTTCGGCGCTCAACTTCTTTCGAGTGTTCTCTCGTCAGTCGCCCGCAGCTTCTAATTATTTTTAGCGAGTTCTAACCAGAGACCGAGTTCGTTCGAGTCATCAGTTTTGCCAAGAACATTTTCGAAGTTGGTAGCCAGCGTCTCATCACCAATGAGTTCAAGGTTCTTTATCACCGCTTTAGATACGTTCTCCGAAGCGCCCCACCTAACAGCGATGCGATCGCTAATATCGAAGCCGGATTGTTTGCGCTCTTCCTGAATCGCACGAATAACTTCGCGAACCAGGCCAGCTTCTATCAACTCTGGAGTCAACGCTAGATCTAGTGCGACGCTCTCGCCATTGTGACTTGCTACCGACCATCCAGCTTTTGGAGTTTCTGTTACAACTAAATCTTCTAAATCGATAACAGCCTTTCCGCCATTGCCAAATTGAACTTCGATAGAGCCAGTTTTGCGAAGCTCTTTAACTAATTCAGTATGGTCCAAATCATTAATGCTCTTAGCAATAGCTTGAACATCACCGCCATATTTTGCGCCTATAGTTCTAAAGTTTGCTTTAACTGAGATGCTGACTAATTCTGCACCAGCAGATGAAATCTCATCTAGATTGGCAACGTTTAGCTCATCAGAAATATGAGAACGAATTTCGCTATCCATCTCGCTCCAACCAGATGCCGCAACTAATGCACGGGCGAGTGGTTGTCTGATTTTTACTTTTGACTCGGCGCGGGCTGCCCGTCCTAGTTCTACAAGGCGACGTGATAGGCGTACCGATTTCGAGAGTTTCTCGTCAATTGCAGATGCATCGCTAACAGGAAAGTTTGCAAGATGAATGGATTCAAATTCACTTGGTTCGAGATTTCTAACCATCTCTTGCCAAACATGTTCGGTAATAAATGGCACCATTGGGGCCATCACTAGTGTCAACTCTTTAAGGCAGTGATAGAGAGTGTTGAGTGCTGCATTATCGCCATCCCAGAATTTACGACGGGATCTACGTACATACCAATTAGAAAGATCATCAATGAATTCACCAATTGCGCTTCCAGCTTCTTGAGAGTCGTAATTTGAATATGCAACATCAACTCTGGTCACAAGTGAATTCAATTCAGAGAGAATCCAACGATCCATTGTCGATGAACTATTAGAGATATCTGACAATTTAAAATCGGAAGCCTTGGCATACAAGGTAAAGAAAGAGACCGTATTCCAATAAGTTAAGAGCGTTTTGCGGACTACATCGGAGATTGCATCGTGGCCAACACGTCTAGCGCTCCAAGGTGAACCAGCGGCCAACATGTACCAACGCACAGCATCTGCGCCATGTTGATCCATAAGAGGAATTGGTTCTAGAACATTGCCCAAGTGCTTACTCATTTTGCGGCCATCTTTATCCAAGATGTGACCTAGACATAGAACGGTGTCATACGAACTTTTATCAAAGACTAAAGTTCCAATTGTCATTAAGGTATAAAACCAACCACGTGTCTGATCAATTGCTTCGGCGATGAAGTCTGCTGGATAAGAAGCTTCGAATTTCTCAGCGGAGCCTTCCTTATGTGGATAGCCCCATTGTGCGAAAGGCATCGCACCAGAGTCGAACCAGCAATCGATTACTTCAGGTGTGCGAATCATCATTTGATCGCACTCGGAACACTTAAAAGTTATGTCATCAACAAATGGTCGATGTGGATCACTCTTTGAAATATCGCTACCGGCAAGCTTTCCCAGTTCGGCAAGTGACCCAACACAAATCTCATGCTTGTTTTCGCAACGCCAGATTGGAAGCGGCGTTCCCCAATAGCGATTTCTAGAGATAGCCCAATCAATATTGTTGTTAAGCCAGTCGCCATATCTTCCGGTCTTGATAGTTTCGGGATGCCAATTAGTGTTCGCATTTTCCCGAAGTAGCGCATCCTTAATTGCTGTAGTTCGAATGTACCAAGATGGTTGGGCGTAATACATGAGTGCGGTGTGGCAACGCCAGCAGTGCGGATAAGAGTGCTCATATTGTTGTTGCTTAAAGAGTAAGCCGTTAGCTTTCAACTCTTTGATGATTGGTTTATCAGCTTCTTTGAAGAATATGCCACCAATTAATTCCAGGTCAGGCAAGAAGTGACCATCAGGCGCGATCGGATTTACAACTGGAAGGTTATATTTGCGACAGACCGCAAAGTCATCGGCGCCAAAAGCAGGGGATTGATGAACTAAACCAGTTCCATCTTCCACTGTTACATAATCGGCCAAGACGATGTAGTGCGCATCTGGGATTTCGACAAAGCTAAGCGGCGCCGAATACTTAATATGTTCTAACTCTGACCCCATAAAAGTTGCAATTACTTTGCGCTCTTCACCCAAAATTGCTGCCAAGTTAGTTGCTACAACTAATCTTTCGGTAGTTTCTTCGTTCGCTATTTCAATGACTTGGTATTCAATTTTCGGATTAACAGCTACCGCTGTATTTGATACCAAGGTCCAAGGCGTTGTAGTCCAAACCAATAGGCTCGCTTTTAGCTCTGCCAACTTTCCGGTTGTTGCCGGAAAACGAACATAAACAGATTGGTCCTTGATGGTTTCATAGCCTTGTGAAAGTTCGTGATCTGAAAGTCCGGTTCCGCAACGTGGGCAGTAAGGCGCAACTCGATAATCCTGGACTAACAACCCCTTCTTCCAGATTTGCTGGAGAGACCACCAAACACTTTCAACATATTCACTAGACATAGTCCAATAAGCTTCGTCAAAATCAACCCAGAAGCCCATTCGTCTTGTCATTGCAGTGAATTCACCAACATGTTCTTGAACTGAAATTCGACATTGATCATTAAACTTTGCAATGCCATATTTTTCGATATCGCCCTTACCATTAAATCCAAGTTGTTTTTCAACTGCAATTTCAACAGGCAGACCATGGCAATCCCAACCAGCCTTACGAATTACTTGATTGCCTTTCATGGTTTGATAGCGTGGAAATAAATCCTTAAAAACTCGCGCTTCAATATGGTGGGTGCCAGGTTTTCCATTGGCAGTAGGAGGACCTTCGTAAAATGTCCATGATGGCTGACCATCTCGCGCGGAGATTGTTTTCTTAAAAATTTCCTGAGTTTCCCAGAATGAGAGAATTGCATGTTCGACCGCAGGTAGATCGATCTGCGGCGATAAAGATTTAATCGTTGACATACTTACCTCTCAAATTAAGCCCAGAAAACTTCTGTCTTCTAGTTAATCTGGAGGGACGGTGTGAAATCCACCGCGGTACCACCCGCCTTGCGCCAAAAATTAATTTAGCACCACTTTTTTCTACTGCGACTCGAAGCAAGTTCTACCCCGGATACATATCTTTATGTTCCCGGCTCTTCTCACAGGCTCCAAGGTGATGGCCTCTTCTGCGCCTAGATTGCGAGTCGTGGAGAATTCTAGCGCGGCGAAGTTGGTGTTTATGCTTGGAAGGTTCTAATCTTTGCGCCTTGCGTGTTCCGATACACGTGGCTTCAGATAATTTAAGAGTTTTTAAAAGAGACTGGTGGATCCGTGCCAAAGAAGACCGCTGCGAAGAAGGCCGCGAAAAAGGCCCCTGCTAAGTCAGCTAAAAAAGTTGTCAAAAAGGTAGCGAAGAAGGCTCCGGCTAAGAAAGTAGCCAAGAAAGCTCCCGCAAAGAAAGTTGCTGCCAAGAAGGCGGCCCCAGCCAAGCGTTCTCCAAATATTGTAAAACCCTCGCTGGCCAAACGTGGCAAGAAGCCAATCGGTAAACCATTTCCAGCAAAATTGCAGAGCACCACGAAGGGAAATTCCACAACTATCACAGTTACTCCAAATGAAATTGCAGTAGCGGAAGTTGTTGTTGAAGAACGTCGGTTAACAATGTTGCCGCCACCACGTCCAAATAAGACTCTGAAGAAGGGCGTTGGCTTAAAGCCAATCAAGAGCGCACCGGCACCACTAGTTATCTCCGAGGGTGCAGAGAACTGGACCGCAACAGAGATGAAGGCGATGCGAAGCGAGCTATCAAAAGATTTAACACGACTGCGTGCAGAATTGGCCGAAGTAGAAAGCGGCATGGAAGAGCTAATCGCAGCTGCAGGTATGGGCGCAGGCGACGATCAAGCAGATGCTGGAACTAAAACTTTTGAGCGCGAACACGAAATGTCACTTGTCTACAATGCAAGAGATATGGTCATCCAGACTGAACGTGCGTTAGAGCGAATTGAGAATAAGACTTACGGCCGTTGCGAAGAGTGTGAAAACTCCATAGGCAAGGCTCGACTTCAAGTTTTCCCACGCGCAACTCTCTGTATGTCTTGCAAACAAAAAGAGGAACGACGCTGAATGTAGTTGTCCGAAGAAAGTTGGCAGTGACGGCTTTCCTAATCTTCCTCGCAGATTACTCAACAAAATATGCAGCAGTAACTCTTCTTGATGATGGGCCAAAAAAGATTCTAGGAAATGTCCTAAAATTTGAATTAACTTTCAATACCGGAGCCGCTTTTAGTCTGGCTACGAGCAAGACTATTTATCTCTCAGTCTTTGCGATGGCAGTTGCGGCTTACATCTTTTATTTCGCAAGCCGAATTGATTCTACAAAATGGGCAATCGCTCTCGGTCTAGCACTTGGCGGAATCTTTGGAAATCTAAGTGATCGAATCTTTAGAAGCCCCGGTGGTTTACAAGGAGCAGTTGTTGATTGGATTTCAGTCCCGCATTGGCCAACATTTAACATCGCAGATAGCGCGGTTGTTGTTGGGGTAATTTCAATAGTTTCACTAATTTGGGCGCAAATACCGCCAAGAACGGTAGTCAAATGACCCAGAACCTCAATGCCCGCGAAGTTAGATTTGTTTCAATTCCCGAAGGCTTACATCAAGAGAGAGTTGATGCCGCGCTCTCAAGATTGCTCGGTCTCTCGCGCTCAACTGTTGTAACGCTGATTGAAAATGGTGAGATCACCCGAAAAGGTAAGGCCCTCACTAAATCCGATCGTGTTAATACTGATGATTATTTAGAGATAACAATGCCTGCAGCAGCTACTGAACCAGTTTTGACTGCAACGCCAATTGAGAATTTCAAAGTTGTTTATGATGACTCTGATGTAATAGTTGTTGATAAGCCAGCTGGCGTTGCCGCACATCCAAGTCCTGGTTGGCGCGGACCTACGGTTATTGGTGGCGTAATTGCTGCTGGATATCAAGTTTCAACAAGTGGCGCTGCCGAACGTCAGGGAGTTGTTCATCGGCTAGATGTTGGAACTACAGGTTTAATGGTTATAGCTAAGAATGAAAATTCATATAGCAACCTGAAACAACAATTTAGAGATCGCACTGTAACCAAGGTTTATCACGCATTAGTCCAAGGTCATATGGATCCAACCGAAGGAACTATTGACGCACCCATCGATAGACATCCCCGCGAAGATTATCGATTCGCAGTTGTAGCTGATGGCAAACCGAGTATTACTCATTACAAGGCACTCGAATTTTTTCCAGCAGTTTCACTTTTAGAAATAGAATTGGAGACAGGACGAACACACCAGATTCGTGTTCACTTCTCCGCTCTGCGCCATCCATTAGTTGGTGACATGACTTATGGCGCCGACCACACAATTGCCGAACGACTTGAAATTTCGAGACCATGGCTCCATGCCCGTGAGTTGAAATTTATCCATCCAGCCTCTGGCGCCGAGATTGCCTTCTTCTCGGAATATCCAAGTGACCTGACACGCTCTCTAGAAATATTGGCCAAGAGCCAAACCTCCCAACCTCAGTAGTAATCTCTCACAAATGTCTGCAGATTCTGGCTTCGTCCACCTCCACGTTCACACCGAGTATTCAATGCTCGATGGTGCAGCGCGCGTTGATGAATTGGTGACGGAAGTTGCTAATCAGGGGATGCCAGCGATTGCGATAACTGATCATGGAAATGTTTTCGGCGCTTATGAATTCAATAAGAAAGCACGTGCCGCAGGTGTAAAACCAATCATCGGAATTGAAGCTTATGTTTCCCCGGAATCTAGATTCGAAAAGAAGCGCGTTAAGTGGGCAGATGGTGGCGAAGATGATGTCTCTGGTGGTGGCGCTTATACCCACATGACACTCTTGGCTGAAAACAATGACGGACTTTCAAATCTCTTCAAACTCTCATCACTCGCTTCACTAGAGGGTTATTACTACAAACCTCGAATGGATCGAGAATTACTTTCAAAATATGCAAAAGGAATTATTGCAACAACTGGATGTCCCGGTGGTGAAATTCAAACAAGGCTGCGAATGGGTGCATATAAAGAGGCGAAGCAGGCGGCATCTGAGTTGCGCGATATTTTCGGGGCTGAGAACTTCTATCTCGAAGTTATGGATCACGGCATTGAGATCGAAACTCGAGTCAAAGCAGATCTATTAAAACTCGGCAAAGAACTTGGACTACCTTTGTTAGCTACAAATGATTTGCACTATACGCATCACGAAGACGCGGCTTCACACGAAGCCTTGCTCTGTGTTCAATCAGGCTCTACGTTGGCAGATCCAAAGCGCTTTAAGTTTGATAACAACGAGTTCTACTTAAAGACCGCCCAAGAGATGCGAACTCTCTTCTCGGATATTCCAGAGGCGTGCGACAACACACTATTAATTGCTGAACGATGCAATATAACAATGCGTGAAAATGAGAACTTATTACCTCAATATCCAGTTCCTGCTGGTGAAAGTGAAGATACTTGGCTTCGAAAAGAATCCAATAAAGGATTGAGCGCGCGGCTTGGTGGAAACGTTGAAACTAAATATCAAGAACGTTTGGATTATGAATTAGAAGTAATGATCAAGATGGGATTCCCGGGTTATTTCTTGGTGGTTTCAGATCTCTGCTCGCATGCCAGAAGTGTTGGAATTCGAGTGGGTCCAGGTCGTGGTTCTGCCGCGGGTTCATTAGTCTCTTATGCGCTTGGTATCACTGCGCTAGATCCAATAAAACATGGTTTGTTATTCGAACGTTTTCTAAACCCAGAACGTATCTCCATGCCGGATATTGACCTCGACTTTGACGAACGTCGGCGCTCGGAAATGATTGCGTACGCAACTCAGAAGTATGGTGAAGACCGTGTTGCTCAGATTATTACTTATGGAACTATCAAATCTAAACAGGCTCTGAAAGATTCCACACGAGTTCTTGGTTATCCATATGCAATCGGGGATAAGTTAACGAAAGCACTTCCACCTTCAGTTATGGGCAAAGACATCTCTCTTGCTGGAGTTTTTGACCCTAAGAATGATCGCTATAGCGAAGCCGGAGAGTTTCGGTCATTGTATGAATTGGATCCAGATTCGAAGCGAATAGTCGATACCGCTCGTGGACTCGAAGGTCTAAAGCGACAATGGGGCGTACACGCCGCTGGCGTTATTTTGAGTAAAGAGCCATTGCTAGATGTAATTCCAATTCATCGACGTGATGCAGATGGCGCAATCATTACCCAATTCGATATGGGTGCGTGCGAATCAATTGGTCTACTGAAGATGGACTTTTTAGGTCTTCGAAATTTATCGGTTCTAGATGATTGTTTATTAAATATAAAGGCAAACAAAGGAGTTGATTTAGATCTTTCAACTTTGACGTTAGATGATCTAAAAACTTATCAATTACTTGGACGCGGTGAGACGCTCGGTGTATTCCAACTCGATGGTGGCCCAATGCGCGCCTTGCTGCGCCAGATGAACCCGGATTCGTTCGAGGATATTTCAGCCGTTATCGCGCTGTATCGTCCTGGCCCAATGGGCGTAAATGCTCACAACGATTATGCGGATCGCAAAAACAAACGTCAAGAAGTTATTCCAATCCATCCTGAGTTGACTGATGCACTTGCTGAAATTCTTGGTGATACTTATGGATTAATTGTTTATCAAGAGCAAGTAATGGCGATTGCGCAGAAAGTTGCTGGGTTTAGCCTCGGTCGCGCAGATTTACTGCGTAAGGCTATGGGTAAGAAAAATAAAGATATTCTGGATAAAGAATATGTGAACTTCGAAAAGGGAATGACCGATAACGGATTCTCTAAATCAGCAATCGACAAACTTTGGGAAACTCTGATTCCCTTCTCTGACTACGCATTTAACCGCGCCCATAGCGCTGGCTACGGCATGGTCTCGTATTGGACTGCTTATCTAAAAGCGAACTACCCAACCGAATACATGGCCGCACTACTCACAAGTGTTCGCGATGACAAAGATAAGAGCGCCCTCTATTTAAATGAATGCCGACGCATGGGAATCAAAGTTCTGCCACCTGATGTAAACGAATCCCAATCCGACTACACACCCCTTGGTGCTGACATCAGATTTGGTTTGACGGCAATCCGAAATGTAGGAGAGAACGTAGTTGCCTCAATCGTTGCGAAACGAGCGACAGCTGGTCGATATGAATCCTTCGGAGATTTCTTGGCAAAGGTTGATGCAAGTGTTTGTAATAAAAAAACGATTGAGTCGCTTATTAAGGGTGGAGCTTTTGATTCGTTAAATCATCCGCGCAAGGGTTTGACTCTTGTGTATCTCGAAGCAATTGATTCAGTAATGGAAGCTAAACGCGCAGAATCTATCGGGCAGTTCGATTTATTTGGAAGCGCTCCAGGTGCAATGAACACAAATGTATCTGGCGTTGAAATTGATATCCCTAATCAGGAATGGGATAAAGCTCTGCTACTTAGTTATGAGCGCGAGATGTTAGGACTTTATGTGTCTGATCATCCATTGCTTGGCGTAGAACATCTGCTTCGCTCTTCTACAGATATGCCAATAAGTCATATCAATGAGGAAGGCATTGGACATGAACAAATTGTGACCATCGGTGGTTTGATAACACAGATACAACGCAAAGTTTCGAGACAAGGAACTCCTTGGGCAATTGTCACTGTGGAAGATTTGGAAGGTGCAGTTGACGTCATGTTCTTCTCTAATTCCTATACCCAACATTCTATGAATTTGATTGAGGACCGGATTGTTATAATTCGTGGACGAGTTGATAAACGTGAAGAGCAGGTAAAAATCATGGCTCTCGATTTATCTACGCCAGATATTTCACTAGCTCCATCGGGCCCCTTGATAATTTCCATGGAGACTGTGCGCTGCACCCCACCTGTAGTTGATCGCATTAAAGAGATCTTGCGTTCACACCCAGGGAAACGCGAAGTTCATCTCAAATTAGATGATGGCCGAAAGAGCTTGGTCATGAAGATCGGTGATGATTTACGAGTCACCGCATCGCCAAGTTTGAGCGCTGACCTAAAAGCAATTCTCGGCCCCGACTGTCTGGTTTAGATTAGAATTGGCAAGTGAATCCGACTGCAATCCGAACCGTTGACTTTCGTGGTCGAAAATTAAGTAAAGCTGGTTACCGAAGTGAACTTCCTCGCGCGGCTATGGATATTGAAACTGCGCTAACGGAAATTGCACCAATTCTTAAAACAGTGAAAAGCGCGACTGAACAGGAACTTTTGGCGCTCTGTGAAAAATATGATGGTTGCCGGCCAGCATCTATAAAAGTGCCAAAGTCTGAGATACAAGCAGCGCTTGTAACTTTGGATCCAAAGGTAAAGCGCGCCCTCGAAGAAGCGGTTCACCGAATAACCAAAGCCCACAAAGATCAATTGCGCAATGAAATCTTCACCGAAGTTGTTGATGGCGGCGAAATTACTCACAAGCAAATTCCAGTCGATCGCGTTGGGCTTTATGTTCCTGGCGGACGTGCGGTTTATCCAAGTTCGGTCATCATGAATGTTGTTCCTGCTCAGATCACAAAGGTGGAGAGCATCGCTGTCGCATCACCTCCGCAGAGCGATAACAATGGATTGCCAAATAAGACAATTCTTGCAACTTGTGCGCTCCTTGGAATTGATGAGGTTTATGCAATTGGTGGCGCACAAGCTATTGCGATGTTTGCGTATGGTGTTGAAGGAGTTTGCGAAAGCGTCGACCTTGTTACTGGCCCAGGAAACATTTATGTTGCTGCGGCAAAGCGGGCGCTGCGTGGATTAATTGGGATTGATTCTGAAGCCGGACCTACTGAAGTTGCAGTCCTTGCCGATAAAACTGCAAATGCAAATGAAGTTGCGGCAGATTTGATTAGCCAGGCCGAGCACGATGTAATCGCAGCTGCAATATTGGTTACTGATTCACCTGAACTAGCGGCAGGCGTCGAAGTTGAATTAGCAAAGCGAGTTTCGAATACCAAGCACGAAGTTCGGATTAGAGAAGCGCTTGCCGGTAAACAATCTGCAATTGTCTTAGTTGACTCAATTTCTCAAGGGCTGGATGTAGTCAATGCCTATGCTGCCGAACACTTAGAAATTCAAACGGCCAATGCCAAAAAAGATGCGCAATCAATTAGAAATGCCGGTGCCGTGTTTATTGGAAGGTTTACGCCGGTATCACTTGGGGATTATTCGGCAGGGTCAAACCACGTTCTCCCAACAGGTGGCTGCGCCTGTCATTCAAGTGGGTTATCAGTTGCGACCTTCTTAAAGGGCGTAAGTTTTATTGAGTACAACGAAATCGCATTCAAAGAGATTGCGCAAAGTGTTATAACTCTTGCAGAGGCTGAAGATTTACCAGCACACGGCGAAGCAATGAGTGCACGCTTTGAGGACGGCTCTAAATGAACGAGTCTAAGAAATTTGCTTGGCCAAGTTGGCTGCCAATCAGAGCTGAGTTATCGGACTTAGTTCCTTATGGCGCCCCACAGATCACTGGTGTAACCGCGCTAAATACAAATGAGAATCCGTTTAAGGTCCCTGATTTAGTTGTCGAAAAAATGATTGCTGCGCTACCAAACATTTTGGAAAATCTAAATAGATACCCAGATCGTGATGCCACAGAACTTAGGACCAAGTTAGCGGAATATATAAATAGCAATACCCACTCAAAATTTACGTTGCAGAATATTTGGGCCGCAAATGGCAGTAATGAAATATTGCAAACCTTGATGTTGGCATGTGGCGGAAGGGGCGCGCTGGGCTTCATCCCGTCGTATTCAGTGCATCCGTTGATTGCAAAGGCAACTGGGACAAAGTGGAATTCAGGGGAGCGTAGTAGCGATTTTGCACTGGATTTGGCTAAAGCTATCAAGCAGATTTCAGATTTAAAGCCAGGATTAACTTTTATAACTACACCAAATAATCCAACCGGAACTTGCACTCCTATCGGTGATATCGAAAAGATGGCGGCGGCGACGCTTGCGACGGATGGACTTTTGATTGTTGATGAGGCATATCAAGAATTTTCAAGTGAAATTTCAGCAGCCACTTTAATTGCAAAATATCCAAATGTGGTTGTTGTTCGCACAATGAGTAAGGCCTTCGCTTTTGCGGGTGCTCGAGTTGGTTATGCAATTGCAGATGAAGCAATGATTAAAGCTGCGTTAGTAACAAGACTTCCGTATCACCTGAGTTCAGCCACTCAAGCCCTAGCTCTTGTCGCACTTTCAAACGCCAAATTGCTTCTTGCTGAGGTTGATGCGCTAATTGCTGAACGCATTCGAGTTGCTGCGGAGTTGGAAAAATTGGGTTTCTCGGTAATTCCAAGCAGCGCAAATTTTCTCCTCTTCAGCGGATTTTCAAGTAGCGCCCACGAAACTTGGGATTCACTGGTAAAGGGTGGAGTTTTAATAAGAGATGTAGGCCTGCCGGGATACTTACGAGTCACAATTGGATTGCCGGCTGAAAACGATCAATTCTTGGCGGCCATCGCAACTCATAGGCAATAATTGACCCAATAATTGACCCAATAATTAACCACTGAATTTTGTTTCGTTAGGCAACTGAGGAGAGTAATGAGAACAGCACATGTAGCTCGCGCAACTAAGGAATCTAGCGTTGATGTGAAGCTAAATATTGATGGTTCGGGAGCGATTGATATTGACACTGGTGTTCCATTCTTCGACCACATGCTCTCGCAACTTGGTAAGCATGCCGGATTCGATTTAACTGTTAAAACTAAAGGCGACGTTGATGTTGATTCACACCACACAGTTGAAGATACCTCACTTGCTTTTGGTCAGGCGCTTCGGGAAGCTCTTGGTGATAAAGCTGGGATCCGTAGATTTGGTGATGCCATGGTTCCTCTCGATGAAGTTCTAGTACAAGCTGCTGTAGATCTTTCTGGACGTCCATATTTAGTTCACCGACAACCAGAAATTGTGGAACTTATCGGAACCTTCGACACAACTCTTGGTCGCCATATTTGGGAATCAATTGTCGCTGAAGCGCGAATCGCTCTGCATATTCGAGTTCTCGAAGGTCGAAATGCGCACCACGTATTTGAAGCACAATTCAAGGCAGTCGCTCGCGCACTTCGTGATGCTTGCGCAATTGATAATCGGATCTCCGGAATTCCATCAACCAAGGGCGTGCTTTGATAGCAATTCTTGATTATGGCTCTGGAAATCTCCGTTCGGCGCAACGCGCATTTGAATTAGCACACTCGCAAGTTGTTGTTACAAAGGATCCAGAAGTTTGTATTGCAGCTGATGGCTTAGTTGTTCCTGGTGTGGGAGCTTTTGCTGCCTGCATGGATCAACTTATCGGCGTAGGTGGTCGCGAAATCATTGCAGAACGGATTTCTAAAGAACGTCCAGTTTTTGGTATTTGTGTTGGGATGCAAGTCTTATTCAATTCAAGCAGTGAGAAGAAAAATTACGCTGGGCTAGGGGTGTTACAAGGCGGCGTTGATTTGATTAAAGCACCGTTGCGCCCGCATATGGGATGGAACAACATTTTGGCGCCAAGTGATTCAAAACTTTTCAAGGGTATAGAAAATGAAATGTTCTACTTTGTGCATTCATATGCTGCAAAAGCCAACGTCCCAGGTGCAATTAACACTAGATGCCAATATGGTGAAGAATTTCTTGCAGCAGTTGAGAGTGACTACATAGTTGCCACGCAATTCCATCCAGAGAAGAGTGGCGAAGCAGGCGCGAAATTGATTTCCAACTGGGTAACTTCATTATGAAATCCCAAGCTCTTGAAATTCTTCCAGCTATCGATGTTCGCGGTGGTCGAGCGGTTCGCCTAGTTCAAGGAGAGCTTGATAAAGAGAGCAATTATGGTCTTCCAGTTGAAGTTGCACGAGACTTTGTTTTACAAGGCGCCAATTGGATTCACTTGGTTGACTTGGATGCCGCATTCGGAATTGGCTCCAATTTTGAATTGATTAAAGATGTAATTTCTAGCGTCGACATAAAAGTTGAACTCTCTGGTGGAATTAGAGATGACGAATCGCTAGAGCGTGCACTAGCAACAGGTTGTTCCCGGGTAAACCTTGGGACTATTGCAATTGAGAATCCCGAATGGACGGCAAAGACAATCTCGAGATTTGGCGATCGGATTGCCGTTGGACTAGATGTTCGTGGACACACTCTCGCAACGCGCGGATGGACCGAAGCGGGCGGCGATCTATTTGAAATGATTGCGAAATTAGACAAGGCAGGCTGTTCACGTTACATAGTTACGGATGTAACTAAAGATGGAACTCTTACTGGTCCAAATCTGGAACTACTCCAGGAAGTTTGTGCAGCTACACGCGCACCGATAGTTGCAAGTGGCGGAATCTCCGTGCTTGAAGATTTGGTTGAGTTACGTGCTTTAACTCCAATTGGCATTGAGGGCGCAATCGTAGGTAAAGCGATTTACTCCGGATCATTTACGCTGGCTCAAGCGTTGGAAGTTGCTAGCAAATGACACTTGCTAAACGAATAATTCCTTGTCTAGATGTGGCTGGCGGTCGCGTTGTAAAAGGCGTGAATTTTAAAGACCTCATTGATGCCGGAGATCCAGTGGAGCTGGCAAAGCGATATGGCACCGAAGGCGCAGATGAATTAACTTTCTTAGATATTTCAGCAAGCGTAGAAGAACGCGCAACAACGCTAGAGATTGTAAGTAAGACAGCAGAGCAGGTATTTATCCCGTTAACAGTGGGTGGTGGGATTAGAAGTGCAGAAAATGTAAATGAATTGTTGCGTGCTGGTGCGGATAAAGTTTCAATTAATACAGCTGCTTTGATCCGTCCACAATTGATAAATGAGATCTCTGATCGTTTCGGAAATCAGGTTTTAGTTCTCTCGGTTGATGCTAGACGAGCTAAGACTAAATCTGGTTTCGAAGTTACAACTCATGGTGGTCGTGAAAGTTCCGGTGTCGATGCCCTTGCTTGGATCGAAGAGGGAATTTCTCGAGGCGTAGGTGAGATTTTGCTGAATTCAATGGATGCAGATGGAACGAAATCTGGTTTCGACTTGGAGATGTTGCGAGCAGTACGTGCGATTTCTAGCGTCCCAGTTATCGCAAGTGGCGGTGCTGGCAAAGTGAGTGATTTTGGTGAAGCGATTGCTGCAGGTGCAGATGCTGTTTTGGCCGCCAGTGTCTTCCACTTCGGGGAGTTAACTATCTCCGATGTAAAGAAAGAATTGGTCAAAGCGGGTTTCCCGATTCGCTCTTAGCCACAAATAGTGGAGAATAATCCCGTGCAGAATATTCCAGAAGCGATCTCTAAACGACTTGCCAGTGGTGAGCTCATTGCCGCAATCGCTCAAGACTCGACTTCGCGGGATGTATTAATGATGGCTTGGATGAATAGTGAAGCCCTCCAATTAACTTTGAAGTCAAAGCGTGCAACATATTGGAGTCGCAGCAGAAACAGCCTCTGGATAAAGGGCGAAACATCTGGTCATTTCCAAGAAGTTAGAAGTGTTTCTTACGACTGCGATGGCGACGCACTTCTTCTGGAAGTAATACAAACTGGGGCTGCTTGTCACACTGGCGAATTAAGCTGTTTCCATAACGAAATCAAAAACTAATGGTGCAACTAATTATTCTTGCCATTGCTGCGTTGGTTGTAGCGATTGTTATTTATCGCCTTACAAAGCGCGGTATTTCAAAGAAGTATGACCGCAAACCTGCTAATCCATGGAGTGCGCTTAACGATGGAATAGATCCTTCGCTATGAAGATCTTACAGAAATATCAACCCTGGATCACTTTAGCTTTCCGTTTAATTTTCGGTGGAGTTCTTCTGGCGGCTGGCGCTCTAAAGGTTTCAGATCCATATGGATCAGCAACTTCCGTTCGTGCCTATCAAATGCTTCCAGTCCATCTTGCCAACTTTCTTGGGTTCACACTTCCATTTGCTGAAATTGCACTGGGAATTTTCTTAATAGTCGGAATTTGGGTTCGCTTTATGGCAGTTGCCTCAAGTGTTCTAATGCTCGCTTTTGTTATCGCTATTGGTCAAGCTTGGATCCGAGGAATATCACTCGATTGTGGCTGTTTTGGCAAGGGTGGCCTTATAGATTCTGGCGAACTCCCAGTCTGGAATTACACGATTGAAATCGGACGGGATATTCTTCTCGCACTTACAGGGGCATACATGTTCCGTTTTCCTCACGGAAAATTTGGTTTAGATAAATCAGATACGAAAACAACAGGAGAAGATAATGGCTAACAGCAACAAAGGCGATAAAGGGCTACGTGCAATCGTCATTGGAATGATCATATTTGTGTTGGCCGTAACTGGCTTCTTTATTTACTTGGATAAAAAGCCCGCTGAGAATGCGCAGGCTCCCGCTTCAATATCAAAGGCTGATGGCTCTGGCTTAGTTTTCAATCCAACGCTTAAAAATCAAATTGATATCTGGGAAGACTTCCAGTGTCCAGCTTGCCGCGACTTTGAAGCGGTAAACAATGATTACATCAAGAAGATTATTGCCGATAAGAAGGCAAAGGTTGTTTATCATCCACTTACTTTTATCGGAGAGCGAACAACACTTGGGTTTAATGAATCAATAATTGCGGCAAATGCTGCAGCATGTGCGATGGATGACGGCAAGTTTATCGATATGCACGAGATCCTCTACCAAAATCAGGGCGCGACTGAGAACTCTGGCAAATGGACGAAAGAATTTATGATCTCCCTGGGAAGCAAAATTGGATTAACATCTATGAAATTCCAAAATTGCGTAACAGGTGGAAATTATGCCGCCTGGACCGAATCAGTTTCATCTTACGCTGCGGTTAAGAATGTAAATTCAACACCTACGGTTTTCGTAAACGGCAAGGAGTTAAATCGTCAGGCTGGCGAATACGGGGATCCTGCAAAATTCCAAGCAGCGCTAGCGGCGGGTGGAATTAAGTAGTTCTTCATTTGATGAAAACTTCTATCCCAACTCCGAGTTCTTCAACTTTGGAGTTGGGATTTTTTACTTTTCATTACTACGCAATCTGCATTTTGTTGGGAATAGTTGCTGCAATTTGGTTGACTAAAAAGCGTTACGCCTCTCTTGGTGGTAACGCCAAAGATATTTCAGACTTGGCAATATTCGTAATTCCTGCTGGAATTATCGGCGGTCGGATTTATCATGTGATTACCTCGCCACAGAAATACTTTGGTGAAAACGGTTCGCCAGTATCTGCTCTTGAAATTTGGAAGGGCGGACTTGGAATTTGGGGTGCGATCTCACTTGGCGCACTTGCCGCCTTTATTTTCTACAGAGTTCAAAAAACATCATTGCCATTTCCAGCTTTGGCCGATGCTATAGCGCCGGCGCTTTTGGTTGCCCAGGGGATAGGTCGCTTTGGAAATTGGTTTAACTCCGAGTTGTTCGGTAGACCAACTAATTTGCCGTGGGGGCTAGAAATTTCTACAGATTTTCGACCAGTTGGTTATGAAAATTTCACAACTTTCCATCCGACATTTTTGTATGAAGCCCTCTGGTGTTTCTTGATCGCGCTCTTGATAATAAAGATTCCATTTTTTAAGCGGCTTATGGGGACCGGGTCAAACTTCTTCTTTTACGTTGCGGCCTATAGCCTGGGTCGACTATTTATTGAGAGCATCAGAATTGATGATGCGAACTTGATTTTAGGTTTACGGTTAAATATTTGGGTCTCACTACTTATGTTTCTTGGGGCTGGCGCTATTTTTCGCAATAAATTGGCTAAAAACCGCTAGAAGTAAATACCGGACAGGCTAGAGTTCGGCTATGCCTCTTCATGATGTGTATCTGCGCAACACCCACCATAGAATTCATAAGGCGGGTTGGTTACGTGCTGCGGTACTTGGCGCAAATGATGGATTAGTTTCAACGGCTTCGTTGATGATTGGTGTCTCTGCCGCTCAGGCCGAGAGTTTTCTAATTACTGCAGGCGCGGCAGGAATTGCTGCCGGTGCGATGTCGATGGCAGTTGGCGAATACATTTCTGTTAGGTCGCAGAACGATATTGAAGAATCAGATCGATTATTGGAAATTGAACATCTAGCAGCCGACCCAGAAGGTGAACTTGAAGAGCTCACAGAAATTTACATGAAGCGTGGGCTTGACCAAGAACTTGCGAGGAAGGTTGCAATTACTATGACAGAACGTGATGCCCTTGAAGCGCATCTACGGGATGAACTTGGACAGCACCCTCATACAAAAGCGCGGCCAGTTCAAGCAGCGATTGCATCCGCTGTGAGTTTTACTTTGGGCGGTCTGGTTCCATTTCTCGGGGCGTTAGCACCAACACTTGGCACAAAGGTTTTGAGCATCATCGGATTTACAATTGTCGGCCTTATCGGCACGGGAGTCCTAAGTGCCCGAACTGCAGGCTCGCCTTACATCAAAACCACACTACGAATTCTTATCGGAGGCTCCATTGGCATGGCCATTACGGCCGGAATTGGCTCACTGGTTCATTTAACGGGTATTTAAATCCTCGCTCGGTTGCTATTCTTTACCCTCTTGGAAATTCGTTGGGCCACTGTCGTCCCGATGCACCTAATCAATAAGTTTTAGGAGCTTTCGTGACTCTGTTTTCGACAGTGCCATCAGCACAGGGTTTATATGACCCATCACATGAACGCGATTCTTGCGGTGTTGCGATGGTTGCTACCTTAAACAAGAAAGCAAATCATGAAATAGTTTCGCAAGGATTAACTGCACTTCGAAATATGGAGCATCGCGGCGCAACGGGTGCAGAACCTGACAGCGGAGATGGCGCAGGAATTCTTATTTGTATTCCAGATGCGTTCTATCGTGAAGCAGTTGATTTTAAACTCCCTGAAGTTGGAAAATATGCAACAGGAATTTTCTTTGTAGATAAGTCATTCTCAGATCGTGATGCAATTGCAGAGATAGCGAAAGAAGAAGGATTAGAAATCCTTGGTTGGCGCGAGGTTCCAATCGATTCAAAATCAATCGGTAAGACTGCGCTTTCGGTAATGCCTAAATTTGAACAGATATTTGTATCCGGTACTAACAACGAATTTGATCTAGATCTCGAGCGCAAAGCTTTCTGCTTTAGAAAACGAATTGAACATAGTCTTCCGGTTTACGTTCCATCACTTTCAGTAAGAACAATCGTCTACAAGGGCATGCTTACTACTGGCCAACTTGAGGAATTTTTCCCAGATCTATCGGATGCCAGAGTAGTTTCAACACTTGCCTTAGTTCACTCTCGTTTTTCGACAAATACTTTTCCTTCCTGGCCACTGGCTCACCCTTATCGATTTATTGCGCACAACGGCGAGATCAACACAGTTCGTGGAAACCGAAATTGGATGCGAGCACGGGAGTCCCTTTTAGCAAGCGACTTAATCCCAGGAGACCTAAATCGGTTATTTCCGATTGTTGATAGTTCAAGCAGCGACTCCGGATCCTTCGATGAAGTTCTAGAACTTCTCTACTTAGGCGGACGCTCACTTCCGCACGCTGTTTTGATGATGATTCCCGAAGCTTGGGAAAATCACGCGACTATGACGCAAACACGGAAAGATTTTTATGCTTTCCATTCAACAATTATGGAACCTTGGGATGGTCCGGCTTGTATTACTTTCACTGATGGAAAACAGATTGGCGCCGTTCTAGATCGCAACGGATTGCGGCCATCGCGCTATTGGGTGACCAAAGGCGGGCTAGTTGTTCTAGCTAGCGAATTCGGTGTTTTAGATTTCAAACCTGAAGAGATTGCTAGCAAGGGTCGACTACAACCTGGTCGCATGTTCCTAGTTGATATTGAAGCAGGTCGAATAATCGAAGATGATGAAATCAAAGATGGACTTGCAAACGCAGCGCCATATGGCGAATGGTTGCACGCTGGATTGGTTCGCTTGGAAGATCTTCCTGCGCGTGAACACATTGTTTATCCGCACTCATCTGTCGTTCGCAGACAACGCGCATTTGGTTACACCGAAGAAGAGTTGCGCATAATTCTTACACCGATGGCTAAGAGTGGGGGAGAAGCACTTGGCTCAATGGGAACTGACTCGCCAATTGCTGCGCTCTCTGCGAAACCAAGGTTGCTCTTTGATTACTTCTCACAACTCTTTGCGCAGGTAACAAATCCACCACTCGATGCGATTCGTGAAGAACTTGTTACAAGTTTGGGTGGTTCGGTAGGTCCAGAATTTAACCTATTGGATCCAAGTCCTGCTTCTTGTCGTCAGATTGCTCTTGATTTTCCAGTAATAGACAATGATGAATTAGCAAAACTGGTTCACGTTAATGCAGATGGAAATCATCCTGGATTCGCGGCGCATGTCGTGCGTGGATTATTCCCAGTGCAAGGTGGGGGCGAAGCACTTGCCAACCGAATTACTGAAATTCGCCAGGAAGTTTCTAAGGCGATAAAAAATGGTGCGCACTTAATAGTTCTGTCAGACCGCGATGGCGATGCTGAGCATGCACCGATACCTTCATTACTTCTTACCGCCGCGGTCCATCATCATTTGATTCGCGAGAAGACTCGTACCAAAGTTGGTCTAATTGTCGAATCAGGAGAAGTTCGCGAGGTTCATCATGTCGCGCTCCTAGTTGGTTTTGGTGCTGCTGCAATTAATCCATATCTCGCAATGGAATCAGCTGAAGATTTAGTTCGTCAGGGCGTAATAACAGGAATTACACCAGAGAAGGCCGTCGCAAACTTAATCAAATCTTTAGGTAAAGGTGTTCTTAAAGTTATGTCTAAGATGGGAATTTCTACCATCGCTTCGTATACCGGCGCTCAAGTATTTGAAGCAATCGGGCTATCTCGCGAAGTTGTAGATGAGTACTTTGTTGGAGTTACTTCAAAATTGGGTGGCGTATCAATCGATATGATCGCCGAAGAAACTATCAAGCGTCACCACATTGCCTATCCACCAGGTGGCGAAATTCCAGGAACAAAGCGCCTACCAATTGGCGGGGAATACCAGTGGCGTCGCGAAGGTGAGCCTCACCTCTTTGATCCAGAAACTGTTTTTGCACTTCAGCACGCAACTCGCAACAAGCGTTATGACATCTTCAAGCGCTACACCAACCGTGTTGATGATCAATCAAAACGACTTATGACGCTGCGTGGACTCTTTGATTTCAAGATTGGAATGCGACCTGCTGTTCCAATTGAAGAAGTTGAAAGTCGTGAGGAGATAATTAAGCGATTCTCAACTGGCGCAATGTCCTATGGCTCAATCTCTGCTGAAGCCCATGAAACTTTAGCAATTGCAATGAACCGACTTGGTGGAAAATCAAACACGGGTGAAGGCGGCGAAGATCCTTCACGCTACAAACTCGATGCAAATGGTGACTCTCGTCGTTCTGCAATCAAACAGGTTGCATCTGGTCGTTTCGGAGTAACAAGTGAATATCTTGTAAATGCTGATGATATTCAAATCAAAATGGCACAAGGCGCTAAACCAGGTGAGGGCGGTCAACTTCCTGGCGGCAAGGTTTATCCATGGATTGCAAAAGTTCGTTACTCAACTCCTGGCGTTGGTTTGATTTCACCACCACCACATCATGACATCTATTCAATTGAAGATCTTGCGCAATTGATTCACGATCTTAAGAACGCTAACAAAGATGCTCGAGTGCATGTTAAGTTAGTAGCTGAAGTTGGAGTCGGAACAGTTGCGGCAGGTGTGAGCAAAGCACATGCTGATGTAGTTTTAATCTCTGGCCATGATGGCGGAACAGGTGCTTCACCTCTAACATCGCTAAAGCATGCTGGCGCTCCTTGGGAACTTGGCCTAGCAGAGACGCAACAAACACTAATGTTAAATGGATTGCGCGATCGCATTGTTGTTCAAGTCGATGGTCAGATGAAGACTGGAAGAGACATTGTTATTGCAGCACTTCTTGGCGGTGAAGAATTTGGATTTGCTACCGCACCACTCGTTGTATCTGGTTGCATAATGATGCGAGTTTGTCACCTAGATACTTGCCCAGTTGGCGTTGCGACACAGAACCCAGAGCTACGCGCAAGGTTCAATGGAAAACCAGAATTCGTGGAGACTTTCTTTGAATACATTGCAGATGAAGTTCGCGAGAACCTTGCTGCACTTGGATTTAGAACTCTTGGCGAAGCTATTGGCCAGGTTGAATTCCTAGATACCAAGAAAGCAATCAATCATTGGAAGGCAAGCGGTTTAGATCTAGCCCCGCTGCTGGCTGCTCCAGTATTCGATACTGATGCCCCACGCAAGAACACAACTGTTCAAGATCATGGTTTGAGTGGCGCCTTAGATAACAAGCTGATTGAACTTGCTGCGCCCGCCCTAACTAAGAGCGAAAACGTAAACATCGAAATGCCAATTAAGAATGTAAACCGAACTGTAGGAACGATGTTGGGATCTGAAATAACTCGAGCCTTTGGTGGCGCTGGTTTGCCGGCAGACACAATAAACATTTCGCTTCATGGCACAGCAGGAAACTCTTTTGGTGCATTTATTCCTAAGGGGCTAACACTTCGCTTGTACGGTGATGCAAATGATTATGTTGGCAAGGGTTTATCTGGTGGTCGGGTAATAGTACGACCAGATGAGAAAGCTTCATTCAAATCTGAAGAGAATGTAATCGCTGGAAACGTTATTGGTTACGGCTCAACTTCTGGTGAAATCATGATTCGCGGAAGAGTGGGAGAGCGCTTCTGCGTTCGCAACTCTGGTGCAACTGCAATTGTTGAAGGCGTTGGCGATCACGGTTGTGAATACATGACAGGTGGCGTGGCGCTAATTCTTGGCAAAACGGGACGAAATTTTGCAGCGGGAATGTCAGGTGGTCGGGCATTTGTCTTAGATCTCGATGCTGCTTTGGTAAATACCGAAATGGTTGATGTTCTTGCTCTTCCAAGTGATCAAGAAGTTTATGTTAAGGATTTAATTTCGAGATTCCACGCAGAAACTGGTTCCGAAGTTGCAAAGAATCTCTTGGCTGATTGGAATGAGAATAAGAAGCGGATTTCTATGGTTATGCCTCGTGATTATGCGCGAGTACTTGCTGCGATGGAACGTGCAGAGCGCGAAGGTCTACCGGTAGATAAAGTTGTAATGGAGGCGATCAATGGCTGATCCAAAAGGATTTTTAACTACACCAAGACAGACGCCAACTCGTAGACCGGTCGATGTGCGGATTCTCGACTGGAAAGAAGTTTATGAAACTCAAGATCTTGGCGAGCTAAAGAAGCAGGCGGGCCGCTGTATGGATTGCGGAATTCCGTTCTGTCATGAAGGTTGCCCGCTCGGGAACTTAATTCCAGAGTGGAACGATCTTATTTGGCGCGGTGAAATGAGCGAAGCGATTGATCGTTTACATGCCACAAATAATTTCCCAGAATTTACGGGCCGACTATGTCCAGCTCCTTGCGAAACTGCATGTGTAGTTGGAATCAATGTCGAGCCTGTAACTATTAAGCAAGTAGAACTTCGAACCATCGAGGAAGCATTTGCTAATGGTTCAGTCGTACCACTTCCATCCGAACGTCTAACTGGCAAGACGGTTGCTGTTATTGGTTCTGGACCAGCAGGACTTGCTGCCGCCCAACAATTAACTCGCGCTGGTCATACTGTTGCAGTGTATGAACGAGGAGAGAAGCCTGGCGGTTTGCTTCGCTATGGAATTCCAGAATTCAAAATGGAGAAATCAATTTTAGATCGCCGAATTAAGCAGATGGAAGGCGAAGGAACTCGATTTAGAAGTGGTGTAAATGTTGGTGTTGATATCACCGGCAGCGAATTGCGCACAAAATATGATGCAGTAGTCCTAGCGCTTGGTGCCACAAATTGGCGAGACATCAACGTTCCTGGTCGCGAATTTAAAGGCATCTACCAAGCAATGGAATATCTGCCTTGGGGAAACAAGCAAGGATTGAATGAATTAACTGAAGTTTCTCCAATTGATGCTGCAGGAAAACATGTAGTAATTCTTGGAGGTGGTGACACCGGCGCAGATTGTCTCGGTACGGCAATCAGACAAGGCGCAGCAAGTGTTACGCAATTGGAAATTATGCCAAGACCGACCGAAGAACGACCTGCATCTCAACCATGGCCAACATATCCAATGATCTATCGCGTAAGTAGTGCACACGAAGAAGCTGGGGAACGGTTATTTGCAGTTTCGACTGAAGAATTTCTTGGTGATAACGCCGGCAACTTGCGAGCAATTAAATTGGTCGAAACAAAGTTAGTTGATGGAAAATTTGAGAAAGTTCCGGGCTCGGAGAAAGAAATTCCCGCAGATCTGGTATTTCTTGCGATGGGATTTGTTGGACCTGAAAAATCAGAATTACTTAAGCAATTAGAAGTGACTTTTGATGACCGTGGGAATATTGCGCGTGATGCCAAATATCAAAGTAGCGTTGAAGGTGTTTTCGTTGCTGGCGATGCCGGGCGTGGACAATCTTTAATCGTCTGGGCTATTGCCGAAGGAAGAAGCGCAGCTGCTGCGGTAGATGAGTTCTTGGTTGGCCAGACTCAATTACCTTCACCAATCGAACCAACTGCACGTCCAATGATGGTTTAGTAGTTCTGTTCCATACAGTTACTGCATTAAACTCGCGAATATAAGAGGAATAGGTTTACTAAATGCGTAGAGCCAAGATTGTTTGCACGATGGGTCCGGCTGTTGAGTCACCAGAGAAGGTCGACCAACTTATTGCAGCTGGAATGAATATGGCTCGACTAAATCTCTCGCATGGTGGTTATCCAGAACACCAAGCCAGGCTTGATGCAGTTCGCAAAGCGGCAACTAAAGCCGGCGTAGCAGTTGCGATACTTGTTGACTTACAGGGTCCAAAGATTCGTCTTGCCCGATTTGAAAATGGTCCACATGATTTAGCGCGTGGCGATATCTTCACAATCACAACAGATGAAGTTGCTGGCACAAAAGAGCGAGTTGGAACTACATACAAGGGTCTTCCGGGAGATTGCAAACCTGGTGATCGCATCTTGATCGATGACGGAAAAGTTACAGTTGAAGTTGTTGAAGTAAAAGGAAATGATGTTGTAACAAAGTGCATCGAACCTGGCGCGGTTAGCAATAACAAAGGAATAAATCTGCCAGGTGTAGCGGTTTCAGTACCTGCACTTTCGGAGAAGGATAAAGAAGATTTACGTTGGGGTTTGCGCAGTGGGGCTGATTTCATCGCGCTCTCATTCGTCCGTAGCGCAAAAGATATAGTCGATGTTCACCGCATCATGGATGAAGAAGGTATTCGTCGCCCAGTAATTGCAAAGATTGAAAAGCCGCAGGCGGTAGATAATCTCGAAGAAATCATCGCTGCATTCGATGGAATTATGGTTGCGCGTGGCGATCTCGGAGTTGAAATGCCGATCGAGGAAGTCCCTCTAGTTCAGAAGCGATGTGTGATGTTGGCACGTGAATCTGCAAAGCCAGTAATCGTTGCTACTCAAATGCTCGATTCAATGATTACAAATTCCCGCCCAACACGTGCAGAGGCAACTGATTGCGCGAATGCAGTATTAGATGGTGCAGATGCGTTGATGCTCTCTGGCGAAACCAGCGTTGGCGAATTTGCAATTGAAGCGGTCACGACTATGGCGCGAATCATTGAGCGTACTGAAGAGGTAATGCTGGACCGTATTCCTGGCTTGCAACATGACCCGAAGACTAAGGGTGGCGCTATTACAAAAGCCGCTACTGAAGTTGGTGCAATTGTTGGAGCTAAATTCTTAGTAGCTTTCACTCAGAGCGGGGACTCTGCAAGACGAATGTCTAGATTGCGTTCGCCAATCAACATCATGGCGCTAACTCCAACTCTTGAGGTATTCAATCAACTCGCGCTTTCGTGGGGCGTTGAACCTAAGATCACACAGATGGTTTCGCATACTGATGAGATGGTCGCGCAGGTCGATCGGATATTGATTGACTCAAACCGAGTCGCAAAGGGCGATAGCGTCATCATCGTTGCTGGTTCACCGCCGGGAATCCCAGGTTCGACTAATGCTATGCGCGTACACCGAGTCGGAGATGCTGTCGAAGGAATTGCTCCCGCATATCGCAAGTAGTTAAAGTAGGGGATTGCTTGGGATAAGTTGAAAAGTAATACAAGTTAAAAGAAATATTGCCTCGGTACTCCAACGGTAGAGAGGGCGGACTCAAAATCCGCACAGTGTCGGTTCAAATCCGACTCGAGGCACGTGAGCCTGAAACCAGCCGCAAGAATTTTAGTTGCGGAAGATGAAGCGTTGATTCGCCTTGACCTCGTTGAAATGTTAACTGAAGCTGGTTATGAAGTTGTTGCACAAGCTACTAATGGCGTCGAAGCAATTGCACTTGCAAAAGAATTTAAACCCGATCTAGCGATTCTAGATGTAAAGATGCCCGAGCTTGATGGAATTTCAGCGGCGCAAGAAATCATCGAAATCTCTCCAGTTCTAATGTTGACTGCATTTAGTCAGAAAGAATTAGTAGAGCGTGCGCGAGATGCTGGTGTAATGGCTTATGTAGTTAAACCTTTCAGCATCAATGACTTAACACCAGCAATTGAAATTGCAATGAGTAGACATCTACAGATGCGTTCGCTTAAAGAAGAGGTAAGTGATTTACATGAACGCCTTGAGACCAGAAAAATCATCGACCGGGCCAAAGGAATTTTGATGGCCGCGATGAATCTCAGCGAACCTCAAGCTTTCGCTTGGATCCAGAGAGCCGCGATGGATCGCCGCATCAGCATGAAGGCGGTAGCCGAGGCGGTCATCTCGCCAGACTCAGCTCTAGACCGGTAGCCCACGCTCGGGTGTGGCTCAACCCCCAGGCCTGGTCGGTATTTACAACATTTGTAAAAACATTTGTAACAATCGGATAAAGAGTGTCTAATTTGCCCAATCCCGCTTGAGTTCACCTCTAGTTCACCTATAACCTTCACTCCTCCCTGTCCCGGGACGGAAATATCAAGCTGTGGAAACACAGAAAACAGGAAGGTCTACATGAATAAGAACTCAAAGCGCGTTCTTGCTGTAGTTGCTGCATCTGCTCTTGCATTTGGAACAGTTGCCACAACACAAGCAAACGCAGCCGCAAAGGTTAAAGAAGTAACAATCATGTTCCAAGGTCCACTAACTGGTGGAGATGCACAACTTGGACAAGATCAACTTCCAGGCGCAATTTTTGCAATTGCAGAATACAACGCAACAAATCCAAAGGTTAAGATCAAGCTTGAAAAGGCTGACTCACAATGCGACGGAACAGTTGCTGCGAACATCGCACCAGGTGTTGCTGCTAATAAGAAGGTAATCGGCGTAATCGGAACATCATGTTCAGGCGAAGCTCGTAACTCATTCCCTTCATACATCGCTGCAGGCCTAACAATGGTTTCACCATCAGCAACAGCTGTTGGTCTAACAGATCCAAAGGCATCAGACCGCGGATACCCAATCTTCCACCGCGTCCTTGCAAACGATAAGTTCCAAGCTCCAGCACTTGTAAAGGTTGGCGCAAAGGGTGTTACATCACCTAAGTTCTACATCGTTGATGACCAGACAACTTACGGCGCAGGACTTGCACAATATGCAAAGCCAGCTGCTAAGAAGGCTGGAACAATCGTAGGTTCAGATTCTGTTGCTAAGGGAACAGCTGATTATTCATCAGTTGCAACTAAGGTAAAGGCAGCTGGAGCTAACGTTGTTCTTTACGCTGGTTACACACAAGATGGTGCAAAGTTTGTTAAGGCACTTCGCGATGGTGGCTACACAGGCGTATTCGCTGCAGGCGACGGAGTTAACACTTCTGACCTACCAGGACTAACAGGCAAGGCTGGCGAAGGACTTCGCCTAGTTGCTCCAGACGTACCTTTCGATCTTCTTGTTTCAAAGGAGAAGCTAGCTGCTTTCACAAAGGCAACTGGCGTTAAGGTTCCTGGTCTATATGTAACTTCAACATACGATGCAGCTAACGTGTTCATCGCATGCTTGAAGAAGGGCAAGACAACTCGCCCAGGTATCCAATCATGTGTTGCAACAGGAACATTTGATGGCGTATCAGGCTCAAAGATCAAGTTCGACCGTTACGGCGACATCATTGGTGGAGCACCAGTTGGTGAATTCGTTGTAAAGGGCGACAAGATCGACTACGTAGGTATTGCATAATCTGCGATTTCTTCGTAAAAAAGTTCTAAAGTAGTAAAAATAACGTGGCAATTCTGGTTGAATAGACCAGAATTGCCACGTTGTTCAATATCAAAATAGAGAATCGGAACTCATGAATTTTTCTGTTGTAACTTCGCAGTTCTGGGCCCTTGTACTTCAAGGTGTCGCACTTGGCCTCATCTACTCTTTAATTTCTCTCGGCTACACAATGGTTTACGGCGTACTTCGCCTTATCAACTTTGCCAACTCAGAAGTTTTCATGGTTGGAACTTTCTCTATTCTTTTCATTCAAGTAAGTATTTTGCGACATCCATTAAATGTCGAACCCATTCACGGAATGGCTTTGATCGGTGCCTTATTGCTCAGTTTGGTTGGCGCGATGCTGGTATGCGCGCTACTTGCGATGCTAGTTGAATTAGTTGCATATCGCAGACTTCGAGCGCACGGCACAAACCGGTTAGCAAGTTTGATTTCAGCAATTGGAACATCAATTTTCTTATCTGAGAGTTTCCGAATTTTCACACACTCAAGACCACAAACTTCACCTCGCCTATTAGAGAAGTGGACCTTTGGGGAAATTGCAGGTGCTAACTTCCGAATCGATACCGTAATGGCAATCGTGGCTTCGATCGCAATTTTCTTCGCGCTAGACCAATTTGTGAATCGTTCACGACTCGGTGCTGCGATTCGCGCGGTATCTATGTCTGAAGAGAATTCGCGTTTAATGGGAATCAATCTAAATCGCGTGGTAACACTTACCTTCGCTATTGGTGGTTTAACTACAGGCGCAGCTGCATTCTTCTACACAACTATTTATGAGAACACACAATTTAACGTTGGTTTCAACTTGGGAATCGCAGCATTCACCGCCGCAGTTCTTGGTGGAATCGGAAATCTACGAGGCGCTTTTTATGGTGGCCTAGCTCTTGGAATGCTCGAGCAATTTGCTTCCGCAATTCTCGGATCGCAATGGAAGGCAGTAACAGTCTTCCTGGTACTAGTACTTGTTCTATTGATTAAACCAAGTGGCATCTTCGGTGAAGCTGTCCAGCAAACGAGGACATGATGATTAATTTACGAGATAAAGGCGCTGAGCTTTGGGAGGGATGGAATCGTCCCAAGCGCGTTACATTCGTCTTCGGTTCAATTGGACTGGCTCTACTTTTGCCTTTCGCAGCAGACTGGGGACCAACTAGTTTTCTAAATACTCCAATTACCTCTTTCCAGAATGTTCTGGTTTATCCAGTCGGTATGTTCATTTTGATGGCGCTGGGATTAAATATTGTGGTTGGTAAATCTGGTCTACTCGATTTAGGTTACGTAGCTTTCTTTGCAATTGGCGCATATTCACAAGCAATTCTTTCGACCAAATTCGGTTGGAATACTTGGGAAGTTCTTCCAGTTGGAATTGCAATTGCAATGTTTTCCGGAGTACTGCTCGGTCTGCCTGCGCTTCGACTGCGCGGCGACTATCTTGCAATCATCACGCTTGGCTTCGGAGAAATTGTTCGCATCATCGCCTTGAATAGCAAAGAGACTGGTGGTCCAAACGGAATCGCTGGTATTCCTAATCCGCCAGCACTATTTGGTATTAAATTCGACCTGATGCATCCGCAACATTTCTTCTGGTTAGTTCTGATCATGATTCTTCTAGTCGTCTGGATGATTCGTCGATTTACAGTTCGCAGACCTGGACGTGCTTGGGAAGCGATTCGCCAAGATGAAGATGTCGCATCACTTATGGGCGTAAATACCCTGGTCTATAAGTTGTGGTCATTCGTTATTGGTGCAGCCGTGGGTGGAGCAGCAGGAGTTCTTTACGCTTCAAAGGTCATGGTTATCTCACCAGATATGTTTAAGTTCGATGTATCGGTATTGATTTTAGCTTGCGTTGTTTTTGGTGGAATTGGAAATATTTGGGGTGTAATGCTCGGAGCTGGAATCCTTGCCTACCTACCAGATCGTATTCGATTCATCTCTGATGCTCGCCAAGTTATCTTCGGCTTAGTTCTTATCATCATGATGAACATGCGTCCTGATGGTTTATTACCACGTAAGAAGCGCGAAAAGATTTCAGAAAAGAGCAGCAAAAAATGAGTGAAAAAATTCTTGAACTCAAGAACGTCACAATTAAATTTGGTGGCGTTACTGCGCTAAGCGAAGTTAACTTCCACGTTAACAAAGGTGAGATTTGCGCTTTAATCGGACCAAATGGCGCTGGCAAGACGACCGTCTTCAACGTAGTTACCGGTGTTTATCCAGTAACTTCCGGCGAGATTCTTTTTGAAGGTGTAAACCTTGCTGGAATGAAGAAACACAAAGTTGTAAAAGCCGGACTTGCGCGCACCTTCCAGAACGTTCGACTTTTTGGAGATATGACAGCGCTAGAAAATGTGATTACCGCCTCTGATGTTCACAAAAAATCTGGGTTATTCGGTTCGCTATTTGGGACACCACGTGCCCGCCGCGAAGAGAAGGCAAGCTATTCCAGAGCCCACGAGCTTCTTGAATTTATGGGAATCGATCACCGCGCTGATCAACTAGCGAAGAACCTTCCTTATGGTGATCAACGCAGATTAGAGATTGCACGCGCTCTTGGAACTGAACCGAAGTTGTTACTACTTGATGAACCAGCAGCCGGTTTCAACCCTGCAGAGAAAATTGATTTAGCTAATACGATCAAGAAGATTCGCGATCGTGGATATACAGTTCTTCTGATCGAGCACGATATGTCACTAATCATGGGAATCTCAGATCGCGTAGCGGTTCTAGATTTTGGTCAGAAGATTGCAGATGACCTGCCAAGTAAAGTTCAGAACGATCCAAAAGTTATCGAAGCCTACTTAGGAGTCCCTGCTGATGCGTCTTGAAATTAAAGATCTCCGAGTTCACTACGGAAAAATCGAAGCAATTAAGGGAATTTCTGTCATTGTAAATCAAGGCGAGATTGTCACTTTGATTGGCGCAAATGGTGCAGGAAAGACCACAACGCTTAAGACCATCTCCGGACTGCGTAAGGTTTCAAGCGGCTCAATCCTTTTTGATGGTGAAGATATTTCGAAGGTTCCAGCGCACGAGCGTGTAGATCTTGGAATATCCCAGGCACCTGAGGGGCGCGGAATTTTTCCAGGAATGTCAGTTCTTGAAAACCTTGAAATGGGTAAGTTCAATCGCAAAGATCGTAAGAAAGAGATGAAGGAAGATTTAGATCGCGTTTACCATCTCTTCCCAAGGCTAAAGGAACGTACTTCACAAGCAGGTGGAACACTTTCTGGTGGCGAGCAACAGATGCTTGCAATTGGTCGCGCACTTATGGCTCGTCCTAAAGTGCTCTTGCTTGATGAGCCATCTATGGGATTGGCTCCGATGATGATCGCAAATATTTTCCAAATTATCACAACAATTAACACTGAACTTGGAACAACTATTCTTCTGGTCGAGCAGAATGCACAGCAAGCTTTACAGCGCGCGCACCGGGCATATGTTCTTGAAACTGGAAAAGTTGTTAAAGAAGCAAAGGCATCAGATCTATTGAATGATCCCGATGTTCGCGCGGCATATCTCGGAACCGGAGCCGCTGCGCATTAATTAATTGCGTTCGGCAAGGATCAAGCAAGTAATTCTAGAAGTACAAGTCTTTTCGCCTGCCTCATTTGTAATGATCACTTCATAGCAGCATAAGGTCTTACCGAGTGAGATCGCAGTAGCAGTTCCAGTTACAAATCCGGTAGTTGCAGATTTATGATGGGTTGCATTTATATCTACGCCAACTATCTTTCGATGAATACCTGCATGCAATTGTGTGCCGATAGAACCTAGGCTTTCGGCGAGAACCACGCTCGCACCACCATGGAGCAATCCCATGGGTTGGGTATTTCCTGCTACTGGCATCCGCGCAACAAGCTTTTGCGGAGAAGCTTCGAGAATTTCAATTCCCATTTTTTCGCCTAGCGCGCCACTGCCACGCTTCTTTAAAATTTCAAGGAAATCATCCATGTTCGTAAGTCTAACCAATAGACTCGCGGGAAATGAGCGGAACTAAAAAACTTTTGTTGATCGACGGCCATTCGCTGGCCTATCGGGCTTTTTACGCGCTCCCAGCCGAAAATTTTGCCACTTCAACGGGCCAACATACGAATGCGATTTATGGATTTGCTTCCATGTTAATCAACCTGATTTCATCTGAGAAGCCAACGCATATTGCTACGGCCTTTGACGTTTCTCGGAAAACCTTTCGCTCTGAAAAGTTTCCAGAATACAAAGCCAATCGCTCTGCCACGCCGGATGAATTTCGTTCACAGACTAGCTATCTCTTTGACTTAGTACATAGCTTTGGTATTAGGCACTTTGCAGTTGAAGGATTCGAAGCAGATGACATCATCGCAACGTTGGCCAAGCGCGCTGAATCTGATGGCTTCGAAGTTTTGATTTGCACGGGTGACCGAGATTCATTCCAACTCATAAATTCCAAAACTACCGTTCTATACCCAAAGCGTGGAGTCACAGATCTAGCACGCATGACCCCTGATGCGGTCGTAGAAAAATATGGTTTAACACCAGCGCAGTATCCAGATTTTGCAGCACTGCGCGGTGACCCAAGTGACAATTTACCTTCAGTTCCTGGAGTTGGTGAGAAGACCGCCGCAAAGTGGATCGCAGAGTATGGCTCGCTAGAAAAATTGATAGCAAATGTTGAAAAAGTTGGTGGCAAGGTTGGCGATTCGCTCCGAGCTAATGTTTCAAGCGTTCTACTAAATGCCGAACTTACTCATCTGCGTAGTGACATGAGCATTGAAACTCCAATTTCAGAATTACTCTGGGACGGTATTAAGAGCGCAGAACTTTTTGCGCTTCTCGATAATCTCGAAATCAAGGCTCTCAAAGAGCGTGTGAAAAACCTTGGTGGACAAGAAGCTATGGACCCAGCGCCTAAAGTTGCGACGAAAAATGTGAAAGTCGTATCTAAGGAGATTTCATCCGAAGAGTTAAGCAAATTATTGAGCGCCCATACATCGCCAGTTGCTATCGAATTTAGTGCACCGGAGGGAAAAATTCTGGAGTATGCAGTCGCATTAGATGATGCAAATCTTTTTATTGTTCGAGAGTCAAAAGTGGGGAAGTGGTTGCAGGAGCCTAGCCTTCCCAAATATCTGCACGGTGCTAAAGAAATTTCGCGTAATTTTCCTATAGCTGGACTCGCCTTTGATACCGAATTAGCCGCTTATTTGATTAATCCTGGTGGAAGAAATCTCTCACTTTCAGATCTAACAGAACGATTTCTGGGATTAGTAAATGCTGAACAAGAGGAGTCACTCTTCTCTACTTTCGATGGTCTAGGAGCAATCTCGGTAATGAAGTTGGTGCCGCTCCTACGTAAAGAAATTGCCGATCGTGAGATGACTAGTCTCATGAATGAACTTGAGATTCCAGTTCTAATTGAACTTGCCAAAATGGAGAACACAGGAATCGGCGTTGATCTAGAAAAGTTAGGCAAGCTCTCCGCATTTTTCAAAGGAGAGGTGGAGCGTGAAACAAGTGGTGCTCACAAAGAAGCCGGGAAAGAATTCAATGTCGGATCTCCAAAGCAACTTCAAGCTGTTCTATTCGATGATTTAGGACTTCCAAAAACTAAGAAAATTAAAACTGGATTTACCACAGATGCCGAAAGTTTAGATTGGCTATTTGCAAAGACGAAACATCCAATTCTTAAACATTTGCTTCGAATCCGTGAAACCAGCAAATTGCTCACAACTGTGGATGGGCTTATAGATGCGACAGCTAGTGATGGCCGTATCCATACTATTTTTCAGCAAACAGTTACTGCTACCGGCCGACTTTCTTCGACAAATCCGAATTTGCAGAACATTCCAGTTCGCACCGAAGAGGGTCGAAAGATTCGTGATTGCTTTATCTCTAAAGCTCCTTACGTAACCCTATTAACTGCTGATTACAGCCAGATTGAAATGCGCATAATGGCTCACCTTTCAAAAGACGTTAATTTAATTGAAGCATTCAAGATGGGTGAAGATCTACATTCGACAGTTGCTGGTCTGGTCTTTGGAGTAAAGCCAGATGGTGTTGATCCTGAAATGCGACGTCAGATTAAGGCGATGTCTTATGGACTTGCATACGGACTTTCTGCATATGGGCTGGCACAACAATTGGATCTGTCACCTGCAGATGCTGCAATTTTGATGGATAAATACTTTTCACGCTTTGGCGGAATTCGTGATTATTTAGCGCAAGTTGTAGTTGTAGCTCGAGAGAAGGGCTACACCGAAACCATTATGGGTCGGCGTCGATATTTGCCCGACTTAACTAGCGATAATCGTCCAAGACGTGAAGTGGCTGAGCGAATGGCTCTCAACGCACCCATTCAAGGTTCTGCTGCGGACATTATTAAAGTCGCTATGTTGAACGTGGCGAAAGAGCTTAAAAGTGCAGGCTTGAAATCTCGCTTGTTATTGCAGGTACATGATGAATTAATCTTGGAAGTCGCCGATAATGAAACTGATGTTCTTTCGGAACTCGTCAAGGAAAATATGGGTAAGGCCTTTAAACTTTCAGTGCCACTCGATGTAAATATCGGAGTTGGAACTAGCTGGGATTTAGCTGCACATTAATTTGTTTTATCCAGAGCAATATTCATGGCTTCTTCATCTTCGCTCTGCGTTGGTAAGCGGTCAGCTGTCTTCAAAAGAACATGGCCATTTGAAATAATCAGATAACCAATTAGAACGCAGACACTCATAGCTGCTAGGCAATATCTAGGCGAAAACGCTTCACTTATATAACCGCTAAGCGCTGCGCCAATTGCTAGTGCAGTGCCTTCAAATGTCCAGAGCCAACCAATTGCAGCGGTTGGTGCACCTTTAGGACGAACCGCTTCAACAATCTCCCAATAGAAAACCATCTGCATTCCACCGGCGAGGCCAAGAAGTGCCGAAACGATTAGCAGCGTCCAATCGGGGTTTGTTGCCGCAAGTGGTGCGCAGACAATCACCCAGAAAAGATAAGTACTTCTAAATGCGCGCAGCGGTGTAACCTTCTTGGAGATTAAACCTGCAAGCAGACTCCCAAAGATATTAAAGATAGCCATGACCGCAAATATCAAACCTGTTCGGCTCGCTACACCTTCAAGTGTTGTGAAGGCGGGAACCCCAGTTTCGAAGAGACCGTATGCCAAACCTATAAATATTCCCTCTGCAATTAATAACCGGATTGCTGGCATTTTCAAGAGATGATCGGCGCCTGGCTCCTTCTTCTCTGGAATCCAATTTCTAGTGACTTTTAATAGCGCAAGTGCAACGCCACCAAGCAACATTGCTCCTGCGCAGACGTTAAGAGCGCTTTTAGGAGAATCAGAAAGTGCAAGTGAAGTAACTAATACTGGTCCAATCACCGCAGCAGTGCTCATTACTGCAGTGTCTACGGCGAAGATTGCACGTTGCTTTGGCTCTGGAACAACAATTTTCCAAAGGGGACGAACCGCTAGATTAATCGGCGGCGCAACGGCTCCTAAAATTAAGGAGATTGCAATTAACGAGATTTTTCCATCGGCGTAGTTAAAGAAAATAATTAGCGCTGAATAAGAGGGAACAAGAATTCGCAATGGCCAAGTCAAGCCATATCTATCTATGAAGACTGAACGAATTCCTACAGTCAGAGATGAGGCCAGTCCATTTAATCCAACAGCTAATCCGGCTATTGCAATGGAGGAAGTAGAGTTTTGAACTTTAAAGAAGATGCCAAGAGAGATCATCCCGTAGGCCAGGCGAGCCGGAATAGAGCTAATTAGTAATTGCTGGACACCTTTCATTTTCAGGAGTTCCAGATATGCGTGCATTTTCCGATTCTAGACCCCGATTTTGACCATCCACCAGCACGCAAGTAGCCTTAGCCCTTCGTGAATCACCCAGATTTATGAATTGTCATATTCCTACTACTTCTATCCCTTCGGAGAATTTTGACCCCTACACAAATTACAGTAAACGACATCGGCTCAGCCGAGGATTTTCTTGCCGCAATTGAAGGCACAATTAAGAATTTTAATGATGGCGATCTAGTTATCGGAACCGTTGTTCAAATTGATCGCGAAGAAGTTTTGCTAGACATTGGTTACAAGACCGAAGGTGTTATTCCTTCACGCGAACTATCTATCCGCCACGACATTGATCCTTCAGAGATTGTTTCTGTTGGCGATCGCGTTGAAGCGCTTGTAATCACAAAGGAAGATAAAGAGGGCCGCTTAATCCTTTCCAAGAAGCGCGCACAATACGAACGCGCCTGGGGAGATATTGAAGGCAAGAAAGAGCGTGACGAAGTTGTCACAGGAACTGTTATTGAAGTTGTTAAGGGTGGCTTAATCGTTGACATCGGTCTACGTGGCTTCCTTCCAGCATCACTAGTTGAAATGCGTCGCGTTCGTGACTTGACTCCTTACATCGGACAACAAGTTGAAGCCCGCATTATTGAATTGGATAAGAATCGCAACTACGTTGTTCTTTCACGTCGTGCATTCCTAGAACAAACTCAATCTGCTTCACGTACAACATTCTTGAACCAATTAGAAAAGGGTCAAGTTCGTTCTGGCGTAGTTTCATCAATCGTGAACTTTGGAGCTTTCGTAGACCTAGGTGGCGTAGATGGACTTGTTCACGTATCTGAACTTTCATGGAAGCACATTGATCATCCAAACGAAGTAGTTGAAGTTGGCGACGCTGTCACTGTTGAAGTTCTAGAGGTTGACTTCGAGCGTGAGCGTGTTTCACTCTCACTTAAGGCAACTCAAGAAGATCCATGGCAAGCATTTGCTCGCACGCATACAATCAACCAAGTTGTTCCTGGTGAAGTTACCAAGCTCGTTCCATTCGGCGCATTCATTCGCGTATTCGAAGGAATCGAAGGTCTTGTTCACATTTCAGAGTTGGCCGAACGCCACGTTGAAATTCCAGAGCAGGTTGTTCAAGTAGGCGACGAACTATTCGTAAAGATCATCGATATTGATCTTGAACGTCGTCGCATCTCACTTTCATTGAAGCAAGCTAATGAGGGTCACGAAGTAGAAATCGAAGCATTCGATCCAACACAATATGGAATGGCTGCTAGATACGATGCAGAAGGAAACTTCATTTATCCTGAAGGTTTCGATGCTGATTCTCAAGAGTGGCGTCCTGGCTTTGAAGCACAACGCGAAGAGTGGGAGCGCCAGTATGCCGAAGCGCAAACACGTTTCATGGCACACCGTAAGCAGAAGGAAGAGGCTAAAGCTGCCGACGCTGCTGCTGGAGATGCACCTGTAGCTGCCGAAACTGCTGCAGAATAAAAATAGAGTTAAGGGCCCTGACTTCGGTCGGGGCCCTTTTCGTTTGCTTTCACCAATAAAAGATAAGATTGCAAGGTGATAAAAGTTGCCCTTACTGGTGGAATTGGATCCGGTAAATCTACTGCTGGGGATTTTTTCGAAGATTTAGGTGCAGTAGTTGTAGATGCCGACCAGCTTGCTCGCGAGGTTATTGAACGTGGTACCGATGGCTTTGATGAATTAGTCGCAACTTTTGGTGATGAAATTCTTACTAATGGAATTCTCGATCGTAGAAAACTCGGGGAGATAGTTTTTGCAGATCCCAAAGCTCGCAAAACTCTTGAAGAGATAATTCATCCCCGAGTAGCAGAAGCTTTTGATGAGATAGTCCAGGAGAGCCCGGCAGACTCAGTAATTGTCTACCAGATTCCGATACTCGTAGAAACTAAAGGCGAGGATAGATTCGATTACGTGATCACGGTTGAATCCAATTTGGATTTGCGAATCGCAAGGTTAAAAGAACGCGGAATGAAGAGTTATGAGATAGATGCCCGACTCAAGACGCAAGCGAGTGATGAACAGCGCGCAGCCATAGCTGATTTAATCTTTAAGAATGATGGTGATTTGGACCAACTGCTTCGCCAGGTCGAAAATGTTTATGAGGATGTACTTCTACCTAGGGCAAAGGCAAGTGCCAGTTAATTTATGCGCCCTATTACAGATCTACAGCGCAAAGTAAACCCATTTCAAGTTATTAGTGATTATGTTCCATCTGGCGACCAACCAAAAGCTATTGCCGAACTTGAAGCTCGGATAAATGCGGGGGAGTCGGATGTTGTTCTGCTGGGTGCCACTGGAACCGGAAAATCGGCGACGACTGCTTGGTTAATAGAAAAGTTACAGCGGCCAACTCTGGTGCTCGCTCCAAATAAGACACTTGCTGCTCAACTTGCGAATGAGTTTAGAGAATTAATGCCCAATAACGCTGTTGAATATTTCGTTTCATACTACGACTATTACCAACCAGAAGCATACGTACCTCAAACTGACACCTTCATCGAGAAAGATAGCTCAGTAAATAGTGAAGTCGAACGACTTCGACATTCAGCCACTAACTCGTTGCTAACCCGGCGAGATGTAATCGTCGTGGCGACCGTCTCCTGTATTTATGGACTCGGAACACCTCAAGAATATGTTGATCGCATGATCAAATTACAAATCGGAGATTCCATAGAACGCAACAAACTATTGCGAAAGTTTGTAGATATTCAATACAAACGAAATGACATGGCATTCGAACGTGGAACATTTCGTGTTCGTGGTGACACTATTGAAATCATTCCGATGTATGAAGAGCTGGCCCTTCGGATTGAAATGTTCGGTGATGAAATTGAACGAATCACAACTCTGCATCCGTTGACTGGCGAGATTATCCGTGATGAAACCGAGATGTATATCTTCCCGGCAAGCCATTATTCAGCAGGACCAGAAACCATGAACCGCGCTATTTCAGCTATTGAAATTGAAATGGAGGGGAAGGTCGATGAGTTTGAGCGCCAGAACAAATTATTGGAGGCGCAACGAATACGCATGCGAACGACATTTGATATCGAGATGATGCGCCAACTTGGCTTCTGTTCTGGCATTGAAAACTATTCCCGTCATATCGATGGTCGTGGTGCGGGCTCACCTCCCAACTGTCTGTTGGATTACTTCCCAGAGGACTTTCTAGTAGTCATCGATGAATCGCATGTCACGGTTCCACAAATTGGTGCCATGTATGAAGGAGATGCATCTCGGAAGCGAACTTTGGTTGAACATGGTTTCAGATTGCCATCGGCTATGGATAACCGACCACTTAGATTTGCCGAATTTATCGAACGCAAAGGCCAGACTGTTTATCTTTCAGCGACGCCAGGTAAATATGAGCTCGAAAAAACTGGTGGTGAATTTGTCGAACAGGTAATTAGGCCAACAGGTTTAGTGGATCCACAAATTGTGATTAAACCGATCAAGGGCCAGATAGATGATTTGGTCTACGAGATAAATCTTCGTGCCGCCAAGAATGAAAGAATCTTGGTGACAACTCTGACTAAAAAGATGTCGGAAGACTTAACGGATTATTTAATGGGGCTTGGGGTTCGGGTTCGGTACCTGCATTCAGAGGTTGATACCTTACGTCGAGTTGAACTTCTACGTGAACTTAGATCTGGCGAATACGATGTTTTGATTGGAATCAATTTACTTCGCGAGGGTTTGGATCTACCGGAAGTTTCATTAGTCGCAATCTTGGATGCAGATAAGCAAGGCTTTCTCCGTTCTGCAACATCTCTGATTCAAACAATTGGACGCGCTGCACGTAACGTTTCGGGCGAGGTCCATATGTATGCCGATAGCATCACACCGGCCATGGCGCAGGCGATTGATGAAACTAATCGAAGACGAGCCAAGCAAGTTGCCTATAACCTGGAACATGGAATTGATCCGACCCCACTTCGTAAGAAAATTGCTGACATTACAGATTTGATAACAAAAGAAGCTGAAGACACCGAAGGTTTGGGCGCAAAAGTGGCTTCATCTGGAATCAGGGTCTCGGGGCACTCGCTACCAAGACAGGAACTTATTGGTCTCATAGAATCCCTCACTGACCAGATGAAACTGGCGGCAAGTGATCTCTCCTTTGAACTTGCGGCTCGTTATAGAGATGAAATTAGAGAGCTCAAGAAAGAGCTTCGCGGAATGGAAGAGGCGGGCACTTGAGTATCGATCGTTTAGTTGTCAGTGGTGCACGCGAGCACAATCTAAAGAATGTTTCGATAGATCTTCCTCGTAATTCGCTAATCGTTTTCACCGGACTATCTGGATCAGGCAAATCTTCGTTAGCTTTCGACACAATCTTTGCCGAAGGACAGCGACGTTACGTCGAATCTTTATCAGCCTACGCTCGTCAGTTTCTCGGCCAGATGGATAAACCCGATGTGGATTTCATCGAAGGACTTTCACCTGCAGTATCGATTGATCAAAAATCTACAAACCGAAATCCAAGATCTACAGTTGGAACTATTACTGAAGTTTATGATTATCTGCGTCTGCTATTTGCCCGCGCAGGTCGACCACATTGCCCAAGCTGCGGCAAGCCTATTGCGAAGCAAACACCGCAAAATATTGTTGACCAAATCCTGGCGATGCCAGTTGATACTAAATTCTTAGTTTTGTCGCCGGTGGTTCGAGCTCGCAAAGGTGAATTTCTAGACCTCTTTAAGGATTTCACAACTCAGGGTTTCGCGAGAGTTCGAGTTGATGGCACGGTATATCCAATAGCCGAAGTGCCGAAACTAAAAAAGCAAGAGAAGCACACCATTGAAGTAGTTGTGGATCGATTAACTGTAAAAGCAGAATCGAAGACACGACTAACTGACTCAATTGAAACAGCGCTCCGACTTGCAAGTGGTTTAGTTATTTTAGATTTCGTTGATATAAAAGCAGGGGCAGCCGACAAAGAGCGCACCTACAGCGAACATATGGCTTGTCACGATTGCGGACTCTCCTTTGAAGAGTTAGAACCGCGTTCTTTCTCATTTAACTCACCATTTGGAGCTTGTCCAGAGTGCACAGGTATCGGTACAAAGTTAGAAGTTGATCCTGAACTCGTAATTCCTGACGAAGATCTTTCAATAGATGACGGCGCGATTGCGCCTTGGGCTGGTGGACAATCTTCAGAGTATTTTGCAAGGTTGATTGAGGGCTTAGCTGGGGAGCTTAAGTTTTCGTTATCAACGCCGTGGAAGAAGTTGTCGGCAAAGGCTAAAGATGCAATTTTGAATGGCTGGGATTACGAAGTTCATGTTAAGTATAAAAATCGTTATGGTCGAGTACGAAACTATTCAACCGGTTTCGAAGGCGTGGTCTCATTTATTGAACGCAGACATTCTGAAACTGATAGCGATTTCTCACGCGATAAATATGAAGCATATATGCGTGAAACACCTTGTCCGGTATGCAAGGGAACCCGGTTAAAGCCTGAAGTTCTAGCGGTAACAATTGGCGATAAGAGCATCGCGGCAATATGTGAACTTTCCATCAAGGACTGTGCACAATTCTTAAATAAGATTTCTTTGAACGCACGAGAGAAACAAATTGCCGAACGAGTATTAAAGGAAGTTAATGCCCGCTTAGGTTTTCTACTCGATGTTGGCTTAGATTATTTATCTCTTGATCGTCCAGCAGCAACGCTTTCTGGTGGGGAGGCGCAACGTATTCGTCTCGCAACTCAAATCGGTTCGGGGCTAGTTGGAGTTCTATATGTATTAGATGAGCCAAGCATTGGTCTGCACCAACGCGACAACCGAAGGTTAATTGACACACTGACCAGACTTCGTGACCTTGGAAATACTTTGATTGTTGTCGAGCACGATGAAGACACAATCAGAACGGCAGATTGGATTGTTGATATCGGTCCAGGTGCAGGTGAACATGGTGGACATGTTGTGTCATCAGGGGATTACCAGGCCTTGATTACTGCTAAAGATTCAATCACCGGTGCTTATCTCTCTGGGCGTACCAAGATCGAAGTTCCTAAAGTTCGACGCGAGTTGGATCCAAAGCGAAGTTTGACCGTTAAGGGTGCACGCGAGAACAACTTGCAGAATATTGATGTTTCGTTCCCACTTGGAGCTTTTGTTGCAGTATCTGGCGTAAGCGGTTCTGGAAAATCAACTCTAGTTAATGATATTTTGTATTCAGTTCTCGCCAATAAATTGAATGGTGCTCGAATTGTTCCTGGTCGTCACAAGTCGGTTTCGGGTTTAGAACTACTGGATAAAGTGGTTCACGTAGATCAATCGCCTATTGGCAGAACTCCAAGATCAAACCCAGCTACCTACACTGGAGTATTCGACAAAGTTCGCGCGCTCTTCGCCGAGACGACAGAAGCGAAAATCCGTGGTTATCTTCAGGGTCGTTTCTCGTTCAATGTTAAAGGTGGACGCTGCGAAAATTGTGCGGGCGATGGAACGATCACAATTGAAATGAACTTTCTGCCTGATGTTTATGTGCCATGCGAAGTTTGCCACGGGGCTCGATACAACCGAGAAACTCTAGAAGTCCACTACAAGGGAAAAACTATTGCCGAAGTTTTGAACATGCCGATCGAAGAAGCATTTGGGTTTTTCGAATCGGTCCCTGCAATTGCACGTTACTTAAAAACTTTAAATGATGTTGGTCTTGGATATGTTCGATTGGGCCAATCGGCTCCAACGCTCTCTGGTGGCGAGGCACAGCGAGTTAAGTTGGCTACCGAACTCCAACGCCGCTCTACTGGTCGAACAATTTACGTATTGGATGAGCCAACAACTGGCCTACATTTTGAGGATGTCAGAAAACTTTTGATTGTCTTAAATCGCCTGGTAGATTCTGGAAACACTGTAATTGTTATTGAACACAACTTAGATGTAATTAAATCTGCGGATTGGGTAATCGATTTAGGCCCCGAAGGTGGCTCTGGTGGCGGAGTGGTTGTCGCCGAAGGAACTCCAGAAGCCGTAGCTAAGAACAAGGCAAGCTACACCGGAACATTTTTGACTGCCTCTCTTAAGGGATAGCAAATGACAGACCCCGCGAGCTATCGTCCCGATTCAATACCTACTGAACCTGGCGTTTATCGTTTCTTTAACGATAAGGGAGGCGTGATTTATGTTGGTAAAGCCAAAAACTTAAAGAATCGACTCAACTCATATTTCCAGAAGAATCTTCTCGAGAAGACTTACCGCATGGTTAATGAAGCGGTGCGCGTTGATTGGACGATTGTTAATACTGAAATCGAAGCACTACAACTTGAATTTACTTGGATTAAGACCGAAAATCCGAAATACAATATTCAATTCAAGGACGATAAGTCATATCCCTATCTAGCTGTAAGTCTCGCCGATGAATTTCCTAGGCTATTCATATCGCGTGCAAAGAAGCGACCAGGTGTTAAATATTTTGGACCTTATGCTCATGCCTGGGCGCTGCGAAGCAGTTTCGATGTAATCCAAAAACTATATCCAATTCGAAGTTGTACCGATTCCAATTTTTCACGAGCAGTAAAGAGCAAACGCCAATGTTTACTTGGAGATATTGGAAAATGTAGTGCGCCTTGTGTTTCGTGGGTTTCGAAGGAAGAGCATTTAGAAATTGCGAAAAAGTTGGTTAAATTTGTGGACACGAGCTCGGGTGATATTGCAGCTACCTTGACGAGAGAGATGTCCGAAGCTTCAGATCGTGAAGAGTTTGAACAAGCGGCAAGAATTCGAGATCAGATATCTGCTATTGAAAGATCGGCTGAAACTTCGGGAACATTTCTAAGTGAAGGCTTCTCTGCTGATTTGTTGGCTACGCACTCCGAAATTACGCATGCCAGTGTGACGATGTTCTCGGTTAGACACGGTCGGGTTGTCGGATCACGATCATGGATTTTAGATCGCTCAGATGTTCTTGAAGGTGAGAATGTAATTGAGGCAATGATTTCAAAGATCTATTCCGAACTTGATGCGCCAACTGAAATATTGGTGGACGAACTTCCCGAAAACCTGGAGACAATTCAAGATTGGCTTACGGATAAATCAGGTCACAAAGTTTCAATCAACAAGCCACTTCGAGGCGATAAGCATGAGGTTATTGATACCGTTAAACGCAATGCGCACCAGGCGCTAATTCAATACCTAAGCAAGCGATCAAACGATGCCGCAGTTTCTGGAAGGGCCTTAGAAGAGATTGCGAATCTCTTAGACCTTCCCGAACTTCCACTGCGTATCGAATGTTTTGATATCTCAAACATTCAAGGCAAACATATGGTCGCCTCAATGGTTGTATTCGAAGATGGTCAGATTAAGAAGAGCGACTACCGCAGATTTGCAATCGATGATGATGCAGGATTCGATGACACTCGAGCTATGCACCATGTTCTCACCAGGCGTTTGAAGCGCTATTTATCGGAACGTGAAATTGATAATTCGGAGATTGCTGAATCTGGGGGAGCGAGACCGAAATTCGCTTATCCACCGCAGTTAATTGTCGTAGATGGTGGAAAGCCACAAGTTGCAGCCGCTGCAAAAGCCTTAGCTGACTTGGGAATCTCTGACATTTTTATTTGTGGACTGGCGAAGCGTCTGGAAGAAGTCTGGCTGGTGGACAGCAAGGAACCAATTATTTTTCCAAGGCATAGCGAAGGTCTCTACTTATTGCAACGAATACGCGACGAGGCGCACCGTTTTGCTATCACATTCCACCGGAGCAAACGTTCGAAAATTATGCTCGAATCACTTTTAGACGACATCCCAAAGTTAGGCGAATCTCGCAGAGCGGCGCTTTTAGAGCACTTCGGTTCTGTTACTGCCATCCGCAAAGCTAGCGCGGTCGAGCTTGCAGCAATTCCTGGTATCGGTGCTGGAATTGCAGAGTCGATATTTAACCATCTAAACAATGAAAGAGATGAACTTCGCAGAGTTAATATGGAAACCGGCGAGATTACTTGAGAGGATTAAGCCATGGGTTCTAATGAAGTCTTAGTTATAACCGGAATGAGCGGCGCCGGAAAATCAACTGTTTCACATGCACTTGAAGATCTTGGTTGGTATGTAGTCGATAATCTGCCACCATCAATGATCGCCACGCTCTGTGAAATGGCGGTCAAAACCCCGTCAGCAATCGCCGTAGTTATTGACGTCCGCGGTGGACAATTCTTCGATGATTTAACTAAATCGCTCTCCGATTTAGGTGAACTAAATATTGCACGAAGGATTCTCTTTGTTGATGCATCAGATGAAGCGCTCGTACGCCGCTTCGAGGCTACAAGACGGCCGCACCCACTTCAAGGAGCAGACCGAATCTTGGATGGAATAACAAAGGAGCGCAGTCGTTTGCAAGATGTGCGATCTGCTGCAGATTTTGTTATTGATTCTTCATCGTTAAATATTCATCAGTTAGAAGCGAAAATCGGTGAGATCTTTAGTAAGGAATCCGACTCTGATCTGCGAGTCAATATCCTCTCCTTCGGTTACAAATATGGAATTCCGGTCGATGCCGACTTAGTTATGGATTGCCGGTTTATTGCAAACCCGCATTGGATCCCTGAACTGCGACCACTTACCGGGTTAGATAAGGCCGTCTCGGATAATGTGTTAGCAAGCTCGAACGTGCAAGAGTTTTTAACTAAGTATCAATCACTATTTGAAACTATGGCAGTAGGTTTTATGCAAGAAGGGCGAAAGTATTTAACCCTCGCAGTTGGATGCACTGGTGGGAAGCATCGAAGTGTTGCCATATCCGAAGAGTTAGCGAAGCGATTTACTGATTCAAATAGCGAAATCGCCCAAAAGATTTCGGCTCAAGCAGTGCACCGAGATTTGGGTCGCGAAGTTTAATGCGTAGCAGAACACCAAAAGTAGTTGCCTTTGGTGGTGGTCACGGACTTGCCGCAACGCTTACGGCCCTACGCGATGTAACACCGACTATTACTGCAGTAGTAACAGTTGCTGATAATGGTGGATCGAGTGGAAAGATACGCGATGAATTTAATTTTTTGCCGCCTGGAGATTTGCGAATGGCACTTGCGGCACTCTGCGGAGCTGATGCATGGGGTCAAAGCTGGGCGCAAATAATTCAACATCGCTTCAATAGCCAAGGCGAACTCAATGGCCATGCGCTAGGAAATCTTCTGCTCGCCGCTCTCTGGGATAGCTCAGATGATCTGGTCGCTGGTATTGATCGAGTGGGGCAACTCTTAAAGATTGTCGGGAGAGTTCTACCGATGTCGCTAGAGCCGTTAGATATTGAAGGAATTTTTGAAGTAGGTTCGATCGAAAGTGTGGTGCGGGGTCAGATTGAAGTTGCTACGGCAAAGGGAAAATTGAAATCATTGAAACTTCTGCCAGAAAATCCAAGAGTTACCCCGCAGGTATTAACAGCAATCAAGGAGGCCGATTATCTAACTTTTGGCCCTGGCTCTTGGTTCTCAAGTGTCATGCCACATTTTCTACTTGCTGAAATGGCGGAGACAATTGCAGCAAGTAAAGCTAAAAAGATAATGATTTTTAATCTTCAAGAGGCGGAGGGGGCGGATGAATTCGCTGGGAATACACCAGAAGAACACTTGCAACTCGTACTTTCGCATCTACCTAGCTTTAAATTGGATGTTGCAATTGCAGATCCAACCACTCTAGATTCCGCCGCAGGACTTACAAAGCTAGTCAATCAACTTGGCGGAGAACTAGTCGTTGCCGATGTGGCCAGGGATCTGGACCGAAACCATCATGATTCTGGAAAAATGAGTTCACTTTTCACACACATTTTTGCCTGAACCCTGCTTAAATAGCGCCCATGGCAATGACATCAGCGGTAAAGGATGAATTGAGCCGACTCTCAATATCTAAGCCATGTTGTAGAAAAGCCGAAGTATCTGCAGTTCTTAGATTTGCTGGCGGGTTACACATTACTGCGGGAAAAATTGCGATTGAAGTTGAACTAGATACAGCTCAAGGTGCGCGCAGATTGCGTAAAGATATCGCCGAAATTTTTGGTCATGAAAGTGAACTCGCAGTGCTGTCGCCAAGTGGCCTGCGCAAAGGAAGTAGATATGTAGTTCGAGTTACATCTGATGGCGACGCGCTAGCAAGACAGACTGGATTGATTGATGCAAATAATCGTCCGATTCGAGGACTGCCTCCTCAAGTCGTGTCTGCTGGTATCTGTGATGCCGAAGCTGCATGGCGGGGCGCATTTCTTGCACATGGTTCACTTACCGAACCTGGTCGCTCATCAGCACTGGAGATAACTTGCCCAGGTCCCGAAGCCGCGCTTGCATTGGTTGGAGCTGCGCGCAGATTGGGAATTACCGCAAAGGCTCGCGAAGTTAGAAGCGTTGATCGCGTAGTACTAAGAGATGGCGATGCAATTGGCGCACTACTTACAAGACTTGGTGCGCACGAAAGTGTTCTTGCTTGGGAAGAGCGGAGAATGCGCCGTGAAGTGCGGGCTACTGCAAATCGTCTTGCGAATTTTGATGATGCAAACCTTCGCAGATCCGCGCGCGCAGCAGTAGCAGCTTCGGCTCGCGTTGCTAGAGCTATGGAGATACTTGGCCCAGAAATTCCAGACCATCTTAAGCAAGCTGGCGAATTACGAATCAATCATGGTCAAGCAAGCCTTGAAGAACTCGGTTCACTTGCATCACCACCGATGACAAAGGATGCAATTGCAGGTCGAATTCGTAGACTGCTTGCGATGGCCGATAAACGGGCCCATGATTTAGGAATCCCAGATACTGAAGCGGGGCTGAGCCCAGATCTACTAGCTGAGTAAGCGGGAAATTCGGTTAATTCAGGCTGATAGGATTTACACCTCTACAGCGTTGTGGTTCATAAATTTTTTGTAATTTTCTAATCTGAGGCAGGCAACTAAATGGTACGTGTCGGAATTAATGGTTTTGGACGAATTGGTCGTAACTTCTTTCGCGCAGCTCTTCAATCAGGCGCAGATATCGAGATCGTGGGAATCAACGATCTAACGGATAACGCAACTCTTGCTCATCTTTTAAAGTATGACTCAATTTTGGGTCGCTTAGGCCTCCCAGTTACATATACCGATGACTCAATCACGGTTAACGGTAAAACTATCCGCGTATTTTCAGAGCGCGATCCAGCTAACTTGCCTTGGGGCGAAGTTAAGGCTGACATAGTTATTGAATCAACTGGCTTCTTTACAAAAGCAGCCGATGCGAAGAAGCACATTGCTGCTGGTGCCAAAAAAGTAATCATTTCTGCACCTGCAACCGATGAGGACATCACTGTCGTGATGGGTGTAAATCATGAGAAATATGATGCTGCAAACCATCACGTAATTTCTAACGCATCTTGCACCACAAACTGTTTAGCTCCAATGGCTAAGGTTCTAGATGAAGAATTCGGAATTGTTCGAGGCTTGATGACAACAATTCATGCTTATACAAATGATCAATCCGTACTCGATCAACCTCATAAGGATCTACGCCGCGCACGAGCAGCAGCAGTTTCAATTATTCCAAGCACGACCGGCGCAGCCAAGGCAATCAGCCTGGTTCTTCCAAATCTAAAGGGCAAGCTAGATGGCTTCGCACTTCGCGTTCCAGTCCCAACAGGTTCTGCAACAGATTTAACTGTAGAACTTTCCAGAGAAGTTACAGCGGCAGAGATCAACGCTGCACTGAAGAAGGCGGCGCAAGGATCACTTAAGGGATATCTCACTTACACCGAAGATCCAATCGTCTCTGCAGATATCGTGACTGATCCAAGTTCTTGTATTTTGGATGCAGGACTTACCAAGGTAATTGGAACAACTGCAAAAGTTGTTGGTTGGTATGACAACGAGTGGGGTTACTCAAATCGTTTAGTTGACCTTGTTGGATATGTAGGCAAGAAGCTTTAATGAATATCAAGACCCTCGACTCGATAGAAGTTCGTGGGAAGCGAGTTCTACTTCGCTGTGATTTAAATGTGCCGTTGAAAGATGGCGTGATCACAGATGATGGTCGAATTAGGGCTTCACTACCAACTATTAAGTATTTGCTCGAACAAGGTGCATCGGTAGTTATCGCCGCTCACCTTGGTCGGCCAAAGGGGGAGCGCAAGCCCGAACTTTCACTTGCTCCTATCGCCAAGCGACTCTCAGAGCTACTAAAAATCGAAGTTAACTTCTCGACAGAAATTGTCGGCGCAAAATTAAGTGGTGCCGGAGTAACTCTCCTTGAGAATATTCGTTATGAAGCAGCTGAAACTTCTAAAGATGAAAGCGAACGGGTTGTATTTGCTAAGCAACTTGCAAGTTATGCCGATGTCTTCGTAAGCGATGGCTTCGGAGCAGTACATCGCAAACATGCCTCTGTTTATGATGTTGCAAAACTACTGCCACATGCCGCAGGTTATTTAGTGGCTGCTGAAGTTGAAGTCTTAAAGAAACTTACACAGTCTCCAGAGCGCCCATATGGCGTAGCGCTTGGTGGATCAAAAGTTTCGGACAAGATAGGTGTTATTTCAAATCTACTTGAAAAGGTAGACACAATTGCTATTGGTGGCGGAATGCTCTTCACATTCTTGGCAGCTAAGGGTTTGGAGATTGGAAAATCTCTTGTTGAAACTGATTTGATTCCAACTGTTATTGAACTTATGAAACGCGCGGAGAAGCGCGGGGTTAACTTCTTACTTCCAAGCGACATTGTGGTTGCTCCGGAATTCAAAGCTGATGCAAAGCCAACAGTGGTCGCAGCAGATTCAATTCCAGCAGATCAGATGGGGCTAGATATCGGACCAGATAGTGCAAAAGCTTTCGCCGCTGCAATAGTTGGATGTAAGACAGTTTTCTGGAATGGCCCAATGGGCGTCTTCGAATTTCCAAACTTTGCAAATGGCACAAAAGTTTTGGCACAAGCTTTAACCCAAGTAAGTGGAATTAGCGTCGTAGGAGGCGGAGATTCTGCAGCCGCCGTTCGCAAGCTCGGGTTTGCTGATTCCGATTTCGGTTACATCTCCACCGGCGGTGGGGCTTCACTAGAATATCTCGAAGGAAAAGAGCTACCTGGCTTAATCGTTTTGCAATAATTACCGAATCGTTCAATGGAGGATAAATGCGCAAGCCGCTAATTGCAGGTAACTGGAAGATGAACCTAAATCATCTAGAGGCGATAGCCGTTACCCAGAAGTTATCTTATTCACTGGATGATAAAGATTACGATGCCGTAGATGTTGTGGTACTTCCACCATTTACAGATATTCGCTCTGTCCAAACTTTGATTGATGGTGATCGACTTCGACTAACTTATGGTGCTCAAGATATTTCTCCGGAAGCCAGCGGAGCCTTCACCGGTGACATCAGTGGTTCTATGCTTAACAAATTGGGCGTCTCCTTTGTTGCCGTTGGTCACTCCGAGCGCAGAGCTATTCATAGTGAAGATGATGCAATTGTTAACCGGAAGATTAAAGCTGCGCTTGCTAATGAGATAACTCCAATCTTTTGTGTCGGCGAAGAGCTAGAAATCCGTGAAGCAGGAACTCACGTCGCGCATGTACTAAGTCAAGTTCGCAATGGGTTGAAGGGTTTTCATAAACCTGATCTGAAAAAGATAGTATTTGCATATGAACCGGTTTGGGCTATTGGAACCGGAAAAACTGCTAGTGCTGGTGATGCTGAAGAAGTTTGCGCAGCAATTAGAAGTGAATTAATCAAGATTGGTTCGGAGGAAATCTCAGAGGCTGCACGAATTCTTTATGGCGGATCTGTGAAGTCCTCAAATATCGTAGAAATAATGCAACAGCCAAATATCGATGGCGTACTTGTGGGTGGAGCGAGCCTAGATCCTGAGGAATTTGCTCGAATTGCCAGGTTTTATCGGGCGGCAACTGCATAATTCCGCGCCCTCGGACAGGTATCCTTACCCCAGTGCAATTTGCAAGTACTTTTCGGTTTTAAGTATTAAAGGAGAAATTCGTGGTCGTAGCTCTATCAATTCTTCTGGTGATAACCAGCGTACTAATGGTCCTGCTTGTTCTTCTTCATAAAGGAAAAGGCAGTGGATTGTCGGATCTATTCGGCGGCGGAATTTCTTCCAGCTATGGTGGATCATCTGTAGTTGAGAAGAACCTTGATCGAATCACAATCGTTGTCGGGGGACTCTGGTTTGCTGGCGTCATTGCTTTAAGTCTCGTACTTAAAAAATAAATTTAGATAAATCTGACTAATAAGAGGAGATAAATATGGGTAGCGCAATCCGTGGAAGTCGTGTCGGCGCAGGTCCTATGGGAGAAGCAGAGCGTGGCGATGCCATTGCTCGTTTCCGAGTCTCGTACTGGTGCGCAAAAGGACATGAAACTCGTCCCTCATTTGCTGAAGATGAAACAGTTCAAATTCCTGAAATTTGGGATTGCCCACGTTGCGGGTATCCGGCCGGGCTAAATAAAGATAAACCGCCAATGCCAATTAAAAATGAGCCGTATAAAACCCACTTGGCTTATGTGAAAGAGCGTCGAACTGAAGCTGAGTCCAAGAAGATTCTAGAAGATGCACTTTCTAGACTTCGTGGTGAAGATTAATTCTTTTAAAGCTTTTTAAGCTGCTCTAAAATCTCTGAAATTCCGAGCTTCCTATCTTTAAGATGGATTCGGAGTAGTGGAAAATTTCTAGATGAAATTGCCGCAGCATCTCCGAGCGCTTGTGCCATCAACAGGGTATGAAAAGAGAATTCGCGGCCTGGTATTTCTAAATCTTTTGAACTTGCTCCAGTAATTTGAATGAAGGCACCGTTCTGCGAACCACCTTTATGGAACTGACCTGTTGAATGTAGAAATCTAGGGCCCCAACCAAATGTAACTCCGATATCCAAATTGGAAGCTAGCAAATTTCTCATCCCACTTATTTGGGAATCATTATTTCGATCTAAATAGGCCATGACCGCTAGATATTTTCTCGTGGGGTCGATTAAGTCGGTTATTGCTTGCCTTAATGATGACGGAGAACCATTCGCATAAACGTCAAAATTTTGAGTCACAAGTGTTGGTTGCGGATCTACCGGGCCAGTATTTCGCCAGTTCGCCAATAATTCGCTAGTTCGCTCTTTAGCCTCAGTAACATTTGGCTGGTTAAAAGGATCAACGTGCAGAGCTCGACATAAAAGGGCGGTAACCCACTCCCATAAAATAAAATGCTCTCCGAGAGATGCGGTTACATTAAGTTCGGCAACTCCTTCCGCGAATCCAATTTGAAGCGCTGGCCCCGAGATTTTTAAAGCGCTAGATTCAATTACGATTGGTAGTCGGCCACGTTCATCTTTTCCAGTTGATTCAGCTACGAGTTGTTCAATCCAGTCACCAAGACCACTGACATTTGATTTTTCATCTGTTAACGAGAAGTTCTGCTCGCACTGCTCAAAGAGCAGGGTGGCCAATTGAACTGCAGGGGAGTTGGGTTGGGAAAATGTTGAACTTGCCAGGTCTGCGTCATCTAACAAAACCGAAACGTCGATACCGATAAGAGCAGCAGGGACTAACCCAAAAGCACTAAGCGCGCTGAATCGACCGCCTACATCTGGATCTGCGTTGATAACTTTGTAGCCAGCTGATCTTGAATCTACATCGAGGGGAGAACCTGGATCTGTAACAATTAAAAAATGCTTGATTGGATCTAGACCAGCGCTTCGAAATTGCTCTTCAAAAAACGATTTCTGTGATGCGGTTTCAATAGTCGAACCAGATTTAGAACCAACAATGACTAGAGTTCGCGCTAAATCCGGTGGTAAGGCTGCAGAAATTTGACTCGGGTCAGTGGTATCAAGAATTGTCAATGACCGCTTGAATGTTTTCGCCATAACTTCTGGCGCAAGCGAGGAGCCGCCCATGCCACACAAAATAAAATTTGTTAAATCATTTGCTCTAGCCCAGGCACTCAACGCATCTAGTTCTGGAAGTAACAATCGACTTGATTTTGGAAGATCTATCCAATTCAGCCGCACTCGAGCTTCTGACTCTGCTGCCTTTCCCCATAGCGTTGCATCCTTCTGCGCAAGCGCACTTACAATTTTGTTTAAATCTTTCGCGACCGGGCTGTGCTCATCGTACTTTTGAGCAATTTTTCCGCTTAATGCAATCATCTAGCTCCTTGCGATTGTACGAAGAGCAGCTGCAACTATGTTCTCTGGAGTGAATCCATACTCCTTAAATAATTCACTGGCAGAGGCAGATGCACCGAAGTGTTCAAGGCTTATGATTTCACCACAATCACCAACATATTTATACCAGCCAGAACCAACCCCAGCTTCAATGCTCACTCTTGCTTTAATCGCGGAGGGGAGCACCTCTTCGCGATATGCAGCGTTTTGATCCTCAAACCATTCGAGTGATGGCGCACTGACAACTCTGGCCGAAATTTTCTCTCTTGCAAGAAGTTCTGCAGCGGTAATGGCGATATGAACTTCTGAACCGGTAGCAATCAAAATAACATCGGGGACACCTTTGGTATCACAGATGATGTATGCACCTTTTGCAGTTCCCTCCGCACTTGCACAATTACTCCGATCGAGGACCGGCAAATTTTGTCGCGAGAGTGCGAAGCCAACAGGCTTGCCTCGTTTAATGACTTCACGCCAAGCAATAGCTGTTTCATTAGCATCTGCTGGTCTTACGACTGCGAAGTTCGGAATTAGTCGGAGTGATGCAATGTGCTCGACTGGCTGATGAGTTGGTCCATCTTCGCCAAGCCCGATTGAGTCATGTGTCCAGACAAAAATAGATGGGATATCCATAAGTGCAGCGAGGCGAACCGAGCCGCGCATGTAATCACTAAACACTAGGAATGTTCCACCGAAACTCTTTGTTAAACCATGAAGTGTGATTCCATTAATTATTGCGCCCATGGCATGTTCTCTAATGCCGAAATGAATTATGCGCCCATATGGATTGGCCCCTGCCATTGCACTACTTGCAGGCAAGAACGAACCACTTCCAGTTATGGTCGTGTTGTTACTTCCAGCTAAATCAGATGAGCCACCCCAGAATTCTGGAAGAACGGTTGAAAGTGCGTTAATAATTTTTCCAGAAGCAGCACGCGTGGCAATATCTTTACCACTCTCAAATGTTGGTAATACTTTCTCCCAATCTTTTGGAAGCTCTCCAGCTACTAATCGCTTGAGGAGCGCTGCGCGATCAGGGTTGGATTTCTCCCATAGCAAGAATTGAGTTTGCCATTCGGAGTGCAATTTAGCGCCACGGTCCTTAACGCGGCGAGCATGGGCTAATACTTCATCAGAAATAGCAAAAGATTCTTCTGGGTTTAATCCAAGCGCAACTTTTGTCGCTGCAACTTCATCCGGTCCAAGTGCGGAGCCATGTGACTCTGCAGTTCCTTGTGCATTTGGCGCTGGCCAAGCTATAACGGTATGCAATCGGATAAGAGTGGGTTTTACATACTGAGCCTTAGCTTCAAACATTGCCTTCTCTAGCGCATCTCTATCGACGCTGCCATCACCCTTTGCAGAAACTTCAATTACATGCCAACCATATGCGCGGTATCTTGCCGATACATCTTCCGTGAAGGCGACATGAGTATCACCTTCAATTGAAATTCTGTTGTCATCATAAATAACTTTTAGGTTTCCTAATTCTTGGGTGCCGGCTAGCGAGCATGCCTCAGCGCTAACACCTTCTTGTAAATCTCCATCCGATGCGATTACCCAAATGTCATGGTCAAAAAGCTCGGTCTCACCAGCAGGATCGAACAAGCCCTTCTCGTAGCGCGCAGCCATAGCCATTCCAACTGCACTTGAGATTCCTGAGCCAAGTGGTCCAGTAGTTATTTCAACGCCAGCAGTATGGCCATATTCCGGATGCCCTGGTGTTTTGGAGCCAGCAGTTCGAAAGCTTTTTAGATCTGATAATTCAAGACCATAACCAGAGAGAAATAGTTGGATATATAACGTAAGTGAAGAGTGTCCTGCGGAGAGAACAAAGCGATCTCGACCAAGCCAATTTGGATCACTTGGATCATGTTTTAAAACTCTCTGAAATAAGGTGTAGGCAACAGGTGCTAGCGCCATTGCAGTGCCTGGGTGGCCATTTCCCACTTTTTGCACGGCATCCATTGCCAAGGCTCGCGCTGCTGTAACAGCTTCATCATCGAGTGCGCTCCATTGTGATTGCATCTATTTTTTCACCCTCTTGATCTCTGTAGCAGTTAACTTGATTCGCCAAACACTAATCCACACCAAAGTTGCTCCGAGTAAATGAGCACCTACAAGAATTTCGGGCAAGCCAGTGAAATATTGAATGTAACCAATTGCGCCTTGGGAGAGTGAGATTAAGAAAAAAATCAGCACTAACCGTCCTAATAGTTTTTTTGTGACTTCATTTTCCGAAACTTTGATAACAAAGTAGAGCGCAACGGTCAGACCAATTAGGAGTATCACGGCATCAGCATGAATCCAGGACATTAAACGCGGATCAAGTTTGTAACGCACTGCATTCTCATCACCAGCATGCGGGCCAGTTCCGGTCACAACTGTGCCGATAACTAAAACTATGAAGGTAAGATAAATAACAATCTTGGAGAGCAATTCAGTAGTCGGCAAGGTTTGAATCATTGGCCGATCTAGGATTCGATGCCGAAGGGCGAGCGCACCCGCGATTAATGGCAGCGTTAAAACAAAGTGTGCTGAGACGGAAATAGGATTTAACTTTGTCAGAACCGTTATTCCACCTAATACAACCTGTCCCAAAAATCCTGCAATTTGTAGAATTGCAAGGCCGCGCAATCTTTTGTAGTCGCCACGCGATTTCAATTTTCTAATGATGTAAACCAAGCCAGCAAGTGCCAGAATTAAAATAACCCATGCAATTAACCGATTACCAAATTCAATCCAGGCGTGGAGTTGGCCTTGAGCTTGATGGATAACAGGTTTTATCGAGCCATCTGTGCATTCGGGCCAAGTAGGGCACCCCAAGCCTGATCCGGTAAGCCGAACTGCGCCACCTGTTACTACAAGGCCTGCTTGAAAGATGAGAAGAGCAGTGAAGATAAATGCTGGCAGGCTCATGCTCGTAGCCTATGGGCAGGGCGCCTCTCCTTGCGGCAGCCTGCCGAGTGGCGGGTTTGGCCTATTTACGCAACAATAATGTTGTGAAAAAGAGCGAAGAGAGAACCCGCGATTTAGTTGCTCGGGCAATTCTCGAAAATGGCCCAGCCACCGCAGTAGCTCTTGCTTCGAAATTACACATTACGCCCGCAGGTATCCGTAGGCACTTAGATACTTTGGTCGCCGAGGGAGTTTTAACTGCACGTGAACCATTCCAATCTTCGATTGATTCCAGAGGTCGGGGTAGACCTTCAAAAGTCTTCGTGATGACCGATGCTGGTCGTGAAAAATTTGAACATACTTATGATGATCTAGCAGTTTCAGCACTTAGATTCATGTCATCAAAGGGAAGCAACACTCTTGTTAAGGAATTTGCACGCAATCGCGCAGAAGAGATAACAAAACGTGCAGCGCAGATATTGGCGAATAAGAAGAATTTAAGCGCCAAAAGCGACGCTCTAGCAACATTCCTGACCGAAGAGGGTTACGCAGCAAGCAATCATTCGCAAGGAATTGGTGAAGAGTTATGTCAACACCACTGTCCGATAGCGCATGTGGCTGCACAATTTCCAGAACTTTGCGAAGCCGAAACCGAAGCTTTTTCAGAGTTGCTTGGTACCCACGTGCAACGGCTAGCAACAATCGCTCATGGCGATGGGGTCTGCACAACATTTATTCCAAATACTAAAAACCTAACAAAAAACGGAAAGCGGGCCTGACATGAGCGATGTCTTAGCGAAGAATCCTGGACTCGAAGGAATCGGAAATTACGAGTTTGGATGGTCTGATAAAAACGATGTCGGCGCTAATTCCAGACGCGGGCTGAATGAAGAAGTTGTGCGCGATATTTCATCTAAGAAGAGTGAACCGCAATGGATGTTGGACCTGCGTCTAAAAGGGCTCTCACTATTTGAAAAAAAGCCAATGCCAACTTGGGGATCAGATTTATCTGGCATCTTCTTCGACACCATTAAATACTTCGTTCGCTCAACGGAGAAGCAAGCTACTTCTTGGGAAGATCTACCAGATGACATCAAAAATACTTATGACCGTTTAGGTATTCCAGAAGCTGAAAAACAACGTTTAGTTTCTGGCGTAGCAGCTCAATATGAATCTGAAGTTGTTTACCACTCGATTCGCGAAGATTTAGAAGCTCAAGGCGTTATCTTCGTAGATACTGACACTGGTCTACGTGAACACGAAGAGCTCTTCAAAGAATATTTTGGAACGGTAATCCCAGTTGGGGATAATAAGTTCGCAGCTCTGAATACCTCGGTTTGGTCTGGTGGCTCATTCATCTATATCCCTAAGGGTGTAAAAGTTGATATTCCATTACAAGCATATTTCCGTATCAACACTGAAAATATGGGACAGTTCGAGCGCACTCTGATCATTGCGGACGAAGATTCTTATGTTCACTATGTTGAAGGTTGTACAGCACCGATTTATTCATCGGATTCTCTGCATAGCGCAGTAGTTGAAATCATCATCAAAAAAGGTGCACGAGTCCGCTACACAACAATTCAGAACTGGTCGAATAACGTTTATAACTTGGTGACCAAGCGTGCGACATGTGCAGAGGGCGCAACCATGGAATGGGTTGATGGCAATATCGGTTCTAAGGTAACTATGAAATATCCAGCAGTTATGTTGATGGGTCCTCACGCGAAGGGCGAAACTCTTTCGATTGCCTTTGCTGGTGAAGGCCAACATCAGGATGCCGGTGCAAAGATGGTTCATGCTGCGCCGTACACATCTTCTTCAATCATTTCTAAATCTGTAGCTCGAGGTGGCGGTCGTACCTCGTATCGCGGATTGATTCAAATTAATGAAGGCGCACATCACTCAAAGTCGACAGTTAAATGCGATGCGCTTCTAGTTGATTCGATCTCTAGATCTGATACCTATCCATATGTTGATGTTCGAGAAGATGATGTCTCAATGGGACACGAAGCTACAGTTTCAAAAATTAGCGATGATCAACTCTTCTATTTGATGTCTCGTGGCTTAGGCGAAGATGAAGCTATGGCAATGATTGTTCGTGGATTTATTGAACCAATCGCCCGTGAGCTTCCAATGGAGTACGCACTTGAACTCAATCGCCTAATTGAAATGCAGATGGAAGGTGCTGTTGGTTAATGAGTACCTTAACCACTAATTATTTAGCGCCTTCGGGTCGCGAAGAAGCGTGGCGGTTCACACCGCTTTCGCGTCTTGGTGGACTCTTGGATGCGTCCGTAAACCTAGAGAGTGCAAACTCTATTTCTCTGGTAAAAAATATCGAAGGCGTGAAGTTCTCAGTGAAGAGTGCAGAAGATTTGCCTGCGATCTCAGTAAGTGATGATTCTGCAACTATCCGAGCGCGAGAGTCTATAACTCAGGTAACTCATATTGAGGTAGCTAAAGATGCGAATCTAAGTGAGCCAATTCTTCTAGAGCGCACTTCGTTGAACGGAAACCCGCAAGCAAGCAGAACTTTAATATCTGCTGGGGTGAATTCACATGCCACGATAATTCTTCAAAATACTGGCAACGCAATTTTGGCGGATGAGATTGAATTTGATGTGGCCCCAGGAGCTAACTTAACTTTCGTTTCGCTACAAGAGTGGGATGCAAAGACGGTTCACCTGGGCCGCCAGCATGCAGTAGTAAGCAAAGACGCAGAATTCAATTCAATCGTTGTAACTGTTGGTGGATCTTTAGTTCGGCTTCTTCCTACTGTCGAATACAGCGGACCAGGTTCGAGCGCTGATTTGCAGGGACTCTACTTCGCAACAGACGGTCAACATTTAGAACATCGGTTATTTGTTAATCACAATGTGCCTAACGCTAAAAGCCGGGTTAATTACAAGGGCGCACTTGCGGGAGATAAAGCACATACTGTCTGGATTGGCGACGTTTATATTCGCGCTAACGCAGAAGGAACTGATACTTACGAGTTAAACCGAAACCTTCTTCTCTCTGATGGTGCTCGCGCAGATTCAGTCCCTAACTTAGAGATTGAGACTGGCGAAATAGTTGGCGCCGGTCACGCGAGCACTACAGGGCGCTTTGATGATGAACAACTCTTCTATTTATCTTCACGTGGTATTCCTGCAGAGATTGCTCGTCGTTTAGTAGTTCGTGGCTTCTTCGCCGAGATCGTGGGCAAGATCAAGAACGAAGAGATTGAAAATAGATTGATGGATCGCATTGATGCTGAGCTAGCCAAGGTTGGTGCGTAAATGTCGGAGCTATCTTTTGATTCATTAGTCGAACGTAAGCCAGTGAAAATTGATCTAAATGGCACTCCGGTCTGCGTAACTCGGATTGGTGACGAAGTTTTTGCGATTGCAGATACTTGTTCACACTCTGAAGCCTCGCTTTCGGAAGGTGATGTAACTGACTACAAAATTGAGTGCTGGTTGCATGGCGCTGAATTCGATTTAAGAAGCGGGGAAGTAGTCACACCACCGGCTTCGATTCCAGTTGAAGTATTCGACGTAATTCGCGAAGGCGACACAATAAAAATTTCTAGCAGAAAATCTGCCCAAGGTTAAGGAGAGAAAAATGAGCACACTAGATATTAAGAATTTACAGGTTGCAGTTGCAACGGAGAACGGCTTCACAGATATTCTGCGTGGCGTTGATCTAACTATCAAGTCGGGTGAAACACATGCGATTATGGGACCAAACGGTTCTGGCAAATCTACTTTGGCTTACTCAATCGCCGGACATCCGAAGTACACGATCACAGGTGGATCTGTAACTTTGGATGGTGTAGATGTGCTTGCGATGTCAGTAGATGAAAGAGCCAAGGCTGGCCTTTTTCTAGCAATGCAATATCCAGTTGAAGTACCTGGAGTTTCTGTAACTAATTTCTTGCGTACTGCTGCAACTGCTATTCGTGGCGAAGCCCCAAAGGTTAGAACTTGGGTTGGCGAAGTGAAGGAAGCAATGGCTTCACTTAATATGGATCCAAATTTTGCAGAACGTAACGTTAATGAAGGCTTCTCTGGTGGCGAGAAGAAGCGTCATGAGATCCTTCAACTAGAACTGCTAAAGCCAAAGTTTGCAATTTTAGATGAAACCGACTCTGGTCTCGATGTTGACGCGCTTCGCATAGTGTCAGAAGGCGTGAACCGGGTTAAGGGTAATAGCGATCTTGGAATCATGCTTATCACTCACTACACAAGAATTCTGCGTTATATCAAGCCAGATTTCGTTCACGTCTTTGCGGCTGGAAAAATTGTCGAAGAGGGTGGACCAGAGTTAGCAGATAAATTAGAAGAGAAAGGTTATGCAGAGTACACAACTGCATAATCAATGAAATCAATGTTCTCTCCGGCAGAGATTCGAAAAGACTTTCCAATCTTCGCTAAAACCATGCGTGGTGGTAATCGCTTGGTCTATTTGGACAGTGGAGCTACGAGCCAAAAACCTCGTTCGGTTTTGGATGCTGAGCGCAATTTCTATGAGCTTCACAATGCCGCCGTGCATCGTGGCGCTCACCTGTTAGCAGAAGAAGCCAGCAGTGAGTACGAAAGCGCAAGAGCAGTCTTAGCGAGTTTTCTAAATGCCCAGGTGGACGAAGTGGTATTTACCAAGAGCGCGACTGAAAGTCTGAATGCGATTGCATATTCATTTGGAAACTCTTCGCCAGGATCAAAGTTTGCCCTTAAAGCTGGAGATCGAATTGTTGTATCTGAGTTGGAACACCACGCTAATTTGATTCCATGGCAGCAATTGGCAAAGCGTACTGGGGCGGAACTGGTCTGGTTTCCAATTGATAGCGAGGGTCGATTAGATCTCTCAAAAATTGATGAACTTATTAATAGCCGCACGAAAGTGGTTGCAATAACCCACCAATCAAATGTTCTCGGAACAATTGTCCCGATTGAAAAGCTTATAGAAGCCACTCATGCAGTGGGTGCCGTGTTTGTTCTAGATGCCTGTCAATCTGCTCCGCATTTCAAGATAGATGTGAAGAAATTGGGAATTGATTATTTAGCATTCTCTGGTCACAAGGCGTTAGGCCCAACGGGCGTTGGCATACTTTGGGGACGGCTAGAGCTTTTGAATGAGATGGAGCCATTTCTTACCGGTGGTTCAATGATTGAAACTGTAACAATGACTGATGCAACTTGGGCGAGTGCACCGAAACGATTTGAAGCAGGTGTTCCAAATATGGCACAAGCGGTGGGTCTTGCCGCCGCAATTCGTTATTTAGAAGAACTTGGAATGGAAAACATTGCAAAGCATGAACGCGAACTAACCAGTTATGCCCTGGAAAAATTTAAGGATCTTGTTGGAGTTAAGGTAATTGGTCCTAATAGCAATGTGGACCGGGGTTCAGTTATTTCTTTCACCATGGATGGAATTCATCCACATGATGTCGGGCAGGTTCTTGATCAGTATGGAATTGCGGTGCGCACTGGGCATCACTGCGCTTGGCCGCTTATGAAGAAGTTGGGATTAGTCGGAACGACTAGAGCCTCCTTCTACATTTACAATGATGAGAGCGATGTAGATAGTCTGATTTCGGCTATCGGTGAAACCAAGAAATACTTTAAGGTCTGATCATGGAATTAGATTCGCTCTATCAAGAAGTAATTTTGGATCACTATAAACATCCGCTTCACAAGAAGTTAAAGTCGGAATACACGGCGCAGGTCCACCACGTCAATCCAAGCTGTGGCGATGAAATAACACTCAACGTCTCCATGAAAGATGGAGTTGTGGAGAGTGTCTCTTGGGATGGAGTTGGTTGCTCAATTTCGCAAGCTAGCACTTCAATAGCGGCAGATCTGATGATTGGCAAAACTCTGGAAAAAGCCCTCGCAACGGTCGATGCATTCTCACAATTGATGTCCAGCAAGGGGAATGAAACGGGCGATGAGAATGTTTTAGAGGATGGAGTGGCGCTAGCTGGGGTTTCCAAGTTCCCGGCTCGTATAAAATGTGCGCTATTGGGTTGGATGGCATTCAAAGATGCGGCACTGCAAAGCGGAGTTAACTAGAACTAAATAGGGAGAAGAATGAGCACTTCAAAAACTACAATCGATGATGTGACAGAAGCGATGAAAGATGTCATTGATCCGGAATTAGGTATTAACGTCATTGACTTGGGACTTGTTTATGACATGCGCCTAGATGAGAACAATGTCGCGATTTTAGATATGACTCTGACTTCAGCTGCCTGCCCGCTCCAAGATGTTATCGAGGATCAAACCCATCAAGTACTAGCGGACATTACTTCGGATGTAAAAATTAATTGGGTCTGGCTACCACCTTGGGGTCCAGGAAAGATTACTGATGATGGCAGAGAGCAATTACGAGCGATCGGGTTCACGGTTTAATTTGTGTCAATGCATGGCCAGTGGATGGCCCTTCGCTCACTTAGCTCTGACCAATCAGTAAAGAATCAAAAACTTAAGGCAGGAACCTTCAAAAGGATTCTTACTTTCGCGCGGCCGTACCGCAAATACCTAGGAATTTTCTTAACCACTGTTGTCATCGACGCATTACTGGTTGTTGCGACCCCACTTCTATTGCGTTCGTTAGTGGATGAAGGTGTAGTTAAGGGCCGTGGTGATGTCGTAACGAAATTCGCACTAATAGTTGCCGCCCTTGCGATTGCAGATGCAATCTTCAGCGCACTTGGCCGTTGGTTTTCTAGCCGAATTGGTGAAGGCTTAATTTACGATTTGCGAAGTCAAGTCTTTGAACATGTACAGAGACAATCGATAGCATTTTTTACAAGAACTCAGACAGGGTCCTTGATTTCACGAATAAATTCCGACGTTATTGGGGCTCAGCAGGCGTTCACATCAACTTTATCCGGCGTGCTTAGCAATTCGTTGACGCTGGTTTTGGTAGCCGTAGCAATGTTTACGCTTTCTTGGCAGATTACATTGGTGTCACTGGTTCTGCTTCCTATATTTATTGTTCCGACTAAATGGATAGGAAAGCGACTAGCTGGATACACCAGGCGTTCATTTGAGTTGAATGCCGAGATGTCTTCAAATATGACAGAACGATTCAATGTATCTGGCGCGCTTTTAGTTTTACTTTATGGAGATAGTCGCACTGAATCCACCAATTTCAGAGGTAAAGCACGTCGAGTAGCCGATATGGGAATAAAGATCGCAATGCTCAACCGAATATTTTTCATTGCAATGACTTCGGTTGCAGCTATAGCAACAGCCTTTGCTTATGGAATCGGTGGCCATCTCGCAATTAACAAAGAGATAACAATTGGAACTTTGCTGGCGATTACTGCGTTGCTAGCAAGACTTTATGGCCCACTTACCGCGCTTTCTAATATTCGAGTGGATGTAATGTCTGCTCTTGTCTCCTTCGAAAGAGTTTTTGAAGTTCTAGATCTAGAACCAATGGTCAAAGAGAGTTCTAACCCTAAACATCTAACGAATGAAATCCCCGAAATTTCCTTTGAAAGTGTGATTTTTGCCTACCCTAAAGCTGAACAAATTTCGTTAGCCTCACTTGAAGCTGCAGCGAAGCCAGAGTTGATTGACAGCGGGGAAGTACTTCGTGGGATCACCTTTAAATGCGCGCCCGGAACTTTAACCGCAATTGTTGGGCCTTCTGGTGCTGGGAAGAGCACAATCTCTTCGCTGCTACCAAGACTTTACGATGTTACGAGCGGGGCGATAAAGATCAATGATCTAGATATTCGTGACCTGCCAATCCTGGAATTGCGTTCGTTAATCGGAATAGTTACTCAAGATTCGCATATGTTTCATGAAAACATTCGAGACAATTTGAGATATGCCAAAGTTGATGCAACCGATGACGAGTTGCTTAAGGCCTGCGAAGCGGCACAAATTGGAACATTCATCAGCACTTTACCTAATGGTTTAGATACTGTCGTAGGCGAACGTGGTCATAGATTATCGGGCGGCGAGAAGCAGAGACTTGCGATTGCGCGTCTCCTTCTTAAAGCACCACGAATAGTTATTTTGGATGAAGCTACAGCTCATCTAGATTCAGAGAACGAAGCTTTGGTTCAAGAAGCGCTGAAATCTGCCCTTGTTGGCCGGACAAGTATCGTCATAGCCCATCGACTATCAACCATTGTGCATGCTGATCAAATCTTGGTGATTGATAACGGTGAGATAGCAGAAAGTGGAGCGCACGAGGATTTGGTGGCAAAGGGCGGACTGTATTTTGAGTTATATCAACGGCAATCGCTTGGCTTCACGGAATAAGAGAAATCGACCGATTACTGCAAGAACTGCAAATGCTAACCACTGTAGCGCGTATGCGAAGTGCGGGCCGTTACTTAATTCCGGAAGTTCTATCTCAGTTAGAGGTTGCATGGAAGCTTCGGTACTAGCAATTAAATCCAGATAATAAGGTTCTGCCGAAACACCCTGGATCTTTGTCATATTTGCTGGCTTTACTGGAGTTGATTTAGTGACGAAGAATGAACCCTGTAATTGTCTGCTTAGATTTTCAGATCGAATTCTTGCAGTAATTTCAAGATCGGTATCCGGTGCTCTAGGAACTTTAGGGGGAGTTGCGGCATTGGGCCCTGCTGCGATCCATCCACGGTCTACCCAGAATTTCTCACCACTCTTACTAGTGAAGAGCGTTAAAACTTCGAAACCGAATTGACCTTCATGATATCGATTACGTACCAATTCGATTCGATCTGGATCAAATCTTCCTTGCAGCTTAATGATGCGCCACTGATTTGCAACGGGATCTAACTTCGAAATATCAAGAGCTGAAAGTGGAGAGCGATCAAGATTCGCTTCTATTATTTTATTATTTTGCATTTGTGAAGTGCCACGTTGAAATTGCCATTGCGCCGCGTAAAGACAGGAGACAATTAAACCTAAAGCTATGAGGCTCTGGAGAAAACTAGAGACCCGGTTTTTTGCAATCACAGTTTTTAAGACTCAATCTCTCGCTGGTTTTTGGTGTAGATAGTCGACCTATCTCTTATGCTCTCGCGACCAGCATTAGCAACTACTACTGCTACATATGGAAGTAGAACCGCGCCAAGTAGAGCAAACCAGCGAAATGGGCTTGGCAAAATCACGGCCAAAATAAAGCAGAGGGTACGTACCATCATCGAAATAAAATAGCGTTTTGCGCGTGAGGACTGATCTTTCGAAAGTGACTGGCCAACATCGGAAACCGAAGCGGTTACAACTTTCTTTTCGGGCCTTTGCATAGGAGAACTCTATGGGGATGCGGCAAAAATTTCGCGCTCTAAGCGGTGGCTTGATTTGAATACGCATGAGTAGCAGGTAAGTTTCTCGCATGAACCAAGAAGCAAAAGTTGTCTTAGTTACTGGAGGCAATCGCGGAATTGGTTTGGCAATTGCAGAAAAGTTTAAATCGGATGGGGATCAGGTTGTAGTTGCTCACCGTTCAGGAGCCACCCCACAGGGTTTCGATGGAATCATTATGGATGTTACCGATTCTGAGAGCGTTAACAACGCCGTTGCAAAAGTCGAGGAAAAATATGGACGCATCGATGTTCTCGTTGCCAATGCTGGTATCACCAAAGATGGTTTGGTCATGCGAATGAGCGATGAAGATTTCGAATCTGTGGTTGAAACAAATTTGATGGGCGCATTTCGCGTTGCAAGGGCCTGCACGCGCGGCATGTTGAAAGCGAAATCCGGTCGCATGATCTTTGTCGGATCAGTTGTTGGAATGCTCGGCTCTGCTGGTCAAGTAAATTATGCGGCAACGAAGAGTGGATTGATTGGGATGGCACGAAGTTTTGCTAGAGAGCTTGGTAGTCGAGGAATAACTGCAAATGTTGTCGCACCTGGATTTGTTGAAACTGAGATGACGCAGGTGCTGGACGAAAAACGAAAAACTGAAATTATTGACGCTGTCCCGTTGGCGAGATTCGCAACTCCAGATGAGGTAGCGGGAGTTGTCGCTTTCTTGGCTTCACCACAGGCCGCGTACATAACCGGAGCAGTAATACCAATTGATGGTGGATTAGGAATGGGACATTAAATGGGAATTCTCGCTGGCAAAAACATTCTCGTTACGGGAGTCTTGACCGAGTCCTCAATCGCATTCCATATCGCAAGAATTGCACAAGAAGAAGGCGCTAACGTTCTTCTAACTTCATTCGGCCGGGCGCTAAGTATCACTAACCGAATCGCTGGACGACTTCCTAAACCTGCAGCTGTTATTGAGTTAGATGTTACGAACACTGAACATCTCGATCGACTTTCTGGGTTGGTAAAAGAACATCTTCCAAGTTTGGATGGTGTAGTTCATTCAATTGGGTTTGCTCCAGAGGCCGCACTTGGTGGTAATTTTCTTAACACGACTTGGGAGGATGTTGCTACCGCCGTGCACGTCTCTACTTTTTCCTATAAATCACTTGCGATGGCCTGTAAACCACTCTTTGATAAAGAGAGCGGCGCAGCGATAGTTGGTTTAACTTTTGATGCCACCGTAGCTTGGCCAAAGTATGACTGGATGGGCGTTGCTAAAGCTGGCTTGGAATCTGCCAATCGGTACTTGGCGCGAGATTTAGGTTCCGAGAATATTCGTTGTAATTTGATTGCAGCGGGACCAATCAAAACTATGGCAGCTAAATCAATTCCTGGTTTCCAAGATTTTGAAGATGTGTGGAATTCCAGAGCACCACTATTTTGGGATGTTGCTGATCCTATTCCTGCAGCCCAAGGCGCTGTGGCCCTGCTTTCGCCCTTCTTTCCTAAGACAACCGGCGAGATTATTCATGTGGATGGTGGAGTTCACGCTATCGGGGGCTGACCCGGCTTATCTGGCTAACTCGTCCAAGGATTTTTAGTTATCTGCCTCTTGGGGTAACCTTGCTCCATCAAGTGGAGCTAGTCGCTCCCACCTCTCTCGCTTCGGCGAATTGGTCATTACAGGTTAATTAGCCTGGATTTGCGACTGTCTCCACCTGCTTCTAAAAATAGATATAAATTTATTTTAAAGAAGCTAATAACCAGGGAGGAGAAGTTATCAGCACTGAGCCAAGAATCAACGATCGGATTCGCGTTCCGCAAGTTCGTCTGATTGGTTTCTCCGGTGAACAAGTAGGCGTAGTCGATATCGATACTGCTTTGAAAATGGCAGATGAAGTCGGATTAGATCTCGTTGAAATAGCACCAGAGGCCCAACCTCCAGTTTGTAAAGTGATGGATTTCGGTAAGTACAAATACGAAATCGCACAAAAAGCTCGTGAGGCAAGACAGAATCAAACACATATTGTTGTTAAGGAAATGCGACTGCGACCAAAGATCGAGCCACATGACTACGAAACCAAGAAGACACATATTGAACGTTTTCTTAAGGGTGGCGACAAGGTGAAGGTGACTATTCAATTCCGTGGCCGTGAGCAAGCGAGACCTGAAATTGGTTACCGCTTACTTATGAAATTGGCCGAAGAATTATCTGAAGTAGCTTTCGTCGAATTTGCTCCAAAGCAAGAGGGACGAAACATGTCAATGGTTTTAGGAACGAATGTAAAGAAGGGCCAGTCAGTTTCACAGCAGAAAGCTGCGAAGGTAGCCAGCCGAAAGAAAGAAGAAGTAGTACCCGAAGTTTAAGAGTTTAAGTTCACAACTAACTGGGAGGTTAGCGAATGCCAAAGATGAAGACCCATAGCGGAGCTAAGAAGAGGTTCCGTTTAACTGGAACTGGCAAAGTCATGCACGAGCGTGCAGGCAAGCGCCACCTTCTAGAACATAAGTCATCACGAGTAACTCGTCGTCTTAGCGGCGATTCTGTAGCTAAGGCACCAAACTCATTCACCGCCAAGCGCATGCTCGGCTTGAAGTAACAGGAAGGAATAAACCATGGCAAGAGTAAAACGTGGCGTTCACGCCGCAAAGAAGCGTCGTACAACACTTGAGCGCGCAGCCGGATATCGTGGTCAACGTTCCCGTCTGTTCTCAAAAGCAAAAGAGCAAGTTACCCACTCACTTGTTTATGCATTCAATGATCGTAAAGACAAGAAAGGTGACTTCCGTCGTCTTTGGATTCAACGTATCAATGCAGGAACTCGTGCAAATGGAATGACATATAACCGCTTCATTCAAGGATTGAAATCTGCAGGCGTTGAGGTTGACCGCCGCATTCTCTCCGAGCTTGCAACTAATGACCCAGCTGCATTTGCTGCTCTGGTTGAAGTTGCTCGCAAGCACGTAGTAAATGCCTAATAACCAAATTACGAGCCTTCATTCTCCACACGTTGAGAGAGTGAAGGCTCTTTTGGGTTCTCGGGGTAAGAAAATTCGCGCCACTGAGAAGGAATTTATCGCCGATGGAATTCAAAGCGTGCGCGAAGTTCTTGCGCCAAGTTTTGATGCGGCTCCAACTCTGATTGCGTTGTATGTGACCGAAAAGGGCTTCGAAAAGTTAGAGCAAGAAATCCCTTCCAACATCGTTGCGAGTGCGCCAATTGTTCACGTTTCAGATGAAGTTATGACAGCAATGGCTGATACCGAATCACCGCAAGGCATTTTGGCGTTATGTAAATTTACGGAAATTACCCTTTATAAAATCAAGCAATGCCAGGCAAAGAAAATTGCCTATTTTTGGGAGATTCAAGACCCGGGTAATTCGGGAACTGTAATCCGTACTGCCGAGGCACTTGGATTCGATGCCGTTGTTTTCTCAACTAATAGTGTTGACGCATATTCACCAAAAACAGTGCGAGCAACTGTCGGTGCTCTTTGGCATATCCCAGTTGTTCAAGGGGTTGGACTGGAAGAGCTTATGGAATTTGCCGAAGGTAATGAGTTTTTCACAATTGCCTTAGCGGGGGATGGAAGTGGTTCAATACTTGATCTGCCCAAAAACGATAAGTCCATTTTAATTTTCGGAAACGAAGCACGAGGCTTACCCGAGATTTCAGGAGTTAAGGCAAGAGTGGCTATTCCCATGACTGGGCGTTCTGAGAGTTTAAATGTTGCAAGTGCAGCTGCAATCGCGATGTTTGAGGTAGGGATTCGGTAGGATTTAAGCATTATGTCGATAAGCATCGCTGAGGTAACAGAGAGCGCAAAGAGCGCATTGCTCGCGATTGCTGGAGCGAATGCGCTATCGGAATTAAAGACCGTAAAGATCGAACATCTCGGCGATAAATCTCCACTATCAAAGGCAAGTCAAGCACTTGGAAAGATTGCTGCAGAAGAGAAGGCCGCATTCGGAAAAGTTGTTGGGTCCGCAAAAGCCGAGGTATCGGCCGCCTTTGAGGCGAGATTAAAAGTACTTGAAGCCGAGAGAGATTCACGAGTACTAATCGAAGAACGTGTAGATGTAACACTTCCAGCATCTAATCTTCCTAAAGGTGGATTACACCCATTAACTATTCTGACAAATGAAATTTCTGATTTGTTCATAGGTTTGGGTTATCGTGTTGCCGAAGGACCCGAACTCGAGGCGGAGTGGTTGAACTTCGATGCACTTAATATTCCGGCAGATCATCCAGCTCGAACTATGCAGGACACCTTCTTCATAGAGCCGCTAGATTCGAAATTGGTTCTACGTACTCATACCTCGCCAGTCCAAATTCGTACGATGTTGGAGAACAAACCACCAATCTACGTAATCTGCCCCGGTCGTACTTATCGTGCAGATGAATTAGATGCGACTCACACTCCAGTATTTAGCCAAGTTGAAGGTTTAGTGATTGATCGTGGAATCACAATGGCAGACCTTAAGGGCACACTGGATTATTTTGCCCAAAGCATCTTTGGACCAGATGTGAAAACTAGATTGCGTCCATCTTTCTTTCCATTCACCGAACCTAGTGCGGAAGTTGATTTCTTTTTCAATGGGCGCTGGATTGAGTGGGGCGGCTGCGGAATGGTTAATCCAAAAGTTCTAGAAGTTTGCGGTATTGATACAACAGAATTTTCTGGTTTCGCATTCGGCATGGGGTTAGAACGGACTTTAATGGTGCGCCACGGAATTACCGATATGCACGACATCGTTGAAGGCGATGTCCGCTTCACTCGGAGTTTTGGCTTGGGAACTAAATGAAAATTCCTATGTCCTGGGTAAGAGAATTTGTAGAAGTTCCTAATGATATTTCGCTTGAGGTTTTAGAGAACGCCTTTGTAAATGTAGGTTTCGAAGTTGAAGAGATTGTTGTTACGGGCGCGGACCTAACGGGGCCACTAGTTGTTGCAAGAGTTGATTCTATTGAAGAGTTAACAGGAAATAAGAAGCCAATCAGATATGTCGGACTGGATTGCGGCGGTGGAAACATCCGCTTTGTAATTTGTGGGGCAACTAACTTTTCCGTTGGAGATCTAGTAGTGGCAGCGCTTCCAGGCGCAGTACTTCCTGGCGACTTCGCGATATCTGCCCGGGAAACTTATGGCAAAACCAGTAATGGAATGATCTGTTCGTCTCGAGAACTTGGACTTAGCGAAGAACATTCTGGAATTATTGTTTTACCCGCAGATTGTGCGAAACCTGGAACCGACGCCATCCCATTACTAGAGATCAATGATGTTGTTATTGATGCTGCCGTTAATCCCGATCGGGGATATGCGTTATCGATTCGTGGCCTAGCGCGCGAACTTGCAGCATCCTTGGGGCTAAAGTTTAAGGATCCTGTTACAACAGTTGATTCGGCTAAATTTGAAATTAATAACGATGGAATTCAATTAGCTATCGAAGATGGCTCAGCAGTATCTGTTGCATATATCCGCACTATTTCCAACTTTGACGCGAAGGCTGTTACGCCGATTTGGATGAGTCGCAGAATCGAAAAGTGTGGGATGCGTTCTATTTCGCTAGCTGTAGACATCACAAATTATGTGATGCTAGAACTTGGACAGCCTCTGCATGCATTTGATGCAACTAAAATATCTGGTTCGCTTGTAATGCGAAGAGCAGGAGAGAGTTCTAAATTAAAAACCTTAGATGGCCAAGATCGAAAATTGGATAAAGAGGATCTGGTTGTCGCTGATAAAAGTAACCCACTCGCTCTAGCTGGAGTAATGGGTGGCGCAACTTCAGAGGTTACTCACCAAACAACTTCCATAGCGCTAGAAGCGGCACGCTTTGATCCAATCACAATCGCTAAGAGTTCAAGACGGCACAAATTGTCTTCCGAGGCATCGCGTAGGTTGGAACGAGGCGTAGATCCCTCATTGGCAGAGATTTCTTCAGCAAGGGCTATTGATTTAATGATTGAACTTGGTGGTGCGAAATATGTTGGAAGTAGTAAAGCAGGTGAACCACGCTTCGCTCCAATCGTAAGTTTTGATCCAAACTTTGTGTCTAAATATCTTGGCACCAAAGTTACTCTTGCCGAGATTGAAGAGAAGCTAGTGGTAGTTGGCTGCGATGTTTCAAAGAAATCAGATAGCGAATGGTTAATTGATCCACCTTCGTGGCGCTCAGATTTGATTCTGGCACCTGATTTAGTTGAAGAAGTTGCAAGAATGATTGGGTATGACCGTATTCCATCGACTCTTCCAACTGGCAAAGCTGGCGCTGGACTTTCTCCGGCGCAATATCGGAAGCGTTCGGTAGCAAACTATCTAGCTAGTAACGGTTTCTCGGAGGTTTATAACTCGCCATTCGTAAATCCTGGATTCGTTGCAGATTTAGGTTTCACTGGCGATCGCGCTAAGAGTTTCAAACTTGCTAATCCAATGTCTGAAGAATTTCCAGATTTGCGAACTCACTTACTTCCTGGCTTGCTTCTAACAGCGGTTCGCAACCAAGGACGCGGGGCAAGTGATATCGCGATCTTTGAAATTGGTTCAGTCTTTCGTAACACCGAAAAATTGAATAGCCCTGGATCAATCTCTGTTACGCAAGTTCCGGATAAACAAACTAGAGAAGCTATCTATAAGAGCGTCCCAAATCAACCACTGCATTTGGCGGCCGTTGTTGCCGGAAAATTGGCGAGCGATAGCTGGCATACCAAGGGAGTTGATTTCACTTGGGTAGAAGCAATTGGATTTGCAAAATCAATAGTTGAAGATACTGGGAATATCTCGAACACAGTGGCCTCAGATTTTGCACCATGGCATCCAGGTAGATGTGCTGAGATTCAGGTTGATGGCAAGCCAGTCGGTCATGCGGGTGAATTGCACCCAAGAGTAATTTCACTGTTGGGCCTACCTGAACGTTCTTGTGCTTTCGTCGTAGTTCTTAGTGCGCTGCCAGTTGTTGAATCGAAGAAATCAAACGCGCTTATAACTATGCCGCCTGCAATCCAAGATATTTCACTTATGGTGGCTGAAAACGTGTCTGCAAGTTCTGTAGAAAGCGCCCTTCGAGAAGGGGCAGGGGAGTTATTGGAAAGTATCACGCTCTTCGATCGCTATTCAAAGATGGGGGAAGGGAAAATTTCACTGGCCTTCACACTGGTCTTTCGCGCAACCGATCGAACACTCACGGCTGACGAAGTATCGAAGTATCGTGAGTCTGCAATGGCATCTGCCGCCAAGAAGTTTGGCGCAGTTCTAAGGTCCTGAATTAAGCATAAATATGCATTGTCTTGCATATTTATGCATTCCACTATAGAGTGGTCCCATGAAAATCGGCGTTGTAGGCGCAAGCGGGTATGCAGGTGGAGAGCTCCTGCGAATCCTTGCGGGCCATCCAAAATTTGAAGTGGTGTATGCAAGTGCGGGTTCTAACGCCGGCGAAGAGATTACTTCGATACATCCGCAATTACTTTCATATTCGCGTCAGAAATTTGCAGCCACAGAGATCCTTGAAATCAATAAGTGTGAACTAGTTTTCTTAGCACTTCCGCATGGTGAATCTGCGGGCCTGATTTCTAAAATATCTGCTGGCGTGAAGGTAGTAGATTTAGGAGCGGACTTCAGATTAGAAGATAAGAAAGCATGGGATAAGTATTACTCCGGAACCTATGCTGGAAAATTTACCTACGGCTTGCCTGAAGTTAACAATAATTTCTCAAAAATAGCTGAAGCGACTCGAGTAGCTAATCCAGGCTGCTATGCGACAGCAATTATCTTAGGTAGCGCGCCAGCGATTGCCTCAGAAATTGCAGAACCAAGTAATTTTATTGCTGTTGCAGCAAGTGGAACTACTGGCGCCGGAAGAAATGCAAAGATAAATCTATCGGCGAGTGAAGTAGTTAATAATCTAAGCTCTTACAAATTTGGGGGAGTTCATCAGCACACTCCTGAGATCGAAGAGAACTTAGCGCAAATCAATGGAGCCAATGTTAAATTCTCATTTACACCAATTTTGGCACCCATGCCAAGAGGAATTCTTGCGACTGTCAGTTCGCAACTGATTCAAAAGATCTCAACAGCCCAAGCCCATAAGATTTATTCAGATTACTATTCGAAATCTTTATTTGTGAAAGTTTTACCAACGGGTGAAATGCCGCAAACCTCAATGACAATCGGAACCAATTACGCAGTGATGCAGCTTGCGGTTGATGAACATGCAAACAGGTTAGTTGTCTCTATTGCGATTGATAATTTGGGTAAGGGTGCTGCAGGGCAAGCAATCCAGAATGCAAATTTAATGTGTACCTTTCCGGAAGATTCCGGTTTAAATCAGTTAGCGACTAAATAGTGATTCTCTTTAAATATGGCGGTCACGCTATTGGCGATGGCGAAGGAGTTGATCCGACCCTGAAAGTTCTGGCAAAGTTGATCAAATCGGGAGAGCAAATCGTTATCGTCCACGGCGGCGGTCCTGCAATTAATAGAGAGCTCGAAGTTCACGGCGTAAAGAGCGAGATAATTGGCGGGTTGCGGAAAACCACGCCGGAAGTCTTTGAAGTAGTTCAGAGAACTCTTTGTGGTGAAGTTCTAAGAAACTTAGTAAACCAACTAATTGCGTTGGATATTAATGCCATAGGAATCACAGCAGGAGATGGTGAATTAACGAGAGCAAAGATCGCCAACCCTGATTTAGGTTTAGTTGGAGAACTTATCGCCACGAACCCTAAATTTCTCCAGGCTTTGTTGGAATCTGGCATGACACCAGTGATTTCGCCAATATCTATAACGCCCGATGGTGTTGCATTGAATATGAATGCCGATCTCGTCGCTGGCGCAATCGGTGGCGCACTTGAGGCAGATAACGTTCTCTTTGCTACTGATGTTTCAGGAATTTATCGGAATTGGCCTGATCAGGAATCTTTCATCGCGGAAATCTCGGTCGCAGAATTGATCGCAATCGCTAAAGATTTTCAGGGTGGAATGATTCCGAAAGCTGCGGCCGCTGTAAATGCTATTTCCGCCGGAGCCAGTTCGGCCCGCATTTTTGATGGGCGTGATGCGGGAAATATAGAGCCAGCAATCGCCGGGAAAATTGGAACGCTGGTGGTTCCTAAGTGAGCAAGAATTCAATCGCACAGTCACGCTGGCAGAGCGCACTTCAGAATAATTATGGCGTGCCCGAAGTTTCATTAGTGAAAGGCAGGGGCGCCCAAGTTTGGGATGCAGACGGTAAGGAATATTTAGATTTCCTAGGTGGGATTGCTACAAACATTTTGGGACATGCCCATCCCATTCTCGTCGATGCTATTTCCGCCCAGGCTAATGAACTTAGCCATGTAAGCAATTTGTATTCGCATCCTCGTGTTCTCGAATTAGCAGAGAAACTGGTTCAACTAACAGGCAGAATTGATTCAAAAGTATTCTTTGCGAACTCTGGCGCTGAAGCGAACGAGGCGGCAATTAAATTATCAAGGCTGACTGGACGTAAAAAGATCATCTCGACTTTAGGGTCATTTCACGGTCGCACTATTGGCGCCCTCTCTATAACAGGCCAAATTTCTAAACGTAAGGCCTTTCTACCTTTGCTTAGCGATGTGAAGTTCATTGCCTACAACGATATTGCTGCCGCAAAGAAGGTGATTCGCAAAAAAGTAGCGATGATTATTGTTGAACCGATACAGGGCGAAAATGGTGTGGTGGTTCCAGACCTTGGCTATCTAAAAGAGCTACGGTCATTAACAACCAAGCATGGGGTTCTACTCGCCTTTGATTGCGTGCAAACTGGAATGGGTCGAACCGGACAGTGGTTCGGATATGAAAATGAAAATATTGTGCCTGACATTATTACGCTAGCTAAAGGTTTAGGTGGTGGGTTACCTCTCGGCGCAATGATTGCAATTGGAGACTGCGCCACACTATTCGAACCAGGTTCCCATGGAAGTACTTTTGGGGGAAGCCCCATAGCTTGTGCTTCAGCTTTAGCTTCAATCAAGTTTTTGGAAGATGAAAAGATTTTAGAACGTGTGAAACAGATCGAACTTTCTTTGAAGCTAGAAATTTCGAAAAATCCGATCGTCGAAACTGTCAGGGGTTCAGGGCTATTAATAGGAATAGTTTTGAAAGAACCGATTGCCAAGAAATATGTAGGTGATCTACAAAAACTAGGAATTCTGGCAAATGCGACATCGGAAAACGTAATTCGAATCGCACCGCCACTTATTGTTTCGGATATTCAAGTTGGTTATTTCATTGAAACTTTCAGAAAGGTAGCCCTCACTTATGAACGTTAAAACGGCGCTGAGTTCGAATCAGAGGAGAGCTGTAATTGCGAAATTGATTAGACAAGGGGGCGTTGAATCGCAGGTACATCTGGTGAAATTGCTTTCGCGAGAAGGTGTCAAAGTTACTCAAGCAACTGCAAGTCGCGATCTTGAGGATTTAGGTGCAACCCGTGTTCGTGACGCTAATGGTGAATTTCAGTATGTAATTCCCGAAGAGTCCAGCGCTAAAAGTAGTTCAGCTGCGAACTTAATTTTGAGTGTTACTGCTAGTGGGAATTTAGCAGTGGTTCGCACGCCACCAGGTGGCGCGCAGTTGTTGGCTAGTGCCATTGACCGGAATTCTTTAAATGGCGCAATCAAGAGCGCTATTGGAACGATTGCTGGAGATGACACTGTTCTCGTAGTTTCCAAAACCGCAAATGGTGGCGGGGAGCTCGCAAAATCGATAATGAATTACGCAGCATCAACAAAGGGAAAGAGGAAGTAGATGGCGCTTTGGGGTGGAAGATTTTCGAGCGAACCCGCAGATTCTGTTGCAGCGCTTTCGCGCAGCGTTGATTTTGATTGGCGACTTGCACCTTATGACATCAGGGTAAATCTAGCCCACTTAGATGGCTTGGTTGCTTCTGGAGTTATCGCATCAGGCAATGGTGAAGTTATCCGGGCAGGTTTAAAAGCACTCAGTACCGAGATTATCGCGGGTAAATTTACCTATAACGATTCAGATGAAGATGTTCACAGCGCAATAGAGCGCGGGCTTATCGCAAAGATAGGTGCAATTGGTGGGGCGCTTAGAGCGGGACGCTCTCGTAATGATTTGGTCGTAACCGATTTCAAACTTTATTTGATTGATCATTTATTGGAAGTAGCTTCTTTAACGACTGACCTTGTTTCGGCATTCAATCAACAAAGTGCGGCGCTAGTTGAAGTTATTGCACCAGGGTTTACGCATCTCCAACATGCACAGCCAATAGTTTTCGGTCATGAACTGGCCAAACATTCCCAGGCACTGCTTCGCGATGTGGATCGCATAGGGGATTGGTTAGTTAGAAATAACTTTTCACCTCTGGGTTCTGGCGCTTTGGCTGGCAGTGGACTGCAACCAAATCCAGAATCGAGCGCAGATACTTTAGGTTTCGATGGAGTTTTAGCAAACAGTATCGATGCAGTGAGTGATCGTGATTTCGCGGCCGAGGCCCTCTTTATTATGGCGATGCTTGGGGTTCACCTTTCGCGTATTGGTGAGGAATTTACGATTTGGAGCACAACCGAATTCAAGTGGGTAGTAATCGATGATGCCTATTCAACCGGTTCTTCGATAATGCCGCAGAAGAAGAATCCAGATATTGCAGAACTCGCTAGAGGTAAGAGTGGACGTTTGATCGGAAACTTAACGGCGCTACTTGTGGTTCTAAAAGGTTTGCCTTTCGCATACAACAGAGATTTACAAGAAGATAAAGAACCGATATTTGATTCTGTCGAGACACTTTTAGTTTTATTGCCGGCACTTACCGGCATGGTTAAAACTGCAAAGTTCAACAGTGCACATATTTCAAGTGGCGCACATTCGGGATACGCACTAGCGACCGAAATTGCAGATTATTTGGCCAAGAAGTCTGTTCCATTCGCCCAAGCACATGAGGTAGCAGGGGAATGCGTGCGGTTATGTGAAAGCGCTGGCATCGAGCTTCATGAATTATCGGATGATCAACTTAAAGCCATTCATCCAGAGTTAAAATCTGATTTGAAAGAGTTCTTGACGACGCAAGGAGCGGTGGCATCTCGCACGTCATCTCTTGGAACTTCTATCTCTAGCGTTACGAAGCAGATTGCCGCTCTGGAGAATGCCACGAAGGAAGCGAAGAGCTGGATATCCAACGAGGTTGAACGCTTTTCGGGCATGATGAAGCCATGAGTTTGGAACTTTTTGCTGATTTAGAGTGGCGTGGGTTGGTTGCACAAACGACTGATCGAGAAGCGCTCACCAAGGAATTAAGTTCGGCTCCCGTAAAGTTTTATATTGGTTTTGATCCAACGGCGCCAAGTTTGCATGTTGGAAATTTGGTGGTAATTCTCGTTATGCGTCGTTTTCAATTGGCGGGACATCTGCCTATTGCACTCGTTGGTGGCGCGACTGGTTTGGTTGGTGATCCAAGTGGGCGCAATGAGGAGCGCACACTAAACGATGAATCAGTGGTTGAAGAGTGGGTTGAAAACATTCGTAAACAGCTTGCTAAATTCTTAGATTTTGATTCGAAAAAGAATGCAGCAGTAATGGCTAACAACCTAGATTGGACTAAACCGGTATCTGCCCTGGAATTTCTCCGTGATATCGGAAAACATTTCAGTGTAAATCAAATGCTTGCAAAAGATTCGGTCTCATCACGCCTAGAAAGTGGTGGAATTTCTTACACAGAATTTTCGTATCAGGTCCTTCAAGCGTTTGATTATCTAGAGTTGTATCGTCGCGATAATTGCAAACTTCAACTTGGCGGATCTGATCAATGGGGCAATATTGTCGCTGGTTTAGATCTAATTCGTAAGGTCGAAGGTGGTTCGGCTCATGCTTTCACGATTCCATTAATGGCTAAATCAGATGGAAGTAAATTCGGTAAGACTGCCGGTGGTTCTGTCTGGCTCGATTCCGAAATGACTTCACCATATGCTTTCTATCAATTCTGGATTAACACTGAAGACGCTGATGTAGAGAAATATCTCAAGGTTTTTTCATTTAAGGACCGCACCGAAATTGAAAGATTAATAGAGACTGTTAAGACAAATCCTGGCGCACGTGAAGCACAACGTGAACTCGCACGAGAGTTAACGACGATGGTTCATGGTCTTAACGAATGTGAAAAGGTTGAAGCGGCATCGAAAGCGTTATTTGGTCAAGGTGAATTGAATGAGTTGGATGAAAAAACTTTGGCAGCTGCACTTTCGCAATTGCCTAAAACCTCTATAGCTAAAGGTGAAGCTTTCCCTTCATGGGTAGATTTGTTAACTGCTACCGGAGTTGTTGATTCTAAATCTGCCGCACGAAGAATTGTTAAAGAGAACGGCGCATACTTAAATAACGAGAAAATTTCTGGAGAAGATTTTGCGCCAACTGCGGCGAATTTGATTCATGGTCGCTTCTTGGTTCTGCGCAAAGGAAAACGCGATCTCGCTTCGGTAGAAGTCCTCTAAATCCAAAAGATTGATTCATTGCTAAGCGATTGCGCAAAGATTAAGTTCTAGTTTTGAGCGCAAATTTGGCGCTTTTCTAGGTGATTAACCTCGCAGTGAAAATGACCGATTTTGACCCGTTTCTTGGGATCCGAATTTGACCCTAGGCAGGGCATCGGCTATCTTTACCCCTCGCTTGCGAATTGGACGAAAAACCCTTTAAAACCGGGGTAGATAAGGCCAAGCAACGATAAGTATTTCCAAGCTCTATGAAGGACCTACCGGATTTGCTCTTCCGTGTGCCTTCCACTAGGTTTGGCGGTCTGCCCTGCAATCGGTGAGAAATCGCCGTGCCCGGTGTGCATTCGTACCTTGAGAACTCAACAACGTGCAAAAAATCAATGCCAATCGGCATATATTGGCCTGTTCCTGTTTACAGGAGCGGAAAAAATATGCCAAATTCCTTTGTATTTCCATGACTTCGGAGCCCCTCAAAAGGCGACGGATATTGGGTACAGAAACAAAAACAATTGGTAAAAATGAAATAGCTATAAACGCTAGTTTCGTTTTTTTGCCAGATCACAACTTTCTATGGAGAGTTTGATCCTGGCTCAGGACGAACGCTGGCGGCGTGCTTAACACATGCAAGTCGAACGATGAAGTTCCTTCGGGGATGGATTAGTGGCGAACGGGTGAGGAACACGTGAAGAATCTGCCCTCCACTTTGGGATAACTCCGGGAAACCGGGGCTAATACCGAATATTGAAACATAAGCGGCATCGCTGAGTTTTGAAAGAATTTCGGTGGAGGATGACTTCGCGGCCTATCAGCTTGTTGGTGAGGTAATGGCTCACCAAGGCAACGACGGGTAGCCGGCCTGAGAGGGCGACCGGCCACACTGGGACTGAGACACGGCCCAGACTCCTACGGGAGGCAGCAGTGGGGAATATTGGGCAATGGACGCAAGTCTGACCCAGCGACGCCGCGTGCGGGATGAAGGCCTTCGGGTTGTAAACCGCTTTCAGCAGGGAAGAAGCGAAAGTGACGGTACCTGCAAAAGAAGCACCGGCTAACTATGTGCCAGCAGCCGCGGTAATACATAGGGTGCAAGCGTTGTCCGGAATTATTGGGCGTAAAGAGTTCGTAGGTGGTTCGTTACGTCGGATGTGAAAATCTGGGGCTCAACCCCAGACCTGCATTCGATACGGGCGAGCTAGAGTTTGGTAGGGGAGACTGGAATTCCTGGTGTAGCGGTGGAATGCGCAGATATCAGGAGGAACACCAATGGCGAAGGCAGGTCTCTGGGCCAATACTGACACTGAGGAACGAAAGCGTGGGGAGCGAACAGGATTAGATACCCTGGTAGTCCACGCCGTAAACGGTGGGCGCTAGTTGTGGGGACCTTCCACGGTCTCTGCGACGCAGCTAACGCATTAAGCGCCCCGCCTGGGGAGTACGATCGCAAGATTAAAACTCAAAGGAATTGACGGGGCCCCGCACAAGCAGCGGAGCATGCGGCTTAATTCGACGCAACGCGAAGAACCTTACCAAGGCTTGACATATAGGGAAAAGCGGCAGAGATGTCGTGTCCGCAAGGGCTCTATACAGGTGGTGCATGGTTGTCGTCAGCTCGTGTCGTGAGATGTTGGGTTAAGTCCCGCAACGAGCGCAACCCTCGTTCTGTGTTGCCAGCATTTAGTTGGGGACTCACAGGAGACTGCCGGGGTTAACTCGGAGGAAGGTGGGGATGACGTCAAATCATCATGCCCCTTATGTCTTGGGCTGCACGCATGCTACAATGGCCGATACAAAGGGCTGCGATACCGCAAGGTGGAGCGAATCCCAAAAAGTCGGTCTCAGTTCGGATTGAGGTCTGCAACTCGACCTCATGAAGTCGGAGTTGCTAGTAATCGTAGATCAGCAACGCTACGGTGAATACGTTCCCGGGGCTTGTACACACCGCCCGTCACGTCACGAAAGTCGGTAACACCCAAAGTCAGTGGCCCAACCGCAAGGAGGGAGCTGCCTAAGGTGGGATCGGTGATTGGGACGAAGTCGTAACAAGGTAGCCGTACCGGAAGGTGCGGCTGGATCACCTCCTTTCTAAGGAGCCTGCCAAAAGCAGATGCTCATAAGATAAGTGGAGCATTGATTTTTGAAACTCATCAAAACAAATCATTAGTACAACTTAACTTCGGTTAAGAGTGGAAAAAATCTTGTAGCGAAATGTTTCATGCACGTTGTTGGGTCCTGAGGGTATGAACCCTCTGGCCCTAGTGAGCAAGTCGAACTGATTAAAGTTATTTAATTAAGCGGCTAACGTTCCTAGGATCGCCCGTACCTTGAGAACTACACAGTGAACGCGAGCATCTTTGTTTTAAAAGCAAAAAAATGTAAGAAAATTATTAAGTGCAAATGGCGGATGCCTAGGCACCAGAAGCCGAAGAAGGTCGTATGAGGCTGCGAAAAGCCTCGGGGAGCTGCCAACAGAGCTTTGATCCGAGGATTACCGAATGGGGAAACCCGGTGGGAGTCATGTCTCATCATTTCTGCCTGAACACATAGGGCAGATAAAGGTAACGTGGGGAAGTGAAACATCTCAGTACCCACAGGAAGAGAAAACAACCGTGATTCCGTTAGTAGTGGCGAGCGAAAGCGGAAGAGGCTAAACCGATTATGTGCCAAGCCGGTAGGCGTTGCATGGTCGGGGTCGTGGGACCAAATAGATTGAACTACCGTTCAATCAACAAGTTATAAATTGCTAAAGTAGGTGAAGGACGTGGGAAAGTCCGGCATAGAAGGTGAGACCCCTGTAGCCGAAACTTCAGCAACTTGTTTTTGGGATCCCAAGTAATACCGGACTCGTGTAATCCGGTATGAATCTGGCGGGACCACCCGCTAAGCCTAAATACTCTCTGGTGACCGATAGTGAACAAGTACCGTGAGGGAAAGGTGAAAAGAACCCCGCAAGGGGAGTGAAATAGATCCTGAAACCGTTTGCATACAAACCGTTGGAGCCGCCTTGAGCGGTGACAGCGTGCCTTTTGAAGAATGAGTCTACGAGTTAGTGTGTTGTGGCAAGGTTAACCCGTCGAGGGGAAGCCGTAGCGAAAGCGAGTCTGAATAGGGCGCCATAGTCGCAGCATCTAAACCCGAAGCGAGGTGATCTATCCATGGCCAGGTTGAAGCGCGGGTAAGACCGTGTGGAGGACCGAACCCACTAATGTTGAAAAATTAGGGGATGAGCTGTGGTTAGGGGTGAAAGGCCAATCAAACTTCGTGATAGCTGGTTCTCCCCGAAATGCATTTAGGTGCAGCGTTGCATGTTTCTTACCGGAGGTAGAGCTACTGGATGGTCGAGGGGGCCTACAAGCTTACCAACATCAGCCAAACTCCGAATGCCGGTAAGTGAGAGTGCAGCAGTGAGACGGCGGGGGATAAGCTTCGTCGTCGAGAGGGAAACAACCCAGAATAGCAACTAAGGTCCCAAAGCGCGTGCTAAGTGGAAAAGGATGTGAAGTCGCATAGACAACCAGGAGGTTGGCTTAGAAGCAGCCACCCTTAAAAGAGTGCGTAATAGCTCACTGGTCAAGTGATTTCGCGCCGACAATGTAACGGGGCTCAAGCACGCCACCGACGTTCTATCATTCACACACTATCCCGGTCGCAAGATCCAGGAGTGTGGATGGGTAGGGGAGCGTCGTGTAGCTAGTGAAGCGGCAGAGGAATCTAGCCGTGGAAGCTACACGAGTGAGAATGTAGACATGAGTAGCGAAAGACGGGTGAGAAACCCGTCCACCGAATGACCAAGGGTTCCTGGGCCAGGCTAATCCGCCCAGGGTAAGTCGGGACCTAAGGCGAGGCCGACAGGCGTAGTCGATGGATAACTGGTTGATATTCCAGTACCCGTGTTATACCGCCCATGACGAATCAATAATGCTAAGGGCCCAAAGCTGGAGCGGATTTATCCGCAGAAGGTGGAGCGCCCGACCCAAGTTGGTAGTAGTCAAGCAATGGAGGGACGCAGGAAGGTAGTCCAACCCAGGCGATGGTTGTCCTGGGGTAAGGGTGTAGGACGGAGCGTAGGCAAATCCGCGCTCCAATGTCTGAGACCTGATGCCGAGCCGTATGGCGAAGTGGATGATCCTATGCTGCCAAGAAAATCTTCTAGCGAGGTATAAGGCGGCCCGTACCCGAAACCGACTCAGGTGGTCAGGTAGAGAATACCAAGGTGATCGAGAGAATCGTGGTGAAGGAACTCGGCAAAATACCCCCGTAACTTCGGGAGAAGGGGGGCCAATTTAGGTGTAGGGGTTTACCCCCGAAGCTTGAGTTGGCTGCAAAGAATAGTCTCAAGCGACTGTTTACCAAAAACACAGGTCCGTGCGAAGTTGCAAAACGATGTATACGGACTGACGCCTGCCCGGTGCTGGAAGGTTAAGGGGACTGGTTAGCTCTTACGAGCGAAGCTGAGAACTTAAGCCCCAGTAAACGGCGGTGGTAACTATAACCATCCTAAGGTAGCGAAATTCCTTGTCGGGTAAGTTCCGACCTGCACGAATGGCGTAACGACTTGAGAACTGTCTCCACCGCGAACTCGGCGAAATTGCATTACGAGTAAAGATGCTCGTTACGCGCAGAAAGACGGAAAGACCCCGGGACCTTTACTATATCTTGATATTGGTACTCGGAACGTTTTGTGTAGCATAGGTGGGAGGCTTTGAAGCGGAGCGCTAGCTTTCGTGGAGCCATCATTGAAATACCACTCTGAACGTTTTGAGTTTCTAACCTCGGTCCATTATCTGGATCAGGGACAGTGTCTGGTGGGTAGTTTAACTGGGGCGGTTGCCTCCTAAAAAGTAACGGAGGCGCTCAAAGGTTCCCTCAGTCTGGTTGGCAATCAGATGTCGAGTGTAAGTGCACAAGGGAGCTTAACTGTGAGACAGACATGTCGAGCAGGTGCGAAAGCAGGAACTAGTGATCCGGCGGTGGCTTGTGGAAGCGCCGTCGCTCAACGGATAAAAGGTACCCCGGGGATAACAGGCTGATCTTGCCCAAGAGTCCATATCGACGGCAAGGTTTGGCACCTCGATGTCGGCTCGTCGCATCCTGGGGCTGGAGTAGGTCCCAAGGGTTGGGCTGTTCGCCCATTAAAGCGGCACGCGAGCTGGGTTCAGAACGTCGTGAGACAGTTCGGTCCCTATCTTCTGTGCGCGAAAGAAACTTGAGAAGGGCTGTCCCTAGTACGAGAGGACCGGGACGGACGAACCTCTTGTGTGTCGGTTGTTCCGCCAGGAGCACGGCCGATTAGCAACGTTCGGAAAGGATAACCGCTGAAAGCATCTAAGCGGGAAGCCTGCTTCAAGATTAGGTTTCTCACCGATTTATCGGGTAAGGCCCCCAGAAGACCACTGGGTTGATAGGCCGGAAGTGGAAGCGAAGCGATTCGTGGAGCTGACCGGTACTAATAGGCCGAGGATTTAACTACATTTTTTAATTAACTTTAAGTTGATTAAATGCATCGCGTTCACTGTGTGGTTCCCGAGCTACGGTCGGGAACTGTTAAATTTCTTACGGCTATAATTTATTTTATGAATTATTAGTTGGATAGAAATGCAACTGACTGATAACTCAATAGAGTTTCGGCGGCCATAGCGAGAGGGAAACGCCCGGTCCCATTCCGAACCCGGAAGCTAAGCCTCTCAGCGTCAATGGTACTGCAAGGGGGACCTTGTGGGAGAGTAGATCGCCGCCGGACATCATTATAAAAAGGAGCTAATCCTTAACTTCGGTTAATGGATAGCTCCTTTTTTATTTGCGGGGATATTTTTCCAAAATATTTTGAGGATTGCATGCACAACTATCATCTGTCAACAACAAAAGGAATTTAGCTTACGAGATAAATATTTATTCTTGATAATTTGCTCAACCTTGAAGATATCTTCGGTTTAAGCAGAAAAGAGTTTGCGTTGGCGAATCCAAAAAATCCAAAAAATGTTACTGCGAAAAAAGCACTGACTAAAGTTAAAGTAAAACCTATCCCGTCCCATCAACCCGTTAACGAAGTATTTCTCGTTGGAAGAGTAACGAGTTTGGCTATCGAGAAGTTGCTTCCGAGTGGAGATCGAGTAGTCGAATTTCGCGTTGTTATTGGTAGGGATAAATCCCGTGGAACTAAGAAGGAAGTAGATTCCTTGGATATTGCAGCCTGGAGTTCAAAGGCCCGTAAAGCTGCGCTAGCTGTGAAAATTGATACCTGGGTTCAAGTTACAGGCTCAGTTCGGCGACGTTTCTGGCGCGCACCAAGTGGTCTTGCAAGTCGTTGGCAGGTCGAAGCAAGCGAGGTAGTTCGACTTTAGATACGGTTACGCCATGGCCTCAGATTTGAATTCAATCTTAAGAAAGTACGTTGCCAATTTGGGCAAAAATGAGGAGGCGGTTGTTGAGCTCACTCGAAATTTGCGCAATTGGGCTGTACAGAATGGTGAGGCTGTCAAAGAGCGAATTGAGACTCAGATAGATGAAGCGGCAGTGCGTATGGGTTTTGCAAAATCAAGTGAACTTGAGAATTTGAATGCAAGAATAGTTGAGCTAGAGAATCGCTTGAAGAGTGAGAAGAGGGAAGGATCGAAAAAGATTGCTCCGGTGAAAGCCCCAAAGGCTAAGAGCGCTCCAAAATTGAAGAAATCAACTTCTGCTAAGAGAACAACTACACCGAAGAAAAAGGGTGCTAAATGAATGAGATGAATGAATCCGCCAAGATAAATTTAGATGAGGTTAAAGAGCGGATTTCACAGATGTCGCAAAATCCTCTGGACACACATTCACAGGAGTTTGAAAAAATCCATGCTGATTTAGCACGCGCACTTTCGGAAATAGACGGTCTCTAGGAAAATCAATTGAAGACTCGACTCGATGCAGAACTCGTAAGACGAGGCTTGGCGAGGTCGCGTGATCATGCCGCTGATTTGATTGAATCGCGTTCGGTATTGGTTACCGGAATACCTGCTTCAAAGCCTGCGACTCAAGTTGATGCGGAAACTTCGATAACAATACAAGGCGAGCGGAGTGATTTTGTTTCTAGAGGTGGGCATAAGTTAGCTGGCGCTCTTGATTCTTTTCCAGAGATTGTTGTTTCCGGAAAACGTGCACTCGATGCCGGCGCTTCAACTGGTGGTTTCACTGATGTTTTATTGAAACGAGATGTGCAAAGTGTTGTTGCGGTAGATGTTGGATACGGTCAGCTTGCATGGGAGTTGCGTAACGATTCTCGAGTCACCATTCTCGATAGAACGAATGTACGACACCTTACGATCGAGCAAGTAGGTGAAAGTGTTGATCTAGTTGTTGCAGATCTATCGTTCATATCCTTAACTTTAGTTTTGCCAGCTCTTGTTGCGGTTTCAAAGACTTCTGCTGATTTCCTCGTTATGGTTAAACCACAATTCGAAGTTGGGCGCGAGAAGTTGGGCGCGGGTGGAGTGGTTAGAGATAGTGGACTTCGCAAGACGGCTGTTCTCGAAGTAGCAGATTGCGCATACGATATGGGACTTGGCTGCAAGGGAGTGGTGGCGAGTTCGCTGCCTGGTCCATCAGGTAATGTCGAATTTTTCCTTTGGCTGCGACGCGGGGCATCTGAACTTTCAGAGATTGAATTGGATAAAGCAATAGCGAAGGGACCACAGTGAAGAGAGTTCTACTAATTGTGCATCCAACACGGCCTGCCGCTGCAAAATTTGCCAATGATCTTTCGTCAAGATTTGTCACACAAGGATATGAAATTCTTTCCAATTATCCAGCATTAATTGACTCAGCGAGAGCTATTGACGAAGTTCATAATTCGGACTGGGCGATTGTTCTTGGTGGAGATGGCACAATTCTGCGTGCAGCGGAAATTGTTCGCGGACACAAAGTTCCAATAATTGGAATTAATCTTGGGAATGTTGGATTCTTGGCGGAGATTTCACAACCTACCATCGATGAAATAGTTAACTCTGTAGTCAATTCTCAAATTCATGCAGAACCAAGAATTCTTCTAAAGTATGAAGTCTCTCGCGCGGAGAAAATAGTCTCTACCAGTTGGGCACTTAATGAGATTTCGATAGAACGCAACTCCACTCAGATGTTGGAGCTCTTCGTGCAGATCGACGGTCGCCCACTTTCAAAATGGGGATGTGACGGAGTAATTTGCGCAACTCCAACAGGATCTACGGCATATGCGTTTTCTGCAGGTGGTCCCGTAGTTTGGCCGGAGGTTAACGCGCTAGTTCTCTTACCTCTTGCGGCCCACGCGCTTTTCTCTCGCCCAATGGTCATCTCACCGGATTGCGAAATTGTTATAGATGTTCGATCGAGCGCTGCACAAATCGCAGCTGATGGATTGCGCCATTTTGAATTGCAAGAGCACGACCGAATTGTTATAACGAAGGATGCGAATCTTGTTGACCTTGCCTATATTAATCCTGGCAATTTCACGGATCGGTTGGTTGCAAAATTCAAGCTACCCATCGAGGGTTGGCGCGGAGAGAGCCTGTAATGCATCCCATTAACAAATCGGGGAATCGTTAGTAGGTGGCGCACTTGAAGAATGAGAAGAGTGCACTCACAGAGATAACGATTCGCGGGCTGGGTGTAATTGATAGCGCGGAAATTGAAATCGGTGACGGCTTAACCGTAATCACGGGTGAAACCGGAGCAGGCAAAACCATGGTCCTAACAGCGCTGAATCTGATTCTCGGTGCAAAGAGTGATCCTGATCTAATTCGCGCTGGTGAAGAACGATTGGTCGTCACTGGGAAATTCAAACTGAACGGTGATTTAGCTAAAAAAAGCGAAGAGGTGGGTGGCCTCCTAGAGGATGGCGAGCTACTCATAAGTCGTACCGTGAATAATCAAGGAAAGTCTAAAGTTATCTTCGGTGGCATAACGACTACAGCCACTCAGGTTAATGAGTTCGGCGAAGAGCTAGTAGAGATTCATGCGCAGGCAAGCTCAGCCAGACTTTCCAAGCCAGCAGTACAGCGCGAACTTCTCGATTCATTTGGCGGTTATCAAAAGGTTTTGCAGAATTATCAATTTGTTTTCTCTAAATTTAGCGATAACGAGAAGCGAATTTCCGAGCTGAGAATACAGTTGAAAGCTCGAGATGTTGAAATATCAAAGATAGAAACTTTAGCAAACGATTTTGATTCATTGAAACCAAAAAGCGGGGAGCTAGATCTTCTCGAAAATGAAATCAATAAGTTGAGTTCCGTGGAAGAGCTAAACAGCGGAATAAGTGGAGTGCTAGCTATTTTACATAATGAAGAGAATTCATTACTTAGTTCACTGAACTCTGGAAAGAAAGCTTTAGATGCACTTGTCGGAAAGGATTCAGAGCTAGATATTTTGATAGAGCGATTTGCCGACCTAAGCTATGAATTACAGGAGACCAACTCCGGTCTTGAGCGTTACTTAACCAAGCTGGAAGCGGATCCAAATAGATTCGACGCGCTCCAAGCTCGGAAAGCCGCCCTTCTGGCTTTTATCAAGAAACATGGAAAAGGAAGCGACCGAGAGAGCGCCTTCAAAGATCTGATTGAAGAGGCAAAATCAGCAGAGCTTAAACTCCAAGACCTTCGCGGAGGTGATGAGAGATTAGCCGAGTTGGAGAGAGAGAATGCGAAAGTTTTCACTGAACTTAAATCCCGCGCTAATGAACTTTCCAGCGCACGGGTTAAAGTCGCTGCGAAACTTGGAGATGATGTAACGAAGGAATTGAAACTTTTGGCTATGTTGAATGCGAAATTGGAAGTTATAGTTTCTAGCGCTAATGCCGAATTAGTTTCTAGCTATTCCACAACAGGGATAGATGAAATTCTTTTTACATTCACAAGTCATAAAGATGGAAAACTTCTACCACTACATAAAACAGCAAGTGGTGGAGAATTATCGAGAGTAATGCTGGCGATTGAAGTTGTACTTGCGCAAAGCTCGCCGATCGGCACCTATATTTTCGACGAAGTAGATGCAGGTGTTGGCGGAAAAGCAGCGGTAGAAGTTGGTCGCAGGCTCGCTCTACTCTCGCAGAATGCTCAAGTATTAGTGGTGACGCATTTAGCGCAGGTTGCAAGCTGGGCGAATTCACATGTAGTCGTCATGAAAAATGAGAGCGGTTCTGTCACTCAAAGCAATATCGCAAAGGTCGAAGGTGAAGATCGCAAGCGCGAGATTGCAAGACTTCTCTCAGGACAAGAAGAATCAGCTACGGCGCAGCAACACGCAGGGGAACTTCTCGATTTAGTCGCGGCGGCACGTTTGGAAATGATAGGTTAGCGTCCCATGACCGCCAAGCATGTGACCAAGCATCTCTTTGTCACCGGCGGAGTCGCCTCAAGTTTAGGCAAAGGATTGACCGCTTCTAGCCTTGGACGGTTACTTACCTCTCGTGGGTTGCGTGTAACAATGCAAAAGCTCGATCCTTACTTAAATGTTGATCCAGGAACAATGAATCCATTTCAACATGGCGAGGTTTTCGTAACAGATGACGGAGCTGAAACTGATTTAGATATCGGTCATTACGAAAGATTTTTGAACGTAAACCTCCATGGATCTGCAAATGTCACGACAGGTCAGGTTTATTCAAATGTAATTGGTAAAGAACGTCGTGGTGAATATTTAGGCGACACAGTTCAAGTTATCCCTCATATTACTAATGAGATTAAAGAACGTATTAAAGCTATGGCTGGACCTGATATCGACATTGTTATCACCGAAGTGGGCGGAACAGTTGGAGATATTGAGTCCCAACCCTTCTTAGAAGCAGCAAGACAGATAAGACAAGATGTCGGGCGAGATAATGTGTTTTACTTACATGTTTCGCTGGTTCCATATATAGGGCCTTCTGGAGAACTTAAGACCAAGCCAACACAGCACAGCGTTGCGGCCTTGCGTTCAATTGGTATAGCACCTGATGCAATTGTGATCAGATCAGATCGACCAATTCCAGATTCAGTAAAACGAAAAATTTCGTCAATGTGCGATGTTGACTTAGAAGCCGTCGTTGCGGCCGTGGATGCGCCATCAATATATGACATACCAAAAGTGCTTTTCAGCGAGGGGCTAGATGAGTATGTTGTTCGTCGATTAGGTATGCCACTTCGTGAAATTGTTTGGGGTGAGTGGGACGATCTCTTGAAGCGAGTTCACCAACCCGCACATCAAGTTAGTGTTGCCTTAGTTGGAAAATATGTGGATCTTCCAGATGCCTATCTTTCGGTTACCGAGGCGCTCCGAGCTGGAGGTTTTGCAAATAACGCAAAAGTAAATATCAAGTGGGTTGCTAGTGATGATTGCGATTCTGAAGAGGGAGCAAAGAGCGCTCTTCAAGGAGTTGATGCGGTTTGCATTCCTGGTGGTTTTGGAGTTCGTGGCATCGAAGGAAAACTTGGGGCGCTTAGATACGCACGTGAAAATATGATTCCAACTCTGGGACTTTGTTTAGGTTTGCAGTGCATGGTTATCGAAGCGGCTAGAAATTTAGCTGGAATCAAGGGCGCCAATTCCGCTGAATTTGATCCAGAAACTAAAGATCCGGTTATTTCCACAATGCAGAGCCAAGAAGATATCGTCGCAGGGAGAGGAGACATGGGAGGAACAATGCGCCTAGGACTCTATCCAGCAGTTCTAGCTACTGGTTCACTTGTTGCTGAAATTTACGGCGCAAACGAGATTCAAGAACGCCATCGCCATCGATATGAAGTAAACAATAGCTATCGAGAAGAAATTGCAAAAACTGGCTTAACGTTTTCTGGTCTATCTCCGGATGCACATCTTGTCGAGTTCGTTGAACTACCCAAAGAGACACATCCTTTTTACGTCGGAACCCAAGCCCATCCAGAATTTCTTTCTAGACCAACAAAAGCTCATCCATTATTTTCGGGATTAATCGCGGCTGCAATTAAAAAAAATGGGAAATGATTCGAACCTAAATGCAGCAATTGCAAACTATCTAAATTACGCTGCAATCGAAAAAGGCCTCTCTAGAAACACAATCTCGGCCTATCGACTTGATCTTGCAAAATTTTCACAATACTTAATTTTAGAGAACATTGCACTTAGTGACGTTTCTCCAGAATGTTTAGATAACTTTCTAGCCACTCTGCGCGGATCGGGGGAGAGCGCTGAGAGTTCTAGCGCACGAGTAATTGTCACAATTAGAAATTTCTTTAAATTTCTCTCTTCGGAGAGCAAGTCCATAAATCCATTGAAGGATTACTCGCCTCCTGCTATTCCCAAGAGATTGCCTAAAGCGCTTTTACTCGAAGAAGTGGTTCGAATGATTGAGGCATCAAAATCTGATCAAAGCTCGATCGCCTTACGTGACACCGCTCTTATCGAGGTGCTCTATGCAACCGGCGGACGAGTAAGCGAGATAACGTCACTATCACTCGATGATATTTCCCAATTAGGAGAAACAATGACGCTTAAATTGTTGGGGAAAGGCTCTAAAGAGAGAGTTGTTCCAGTTGGGAACTATGCGCGAACTAGTTTAGAAAATTATTTGTCTAACTCTCGTCCAAATCTAGTTAAATCGAGTCGCAGCCTCAAAGTATTTCTGAATACGCGAGGTAATTCACTAAGCAGACAGAGCGCGTGGGAGATTGTTGCATCAGCAGCGGAGCGAGCGAATCTTTCGGTTCACGTTACGCCACATTCATTGCGACATTCGTTTGCAACCCATTTATTGGATGGTGGAGCGGATATCAGAGTGGTTCAAGAATTACTAGGCCATTCGTCGGTAACAACAACGCAGATTTATACTTTGGTTACCATTGATAAATTGCGCGAGAGTTATGCGAGTGCACATCCACGCGCAAAATAGAATTTATTTTCCGCGCAAACGTCTTGCGATAATACTCTGATCACCTTTTGTCTCTAGATCAGCAATAATGATTGCAAGTGATTCGCGAACAATGCGCCCTCTATCTACAGCGAGTCCTAAATCTCCACGAAGCGCTAATCGAGCTTGTTCTAAGTCATAGAGTTCTTCAGGGGAGAGATAAACAGTAATTTTCTCATCATGACGTTCGCGCCCACTTGGTGAACGATCAAAAGAATTAACACGGCGTCTTGAAGTTGTTCGAACACTCTTTTTATTCCCAATTGGTGCAGTTGGAACATCTTCAATTGGTGTTGGGGTTTGTGACGGAACTGCACTTAGCGTTGTGGTTTGGCGGAAAAGTTCATCCGCCCCTGGAAGACTCACTCTGCGACTCATTTTGCTCCTCCTCGATAGATTAGTTCGCGCGCTAGTCGCCGATACGAAACGGCTCCTGTTGAACTACTTGCATATGTAGTAATTGGCTCACCCTTGACCGTTGATTCGGAGAAACGAACGGTTCTGGCAATAATTGTGTCTAATAAATCATCAGGAAATTCTTTTGAAATTAATTCTAGAACTTCGCGTGAATGTGCAGTCTTTCTTTCAAACATAGTCGCAAGAATTCCATCTATCTTCAGGTGAGGATTGGTATTGCTGCGAACCTTATCGATTGTTTCGCGTACCAAACCAAGACCCAAGACCGCAAAGTATTCACATTCCATAGGGATCAGCACACCGTTAGACGCGGTAAGCGCGTTAATTGTTAGCGTGCCCAAGGAGGGAGAGCAGTCAATCAAAATATCGTCGTAGTCCTCGAGGATAGGTTCGAGTAGTTTGCGAAGCTTATGTTCTTTTGCTAATTCCGATACAAAAGCGGCATCGGCGGCAGCTAAATCTTTATGGCCCCGAATAAAATCTAAACCTGGAACATTAGACTTCAAAATAAATTCTGAAATATTTGCACTGGAATCATTCATCAAATACCAGATAGAGCCGTATTGCTCTTTGATCTGCAATGGTTTTATTCCTAAACCTGTAGTCATACTGGCCTGGGAATCGAAATCAATTAACAAAACTTTTCGGCCAAGTTCCGCAAGCGCTGCGCCCAAATTAATCGTAGTTGTTGTCTTACCTACTCCACCTTTTTGATTTACGACAGAAATAACTCTGGCAAGACCGGGTACCGGTGGCGTTTTAACTTGGGGGAATTCGATCAACTTTTGTCCAAGAACGCTTGATGTAGCGGAGAATTCTTCTTCTCTATTTGTCGATTTAGTTCCTAAGCGAGAAACCTTCGAATTGCTTTTTGCCATTGCGCGACTCTACGGCGGTGCGATTGGGCGCGCAAGCGTAAGTGCATTACCTTTACGCCATGAATCAGGGGAGAATCGAGCTTTCGGATCCCGAAAGGATCGCTGTTGAGAGCCCAACCGAAAGTACGAGTGGTTTTTCCGTTCACTTGAGCAATTTTGACGGACCCTTTGACCTTCTTCTCCAGCTGATTTCACGTCACAAAATGGATGTTACCGAGGTTGCCCTTGGCGTGGTGACCGATGACTTTATCGCCTACATACGCGCACTAGAAGGCTCCGAGGATGGTTGGGATTTAGATCAGACAACTGAATTTCTTGTAGTTGCTGCGACGCTTTTAGATTTGAAGGCGGCCCGATTACTTCCATCGGGCGAAGTGGAGGATGAGGGCGATTTAGCCTTGCTGGAGGCTAGGGATCTTCTCTTTGCCAGACTGCTGCAATATCGAGCATTTAAGGCAATTGCGGCTATTTTTAGCGAGCGCCTAGAACGTGAAGAGAAGAGCTTCTCGCGTGTTGCAGCCCTAGAAGCCCATTTCGCATCCCTTCTTCCTGAAGTCTTGATCGGGGTAGGAGCAGAGCGGTTTGGGGCGATAGCGCAACGCGTACTTTCGCCGAAGATAGTTCCTACCGTTGATATCGAGCATATTCATAGGCCGCTAGTGAGCGTGGCAGATGAGGCGATCAAGATAGTCGAAGAATTACGCCGGACCGGGAAGTGCACTTTCAGACACCTGATAAGCGATGCCAATTCGACTTTAGTAGTTGTTGCCAGATTCTTAGCCCTACTTGAGCTCTATCGCGAGGGAGTGGTCAGGTTCGAACAGGTTATTGCGCTCGGCGAGCTTGCAGTCACTTGGACTGGAAGCGCAACAGGGGTCATAGAGGTAAGTGATGAGTTCGATGTGCCACAGGTTATAGTCGAAGATGAGACAAATGGAGATATGAATGTCTAATTCTGAACTCAATAGATCGCTCGAAGCCATTCTGATGGTGGTTGATGAGCCAGTTTCTGAGTTAATTCTGGCCCAGATCACTGAAACTCCTACTGAAATAGTCGGACAAGCCCTCGTTGAACTCGCTGCGGAATATGAGATGTCAGGGAGAGGATTTGAACTGCGCCAGATATCTGGAGGTTGGCGTTTTTACAGTCACCCCGACTTAGCGTCAGTTGTAGAGAAATTTGTACTTGATGGACAGCAGAGTCGGCTTACGCAAGCTGCGTTAGAAACCTTGGCGGTGATTGCCTATCGGCAGCCTGTATCTAGAGCTAGAGTTTCAGCTATTCGAGGCGTAAATGTCGAAGCAGTTATGAAGACTCTGGTAACCAGGGGACTTGTTGAAGAGGCAGGTATAGAACATGAAACCGGAGCGATTCTTTATTCGACAACATCGTTCTTCTTAGAGAAGCTTGGATTGAACTCAGTCTCAGATCTACCGGCTCTCGCACCATTCCTACCGGATGTCGATGGGCTTGACGAAGTACTTTCTTCACTGACCGATTAGGGGATAGTGGGTTTTAACCGTAACCTTAGGCTCATTCCACGCTGTTGAAGCAGTTGAAACGAGGGTTATATGGCTTTAGTACGGTTACAGAAAATTCTTGCCGACGCAGGAGTCGCCAGTAGGCGGGCGAGTGAAGAGTTGATCTCAGAAGGACGAGTCAGCGTCGATGGAATCCAAATCTTTGAGTTGGGGAGCAAATTTGACCCAGAAATCTCTCAAGTTGAAGTTGACGGTGAAGCAATAAAGTCTTCAAAGGCTAAAACTTACCTTGCCTTTTATAAACCTAGAGGGGTTATTTCCACTATGTCGGACCCTGAAGATCGTCCAAATATTGGGGATTTCTTCAAGACCAGAAACGAGAGATTGTTTCACGTTGGACGTCTTGATAGGGAGAGCGAGGGTCTAATACTTCTCACAAATGATGGCGAAATGACTCATCGGGCTACTCATCCGAGCTATGGAATGATCAAGAAGTACCTGATTGAAATTGAGGGTGTTTTCACCAAGGAGAATATCGACCAACTCTTAAAGGGAGTAATTCTCGAAGATGGTCTGGCCCGCGCTTTGGAAGTGTCTGTTGTTCGAGAAGTAAATAACAAGCACCATTGGGTCGAGGTCACGATTCACGAGGGTCGTTTTCATATTGTTCGTAGGATGTTCGAGAGCCTGGAGATTGAGGTCCTACGGCTGATCAGAACAGATTTCGGACCGGTATCTATCGGAGAGACCAAGGAGGGACGCTGGCGCGTCTTGAATTCGGTGGAGCTTGATAATCTATTTATCGCTTTAAAGTTAAAACAATAAGTCCAATCCATGAATAAAGACATATCGCTTTATCATTTATTATCTTCACTAATGAAAATCGATTAAACGCTTTTAACCAGCGCGAATGGTGTTCGTTTTAACGATATATCGATATTGATAACGCCTCGGTCATGGCGGTTTTGCAAAATCGATATTTTGAAATGCCTATTTACCGATAAAAGGTTTTAAATACTTGCCGCTTTAATTGCAATCACTACTTTGGTTCTCGGGGGTACCATTGTCTAATGAAATCGATTCGAGCCTTCCGGGGGGCCACGCAACTAACCGCGGACTCGAGTCAAGAAATGCGAAAATCTGTGGGTGAACTTCTTGGTGAGATATTTGAGAAGAATGATTTAGCCAATGAGGATCTGATCTCAATGCTCTTCACAGCTACACCGGACCTCACCTGCGAATTCCCAGCTGTTGGTGCGCGGCTTTTTGGGATTACTGATGTGCCGCTTATTTGCGCCTCCGAAATTGATGTAGCGGGTGCTCTACCAAGAACCGTTCGGGTATTGATTCACGCAGAGAGCCAGCGAAATCGATCAGAGGTCGTCCATATCTATCTTGGGGGAGCGGCGAGCCTTAGGCCTGATCTAATTCTGGGCTCAAATGGTGAAGCAAAGGGTTTGAAATGAGCCTACAAGGTCCGGTAAAGATTGTCGGTTGCGGCTTAATTGGTACCTCGATAGGCATGAGGTTGCGTGAGTTTGGTGTCGAGCTAATCCTCTCCGACACATCAGCTACTAATTTGAAATTAGCAAGCGACCTACTTGGTTTACAAAGAACAGATGGCAAACCGGCTGTCGTGTTGGTGGCCGCACCACCAAAAAGCGTCCTGAGCATTCTTCATGAGGAATTCGCAACGAACCCCGCAGCCATATTTATAGAAGTAGGCGGTATAAAGTCTGAACTTATACATGAAGTAGAAGCATTTTCGGAGTTATCGAGAAATTTCGTTTCGGTTCATCCAATGGCTGGTCGAGAGAAGAGTGGTCCAGAGAGCGCAAGAGCCGATCTCTTCGATTCTCGAGCCTGGATAATTTCAAAGACTTCTAAAACTGGGGATGAGGCACGCAAAATAGCCAAGACCATCGGAGAGCTTCTTGGTTCATCAATTTATGAAATGTCAGGAAACGAGCACGACGAAACTATTGCCACAATTTCACATCTCCCTCAGATTTTAAGTTCCGCACTTGGAGCTGCTTTATTGAGCAGCAATAGTGAGAGCTTGAATCTTGCGGGCCAAGGGCTACGAGATGTCAGTCGATTGGCGGATTCTGATGCAGAACTTTGGAGTGAATTGCTAGTCGGCAATACCGGCCCGCTAGTACCAAAACTCGCTGAAGTTATAAATCGACTTTCCGCTCTTCAGGCAGGCTTGATTTCGAAAGACCAAGATGCGATTAAGTCCTTCCTTTTAGAAGGTCGAAAAGGGCGAGAGAAGATTCCAGGCAAACATGGTGGAGCTAGTCGAGATTATTCCTATGTTCCTATTGTTATTGATGACAAGCCAGGTGGATTAGCGCGAATATTCAATGAATGTGCGGCCATTGGCGTGAATGTTGAGGATTTATCTATGGAGCACAGTCCTGGACAAGAGGTTGGTCTAATCACGCTAGCTCTAAATAGTGAAGATGCAATCAAGCTACAGAAACATTTAGTTGCTAAAGGTTGGCTCGCTCATGCACCTAGAAAGCAATAAAGTCGCACTCTCGTTTAGGCAGTAAGGTTCGCACATGGCCGGAATAGTTGTTGCGATTGACGGTCCAAGTGGTTCGGGCAAATCAAGTACGGCGAAAGCTATTGCGATCCGTGCTAATTGGAGCTACTTAGATACTGGTGCTTTGTACCGGGCCGCGACATGGATCGCACTAAAAGAGGGTGTTTGCGAAGGTTGGGAAATAATTTCCGCAATTAAGAAACATCCAATCTCATTCAATCCCAGTCCTACAAATCCAAAAGTATTCTGCGGCGAAGTTGAAGTAACAGATGAAATTCGGGGAGCACGTGTAACCGATAACGTGAGCCAGATTAGTCAGAACCCTGAGCTTCGAGCTTTTCTAGTTGATATGCAGCAGAACATTATTAACAATAGTGAATCTGGGATTGTTGTTGAAGGGCGCGATATTGGAACGGTAGTCGCACCAGATGCTGATTTAAAGGTTTTTCTGTACGCAGATTTGGAAGCAAGGACGCTACGGCGAAGTGCAGAAGAAATAAAGGCCGATCAGGTAACTGATGTCGCAGCCTCGCTAAGTAGCCGCGACCACCTGGATTCAACTCGGAAAATTTCACCTCTGCGCCCTGCGGAGGATGCGCTCGAATTGGATTCTACGGAATTAGATTTGAAAGAAGTTGTTGATGTTATATGGGAATGGTTAACTCGCAAAAATTTATTGGGGTTGCCTAAGGTTGCTGTGATTGGACGCCCAAATGTGGGAAAATCAACACTTGTTAATCGAATTATTGGACGTCGCGAGGCTATCGTCGAAGATACACCGGGTGTAACGCGCGATCGAGTTAAGTACGAAGCTGAATGGAATGGTCGTAGATTTATCTTGATTGATACCGGCGGATGGGAAGTTGCGCCAGAGGGAATATCGGAGAAAATTACCGCAGGTTCAGAAGCCGCGATTGCCGAGTCAGATGTTGTTCTCTTTGTAATCGATGCGCAAGTTGGAGCGCTAGATGAAGATGAATCGTTAGTTAATTTGCTCCGCAAATCGAAGAAGCACGTCATAGTTGCTGCGAATAAAGTTGATGGTCCTAGTGAAGAGGCAGATGCTCATGCACTTTGGAATCTTGGATTTGGCGAGCCGCGATTCGTCTCTGCTCTGCATGGACGGGGAAGTGGTGACTTATTAGATTTCTTAGTAAAGGAGTTACCAGAGATTGGTAGCGAGAAAAGTGATGATGGCTTTAGAAGAATCGCACTTGTCGGAAGACCCAACGTTGGCAAATCAAGTTTGCTAAATATTCTTGCCGGAGAGTCTCGAGTTATTGTCGATGATGCTGCAGGAACCACTCGCGATCCAGTTGATGAATTGATTGAAATTGGTGGATCTACATGGCGTTTTATCGACACGGCAGGAATACGTAAACGTGCCCGTCAAGACAGTGGTACGGATTATTACGCGTCGCTCAGAACTGCTACCGCGCTGGAGCGAGCAGAGGTAGCGGTTGTAGTTTTAGATGCTTCGGTACCGCTGACGGAGCAAGATCTCAGAATTGTTAGCATGGTTGAAGAAGCCGGTCGCGGGCTAGTCATTGTTCTAAATAAATGGGATCTCGTCGATGAAGATAGACAATTGCAATTAGATAAAGAGCTTGAAAGAAACCTTGAGAGATTTCCTTGGGCCCAGCGCGTGAATGTCTCAGCTAAAACTGGATGGCATAGAGATCGCTTAGCGCCTGCGCTTCGAACTGCGATTTCAAGTTGGGAGAAGCGGATTCCAACTAGCAAGTTGAACTCCTTCTTAGGCGCCCTAATTGCAGCAACGCCACCGCCAGTACGGAGCGGAAAACAACCCAAGATTCGTTTCGCGACGCAAGCAGCGACTTCGCCACCGAAATTCGTGGTCTTTGCCAGTGATTTTGTGGAGACGGCCTATCGAAGATTTATCGAGCGCAGGCTCCGCGAAGAATTTGGCTTCCCGGGCACTCCGGTCGAAGTGGTCGTAAAGGTCAAAGAGCGGGATTAACCCGGAATAGTTATGTATCCACGTTCCGAAATCCTGACCATACCAAACGCAATAACTGGAGTTCGCGCGCTTGGTATCCCACTGTTCCTCTGGGCGTATTTAGGTCTTGATAACTTGGCATTGGCATTCGTTGTCCTAACAGTTGGAGCGCTATCTGATTACTTCGATGGCAAAGTTGCTCGCGCACTAAATCAAGAATCTAAATTAGGAGCTGCTCTTGATCCGACAATTGATCGCGCATACATCGCAGCAACTGCACTTGCCCTAGTAATCGCAGACATTGTTCCGTTGTGGTTATTGCTACTTTTACTAGCCCGCGATGTTTGGGTTGGGTTGATGCTATTGGTAAAACGCCGTGGTGGCTCCGGCGTTTTTGAAGTTACCTTCCTTGGAAAGGCTGCAACTTTCAACTTGCTCTACGCATTTCCTTTCCTTCTTCTATCCGGCCCGAATGGGATCAACGAGATTTTTCGGATCTGTGGTTGGGCTTTCGCGATTTGGGGTTGCGCCCTATATTTGGCGACTGGCGTGCAGTACTCGGTTGTTGCAGTAAGAAGTATGAAGAGTTAGAAGAATGTCTAATGAATATGATTCCAACGGGGAAGTAAAGGAGAAGTAGTGTCTAACATTCCAGAAAATTTGGGTTACACCAACGAACACGAGTGGGTAATTGCGAGTTCCACGGCTTCAACCTATCGAATTGGAATTACAGACTTCGCACAAGGAGCGCTCGGAGATATTGTGTATGTACAGCTTCCAAAATTGGGAGATGTGCTTTCGGCCGGATCGGTTTGTGGAGAGATTGAATCGACGAAAAGTGTTTCGGAAATATATTCACCACTTACCGGGAAGGTTGTTGCAGTTAATGGCGAATTGGACACAAAGCCCGAAATTATAAATAGCGACCCTTACGGCGCTGGATGGATAGCTGAAATAGAGATAGCTGAAGCGTTGCCCAGCCTTCTTACCTCCGAGCAATACGCAGAACTTACGGCTTGACCGCCCCTGCGCCAAGGAATAGTGTCAGCCTATAGTTGAACCTGAAGGTTTAAGAGAAATTCGAAGTTGATATTTAGAGAGGGGAGTGAGAAGTGGTAACACCGCCATCAGATACTCCCAAGATACCAAGCACAGCGGACTTAACCAGCACCTTGCATCTCTCGTCTCTTCGTTCAGTTCCCGATTTTTTAACCGAGAATTCACTTCTAGATTCTCTTTCAAATGAAGAGTTCAACATCCTTAAAGATCTAGCGCCAGATTCCGCAATGTTTATTGCCTTGACTGGAGCTGGCAAGGGAGCTCGATTCCTTTTGAACAGTAATTTGATAACTATTGGAAGAGATCCGAGTTCAGAGATTTTTCTTGATGATGTAACGGTGTCACGCAAGCATTGCCAGGTGACTCGCAACAAGAATGGTTCGAGGGTCGAATTTACTATCGAAGATTTGAAGAGTTTAAACGGAACATATATCAACGCAATCTCTAAGGCACAGACTTCCCTAAGTCATGGAGATGAAGTTCAAGTCGGAAAATATCGCTTAACGTTTTTGCGCCCGGTTTCAGGCAGCCGAGTTAGTAGCGTTGAATAAATGAAAAAGGGGAATAAATGAGCGTTCCAGCCCGTGCCTATCTAAGTATCGGTGAAGTCCTAAGTAAATTACGAAACGAGTTTTCAGATATCACGATATCCAAGATTCGATTTTTGGAATCTGAAGGACTTATCGAACCGCAACGCACGCCCTCTGGTTATCGCAAATTTACAACAGTTGATCTTGAGCGACTTCGTTACGTTTTAGCAGCGCAGCGAGATCAATACTTGCCACTACGTGTCATTAAGGAGAATCTGGATGCACTTGACCGCGGACTGACCCCATCAAGCGTTCCCGGTTCACCTGCTGCGCCAAGGCTGGCAACTATTGATGGCGAATTTGCGCCGTCGAATTTTATTCACGATAGCCAATTACGGTTATCTCGCGAAGAGTTACTGCAATCTTCAGGATTGTTAGAAGCGCAATTAGCTCAAATAGAATCTTTCGGCTTAATTGAGATGAAGGGTCGATATTACGATGCCGATGCGCTTGCTGTTGCTAGAGCGGTCGCCGAGATGTCTTCGTTCGGTATCGAAGCCCGCCATCTGCGTGGTTTCAAAACTTCAGCAGATCGAGAGGTTGGTTTAGTAGAACAAGTTATTACGCCTCTGCTTCGGCAGAAAGGTTCAGAAGCTGCTGCGAGGGCAGAAGAGGTTCAAAGAGAACTTGCGTCGCTCTCTATTCGGCTACACGCGGCCTTGGTTGCATCTGGCTTGCACCGTTCTAAATAGTTTGTACCAATGAAATTTATCGAGGTCGAGATCGTTGGCGTTCGAGTCGAAATGCCGTCGAATCAACCAATCGTTCTTTTAAGAGAGATAGGCGGGATTCGATACCTGCCAATATGGGTGGGAGCTACTGAAGCCACAGCGATAGCTTTTGCGCAACAAGGCGTTATTCCACCTAGGCCTTTGACTCATGATCTTTTCAAGATAGTTGTCGAAGAATTGGGCTCAAAGATCGCAGGTGTAAATCTCACCGAGTTAAAAAATGGAGTTTTCTACGCCAATCTGCTTTTGGGCGATGGGCTTGAAATATCGGCGAGACCAAGTGACGCTATCGCTCTAGCTATTCGCTCAGGTGCCAAAATCAGCGCTTCGGAACAACTCTTCGATGAAGCAGGTATTGAAATACCAGACCAGGCTGACGATGAAGTCGAGGCCTTCAGGGAGTTCTTAGACCAGATCAATCCAGAGGACTTTTTAGGCTAATTCAGCAAACACCCCTAACCCTCTAGGAAAACTTTAGAGTTTTGCGTGTCGGTCATTGCTCAAGAGCGGGTCGGAAACTAATCTTCTCTTAAATCCGCTAAGGATCTTCCCCCATAGAAGTGAGTTCCGAATGTCTCAAGTTACTGACCCATCGGTACCTGAAATTGGCTACCGCGGTGCAACTGCATGCGTTGCCGCAGGAATTACCTACAGACAATTGGATTATTGGGCACGAACCGGATTAGTTGAACCAAGTGTTCAAGGAGCTAGCGGCTCTGGCTCACAACGTCTTTATGGCTTTCGTGACATTTTAGTTTTGAAGATTGTTAAGAGACTTTTAGATACTGGTGTTTCATTGCAGAACATCCGGTCAGCGGTTGATCATTTGCGTTCCAGAGGTGTAGCTGACTTGGAAAGAATGACGCTGATGAGTGATGGCGCAACAATCTATGAGTGTGCAAGCGCGGATGAAATTGTTGACTTATTGCAAGGTGGTCAAGGGGTCTTTGGAATTGCCATCGGTAAAGTTTGGAGCGAGGTAGAAGGTTCATTAGCAACTCTGCAGGGCGAGAACGTTTCGACTGGCGAGAGCGTTGTGGGCGGAACTACAATTGAGGGAGTTCCTGACGAACTTTCAGATCGCAGGAAACGCAAGCTAGCTTAATAATTTCCTTCCCCTGGAAATTAGAGTAATCACTCTAATTTATTTTTGACAGGGGAGTGACCGATGGATTTAGTGCGATCGAATTTTGCTGATCGTCACATCGGTCCTGACTTAACACAAGTTAGAAAAATGCTGAAAGAGCTAGGCGAAAGTGACCTGAATAAATTCATAGCCAAAGTCGTTCCCTCATCAATAACTCTGAGCGAGAAACTAGCCTCGGTGCTACCTGAGGAAATTTCTGAAGTAGAAGTAATCCAAGAATTGCGGAATATTGCGAATAAAAACAAGGTTTTAAAATCTTTCATTGGGATGGGTTATCACGAAACTATTACCCCGCCTGTAATTTTACGAAATGTGTTGGAGAATCCGTCGTGGTACACCGCCTACACTCCTTATCAACCTGAAATTAGCCAAGGTCGCTTAGAAGCAATTTTAGCTTTTCAGACAGTTATTACTGATTTGACCGGCTTAGAAATTGCCAATGCATCGATGTTGGATGAGGCTACTGCCGCAGCGGAATCCATGACGCTAGCTCGCCGAGTGTGGCAAGGCAGCGATTTAGCCGCCTTTTACGTAGATAAAGGACTCAATGAATCCATCAAAGCTGTGATTGCAACTCGTGCAAAGCCGTTGAAGATTGCAATTGTCGAATTTGATGCCGAGATTGAAGATTTTTCAAAGTTGGAGAATGAATGTTTTGGGGCAATATTTGCGCAGATTAATAGTGACGGTGCAATTACTGATCATGCAGAGGCGGTTGCGAAGCTAAGAAGTTTCGGCGCACTCTCAATTCTGGCTTCTGACTTACTGGCCCTCACTCTCTTTAGAAGTCCGGGGGAGTGCGGATTTGATATAGCGATTGGTTCAGCCCAGAGATTCGGTGTTCCTATGGGATTCGGCGGACCACATGCCGGTTTCATGTCAGTTCGCAGTGGGCTCGAACGTTCGATTCCAGGGAGATTAGTCGGCCAAAGTTTAGATGTTCATGGAAATCTAGCGCTTCGGCTCGCGCTCCAAACTAGAGAGCAACATATTCGACGAGACAAGGCAACTTCAAATATCTGCACTGCTCAGGTTCTTCTAGCTGTCATGTCCGCTTTTTATGCGATGTGGCACGGACCAAGCGGTTTACACAAGATTGCAAATGAAATTAGAAGAGATGCCTTCAGATTACGAGCGAGCATCGCTGCTAGGGGGCTTGCTGTTAGTGAAGGCGAACTATTTGATAATTTCTTAGTGTTTGAAGTTGACAGCGCTGAGATTGCAAAAGCCGCCATTGCTAAAGGTTTCAATTTACGAATTAGAGATGCAAAGACCATAGGTATTTCGTTAGGGGAGGGTTTAACCGAAGTAGATCTCTCCAACATCGCAGAACTATTTGGTGCAGAACTAACATCAGAGCAAGCGCTTCCTATTAAAGAAGATCTGGCACGTAGAAGCTCTTTTCTTACTCATGAACTATTTAACTCACATCACTCTGAAACATCGATGCTTCGATATTTGCGAAACCTGGCGGATCGGGATTTAGCTCTTGATAGAACGATGATCCCACTTGGCTCTTGCACGATGAAGTTGAATGCAACCACAGAGATGATTCCAGTTACCTGGCCTGAATTTTCAAGCTTGCATCCCTTCGCTCCAGCAGATCAAAGTCTTGGTATCCGACAGGTCGTTAAAGAACTCTCTGATTGGCTAGTCGCAATAACTGGGTATGACGCGGTATCGCTTCAACCAAATGCGGGTTCTCAAGGTGAATTCGCTGGGTTATTGGCAATTCGCAATTATCTAGATTCGAGAGGCGATTTCGCTCGGAACATCTGTTTAATTCCCTCCAGCGCGCATGGCACTAATGCTGCTAGTGCGGTCATGGCAGGAATGAAAGTAGTAGTTATCGCCTGTGATGAAGCAGGAAATGTTAGCGTCGAAGATTTAAAGAGCAAGATTGCAGAGTATGGCTCAGCACTTGCGGCTTTAATGGTCACGTATCCATCTACGCATGGAGTTTTTGAAGAGGCCATCACTGAGATTTGTGAACTCATACATGAAGCCGGTGGTCAAGTATATGTTGATGGCGCGAATTTGAATGCCCTTGTAGGGCTTGCAAAGCCTGGAAAATTTGGCGCGGATGTTTCACACTTGAATTTACATAAAACTTTCTGTATTCCACATGGTGGTGGGGGACCAGGGGTTGGTCCGGTAATTGCTAAGGCCCACCTTGCGCCGTTTTTACCTAATCATCCACTTGATGAAACTTCGGGACCAGTTTCAGGACCAGGTCCAGTTAGCGGTGCGCCATTTGGATCGGCAAGCATTTTGCCGATTTCTTGGAGTTATATTCGAATGATGGGCGGGGATGGGTTAACTAAAGCAACATCGATCGCAATTCTTTCGGCGAATTATTTGGCAGCCAAGCTAGACCCACATTTTCCAGTTCTTTATCGAGGTGCCAATGGATATATTGCCCATGAATGCATAATCGATCTCCGTGAAATCACTAAGACCACGGGAGTTACAGTCGATGATGTAGCGAAGAGATTAATGGATCATGGATTCCATGCTCCTACGGTTAGTTTTCCGGTAGCTGGAACTTTGATGATTGAGCCAACTGAGTCGGAAGATTTGCGAGAAATGGATAGATTTATTTCTGCAATGGTTTCAATAAGAGCAGAAATTGCAGATATTGAAGCTGGGGAGCTAACGATCGAAGAATCGCCATTACGTTTTGCGCCACATACCAGCGCTGATTTGCTTCGCGAGGAATGGAATCGTAAATATTCGCGAGAAATCGGGGCGAATCCCGCAGGTGTTTCAAATGTAAATAGCGAATTAGGTACGAAAGGTAAGTATTGGCCTGCAGTTGGGCGGATAGATGGCGTCTACGGGGATCGAAACCTCGTCTGCTCGTGCTTACCGATTGCGGAGCTAGCAATTAACTAGGCAGAGTTTATATTCTGACATAATGTAGATTATCGGCGTAATAATCCTCGTAATCTAAGCGTGAATCCAAGGCGAGAAACGAATCTAAACGCTTCCAGTGCTATTCCTAGAGTCATCTTAGATCGTCCCAGTTCTCGTTCTACAAATGTAATAGGAATTTCATCGATGGAAAATCCGTTTACAAAAGCTTGAAATGCGATTTCAATCTGAAATCCATAACCCTTATTAGAAATGTGCGCTAAATTCAACGAAGAAAGAAACTCTCTATTTAATACTCGGTAACCGCTTGTGAGATCCCGATATTTTAGTTTTAGGGCTTTCGCTGCATAGAAGGTTCCAAATTTAGATATTGCGCGTCGATACCAGGGCCAATTCACAATACTTCCGCCAGAAATCCATCTCGTACCGATTACCAAATCATGGTTCAAGCCTGAATCCAATAGCTTGGATAGTTGTTCTGGTGAATGACTTCCATCTGCATCTATCTCAACAAATAGAGTGTAATCACGTTCTAATCCCCAGCTAAATCCTGAAATATATGCCGGTCCCAGCCCTGATTTCGTTTGATTATTGATTTGAAAAAAGTCTTGAAGATTCAACTCGCGAGCGATTTTTGCTGTGCCATCGGGCGAACTATCATCAACATTCATTATGGTGATTGCAAATTCTTCTGAAAGTTTCGACCGGGCGGCATCTAAAGAGGTTAGAAACGAGGTAATATTTTCAGATTCGTTATAAGTTGGAACTATTACTAAGACTTTAGTTGACATAATATTTTTACCAACCAAGGGCCGCTATTAAGCGATCTACGCTCGCACCAAGTCCATAATCTTTCTGGTATTGATAAATTTCATCCAGGTTCTTTGGTCGCTTAGGCATACTTAAATCCAAATTTGGCAGTGGCACATCAAGTGCACAGAACACCAGTTTAGGTGCGATTTCTGCATACGCACTTGATTCAAGCAATTTCTTTCTGGCGTTAGGTGTGAGACGTTCATCATCCGAAGCAGCAGCTTTCATAACTTCTTCCAAGGTTGTGAATTGTTTAGCAATTACTGCCGCACCCTTTTCGCCAATTCCTCGAATACCCGGAAGCCCATCTGATGCATCGCCTCGAATCATTGCAAAAAGTGCATACCGCTCCCCTGGTATGTCGTATTTATCTGCAATCCATTTAATATCAACATGATCATGGTTGGTAATTCCCTTCGCAAGGTAAACGACGTTCACTTTACGTTTGTCGTCCACCAGCTGGAAGAGATCACGGTCGCCGGTGACAATCTTTATTGGTCCCTTCTCCCTGACCGCAAAGGAGGCCATCACGTCATCCGCTTCGTAATCATCTACGCCTACTAGTGGAATTCCGAAGGCTTCCAAAAGATCAAGAAGTATCGGGATCTGTGGCCCTAAAGTATCCGGCTCCTCTTCTTCACCCTCAACATCTAATCTATTTGCTTTGTATTCCGGAAAGAGTTCTACTCGCCAACTAGGACGCCAATCTCCTTCGATGCATGCGACTAAACGATTTGGTTTGTATAAATTAATCAACCTGGCAGTCATATCTAAATAGCCTCGGATTGCATTTACCGGTTCACCTGAAGGTGACACCAAAGTATCCGGCATCCCGAAATATGCGCGGTACCAAAGCGAAGCGCTATCTAAAAGCATTAACGTCATAGGACTACACCCGCGTAAGCGATTACACCGCGATCAATTTTCGCTAACGCTTGCGAAACTACTGGAGCTAAATGTGGAGAGGCAATGGAAATTTGGCGAAGTAAATCAATTATCTGCTTCATCGAGCGAACAAAGTCGCCCACCGTCAATTCCGTTCCACGCATGATTGCGGTTAGCGAATGTCCACTCGCCCAGCGAAAAGCCGGCCAAGCAAAACCTGCATCTGGTTCTCGAATTGGCTCTAAACCTAGCTCCTCTTCCATATCGTGAATTTGTATCCAAGTTTTCACTAAATCTGCAAGTACCTTCTCCACATTCCCGTGTGGCAATTTAGGTGGCGCTTCTTTTCGACTCTCGTGTACGAATACCGAGGCGATAGCAACCATTTCACTAGGATTCAATTCGTTGAATGCCCCTTTTCTAATCATCTCAGCAATTAAGAGATCAGTTTCGCCATAAATCTTTGCAAGCAATTTGCCACTTGGTGTGATCGCGTCATTTGTTAAATACCCGAATTTCTCAAGCATCACTTTAATTAAATCAAAGCGCCTTGCAATTACGTGGGTACGGTTCGCGACGCGCGCTTTAAGACCTTCGTTCTCACGGCGCAAACGCTCTGCTCGCTCAGCTATCCGGGCATGAGTTTCACGGTCACTACAACCATGACAAGGATGATTGCGAAGTGCGCGTCTAGCTTCGGCGATCTTCTCCTCTTCAAACTCTCGAGCTTTGCGCTTCTTGGTTGAGAGTCCTTTCTCTAAATCTTTTATCGAGAATCGAATCTCAGAATATTCTTGAAAATCTCCAAGATGACAATCAAATTCGGTCATTAATTCACTGATCGCTTCTTCGTTTCGCTTTATCTGGCGTGCCAAACCGACAACAGCTTTATCGGCTTGAAATTGCGCGAATGATGATTCCAATGAGGTGCGGGCTCTTTTCGCTCCGAACTGTGAGATTAGATTGATGGTCATGTTGTATGTTGGTTTAAAGGAACTTTTGAGCGGATAAGTACGAGTTGAAGCGAGACCAGCCGCTGAAGCGCTGTCAATATCCTTATTCCAAAGAATGACTGCGTTGCCTTCGATATCTATGCCTCGTCTTCCGGCACGACCGGTTAGCTGGGTGTATTCACCGGGAGTTATGGACACATGCGATTCGCCATTCCACTTAGTCAATTTCTCCAGTACTACAGTGCGGGCAGGCATATTGATACCTAAGGCAAGAGTTTCGGTAGCGAATACCGCTTTAATCAAACCTCTCTGGAAGAGCTCCTCTACACATTCCTTAAATGCTGGCAACAATCCCGCGTGGTGCGAGGCAATTCCTCGCTCTAATGAATCCGCCCATTCATGAAATCCCAGAATTACTAAATCGTCATCAGGAAGGTTTTTTGTTTTCTCTGAGATAACCTCACGAATCGCACTGCGCTCTTCAACGTTCGTTAAACGTAATCCTGCGGTTATGCATTGTCGAACCGCGCTGTCACACTGCGCTCTCGAGAAGATAAAAGTAATAGCAGGTAATAACCCCTCACGATCCAACTTCTCAATCACTTCTGCGCGACCAAGCGCCTTAACGGAAGGTGTTAGTTGCGAATTATCACGCCATTTACCCTTTGAGTTAGTTGCGCCGTATTTGCCTCTAACAGCTCGGAAAGATTCCTTTTCTAGGCGCAGAATTTCTGGGTTTACCTTGGTAGTGCTAGAGAAAAGATCCAACAGCCTATTTCCAAAGAGTACGTGTTGGTAAAGCGGCACTGGCCTTATTTCACTGACAATTACCTTCATCTCACCGCGTACGGTCTGCAGCCAATCACCAAATTCTTCAGCATTCGAAACCGTAGCTGATAGCGCTGCAACTTGGATACTTTCTGGAAGGTGGATGAGAATCTCTTCCCAGACGGCGCCTCGAAACCGATCGGCCAGGTAATGCACTTCATCCATGACTACATAACGCAGATCTGTGAGGGTTTGTGATGATGAATAGATCATGTTTCGCAGAACTTCGGTAGTCATAACGACAATTTGCGCCTCAGAATTAATACTTGTATCCCCGGTTAGCAACCCAACTTTATCCTCACCAAACATCGCGATCAGATCTTGATATTTCTGATTGGAAAGCGCTTTTATCGGCGTTGTATAAAAACACTTCTTACCCGCAGTTACTGCAAGAAATGCGGCAAACTCCCCCACGATAGTTTTTCCAGCGCCCGTAGGTGCGGCAACCAATACAGATTTTCCACTCTCGAGAGCATGACAACCCTGTACCTGAAAAGTATCTAGACTAAATGGATAACGTTCGATAAAAGTATTTGTTATCTTATGAGCTCCACGAGCTTTGGCCTCGGCCAATCTCGCTGATGGAGTACTCATGTAGAATTCACCCAAGTTGTGAGCGCATATGGAGTTACAGATACCGATATCGGAAGTGCGCCAATTCGCTCTCCGTCAGCGTATGCACACGTTTTTGCAGATATCTCAATCTTTCGGACTCGAAGAAATTCGACAGCGGGGTGAGAAACGTGGCTGCCACTGAAAACCCGAGGAAACACTTTAAGTAATTCCAGCTTTGTCACGGGATGAAGAATCATCACATCAAGAAATCCATCACTCCGGTTAGCCATGGGACATAGTTTCATACCGCCGCCATAGCTCGGCGCATTAGCGACGGCGACCAACATAGCTTGAATATTGCGTACTGCGCCATCAATTTCTAACGAATAATCTATTGGCTCAAAATTTGGCAAAACTGCAAGTGTCGCGTAGTTGTACTTCATTCTTCCTTTGATTATGCGATTCTGATTGGCACGTTCATTAACTTGAGCATCGAAACCAGTACTAAGAATTTGACCAAATCTACGTACTTCCTTACCGTGGCTGATCTCCCCCAGATCAATTTTCTGTGGAGTGCGTTCATATATAGTTTCCAAGATCTTTCTCGGAGCCAAACTCATCGATTGGTTACTGCGGGCGAAATCGTTACCAGTACCAGCTGGCACAACGTAAAGCGGGATCTCAAATTTGGTAATAAATTGAAGCGCTAGATGAACTAGTCCATCTCCACCAATCGCGACAACTGCATCAAAGGCACTTTCATTTATGGCACGTTCGACTTCTGCAGCGACATCTTTCGAATGGCCCGGTTCTAGAATTATTACAGTTATGCCAATAGTCCTGGCGTACCTGTAAATATCCAATGCAATTTTCGGTGCTCTACCCTTGCCAGAATTTGGGTTGGTTAGAAGTAAAATTCTTCTATTCTTCATTGCTAATTTGTTTCCGGCGGCGTCTTCGATCTACGAGCAAAGAAATACCGCCAGCGGCAACATACAAAATTGCCAACGGCACCGCTAAAAAGAACATAGTAATTGGATCCCCGGTTGGCGTAGCAACCGCAGAAAAAAGCGTGATCCCGAATATTGCATAACGCCAAGGTTTAAGGATCCCGCGTCCAGACAAAATGCCCGCGAGATTTAGGGCAACTAAAAACACTGGTAGCTCGAAAGCTATTCCAAATACGAAAATGAGTTGAGTAACGAAGGTTAAATAATCATCGAATCTAACTAAGTTTGATAACGAGCTTGGGGTAAAACTTAGGAGGACATCGACAGCGATTGGGAGCACTAAATAGCCAGCAAACACGCCAATTGCAAAAAATGGGACCGCGCACACAACAAAAAGAATTGAATTACGGCGCTCCTTCTTATGAAGACCCGGTGAGATGAAGGCCCACAATTGATAAAGCCAGATAGGCGCAGCAATCAGGGCACCGATCAATATTGAGATCTTGAACTTAAGATCGATGGGCCCTAAAACGCCATTGATGTATAAAACTCCACAGTTTCCTGCGCTGGCGCTTATTGCACTTTTAAGATCACAGATTGGTGCGGCTAATCTATTGATGATCGAGTCGTATGCAAACCAACCGATAAAACTGGCTGCCGCAATTGCTAATGCAGATTTGAAGAGCCGTTTGCGAAATTCATTAAGATGTTCAATTAAAGGCATAGCCTTCGCAGGATTCTTCTTCATAACTTGAATTCGCGAGTAAGAACGTTATGAATCAGACTTAGGCGTATCGCCCTTATCATTTTTCGTATCGCCATCTTTCATCTCGCTCTTGAAGATCTTAAGAGACTTGGCTATGGATTTAGCAGAATCTGGAAGCTTCTTGGCGCCGAACAACAGGACGAAAACTACGGCCACAATTACAAAGTGCCAACCTTCGAGTCCACGTAACATATTTTCCTCACTCTCCTGCAATACAGTTATTGGATAAATTCTAGTTCGAAAATAGGTAGCAATGCTCCTATTTCGCTTTATATCGCCCGAGAATTAGGCTCGCGCGCTTCGATATCTCCTCGGCAACTCGCAGCGGCGATACAACCTCAATCGCCTTTCCATAACCCAGAGCCGTTCTAATAAGCCACTCTTCCTCAATCTCAGAGAGATAAACCTCCCAGCGCTCTCCTATTTTGGATGCCTTGGAGATGATCGCGCGATTTTCTTCAATAAAACTCCGCGCGCTCTGGTCTACGAGCAGAGCGATTGAACCTTCTTTAGGATCCTGGCCCACGTTATGAGAGGTAGCGCGAATCTCGATGCCGGGAATTAGTTCACATTCGACAATACGATCTAAACGAAAGGTCCGATCCCCTTGCGATTTTTCACACCAAGCTATCAAGTAACTTTTATTGTTCTGAGTATAGAGCTCAATAGGCAAGATGTTTCGAGAGCTTTTCTCATCCTTGTTCCCTGATAGGTATTGGATTCGAACTGCAATTGATTTGGAGATAGCGCTTTCAATTAAAGTGACAAAATTATCAACTACCTCTTCGTGTACAACTACAAAGGGATTCTCGATCTCGAAATCACCACGTAGTTTCTCTTGTAGGGCAGATATTTCATTCGCGAGTTGATCAGACCGCGAAGATTTAAGGAGATCCAAGCCAACGAGTATTGCCGCCATTTCATGGCGATTCATGCGACGTGGGGCGCGAAGTGATTGTGGTTCAGAGACCGTTACATAACCATCTTCATAATACATATCAATCAATTCCAGTGGCGTATATCCAGGGAGTCCACACATATGGATCAACATTAAATCTTTGTTTATTTGCTCTTCACTAACACCAAAAACTTCTGCAAGCTCAGGAATGGATATGCCTTGATGTTCCAATAAGAATGGAACTAAATCTAGTGCTCGGGAAGTACGATCGAGAGCTGATTCGGACATTACGCTCCCACCTTCAGTCTTGAAATTAGTGAATCAACAAGATTCTCTGGTTCCAGAATTTTTACGCTATTTCCATGCCAAATTATCTCGCGCAGAAAAGCGCTCTCATTTGTATACGCGAATTCATATACATCCCCATCAGCATCTTCCTTAAGGAACTTTCCACTATTTCGCAATATCAAAGCGGCATCTTTAGCGATAACTATCTTGGCGACGTGAGTGATTTCTGGTTCATTCTTTGGAAGATAATTATTGACATCAAAATCTTGTGGAATCTCATACGCCTTGCTCTTCTTGCCAAGAGTTATAGTTGATACGAAGCGCGATAGTTTAAAGAGCCTAATTTCTGCGCGATCTAAGTCCATACCGATTAAATACCAAAAATCATTCCAGAAAATGACCTTAAAAGGGTTCACCCTGCGCTCGGAAAGACTCTTTGAATCATATGAGAACATAATGGTTGATCGATTAGCTATTGCTTTAGTTATGGTTTCAAGAAGTTCGGAAGGGTTTTCAAAACGATACTTGAGTTTGAAATCCAGTTCAGATGTCGCCGGAATTCCCAAGGACTGCAATTTTCGGATTCCAGATTGCGCATTGGGAGCAAAAGCCGAATCATTCCAAAGATTGGCTGCGATCGAAATAATTGCTAGCTCTCGAGGCGTTAATTCTGGAACTACCAGTTCATAGGACTTTTGCGGGATTCGATATCCGGGCTCATCTTCAAAGAAGTTATCCAAGTCTCCAACTTCAATTTCAATACCGAGAGATCGCAGATCGTCCTTGTCGCGTTCAAACATCCGCTCCTTCGCCTCTTGACTCCCCTCGTACCCAAAGACGGTATCCAAAATTTGATTCTTCTTTAAGAAGCGTCTCGTAGAGAGCAAGGCAAGGGTTAAATTTATAAGGCGTTCGGTTTTGCGGTCTGACACAAGAAAACCCTAGTGCTTTGGTAGCCTACGTGCATTAGATAAACCCTAAAAAAACTAACTTTCGCACATTGGAGACAGATGATTCAGTTCGGTAGGCCATTACTCATAACATCCCTAGCTTTAACCACTCTTCTCACATCTTGTACGTTGGATGGCGGCGTATCGAATAAGCAGGAGAACGCTTCATCGTCGAATGACGCAAATCGTGAGTATCTCGTGGTTTCCAAGAACGCGGGCGCAGAACCAAAAATCGGGAAGCCAATTGGAAGCGCTCCGGCCAATTTGATCAGCAAAGATGTTGTTGTTGGTACTGGCGACGAAGTTTCACCAACTTCAACGTTAAAAGTTCATTATGTTTTGATGTCATGGAAGACGGGCGAGACTATTCAATCTTCTTGGGCTTCCCAACCAGCAGAGTTCCCGCTTAATGGCGTAATTCAAGGTTGGCAGCAGGGTTTACCGGGCATGAAAGTTGGCGGTCGACGTCTTCTTGTAATCCCACCTGACCTTGCATATGGAGCTAATGGATCAGGTCCAATTGGTCCAAATGAAACTCTTATCTTCGTCGTTGATCTGATTGCGGTTAGTTAAAGCTCTTACGCTTCGGTTTCATTAATCCCATAAGCACCTTTTGATGGCCGCCGGCGACGCGCTGGCGCAATAGTTCCGGGCGCCAATCGTCTAGCCATTATCAAGAATGCAGTGTGAGCAATCATTCGATGTTGTGGACGAACCGCTAATCCCTCGTGATGCCATCCTCTAACAATCGTCTCGCTGCTTTCGGGTTCGGTGAAGTTACCGCTCGCTTTGATAGCTTCTGCAGTCTGAGAAAGCTGGGTAGTAGTCGCGACATATGCGATGAAGACGCCACCTGGATGCAAAACCCGCGCAGACATCTCTATACATTCCCACGGCGCCAACATATCTAGAACAACACGATCATATTTAGTCATGTGCTCGAATTCTTGTACTGCTCCGAGATTTAAGTTCCAATTATCCGGTCTCTCCCCAAAGTACTGGCGAATATTTTTCTCGGCTATCACCGCGAACTCTTCCCGTTTTTCAAAAGAGTCTACTTGGCCAGAATTTCCTACTGCACGAAGTAATGAGATGGATAGGGCTCCCGAACCAACACCGGCTTCCAATACTTTTAAACCAGGCGCAATATCAGCAACGCCTAAAATCATTGCGGCATCCTTAGGGTAAACAATGGTTGCCCCTCTTGGCATAGCAAGCACGTAGTCAGCTAGCAGCGGCTTAAAAGCGAGAAACTTCAAGCCGCCTGTGGTTTCAACGACAGAACCCTCACTCTTTCCGATCACATCATTGTGAACTAACCAACCATTATGAGTATGCCATTCCTGATTTAATTGCAGCGTTATTGTGTGCATCTTGCCTTTTGCATCAGTTAATTGAACGCGGTCTCCAACTACAAACTCATGAGCGCTCATTCAATTCCCCTTAATTTGCATTGAAGTACTTTGCTTCCGGATGATGAACGATAATTGCTGAAGTCGATTGTTCGGGATGGAGTTGGAATTCTTCGCTTAGATGCACTCCTATGCGTTCTGGTTCAAGAAGTTCACATAGTTGTGTCTGATCTTCAAGATTAGGGCAGGCCGGATAACCAAAGGAATATCTCGAACCTCGATATCCTTGATCTAAAATCTCAGCGATATCCGAAGAATCTTCCTGTGCAAAACCAAGTTCTTCGCGAATACGACCGTGCCAATGTTCGGCAAGCGCCTCAGTTAATTGCACCGACAAACCATGCAATTCAAGGTATTCCCGATACTCATTAGCTGCAAAAAGTTTTGCTGTTGCTTCGCTAACGCTCTGACCCATTGTTACGACATGGAAAGCGACGGTATCTATCTCACCGCTCTGCTTACTTCTAAAGAAATCACTTAGACAGAGTCTGCGGTCTCGAGTTTGTCTCGGGAATGTGAATCTAGTTCGTTCACTACCCTTCTGACTTCCTTCATGATGCAAAATAACTAAATCATTGCCTTCGCTGTAACAAGGAAAATATCCATAAACAACTGCCGCATTTAACCAACCATTTGCCGCTACGTCGTTTAGCAAAGCACGTAATCTCGGGCGGCCCTGTGTTTCAACCATCTCTTCATATTCACCACGTTTTCCTTGCAAACCCCATTGCCCAACAAATAACGCTCGTTCATCTAACGAGCTCAAGTACGAGGCAAGTGGGATTCCCTTGATAATTTTTGAACCATAAAATGGCGGTTTGGGAAGTTGATTCGTTTCCGAGACATCAGATCTGCGAGTATCGGTATTTGGCTCTCGATTGGTGCGAGTGTTTACAGTTTTCCGCTCACGAAGCGGCGGCAACGTAACAGAAGTATCTCCCCGCTTTATCGCCATCATTGAATCCATCAAACTTAAACCTTCGAAGGCATCCTTTGCGTAGCGAACAGTCCCATCAAAATTATTTGCTAGATCTTGTTCTACGAAGCTACGAGTAAGTGCAGCGCCGCCCAGAATAATTGGCCACTTCGTAGCAAGACCACGCCCAGTTATCTCCTCTAAATTTTCCTTCATAATCACAGTGGATTTAACTAGCAAGCCTGACATTCCAATTACATCGACATCTGATTCTGTCGCCGAATCAATTATCTGATTGATCGTCTGTTTGATACCGATATTAACAACTGTGTAGCCATTGTTTGAAAGAATAATGTCTACAAGATTCTTGCCGATATCATGAACGTCGCCCTTAACTGTTGCCAGAAGCATTTTTCCCTTGCCGGCATCCTCAACTTTCTCCATGTGCGGCTCCAGCAGCGCAACTGCAGTCTTCATTACCTCAGCTGATTGCAACACGAATGGGAGTTGCATCTGACCACTTCCAAATAATTCACCTACCGTCTTCATGCCGGCGAGTAAATGTTCGTTAATGATAACTAAAGGCTTTATTCCGGATGCCATTGCTTCATTGAGATCTGCTTCAAGACCAACCTTTTCGCCATCGATGATTCTGCGTTCAAGGCGTTCGATCAAAGGTAGCGCTGCGAGCTCGGCCGCGCGTGAAACCTTTGTGGATTTTGTCTCGACCCCATCGAATAGCTCTAGATAAGTTGATAATGGATCGTAAGTGCAGTTGCCTTCGCCATCAAAAACTCGTCGATCGTAAACAAGATCAAGCGCTACTTCCAGTTGTTTGGAATCTATTCTTGCTATCGGCGTAATTTTTGAGGGGTGAACAATCGCGGAATCCAATCCTGCTTTTACCGCTTCAGCTAGAAATACTGAGTTCAAAACAATGCGTGCTGCCGGGTTTAAACCGAACGAAACGTTTGAAACACCTAACGTTGTTTGTACCTCTGGGTACTTAGCTTTGAGCTCGGCTATCGCATTTAGAGTCTCAATGCCATCCCTGCGAGTTTCTTCTTGTCCAGTTGCAATCGGAAATGTGAGAGTGTCGATGAGAATATCGGAGGTTTTCATACCCCAGTTCTTCGTGAGATCTTCGATAAGACGTGTGGCAACTTTGAGCTTCCATGTGCAATCTCTGGCTTGACCATCTTCATCAATCGTTAACGCAACAACTGCAGCCCCATGCTCTTGGACGAGTGGCATTATCTTTGCAAAGCGAGAAGTAGGTCCATCGCCATCTTCATAATTAACTGAATTGATAACGCTTCGGCCGCCTAAGTGTTCTAGACCTGCCTTCAAAACAGCGGGCTCTGTTGAATCCAAAACTATTGGCAGTGTTGAACTTGTCGCGAGTCTTGAGGCTAATTCATTCATATCTGAAACGCCGTTACGACCAACGTAATCAACAGATAGATCGAGCATATGAGCGCCATCTCTAATCTGATCGCGCGCAATTTCAATGCAGCTCTGCCAATCTTCTGCCAGAAGTGCATCTCTAAACGCTCGTGAACCATTCGCATTCGCGCGTTCGCCTATCGCCATATATGTAAGGTCTTGTCTAAAGGGAACAAACTGATAGAGCGAAGAGGCGCCAATTTCGCGGGATACTTGGCGCGAAACGATTGGGTGGTTTTCAAGCTTTGCAACAACAGCTTGCAAGTGTTCGGGAGTTGTTCCGCAACATCCTCCTACCAAGTTCAATCCATACGATTGCACAAAATCATTGAGGTAAACGGCGAGTTCCTCTGGTCCAAGTGGATATGTTGCGCCATTTGCTCCTAATTGTGGAAGTCCAGCGTTTGGCATGACCGAAATTCCGATAGTGCTATTTTTTGAAAGAGTACGGAGGTGCTCACTCATCTCAGCTGGGCCGGTTGCACAATTCAAACCAATCAGATCAATTCCTAGGGGTTCAAGAGCATTTAGCGCAGCACCTATCTCAGAACCCAACAACATTGTTCCCGTAGCTTCAACCGTCACCTGAGCTATTAAAACCACATCACGATCGCAACTTTCAATTGCTTCCCGTGCACCATTTATTGCCGCTTTTGCTTGCAATAAATCTTGCGTAGTCTCAATCAAAAGCGCATCGACGCCACTATCAACTAAACCTTTCGATGCGGTGTGGTAAGCCTCTTTCAAATTAACGTATTGCGTATGACCCAAGGTCGGAAGTTTTGTCCCCGGCCCCAGCGAACCTAAAACCCATCTTGGTTTACTCTCCGTCGTGAATTCATCAGCAACTTCTCGTGCCAACTTTCCGCCGGCAAAAGCCAATTCATAAATTCGATCTTCAATTCCATATTCTGCAAGATTTGCCCAATTCGCACCGAAGGTATTGGTCTCAATTGCATCGACTCCGACCTCAAGATATCTGCGATGAACAGACTTTACTAATTCCGGCTTCGATACATTCAATATTTCGTTACAACCCTCGTGCCCTTGGAAATCGGCTAACGACGGATTCGCCTCTTGCAACATTGTTCCCATAGCGCCATCGGCAATTACAACTCGATTGGCTAATTGGGTGCGCAGAGATGATGGAATCTTCATTTGGGAGAAGGTTACCTTAGAGCGCTAGGCCAAGAGTTGCATCTAAGAAGCGCGATAGCTCTCCTACGCTGCCACCCACGATTCCACTCTCTGTTTCATCGACCCACTTATCAATCAATTCCAACGCTTTAGGTGTATTCAAATCATCTGCTAGAGCTGTAGCAATTCCCGCCAGTAACGATGAAGTGGGCGCTACTTCATTACGGGAGAGCGCGCTTCGAATTTTGGATACTCGTAAATCTGCAGCTTGTAATACCTCAGAGTTCCACATTCGATCTTGCGCATAATTCGCATCAAGAAGCGCATAACGAATGACCATTGGATCAATCCCAGCTTTAAGCAAATTTGAAACTAGGACCAAATTTCCTTTGCTCTTGCTCATTTTTTCGCCATCTAGGCCGACCATACCTGCATGCACATAACTTGATGCAAAATTATTTCCGGTAAGAGCAGTGCCGATTGCTGCTGTCATGAAGTGATGCGGAAAGATTAAATCACTCCCTCCGCCTTGAAGTTCAATTTCATAATCCTTTACGGCAGAAACTTTCAGATAATTGGGACCTAAAAGATTTTCTAGAGCGATTACGGTGCATTCCACATGCCATCCTGGTCTTCCCAAGCCGAGTTTTGACTCCCAAGCTGGCTCTCCAGCTTTATGTGCGACCCAGAGAATCGGATCCAACGGACTTTCCTTTCCAGCAGTTAGTGGATCGCCGCCTCTCTCCGCAAAGATTTCAAGAGCGTCTTGGTACGGGATTGGTAAATCCTTCAGAAAAGTTGATGACTTAAAGTAAATGTTTCCAGAACACTCATAAGTAAATCCCTTATCCGAAAGTAATTCGATAGCTCTGATTATCGATGGCATTGCTTCGGTTACAGATACGTATGCTTGTGGCGGAAGAATGCGAAGCGCGGTCATGTCGCTCGTGAAGAGGGCTACTTGCGAATTCCCAAGCTCTTGCCAACTTTGCTTATCTCGATTGGCCCGCTCAAAGAGTGGATCATCGATATCGGTTATATTCTCGACGAACAAAGTCCGCTTTCCGCTCAAAATTTGGTAACGATTAATCAAATCAAAGGTCAGATAAGTTGCAGCATGTCCTAGATGAGTAGCATCGTAAGGTGTTATCCCACAGACATACATCCTAAAATCCTGATGTAAGTTGTCAAAGGATTTCGCGCCCGAAGTAGATTTCAAGGTGAGGGTCGGCAGGGCAATATCTATCGGTGGAATTGCTAATTGCGGCCAAGTCTTCACCGCCCTATATTAGTTTAGAACTGCTCTTTAATCTTAATAGGGTGGCCATGGAACCGGTGGCCAATTGGGATTTGGTAGTGGAAATTTCCCGAGCTCAATCAATTGGCGGCCTCGGTTTCGAAGTGATTTGATCTCCTTGGTTGTGATTAGCGTTGCTAAATATTTGTCATCTATCTGTTCAAGACATTTTTGGATTTTCCGGATTTCTTCTGGCATCAAGTCGCTGTCGGCAAATTGCCATAAAACCGTGCGTAATTTGTTCTCCTCATGGAAGGTGACTCCATGATCACAACCAAAAATATTCTGCTCATCAACACATAAAATATGACCGAATTTTCGATCAGCATTGTTGACTAAGGCATCAAATAACGCCATCTCTCGAATCCGCAAGTTTGCACTCTGAGCGCAAGATGTGACATCGAAATCTTCATCGATATCAATCCATTCTTGAACGGCGCCGATACCAAATGGGCCGTCGCGCAGAACCGTCTTTGGAACAATATTGAAGTTCCCCAATTCACTTATATAAAAAGCAGCAACTTCTCGCGAAGCAAGATTTCCATCTGGGAAATCCCAAAGTGGTCGCTCACCAGCAATCGGTTTGTATATAACCTGCTCACCATTTTCTAATTTGCAGAGCAGCGAAGCATTGGAAGCGTCAACTAAACGCCCAATAACTTCTAGTTCGCTATCTGCGATACCCATTAGCCCGAGGACATAAATGGCCAGTTGGATCTATCGGAAGCGCGCAGAACGGACATGGTGGGCGGCCAGCACCAATGATGTTTTCAGCTCTGGTTACAAAACCACGCACTTGGTTTAGTCGAATCGTGACTTTTAAAAGATCAGGCGGATCCTCAACATCTGCGAGGTCATCATCTCCCGAAATCAATTCCGTGAAATCACCATCAGCAATAGATTGAATTTCGATGCTAACTCGTTGGGTTTCAGGGTCCCAAGCAATTCCCATTACACCTGCAGTAAATTCTTCCTCAATTGGGAATTCTAAATTCGCATTGTCTATGAGAGCTGGGATACCGAGTTCGTCTAAACTTGCTAGTTTGCTTCGGCGAACCTCAGTAATTAGCTCTTTCAAACGAAGCGAAAGCGCCTCAACTTGGGATTTTTCGACAGCAACAGTTGTGATGCCGAAATCTGAAACTGCCTGAATAAAAAAACTACGCTCCCCCGGCAAACCCACAGTACCGACGATAAATCTTGAAGCATTTTCGTGGCTAAAGATGATTCGCTCACTCATCTACTTATTTCCACTTCCGCCACCCAAAAAATACCTATTCGCAACTTTTTGGCTCGAATTCCCAGCTAAGTGCTCGGTCTGATTAATCGATATCACGCGAGTTTGATCGCCAGATATTTCTATAATCGAAACGCTCGCCGGATCAATGCTCAAGCGCTGAAAATTATCTAGATTCAAACCAAGTGCACTTGCCAAAATTGATTTGATTACATCTCCATGCGAGCAAATCAAGATGTTCTTTCCTGATATCGCAGCATCTCTAACGGCGGTAAATGAACGATCTGACATTTCCAAAAAACTCTCACCATCCGGGAATCGCACCAAACTCGGTCGATTTTGAATGGTTTTCCAGAGCGAAGATTTGGCCAAGATAGCGAGTTTCTTGCCCGACCACTTGCCATAATCCATTTCTATGACTCCGCTAAGTTTTTGAAGTGATATTTTTTTTCTAGCCTTAAGAATCGGTGCAACAGTTTCTAAGCATCTCGGTAATGGACTGGAGAAAACTGCGGCAAAATCGACGCTGGCCAGTGACTTCGCAAGAGCTTGCGCTTGTTCTCGACCTTTGGGCGTAAGCAAAACTTTTGGATCTCTTCCCGCAAGAATTGATTTAGCATTCGCCGTTGAATGCCCATGGCGAACTAGGTAAATTCGTGAAGACTTTTGCACGCGCATAGGGGCAAGGCTACCGATTAATTCGAAAGCACCTTGCTAGGGTGGCGACATGGAAAAGCGCACCCTTGGCAGTTCGGGTCTACGTGTATCTCGTCTCGGCCTAGGGACGATGACTTGGGGCCGCGACACCGATGAGCATGAGGCGGCAGATCAATTAAAGACTTATCTAGATGCTGGTGGAAATCTAATTGATACCGCGGCGATGTATGGCGACGGTGATAGTGAAAGAGTAATCGGCGGTTTCTTAGGCACTCTAGCCAAACGTGAAGATTTAGTAATAGCCACAAAAGCGGGTATCTCATTCGTATCTGGTGAACGTAGTATCAATAACTCGCGTTCTAATTTGCTTGCCGATTTGGATAAATCAATTGCTCGACTCGGCGTTGAATATATAGATCTCTGGCAGATTCATACTTGGGACCCCATGGTCCCACTTGAGGAATCCCTATCCGCAATAGATCAAGCTGTGAATTCTGGAAGAGTTCGTTATGTGGGAGTTTCAAACTTCTCTGGTTGGCAATTGGCGCGAGCAGCGACGCTGCAGAACCCAATATTCGGGAAGTCTCCAATCATCTCGGCGCAGGTTGAATATTCGCTTTTAAATCGCGGCATTGAAGCCGAAGTTATTCCTGCAGCAATTGAAATGAATGTGGGAATTCTTGCCTGGTCGCCTATCGGTCGAGGTGTTCTTACCGGTAAATATCGAAATGGCGCACCTTCGGATTCCCGTGGTGCCAGTCCGCATTTCAGTGGCTTCATAGCTCCATATTTAGATGAGCGATCAAATGCGATTGTAGATGCCGTTTGTGTTGCAAGTGATGGTTTGGGTTATTCACCTTTAGAAGTTGCACTCTCATGGGTTCGCGAAGGTTACGGTGTTACAAGTGCGATAGTTGGCGCCCGAACAGCTGCGCAGTTACGCGGAATACTTACAGTTGAGGAAATTACGTTACCCGATCAGGTACGAGCAGCCCTTGATGAAGTATCCGCCGTTATCTAATTAGCAATTAAATTAGCAATTTTGTAAAAATTCATTTAAGACCTTCACGCCAAACTTCAAACCGTCTACCGGTATTCGCTCATCAACACCATGGAATAGTGAGAAGAAATCAAGATCTGGTGGCAGTTGCACCGGGCTAAATCCGTAACCAACGATGCCTAAATCAGATAGCGCTTTGTTATCCGTTCCACCGCTCATTAAATACGGAACGGGAATTCCATCTGGATCATATTTAGCAATTGCAGCTCTCATAGCTTCAACTAACGGTCCTTCGAATTCAACTTCTAGCGCCTTATCGCGTACCAAAATCTCAACTTCTATCTCATCACCAGCTAACTTCTTCACGGTATTCAATAGTTCATCTTCAAAGCCAGGTAAGAAGCGACCATCAACTACTGCAGTTGCGGTTTGCGGAATTACATTTGCTTTATACCCCGCGGAAAGCATTGTTGGATTCGCAGTGTTTTGAATAGTTGCACCTAACATACGTGCCGCTCCCCCAATATGTCTAAGGAGAGGCCGTACATTTGTAGGGTCGTATTTCTCGCCAACAAGTTCTGCAATCTTTGACCAAAATTTCGCACCTGTCTTGGTCTCAACTTGTGGCCACTCATGAGAACCGATACGAGCGATAGCTGCACTTAATTTCGTTACCGCGTTCTTTGGATTGATAAATGATCCGTGTCCAGCATCGCCTTTAGCCGTCAACTGCAGCCAATTAATACCTTTTTGCGCACCTTCTATGAAATAAAGTCGATGACCGCCCGTAATTGTTACTGAGAAGCCACCAACCTCGGAAATAGCTTCGGTGTAACCAGCGAATAGTTCAGGCCTATTTGCAACTAAGTAACGCGAACCAAATTCACTCCCTGCTTCTTCGTCGCCGAAAAAAGCCAAAAGTATGTTTCGAGGTGGAATGTAATTCGCGCGTTTCCAAGCACGAACCGTCGCAATTATCATTGCATCCATATCTTTCATATCTACTGCGCCACGACCCCAGATATAGCCATCTTTTATCTCGCCACCGAATGGATCAACAGACCAATCATCTGCATTGACAGGCACAACATCGAGATGGCCGTGAACGACTAAGCCTGGACGTCCTTGGTCTGCACCAACTATTTTCGCAACAACATTTACTCGGTTCTCGCCAGTGACAATTAACTCTGATTCAATTCCAACTTCAGCCAACTTCGCTACGACGTAATTCGCAATTTCGCGTTCGTCGCCCCTGCCTTCGCCATGGTTCACGCTTGGAATTCGAATCATCTCCTGGCAGATAGAAATGCATTCGGCCATCAAGAGTTCTTCATCTATAACTATTGGAGATTTGCTCACTGTCCTATCTTGCCTCAATTGGGAGGTAGAGCGCACGATTGGTATCCTTCCTTCAGTATTTCCAACGCTTTTCACCGGTCCGGGTGGCGGAATTGGCAGACGCGCTAGCTTGAGGTGTTAGTTCCCGCAAGGGATTAGGGGTTCAAGTCCCCTCTCGGACACAAAACTTTAAGAGCAATCCCAATCAATAAGATCAATATGAAATGAGAGAAAAATGAAGACCAAAGGTTATGCAGTTCTCGAGGCTTCCAAGCCACTTGTTCCTTTCAACTTTGATCGTCGTGAATTGAGACCAACAGATGTTGCTCTAGAAATCCATTACGCAGGAATTTGCCACTCTGATATTCATCAAGCTCGCGAAGAATGGGGACCTGCAATATTCCCGATGGTTCCTGGGCATGAAATTGCGGGTGTAGTTACTGAAATCGGAACAGCCGTTTCTAAGTTTAAGGTTGGCGACCGCATTGGCGTTGGTGTCTTTATTGACTCATGTCGCAAATGTTCTTCCTGCAAGGCCGGCCTCGAGCAATACTGCTTGGAAGGAATGACTGGCACCTATAACGGATACGAGCGTGATGGAAAGACTGTTGCACAAGGTGGATACAGCAACCTCTTTGTCGTTGACCAAGATTATGCAGTAACTGTCCCCGCCAACCTTGAGATGTCAGGCGTTGCGCCACTTCTGTGTGCTGGGATAACTCTTTACTCGCCACTTAAAAACTGGGGCGCTGGAGCCGGCAAAAAGGTTGGAGTAATCGGTCTTGGTGGACTTGGGCACATGGGCGTTAAATTCGCTGTCGCACTTGGTGCACACACAACCGTGTTTTCACACTCCCCAAATAAGGAGTCCGATGCAAAAGCAATGGGAGCTCACGAGTTTGTTGTAACTAAAGATCCTAAAAACCTCGCCCAATTAAGTAAAGATTACGATTTAATTCTAAATACAGTTTCAGCCGATATGGACTTAACGCCATTTCTTGATTTATTAAAGTTGGATGGAACTCTGGTGCTTATCGGACTTCCAGGAAAGCCATATGAAATAAGCACACCATCCCTGTTGGCACAGCGCAGATCAATTGCTGGCTCAATGATCGGTGGAATTGCGCAAACTCAAGAGATGCTCAATTTCTGCGGCGAACACAACATTGTTAGCGACGTAGAAGTGATTGAGCCTGGCTATATCAACGAAGCGTATGAGCGAACCGTGGCGAGCGATGTTAAATACCGCTTTGTTATCGATGCTAAAAAGTTCTAACTTCTAAACGAAGATATGTAGAGCGCCAGCTATAACTGGCGCCAAAAACAGAGCCGGTAAGAGATTTCCAACCGGAACCATTTTGATTTTTAACATGCGAAGTGCAATCCCGAGCAAAAGTATTCCGCCAGTCGCTGTCATGGCTAAAATTTGATAATCCGGCAGAACCGCGCCTAAAAGAAAGCCAACAGCAGTCCAACAAAATTGGTAAATTCCCACAGGTAGCGCCGACACAGCCACGCCCCAACCAAATGTTGCCGCAAAAGCTATGGATGTAACTCCGTCGAGAATGCTCTTCAGCACTAATTGGTCAATTCCGCTGCCCATACCATCGCTGATAGAACCGAGAATAGCCATTGGTCCGATTACGAAAAGAAGTGATGCCGAAACAAAACCATCTACGAATGGCGAGGAACCATTTGGATCGAATTTCGATTTCAATTTAACGCCAAGTGATTCCAAGCGCTGTTCAATGCCCATAGCGCTTCCCAAAAGAGCACCGATCAGCAACGACGCAAGAATTGTAAGAACTGCCCAACCCTTCGGTAAAGATCCGACAAATTTTGGATTCCACAATTGTCTGATCGCATCTGCTGCTGCCAATAAAGTGACGAAACCAAGTGCGGTTGTAATGAGATCGCGAGTTTGTTCTTTAAATTTAGAGCCCGCGACTATTCCAAGCCCAGAACCAATAAGAATGGCACCAACATTAATTACCGTTCCAAGACCAACGAACATTCACATCTCCCTCACAGATATCGGTAGACTCTAACAGTGAAAAACCCAGAGCTTTGGCGCAAAGTACTCCACTTTCTTAAACCTTCCCGCACAATTCCGCATACCTCATGGACTGCTAGAAATAGGTGGGCGGTAACTCCTACCAATTTTCCAATCTTGATATTCGGCCTTGCTATTTTTGGGCTCGGTGAGGCGCTACTCATCCAATCTTCTATTGGTAACTCACCCTGGTCGGTTTTTGCCCAAGGGCTCTCCTTACATACCCCATTCACAATCGGTGAATGCACTGCGTTGATCAGCGTTGGAGTTCTTGCACTTTGGATCCCGCTGCGAGAGAAGCCAGGATTTGGAACGATCTGCAACATAATTGTTATCGCTCTCTTTGTACAGATAGGTGTTGAATGGTTTCCCAAACTTCAAAACAATATTTTGCTACAAATTCTCTTCTGTTTAATCGGTATTGGTCTTGTGGGGGCTGGCTCCGCTCTTTACATAACTTGTGGAATGGGTCCAGGACCTCGCGATGGCTTAATGACCTCGATTCACAAACGAACTGGAATTCGCATCTCGCGAGCACGTCTTTCCATCGAAATTACAGTCTTAATAATCGGAAAATTACTTGGTGGAACTTTGGGCATCGGCACCGCGATGTTTGCTCTCTTCATCGGAGCTGCTATCGCAACCAATTTGAATTTTGTCTCTAAGTTCGCCAATCGATCTCGTTAACTCCTAGATTTTTCAAGATTTGATTTGCTTTGCTGAAGGGTCTTGAACCAAAGAAACCTCGATAAGCTGAAAGTGGGCTTGGGTGAACGCTTCGGATAACTTTTGCAGGATCAAGAAATTTAGCCAGCTCTCCCGCGCTCTCCCCCCAAAGAATAAAGACAATATCTCGATCCGATAGGTGACTAACAACTTCATTTGTGAAGTCTTGCCAACCCAATTTCCTATGGGCAAGGCTAGAACCAGGTTCGGTAGTTAGTATCCGATTTAAAAGTAGCACTCCTTGATTGTGCCAATTAGTTAAATCACCGGATATGTTTGAAATTTGGCAATCGCTGGATAGTTCTTTGAAGATATTTCTCAAGGTTGGCGGTAATTTCAAATTTACACTTGGAACACTAAACGCTAAGCCCATCGCATCATCTGGATTTGGATATGGATCTTGACCTACGATGCAAACTTTTAGTTCTGATATTGGCCGTTCGAGCGCCTTAAATATCCTTAAATCACTTGGAATATAGTCAGCGGGAAGCGAAATCTTCTCCAAGCTGAGTACTTTTTCTCCTAACACTTCTCGCCATTCATGTGGCAAGAGTCCAACTAGGTTCAAGAGACCGCGCTTGCCGAATAACGATTGTTTGCAACCGTGACTGTTATTGGCATTTCATAGGCTTGCGTTAAATTCTCTGAAGTTATTACTTCCCCAATAGCGCCGCTTGCAACAACCTCGCCAGATTTAAGCAACAAAGCGTGGGTCGAACCAGCGGGAATTTCCTCAATGTGATGCGTGATAATCAAAGTTGCTGGTGAATTTGCATCTAGGGCAAGTTGATCAAAACGTTTCAATAAATCTTCTCGCCCACCAAGGTCCAGGCCCGATGCTGGTTCATCAAGTAGAAGAATTTCTGGATCTGCCATTAGCGCACGAGCAATCAAGGTGCGCTTCTTCTCGCCTTCGCTTAGCGTGAAGAATTTACGTTCTGCTAATTCACGCACGCCTAGAGTCGTAAGCAAGGCTTGCGCGCGAGACTCATCCCAAAGTTCATACGCCTCTTGCCAGCGACCAAGAACAGCATATGCAGCAGTAAGAACTACATCCAATACTTTTTCATCATAAGGAAATTGTTCAATCAGAGTCGATCCCATGAAACCGATGCGTGGGCGCAATTCAAAAACATCTACCGCGCCGAGTCGAGAACCGAGGATATGCACGCTTCCATTTGTTGGGTGAATCTGACTTGAGCAAAGCGCAAAAAGTGTTGATTTGCCTGCACCGTTAGGGCCGAGAATTACCCAACGTTCGTTCTCATTTACCTGCCAGGTAATCGGTCCGAGAATAGTTTTTTGATCGCGCACCACGGTGACGTTTTCAACCTGCAGTACTGGAATCACAGGCTAAAGATACCTGCAACTGCGACCGCCATCGGTTGCGAACCGCTAATCTAGGCCGATGACCACAGGTGATAAGAATCAAGCGGGCCTCGCGCATACTGGTCTCATCCTAATCTCCGGTGTAGATGCACCCGGTGTTACGCAGGCGCTCTTCACAACACTTGAGCAATTCGCGGTTAAAGTTCTAGACATTGAACAGGTTGTGATTCGCGGCCGACTTATTCTTACAACTCTGATTTCCCTCGATCTAGCACATGAATCTGCGATTGAGCAAGATCTAATTAAAACTACCGAGAAATTGGGATTAGACCTAGCTATCGATTTCAGCGCTCACAACAAGATAGAGGCCTCGAATCCAAATCTACATATCGTCGCACTGGCCCAGGAGTTACGACCTGCAGGCGTTGCTGCGATAGCTGCGAAGATCGCCGATCGTAGCGGAAATATCGATCGTATTCGAAGAACTGCTTCATACCCAATAACGGCAATCGAGTTCGAAGTTAGCCTCGTCGCAACAGCGAATGAACTCAAGGTTATCCAACGCGAACTCGCCGAAGTCGCGAGAGCTAATGACATTGATATCGCAGTTGAACACAGTGGTTTGGCCCGACGGGCTAAGCGAATAGTTTTACTTGATATGGATTCAACGCTAATCCAAGAAGAAGTCATAGATTTGATAGCGTCAAAACATAACGTCGGCGCTGAAGTATCAGCCATAACTGAGCGAGCAATGCGCGGTGAGCTCGACTTCGCTGGCTCCCTTAACGCCCGCGTAGCTCTCTTAACAGGGGCGAGCGTGCAAATTTTGGATGAGGTAAAAGGTGAAATTACTTTGACTCCAGGTGCGCGAACTCTAATTCGTACCCTTCATCGCCTCGGCCACAAAGTCGGAGTTGTTTCTGGTGGATTCCTAGATGTAATTGAACCCTTACTCAAAGAATTGAATATTGATTTCTATCGCGCTAACAAATTGGAAGTTTCAGGAGATCAATTGACAGGAAAAATCACAGGACAATTGATTGATCGAGAGGCGAAAGCTAACGCACTTCGTGAGTTTGCAGATGCCGAAGGTGTCAGTTTGGCTCAGACCATAGCTATCGGAGATGGCGCAAATGATTTGGGAATGCTAGAGATTGCCGGCTTAGGAATTGCATTCAACGCTAAACCTGCCGTACGAGCAGCGGCAAATAGTTCAATCAATTCACCTTATTTGGACTCAGTTCTATATCTGATGGGTATTACGCGTGAAGAAATTGAAAACGCGGATAAAACAACTAACGATTAGAGGCGACAGGCGTGAATGTCTGTTACCAGGATTCCACGTGCTCCCGCTTGCCAAAGTTCATCCATTATCCGATTAATATCACTTCGCTTAACCATTGCGCGCACTGCGTTCCAGTCCGATTTTTGCAGTGGTGAAATCGTTGGTGATTCAATTCCAGGAGTAATAGCACAGGCTCGTTCTAAGTCAACGCTCTTTACATCGTAATCAACTAAAACATATTGTCGCGCAATTACTACGCCATTCAATCTACGTATCAGAGTTTCGATGGTGGGCGAAGATTTTGAGCCATTACGAGTAATTAAGATCGCTTCACTTTGCAACAGAACATCACCAAATGTTGAAAGTCCCGCCGCTCGCAAGGTTCCTCCAGTAGAGACAACATCAGCAATTACATCTGCAACTCCGAGACGAATAGAGCTCTCTACTGCACCATCCAATCTTACGATTTCCGCTTTGAGCTTCTTGCGTGCCAAGTATTCTGCCAACAGACCAGGATATGCAGTCGCTATTCGCTTGCCCTCAAGAGAACTCTCAGAGGCGTTGAGCATCGTTGGCGCTGCAAAACGAAAAGTACTTTTCCCAAAATCTAACGGAAGAATTTCACTTGCACCGGCGCCAGAATCAATCAGAAGATCTCGACCAGTTATTCCAGCCTCTAACTCCCCGCTCCCAACATAAACAGCGATATCGCGCGGGCGAAGATAATAAAACTCAACATCATTTTCTGGGTCGATGAATACTAAATCACGTTGATCGCTTCGCTGGCGATATCCCGCTTCGCGAAGCATGAGAGCAGAACTTTCAGCGAGCGATCCTTTATTCGGTACTGCGATCTTGAGCGTCAATATTCGTCCTAACTATAGATTCTTATAAACATCATCGATCTTAATTCCGCGCGCAATCATCAGAACCTGTAAGTGATAAAGCAATTGACTAATCTCTATAGCTAGCTCGCTATCGCTCTGATATTCCGCGGCAATCCAAACTTCGCCAGCTTCTTCAATAATCTTCTTACCGATTGCGTGGATACCAGCTTCTAATTCCTTGACTGTTCCAGATCCGTCGGGTTTGCTAACAGAAATTTCATTTAGCTCCCGCCAAAGCTCATCAAAATTCTTCATCCTAATATTTTATCCTAGTCAAAGTAGATGGCGCTTAACGTTTACTTGCTTCTAACCGCAACAAATCAACCATTGCGCCTGGATCCTCTGCCTTAAAGACAGCGCTGCCAGCCACAAAGGTATCTGCTCCCGCCAAACTCGCTTGCAAAATGGTTTCCAGAGAAATACCGCCGTCGACTTGCAACCAAATCTTGCCAAAATGTTTTGTATCAATCTCCGCTCGAGCCTCTGACACTTTGCTCATCATGTCGGTCATAAAACTCTGACCACCGAACCCTGGCTCAACTGTCATGATCAAGACCATATCCACGAAATCCAATAGTGGAGCTAATTTCGAGAAACTTGTTCCGGGTTTGATTGCTATTCCAACACGGGCGCCTGCCTCTTTAATTCGATCGCTTGTGACCTCGGGATATGTGCTTGCTTCTAGGTGAAAGGTGACACTGGAAGCGCCAGCTAATGCGTATAGATGAGCGTCTCTATCCGGCTCATTAATCATTAGGTGCGCATCAACAGGTATTTCGGTTTCTGAAATTATTTTTCGAGACTGCTCTAAATCGAAAGTCATATTGGGAACAAAGATATTATCCATCACATCTAGATGGAGTAAGTCAGATTGTGCAGAAATTCTTGAAATCTCAGATGCGAGATTTGAACGATCCGCATTCAGGATACTTGGACAAATTCGAATCAAAGTTCATCCCAACTATGAGGTCTCAAATTTCTATAATACCCGTGATGCCTTCAGTGAATAGTCTAGTTTGCGCATCAAGAAGTCCGTTTAAGCAACGCCAAAAACATGGAGTCACATTCTTGAAGGTGCGTCCATAACTGCAGGGTCCCATCAGGTTGGATTCCAACGCCCTCGCTTGGTGAAAAATCCGAAGCATCTAGCAACTCCAGATTCTTGTGGCGATGAAGAGCATCTAGAACTTGCCCCTTAGTCTCTGCCAACAAGGGTGAACATGTCGCAAATCCAATTACTCCCCCGACGTTCAACATCGCCATCGCCGAATCAATCAAATCTCGTTGAAGTGGCAGTAGCTCCTTCAAATCATTTAGCGATCTACGCCATCTTGCTTCTGGTCGCCTGCGGAGCGCGCCTAATCCGGTACATGGAGCATCAATCAAAATTCGATCGTAATATTCGCCAAATTCCTGATGATTTCGGCCATCCAAAGTTCTTATTTTAGTTTTAGGAATTACTCGTGCGACTAACTCGGCGCGATGGGAACTTGGTTCGTTTGCCGTAAAAGTCATCCCTGGTTCATATTCTGAAAGAAGATTATTTAGGAGCGCCGCTTTTCCGCCAGGTCCAGCGCAAAGATCTAGCCAGTTAATCGAATTTACATCTCTAGTTCGAAAGAATATTTCTGCAATTAACTGTGAACCCATATCTTGAATCCCGGCGCGTTTGTCTTTAATGGCCGGATAATCATTTGGAAGATGGTCGGCTAGCACCGAGTATGTTCCTATCGGGAGCTTGGTTCCACCAGTTTCCATAATCTCAGCGACAGTAGATTTTCCCGGCCAGGCAACAATATTCGGTGCTGCTGGAATATTATTAATTATCAAAAGTGAAATGACAGCCTGCCAATCTTTAAGTTGGTCAAAGTAGGCTGAAATAATCCATTTTGGGTGAGAATAAAGAATCGAGAGTTTTTCTAAATCATCGATACTTTCATCACGCTCTAACTCCTCATAAATGTCTAAATCACCTGCAATTGATCGGAGGAGCGCATTGACATAACTAGCCTTAGATTCGCCAGCAACAGCTCTTGCGAGTTCTACCGTTTCACTTACTGCTGCGTGAATAGGTACGCGCATTTCGAATATTTGGTGCACTCCTAATCGCAAGATATCTACGACTTTCTCATCAAGTTCCGTAAAAGCACGATCAATTTTTTTGGAAATCGCATAATCATGCTTTCCTTGCATGCGAAGTGTTCCGTAACCCAGTTCGGTCGCAAATGCTCGGTCTCGTTGTTCTAAATCGGAGGCGGCTAATAGTTCTGGCAATCTTAGATTTGCATAGGCTCCGCCGCGATTGACTTGAGTAATCAAATCGAAAGCTATAACTCTTGCCGGATTTGGTTTGGGACGCTTAAATGGCTTGTTATTCAAAGCGAGAACCAGTATCTAATCTCGCTCCCCTAGCAAAATCTTCGCCGCTCATTCGCTTCGATCCAGCAGGAATAACTTCGTCTATAGCGATTACGCTGTCACCTGTTCGAACCAGAAGCTTGCTTTCGACAACTTGAATATCACCACAATCTCGCAACGAATTGCTCAATAGGACTTCATGTAAGCCAAATAGCCCTATGCGTTCGCCATTGAAGGTACTCCAAATTCCTGGATTTTCAGATAGCGCTCTAGCTTGGCGCAGAATTGTTTCGGTCTGACTCTTCCAATCAATTCTTGCCATCTCTTTACTAATCTTTGGTGCGAGTGTTGCACCTGAAAGGGGCTGCGGCGTGGCTCTTGTTTTACCGATGGTGGAGATGACCTCGAGAATATCGGGAGCTGCAAGGCGACCAAGTTTCTCCAGAAGAATTGGAGTGGTGTCATCCTCGCCGATGTTTACTTCTTTCGAGAGATAAACCGGACCCGTATCCATTCCCTTGTCTAACTTGAAAATCGTATAACCGGTAGTAGTTTCACCATTTAATATCGCCCATTGCACCGGAGCAGCGCCACGAAGTTTTGGTAAAATAGAGAAATGTAAATTTATCCAACCAAACCTAGGTCCGTGTAGAAGCTCCACTGGAATCAAGCGCCCATATGCCACGGTCACGATTAATTGTGGTTGTGCATCCAATAAATGTCTGTTGAGCTCGGAAGTGTCCGCAGGTTTTGCCACTGGTAAATTTTTAGACTCTGCCCATTTAGCTAAATCATTAGCTTCAATCTTCTTGCCTCTACCCGTTGGTTTATCGGGATTAGTAATAATGGAACTCAGGACATGATCACTCTCAAGAACCGCTTCAATAATTGGAAGCGAAACCAGAGATGACGAGGCTATCGATAGTTGCACCTTAGATTGCCCGACCGTTAGTTGAATGAGGACTTATCTTAAATTGTGGTGTTGAACCTAGCTCGGATGCTTCATTAAACCAATCCGAATTTCTAATATCAGCCATAGCCCGCTTTCGCTCTTCCGCAATAAGGCGATCTATGAAAACTATTCCATTTAAATGGTCCGTTTCATGTTGGAGAACTCGCGCAAGTAGCTCTGTGCCCTCAATAGTTACTGGCTCGCCATGCATATTAAAGCCCTTAGCTACTGCACGAAACGACCGCGGTGTTTCATAAGTAAGTCCAGGAAAACTAAGGCAACCTTCCTCGCCCTCCTGTAGTTCACTCGACAAATCCAAAGTTGGATTAATTAAATGACCATCACCCTCTTCAATATCCCAGACAAATACTTGCAGCGCTACGCCAATCTGTGGCGCAGCTAAACCAGCTCCCGGAGCGTCATGCATAGTGTCGAAGAGATCTGAGACCAATGTGCGAAGTTCTTTATCGTATGTCGTCACTAATCCAGCTGGTGTCGTCAAAACAGGATCACCAAAGAATCGAATCGGTTGAACAGGCATGGCACAATTCTAATCTCTAAATATTGAATAACCTAAACAGTGAAAGGGTCGATGCGGATCGTGAGTGGTGTTAAACCCTTCAAACTCCGATAACGTGCAAGATCGCCTAGGAATTGTGAAAATTCTCCGGACTTCGCTATCCCAACTCGAAGCACGAGCTTAGAAAGGTTTGATGTTCGCCCTACATTCGACGAGTTAGGTTGTGACAGCACCGAGACTCCTACGAACATTTCATCCTCTGATACCGCTTTAGCCAAAGTTCTAATTGCTGAGCTCTCGCCCATCAGAGTTGCAATCCTGGTGAAAGGTGGAAGTTTTGAACTCTCACGTTCTCGCATTTCCAAATCGCAGAGAGCTAGCGCATCATCACGCAATAACCCCTGAGCTAGCGGATTATTTGATTGTAGATCTAAATAAACATAGCCGCCTTTCACTCTCGAGATTTTTCCTATATCTTCTAGAATAAGCCGCCGCACACTCTCTAGGCTTCTAAGATCAATTCGATTGGTTAGGTTCTCTAGCGAACGAAAAATAACGGCTGAATATTCGCCGAGTGGCTCGCAGCCATAAGTTGCAACAACAAGAACGTTCTCTGTCAGGTTCGGAAGTACATCCGTCCTAGCGTTACCTTTACTAAGTAGAACCCGCGTGCCGGGAACTGCTTTTGAGATCTCCTCCACATAACGACTACTCCCCCTACTAATTGCCCGAATGATGTCGCTATCACACCAGCGACATCGCCAATTCTTATAAACCTCTTCGCATAAGTAGCAGATTGGGGCGCTATTTTTCTCAGTGATGCAAAGCTTTCCACCGCAATCACATCTAGCTTGATTACGACATTTTTGACAGGCGATTGCGTTTACATATCCACTCTCGGCCATAACTACTAGAACATGTCCCTCTTTCAGACCTTTCTTTATTATCGCGATATCACTATCTCGGGAGTCAGCAAAGACAAAATTTCGTTTGGTTTTATCAGCACGAGTACGCGTTCTATTCTTAATCCATCCCAGCGCAGTTAATCGCGCGACTTCGAGCGAAGGTGACGCCGAAGCAAAAATCAAGGAGAAATCACCGCTGCGAAGGAGGGCCACATCCCTCACGTTCCACCCCGGAAAACGTCTTTCGTACATTGATTCATCGCCATCATTGAAAATCAAGATTTTTGAGTTCGGCGCAAGCGGGGTAAATATCGCGCTCCGATTACCTACTATCAACTTGGGATAATCAAAGCGCGCCCTCAGATAATTTTCATACCGCTGCGACTTATCCAAATTTGATGACAAAACAAGTGGGTTTACTGCGAGGGCCGACACTTGCAATTGTGCAATGTCCCGCTCGTCCGGCACGATCACCAGGAGTTGCTCTTTGCCGGTTAAAGATTTAAGCAAGTTATTGATCTCGTCCTGTAACTCGCCAACGTTAGAAACTATCAGCAGTTGGTGCTGCAATTTCAATTCTTTTTCTATTACGGCGAGTGGCGCCCTCTCCACGAAAGCTTTCTCTGCGCTCGCTACTCGGGGTGGGATTGCACTCTTCACTAGATCCCAAGGCTTGCACGCGTATCGCTCGCAAGTATCGCCGATAATTGCAATCAATTCCTCGCTCAAAAGTGCAATCGGCGAGATAATTTTAGAGATAGGTTTCAATTTTGAAACTTGCATCTCACCAGCAAGACGGCTTACTACATATCCAAGGACCTCAGATTTACCGAATGGAACTTTAACTAAAACTCCAGGCACAACTAATCCAGATATATTCTCCAGAATCACATAATCATAAATGTCTTGAAGATGGTAAACGCCAGTGTCAACACAAACCTGAGCGATTGGAGAACTCTTAGCGATTACAACTTTGCTTGCTACCCGTTGCGCTTTTAGTCGCAGTGGCTTTTCTTCAGCCACGAGCCGTTACCGTGATGCGGCTTCTTTAAGTGAAGCAGCCCGATCAGTTTTCTCCCACGTGAAATCCGGAAGTTCTCGACCAAAGTGACCGTATGACGCGGTAGCCGAATATATAGGGCGTAGAAGATTCAAATCTCGAATTATTGCTGCTGGTCGCAGATCGAAGGTTGCCAACACCGCATCTGAAATTCGATCAGGAGATACTTTCTCCGTGCCAAAGGTTTCGATAAAGAGACCAACAGGTTGCGCTTTGCCGATTGCATAAGCAACTTGCACTTCACATCTGGTAGCCAACCCTGCAGCTATAACGTTCTTCGCTATCCAGCGCATCGCGTAAGCCGCGCTTCTATCAACTTTTGATGGATCCTTGCCTGAAAATGCGCCACCACCATGGCGAGCCATTCCACCATAGGTATCAACAATAATTTTACGACCGGTTAAACCGGCATCACCCATTGGTCCACCGATAACGAAACGTCCAGTTGGATTAATCAAAATTCGGACATCAGATGTATCAATACTTAGATCAGCGATTATTGGTTCGATTACCAATTTTTTGAGATCTGGAGTTAGCGTCTTCTCTAAATCAACCTCTGGGGAATGCTGGGTAGAAATAACAATCGTATTGAGGGCAACGGCCTTATCCCCGTTATATTCAATAGTCACCTGGGTCTTGCCATCTGGACGAAGGTAATTAACCGCTCCTGATTTACGGATTTCGGAAAGTTGCAGTGAAAGTTTGTGGGCAAGTGAAATTGGAATCGGCATCAATTCTGGAGTGTCATCACATGCATAACCAAACATTAAACCTTGGTCACCCGCGCCTTGTAGATCAAGTGGATCAACTGAAGATGAGACCCGCTTCTCGAAAGCCGAATCCACGCCTTGTGCGATATCACTAGATTGTTGCCCGATAGAAAGTGAGACCCCACAAGAATTTCCATCAAATCCTTTTTCGGATGAGTCGTAACCGATTCGCAGTACCGTGTCGCGAACGATTGACATGACATCGGCATATCCATCAGTTGTGACTTCACCTGCGACATGCACCTGTCCCGTGGTAATCAAAGTTTCAACCGCAACTCGACTTTTGGAATCCTGTGAAAGCAAAGAATCAAGAATTGCATCTGAAATCTGATCGGCCATCTTGTCGGGATGTCCCTCAGTTACGGATTCGGAGGTGAATAATCTTTTTGTCATTGCTTTAGCCTAACTTAATCCGGGCTTGATCTAGAAGCAGATCAGCTAGCGTGTCTTTATCTTGCTCTGCACAATCTATTACATCTCCATTTGCACCTAATAGAGCTCCTGAAGTTTTATCCGATCCAAAGATGGCGCCATTGCTTACATTGTTGAGAAAAAGAAGTTGTACTCCTTTAGCTTTCATTTTCACACGAGCCGCCTCGATATCTACAGCGCCAGTTTCAGCAGCAAATCCAACTAAAACTTGGCTCGGTTTAGCACTTTTTGCAAAGCTCGCTAATAGATCAGGATTCGCCTCAAGTTGAATCTGCTTTAACTCACTTTTCTTAATCTTTTCCGAATTATGATCCATTGGTTTAGCATCAGCCACTGCCGCAGCCATGAATAAAACATCGCATTGTGAGAATTCTCTATTCATTTCAATCTGCATCTGAGCTGCACTCTCGACGTTTATAGTTCTTACGCCACTAAGGCTAGGAATATTTACATTCGCCGATATCAACACGACCTCTGCGCCTCTATTTCGTGCCGCTTTAGCAATCGCATATCCTTGCTTTCCGCTTGAAACATTTCCGATGTAGCGAACCGGATCAATCGCTTCCCTAGTTCCGCCGGCTGTGACCAAAATTTTCTTTCCGAGGTAATCGGATTTCAGCTCGGCAAAGGCTGAAATCTCCTTGATAATTCGTGAGACTTCAGGATATCTACCAATTCCGTAATCCTCACCCGTCATGCGTCCTTCATCCGGTTCAATCACCAAAATTCCTCTGGCCCGTAACACCGCAACGTTGGAGACAGTCGCTGCATTTAGCCACATCTCAGGGTGCATCGCCGGTACCAAAACCAATGGACTAGTACTCGCGCTTATCGTATTGGTGAGTAAGTCGTCACAAATTCCATTAGCAATTTTTGCTATTAAATCTGCAGTAGCAGGAGCTACCACGATTAAATTCGCCTCGCGGGCAGCTTTTATATGTGGAACTTCATGCACGTTGTTCCAAAGATTTGGATTAACCGAACGTCCAGAAAGCGCCTCCCAAGTAGAGGCACCCACGAAATTAAGACTCGCTCTCGTAGGAATTACGGTGATTGCAAATCCAATATCCTGTAATCGGCGCAAAAGGTCCGCTGATTTATAGGCGGAAATTCCCCCACCCACCCCAAGAATTACTTCGCGACCTTGGAGTGTCATGAATATTTATTTTCTAATACAGAAAATTATTCGGCAACGCTTGTCTCTGGAGCAACTGGCTCGAGATTTTCAATTGTAAGTAGACCTTCATTGATTTCGCGAAGTGCGATTGAAAGTGGCTTCTCGTGAACATATGTTTCAACAAGTGGGCCAACGTATTCAAGTAAGCCTTCACCAAGTTGTGAATAGTAGGCATTTATCTGACGTGCGCGCTTTGCTGCGTATAAAACCAAACTATATTTTGAACCAGCCGCATCTAGGAGTTGATCAATCGGTGGGTTTGTGATGCCATCCATGGTTGTCATAACGAGCCTTCCTTAAATTCTTAGCGGGCCTGCGAGTAAATATCTGGAGGTTATTTCAACCTCGAAGAGAGCAAGGATAGCAGTGTCTCAGCCACATCCTCGACCTGATGATTTACAAGGATCTCATCAAACTCAGCCGCACAGGCCATCTCCTCCTGCGCGAGTGCGAGCCGAGCAGCTCGCCGCTCTGGTGAATCAGTGCCGCGAGAGGTCAATCTTTCAACCAGCTCTTCCCAAGAAGGCGGTGAGATGAAAATCAAAAGTGCATCTGGTTCGGCCCTGCGAATCTGTCTCGCCCCTGCGATTTCGATTTCCAGAAGAACATGCTTCCCAAGCGATCTTGCTTCATCAACGCTTTTCCGTAGGGTGCCATATCTTGCGCCTGCAAACTCGGCCCACTCTAAAAATTCATTATCTGAAATAAGTTTGTCAAATTTTTCATCAGTTAAGAAGTGATAATCCCGGCCATCAATCTCATTATCTCTAGGTTCTCTAGTCGTAGCCGAAACGCTTATGACTATCGCTGGGTGGCTTCTTAGATGAGCGGTGATCGTGCTCTTTCCTACGCCGCCAGGCCCAGACATCACAATTAAAGTTCCTTCGTTAACCGGAACTTTATTCAAGATCATCTCTTCTCTCAATTTACGTAACTGATGTATTCCAAGTCCCGCAATTCTACGCGACTTGGAAATGCTGGCCTTCTCCATAATCGTAAAGGCTCTGCGTTCGCCAACACCAGGAGCCGCATCTAGGAGCTCACGTATCCGCATCCTTTGAATCGAATCCCGACCGTCATTTATTACATCAAAAATACTTATTTCACCTTCGGCGAGCGATTTTTTGATGGCCGCACGTTCACGTCGGGCTAACACCGCCTTCTCCCCCGCGTTGGCCAGAGCTTGCACCGATAGTTTTGGCGGTGAATTTTTCATCGTTGTTAAGTAAGGCTCTCAAGAATCCTAGCTGCGCCTTGGGACATCGAAGCTATAGATTCTTTTGCAAGATCCGTTATGGGTCGTCCAATCACAAGATAATTGGCTCCAGCAGCAATCGCTTCTTGCGGCGTCATAACTCGTTTTTGATCTCCTAGATCGCCGCCTTTCGGCCTTACTCCCGGAGTAATTATCTCAACACTTGCATCAACCGCTTCGCGAATTGATCGCGCCTCAAATGGTGAGCAAACAATAGATCCCGCACCGTTTCTTGCTGCAAGTTGGGCGAGATTGATAGCGCTATCCTTTGCGCTTTTTGCATAACCGATCTCGCTCGTATCAGCATCTGTAAGCGAGGTGAGAATCGTGACGGCGGTAATTGAAATTCTGGGTCCGCTCTCGCTAGCAGCTCGAATCATTTCCCCGCCCCCACTTGCATGGACCGTGAGAAATTTAGGAGATAAATCCCGAACGGAAGCCACTGCGCCAGCGACAGTGTTTGGAATATCATGAAGTTTTAAATCAAGAAAAACCTCAAAGTCTCCGTGACTACGCAGCTCTTGTAGACCCGCTGCGCCAAATTTGAGGAAAAATTCCAATCCCACTTTATAGATCGAGATTGAATTGTTAGTCGCACTAATCCAACTTTTTGCAGTATCCAAATCTTTGGTATCAAGGGCCAAGATAATCGGTGACTTAACCATTATAAATTACCTTCGGTTCGGTGTGCATATCCAACAGCCTCGCGAAGTGAATCAAATCCGTGAGCAAGCAATTCCGCTTCTAATTCCTTTTTAATTCTGATTGCTGCCGTTGGATCCCCAAACGTTGCCGTACCAATTGAAACTGCCGAAGCACCGGCAAGTATCAGCTCGAAAGCATCACGTCCTGAATTCACTCCACCCATTCCCAAAATTTTCACATGTGGCATTGCCTCATGAACCTGATAGATCGCACGCACTGCAATCGGGCGAATAGCAGGACCAGATAAGCCACCAGTTTTACCAGCCAATTTAGGCCTCATGGAGTTTGTGTCAATCACCATTCCTAATACTGTATTGATAAGAGCTAGCGCATCAGCGCCTGCCGCCACAACTTCCTCGGCAATTGCAGTAATGCTCGTTACATCAGGCGTTAATTTTGCGATGATTGGAAGCTCGCCTCCAATATTTCTCCGTACCGCTTCAATGGCGGCCCGCGCTGTTTGTGGGTTACATGCAAACACCTGGCCACGATTTTCTACATTTGGACAAGAGATATTAACTTCTAGCGCGGTGATGCCCGCGACAGCTCTAAGCTTGCGAGCAAGAACTGCGTAATCATCGACGCTCTCCCCCGCAATACTCACAACAATATTTGCGCCTTGTTCGCGGAGCCATGGAATATCTTTCTCTAGAAAGATATCTATTCCTGGGCCCTGTAACCCAATTGAATTAAGCATTCCACTTGGTGTTTCTGCCATGCGTGGCGTTGCTCTACCCGAACGTGGCTTTAACATAATTGATTTTGTCACGATCGCACCAAGTTCTGATAGTTCAAAAAATTGGCTAAGTTCCCGCCCTGAACCTGCACAACCACTTGCGGTGAAAATCGGATTTTCAAATTCGGCTTGGCCGAGGTTCGTTTTATAGTTAAACACTATTTTGAACCCCAGGTACCTTCAGGAATTGTGCGCTTCGAATTCCAAATGACACTTTCACCATCGACTACTGGACCATCTATGCAAGAACGCAACATTCTAATCTCACCATCGTCGCCCTTAATTGGCAAGACGCAGGTCATACAAACACCAATTCCACATGCCATAGCCTCTTCGATTGCGCACTGATGAACTATTCCCAATTCAGAAGAAATCGTATTTATGGCCTCCAACATTCCCATTGGGCCACATGAATAAAGAATATCTATCTGATTAGTTTCGATAATTTCAGCGAGAACATCAGTTACCTTTCCGGTAATGCCCGTAGTTCCATCTTCGGTAACAATGGTTAAGCTATTTACAGATCTTTTACCGTCCAATGGTGCATATATTTTCATCGCAGTACTTGCGCCAAGTACCATATCAACTCGACAACCACGATTCTTAAGCACCTCAGAAAGCCCGAAAAGTGGCGCACTTCCATATCCGCCACCCACTAAAAGAGCGCGAACTGGTTCCGTAGGAATTCCAAAAGAAGTTCCAAGTGGTGCGATTAAATCAACTTTGAAACCTGGTAACTGATTTGTTAACCAGATACTTCCAGCACCATGAGGCGCTACAACAATTTCGAGAAGACCGCCGTTACTGCCCTTATCAAAGGTGCGATAAATCGCGAAAGCGCGACGCAAAACCATAGCGCTATTGGTTCCTCCCACAGCGATGGCGACGAAGTTTCCAGGCTTGGCGTGAGTAGCGATATCTCCCACTGCGAAAACTATGTGGTTGTAAGCCCCTACTTTTTTATTACTCACAATCTCAGCCATAATTTGAGTAGCGTTCTTATTAATTCCCATCATTCGACTATCGCCAACCACTCTTGAATCGAATTTATGCTGAAACTCTTGCCTTGTAAGTCAGAGATCCCAGCTACGGCTGCTTTAAAACCAGCGATCGTTGTAATGCATGGAACACCTCTTTGAATTGCAGCAGTTCTAATCATCCAGCCATCAAGACGCGTTCCTCGACCGAGCGGAGTGTTGATTACTAACCCAACTACCCCCTCGGTAATTAGATCTACAGCAGTGACTTCACCTTGCGGCCCACGGCCCTGAGAGTGTTTTCTTACTTGCTCGGATGACACACCCTGCCCCGCTAAATAATCATGAGTTCCTTGGGTCGTGAATATTTTAAAACCAAGTTCACTAAGAATTTTTGCCGGGTATAACGCTGACTCTTTATCTCGCTCGGAAAGCGAAAGAAATACTGAGCCACTCAGTGGTAGCGTACCAAATGCTGCCGTCTGACTCTTTGCGTAGGCCTCGCCGAATGTTTTAGCTATTCCCATAACTTCGCCAGTTGAGCGCATCTCTGGCCCCAGTACCGAATCAACACCAGTTCCATCATTTCTACGGAAGCGATTCCAAGGAAGTACCGCCTCTTTAACTGATATTCCCTTTGGCACACCATCTCCAGATTTCGGCAAATAACCAAGACTCCGTAACTCAGAGATACTTTTTCCGGTCGAAATCAATGCGGCGCACTTTGCAAGTGGATTTCCAGTTGCTTTGCTGACAAAGGGAACAGTTCTAGATGCTCGCGGATTCGCCTCTAAAACATAGAGTTTCTCTTGCGGGCTACCGCTGTTTGCAACTGCATATTGAATATTAATTAAGCCGCGAACTCCGATGCCACGAGCTAGCTTCATGGTTGCCTCTCGGATCTCCTTCTGCAGCGCACTTCCAATTGAAAAACTAGGAAGAACACACGCAGAATCTCCGGAGTGCACGCCGGCCTCTTCAATGTGTTCCATTACTCCTGCGAGATATAGCTCCTCGCCATCGAAGAGCGCGTCAACATCAATTTCTATTGCATCATCTAAAAATTTGTCGATCAGGACCGGATGATTAGGGGTGATTTCAGTAGCTTTGCGAATAAAGCTTGCTAAAGCATCGTCATCATAAACAATTTCCATTCCGCGCCCACCGAGGACGAATGATGGCCGAACTAGAACTGGGTAGTTAATACGATGCGCAATTTCTAGCGCTTCTTCAAAAGTATTAGCCATTCCAAACGTTGGCGCAACTAATGAGTTAACCGCTAAGAGTTCTCCGAATTGACCTCGATCTTCGGCTAAATCAATTGCATCAGGAGATGTGCCAATGATTTTCACACCAGCCTCGGCTAGACCACGCGCTAGCCCGAGCGGTGTTTGGCCACCTAACTGTGCGATCACACCTACTACCGGCCCGGCTGCTTCTTCAGCGCGAATAACTTCTAGGACATCTTCGAGAGTTAGTGGTTCAAAATAGAGTCGATCTGAAGTGTCATAGTCAGTAGAAACTGTTTCTGGATTGCAATTGATCATTACAGTTTCATAGCCTGCTTCTTTAAGTGCAAAAGCTGCGTGAACACATGAATAATCAAATTCGACTCCTTGGCCAATTCGATTTGGACCACTTCCCAAAATAATGACCGCCGGTTTAGTACGGGCAACAACTTCGGTTTCTAAGTCATAACTTGAGTAGTGGTACGGAGTATGAGCTTCAAATTCGGCGGCACAGGTATCAACTGTTTTATAAACTGGACGTAGACCAATTCTTGAACGGGTCGCCGATATATCACTGACACTCTGATTCGAAAGCTCCGAAATCTGGTTATCAGAAAAACCATAATTCTTTGCTTTGCGAAGCAGCTCTTCAGAGAGCAAACTCGCTTGCGCTATTTCGCGCGCTACTTCATTAATTTCAACTATTTGCGTTAGGAACCACGGATCAACCTTTGTCGCTTCAAATACTTGCGGCTTACTTAAACCGAGATACAGACCTAATTGAATTTGCTGAAGTCTATGTTCTGTTGGGATAGCCATCGCGGATAGCAAATACTCTTTTGTCACACCGGAGGTATTCCAGTGGAAGCTTGTTCCTTTTTTCTCAACCGAGCGCAGGGCTTTCTGAAGCGCCTCTGGGAAAGACCTTCCAATAGCCATGGCCTCACCAACGCTCTTCATTGTTGTGGTGAGTTTGGTGTCAGCCTCTGGAAATTTTTCGAATGCGAATCTGGGAACCTTAACCACAATGTAATCGAGGGTCGGTTCAAATGAAGCTGGAGTTGACTTAGTTATGTCATTTTGAATTTCATCTAAGGTATAACCAATTGCAAGTTTTGTCGCGATCTTTGCAATCGGAAAACCAGTGGCCTTGGAAGCCAATGCAGATGATCTGGAAACTCTTGGATTCATTTCAATCACAATTATGCGACCATCACTAGGATTTACTGCGAATTGAATGTTGCAGCCACCAGTTGCTACTCCAACTTCACGAATAATCTCTATCGAAAGATCACGCAATTTCTGATACTCGACGTCGGTCAGTGTGAGAATAGGCGCGACAGTTATCGAATCGCCCGTATGAACTCCCATCGGATCAATATTTTCAATTCCACAAACAATCACAACGTTGTCTTTGTGGTCCCGCATAACTTCTAATTCAAATTCCTTCCACCCAATGATGGATTCTTCAAGGAGTACCTCGGTAGTTGGACTGTGACGCAGCCCTGCTCCTGCTATCAATTCAAGATCTTTTTGATTGTGTGCGATTCCCGATCCCAATCCGCCCATGGTGAAAGATGGCCGCACAACGACTGGATAGTTGAGATCATTTGCACCTGCAATGCACTCTTCCATGGTGTGACAAATGATTGACTTTGCAGATGAGCCACCAATTTTTTCAACAATTCCTTTGAATGTCTCTCGGTCCTCCCCGCGCTTGATCGCCGGGATATCAGCGCCAATCAACTTCACGCCCAACCTCTCCAAAGAGCCACGTTCGTAGAGTTGCATCGCAGCATTTAGCGCAGTTTGCCCACCCAACGTCGCAAGAATTGCCGTTGGTCTCTCTTTGATAATTATCGCTTCAATTATTTCCGGAGTAATTGGTTCTATATAAGTTGCATCTGCAAACTCTGGATCTGTCATGATTGTCGCAGGGTTCGAATTGATCAGGATTACGCGAATACCCTCACTGCGCAGAACTCGACATGCTTGAGTTCCTGAATAATCGAATTCACAAGCCTGGCCAATAACAATCGGACCACTTCCAATAACTAAAACGCTCTCAATCGAATTATCTTTAGGCATTTGCGACGCTCGCAGTAGTCATCAGAGTTACGAATTGATCGAAGAGATAGCTTGCATCGTGCGGACCGGCTGCCGCTTCAGGGTGATATTGCACGCTGAAGGCCGGTGTTTCCAGTAGCTCTAAACCTTCGACTACTCCATCGTTTAGGCAGATATGACTCACAAATCCGGCACCATAAATCGTATTGAAATTACCTTCGATTGGCGCAGCTACAGCGAAGCCATGATTGTGAGCAGTAATCTCAACATCGTTAGTGCGTAGATTCTTTACTGGTTGATTGATGCCCCGATGACCGAATGGCAACTTGTAAGTTTCAAAACCGAGAGCTCTGCCCATAATCTGATGGCCGAAACATATTCCGAAGAGTGGGATTTTAGCTGCGAGAATCTCTCGTACCAACGCGATTACGTCAACCATTGTGGCTGGATCACCAGGTCCATTAGAGAGAAATACGCCATCTGGCTTCATTGCAACGATTTCCTCGAAGGTTATTCTTGAGGGAACAACATGAACTTCAATCCCACGCTCTGACATTGCTCTCGGCGTTGCAGCTTTTATACCCATATCAAGGGCTATTACCTTGAAGCGCTTTTCACCAATCGCCGGCACAACATAAGTTTCCTTAGTAGAGACGTCATCTGCGAGAAATGAACCTGCCATCTGTGGCAGCTTCCTAACTTTGATGACCATTTCATCACGAGATAATTGCGTATTTGAGAATATTCCAACCCGCATCGCTCCCAAGTCACGGAGATGACGTGTTATTGCACGCGTATCAACTCCCCTAATCCCAACTACGCCATTTGCAATCAAATCATCTTCGAGGCTTCGAGTTGCGCGCCAATTGCTAACTACCGGGGAAGGATTGCGCACAACAAAACCACTTACCCAAATTTTGGAAGACTCTTCATCGGTACTGTTCATACCGGTATTGCCAATATGTGGCGCTGTCATAATAACTACTTGCTTGTGGTACGAAGGATCAGTAAGTGTTTCCTGATAACCGGTCATTCCAGTTGAGAAAACAGCCTCGCCAAAAGTTTCACCCTCAAGAGCCCAGCTTTCGCCTTCGAAGATTGAACCATCATCTAGAACGAGGTAAGCCTTGCTCAATTGCTTCCCCCGTTCGCGCTCTTAACAATCATGGAATTTTTAAGAACTAATCCACCATTCAAAAACGTATGCAGCACCTGTGATGGCAATGTCATACCCGCAAATGGAGTGTTCTTGCTCTTCGAGGCGAGTGTATTACGGTCGACAATCCAATTAGCGGATGTATCCACGATTGTTAGATTTGCTGGGGCACCAATCGCGGCATTTTGACCGTGATTTGCGTAACCCGCAATTCTTGCCGGGGCGATTGACATCCGATCGACAACACCTTGCCAATCCAATAACTTACTTTCAACCATGGATTTCACCACTACCGAGAGCGCGGTTTCTAATCCAACCATTCCAAAAGCTGCACTCTGCCATTCACAATCTTTATCCTCAGTTGGATGCGGCGCATGATCAGTCCCGACAATGTCAATTGTGCCATCAGCCAAACCTTTACGTAGCGCGTTTACGTCATCCTGCGTCCGAAGTGGTGGATTCACTTTAAATACTGGGTCGTAATTGCTGACTAGATCATCAGTTAATAGAAGATGATGGGGCGTAACTTCTGCAGTTACCGCAATCCCGCGAGCTTTTGCAAAGCGAACCAAATCAACTCCGCCAGCTGTTGTTAAGTGACAGATATGGAGGCGACTACCAACATGCTCGGCCAAAAGAATATCGCGAGCAATGATTGCTTCTTCCGCAACAGCAGGCCAACCTGCTAGTCCTAACTTCGAAGATACGATTCCTTCATTCATTTGCGAGCCAACAGTTAACGCAGGTTCTTGCGCGTGTTGCGCGATTATTCCATTAAATGTTTTCACATATTCCAACGCTCTGCGCATCAGAAGTGGATCAGATACGCATTTTCCATCGTCGCTAAATATTCTTACTGCAGCCTTTGAGTTTGCCATGGCTCCTAGCTCGGCAAGTTTTTTTCCTTCTAGCCCTTGAGTCACTGCGCCAATTGGAAAAACATCGCAGAGGCCCGCTTCTCGACCTAATCTGAAAACTTGTTCAACAACACCAGCAGTGTCAGCAACAGGGAAAGTATTAGCCATCGCAGATATTGCAGTAAAGCCACCTTTCGCAGCAGCAGCGCTTCCAGTTGCAACAGTTTCGGAATCCTCCCGTCCAGGTTCACGTAAGTGGGTATGAAGATCAACAAGACCTGGAATCAACAGATTTTTATTAGCATCCAAGATCTCCCCAGAATTAAGCCCACTTCCGATGTTTTTTATAACACCGTTAGCAATTTCCACATCAACTATTGCGCCATCCAACATGCGGGCATTTTTTATTGTGTATTCCATTTACGCACTTACCTCTCCGGCAAGTGAAGCCCCACCAAGTAGTTGATACAGAACTGCCATTCGAATCAAAACCCCATTAGAAACTTGAGCGAGCACAACAGATTTGTGTGAATCAGCGCTCTCTGCCGAAATTTCTAGACCACGATTCATCGGCCCTGGATGCATAACAATCGCGCTCTCCTTTAAGGAATTTAAGCGGGCGATATCTAAACCATAACCACGTGAGTATTCGCGTTCTGATGGAAAAAATGAATCGGCCATCCGCTCGGATTGAACACGAAGCATCATTACAACATCAACTTTCTTTATTGCCGAGTCAAAGTCATAGCTCACATCAACATCCCAATCTTTTATTCCAACAGGAATCAGAGTTGGTGGCGCAATTAAAGTAACTTTCGCACCAAGTTTTGTCAGCAAAAGCACATTGCTTCTAGCGACTCTTGAATGCAGAATGTCCCCGACAATCGCAACTTTGAGACCGCTAAAATCCTTCTTAAGCTCAGGAAATTTACTTCTGATTGTGTATGCATCAAGTAGCGCTTGCGTTGGATGCTCGTGCGTTCCATCTCCAGCGTTGATGACAGAGGCGCTAATCCATCCGGAATCAGCTAGTCGTTGAGCTGCGCCAGACGCCCCATGCCGAATTACGACAGCATCTGCTCCCATAGCTTGCAAGGTTTGCGCAGTGTCTTTCAACGACTCACCTTTGCTGACGCTAGAACCTTTTGCAGAAAAATTGATCACATCTGCAGATAATCGTTTTGCCGCAGATTCGAAAGATATTCTCGTTCGGGTCGAATCCTCAAAGAAAAGATTGACGACTGTTCGGCCTCGCAAAGTAGGCAGTTTTTTCATCGGACCATCGGAAATTTTAGAGAGTTCACTAGCGGTATTTAATATTTGGATTGCTTCACTTGCCGAGAGATCATTTATCGAGAGCAGATGTCTTTCCATTAGGCACCAGCCAAAATTTCAACGCTATCGCTGCCATCGATCTCTGAAAGATGTACTCGAACCGATTCCGAAGCGGATGTCGGAATATTCTTTCCCACATAATCAGCTCGAATTGGGAGTTCGCGATGTCCTCGATCGACAAGCACCGCGAGTTGCACACTTCTTGGTCTGCCTATTTCGCCTAGAGCATCTAATGCGGCTCTAATTGTGCGGCCACTAAAAAGGACGTCATCAACTAAGACAACATCCTTGCCTTCGATACCGCTTGGCGGAATATTTGTTGGGAGCAATGGCCTCGGTGGCCGCATTCTTAAATCATCTCTGTGAAGCGTGATGTCCAGAGTGCCAACAGGCACTGGCCCAGCTATTTCACCTAAGAACTCTGCAATTCGATTCCCTAGAAAAGCACCTCTAGTTGGAATGCCTAGGAGAACTACGCTCTCTAATCCATGATTGTGCTCAATAATTTCATGAGCGATTCGTTTTAAAGCCCGACCAATTTCGCCGGCGTCCAGCACTGTAGCCATTTTCTCTCCTTCGCCGCCTCTCTGGACGGATCGTTAAAGGACCTTCTTGCCTCTCGGGCGGGGAAAAGATACCACCTGTGGATAGAGAAATCCATCCGCAACTCGCGCTGCCTATTCTCGCCTAATGATAATAATTCCTGAACGTTCAATCGAAGAGATAGCTTCATCCATCAAAGCTGTAAGAAAGGCTAAGGGGCTCACCTTGATGGATGTCGAGAAGAAATCTGCAGGTATTTGGAAGGCAGTGGTGATTGGTTCATACGAGCGATGCGACCGCGCACTCTCTGTTAAGAAAGCGGTCTCCCTCGCAAATTTCTATCAAGTTCCACTTGAAGAATTACTTGGGATACAGAGTAGAGAAAGTGTCGATACCAGTGGCAAAGTAACGCTGGATATTCGAGCAACGACTAACGAAAATCCCTACCTACCCGAACTGGTAGCCCTGAGAAATTTCGCTACGCTGATTTGTGCAAAGCGCCACGATTGGAACGGAGAAGTTCTTTCGATTCGGAACAGCGATCTAACAACTATCGGATTATTGATAAATCGGGATGAGGCAAGTGCCTATGAATGGCTCTCCGCAAATCGCCTGCTACTAAACAAGTAAGTTAGAGCGAGAAAGAAGGTTTCAAAACGATGATGCGACCCAGCACACCATTAATATATTTTGCTGAGTCCTCGGTCGAGAGTTCAGTCGCAATTTCCACCGCTTCGGAAACCGCAACTTGATCATCTACCCCATCAATCCAAAGGATTTCAACCAAAGCTATTCGAAGAATATTACGGTCTAATGCCGGCATCCGATCCATATCCCAACCTTGGGCATAGGTAGTAATTAATTCGTCAATCTTTTCTAGATGGTTCGAAACACCAGTCAGGATTTCAGAGACATATTCACCTTGAGACAATTCTTCGGCAGGGCGCAAAGAAAGCAGATCAAGAGCTTTCCCTCCTCGTATATCCGCTTCGTAAAGAAAATCTAAAGCACGCTTGCGCGCCTTTCGGCGTGCACTCACTAGTTAGCTCGACCTAGATATGCACCAGTTCGGGTATCTACAAGAACCTGTTCATCTTGCTTGATGAAGAGTGGAACTTGCACGGTGATTCCAGTTTCCAGCGTTGCCGGCTTAGTTCCACCTGAAGAGCGGTCACCTTGAAGTCCTGGCTCGGTGTACGTGATTGTTAATTCAACTGAAGCAGGAAGGTCGATGTAAAGCGGATTACCTTCATGAACCGCAACATTTGCTTCGCAATTCTCTAACATGTAATCGGCGCTATCTCCGACTATTGCGGCACTAATATTCATCTGGTCGAAAGTTTTTTGATCCATGAAAACAAAATCATCGCCATCGCGATATAGAAATGTCATATCTCTTTTTTCGAGGACAGCCACATCAACTTTTACGCCAGCATTAAGTGTGCGATCGATTACTTTGCCAGTCGTAACAGACTTCAACTTAGTTCTAACAAATGCTGGACCTTTTCCGGGTTTAACATGTTGGAACTCAACAACATTCCAGAGCTGACCTTCAATATCTAGGGTCATTCCATTTTTTAGATCATTCGTTGTTGCCATATTCGAAGTTCCATTTCCAAAAAAGCTAAGCTGCGATTTGCGCCCGCCGTAAGTTGCTAAGAATACCCTAGGTGAAAGCTAACTATTTAACGCTTTGTACTAGCGCTGCTATCGCAATCAGAGCTAATCGATAAGAATCTGCGCCAAATCCCGCAATTGTGCCATCGGCTACACCGGAGATGACTGAGGTATGTCGAAATTCCTCACGAGACATCGGATTACTTAGGTGAACCTCAATTAATGGTGCGCCCACCATGTCAGCTGCATCTCGAATGGCGTAGGAGTAATGCGTGAATGCTGCAGGATTAATTATGACTGGAATCTTCTTATCTGCTGCTTCATGAAGCCATGAAATCATTTCAACTTCACTATCACTCTGTCTTACATCACAAGTAAGTCCTAAATCTTCACCACTTTTAACGATAAATTTAGTGAGACCATTGAAATCCAGATCACCATATATTTTTGAGTCGCGCAGATCTAAGCGTCCCAAATTAGGTCCATTTAAAACCAGAATCTTCATGGCGTAATTCTCTCATAAGCCTGCATTAGTTGGTCGGAGGTAACAGTTTCCAACCAGATTGGTTCGCCGATTTTAGCGATGCCGATAAACCTGAGGTTTGAACCTCTGCTCTTCTTATCTCCAGCCATAATTTCTAGCAGCCGAGGAAACTCTCCTGGTTTGTATGAGATTGGAAGATTGAAGTGAGACAACAACTCTCGATGCTTTTCAACTTCAGTCTTCGATAGCTTGTTAAGAATATTGCTTAGTTCAGCGGCAAAAATTAATCCGATTGAAACCGCTTCGCCATGTCGTAATTCATAATTTTCATTCTTCTCGATCGCATGGCCGAGGGTGTGGCCATAGTTGAGAATTTCTCGCAACCGGCTCTCTTTAAAATCTGCACTCACAACATCAGCTTTTACTTTTACACTGCGCCAAATGATTTCATCCACATTCTCTGAAACACTTAGTACTAAATCCAATATTTTTGGGTCAGCTATAAAGCCAGCCTTGATAACTTCTGCCATCCCTGCACTGAAATCGCGTGGTGACAAGGTCTTTAAAAAAGAGGTGTCGACGACCACAGAGACTGGTGAGTGAAAAGCTCCTATCAAATTCTTTCCATGATCACTATTGATACCAGTTTTGCCACCAATCGCAGCATCTACCATTCCAGCTAACGTAGTGGGCATTGCATGCCACGCTATCCCCCGTAGCCAAGATGCGGCAGCGAACCCGGCCAAGTCAGTCGTGGATCCACCACCAATTCCTACAATGCAATCACTTCTAGTTAGCCCGAAGTCACCACATTCAAACCAGACTTTGCTTAAAAACTCTTGCGTTTTAGCCGTTTCGCCATCTGGCGTTTGAATAATGCGCAGATTATTCAATCCCAAATTATTAATACCGAAGGTTTCATGCAGTGGCGCTGGAATTAACACCAGAACCTTCTCGTGCGCGCTAGAGATCTTACGTAACTCTTCGCGCCAATCGACCCCAAAAAGTATTTTATAGCTGTGCTCGGCAGTGATTGTGATCGGCTCCATTATTTGGCTCCAATCGAAGTTGCTATCTCTTGCGCTACCTCTGCTGGTTTTCGATTATCCGTGGCGACCTTAATTGTGGCAAGGGACTCATAAATTGGTCGACGTTTCTCCATGAGCGCCATCCACTGTTGTCTGGGATTTATAGTGAGTAATGGGCGCTCCTTGTTGAAACCTACTCGCGGAGCGGCTTGCGATATCGAAACTTCTAAATATGCAACTGGGATTTCACTCTTACTCAAATAATCCGCCACATCAACATCAAGAATGGACCCACCACCAAGAGCGACTACACCGGTCGCGCTTTTCAAAGCATCCAACACAACGATCTTTTCTAGTGCGCGAAATACCACTTCACCATCATCGGTGAATATCTCTGAAATCTTCTTACCGGATCTATGTTCAATCTCAATATCAGTATCTAGAATTTCACAACTCAAAATTTTCGCGAGCTGCCTTCCAACTGATGATTTTCCCGCTCCTGGCGGACCGATTAGAACCGCCTTAGGCATTAGACGATTTCCAAATTTTCAATAAATGTTTGGTAGTTACGTCTTACTTGTGCAACGCTATCTCCGCCAAATTTTTCCAAAACAGCATCTGCTAGAACTAGTGCGACCATAGCTTCAGCAACTATTCCTGCTGCCGGAACGGCGCAGACATCAGACCTTTGGTTGATTGCTTTCGCTGCTTCTCCGGTCGCGGTATCGATCGTATCTAACGCCTTTGGAACAGTAGAGATTGGCTTCATAGCTGCACGAACTCGCAGCACCTCACCATTAGTCATTCCGCCCTCAGTTCCACCAGCGCGATCTGTGCGACGAACAATTTTTCCGGAGGCGTTCTTTTCAATCTCATCATGCGCACTCGAACCTCGACGCCTTGCAGATTCAAAACCATCACCAATCTCAACGCCCTTTATCGCTTGAATTCCCATAAGAGCTCCCGCTAATTTCGAATCTAATCGGCGATCCCAATGAGTGTGCGAACCCAATCCAACCGGCACATCGAAAGCAAGAACTTCAACGACGCCACCAAGGGTGTCACCATCTTTATGTGCGCTCTCAATTTCAGCAACCATTGCCGCGCTCAGCTTCTTATCCGCCGCGCGAACAGGATCGGCATCTATTGAACTCTTCTCTTGATATTGAGGAAGTTTGTAATCACTACCAGCACTAGCACCACCAATTGACAGCACGTGACTCATGATTCTTATTCCGACGCTCTGTTCCAAGAAAGCGCGAGCAACTGCTCCTAGTGCGACTCTGGCTGCTGTTTCGCGCGCGCTGGCTCGTTCTAGAATCGGTCTGGCATCGTTAAAATCAAACTTCTGCATTCCAACTAAATCAGCATGACCAGGTCTCGGTCTTGTAAGTGGCGCATTTCTTGCTAATTCACTTAACTCTTTCTCATCAACGCTCGCCGGGGACATAACTTTTTCCCATTTAGGCCACTCTGAATTGGCAATTTGAAGTGCGATTGGACCACCTTGCGATTTGCCATGTCGTACTCCGCCAAGAATTGATACCGCATCTGCCTCAAAGTTCTGACGTGCACCTCTACCGAACCCAAGCCGTCTGCGCGAGAGATCAATGTCAATCATCTCTTTTGTGATCTCAATGTGTGCAGGCATGCCTTCAAGAATCGCGCTTAGGGCAGGACCATGAGATTCACCAGCGGTTAACCAACGAATCACTTGGAACTCCTCAACCAGTCACTAGCTACATTTCTGCCTTATGCAAGGTGCTTATTGTCGCAGAAAAGTTAGCTCGCGCGCGCGATATTTAGCTAAATACCGGTAGAAATGCGATGAAAATAAATGGCGCGAAGGCAATTCGCTTAGCTGGCGGTGATTTACGAAGAATATGCAGAATGCCCACTACTCCCCCCAAAATCCACGATATTGCAAAGCATTGAAGCCATTCTCTGATATCCGAAGACCAGAAACCAAGAACAATTAAGAGCTTTAGATCGCCTGATCCTATTCGGTGCTGGAAAACAAAGTGAAAAAGCGCCGCAATCCCAATTGCAAAGAGGGCTGCTCGCAAATTTACTTCTCGATTCAAGGCAAGAAAAGTCACTACCGAAATCCCAAAAAACTCTAGAAGCTTTCGGTTCTTTATTAACTTGAACTTTATGTCAAAGATCGAAATGGTAAATGCGAAATAGAAATAGATGATCCCGGTAAGCAAACTCGTCATGAGCTCGAGCGTATAGCGAACTTCTCCCTAGTAAATGACTATGTGGATAACGCTCAAGACTCCGAGATTTCAGCGAGAAGCGCCGCTCTCATTTCTTTGAAATCAATTCTCAATTCCGTGAAAAGCTCGATTTGGAAAAGCGCTTGTTCTACCAGCAACTCTCTGCCAGAAATAACCAGAGCACCAGCTGCGTCGTATTTTTGGGCAATCGGTGTTGGCCAAGGCTTATACAGGGCCTCAATTAGCAAACCGTCGGGCTTGGAGATTTTACTTGCGAATTCATCGTAAGCGCCAACGGGAGTAGTTTGTATAACCAAGTCATACCCTGAAACATCAGCACCCATATCTAAAAAATTTATTCTGGTATTAGGTGCAGCTTTCGACATTCCAGCTTCACGCATTGGATTACGCAATAGAACATCAACGCTAGAAACTCGATTATCTAACGATCCGATAGCGGCGCGGGCAGTTCCACCTGCTCCAATAATTGCCACCTTTGAGCTTTCTGAGGCGACAGCTAAATTGTTAAAAGCGAGCAGATCTGTTGAAGTACCATGCCACTTACCATCGACTCGATAAATTGTGTTAACAGAATTAATTCTTAATGCATCTTCCTCTATCTCTGCTACTAATCCAAAGGCAGATTCTTTTAGTGGCATGGTGAGTGAAAAACCATTCCAGTCTGCAATCGCGTGATCACTTAGAAATTGTGGGAATAGCTCCTGCGTAACCTCAAATGCTTGGTATTTACCTTCTATTCCTAAAATCTCCATTGCCTTCTTGTGAATGCGCGGCGAAAGTGAGTGCGTTATAGGTGAACCAAGAACTCCTGCATTAATCATTTAAACTTCCCTGCCGCTACATTTTTATTGAACTCGGTATTCCACTTTGAGAATTCCGCAAAATCCTTAGTGAATCTCGTATCCCTTGGCGCAACTGTAATGAAATAGAGCCAATCGCCGGGGGCGGGATTCAGCGAGGCTTTAACTGCAGCCGTACTCGGATTAGAGATCGGAGTTGGCGGCAGACCAACTCTCTTGTATGTGTTGAAGGGAGAATTAATCCGCGTCTCCTTTAGCGTAAGCATGATATTGCCACGAGAATTATTGGCGTATTGAATGGTTGAATTCAACTGCAACGCCATTCCAATTTTAAGTCTGTTGTAGATAACCCGAGCAACTTTATCGAAGTTTGACGGATCGCCCTCTATTTGCACCATCGATGCAATCGTCAAGATCTGAAAGGGTGTGAATTTCAAATAACCTTGATTTAAACCATTCAATTCATTTTCCGAACGTGCTTTAGAAACCATGCTCTCCAAAGCTTTAGCCAAGGTCGTTTTGGCTTCGAAGGAATAGCGAGCGGGAAATAGTGAACCCTCAAGCGAGTTTGCTGCATTTTGATATACCGGTCTTACTCTCCTGAAATCAAGATTAGCTTTTGAAATATGATCGTTAGCTTTGAGAATCTTGACCACATCGCTCAAAGTTGAACCCTCGGAAACAACGACTATGTTATTCACGCGCTTTGGATCTAGAAGCTGCGCTATTGCTTGGGCCACTGGAATATTTGTATTGATTCGATGTGAACCTGGGCTAATCCCCTGCGCCTTTGGGTCTTTAGTAAATTCTTCTACAAACTTTTCTGCGCTTTTGATTACTCCCTGCGCCTCCAACTTAGAAGCGATAGAACTTCCTAGTTCACCATCTGCGATTAGAAATTCTATTTCAGCCCCTGGCTTACCTTTTGGAAAATCATTCGTGGGTTGCAATTTCATAAAGCCAATAAGAGCTAAGGCTAAAGCTAGAACTACAACAAGGCTTTTGACTTGGAATTTCATGGAACAAATCTGTTCATCGGGGTACCTTGAAGTCGCTCTTGATTTAGCGCTGAGTCCAAAATTGCGGCCGCAGCTACCGAGTCAATCTCAGTTCGCGATGTTTTGGCATCGCGCCCAGCTTCCCGTAGGGTCTTCGAAGCTGAAATCGTGGTCATACGTTCGTCGATTAAATATATAGGTGCCTGCGTAAACCGCGAGATTAAGTTTGCGAATTTCTTAGAGTTCTCGCTCTTAGCGCTCTCACTTCCTGAGAGATGAATCGGATACCCAATCGCAACATAAATTGGTTCGTATTCCGCAATCAGTTCGCTAATCGCGCTCTCTAGAATTTCTTGCGAATTTGAAATGAAATCCAATGGTGTTGCAAGTAGACCTGAAGGATCAGTCACTGCGACACCTATTCGGACATCTCCGAAATCAAAACCGATTCGTCTGCCCGGTTTCATCTAGTTACCCGCGGTTTGGCCTATTGATTTAATAATTGAAGAAATGGCTTCACCTATCAACGCGTGATTGTCGCCACCGCCTTGTGCAAAATCATCCTTGCCGCCGCCACCTCCGCCGAGAATTTGCGAACCAGTTTTAACAAGTGCACCAGCCTTAACGCCTTTAGCGATTGCATTTGGACTAGCTGCGACAACAATCGTGGAACGGTCGCTGCCCGCTGAAGCTAGAACAACAACACCATCTGTTAATCGATTTCGCAGATCTAGTGCAATAGTTCGCAAATCATCACCAGAGATACCAGCCTCCAGTTCGGCTGAAAGAACTTCTAGCCCTCCAACTTTAGAGGTCTTTTTAAGAAGTGCAGTAGCCGTCTGCAAAACTTGTGCCGTTTTGAAACCTGCGAGTTCTTTCTCTGCGCTCTTAAGTTTCTCAATCAAATCTGAAATGCGCATTGGAAGTTCTTCAACTCGAGCACCTTTAATAATCTGAGTTAGCGAATTCAAAAGAAGGTGCTCTCTTGCAAGAAAGCCGTAGGCATCTCGTCCAACTAGAGCTTCAACTCTGCGAACTCCTGCTCCGATAGATGACTCAGATAGCAATTTCACAACACCAAGTTCGCCGGAAGATTTAACGTGAGTTCCACCGCAAAGTTCATGTGCCCAATCACCAACACTTACGACGCGAACTTGATCGCCATACTTCTCCCCAAACAAGGCCATCGCTCCCATTGCTTTAGCTTCTGGCTGTGTCATCACCTTTGCACTAACCGTTAAATTATCAAGTAGAAGGGCATTAACTCGACCTTCCACTTCCTCAAGAACGCTTGTTGGAACTGCGCCGGTAGCGGGAAAATCAAAACGGAATCTTCCTGGAGAATTTTCAGAACCGGCCTGCGTTGCAGTTTCACCGAGAATTTCTCGAAATGCCTTATGGACCATATGGGTCGCAGTATGTGCACGCGAGATTGCGAGACGGCGTTCAACGTCGATTGTCGCAAGGGCAGAACCCTTTAAATCAACGCTGCCTGAAACAACTTGTCCGCGGTGAATAACTAGACCGGGCACAGGAGTCTGAACATCATCAACTTCAACAACGGCGCCATTTGAGAGTGTAATTAATCCGCCATCTGGAAGTTGTCCACCACCTTCTGCATAGAAGGGAGTTCTATCTAAAATTATTTCTACATCGCTATTCACATCAGCTTCATGAACGCTCTTGCCGTCAACCATAATCGCCGAGATTTTTGCCTCGCTACTCATCTCGCTATAGCCAGTGAAATTCGTAGCGCCCTTAGCATCCAAAACTTTTCGGTATTCGCTGACATCAGTGTGTCCAGTCTTTTTCGCGCGCGCATCAGCCTTTGCACGATCTTTCTGCTCTTTCATCAATCGACGGAAACCCTCCTCGTCAACGCTAAGCCCATGTTCTGACGCCATCTCGAGAGTTAAATCGAAGGGGAAGCCATAGGTATCGTGCAACTTAAATACCGTTTCACCATCGAGCTTTGTAGCGCTAGATTTCTTAACACTTCCTGCTGCGATATCGAAAATCTGTGTTCCGCTCTTTAGCGTTGTTAGGAATGACTCTTCTTCGTTGACTGTGACCGCCGTTATGCGCTCTTTATTCTCAATTAACTCTGGATATTGCGGGCCCATAGCTCCAATTGCAGCGGAGACCAGCTCTTTGGAAGTTGGATCAGAAGCACCAAGAATTCGCATATTTCGAATAGTTCTACGCATCATTCGTCGCAAGACATATCCACGACCCTCATTGCCAGGAAGCACGCCATCACCAATCAACATCATGGAAGTTCGCGCATGGTCTGCAATCACACGAAGCGCAACATCACTCTTTTCGTTAGCACCATACTTAACACCGGTCAACTCCGATGCCATATTCAAAATCTGCATAGTTGTGTCGATTTCGTAGATGTTTTCTACACCTTGCAAAAGCGCGGCTGTTCTTTCAAGGCCTAAGCCGGTGTCGATACTTTTAGCTGGAAGTTCTCCCAAAATTGGAAAATCATCTTTGCCACTACCAGCTCCGCGTTCATTTTGCATAAAGACTAGATTCCAAACTTCTAGATATCTATCCTCATCAGCTATTGGCCCCCCATCTCGGCCATATTCTGGTCCGCGATCATAATAAATTTCAGAGCATGGACCACAAGGTCCAGGAACGCCCATAGACCAGAAATTATCTGCCATTCCTCTACGTTGGATTCGATCTTTAGGTATTCCTATTTTCTTATGCCAAATATCTGCAGCTTCATCATCGTTATCAAAGACTGTTACCCAGAGTTTTTCCTCTGGAAATCCATAGCCACCATCAGCGATTGGTTTTGTCAATAACTCCCAAGCAAGTGCAATTGCACCCTCTTTGAAGTAATCACCGAAGGAGAAGTTTCCACACATTTGAAAGAACGATGCATGTCGCGTTGTCTTTCCTACTTCATCGATATCCAATGTGCGCACGCATTTTTGAACAGATGTCGCTCTTGCGTATGGCGGTGTGATCTCGCCTAAGAAGAATGGCTTGAAAGGCACCATACCTGCGTTCACCAGAAGTAAGTTTGGATCATCAGCTATTAGCGAAGCCGAAGGAACCACAGTGTGCTTTAACCCCTGGCTGTTTCCCGATTCGAAAAATTTAAGCCAGCGCGATCTGATCTCTGCAGAATTCACGCGACTACTCGAACTCCTCGTCGGCGACTTTGCGCTTACTCTTCTTCGCCTTCGCATCGCTACTCTTTTTCATCTTCGAAACTGCAAGCAGAGCGCCGGCCGCGTTCATAGCCATCTTATTTTTATCTAAAAAGCCCTCTGTTGAATCAGAGATCTTTGTTGTCAGACCTTCAACAGTCTTAGTTACTTTATTTATACTTTGGAGTGGGCCATTAATTAACTCAACTGTAAGAGTCACCTCTTCGAGAAGTGGCGTAACTTCGCTCGTGAGGTCGGTGATTGCCGCGCCAGCTTGGTCTACTAACTTTCCGACTCGAATTACCGCATAACCAATCGCGACAGCAATCACAAAAAGTGAGAGCGCTGCGATTATTGTTGCAATTCCACCTGGACCCATATCTAAAGCCTACCCGATGCTGCTATTAAGGAGCTTCAAATACTGGGATCGCAACTTCTGGTCGCTCATGCTTTTGATGGGCGGTAACGGCCGCTAAGTGATATCTCCAGATGGCATCTAGATTTTTTTGGTCTAAATAAGGACGACCATCGACCAATGGGCCAGATGTTCCATTCATTACTGCAATCACATCATCGCCGGAAATAGTTTTATATGTCTCTAAGGCATGGGCCAGAGCTAACACTTTGAATTTATTCTCGCTAAGTATCTCTTCTGCTTTTGAGAGTAATGAGGTCAAATTGTTTTCAATTCGATCCCCTAGGGCCATTCGCAATTCTTTGGCGCCATCATCCTTGCCGCGCCCGCCGCCCGGGGCTCCAACTTCATAGCGACGATTTGAAGCATGTGAAGAAATAGTTGAACCCATTCCCCAATGCCCTTCCATAAAGCTGGCAATAGTTGTTGCACTCTCTAGATCACCAGAGACACCAGATGAGTTATCTCCTTCGAAGAACATTCGTTCACCCGCTAGCGATGCGACTGAAACCAAAATATCTGATTCGTATTCGGTCCGCCATCTTGTGAATTGATCGTCTGGCGGAATACTCGCAACCATTCCCAAATAGTCAGAACCTTTTTCAATCGTAGCTAAATCAATAGCCATATGCTGGCGCACTAAATATGCCATCACACCATGACATGCTTCGTGAACTGCTACTGCGTGACGCTCGCGTTCAATGTATTCAACGTCTTCGGCTGGACCTAGATCCTTCAACTGCTTGGCTTTAATTACATCGGTCCAAGTAATTGAAGTTCGGCCATTTCGAATCGCCATGATAAGCGCTTCATTAATCGTATCTTTAATAATTGCACCGGTTGCGTACGGCGTGATGGTCGCTAATTTATCAATCTCTTCAGCGGTAAGCGAGTGGGCAACTTTGTCTAGGTAACCCTGATAAGTACGAATACGACCAGCTTTACTTGGATAACCAACGCGATACATGCGATCTATTCGACCTGGGCGCAGTAACGCTTCATCCAACGCTTCGGGCATATTTGTCGCCATCACTACGAGAATTCGATACTTCGGTGGATTCTTAGGTCGCATGCCAAGTGCTCTACGAACAACCCTATTTATGAATCCACGCGGCTTCTTCAAGCCAGAGAGCTCGGTCAATAACGCTTGCAAAGTTCCCATACCCCCGCCGCCACCACCAGCTGCACCGCCCATTACAAATTGATTAGATGCAATTTGGTTAGTTGCAATTGCATTAGTAGTTATCAAATTCTTACCTGGCTCGGAGAGATAATTTCCACCATTGCAAGGCGTTCCAAAAATTGAGTTGTTTGTTGCGGACTTATATGGCCCTGGTGCGCTAATTCCGCGATTACCCAAGGAGTCAGCTTCATCGAAAAATACAACAACGCCACCATAGCGAAGCGCTAACTTGCGAAGCTTGCGGAATAGCGATTTAACTTTCAATACACCAACGCCCATAAACATATTCGTGAAGGCACCTGGATCAACGAATACGAAAGGCTTTCCTGTTTCGCCAGCCATCGATTCGGCCATCAAAGTTTTACCTGTGCCTGGAGGCCCCCAAAGCAAGATTCCACCTGGAACATAGCCGCCATGTTTTTCAATTAATTCAGGCGATTCTAAGAAGAGAAGATTTTCCCGAATACGGTTTAGAACGTGGTCTTGTCCCCAAACATCAGAGAATCGAGTGCGAATGTCATCTGGGAAATAGGTATCAACACCACCGCGACTTAGAAACCAGAAGATTGCTGCAAATTGAATTACCACGAAGAAAACTGCAAATAGAAGTTGTCCGAGCATAGGAAGGGCAGACCAGAGCGCCTTCGGTGCGAAGAAAAGTGCCCGAACTGGTGTCTCTTTGTAGATTGCTCCAAGAACCACTGATAGCAGAGCTACAAATACCAACCACTTAATAACACGGCCCAGGCGATAGCGATTCCAATCACTGAGTTTATGGAGAAGGCGATCAACGAACGAGAAGTATCTAAGCCAGACACCATGATAAGGCGCAAGCAATTCAGCGAGAAGGAAGTGCAATTGGCGCACAATTTCGACAACCGCAAGTACCAACAACCATTTGCGATCCTGTGCAGTTCTAACAATGGCGTCAGAGAATGAGAGCAGTGGATTATCAGCCATGCTTGCCCAAGCAAGTACAAAGAAAACTATTGTGAATAGCAGGAGAAACTTGATGCGATCGTAAAAGGCTAGGTGGATCCGAGTTTTACGATCAGTATCTCGGGGACGGCTTTGCTCGCTCATTTGTTGCCTCTCACTGTAAATGAATCACCTATTGCCTGAAGTTTCGCCGCATTCTTTTTAAAGTATTTAGTAGTTGCCCTGATGATAAGGATATATATCCGTGTTCGGTCATCAGAAACTAGGGATGTTTGGTCAATCGTTTGGGAGACTCCTAGTGGACCACCAAAGGTGAAGGTCGTGCGCACTCCCCGAGCTACTTTCTCTACTCGCTCAACATCGTCATGAAGTACAAACTTTGGATTGGCCTTCGCCGGATCTCCTAGCCAAGTAGTTAACGGAACGATTAAATCTCGTAGCGAATTGTATGAAATCGAGTTCATGTCGTCGTAATTCAGATCTCTAACGCGCATATAGACAACTGCGCCCTCGACCGGATCGAGGCTGAGAGCATTTAGTGCGCTTACCTTGGTGGAAGTGCTGTAGGCCTCTTGCCAAATAACGTTAGCTAAACGATCGGCAGCACCTGGAGCAGTTGACTTTGATTCGGCCTTAGTTAACGCCGTACTCGAAATTTTATGCCAACCATTCGGGATTGCGACATAAACCCCGCTTCCTTTATCAGATGCATAAAGCTGAGATTGCGAACAACTAGTGACAACCAAAAGCGAGCAGGCTAAAAGCGATGCGGTTGCAACGTTTCTTAGCCCGCGGCGCATTAGTCCTGAGCCTTCTTCTCGGGTACGAAATCAACACCAGCTTCTTTACGTTGTGGCGCAGTAATTGGCGTTGGTGCGCCAGTTAATGGATCTCCGCCACTTGCTGTTTTTGGAAATGCAATAACTTCACGAATCGATTCTGCTCCGGCAAGAAGTGCACAGAGACGATCCAATCCAAGGGCGATTCCACCGTGAGGGGGTGGCCCATAGTTAAATGCTTCAAGCAAGAATCCGAATTTACTTTCCGCCTCTGCTTTCGAAAGCCCAATAGTTTCAAAGACTCGTGCTTGCATCTTTCGGTCATGGATACGAATAGATCCGCCACCTATTTCATTACCATTTAGAACAATGTCATATGCATATGCAAGAGCGCTAGCTGGATCCTTATCGAAAGTTTCTGCAAACTCTGGCTTTGGACCTGTAAATGGATGGTGGACCGCAGTCCAACCACTATTTGAATCTGAACTATCAATCTGCTCAAACATTGGAGCATCAACGATCCAGAGGAAGTTCCAAGATTTATCATTGATTAAGTTGCAGCGCTTTCCGATCTCTAGGCGAACTGCGCCAAGAAGATTTAGCGAAGAAATGCGATCACCGGCTGCGAAGAAGATTGCATCCCCTGGTTTCGCGCCAACATGGTTAACAATTCCCGCAGCTTCTTTCTCTGACAAATTCTTTGCGACAGGACCACCTAATACGCCATCACTTCCGATGAGAATATAAGCCAAGCCCTTTGCGCCGCGCGCCTTCGCCCAATCTTGCCAAGCGTCTAACTCACGGCGAGGTGAATCTGCGCCACCAGGCATTACAACTGCGCCAACATAATCGGCCTGGAAAACTCTGAAAGTTGTATCTGCAAAAAATTCCGTGCAATCTACTAATTCATTTTCGAATCGCAAGTCCGGTTTATCGGACCCAAATCGCCGCATTGCTTCCCAATAAGTCATGCGTGGAATCGGAAGTGAGATTTTATAGTCGACAACTTTCTCGAATACTCGAGAGAGGATTTTTTCAGCAACTTTGAGAACATCTTCTTGGTCCACAAAGGACATCTCAATATCTAATTGCGTAAATTCTGGTTGCCGATCAGCACGGAAGTCTTCATCTCGGAAACAGCGCGCGATTTGGTAATAGCGTTCCATTCCAGCGACCATCAAAAGTTGCTTAAAGAGTTGTGGTGATTGCGGAAGTGCATACCAGCTGCCTGGCTGCAATCGCACCGGGACCAAGAAGTCGCGCGCACCTTCTGGTGTAGATCTAGTGAGATAAGGAGTTTCAATTTCTAGAAAATCTTCATCATCCATGACCGAACGAATCACAGATGTAACCTTCGAGCGCAACCGCAAGTTCTTTGCTGGTCCTTCACGTCGCAAATCCAAGTAGCGGTATTTCAGTCGAACCTCTTCACTAATCGTGCTTAGGTCTCCACTATCAACGGGAAATGGCAGCGCTGCCGCCTCGCTTAAAACTTGCAACTCTTCGCAAACGACTTCAATTTCACCAGTAGGAATATTTGCATTTTCATTGCCGGCTGGACGTACTCGTACCGTTCCGGTGATTAGTACACACCATTCAGCACGCAACGAACCGGCCAAAGATTCATCATTGATAACAACTTGTGCCGCACCAGAAGAATCGCGTAAATCGATAAAGGCAACACCACCATGATCTCGACGTCTTGCAACCCAACCTGCGAGAGTTACCTTTGTGCCGACATCGCTTTTACGCAGCGAACCTGCTGTGTGCGTTCTGATCATCTTAAATGGGCTCCGATATTTTTCTTAGTTAACTTTAAGTTCTGAACTCAAGGCTGAGATTCTAACTTCTTTTGTGAGCCCAGTTCTCATATCTTTTAGGGCAACGCTTCCAGAAATCACTTCATCGCCCCCGATTACAGCGCTGAAACGAGCCCCGCTCTTATCGGCCGATTTCATCGCGCCCTTTAACGCCCGATCGCCATATGCCATATCGCAATTAATGCCTTGGTTACGTAATTCATTTACCAGATTAGTTACATACTTTTTCTCATCCGCGGTAAGTGCGATTACAAAGAGCTCAAGTTCACTCTTAACGGTTGTTGAGTCAAATAGCCCTTCAGCTTCACAAGCAAGAAGAATTCGATCTACGCCAAGTCCAAAACCAATTCCTGATAAATCACTGCCGCCAAGTTCAGCCATTAATCCGTCATAACGACCACCGCCACCAATACCGGATTGTGCGCCTAATTTTTCACTGACAAACTCAAAGGTTGTTCCGGTGTAATAATCCAGTCCTCGTACCATCCGTGAATTGATAGTGAAATCTATTCCAGCTGAAGTTAAGAGTTCTTGAACACGAGCAAAATTCGCAGTGCTCTCTGGAGATAGATAGTCTAAAAGAAGTGGGGCTTTAGCCATTGCATTTGCAATCTCTACTCTTTTGTCATCAAATAATCGCAAAGGATTAATTGCTGCGCGTTCTCTTGTCGCATCATCTAAATCCAATGATTCCAGGAACCGTAAGAGATCTTTGCGATGATTTGCTCGACTCGCACTATCTCCGAGCGAGGTTATATCAAGACGATAGGACTTAAGTCCCAAAGCCTTGAAGGCGCGATCTGCAACAGCAATAACTTCGAAATCTATTTCCGGATCATCTAACCCGATTGCCTCAATACCAACTTGGTAGAACTGACGATAACGACCAGCTTGTGGCCGTTCAGCTCTAAAGAAGGCACCTGAATACCAAACCTTTACTGGAAGAGTTAACTTATCCAAATTGTTCTCGATCACACTTCGCATTACACCTGCAGTGCCTTCAGGGCGCAAAGTTATGGAACGACCGCCACGATCTTCAAAGGTGTACATCTCTTTAGAGACAACATCAGTTGATTCACCTACACCACGAATAAATAACTCGGTATCTTCAAAAACTGGCAATTCAATCATTTGATAGCCCGATACCTTTGCGGCGCCTATCAAAGTTTCACGGACAAATTCGAAGTATTGTGAACGCGGTGGAAAATATTCGCTCACACCTTTAGGGGCTTGAAGCTTTCGCATTACTCCCCCCGTTCAGGTTTAGATTGCAGGAAATTCTCCTGCAAATACGGATTAGCTCTTCGTTCACGGCCAATTGTAGTTTGTGGACCATGTCCAGGCAGCACAATTAATTCATCGTTTAACGACAAGATCTTGGAAATCAACGAATTTCGCATAGCGCTCGCCGATCCAGTGGGTAGGTCAGTCCGGCCAATCGCGCCAGCGAAGAGAACATCGCCTGAAATTAGGAATTCTTCATTAACGCTAAACATCACAGAACCAGCTGTGTGCCCTGGTGCGTGCGATACCTTGATTTCAAATCCTGCTATCTGAAATTTTTCACCATCGCTTACTTCGCGAACAGTGCGGGGTTCTTCAAATTTTGTCACGCCGAACGTTGCCATTATTTGAGAACTTTCGCCGCCCGGATTTAGCGCACGATATGGATCTGCCAATAGTTTGCGATCTGTCGGATGTATTAAAGCTGGAATGTCATATTCGTTGGCAAATGGTTGGACAGAGAAAGTGTGATCAAGATGCCCATGAGTTACCAGAACAGCAATAGGTTTCAGATTGAATTTGTTTAGAACGCTCTTGATCTCAGAGACAAGATTGGGATTGGCCATGCCTGGATCGACAATGAAACACTCTGAATTCTTAGTCGGAGCGAAGATCCAACAATTTGTCGCAAAATATGGAGCGGCAATAACCTCGAGAATCATTAGCTCACCCCTATTCCTCACGCGTAGAGCACAGGCCAGCTCGTAATAGGAAACCCTACTTTTGCCAACGCAATGGTTAAGGGTATCTTTAGCCCACACGCTTAACTAATCAAGCTAGTCATAACGAACGGTTCGCAACACCGCGAACCCACCGCGCAACGGAAGTGAGACGAAGATGGATATTAAACCGACAGAAGTAGCAGCAGTTTCAAATGGCGATTCAAATGTTAGCGCCGCCTCTGCACTCATTGGAGATCCATCCAAATTTGGTCGAGTTGATCAAGATGGAACCGTATACGTTTTAACACCATCCGGTGAAAAGGCTGTTGGTTCTTATCCCGGCAAAACTCCTGAAGAAGCCCTCGCATATTTCGTTCGCAAATTCGAAGCCGTAGCATCAGAAATCGCACTTCTTGCTGCACGTATCAAGAGTGGCGCAATGGTTCCATCTGACGCGGCTGAAGCTGTGGTGAAATTGCGAGAAACTGTAGCCAACCTAAATGGCGTCGGAGATTTAGCTACTCTCGCTGCTTCCGTTGAACAGATCCCGAATCTAATTGAAGATCACCGAGCTGCTTATCAAGAGCGAAAAGATGTCGAATCTGCAGTGCGCGAAGCAAAACGCGCCGCATCACTTTTACTCAAGGAAAAATTAGTTGTTGAGGCTGAATCACTTGCACTCTCCGAGAGCTGGAAATCAACAAGTGAACGTCTAAAAGTATTACTAGAAGAGTGGAAAGCTGCTCCGAGATTGGATAAGAACACCGATACCGAACTTTGGAAGCGATTCTCCTCTTCAAGAAATAAATTTGATAAGCGCCGACGCACACATTTTGCGGCACTGGAATCAGTGCAACATGAGGTTGCCGCTAAGAAGGAAGAGATCGTTAAGCAGGCTGAAGCACTTGCAACTTCTAAGGAATGGTTGCCTACTGCACATAAATTTAAAGAACTCATGGACTCTTGGAAGGCATCTGGCCGAGGTAAGCCAAGCGTTGATGCAAAGATGTGGGCAAGGTTCAAAGCCGCACAAGATCAATTCTTCGCCGCAAAGAACGCTGACCTCGATAAGCGCCAAGTAACTATGGCCGCAAATTTAGCTAAACGTGAAGAACTCATAGTTAAGTTTGAAGAACTTCTACCAATTTCTGAACTAAACACTGCGCGCAAGAACTTCCGTGCTCTCATGGAGCAGTGGCAAAAAATTGGTATGACCGAGCGCAGTAAGCGAGCAGCACTTGATACCCGACTATCCAAGGTTGAAAATGAAATTCATGCGCTTACTGAAGAACAGAATCGCCGCACGGATCCAACAGCTATAGCTCGTGCAAATGACGTGGTCCAGGGACTTGTTGATGCAATCGCAGGTTACGAAGCCACTGCTGCAAAAGCTGAGGCTGCTGGCAACAGTGCAAAAGCAAAGGTTGCGCGCGAAGCTGCAGAGGCTCGCAAAGTCTGGCTTGCTGAAGCCCAAAAAGGTTTATCTGATTTCAAAACTAATTAATTATTAGTTACTCGATAAACGTCGTAAACACCTTCAACGCCGCGAACGCTCGCCAACACCGCATCTAGGTGCGAGGCATCTGCCATCTCAAATGTAAATCTAGAGATTGCGGTTCGATCTTTTGAAGTACTGACTGCTGCATTTAAAATATTTACATGCTGATCAGAGAGCGTTCTAGTTATATCTGAGAGCAATCGAGCTCTATCCAACGCTTCAACTTGAATATTGACCATAAACGAAGTTTTGGCTCCGAGATTCCATTTAACCGGGACGATTCGATCTCCTTGATTCAACTTAAGGTCGGTGACGTTTATGCAATCACTGCGGTGAACCGATACTCCACTTCCTCTAGTGATGAAACCCACGATCTCATCCCCCGGTACTGGAGTACAGCATCTGGCCAATTTAACCAGTACATCATCGACGCCTTCGATATCTACTCCGGAAGTATTTCGGCGCAAATGTTCGAAAGAGTGAATCGTAGGAATGGAATGACTTTCGATTTCGGCATCGGGTTCATGGAGATCAGTATTTGCAACCAATTTTTCAATTACGAATTGCGCGCTGATATGTCCATTACCCACTGCGGCATACATACTTTCAATATCTGGATAATGCAGATCGTGAGAGAGCTCAAGAAAAGCTTGTCCGGCAAATATCTTCTGAAGCGGAAGTCCAACTTTGCGCATCTGTCTTGCAATTGATTCCCGACCAGCTTCAATCGCCTCTTCTTTTCGCTCCTTACTAAACCAGGCCTTAATCTTTGAGCGAGCTCGTGGCGATGAAACAAAATTCAACCAGTCGCGGCTGGGTGCCGCACTTGGACTTTTATTTGTAACAACTTCAACAACGTCGCCATTTGTGAGGATCGATTCAAGGGGGACTAATTTTCCATTTACCTTCGCACCCACGCATCGATCTCCAACTTGGGTATGAACCGCATAAGCAAAATCGACCGGTGTCGAACCTGAAGGAAGTGCAATAACACTCCCCTTCGGTGTGAAAACAAAAACTTCAGGTGTGCGCAGGTCATAGCGCAAGGTATCGAGAAATTCCCCAACATCCTCCGTCTCCTGCTGCCACTCATGTAATTGCTTTAGCCAAGCCATCTCCGGCTTCTCTGATGCGGATTCGCCGACCGTCGCCAATTTATATTTCCAATGCGCTGCAATTCCATATTCTGCTCGAGCATGCATATCAAAAGTTCTTATCTGGATTTCAACTGCTTTGCCATTTGGTCCAATCACAGTTGTGTGAAGTGATTGATAAAGATTGAATTTTGGCATCGCAATGTAATCCTTAAAGCGTCCCGGTATCGGACTCCAACGCGCATGGATCGCACCTAAAACAGCGTAACAATCTCGAACGCTCTCAACTAGTACACGAATCCCAACTAAATCGTAGATCTCATTGAAGTCACGGCCTCGAACTACCATCTTCTGATAAACGCTGTAGAGATGCTTCTGTCGACCTAAAACCTTCGCAGTTATCCCATCCGCTTCCAGATCTCGCTGTACCAATTCCAAAACCTCTGAAGTCATAGCTTCACGTGCCGGATTTCTATCTTGAACTAAGCGTTCGATCTCCTCATATTTCTTTGGTTCCAAGGTTTTAAACGATAAATCCTCTAGCTCCCACTTAATTGCGCTCATGCCAAGTCGATTTGCTAGGGGCGCATAAATATCTAGAGTTTCCCGCGCTTTATGTTGTGCGGACTCAATCGATACGTATTTCCAAGTGCGCGCATTATGAAGGCGATCGGCAAGCTTGATAACGAGCACTCTGATGTCTTTCGACATAGCGATAACCATTTTGCGGAGAGTTTCAGCCTCGGCATTGGGACCGTAATTCAACTTATCTAACTTGGTTACGCCATCTACTAGGTTAGCTACCTCTTTGCCAAAGTCCTTCTTTAAAGAGTTAAGTGAATACTTCGTATCCTCTACGGTGTCATGGAGAAGTGCGGCAATAATAGTTTCGAGATCTAGTCCGATGTCAGCGAGAATCTCTGATACCGCGAGTGGATGAGTTATGTAAGGCTCGCCAGATTTACGAAGTTGGCCTTGATGCGCATCAGCAGCTATTTCATAGGCACGTTCTAATTCGGCAAGCGAGGTTTCAGGATGGTGGGCAACTAATGATCTCGCCAAAACATCTAGAACCGGATTCATGGTTCTATCTTAACTAGTTAAGAAATTGCTGCGAGATTAGCGACGCTTGCGCTTTGGCTGATTGCGCGGACCGCGTGCCCAGCTAGTTTTTTCGCCAGAACCAGCGCCAATTCCTATTGAATTTTTCGCTTCAGCAGTGACTGCTCCTGGAGCATGTTGGGCAACTCGCTTTGCAAGTGCGCGCATCGCAGGCTCACGTTCACGTAGTTGAGCCAATAGCGGTGTTGCAATAAAGATAGAGGAATATGTACCTGTTGCAAGACCAATGAAAAGCGCTAGCGAAAGATCTTTGAGAGTCCCTGCGCCAAGAAGTCCAGAACCAACGAAAAGAATCGAGCCGACGGGAAGTAGCGCGATTAATGAAGTGTTGAATGATCGAACCAGTGTCTGATTAACAGCAAGGTTTGCCGCAGCTGAATAGGTAATCTTTCCAGAGCTTGTGATTGATTTAGTGTTTTCTCGAACCTTATCGAACACCACGACGGTGTCATAAAGTGAATAACCCAGAATGGTAAGAAAACCAATTACCGTCGCCGGGGTAACATCGAATCCAACCAGCGCATAAATTCCAACTGTAATGAAAACGTCATGCATTGTGGCGACAATCGCAGCTAGCGCCATTTTTGGTTCAAATGCAATCGTCAAGAAAAGCATTACAACTAAAAGGAAACCGACCAGACCGTAAAGTGCTTTCTTGGTGATTTCTTTACCCCACGATGGTCCAATAATCTGAGTGTCGATATCGTCAACATTTACCCCAAAGGTGTCAGCTAGAGATTGCTTGACAGTTGCAAATGAATCTAGCGCGCCAGTTTGAATGCGGAGTCGATCATTTCCAACTTTTTGGACAACCGCCTCTCCTGTTACACCAGCTTTAGCGATTGCAGCTCGACCTTCTTCAATGGTTGCATCCGCTTTAGTTATGGAGAATTCAGAACCACCTTTAAATTCAATACCAAGGTGTAAACCTTGAGTACCAAGTACGATTGCCGAAATAATAATTATGATTCCGGAGAAGGCATACCAACGACGTCGCTTGCCGATGAAATCAATAGAAGTTTCGCCGCGATAGAGGCGGCCACCGATACCTGAAAGTGAGCTCATGTTGTTAACCCTTCACGTTCTGTGTGACATCTGTTTTGATTTTCAATCCCAAACTCTTCGCTGAGAATCCTGACCACTTATGTCCATTCGCAAAGAATGAAAGTCTAGATAGCAGCGATACCAGTGGGTGGGTGAAAACGAATACAACTAAAAGATCGATCAAAGTTGTTAGCCCAAGAGTGAATGCGAATCCGCGAACACCGCCAACCGCAAAGAAGTAGAGAAGAACTGCGGCAATCATTGAAACTGCATCCGCAACAAGGATTGTGTGACGCGCCTTAACCCAACCGGTTTCAGCAGCTGAACGGATTGAGCGTCCTTCACGAACTTCATCTCGCAAGCGTTCGAAATAAACTACGAATGAGTCTGCAGTAATACCAACTGCAACAATCGCACCCGCGATTCCAGCAAGCGTGAGAGTAAAACCAAGCCATTCGCCGAGTAGCAAGAATGAGAGATAAGTAATCGCAGCTGCGACTAAAAGCGAAGCCACGGTGACTATTCCAAGGCCCTTGTAGTAAATAAATGAGTAGAGGAATACAAGTAAGAATCCGAGAAGACCAGCTAGTAATCCAGCATGTAGTTGATCGGCGCCAAGTGTTGGTGAAACTTGAAGAACTTCGCCTTGATCAAAAGCAAGTGGCAGTGCGCCGTACTTCAGAACATTTGCGAGGTTAGATGCTTCTTCTTGTCCAAAATTTCCAGTTATCTGCGCGCTACCACCATTAATTGCTTCATTAATACGAGGCGCTGAAACAACTAAGCCATCAAGCACAATTGCAACTTGATTTTGTGGGGCTGGGAGTGAAGTAACTGAAGTTGTTAGCGCTCCAAATTTACTTGTTCCTTCTCCATTGAAAGTCACAGTTACATACCAACCAGACGCACCTTGTTGATCGATTGCTGCACTCGCCTTCGAAATCATACTTCCAAGGACTTGTGCCGGCGCCAGAATATATTTCTGAGTGCCAGTGCGATCGCAAGAAACAACAGCTACTTCTGGCGCCTCAGTAGAACCACCTTGCAGATTTGCTTTGTTCGTACAATCTAACGCCGCATATTTTGCATTCAAGTCTGGTGTTACTCCTGCTGGAAGAGTTGCACTCTTAGCATCCGCAGCTGCGCTTGTAGCGTTTGGTGCACCTTCCACTAAAACTTGGCGGAATCTAAGCTCTGCAGTCTGCCCAACTAGTTGGACAATCTTTTCGCCAGTTTGTCCGGGAACTGAAATAACAATTTGGCGATTTGTTCCGGAACCTTGTGCCGCAACTTCGCTCTCTGCTACACCGAGTGAGTTAACGCGTTGTCTAATAATTCCAACCGCCTGATCGATCGCTTCAGTTGTGACCTTTGCACCTTCACTTGGACGTGGAGTAAGAGTGACGCTTGTTCCACCTCTAAGGTCAAGACCTAATTTCACTTTCGTCGCACCGCTTATTACTGCGATGGCACTGAAAAGAATTAACGCAATGGCGAGTATTGCAATTGGCTTCGCAGACTTCGCGGAAGTTTTTGCACCCTTCCCACTATTGGCACTATTGGCACTATTGGCTGGGCTTTGTGAATTATTAAAGGCGGACATGAGGGGCAAGTCTAGGCATCTGAAGCGGGTGTGTCGAAAATACTCATCTCATTCGGCAACAAATTTGGGGTTCCAATTGGCGGTTTCACGCCCAAATGCTCAAAACCTGAGGCGGTAGCGATTCGCCCGCGTGGAGTTCGTGAGATAAATCCCATCCGCACCAGAAATGGCTCTGCCAAGGATTCAATAGTCTCAGCTTCTTCACCGATAGCCATAGCCAGCGTTGAAATTCCTACGGGTCCACCATTAAATCTTTTTACTAAAGCCTCAAGAACGTTTTGGTCTAAGCGATCCAATCCAATGGCATCAACTTCATACATCTCTAGCGCGGCTTTCGCCTCCTTGATTCCAACGCTTCCATTTCCATGAACTTGTGCGTAGTCGCGAACTCGGCGGAGCAATCTATTTGCGACACGTGGCGTTCCTCTAGATCTCGAACCTAATTCTTTAATTGCCTCACTATCGATTTTTACACCGAGCAAATCCGCGCTTCTCGCAACAATTACCGACAACTCGTTATCTTCGTAAAAATCTAATTGCGCAGTGAAACCAAAACGATCTCGGAGCGGACTTGGAAGTAGACCGGCTCGCGTCGTAGCACCAACAAGTGTGAAATGCGGAAGCTCTAGTGGAATTGCAGTCGCGCCTGCGCCTTTACCCACAATTACATCTACTCGAAAATCCTCCATCGCTAAATAGAGGAGTTCTTCCGCAGGTCTAGACATTCGATGAATCTCATCTAAAAATAAAATTTCACCTTCAACTAAAGATGAAAGAATCGAAGCCAAATCTCCGGCGTGCTGGATCGCAGGTCCACTTGTAATTCGAATCGGCGCTCCCATTTCTGAAGCAATAATCATTGCGAGCGTTGTCTTTCCTAAACCAGGTGGGCCCGATAACAAGACGTGATCGGCAGGACTATTTCGATTGCGCGCCGCCGAGAGCAACAAATCTAATTGATCAGAAACGCGCTTCTGTCCAACAAATTCTTTTAGCGTCTTTGGGCGAAGCGCTAACTCCTGCGATCTCTCTAATTCATCAGCTCCGGATTCAATAATTCGCTTCTCATCGCTCATTGCTAGCCACGTCCCTGATTCTGCAGTGCAAGCTTTAGTAGTTGAGCAATATCAGTTGAATCTACCGATGCGCCAAGTTCATTTGATACTGCTTCGATAGTCGCTTGTGCATCGCGACTTGAAAATCCCAAACCAATGAGCGCACTTGATAGTTGATCACGCCAAATACTTTTACCTTTTGCCGAAGATTTATTAGCAAATGAAAGCGATGAGACTTTCTCTTTTAACTCCAGCACAGCTCGTTGGGCGCCCTTTTTGCCAAGCCCAGGAATGCGCTCTAGCGCTGCAGAATTCGCACTAGAAATTGCACTCGCAATCTCTTCTGGTTCATAAATCGATAGCGCCGATTGCGCGACCTTTGGGCCAATTCCACTCACCGTCTGCAAGAGTTCAAAGAAATCCCTAGAGCTTGCCTGATCAAAGCCAAAGAGAGTAAGTGAATCTTCGCGCACGACTAGGGTTGTAAAGATTTCGGTTTGAGTTCCCACGGTTAACGACGCTGCAAACCTTGCAGGTAGCGAAACTTGTAGGCCGACGCCGCCAACTTCGATGACAGCAGAATTCAGCGTTGTTGCTTTCACAACTCCTGATACTGAAGCAATCATCAATTTTTCGCTTTCTTTAAACGCGCTTTCTCCTTAGCCACAGCGGCTTCGACTCGCGCATTTCCTGCACCGCGCCAATGATGGCAGATTGCAAGAGCAAGTGCGTCGGTGCTATCCACGGGTTTTGGAATTTCTTTTAAAGCTAACAATTTTTGAACCATAAGAGCCACTTGTTTCTTATCTGCTCGACCCGACCCGGTAACCGCGGCCTTAACTTCGGTGGGTGTATGCATCGCAACCGGAATTCCCGATCTTGCGGCAATTAATAGCGCAACTCCGGCCGCCTGGCCGGTAGACATTGCGGTGCGAATATTTAGCTGCGAGAACACGCGTTCAACTGCAATCACATCGGGCTTGAACTCTTTGATCCATATGATGAGTTCGGTTTCGAGGGCAAGCAATCGTTGTGAGAGTTCTAAATCCGAAGGTGTTTTAATAACACCAACACCCACCATCACTAATTTTTGGGCTCCTGCATTTTCGACAATTCCGAGACCGCATCTAGTTAAACCAGGATCGACCCCAAGAACGCGCATCTTAAAGGCTAGCCATTACCTCATCTGATACATCGAAGTTTCCGAAGACGTTTTGCACGTCATCCAACTCTTCAATTGCATCAATCAACGCAAATACTTTCGTTGCGCCTTCGGCATCCAATGGAACCGACACGGTCGGCAAGAAGGAAGTATCAGCAGATTCGTAATCAATGCCTGCAGCTTGTAAGGCAGTTCGTACTGCAACTAGATCACTCGGTTCGCTGACAATTTCAAAAGATTCACCTAAATCTGTTACATCTTCGGCGCCAGCATCTAGAACGTGTTCCAAGATTTTATCTTCAGTTATTCCTGAAGCTTTAGAAACTAGAACTACGCCTTTGCGATTAAACATGTAAGAAACTGAACCAGGATCAGCCATCGAACCACCGTTACGAGTAACAGCAACGCGAACTTCAGATGCCGCGCGATTTCTGTTGTCAGATAAACATTCAATCATGAGGGCCACACCATTTGGTCCATACCCCTCATACATAATTGTCTGCCAATCGGCTCCACCAGATTCCAAACCAGCACCACGCTTAACGGCGCGATCAATATTGTCGGCTGGCATTGAACTCTTTTTAGCTTTCGCAATCGCATCAAAGAGTGTTGGGTTTCCGGAAATATCGGCTCCGCCGTTGCGCGCAGCAACTTCAATTCCTTTAATCAACTTTGCAAAGTTTTTAGCACGACGCGAATCGATAATCGCCTTCTTGTGCTTAGTCGTTGCCCACTTGGAATGGCCTGACACGATCGAACCCCCTATAAATCAATTAACGTAGTTTAACTTGAATTATTTTTTGCAAAGCTCTTCTATGAAATACCGATGGACTCGATTATCACCTGTCAGCTCTGGATGAAAGGCGGTGGCTAGAACTTTCCCGCTCGAGACTGCAACAGGGTGCGCAACTCCCCCAACCTCCACGCTCGCCAAAACTTCGACCGATGAGCCATAGCTTTCAACCCATGGCGCTCTAATAAACACCCCACGAAATTGCTTTCCTGTTATCCCCTTGAAATCTAGGTCAACTTCGAAAGACTCGGTCTGGCGGCCGAAAGCATTTCTTCGCACCTGAATATCGATTCCACCAAATGTGTCCTGATCTGAAGCGGGATCAACAATCGATTTGCTAACAAGAATCATTCCCGCGCATGAACCATATGTAGGCATGCCATCTGCTATTCGTGTAGTTATTAGATCGAATAGGCCAAAGGCTTTTGCTAACTTACTGATTGTTGTTGACTCTCCGCCGGGAATTATCAAGGCGTCAATTTCTAAAATCTCTTCGGAAGTTTTTACTGGCTTGCCTTTGACTCCACATTCACCAAGCGCAAATAAATGTTCGCGAAAATCTCCTTGGAGCGCTAATACTCCAACGTTCATTACTACCAGCCCCGTTCGGCCAATCGATGTGGGACAGGTATATCAGCCACATTTATTCCAACCATTGCTTCACCCAGACCACGGGATGCATCTGCGACCACTTTAGGATCTGTATAGAAAGTTGTCGCCTTCACACAAGCAGCTGCACGCTTTGCGGCATCACCAGATTTAAAGATTCCGGACCCGATAAATACTCCGTCAGCGCCTAGTTGCATCATCATCGCAGCATCTGCTGGAGTTGCAATTCCGCCAGCGGTAAATAATACGACTGGGAGCTTCCCAGTTTCGGCAACCTCTTTAACGAGAGCATACGGAGCTTGCAGTTCTTTAGCGGCGACATAAAGTTCATCTTCGCGCATTGAAGTAAGGCGACGAATTTCACTGCCAATTTTGCGCATATGAGTTGTTGCATTTGAAACATCGCCAGTTCCAGCTTCACCCTTAGAGCGAATCATGGCTGCACCTTCATTAATGCGACGGAGGGCTTCACCTAAATTAGTCGCACCGCAGACAAAGGGAATCGTAAAATTCCACTTATCAATATGATGCTCATAATCAGCTGGCGTTAAAACTTCCGACTCATCAATATAGTCAACGTTTAAAGTCTGCAAAATTTGTGCCTCAGCAAAATGCCCAATTCGAACCTTCGCCATTACTGGAATCGAAACCGCAGCTTGAATTTTTTCAATCATGTCTGGATCAGACATACGTGAAACGCCACCTTGTGCGCGAATGTCAGCAGGGACGCGTTCAAGTGCCATAACTGCAACGGCGCCAGCATCTTCTGCAATCTTGGCTTGCTCAACATTGACGACATCCATGATGACGCCACCCTTAAGCATTTCTGCCATTCCGCGTTTAACGCGCGCGCTGCCTACTTGTGCTTCGTTGCCTTTTGACATCAACTTCTCCTGTGATTTTTCGATTATGAAAATTACCGGCTTAAATCTTGGGCTGAGTCTACTTTGACTTTGAGGCTTCCGCACTCGGGGCTGGAGCTGGATAAGTGAAGGTAGGTTCGTTATCGCTCAACGCAATCCAGACCTGGCCATTAGCAAAATTAGCCACGCTGCCATCTGCAAGGGTCCAAATAGTTCCAACCTCTGCACTTGGCCGTTGCCAATTGATTGGGACGACCTTGCCGTTGCGGAGAAGATATCCTGTGCCAGATCCCACAGTGTTGCTAAATGGCGTTACTCCGCCAACTTTGTCACGATAAATCGAATCAGTGATTGCAACTTTTTGAATTACCAAATTAGCGCAACCCAGTTGCCGACCATCTGAATCTAGGTTTGGCTTTCCATCATATGAGAGCAACCATCTCTTCTCTGATGTGGACCATGTTGCGCTGTAACGCGATGCTGGCCATTTAAAGGAAACTCCAAGAACTTTCTTCGCGCCTTCGGCAACTTTTCCAAATTGCCAACCAACTGATCTCACAGTGTCAATTTTCTTACCCTCAACTTCGATGGTTTTCGTTAAGAGCGCAGAAGCATCTAACATCATATTTGTTGGCGAGTAACGATTCTTATCGGTCTGATAGATGGTTGGTGGATTAATCTCAGCGCTCATGTTGACGAGATTTGCTTGCGCAAGTACTGGCCTCATCTTTGATTGCGCACCACTGTAAGCAAATCCCACTCGACCATATTGCGCAAGAATTTCGATATCACTAATTCGCGCTGATCGAACTGGTCCAATAAGCGGTGGAATTTCATTTGAGAAAATCGCTGCTAATCGGGTGAGTCCACCTTCGACCTGTTCAATATAAATAACTTCGGCCTTAGCCAACCCAACTTGTGGGTGAGCGGGCGGAGTGTCATCGATCTTTACGGCTAGGACCGGACCATTTTTCCCAGGCAAGTTTGTCAAAACATTTCGTTCAACACTTTTCCCTGAAACGTTCTTCACAATACTTGAAGGGGTGGCGCAAGAACTCAGAACAATTAAGATAGAAATACCCGCTAAGACGCGCTTTACTTTATTCACAGGATGTCATCCTCAAACGCATAACGCATTGGCAACGGCGCATGACCGGCCAACCTAAAGATTTTGAATAACGAACGGTTTCTAAGTTTCTGCGCGCTAGTCACAGCTTCAGTATGAATCGTTATTCCGACAGATATCTTTTCGGTGAGAGATTTGAGAGAGTCCAAAAGGCCGGTATCTATGCCGCTAGGAGCAGCTATCTCATCAGAGAGAATCAAATCTAGACTTTGCGAAAGTGCGATTTCGGCATCACTTCGTTCAACGATATTTGCCTCGCGAGCCTGGTAGGCCGCTGCGGTTAGGACCAAACTTGTCGCGGCATCAACGCCTTTAGAAAGTGCGATTTCAAGTGCAATTGCCGCACGTTTCTGTAAGAGCGCATCTAAATGCGCCCACGAAGTTTCAACGCGATGATGCAGCGCATCCAATCTGGAGGCAAGCGCGGATAGATACCAACCAAAGAGAAGTAAAGCCAGGGCTATAAGTAAAAGTTTCTCAATCATTGGAGCGCAATCTATTCCAAAAACGATTTTCTGATGCCAATGTAACTTTGGTGTTGCCGACCAAAGCCATTTCGTAAACCGAAAGAATTTGTTCTCCTACGGTATTCCAATCGAAGATTTGAGATCTTGCGAGGCCGGCTTCTGCTATCTCTTCTCTTCGTTGGGGGTTTTGAAGCAATGCAATCACTGAATTAGCTAGTGAAGTGGAATCTTGCGAGGTAAAAATTTCGCCAGACTTTCCATTTTCCAGGAGAGATTTAAATGCCGGTAAATCACTTGCGACAATCGCAGAACCCGCCGCCATCGCTTCAGTCAGAATAATTCCAAACGACTCGCCCCCGGTATTTGGGGCGATATAAAGCGAAATCGATTTGAAGAATTGGGCTTTCTCTAACTCTGAAATTCTGCCGAGGTAGGTTATACGATCACGTATTTGGGGAGAAACTTGCTTAGAAAAATCACTCGCATCACCTGGGCCGGCAACAAGAACACGAAGATTAGGAATTTCATTTACGATCTTCGGAATAGCTTCGAGGAGAACATTCAATCCTTTTCGGGGCTCATCAAAGCGACCAATGAATCCAATCGTGTTTGGAAGAGCCCATTCTGAACGTGGGCCTATTCCATTGAACTTGCTCGTATCAATTCCATTTGGAATTACAACTGCCTCGGTTTCAAACCTATCTTTTAAAGTATCTCTAGCAATTTCACTGACCGCAATCTTCGCAGTAATACGTTCGATTAATGGATCGAGCATTGTTCCAATTGCATTGGCAACTTTCTGCGAATTTGCAGCAGCATGAAATGTTGCCACCATCGGACCATCTCCGGCCCATCCCGCAAGAAGTGAGAGTGATGGAATAGCTGGCTCATGTAGATGCAATAAATCAAAATCGCCTGCCGAAATCCATTGTTTAACGCGCGAGGAGGCAATCGGTCCGAAGATAACTTTTGCGACAGCACCATTGTATGGAATTGAAATTGGACGACCGGCAGAGACAACCCAAGGTTCAATGTTTCCATCTTCAGTTGTTACCGGCGCTAAAACTGAGACGATGTGTCCCTTTTCAATAAGCCACTGCGCTAATTCCTTTATATGGATCTGCACTCCCCCGGGAGTGTCCCATCCATAAGGACAGACAACACCAATTCGCAATTTACGCATTTGTATTGACCCAGATTCGTTGCAACATATGCCAATCAACAGTATTAGCTGCAATGTGCTTAGCAAATCTATCGGCCATTACTTGCGTCATTGCTGAAGCTTTTTCACTTGTTGATCCAGTACTTGGTACTTGAATTGGACCTTCGAAAAAAATTCGGATTCCACTTTTTTCATATTTCACATAAGCAGTGATCAAATCAGCTCCGGTTTGGATAGCGAGCAGCGCAGGCCCCGCTGGCATTCGTGCGCCTTCGCCGAAAAATTCAACTGGAATTCCATTCTTCGACAAGTCCCGGTCTGCAACCAAGGCAACCAATTTTCCGGCGCGCAAGCGCTGCGAAAGAACGGCGATACTGCGTGAATCAAGATCTAAAACTTCCATCCCAATTTTTGTCCGATATTCCAAAAACTTTCGGAACAACTTCTCTGGTTTTAGATGTTCGGCGACGGTAGTTAGTGGAATTCCAGTCGCGCAGAAGTAGGCGCCCGCATGATCCCAATTTCCAGCGTGTGGCAGGGCAACAATGCAGCCACGTTTCTCTGAAATGGCATCGCGCAAAAAATTCTCATTTTCACAAATTGTGGTTGCTATTAAACGCTGGTTATCCCAACCAGGGAATCTGAATGTGTCGCACCAATAACGCAGGTATGACCGCATTCCAGCATTTGTTAAAAATTCTAATTCATCAGAGTTTAATTCCGGGCGAATCCGCTTATAGTTTTTTCTAAGTCGTGTAACGCCTTTTCCATTCTTACCATAAAGCAGGTCGGCGAAACGATCAGCCAAGTTGTACGCAAATTTTTCGGGCAGTAGGCGAACTATTTTCCAAGCCAAGCTATAACCAAAATAAATTAAGCCCGCACTCACGCAGCGCCTCTATAAACGATAGCTAACCTTTGAATCACTGTTAGCACGCTTGCAAAAGTTAAAACCCAGAAGCCAATCGCCAATACATAAGGAACACCTAAACCTGCGAAACCAGTTGTTACTAGAACAATAATTAAGCGTTCGGTTCTCTCGGCAAAACCTCCATCACACGCAATCCCCAAAGATTCTGAACGAGCTTTGATATATGAGATTAAGAAGCCAAGTACTGCGGCGATTAGAACGAGCGGGGCAAGTCGATCATCGATATCAATTAAATACCAAGCAACACTTCCAAGAATTATCGCATCGCTCAATCTATCGAGAGTTGAATCCAAGAGCGCACCCCAGGGGCTAGTACCTTTTTGGGATAACCTCGCAATGGTTCCATCAAGTAAATCGAAGAGAACAAAGAAGACAATTAAAAGCGTTCCGAGAAAGAGCCTGCCGTTAGTTAAGGCAAAGAGCGCAGAAATAATCGTTCCGAGCGCACCCATCGCAGTTATCGCATTGGCTGAAATTCCAAGACGTAACAAGCCACTGCAGATTGGAGTAATTAATCTGGTGACTGGGGCGCGTAATGATTCCTGAAGCATCTTTCCCATCGTAGGCTTTGTAGTCGTGAGCACCCAAATCTTCCCACCAATTAAGCCCAATTTGCAGGTATCTCTACTAGGAAAATCTAGTGTTGAAGTCGCCCAATTCTTTGGTCTAACTCCCGTAGATCTCCACGCGTGCGATGTCGCGATATTCATAGTCAGCGCGATTGATGGCATCTCCCCCGAAAATATTGAACATTGGCAATTTGCCAGAGAGTTGTATATCCCATCTCTCATCCTAATTACAGATTTATCAAATGGTGAAGTTGATTTTGATGACATGAGCGCTATTGCAAGCCGAATGTTAGATGAGGTGATTACTCCTTATTTAGTACTTCACGATGATGCTGGAAATCCAAGTGCGCTAATTGATCTAGATACTTTAAGACTTTCAGATTATTCCAATAACACCAGAAGCGAAAGAGAGAGCGATCCCGAACATAAAGTTTTAGTCTTTGAGTTTCGCAAGGAATTTTTGGAGAAACTAGAGGAGTTTGGGGATTCTGGTTTCCAAGATGGCCTTAGCTTCCCAGCAATTCCATTCATTCCATCGAACAACCTTGGCAGCTTTGAAATTGCTAGCTTCCTAAATAAGTTACCAAGCCGCAGCTAAGGCTGCTCTAGTCTCACTAAGAAGTTGTGGTAAAACTTTTGTCTGTCCGATAAGTGGCATGAAATTCGCATCTCCAGCCCATCTTGGAATTACATGTTGGTGGATATGTTCTGCAACTCCTGCACCGGATACTGCGCCCTGATTCATTCCTAGGTTGAAGCCAGCAGCTCCGCTTACTTTGCGCAGAACTTTCATAGCATGCGCCGATAACTCAAATATTTCATCACGTTCGCTCTTCGTTAACTCAGTTAAATCTGCTACATGTCGATTCGCACAAATTAACAAGTGTCCCGCGTTATACGGGTAAAGATTCATGACTACATAGGCTTCGCTGCCTCGCGCCACAATAAGTCCATCGGAATCACTTAACTTTGGAATTCTGCAAAATGGGCATTCAATTTCGTTGCCGGGAAGCGGTCTATTTTCACCTTCTAGGTAGGACATCCGATGTGGTGCCCATAACCTCTGCCAACGATCTGGCATTCCGGCGCCACCATTCAAATTAATATCACTCATTGTTCAATCAAATCTGAGTTCGATTTGCAACCACAGTTAAAACTTCAGCAATCGCCTCATCGACTGAAATGCCATTCTTCTGCTCGCCGTTGCGATATCTAAATGAGACCGCTCCAGCATTTGCATCCTCTTCCCCTGCAATCATCATGAATGGAATCTTCTCAAGTTGCGCGGTGCGCACCTTCTTCTGCATTCGATCATCAGATGAATCAATATCTACACGTATCCCTGCCTTACGCATCTTCGCAATAACTTCTTCTAGATAAGGCGTAAAAGTATCCGCTACGGGGATTCCGCGAACTTGAACAGGAGCTAGCCAAGGTGGAAAAGCACCCGCATAGTGTTCGGTAAGTACGCCGAAGAATCTTTCAATCGACCCAAAGAGAGCTCTGTGAATCATCACCGGTTGTTGTCTAGAACCATCTGAGGCCTGATATTCCAAATCAAAACGTTGCGGAAGTTGGAAATCGACTTGGATAGTAGACATCTGCCAAGTTCTTCCAATTGCATCTTTTGCCTGTACTGAAATCTTTGGACCGTAGAAAGCTGCACCCTCTGGATCTAAAACAAGTTCTAAATTCTGTTTTGTGGCTGCAATTCGTAGCGCTTCAGTGGCAGCTTCCCAATCTGCATCTGCGCCAACAGATTTTTCTGGATTTCTAGTTGATAGTTCCAGATAGAAATCTTCAAGACCATAATCTCGAAGTAAATTAAGAACGAAAGTTAAGAGGCTATCCAGCTCTCCTAGCATCTGATCTTTAGTGCAATAAATATGCGCATCGTCCTGGGTGAAACCACGAGCGCGAGTCAACCCGTGAATTACTCCGGATTTTTCATATCTATAGACGGTTCCGAATTCGAATAAGCGAAGCGGAAGCTCGCGATACGAACGCGAAGATGATTTGTAGATCAGATTGTGGAACGGGCAGTTCATTGGCTTCATGTAGTACTTCTGGCCAGCGCGCTTAATTGTTCCATCGGCATGGAGTTCTTCATCCATAATCATTGGTGGATACATGCCTTCGGAGTACCACTGAAGGTGACCAGAAGTTTCAAAAAGTGCGGCCTTAGTCAGATGTGGTGAGTAAACGAATTGGTAATCCTCTTCTTCATGACGACGTCGTGAATAGTCTTCCATAGCGCGGCGGATGATGCCGCCTTTTGGATGGAACACCGCAAGACCAGAACCAACTTCTTCTGGGAAGGAAAAAAGATCTAACTCAGCACCAAGGCGACGATGATCGCGCTTCTCCGCCTCAGCTAGTAAATTCAAATACCCATCGAGTGCCTCTTGAGATGGCCATGCGGTTCCGTAAATTCGCTGCAGCATTGGATTTTTCTCAGAGCCGCGCCAATACGCCGCAGCAGTACGCATTAATTTAAATGCTGGAATATGTTTAGTAGAAGGCAGATGCGGACCACGACACAAGTCGCTCCAAGCTGGTTGTCCATCTCGGCCCAAGTTGTCATAAATTGTTAACTCACCAGCGCCGACTTCAACGCTTGATTCATCATCTGCTGCATTTGATTTGAGACCAATTAATTCACATTTATATGGTTCGTGTGCGAGTTCTGCAAGCGCCTCTTTATCCGTCACAACTCTTCGACGAAATCTCTGCCCGGCTTTAATAATCTTGCGCATAGCCGATTCGAGTTTCTCTAAATCATCTGGATTAAAAGGTTTAAGTGGATCAAAGTCATAGTAGAAACCATCGGTGATTGGGGGGCCGATTCCTAACTTAGTTTCCGGAAATACTTCTTGCACCGCCTGTGCCAACACATGTGCGGTTGAGTGCCGCAATACTGAAAGTCCGTCAGGAGAGTCGATACTTATACCTTCGACTACATCGCCCTCGCTAAGTTGGGTCCACAAATCTTTCATCTCGCCATTAACTTTGCAGACCACGATTTCACTTTGTTCGGCAAATATTTGGGTAGGACGAATTTGCGAGTCAACGGATTGCTTTGCACCGTTCACTGAAATCGAAATATTAGCCACGCGCCTAGCCTACCGAATTAGCCTGCAGAATCTCGCGCAATTTAAGGGCCCACTGCTTACTAATTTCATCTTCTTGCAATTTTCGGTCACCAATTTGCGAAATAGGTTGCGCGATTCGAAGTGCAGATAGCGCAAAAGCATGTGTCGCTTTATCGAGCTCGACTACGCTTATTTCACTTTCGATTGCTAATCCGCTCGAAATTACAAAGCCTCTGATTATTCCTGGTAGTACTCCGGAATCAAGGTTCGGCGTAATCCACAAGCCATCAATTCGAAAAACAAAGTTGGAAATTGCGCCTTCAGAAACCTTATTGTCTTGATTAACAATAAGGACTTCATCAAATCCATCTACGCGAGCTTCGGTGAGCATTTTCAAGTTATCGGTATAAGGAAATGCTTTATGAGCCTTTGCAGCAAAATCTATTTCCAAATTCCTAAGGCCGATTCGAGCGCTGTTATTCGACTCAACATATGGGTCAAGTGAAACCTGGAAAGTTTCGCCGAATGTTAGTCGCATCCGCCCCAACTCAATGCGGTCAAGTGATCCAATCTTTTCAAAGATCTCGCGATCGCTAGGTATCGAATACCCCAAAACCGCGGCGCTATTTCGCGCCCTAGCTAAATGCTCTCGCAATAACTGTGGCGTGCCATTTTCAATGCGAACAGTTTCAAATAATCCAGAACCAAACGGCCATCGATCACTTCGCAATCCACCAGCAATTGAAAGCAACTTACTCGCCTTCAATTCTGTTTCTTCCCACTCTGCGGACGCATCACTCGACCAGGTTATTCCGGCACCTGTACCAAAATTCAAAACATTTTCGTGCTTCCAGAAAATCCTAATTGCAACGCTCAAGACACTCTGATTGCCCTCAATCCATCCGAGGGCGCCACAATATGGCCCGCGTCCGCCTAGTTCTTTCTCAGCAATTAATGAAACAGCGGTGTACTTAGGTGTGCCACTTACCGAACCCGGAGGAAGAACGCTTTCAAATATCGAAGCCCAAGTAATTCCTTCTACCACTTCACCAATTACATCCGAAACTAAATGTTCTAATCCTGGGTGTAACTCGGTTCGCAGCAGCTCCTTAACCTTTACCGTTCCAGGTTTACATATTCGGCCAAAGTCATTTCGCATCAGATCCACAATCATGATGTTTTCAGCCTTATCTTTCTCTGAGAAACTCGATCCAGTCTGCGAAAGTTTTCTGGTTCCTTTTATCGGACTGGTCTTTATCTGCGCCCCGTGGCGAGCAATGAACAGCTCGGGAGATGCTGAAGCGATTTCAAAGTTCGGCAACCTAAGGAATGCAGCGCTTGGAGCAGGATTTTTACTCAGCAATTTGGCGAAAAGTGGAGCCAGCGAACGCTTATCTTCGATTTTGGTTTTTAAGACACGACAAGCATTAACTTGATAAACATTTCCGAGTTCAATTTGAGTGCGAATATCTTCTACGTATTTCTCATACTCAAGTTGTGAAAGTGAACTCTCCCAAACTTCTGTTAAGCCCATCCACTCCCCGACTTTCGGAAATGCAACGTCTCGTGAAACTGTTGCAAATTTTGCAAAGGTGTACTGACCTTCGAAAGTAGTTGTAACAGCCCAGAAGCCGCCATCCTCCAGAACCGCAGGGTCACTGCTGATTTCCATTAAATCGGTAGCCAAAATCCCATTCATCCAGAAGAAGGGCTGGTTAATTTCCACAGACCTAAGGTAGATGACGCCACTGAATTTGACCCAGGTATCGCGCGGGATCTTTCACTTTGGCGCTTGTCCGTTTGGTGCGCTAGATTTGCCCTCTTGATTCTGCAGGAATGTGGATTGCAAGAATGCGGACGTAGCGCAGTTGGTAGCGCGGAACCTTGCCAAGGTTCAGGTCGCCGGTTCGAACCCGGTCGTCCGCTCTGATGATAGATATGTGAAGCACGCGCAGGAAAAGATGGTCGGATGGCCGAGAGGCGAGGCTCAGGACTGCAAATCCTGCTACACGGGTTCAAATCCCGTTCCGACCTCCATACTTAACTCACTTAATTTAGCGAAACAAATAAGTTAGGAACCTGATGAGTGAATTAGAGAAATCAGAACGCCCTTGGGGTCGCTATGAAGTTCTCCAAGAATCTTCAACTTATAAAGTTAAATGTATTTGGATAAAACCTGGTTCAAGAATTTCATATCAACGCCACAAGCATCGCGCTGAACATTGGTTCATAGTTCAAGGCACAGGTGAAGTCACAATTGATGGCGCAATCTCAAAAGTAAAACCGGGTGACACAGTCGAGTTCCCAATCGGAGTTCTCCACCGAATTACCAATACTGGTGATAAAGAAATCATTTTCATCGAAGTCCAAACCGGTTCATACTTCGGCGAAGATGACATTGAACGCCTAGAAGATGACTTTGGAAGGGCGGGTAGTTAATCAAGAAAAACTTGATGTAATATTCCGCATCTTAAGGTTACTTAAGGATCGTTGGCTCAGCGGTAGAGCACCACATTGACATTGTGGGGGTCACTGGTTCGATCCCAGTACGGTCCACTCAAATACACCTGTTGTAAGATTTGCAGGTGAGTTCAAATCAAGAGAGCCATAATTCGGCTTGGATTTCAGAATTTTTGGCTTCCCGCAGATCAACTCGAGATTTTCTTCCGACTCCGGTTCCGCAAGAGCTTGTAGACCAGATATTGACTGATGCGCTTACTGCGCCAAGCTGGTCAAATACCAGGCCGTTTAAGATTGCAATCGCAACTGGCGAAGTTAAGGATCGAATTAGTGGTGAGTTTCTAAATCGGTGGAGCGTGCTTTCTGGCATCATGCGTAAAGGCTTGAAGAATAAGTTACGTCTTATCTTCTCTCGGTATGGACTTCCAACTAGTAATCGAAGCATTGTTAAACCATATGTCGCAGAATTAAGGCCAAGAGCGCAACGAGTTGGCAAAGAGCTTTACGAATTATTTGGAGTTAAGCGCGGAGATCGCGATGCGCGAGATAAGCAATGGGGAAAGAATTACTCGTTCTTTGGCGCCCCAGTTGAAATGTTTATCTACATTCATAAGAGCCTTCACATTTATGCCGCTTCAGATGCTGGTCTTATGATGGAAAATTTGGCGCTCTCCGCTCATGGATACGGACTCGGAACCTGCGCCCAAGGTGCAGTGAATATCTGGGATGACGTGGTGCGACGAGAATTTGATATTTCAAAGGATTACCGATTGCTCTGCGGAATGGCTATTGGATACCCGAGTGATTCGCCTGTGAATTCCTTTAAAGCGCATCGCATCGGAATTGACGAACTTCTCTTCAAACCCAAAAAAGTTCAGTAGTCGCATACTTATCTGAATTCATCTCAAAGCATGGAAGATGTGAAATTCTAGATCTTTTCGAGTTACGTATTAAGGGTTGAATAAGTAGGATTTACCAATGGTTCCGAGAATTCAAGAAGCAACTATTGGCGAGCAACGAGCAATGCGTCAGAGACAAATAATCGAAGCTGCTATGAGCTTGGCGACAGAGAGCGGTGCAAACGCCGTCACAGTCGCGGCAGTTGCGAAGAGAGCGGGAATTGCTCGTTCCTCTATTTACGAATATTTCTCATCTTCAGCAGATCTAGTGGCGGATTTAGTGATTGAAGAGTTGGAGAACTACAACAAACGCCTACTCTCAGCAGTCGTGGGGGTCAATGATCCATTCACTTATTTGGAATCTTGGATAGCCGAAGCACTTAAATATGTTGTTGATGGGCGCCACCTACTAGTAAAGAGTTTAAATAGCGTAAACATGCCAAACTTCCGCAAATCAGAGATAGCAATGGGCCATAGAAGATTAATCAATACGATTAGCAAACCTCTAGAAGAACTTGATATTGCTGATGTGCCAATGGCGCTTTCTTATTTGCAGGGAACTTTGGATGCCGCATCGATTCGCATTGAATCTGGCTCTGACCCAGAGCTCGAAGTCGCAAGTGCGCAGCAGTACGCAATTGCAGGAGTTCGAGCCCTGATGTCAAAATCTAGAAGAGATTGATGCCTGCGAATTTAAACTTTATGAATTGATCTTCGCTTCTATCCTGGTCGGCGCTATGGTCATTTGTAACCAATAGTCCACAAGTTGTGTGGATGCAATCTCCGCCATCGAAGTATTTATCAACTTTCAAAGTTAGCTTGGAAGTCGAAGCTTTCGCTCCCATAGCCTGATCGGCTGCAACATCTGAAACCCAGAGCTTTGAAGCTTCTGCTGGATTACAAGATTGGGCAGCTCCGGCTTTCTTTGAAGGTGCCATGCATTGTGAGATATAGATTCCATGATCTTTAGGAAGACCAGAAACCTTAATCGTAATAACGGGATTCTTTTTTGAAACTTTGAACTGCGGTGAAATCTTTACCTTTGTAGCGGCCTGCGCATTTGATTGACCGATTAATAAGGTGGCAGCTATAGCAATAGTGAGAGCCTTCTTCATTTTTTCCTCAATTTCTAAAGTTTGTGTAGAAGAAGCTTAAAGACATACCTCTCAAGTTATATTCGACAACGCAATCAAATTTGTCGTTAAAAATCAGGCTAAGAGATTGAGGGCTTGCTCAATAATTTCTGAGCGATAACTTTCACCAAGCGAGATATGGCCGTGGCCAGGAACAAAGTTGAGTTTTGCAGTTGGGATGTGTTTTGCAAGCCATTCGCTATGCGCCCTTGGAACCATAAAATCATCATCACCTTGCCAAACTAAAACTGGCTTAGTTACTTGGCTTAAATCAAAACCGAAACTTTGAACGAAAGCTAAATCATCATCGAGCCAACCGTAACATCCTTTAGATAGCGCCCGGCGAAAAGATTTTGCATCAACTTCTGCAACCTCAGGAGTTAGTGCTCGCTTATCTGCATCACCAATTAAACCGCCAAAAGATTCGATCAGATCGGAACCTTGGACATTGGCAAATCCTGGGTAATTTTTCTGCATCCAATTCTCGATATCAGCTTCGCCATTTAGAGCGGCGCCGAATTCCTCATGATTTTCTGGACCCATGCCTTCTAAGAAATTTAAATCCTTATTGCCCCACTCCCCGACGCCGGCAAGAGTTATTGCGCCAACACAATTAGGGTGCCTTGTCATATTGATTGCGTGTGGTCCGCCACCTGACCAACCAATAGAAACAAATTTATTGATGCCTAAGAATTCAAGTAATTGTGATTGATCTTCAATATCGGATGCAACCGTTCTAGCTCTTCGTCTATCACTCAAGCCATAGCCAGGACGGCTAGCCGCAACTGCTTTGATACCTGCAAGTTCACTGAACCATTTCTGCCATCCGGTGCATTCCCCTGGCGTTCCGTGGTGAAAGAGAATTCCAACTTCAGATTGGGAGTCATTTGAGATGTAATCGAAATCTCGGCCATCTTTCAATTTCAGTATGCTCAAGTTAACACTCCTTCTGCAAACTAGTCATAATCATTTGCTACCAACGGAATTCGATATTGAACTTTTCCAGATTCGCTCGTGTAAGTGTCATAGAGTTTTCTTGCAGTTTCATTTGTTGCATCTGTATTCCAATAAAGTCTGGAAGAGCCTTCGGCAATAGCGATGACTTTAACGGCGTCTATCAGCAATCTGCCTATTCCTTTACCGCGCATATTCTGGGCTGTAAAGAGATCCTCGAGATAGCAGTAATTCTTTGCAGCCCAGGTAGAAGTTTGAAATGAATAATGAGTGATTCCTTGAATTACCCCTTCAACTTCCACGGCTAATCCATGAAGATTGTAAGTAGGATCTATCAATCTCTGCCAAGTTAATTCACTCTGCTCTTGGCTTAACTCGGTCTTATAAAATTCTAAATAACCTAGCCATAATGGGAGCCATTGACTCTTATCTGATACAACCAACGCTCTGACACTAGACATTTAGCAATCCTAAGAGACGACTAACCTTTTCCCAAGTATTCTTCACTGATGTTCGCAATAATCCCTGGCCTCTTGACAGGCTTCTCGCTGATTATTGCCATCGGTGCTCAGAATGCATTTGTAATTCGTCAGGGGCTGACTAAAAAGTATGTAATTCTGACAGTTTTAATCTGTGCTTTTTCCGACGCACTTCTGATCATTTTTGGCGCAAGTGGGCTTGGCGCTCTTATCAAGTCAAATGCAAAGGTATTGGAATTTGTCCGTTGGTTTGGAGTCGCTTATCTACTTTGGTTTGCTTTTAAATCGGCTAGATCCGTTTTTAGTAAAGAGGTGTTGAATTCTGCAGGCGAGGCTTCACCGAATCGCAAAAACGTAATCCTTACTGTTCTGGGCCTAACTTTCTTAAACCCTCACGTTTATCTAGATACCGTAATTTTACTTGGGAGTATTTCCAATCAATTTGGTTCCGATAAGTGGTTCTTTGTTTCAGGTGCGGCTGTCGCTAGTTTCATCTGGTTTACAGCTATTGGTTTTGGAGCTAAATCTGCATCCAGGTTCATGTCACGCCCAATTTTTTGGAAAGTCCTTGATTCGATAATTGCGATAATCATGCTTTCTATCGCAACCTTTCTAGCTCTCTACAGCTTTAGCTAAAGCTTGATCCGCCAATAAGTGATATCTCCACTTCCATGTTGCGGCGGAAGCGGAACTCGTTCTCTAAAAACTCCCCCGTTAGCTTTTATGACTGCTTGGGAAGCAAAGTTCTCCGGATTCGTTGTGAGATCTACATAATCTAATTTCTGTGCCCGCGCTTCTTCCAGCATTAGGCCCAAAGCTTTCGCGGCATAACCTTTGCGCCGCTTGTGTGGCAAAATCCAATACCCAATATGTCCCAAACAAGTTGGTGGCAATTCATTAGTTCCGGGGCTCCAACGAAAACCAATTCGTCCACAGATTTCGCCATCCCACATATGTCGCACAATGCTTGGAAGTCTTTTCACAAAAGTTCCATCTGGCATTTCGATATCAGCACCAAGACCAAGTGGGTCATCCTGCTCTCGAATGAAGCGAGCGGGATCGGCAACGGCTTCCTCATAAAGCTTATCTAAATCCATGTGCATCAAATCTTGGTCTTTCATGACCAACTTAATTGCAGACAAAAATTCTGGAAGATGGTGTTCTTCTAGGCGAATTAACTCCATTAAAACTTAGCTGTTCTGTGGGAAGCCTAAGTTGATGCCACCATGGCTTGGATCCAACCAGCGACTTGTAACAACTTTGCCGCGAGTAAAGAAGTGAACGCCTTCAGTTCCGTGTGCATGCGTGTCACCGAATAACGAATTCTTCCAACCACCAAATGAGAAGTAGGCCATCGGAACAGGAATCGGCACGTTGATACCAACCATTCCAACTTCTACTTCGTTCTGGAATCTACGGGCAGCGCCGCCATCATTAGTGAAAATCGCAGTTCCGTTTCCATATGGATGGCTGTTAACTAAGGCTAGAGCTTCGTCGTAGGTATTAACCCGAAGAACGCTTAGTACTGGTCCAAAAATCTCTTCTTTGTAGATACTCATTTCAGGTGTGACATTGTCAAAAAGTGTTGGTCCGAGGAAGAAACCTTCGCCATCAACTTTAACCTTGCGACCATCTTCGACAAGCGTTGCGCCTGCACTTTCGCCGGCTTCAATGTATGAAGCAACTTTGTCGCGGTGGACTTTGCTTACAAGTGGGCCCATGTCTGCGCCTTGAGTTCCGTCACCAGTTTTGATGTTCGCCATTCGCGATTTAATTCTCGCTACAAGTGCACTTGCGATTGGTTCAACTGCAACGATTGCAGAGATTGCCATGCAACGCTCTCCGGCAGATCCAAATCCTGCGTTGATTGCAGCGTCCGCCGCAAGTTCAAGGTCAGAATCAGGAAGAACAACCATGTGGTTCTTTGCGCCACCAAGTGCTTGTACACGCTTGCCGTTTTTAGTTCCGGTTTCATAAACATATTTAGCGATTGGCGTTGAGCCAACAAATGAGACAGATTTAATTCCTGGGTGGGCAAGAAGCGCATCTACAGACTCTTTGTCACCATGAACAATATTGAAAACACCATCTGGAAGACCGGCCTCTTTCCAAAGCTCGGCCAAGAACATTGCAGCGCTTGGGTCCTTTTCAGAAGGTTTTAGGACAACTGTATTTCCGCAGGCAATCGCAATTGGGAAGAACCACATTGGAACCATTGCTGGAAAGTTGAAAGGTGAAATTATTGCGACTGGACCAAGTGGTTGGCGAATTGAATAAACATCTACACCAGAAGAGACTTCCTCAGAGAAGCCTCCCTTCAACAAATGCGGAATACCACAAGCAAATTCAACTACTTCAAGACCGCGAGTAACTTCGCCTGATGCGTCACTTAAAACTTTTCCGTGCTCTGCAGTAATTAGCGCTGCGATCTTCTCTTTATTTTGCAGGACTAGTTCGCGGAATGCGAATAAAACTTGAGTGCGCTTTGTAAGTGAACTATGACGCCATGAAACAAAAGCCGCTGTTGCTGCGCTCACTGCCTTATCGACCGTTGCCGCATTCGCTAGCGCAACGTTTGCAGAGACCTGACCAGTAGCCGGATTAAAAACCTCACTAGTGCGTTCAGCTTTTCCGGTATCGAGTGCGCCGTTAATCCAATGGGAAATGATTTTTGTCTGAGTCATGGCGATAGTCTACGCCAGGGCAATATGATGACGCCAATTACAAGTAACCGACTTTCTCTACTTATGTCCAAGTAGTCCAATGTCGGCCAAAAGCTAGGGGCTAACGATGAGTGCAGGTTCGAAGAGCAACGCTGAAGTAAGCGCGGGCGACCATAAGTATGTGTTCCACTCTTGGTCAGCGCAAGGCGCGATTGCTCCCATCCCTGTTGCAAAGAGTTCGGGTTCGCGCTTTTGGGATCATGATGGCAAGGAGTATCTGGATTTTTCCTCGCAATTAGTTTTCACAAATATCGGCCACCAACATCCCAAAGTTGTTGCTGCGATTCAAGAACAAGCAGGAACTTTGACGGCGCTTGCACCACAACATGCCAGCGATGTTAGAAACGAAGCAGCTGCGCGAATAGTTGAACTCGCTGGTCCAAATTTTGCCAAGGTCTTCTTCACTAATGGCGGTGCCGACGCGATTGAAAATGCAATTCGGATGTGCCGAATTCATACAAGGAAACATAAAGTGCTTTCGACCTATCGCTCCTATCATGGCAATACCGGCGCGGCCATTAATGCAACTGGAGATCCCCGTCGCTTCCCAAATGAATTTGCAACTGGTCACGTTCACTTTTGGGGTCCTTATCTATATCGCTCACCTTTCTGGGCTACAACTGAAGAAGAAGAGTGCACCCGGGCTCTTGAACATCTTGAACAAACAATTATTTTCGAAGGTGCTCACACAATCGCTGCGATCTTGATTGAGACAGTTCCAGGAACTGCCGGCGTATTAGTTCCACCTGCTGGTTATCTAGAAGGTGTTCGAGCGCTCTGCGATAAATATAAAATAATGTGGATTGCCGATGAAGTTATGGCTGGATTTGGTCGTACGGGGAAATGGTTTGCATTCCAAAGCACCAAGGTTGTTCCTGATCTCATAACCTTTGCAAAGGGCGTTACATCTGGCTATGTCCCTCTCGGCGGTGTTGTAATAAGTAGTGAAATATCAAAAACTTTTGATGAGCAAGTATTCCCTGGGGGTCTAACTTATATGGGCCATCCATTAGCAGCAGCAGCGGCAGTAGCAACTATTGATGTTATGAAGGCCGAGAAAATGTTGGAAAATGCAACAAATATTGGAGCGAATATTTTTGGGCCAGGGTTAATTGAGCTCGCTAAAAAGCATAAAGTCATCGGAGATATTCGCGGAGCTGGAGTTTTCTGGGGCGTTGATTTAGTCAGCGATCGCAAGACTCATGCGCCACTTGCACCATATGGTGGCTCGAGTCCAGCGATGAATGAATTGGTCGCGGCCTGCAAAGCGAACGGCATGATGCCATTTACGAATTTCAATCGAATCCATCTATGTCCGCCATGCAATATTTCAGAAGCTGACGCCAGATTAGGTTTAGAAATTCTCGACAAATCTTTAGGCGAAATCGCAAAGTATTACACCGGTGAGTAGTACTGATTCAAAGTGGGGCACGCCAGACATGGTCTCCCCGCTAAAGCGAGTGTTGGTTCGAACACCCACAACAGTAGGAAATTTTGTTGAAGATGGATTCTGGCGCCAACCAGATACGAGCGCACTTTTAACCGAGCACAAATCATTTACGGATTTGCTGGAATCACTCGGCGCTCAAGTCGACATTGCGCCAAGTGTTGATGGTTTAGTTGATTCGGTTTATATGCATGATCCAATGATTATGACTCCGCATGGTGCGATTTTGTTGCGGATGGCGAAACCGATTCGCAAGGATGAACCTATTGCCTTCCGAAAAACTCTGGAATCAATTGGGGTTCCAATTCTTGGCGAACTTACTGCTCCAGCTTTTGCTGATGGTGGCGACAAAGTTTGGCTTGATGAGAAAACGCTTTTAATTGGACACAGCTATCGTACGAATACTTCAGGCATTGAACAGATTCGAGACCTTCTTGCACCTTTTGGCGTGGATGTCTTTTCATTCGACCTTCCACATTATGAAGGGCCTGGCGCTGTACTACATTTAATGAGCGTTCTATCCCCTATTTCTTATGACAAGGCAGTTGTCTATGAACCACTTGCACCAGTTCGGCTACTTGAATTTTTAGCGAGTCGTGGGATTTCTTGGTTCACTGTTAGCGAGAAAGAGATGCTGACTCAGGGAAGTAATATCTTGGCGGTCAAACCAAATGTTGTAGTCCTAGCTTCAGGCAATCCTGAAATCGAAGATAAGTTACGAACCGCGGGAATTGAAGTGCACTTGTTTGCCGGTGAAAATGTCGCAGTTAAAGGCGATGGCGGACCAACTTGTTTAACTGCGCCACTATTTCGCGTTAGCTAACCTTGTTGAGTGCCACCTCTCCTACTATTCGGAGTGGAGTTTCGTTAAACATTTAGAATCACTTCATGCCGATACAGGATAACGAATTACAACCTGATGTGATTCAAGGCGGCATGGGAATAGCTGTTTCAACCTGGCAACTTGCAAAAATGGTCTCACTAAATGGCGGCTTAGGAGTTGTCTCTGCAACTGCTATCGACTCTGTAATTGCCAGAAGACTTCAAGATGGCGATCTGACAGGTGATATCCGAAGAGCCTTCGCCAACTTTCCAAATCAAGATATTGCCAAGGAAATACTTAATTTCTACTTCATAGATGGCGGTCGCGATCCCAAAAAACCCTATTTAGATGTTCCTAAATTGAGTTTGAAACAAAGTAAATTGACGGTCAATCTTCTGGCGATAAGTGCATTTACTGAAGTTTGGTTAGCTAAGGAGAACAACAGCGGCGTTGTTGGAATAAATGCGCTCGAGAAAATTCAGCTCGCAACCCCGGCTACTATCTTCGGCGCCATGTTGGCAAACGTTGACTATGTATTGATGGGCGCTGGAATCCCAACCCAAATCCCGGAAATGATTAGGCAATTGCGTCAATTAGCGCCGTTTAAGTTGAATATCGATGTTGCCGGTACAAATACTCCATACTTCTTAACGTTTGATCCGATGTCGGTAGTTTCCAATCCAATAAATGTTAAGAAACCAAAGTTCTTAGCAATAATCTCTTCCCACGCCCTCGCTGCATATCTTGGAAAAGATGAAAAAACTAAACCAGATGGCTTCATTGTGGAAGGATTTACTGCTGGCGGTCACAATGCGCCACCTCGAAGCAAGGATGCAATCGCCGAAGATGGTCAGAGCAAATTTACAGAGTTGGATATCGCCGATTTAGTTAAGGTAGCCAAGACTGGTATTCCGTTCTGGCTTGCAGGTGGATATGGCACACCGGATAACTTAAGGCGAGCAAAAGAGCTAGGCGCAGTAGGAATTCAGGTTGGTTCACTTTTCGCTCTCGCAGATGAATCCGGGTTCACCGATGAAATAAAAAGCGAATTATTCTCGCGCTTAACCGAGGGCAATCTCAGCGTACGGACAGATCCTTTCGCCTCCCCCACTGGTTTTCCATTCAAAATTGTAGAGATAACTGGAACGCTTTCCGATGATGAAAATTTTGATGAACGTTCCAGGAATTGCGATCTTGGATATTTACGAACACCATTCGAAAGACCGCAGGGTGGACTTGGATATCGGTGTCCTGGCGAACCAATAAAAACTTTTATCTTTAAAGGTGGATCACCGCAACAAAACTTAAGATCTAAATGTCTATGCAATGCTCTGATGGCAGATATTGGACTTGGTCAAATTAGAGTTGATGGTTCGACCGAACTTCCTCTTGTGACATTGGGCTCAGATCTTGCCGGTGCAAATGATTTATCTAAGATTTATCCCAATGGCTGGAACGCAATCCAAGTACTTGAATATCTTCGAGGCGCCTAACTAGCAACTGTCGGACACCAACCTATCGATGCTCTGCAATTGGGGTTGACTATGCCAAACTGCCGCTATGGCCCAATTGATTTATTACTGCGGAACTATGGATAGCGGTAAATCCACACTCGCACTTCAAACCGCACATAACTACGAAAGCCGCGGCCGTCATGGTCTTGTTTTCACAAATCAAGATCGCGCAGGAACTGGAATTATCTCTTCCCGTCTTGGTTTGCAAAGTCCGGCCATAGAAGTCTCATCTGGCATGGATATTTTTTCATTTGTATCCGAACATCAGAAGTCGAACGGTCCATTGGATTATCTAATCTTCGATGAAGCACAGTTTTATGAGAGCGATCAGATTGATCAACTTGCGCGCATCGTTGATATTTTGGGAGTCGATGTATTTGCCTTTGGCATTCTGAGCGATTTTAGAACTTCACTCTTTCCAGGTTCGATGCGGTTAATTGAACTCGCAGATCGAGTTAATCCATTGCAAGTTGAAGCTCTCTGTTGGTGTGGCGTTCGCGCAACCCATAACGCCAGAATTGTTGGTGGTCGAATGACGCGGGAAGGTGACCAATTGGTTCCCGGTGATACCTCACCAGATGCTGCAGTTGTGTATGAAGTTCTCTGTCGCAAGCACCATATGGCGAATATGAGTTCTAGAGATCACGACAAGAGCTAGTAGATTTCAACTATGAGCGATTTGTATTCAGACCCAATTGGAACAGCAGTTGCAGCGGCCTCAAAAATTGCAGAGCTAACTGGGAAAGCTAAACACGATGTCGCACTTGTTATGGGATCTGGATGGATGCCAGCGACTGATGCACTTGGAACACCAACTCACGAATTTGCAGTCACTGATGTTCCGGGTTTTCCAGCACCAACCGTTGTCGGTCATGGTGGACTCATCCGATCATATGAAATTGCAGGCGCTAACGGCGTTATCAACGCCTTAGTTTTTCTCGGTCGAACTCATCTTTATGAAGGCAAGGGCTTAGAACCAGTTGTTCATGGTGTCCGCACCGCGGTTAAAGCAGGATGCAAGGTTGTAGTTCTGACAAATGCCTGCGGCGGAATTAATCGTGACTACAAAGTTGGACAGCCAGTTCTGATTCGTGACCATATTTCTATGACTGCAACAAGCCCACTTATCGGCGCAGATTTCGTTGATCTAACTGATTTATATAGCAAGCGAATTAGAGAGCTGGTAAAAGGTGAAGATAGCTCGCTCGCAGAAGGTGTCTATGTGCACTGGCGCGGACCGGCATATGAAACACCTGCCGAAATTAACATGTTGCGAACTATGGGCGCTGATTTAGTAGGTATGTCGACTGTGCCTGAAGCAATCGCTGCACATGCACTTGGCGCCAAAGTTCTTGGAATCTCATTAGTTACAAATGCAGCAGCCGGAGTTACTGGTGAAAAATTGAGTCATACCGAAGTCATGGAGGCAGGAAAAGCTGCTGCCGGACGAATGGGCGAATTGCTTGCAAAGGTTCTGAAACAATTGTGATCAACCAGCAGTTGCGATTAGAAGTTGAAGAATGGATTGCAAATGATCCGGATCCAATTACTTCAAAGCATCTGCGCGATTGGCTTGATAGTGAAAATATTGAAGAGTTAAGTAAATCATTTAACGGATTTTTAGAATTCGGAACTGCTGGGCTACGTGGGCCAGTTCGCCCCGGGCCATCAGGGATGAATCGCGCAGTAGTTGGACGTACTGCTGCTGGAATCGCAGAGTTTTTGAAATCTCGGGGTCTATCTAAAGTTGTAATTGGGCGCGATGCGAGGCATGGATCCAAGGAGTTTGCGTCTGAGAGCGCCAAGATTTTTTCTGGAGCTGGATTAGATGTTTATGTTTTACCCCGTGAACTACCAACTCCAGTTTTGGCCTTTGCAGTTAATGAACTAAAAATGGATTGCGGCGTGATGGTCACAGCTAGCCATAATCCGGCTGCGGATAATGGTTACAAGGTTTATCTCGGCGGCATTGTTGATGGCGTTAGATATTTAGGAAGCCAAATCGTTTCGCCGACAGATAGCGAGATTTCGACCCTAATTTCTAAAGTTAAAACACCAAGTCCACGAGGTGCCAACTGGCAAACTATTGGTGAAGATTTAATTGAGAAATATCTTGAAAAGACTTCAAGCGGTGCAGAAGAAGCGGCTCCCTCCAAGATTGTTTACACCGCAATGCATGGTGTTGGAACCAAAACCCTGCTATCGCTTTTCAATAGCGCCAATTTCTCTAAACCGATACTTGTTGCCGAACAAGCCGAACCCGATCCCGATTTCCCAACAGTAATTTTTCCCAATCCTGAAGAGCCAGGTGCAATCGATTTAGCAATCAAGTTAGCGATCAAAGAGCGCGCTGACTTGGTGATTGCAAATGACCCTGATGCCGATAGATGTGCAATTGCAATTAAGGATGAATCAGATAATTGGCGGATGTTGCGTGGTGATGAACTTGGAACTCTTATCGGTTACTACATTGCAAAATCTTCAAACATGACCGGAAGAGTTCTAGCAACCACAATTGTTTCTTCTAGTGCGCTAGCGAAAATTGCAAAATCTTCTGGCGCGAAATTTGTCGAAACGCTTACTGGGTTTAAATGGTTATCTAAAATAGAAAATCTTGCCTTTGGGTACGAGGAAGCAATCGGTTATTGCGTTGACCCAATGGTGGTTAACGATAAAGATGGAATATCTGCCGCTCTTAAAATCGCCCAAATTAACTCAGAGCTTTTGGCCAAGGGTTCGAGTATTCCGCAGTATCTAACCGAGATTTGGGGCGAGATTGGTTACCACCGGACCGAACAGCTATCTATCCGAGTCAGCGACCTTTCAGTAATCAAGACAATTTTACAGAAGCTCGAAGCCAATCCCCCAAAAAAGCTTGGAAACTTTGAGATTACCTCATTCGAAGATTTAACTAAAAGCAAGTTACCGACCGTTGGATTTCGGCTTTGGGCTGGCGAAAACATCCGCATAATTATTAGACCAAGTGGAACAGAGCCAAAATTAAAGAGCTACATAGAAGTAATAGGTGAAGAGAAATCAGCCAATCAGATCGTCAATGAGATTTGCGATGCGCTTAGAAAATTATTCGCTAGCTATAGCTAAATAACCAGGCTTAACTATCTCTTCGATAATCGCAAGTCGTTCTTCGAAGGGTATGAATGAGCTCTTCAAAGCGTTGATTGTTACTCGTTGCAAATCTGCGAAATTCCAATTGAATGCTTTTACTACTTCAACCATTTCATTTGTCATAGATGTGCGGCTCATCAGGCGGTTATCCGTATTGATAGTCACTCGGAATCTCAACTTTGCAAGTGCGCCTATGGGATGGGTAGCAATTGTTTTTGCGGCACCAGTCTGCAAATTTGAAGTCGGGCAGAGCTCTAACGGAATTCGGCGATCACGAACATATGCTGATAATCGACCAAGCACTGGTTTCGCTTCTGAAAAATCAATATCTTCAATAATGCGAACGCCATGTCCAAGTCTTTCGGCTCCGCACATTTGAATCGCCTGCCAAATTGAAGGTAAGCCATATGCCTCACCGGCATGAATAGTGAAGTGTGCATCCTCTTGTCGCAGATAATTGAAAGTATCTAATTGATTAGTTGGCGGGAAACCATCTTCCGGACCAGCGATATCGAAACCAACAACTCCGAGGTCGCGATATTTAACTACTTTCTCCGCCACCTCTTGGGCATGTGGATTTTGGCGAAGTGCACAGAGAAGAGATTCCACGCGAATTGTTAAACCCTCAGCTTTTGCCGCCACTTCACCTGCGCGGTATCCCGCAATTGTCGCCTCGATAACTTCATCTAGGCTTAAGCCTTTGCGAGTAAAAAGTTCTGGCGCGCCGCGAACTTCGGCGTAGACAACACCATCTCTTGCTAAATCAAGGGCACATTCTTTCGCGACTCTGGCAATCGCCTCTTTAGTCTGCATCACGGCAATCGTGTGTTCAAAAGTTTCGATATATCGAACAAGCGATCCTGAATTACAGGCTTCATAAAACCAATCAGCCAAAGCTTCTGGTTCGTTTGCTGGTAGCGCATAATTAATTTCACGGGCAAGTTCGATAATAGTTTCAGGTCGCAATCCACCATCAAGATGATCATGAATCACAGCTTTAGGCAGACGCTTAATTTGCTCTGGCGTTGGAATACTTGTTAGCGCCATCTCAGCCCTCAATTCTCTCGACAATTAGCGGTAAGCATGGTGCTACCGAACCATCTTTACTAATACTAAAGGAATTTTCTAGCGCACTTTGCGCGCGCGCAAATCTTGCAGGTTCATCTGCATGCAAGGTAAAAATTGCATCGCCCTTCTTAACTTGGGCGCCAGGCTTTGCATGTATTTCAATACCCGCGCCGAAACTTACTTTTTCCCCTTGTTTCGAGCGACCGGCACCCAAACGCCAAGCTGCAATACCAACGCTCATTGCATCCATTGAAGAGAGCGTTCCGTCAGATTGCGCGCTTACCGTAATTTTTTCTTTTGCAATTGGAAGCGGCGCATCAACATCGCCACCTTGCGCCGAAATCATCGCGCGCCAACTATCCATTGCCTTTCCATTCTTTAAAGCATCTGCGGGATCCATCAACGGTTTAATTCCAGCTGCGTCTAACATCTCGCGCGCCAGAACTAGAGTCAACTCCACTACATCGCTCGGTCCGCCACCAGCTAAAACTTCAATTGATTCACGAACTTCCAACGCATTTCCCGCAGTTAATCCAAGTGGAACATCCATCGCGGTAACCAGAGCACGCATCTTCACTCCAGCTTGTTTACCAAGATCAACCATGACTCGGGCAAGTTCTCCCGCTTTCTTCGGATCAGACATGAATGCGCCGGATCCAGTTTTAACATCGAGAACTAGAGCGCTTGTTCCTTCAGCAATTTTCTTACTCATGATGCTTGAGGCAATCAGTGGAATTGCTTGAACGGTTCCAGTTACATCGCGAAGTGCATAAAGTTTCTTATCAGCAGGAGCAAGCCCTGCACCTGCTGCGCAGATAACAGCGCCACAATTTTTGATTACTTCCAGCATCTCGCTATTACTAAGCGCTGCTCGCCATCCAGGGATCGACTCCAATTTATCGAGAGTTCCACCGGTGTGCCCAAGTCCACGCCCCGATAATTGTGGAACAGCGCCACCACAAGCAGCAACTAACGGAGCGAGCGGCAAAGTTATCTTGTCACCGACACCACCGGTTGAGTGCTTATCAACTGTTTTACGATCAAGGGTTGACCATTCCATTCGCTCGCCACTATTAATCATCGCATTTGTCCATCGTGAAATTTCACGAGAATTCATTCCATTTAGCAAAATTGCCATTAGTAGGGCTGACATTTGCTCATCAGCGACTACGGCCTTTGTGTAAGCGTCAATAACCCAATCGATTTGGGGATCGCTTAACTCTTTTTTATCGCGCTTTGCCCCAATGATTTCGACGGCATCAAATACTTCGCTCATTTAGGTAGGTCATCTGGACCAAATGCCCACGGTAGAAGTGTTGACATTAGAGCTGGCCCATCAGGAGTCATAAAGAGTAAATCATTTCCACCATGTTCAAAGAGAAGTTGGCGGCAGCGTCCGCAAGGTGAGAGAAAATTGCCTTTTGCATCAACACATACCGCTGCAACTAAACGGCCACCGCCACTTGCAACCAAATTAGAAACTAGCCCGCACTCGGCACATAATCCAAGTCCGTAACTCGCATTTTCTACATTGCATCCAGTCACGATTCGGCCATCACTTACTAAAGCCGCAACCCCAACCGGAAATTTTGAGTAAGGCGCATAAGCCTTCGTCATAATTTCTTTTGCTTGATCATGAAGCAAATCCCAATTAATTTCCAAAGTTAGTGTGCTCCCCCGCGTAGATATGGCACACCATCTGCGGCCGGAGCTCTAACTCTTCCCACCAGACCTGTTACCGCAATGATTGTTGCGATGTAAGGGACCATCAACATAAATTCTGAAGGTATGGATACGCCAATAATTGTTAACGTACTCTGCAAGTTATCTGCAAATCCAAAGAGCAGCGCAGCAAAAACAGCTCCCATTGGAGACCATTTTCCAAAGATGAGCGCAGCAAGAGCGATAAAACCGGCACCTGCGGTCATCTCTTTACCAAATGCGCCAACGGAACCAACTGTGTAATAAGCACCACCGACACCTGCGACCAATCCAGCAATTATCACATTTCTAAATCTCAATCTATTTACATCAATTCCCACTGTGTCGGCAGCTGTTGGATGTTCTCCGATAGCGCGGGTGCGAAGACCCCACTTTGTCTTGAAAAGTGCAAAGGTGATTGTGGCGACGATTGCAAACATTAAGTAAACAACTATGGATTGGCTAAAGAAGATCGGACCAAGGATCGGAATCTTCGAAAGGATCGGTAGTTCGATATGTCCAAAAGTTGGAGCTGTATTCCAGGTTTCTTGATATGGGACCAACAACTTCTTATATAAGAAATCCGTTAGGCCAATTACTAGAACATTAAGCACAAATCCTAAAATCACTTGATCTACCGAGAACTTGATTGCGAAAGTAGCAAGCAAGAAAGCAATTGTCGCTCCTGCAATCGGCGCAGCAATAAGACCCCAAATAGTCTTGTGAGTAAGGCTTGCAACAACCCCAGATACGAATGCACTCGCAAGTAATTGGCCTTCAATCGCAATATTGATAACACCAGATCGCTCGCATATAAGTCCGGACATAGAACCGAAAATAAGTGGGACTGCTAGAAGAAGCGCGCCTTGAAGCAGACCGGTAAATGGAATGAATTTTCCGGAGGCCACCCAGGTAATAAATGACATCAAAAGGGAGAATGTTGCAATTCCCGATGGCAGAACAATCTTTGAGCCCTTACGGAAAGCCAGAACTGCGGCAAGAGAAGCTAAAACCGCAATTAGTGAAAAAATCCTAGCGCCGGTTGCAGAAGAGATTACCCATTCCTTAATCAGAACCCACTCGTTATTCAAAACAAAACCGAAAGTTGTTTTATCTTTTCCTGGTGTGATAAATCCGAAGAAGAGAAGTGATAGTGCAGAGAGTGAACTTATTACAGATACGCCAGCAAAACGACGTTTCTCGACGTTAGATCGCACTTTCTTCAACTCGCTCATCCGTTCCACCCCTTAGATGTAAGTGAAGCGGTTGAGTTCATCTTCTTTACTCTAAATATGTATCGAACAAATGCTGGAGCAGCAATGAAAAGAACGATCAGAGCTTGGGTAACAAGAACAATATCTAGTGGAACACCGGTGCTTGATTGCATAGTTCTTCCGCCTGCATGTAGTGCACCAAATAGAAGCGCGGCGAAAACGGTTCCAAGTGGTTGGGCTCGACCTAGAAGTGCAACGGTAATTGCATCAAAACCAAATGATCCAGCGATATCTGCATTTAGCGCGTACTCACTTCCAAGGACTTGAGTAGCCCCGCCAAGTCCAGCTAGCGCTCCACAAATCATCATCGTAGAAGTAATTACAAAAGGCACTGAAATTCCTGCAGTTCTTGCAGCCTGGGCATTTGCGCCAACAGCCCTAAATTTAAAACCAATTGTTGTTTTCGTAAGAAGCCACCAGACAAAAAGCGCAGCTGCTAGCGCAATAAAAATTCCAAAATTCAATCTGAAGTCTGCGCCGGCAAGAAGAGGGAGCCGCGCATTCTGATTTACCTCTGGTGCAATTGGATCTATTCGCCCCGGACGCAGAAAGCTCTGAGTTTTAAGTATCCAGAGAATAAAATAACTTGCAATGTAATTCATCATGATGGTCAAAATAACTTCATGCGCGCCAGTCCTAGCCTTTAACAATCCAACAATTCCACCCCAGATCGCGGCGAAAATAGCGCCAGTTAGCGCTGCCGCAAGGATGTGTATTCCTACCGGAAGATTAAAATGGAATCCAACATATGAAGCGCCAATCGCGCCAAAAATGAATTGACCTTGCGCGCCAATATTGAAAAGCCCAGACTTAAAAGCTAGCGCAACAGATAGTCCGGTGAGGATTAATGGCGTAGCGGTAACAATAGTCTCTGATAGTGGATAGAACCCTTGAAGAAAGGATCCATCCTTAATCAGATTTACATCGAACACAGATCCTTGAAAGAGAGCTAGATAGGCATTTCCTACTGCTGATAACGCGCTCTTAATAAATTCAAATGGGGATGAAATCTTTGCCAAAACTTTCGCATCTGAGACTGCAATTATTATTCCGGTGATAGTGAAGGCCATAAAAAATGAGAGTCCAGGCAGTTTGATTGCTTGGCCAAATTTCGAAATTGAGTTACGCATCATGTACTCGCCTTCTTACTTACGACGCCGGCCATCAATAAGCCGAGCTCTTCACGAGTAACTCCAGAATCAACAATCTCTAGAATCTCACCGCGATACATAACTGCGATGCGATCGGCCAGTGCCATTACTTCATCGAGTTCGGTACTAAACAGAATAACTCCGCGGCCCTGATCTCGTTCAGCAAGGATTCGTTCGTGTACAAACTCAATTGAACCAACATCCAATCCACGAGTTGGCTGTGAGGCAACTAAAACTTTTACTGGACGCGATAATTCACGAGCAATAACAACTTTCTGTTTATTGCCACCCGAGAGCGTAGAAACCGCATCAGATACGGATTGTAAACGGATATCAAATTCAGTTACCCGTTTCTCCGCCTCCGCCAAAACTATGCTTGCCGAAAGATTTACGCCCTTTGCATATGGCGGTTGGTCATGCAAATCTAGAATCAAATTCTCTGCAATTGAAAAACTTCCAACGAGCCCATCTAATTCACGTGATTCCGGGATGAATGCGATTCCGGAGTGAAGCGAATCGTAAATGCTCCCTCCTCTAATCTCTTTGCCACCAAGCTTGACTGACCCTTCAATATGGTCTTCTAGATTAACTAGCGCCCGGGCAAGTTCAGACTGACCATTGCCCTGGACGCCAGCAATAGCTAGAACTTCACCGGCATTAACATGAAAATTCACTGACTTAACTATCGCCGTGCCAAGTGCATCGCGGACCGTCAAATCCTTCGCAACTAAAATTGGCTCTCCGATTTGATGCTTGTGTTTTTCAGGAGCCAAATCAACAGCACGACCAACCATCATCGATGCTAATTCGCCTTCAGAAGTTGTCGGCGATACTGCCGCTACAACCTTGCCGCGACGAATAATCGTAATTTGATCCGCCACTGCACGAACTTCGCGAAGTTTATGGGTAATAAAAATAATTGAAGTCCCTTTACCCTTCAGCTCCTGCATAGTCTTTAAGAGCTCATCAGTTTCCTGCGGGGTAAGCACTGCTGTTGGCTCATCAAGAATCAAAACTTTTGCCTCATAAATTAAAGCGCGAATAATTTCAACTTTTTGCTGGATTCCAACTGGAAGTGTTTCAACAATGGCATCTGGATCTACTTCAAACCCGAAATCCTTAGAGACCTTACGAATTGCCTCGCGGGCGCCATCAATATCTAGCACTCCGAGTTTCTTAGTTTTTTCGTGTCCAAGAACTATGTTCTCTGCGACAGTAAAAACTGGAATCAACATAAAGTGTTGATGCACCATTCCAATGCCAGCATTTAGCGCATCACTTGGTTCAGAAATATTTAATACTTTTTCATCAACCAGAATTTCGCCACTATCTGCCTTTAGCAGACCGTAAACGATATTCATTAGCGTCGATTTACCAGCTCCATTCTCGCCAAGAATTGCATGTATCTGGCCAGTCTCGACGCGCAAATTTATTGAATCATTTGCGGTCAGCGAACCGAAGGTTTTAGTAATTCCACGAAGCTCTAGCGACACCTTGGAATCTTAGCGATTTAGGGGCAAAAAAACAGGAGGCCCGATATTTCGGAGCCTCCTGTTTTAATTTCGAGCTATTTAGATCTTGAGCTTTCCTGTAATGATGTCGTTCTTTATCTTCAGGATTTCACTCTTAAGCTTTGCTGGGACCTTTGAATTTAGGTCATGGTATGGCGCAAGTGAAACACCCTTGTTTGCAAGTGTTCCAACATATGACTTACCAGTGAACTTCTTTGCAGCAACATCAGCAGCTACAGACTTGATAGAAGCTCCAATTTCCTTAACAACTGTTGTAAGAAGAATTGACTTACCAGCTGTTAGAAGACCGTAACCATCTGAGTCAACCCAGATAGTAAGTGACTTCTTGCTCTTCTCTGAAGCAGCCGCGTAAGGAGCTCCAAGGTTTCCACCTACTGGAAGAATGATGTCAGCGCCTTGTTGTTCGAAGGCCTTTGACATTGTCAGAGCCTTGTTCTGGTCTGAGAAGTTTCCAACGAATGAACCAGCCTTTGGATTAGCTGTATCCCATCCAAGAACCTTTACGTTCTTACCCTTTTGCTTGTTGTAGTAAGCAACACCGCGAGCATATCCATCCATGAAAATTGTAACTGTTGGATATGGCGCGCCACCGTAAGTTGCAACCTTGCCAGTTTTAGTCATTCCAGCTGACAAGTAACCCGCCATGAAGGCAGCTTCGTCAGTTTGGAAAGTTAGACCCTTAACATTTGGAACGGCTGAACAGTTCCAGTTTGCATCGCAATCTTGACCAGCATCGTCAACAACTGCGTACTTAATCTTTGGGTTTGCCTTAGCTGACTTAACGATTTCAGCTGAGATTGCAAAGCCAACACCAACGATTAATTCGCAACCCTTGTCAACAAACTTCTTGATGTTTGGCGCGAAATCTGCAGATGATGAAGCTGGTAGATATTCTGCAGTTGAAACTGTTGATGCTTGTGCACCGGACCATGCACCTTGGTTGAATGAACGATCGTCTACGCCACCAGTATCTAGTGCAAGACAAAGTTTAATTTTTGCTGCTTGTGATGCGGGAGCAACTGCAACACCTGTAATAAGTGTTAGAGATGCAACTACCGCCATTAGCTTTAATGACTTTTTCAAAGCGCCTCCTGAATTAGCCCTTTATTAAAGGGAGTGATGTGCGTGAAACCTTATCGTTTTGCATATCGCTTGCAAGTTTTTGAAGGTTATGGCGTGGTAACAAACTCTCAACCCAAACTCTAAAGTTAAGGAAGAAATGATCAAAGGTTTAGCAAATATGTCAGAGCTTTGCCATAACCTTCACTTATGCCCGAATCGGATTCCGATAATTATGATATTTCAAATCCACCTAGCATCCCGAAATCTGGGTTTGGGCCACCAAGTGATAACTGGCAACCCGGCTTTAGCGATATTGGGTTGGCGCTGAGTGATGCAACTTTTCTCGTTCTGGATTTAGAAACCACTGGCGCCTCCCCGCTCCAAGGATGCGCGATAACCGAGGTAGGTGCTGTAGCTGTCCAAGGCGGAAAGGTTCTTGGTGAATTTTCGACTTTCGTTAATCCATTAACACCGCTTCCGAGTTACATCACAAATCTGACTGGAATAACCGATGAGATGCTGCAAGATGCCCCACAAATTTCTGAAGTCTTTCCCACTTTTCTAGATTTCATGGCGCAATTCGGTGTATCAGGCAATCTGCATTTAGTTGCACACAATGCCCAATTTGATATCGGATTCTTAAAAGCTGCTGCCCGCGAGACTTCAAACCCCTGGCCGAAATATGAGGTAATCGATACCGTCAGATTGGCTCGGCTAGTAATTGAAAGATCAGAGATTCAAAACTACAAGCTCGGAACTCTTTCGGAATTTTTCCAGACACAAACCCTGCCAAATCACCGGGCGTTAGATGATGTTAAGACAACAGTTGAGGTTTTACATCGTTTGATTGAAAGACTAGCCGGCTACGACGTTTTCACGGTTCAGGATTTAAAGCAATTTATGAAAAGACTTCCAGAGCGGAAATTTAAGCCTTAGCTACTGCCGTTGTTTTCAGAAGCGCTGCAACTTTTGAAGCGAGAGTAAAAGGATCTACTGGATGCATAACAACATCGTCGGCCTTAGACCATGATGCCAGCCAGTTATCTTGAACTCGACCTGTTATCGCTAAAACTGGTGGGCAATTAAATACCTCATCCTTCAGAGCTCGAGCTAGGCCAAGGCCACCTTCAGGAACTGCCTCACCATCAAGAATAAACAGATCCGCGCTTCCCTTGGAGTCGAGGTAAAGCCGGAGAGCTGGGCCAGTCGCAAATTCCACTATTTTGTGTTCTGGAAGGTCTGCTGAAATACGGCGACCTAAGGCTGTAACAACGCTGGATCGGACTGAAGAATCATCCGAATAAATCGCGATAGTCAGCTTGCTCTCAGAACCCATGCGACGAATTCTAGCCATCAATTCCCTAAGAATTTGGCTACTTTCAATCTGCCAACTCGTGATGAGTTTCACCTGAAGTAGGTCGCTGCCCGGGGCCGGGAATATCTCATTTCAGCTCAGAATCGTGAATAATCCCCCTATGACATCAGCCTTGCAAACCCCGGCCACACAAAAGGTTAACCGCCCGAATTTAGTCGCCGTCGGAACGATTGTTTGGCTATCAAGTGAGTTGATGTTCTTCGCCGCACTATTCGCAATGTACTTCACTACACGCGCCGTGCAAGGCCCCGATGTTTGGCTTGAATCAACTGGCCTACTAAATATTCCCTTCGCCGCGACGAATACAACAGTTCTAGTTCTATCTTCCGTAACTTGTCAGTTTGGAGTATTCGCAGCCGAGCGATTCCAGGCAAAGCGCACCGGTTCGTTATTGCAATTCAGTAAGTGGGGAATGCGGGAATGGTTCGCCCTTACTTTCTTAATGGGAGCATTTTTTATCGGTGGTCAAGTTTATGAATATGCACATTTGGTTAAGGAGAGTTTGACTCTCTCTTCAAACGCTTACGGCTCGGTTTTCTATATGACAACTGGTTTCCACGGAATGCACGTTACTGGTGGCTTAATCGCATTTTTAATCGTAATGATTCGAGTTTTCCGCGCTCAAAAATTTGGGCACAAGCAGGCACAAACAGCGATTGTAGTTTCTTACTACTGGCACTTCGTTGACATTGTTTGGATCGCACTCTTCTCAGCAATTTATTTGATCAAATAAAAATAGAAAAGATGAATAGGTAAACTAATTGAAAAAGGTAGATATGAACTCCGGGATAAAGAAGCTTTCACGCTATCGTCGTCATCGCTTTGCCCGTCCTGCGCTTCTTATCGTTGCCCTTATTTCGATGGGAGCTACCTTCCAAGTGGCTAGTGCGCTTCCTAGTACTAGTCGGATGGAAACAACTGTTAAATCAACTTTGATCGAAGAAGGAAAGCGAATTTTTGCTCAGGGGTGTTCAACCTGTCATGGATTAAATGCTGAAGGGTCATCGATTGCACCATCTCTTATTGGCGTCGGTGCTGCATCCGTAGATTTCCAAGTTGGTACTGGGCGTATGCCAATGGCCGACATGAGCCAACAAGCAATGCGCAAGAAGCCGGTCTATAACGCAGAACAGACAGCTGCTCTCGCAGCTTACGTTGCATCTCTTGCCCCGGGACCAGATGCAATTAATGAAGCGCAACTAACTTACGAACGTGATGGAAATACTGCAGAAGGCGGCGAACTTTTCCGCACTAACTGCGCGATGTGCCATAACTTTGCTGGTCAAGGTGGAGCGCTAACTCAAGGAAAGTATGCGCCATCAGTTATGGGAGTTGAAGCAAAACATATCTATGAAGCAATGATTACCGGCCCGCAATCAATGCCGGTCTTTAGCGATAAAACAATTACTCCTGAAGAGAAACTCTCCATCATCAAGTGGATAAAGTCTGCGGAGAACGAACCGAATCTAGGCGGTGCTTCACTAGGACGCGTTGGTCCAGTTACTGAAGGACTTTTAGTTTGGACACTTGGTCTTGGCTTATTAATCGGTATCGCTGTATGGCTAACTGTGAAGGCGAGATAACTTAAAAATGTCTAATGAAATTGCAAAATTCCAAGATCCAGGTCTTCCAGAACATGTTCATCGCAAGACGGATGTTGATCCAAAGGCGGCCGATCGCGCCGAGCGCCAAGTTGCAGTTCTCTTTATTCTTTCAGCGCTTTCCACTGTCCTAGCAATCTACTCTTATATTTTCATCAGCGACGAAACTTTCTTCTTCTTGCCGATTATGGGCGATACCAATGCGCATCAGTTATTCCTTGGACTTGGAATGGCGCTAGCACTTCTCTTTATCGGTCTTGGTTTAGTTCACTGGGCTAAAACATTGATGCCAGATACCGAAGTAATTGCTGAACGTCATGAATTTAGATCGCAAGATGAGGATCGCGCCGATTTTGTAGCCACTGTTAAACAACAAGCAGGTGCAGCAGGGTTAGGACGTCGCTCTCTGATAAAGCGAACCTTAGGTTTGGCTCTTGGCATCTCTGCACTTACTCCACTTGTTATGTTGCGAGATCTTGGTCCACTGCCAAAGAAAGAACTTGAAAAAACTTCTTGGAAGACTGGTACCCGATTGGTTACCGATCCTGGCGACCGACCAATTCGTCCCGAAGATTTAGAGGTTGGCGCAGTTGCACAAGTACTTCCAGAACTTGAAGCTGGAAAAGAACGCCACCTTTCAGATATTGCAAAAGATGCAGTTCTTCTTATTCGTCTGCGACCTACTGAATTCCAGTTAAATGCCGAGCGTTTATCTTGGACGCACGAAGGAATCATCGCTTTCTCTAAGATTTGTTCACATATGGGATGCGCTGTTGCCCTCTACGAACAACAAACCAAACATTTGCTCTGTCCATGCCACCAATCAACATTCGACGTAACAAGAGCTGCAAAAGTCATCTTCGGACCAGCCGCAAGACCACTGCCTCAACTAGCAATCACCGTTGATAGTGAGGGCTTCCTAGTAGCACAACAACCATTTAACGAAGCTGTCGGACCTAGCTATTGGGAGCGCTCATCATGAAAAAATCAGAACGCATAGCAGGCAACGTTGCGGGATATGTCGATGACCGCACTGGCGCTGCGAAATGGTTACGTAAGAACTTAACTAAAGTCTTCCCAGACCATTGGTCTTTTATGCTGGGCGAGATTGTTCTCTACTCTTTTATTATCTTGCTACTTTCAGGAACTTTCCTAACATTCTGGTTCGATCCATCGCAACGTGAAGTTGTTTACCAGGGAAGCTATGAACCACTTGAGAATATAAAGATGTCTGCGGCCTATGCCTCAACACTTCATATTTCTTTTGATGTTCGCGGCGGACTCTTGATGCGTCAAATTCACCACTGGGCTGCGCTTATCTTTATGGCGGGAATGATTGCCCACTTGATGCGCGTCTTCTTTACCGGTGCATTCCGTAAACCACGTGAAGCAAACTGGTTGATTGGTGTCGGACTTGTAACTCTAGGAATCGTTGAAGGCTTCCTTGGATATTCACTTCCAGATGATCTTCTATCCGGAACTGGCATTAGAATCGCTGAAGCAATTATCCAAGCGCTCCCAGTTGTCGGTTCTTACTTAGCATTCTTTGCTTTCGGTGGCGCCTTTCCTGGTGAAGCATTTATTCCGCGAATATTTACGGTTCACGTTCTCTTGCTTCCGGGAATTTTCCTTGCGCTAATAACAATCCACTTAATGTTGGTTTGGTATCAGAAGCACACTCAATATCCAGGCCCTGGTCGCACTGAGAAAAATGTTGTTGGTTATCCGCTAATGCCTATTTATATGGCGAAAGCTGGCGGTTTCTTCTTTATCGTTTTCGGTGTTACTGCGCTCTTAGGCGCGGTTGCATCCATCAACCCGATCTGGCTTTACGGTCCATATAACCCCGGGCAGATCTCTGCCGGTTCGCAGCCCGACTTCTATATGGGTTGGCTCGATGGTTTAGTACGTATGGCTCCCCCAATAGAAACACATGCCTTTGGCCACACAATTTCTTGGAATATTTTAATTCCAGGATTAATTGTTCCTGGAATTCTCTTCACGCTAATGGCGCTCTATCCATTTATAGAGGCCTGGATGACTGGCGATAAGCGCGAGCACCACCTACTTGATCGTCCACGAAATAATCCAAACCGTACCGCAATCGGTGCGATGTCACTCTCCTTTATCTTGGTTGTACTAATCAACGGTGGAAACGACATTATTGCGACGCACTTTGCGCTCACCATTAATCAGATTATGTGGTTCACCAGAATTGGCGTCATTGTGATTCCACCTCTTACCTTCGTAATCACAAAGCGCATCTGTCTTTCACTTCAACGTGCTGATCGTGAGAAAGTTCTTCACGGCCGCGAAACTGGCCGCTTAGTAATGCTGCCTCATGGCGAATTCATCGAAGTTCATGAAGAGCTAACTCCGGCGCAGAAGTTCACATTGACTCAACATGAACAACTTAACGCTTTGGAAGTTCCTGCAACAGATTCAAATGGTGTTTTAAATCCTCAAGGTTTAAAGGGCAAATTACGCGCCCGCTTTAGCCAAGCGCATGTAGAGCAGGTTCCAGCACCGAGCGAGAGTGAAGCAAAGGCTCTTGAAGGCGGGCATCACTAACTTAAACTAGACTCCCGCAATGGAGTTTATGAATAGCGCACGAGAGTGGATTACAACTGGTCCCTTAGTTCTATTCTTCTTTCTAGCTGGCATAGAACTGCGCGCTGAATTAGTTGACGGTGCCTTTCGAAAACGCTTCTCATTTCTGATCCCGTTCGCAGCAGCAATTGGCGGCATGGCTGTACCTGCAGCTATCTACTATTTAATAGCTAGAAATACTTCCGCTCCAGAAACCGCTTGGGGCGTGCCAATGGCCACGGATTTACCGCTAGCACTGCTAGCGCTCTCACTGTTGGCCAAGAGTGTTTCTAACCGCATTCGCGGCTTTCTTTTGGCGCTCGCTATTGCTGACGATCTAGGTTCGATAATTGTTGTGGCAATCATCTACCACCACCATATTGATGTCGGGAGATTATTGATAAGTGGTGCGCTTCTTCTGATCTTCTGGAAATCAGCGCCACGTTTTCCACTTATCGCCGCACTACTCGCACTACTAACATGGGGCGTGTTCAAAGATAGCGGCATACATCCGACCGTTATCGGCGTAATACTTGGGCTTTTGATAAACCATAAGGAAGCACAGTGGCTTGTCGGCAAGCTAACACCGCTTATTAATTATCTGGTCATTCCGGCATTCATAATCACAACCCTCTGGATTCCTTGGAAGATTTCTTCAGCGTTAATCTTTAGCCCAATAGTTATTGGGCTAGTTGTAGCCAGATTAATCGGCAAGCCACTTGGTATTTTGCTATTCGGTGCCGCAGCTATGAAGTTGATGGGCCACACGGTTATAACTAAGAAAGACTTATTCTTGGTTGGAACTTTGGGGACGATTGGGCTTTCGGTATCGATGCTCTTTGCGAACCTTGCTCAATTAGGTGATGATTTAAATGGCGCTTTAATCGGTGTTTTGATTACCTTGCCAGCTGCAATAGTGCTTATTTCTATTAGTGCGAGCTTGCTGAAGGTTTCTCGTATTCAAGAACAAAACCAAAAATACTGATAATCAATCCACCAACTGCAATAAGAGTTAGCCACCAACCAATTAATAACCCAACTCCTGAGAGCACCATGCAGAAAGCAAGCGGAAGTGGCCACCATGAATGTGGAGAGTAGAAACCAAGTTCGCCAGCGGAATCTGAAATTTCAGCCGTTACGTTGTCTTCTGGCAATACGCCGCCAAGTCGCTTATTTGAGAACCAGAGATAGAAACCAATAAGTGCTGCAAGACCACCCGATAATCCAATAGCGGTAATTCCAACTGCCTCGCCACCAACCAACCAATAAATTACAGTGACGATTGCATAGAAAACAGCGAGACCATTAAAAAGCCAGTAGCCAGTTTTCATGCTTAATGGCCTTCCGTCTTGATGTGCGGGTAGTGCAGATCAAATGCCGGACGTTCACTTCGGATACGTGGCATTGATGTGAAATTGTGGCGAGGTGGTGGGCATGAAGTTGCCCATTCAAGTGAAGCGCCATAGCCCCAAGGATCATCGACTCCTACTAGTGGTGACTTTCGGGTAATCCAAACGTTTGCAAAGAATGGAATCATTGAAAGCGCTAGAAGAGTTGAACCAATTGTTGAAATCATGTTCATCGTTGTGAAGCCATCTGTCGCCAAGTAATCGGCATAACGACGTGGCATTCCCTTAATTCCAAGCCAGTGTTGAATAAGGAATGTCATATGGAAACCGAAGAAAAGTGTCCAGAAGTGGATTTTGCCAAGGCGTTCATTTAATTTGCGACCAGTCATCTTTGGCCACCAGAAGTAGAAACCGGCAAACATCGCAAAGACCACTGTTCCGAAGAGGACGTAGTGGAAGTGGGCAACTACAAAGTATGAAGCAGAGACTGCGAAATCAAGTGGCGGCGAAGCAAGAATAATTCCAGTCAATCCACCGAAGAGGAAGGTAATTAGGAATCCCATTACCCAGAGCATTGGAGTTTCAAAGGAAACACTTCCCCGCCACATAGTTCCGATCCAGTTGAAGAACTTCACGCCGGTCGGGACTCCAATTAGGAATGTCATGAATGAGAAGAATGGAAGCAACACTTGGCCGCTGGCAAACATATGGTGCGCCCAAACTGAAACTGAGAGCGCAGAAATTGCAATTGTCGCGGCGATCAAACCTTTATATCCGAAGATTGGTTTGCGACTAAAGACCGGCAAAATTTCAGTAGCAATTCCAAAGAATGGAAGCGCCAAGATATAAACCTCTGGATGGCCGAAGAACCAGAAGAGGTGCTGCCAGAGCATCGCACCGCCATTTGCCGGATCGAAGATATGCGAACCAAACAACCTGTCAGATTCCAAAGCTAGAAACGCTGCAGCAAGTGGTGGGAAGGCGAGCAAAACTAGAATCGAAGTTAAAAGCACGTTCCATGTGAAGATAGACATCCGGAACATCGTCATTCCTGGTGCGCGCATTGTGAAGATTGTTGTTATGAAATTTACGCCACCCAGAATTGTTCCGATTCCGCTGATTGCAAGACCAATAACCCAAAGGTCGCCACCGATTCCAGGTGAATATTGTGAGTTCGCGAGAGGTGCATAAGCAGTCCAACCAAATGAAGCTGCGCCGCCAGGTGTCAAGAAGCCTGCGAATGCCATAAGTCCGCCGAATAGGAATAGCCAATACGACAACATATTCATTCTTGGGAATGCAACATCTGCTGCGCCAATTTGCAAAGGCATGATTACGTTTGCAAAACCAACAAATAGTGGGGTTGCAAACATAAGCAACATAATCGTTCCGTGCATTGTGAAGACTTGGTTGTACTGCTCATTTGATACGAATTGCAGTCCAGGGCGGGCTAATTCAGCGCGCAAAATAAGGGCTAATAAGCCAGCAATTAGGAACCAGGCAAAAGTTGTTACTAAGTACATATAACCAATCATCTTGTGATCGGTGGTTGTGATTATCTTTACAAATAGTTGGCCCTTGGATGTTGGCGCAGCCTTCTTTGTTGAAGGATCAGCCGCAGTGCGATTGGCAAAAGTAGTCATGTTAGGCCGCCTTCAAGTTTGCGATGTATTTTTTATAAGCACTCGGTGAAACCACTTTTACTTTAAAGAGCATCTGGGAATGTGCGCGTCCACATAAAATATTGCAACGGCCAGGATAAGTACCAAGTTTGTTGGCGGTAAATTCAATATGGTTTTTCACTCCGGGCAGATTTTGAATTTGAATCATGAAGGCTGGGATCCAGAAACCATGTACAACATCTGTCGAGGTAATGTTGAATTTAACTCTCTCCCCCTTAGGAAGAACCAAAGTTGGTGGCTGAGCTGTTGTACCTGTAACAGTTCCTGCGGCTGGGTTGTCCTTATATGTAAATTGCCATGACCATTGCATAGCGTTCACATCAATTATGTGACTCACTTTGTCATCTGCTGAAACTTTAGTAATTGCCGACTCTTTAACTGCGGTGAAGTAGAAAAGGACCGCCACGATGATGAAGGGAATTATGGTGTACGCAATTTCAACAGGAACGTTGTACTGAGTTTGCTTTGGAACTTCATCACCTTTGCGACGATGACGAAAAACTGGCCACATAATTAGTATGGCGGTAAAGATTCCGACAACTCCCGCAGCAATCCATGACCATTGCCAAAGTGGAAGTGAGATGTCATTTACGCTTGTAACGTTCTTTGGAAAGCCCATTCCTGAAATGTTCTCAGTTGAACATGAGGTTAGAAATGCTACTAAACCGCCCGATGCCACCAACAGGAGCGTTCTAAAAATCGATTTCTTCATATCTCCCCGGGGCTTGAAATTCATTGGGTAAGAATATCCTTCGGTTTCACTCTTCTAACCAGGTGGGAGTAGCGTTCTGCGCGTGGTTTCCATCACCCCGAACTTTCAATCCGACCCGCGTTTACATGAAGCGGCCCGGATGGCACTGCCCCATATTTTCGAGGCCAGTTGGCCAGACCCCACGAAATTGGGAGCTGATTCAAAATCGGCTGCAATTTTGCTCAATGAATCGAAGGAAACCTTTGCCGGTCATCTGAAGGTCCGAAGTGATGAGATCAACTTTTTGGGTGAATCAAATCTCGGTTTTCATCTTGGTATTACGGGTCTACTTTCGCCGAAATCCCGTTTGGTCTATAGCAACATCGATCGGATGGAAGTTTTCGCTGTGGCGCAAGCGCTCTCCGATAACTCTAGAGCCGTGCAATTGCCGGCATCGAATACCGGACAGGTCGATTACACAAATCCTGGCTTCAAACTTGAAGCCGAGGATGTAGCAACTCTTCAACTTTGCAATCGTGAAGCCGGAACAATCCAAAGTCAACGCGAGTTGAATTCAAACTCAGTTTTTGTAGACGCCACTGCCTCGGGCATTCGAATCCCACTTCCGGAAAATTGGAGCACCGCACTCTGGGAATCAACATCATGGGCCGGGCCAGGTGGACTTGGAATTCTTGCGGTATCAAAGAAAGCCAATTGGAAGAACCCACTTCCCCACTTAGATAACCGAATCAATCCCGGGCCGGCATCTCTGCCTCTCATTGTTGCCAGCGCACTTGCGGTCGATAGTTGGGCTGCGGATGAGAAAAATCTGGCAGACAAAATTGCGGCAATCAATCTAGATATTCGAAATTACATTACGACCAATATCCCAGACTCTGATTTAGCTCCACATGGCGCCGACCATCTTTTGAGCGCCTCTTTTCTCTATGTAAATGCAGAACAATTAGTTACAACACTTGCAGACAAGGGCTACGCCGTTGATTCAGGATCTGCATGTAGCGCCACAAATATGCAACCAAGCCACGTCCTTGCGGCGCTAGGAGTTTTAACTCATGGCAATATCCGCCTGACAATTCATCATGCGACTACTTTTGATGAGGTTAAAGTTTTTCTAGAAGTATTGAGGTCTACAGTTGAAGAGTTGCGCAGCTAATGGAGACTCTTGATTGCTTAGGCAAACGGTGCCCGCTCCCAGTTATTGAACTTGCTCGCAAAATTTCTAATAAAGCCCCAGGCTATAAAGTCTTACTGCTGAGCGATGACCCAGCTAGCGCCCCTGATTTAATTGCCTGGTCGCGAATGACTGGAAATAGCGTTGAAAAAATTAGCGAAAACTCATTCGAGGTTACCAAGCTAGCCAACTAAACGTGGGGCCAGGTTCTCACTCACTTCATCGGCTGCGTTCTGGCCATAAGCCGCTACGAATCTTTCAATGAATTCCGATTTAGTAAATCTATATTCTTGAGTTCCCTTGGTTTCAATGCAAAATGTCGCAAGCATCGAGCCAATTTGCGCACATCGTTCATGACCAACTCCCCAAGCAAGTCCAGCTACAAATCCTGCTCTGAAACAATCCCCAACTCCTGTTGGATCAATCTTGCCCAATTCCTTTGGAACGCCAACCGTAATCGGATCTTTGCCATGTTCTTCAACTCGAGCACCAGCAGACCCCAGTGTGATTACTCGAACTTCTACCTTGCTAAATATTTCGGCATCGCTCCAGCCAGTTTTTTGAATTGTTAGCGCAAGTTCGTACTCATTTAGAAAGAGATATTTTGCACCTTCAATTAACAATTTGATTGCTTCACCATCCATACGCGCTAGTTGCTGTGATGGATCAGCAGCAAAAGCAATTCCCATATCTCGTGCGCTCTGACTGTGACTGATCATCGCATCTGGATCATCCGGTGAAATAATTAAGAGATCAAATTTGCCTGCCCTCTCAACAATTGGTGCCAATTCAATTTCCCGAGCCTCACTCATTGCGCCAGGGAAAAACGAGGCAATTTGATTTAGCTCTTGATCTGTCGTCACCATAAAGGATGCGGTTAGCAGCTCTTTTGAAATCTTTACATGTGAAGTGTCAACGCCATGACGAGTTAACCAAGAATCGTAATCTGCCCAATCAGTTCCAACAGCTGCAATTAGATAAGGATTTAGACCGAGGGCACCAATCCCAAATGCGATATTTGCTGCGGTTCCACCACGTCGAACATCTAGGCCATCGACTAAAAACGAGAGTGAAACTTTGTCTAGCGATCCGGCAACAAGTGAATCGGTGAATTTGCCCGGAAAGGTCATCAAATGATCGCGACCAACTGATCCCGCGCAGGCAATTTTCATAAGTTAATTATCGCCGAACTAGAGCGCTAATTAATTAGTTGAATGAATCGCCGCAGGCACATGAGCCTTGAGCATTTGGATTATCAATCGTGAAGCCTTGCTTCTCGATGGTGTCAACGAAATCTATTGACGCACCTGTCAAATAAGGGGTACTCATCTTGTCTGTTACAACCTTTACGCCACCGAAATCGGTAATTGTGTCACCGTCAAGAGCACGATCATCAAAGTAAAGTTGGTAGCGAAGACCAGAGCATCCACCGGGTTGTACTGCAACGCGCAGACTCAAATCATCGCGGCCCTCTTGAGTAAGTAGCGCAGCGACCTTAGCCGCGGCAACATCAGTCAAGACAATTCCAGTAGCAGGGGCGCTAGTAATTGATACCTCTTGTGAAGTTTCGGTGCTCATCGCTCTCCCAATCTTTAAGCAAAACTATTAGTTTGATTCGTGAATGGTCCAAGGCTACTCCATAATGTCCCTATGAGTGGAACAAGACTTTCCGAATTGCTGTTGCTCGGTCAGGGGTCAGACCTGCAGAGCGAACGTGGAGTTTCTTGTACCGGTGAAATGCCTGAGGCCAGCGACCCCAAATTAGTTGAACGCGCAATTGCCGCTCGGGCAGCACTTGGTGATCGAGCGATGATCCTTGGCCACCATTACCAGCGAGATGAAGTTATTGCCTTCGCCGATATAACTGGCGACTCATTTAAATTGGCCCAGGCCGCCGAAACCAATACCAGCGCCGAATTTATTTTTTTCTGTGGCGTCCACTTTATGGCTGAGAGCGCAGACATTCTTACATCTAAAGATCAAAAAGTTATTCTTCCAGATCTTGCCGCTGGTTGCTCAATGGCAGATATGGCAACTGCGAAACAAGTTGATGATTGCTGGAGCGCACTAGAGAAGCTTGGAGTCGCGACGCGAACTATCCCTATTACCTATATGAATTCCTCCGCTGCAATTAAATCTTTCACTGGGAAAAACGGCGGCGCTGTTTGTACCTCATCAAACGCAACTCGGGCGATGAACTGGGCTTTTGCTAAGGGCGATAAAGTACTTTTTCTTCCCGACCAACACCTTGGCCGAAACACTGCAGTATTGAATTTGGGGCTATCGCTAGAAGATTGCGTGATTTGGAATCCTTGGAAAACCAATGGTGGATTGAGCGATGCGCAAATTAAAGATGCCAAAGTAATTCTCTGGCGTGGACACTGCTCAGTTCATGGACGCTTTTCCCTTGAAAACATCAATGCGATGCGCGCCAAGCTTCCCGGAGTTTCGATTCTTGTTCACCCGGAATGTCAGCATGAGGTTGTTTCAAATGCGGATGTAGTTGGAAGTACCGAGATGATCATCAAGACCATTGAGAATTCAAAGCCTGGCAGCAAATGGGCAATTGGCACTGAACTTAACTTGGTCTCTAGATTGGCCAAGAAATTCCCAGATCGCGAAATTCACTTCTTAGATAAAACAGTTTGTTACTGCTCGACCATGAATCGAATAGACCTGCCCCACCTCGTATGGACCATGGAGTCCCTCGTTGAAGGGCGCCTGGTCAATCAAATCTCAGTAGATTCAGAGGTTGCCAAGTATGCAAAAGTTGCGCTGGAGCGAATGCTCGCTCTACCGTAGTCACATGAGCAAACAAGAGAATAACTCCGAAAAATCACCTGAGAAAAAAGGTAAGGCAACGCCAAAGCGAAAAGATGCGGTTGCTAAAACCAAGATTAATTCAATAACTGCGCCAGTTTCAAAAGCCGATCGCGCCAAAAACCGTGAAGCGCTGAAAGCTGCACGAGCAGAAGCACGTGCCGCATATATGCGTGGCGACCAGAACGCACTTCCTGCAAGAGACCGTGGTCCGGTTAAGAAGTTTGTTCGTGACTACATCGATTCCCGTCGGTCATTAGGCGAGTACTTTCTCCCTTTGATGGTCATCGTATTGATGTTGACGCTAGTTCCATCAGTTGAAATTCGATTCTTTGCAATCATCCTCATGTATTCAGCAATGGCTTACTCAGTAATGTATGGATTCATAACAACATCAAGAATTAAGAAATTGGTAAGCGAAAGATTCCCTGGGGAACCTACAAAAGGTTTAGGTATTTACGGTTGGCTACGTTCAACACAGATGCGTCGTTTGCGTGCACCAGCTCCTCAGAAGAAACTTGGCGACACCGTCTAATTAAGCTCGTGGCTTAGGGCTCTCGGTTTTATCTGGATTTCTTTCAGGTATAGAACCGAGAGCCTTATCTATTTCCATCAAGATCTCAGAGCTCAACTTAATTCCTGTGGCCTTGACGTTCTCTTTAACTTGGGAAGGCTTAGAAGCTCCCATAATCACTGAAGAAACATTGGGATTTGAAAGCGCCCATGCCAGTGCTAATTGGGACATTGTCAGATCTACTGAATCCGCTATTGGCTTTAGTTTTGCAACAGCAGTTAAAACTTCATCGCGCATCCAGCGCGAAATCATTTCAGCACCGCTCTTCTTATCTGTCGCCCTAGAACCTGTAGGTGGCTTCTTTCCTGGTAAGTACTTTCCAGTTAGAACTCCTTGCGCAACAGGTGACCAAACAATTTGACCAATTCCTTCGCTCTCGCATAGTGGCACTACCTTCGATTCAATTACTCGCCACAACATTGAATACTGGGGCTGGCTAGAAACGAATCGATCGTAACCACGATCTTTTTGAATTTTAATAGCCTGGCCTATTTGTTCTGCGCTCCACTCTGAAAAACCAATGTAGTGAACTTTTCCTTGACGGATTAAGTCGTCAAAGGCGCGAAGCGATTCCTCAATTGGTGTCTCATAATCGAAGCGATGCATTTGATAAAGATCAAGGTGATCGGTGTTTAAGCGTTTTAGAGATGCGTGTACCGATTCCATAATGTGCTTGCGGGAAAGCCCGCGATCATTTTTTCCGGGACCCGTTGGCCAATAAACTTTGGTGAAGAGCTCATAGCTCTCACGCCTGACACCTTTCAGCGCCTTTCCAAGAACGCTCTCCGCCTTAGTGCCGGCATACACATCGGCCGTATCGAAAGTTGTAATCCCTGCATCAAGCGCTGCATGAACACATTTGATTGCAGCGTCAGCTTCAACCTGCGACCCGTGAGTAATCCAGTTGCCGTAGGAAATTTCTGAGACATACATTCCTGATGAGCCGAGGCGACGATAATTCATAAAGAAAAGCGTAGTCTGTCTGCCATGAAACGAAAGCTCTTTTCTGGTCTACTGACACTCGGGCTGGTTTTTCTTCCAACCGCAGCACTAGCTGATGGAGATGAAAAGAATGAGCCCGAACATTCAATTACCGAAGCTCATGAAGGCCTCGATGGCGGCGAGTTATTAGCAGCAGGCTCGGGATTGGTAATTGCACTTGGACTCGCCTTTATGATTGGTCGTCGTTCTCGCAAAAAGGATTGAAGTAGTGCTAGTTTTTCCCCGCTGAGAGATTTAGTGAAAGCTAATTTGATCAGTAGTAATGCGTTTAGCGAAGTCCGGTGAAAACCCGGCGCTGTCCCGCAACTGTAGAGATTTGAATCGATTCGATTGCAAATCCGAGCCAGGTCGCCTAACTCATTATTGATGTATCCGACCTCGGAGGAAGGTCGGGCCTCAAGAGAATTTATTTTTCTTTTTGCCCAAGCTTCCTCCCTCAAAAACTCTTGAGGGAGATTTTTTATGTTTACGAAGAGAATTTCTAACTTTATTCTTGCAATCATTGCAAGCGCCGCAATCCTAGGTTCCACTCTTCCTGCTAGCGCTGCTAATCCAATACCTAAGCGCATCATCTCGCTGTCACCAAGTGCAACCGAGACGCTTTTTGCTATTGGTGCCGGAAAACAAGTTATTGCAGTTGATGATTTATCAAATTATCCAAGCAACGCACCGATCACAAAGCTTTCTGCTTTTAGCCCGAACGTTGAAGCGCTTTTGAATTACAAGCCAGATTTAATTATTTTGAATGCAGATGCGACTAAAGCCCTTGAAGTTAAAGCCGCACTTGAGAAGTTAAAGATTGCAGTTTTCCTTGAGAAGGCGCCGGATAATTTGAAACAGGCATATGCCGAAGTCACCGCCCTTGGGCGCGCAACCGGGAACCTCTCGGGGGCGCAAAGCACAATCTCTGCGATGAAGTCCCGAATAACAGCAGCGATAAAGAGCGCTAAAAAATCAAAGCCAATTACCTTTTTTCACGAATTAGATAACACTTTGTATTCGGCAACTTCAGATACCTTTATTGGAAAGGTGTACAAGGATTTCAATTTAAAGAATATTGCAGATCCTGCTGCTAGCGCCGACTCTGCCGGCTATCCCCAGCTGCAATCTGAATATCTAATCAAAGCCAACCCTAGAGTTATCTTTCTGGCAGATGCGCAATATGGCGAATCAATTACAACGCTAGCAACTAGACCTGGCTGGAATGGGATCGCAGCGGTCAAAAACAAAGATGTAGTCGCTCTCCCTGAAGATATTCCTTCGAGGTGGGGGCCACGTCTCGCTGACTTCTATGAATTTATTGCGAAATCAATCTCTGGAATTGGTAAGAAGTAAAGAACAATGAAAAATTCGAGCACTGAGAGCGGGTTGTCACCAATTTGGAATTGGAAGATTACTGCGCTCTCATTTGCTCTGCTCTTTTTTGTTGGAATTTTGGCAGTTAGTTTTGGCCCAGTCTCTTTAGACTTTATTGCGATTATAAAAACGCTCTTTGGTTTACCTGGGGGCTTAAGCGGTCAAGAACGAACTCTTCTTATTGATTTGCGATTACCACGTGCGCTACTTGCTGCCCTTGTTGGGGCTGCACTTGCAACTAGCGGTGCGGTTTATCAAACTGTCTTTAGAAATCCACTTGCCGATCCATATCTTCTAGGTGCTGCCGCGGGCGCTGGACTTGGTGCCACTATCGCTATAACAAGCGCTGGCGCTGATTTGTATAGCTTGCTTCCGATCTTTTCATTCTGCGGTGCGATCCTTGCTGTACTAACTAGCTTCTTCATCTCGGGAAAGTTTTTTGCAGAACCAAACTCCCTGCTGCTCTCTGGAATTGCCGTCGGATCTTTTGCAACCGCAGTTCAAACCTATCTTCAACAACGAAATAGCGCTTCCTTGCGCCCGGTCTATTCTTGGATTCTTGGCGAGCTAACGGTTGCAAATTGGCAGAAGGTCGCTTGGTCTTCTATCTATATCTTTATTGCACTTACTATCTTGATAACAGTTTCAAAACAGCTTGATGGTTTGATGCTCACAGATGAAGAAGCCTATTCACTAGGTATAAATCCAAACAGATTGCGAGTAATTGCAGTAGTTGCAGCGACACTCGCAACTGCAACGGCTGTATCGGCGAGTGGTCTTATTGGCTTCGTAGGAATTGTCGTTCCGCATTTGGTTCGAGGCATTACGCATCGAGTTACAAATAGAGGGCTGTTAACAATTGCGCTAGTTGGAGCAAGTTTTCTTGTGCTCGCTGACTTGGGTGCGCGCACTCTGCTCTCTCCTGCTGAACTTCCAATCGGAGTTATTACCGCCTTTGTTGGCGCACCATTTTTCCTAGTTGTCCTACGAAAGAAGAGATTGGTCTCCAAATGACAGCCATTATCAAGGTAGAGGATTTAACAGTTCGGCTTGGTTCAAAGGAAGTCCTAAGGGATATCAACCTTGAAATTGAACATGGGAAGTGGACCTGTCTTGTTGGCCCGAATGGCGCTGGCAAGACCACATTTCTAAAGGCTCTTCTTGGTTCGCAGTCTTACTCTGGTTCCATTACGGATAGCGGTGTTGAAGTATTTAGAAACCATGACAGAAACGTTGCCTTCGTTCCACAACATCCACAAATTCCGATTGGAATGAGTGTGAGCGAATATGTAATGCTCGGCCGCTCTAAGCGCGATGGCTGGGGCAATGAAAGTAACAGCAGCAGAAAACTTGTTGCGCAAATTTTGAAACTAACTGGACTCTTTGGAATGCAGAGCCAATTTGTTACACAATTATCGGGCGGTGAAATGCAACGGGCGCTTATTGCGCGGGCGCTGGTGCAGGAACCAACTCTAATTCTGCTTGATGAACCTACAAGCGCCCTAGATCTACACCACCAGATCGCAGTCCTAAACAATATTGAACTATTGAAAGAACGTGGCGTAACCATAATTTCAACTATGCATGACATAACTCTTGCAGCCATGTATGCCGAGAAAATAATAGTTATGCAGAAGGGCCGAGTATTGCTAAATGGCTCATCCGACGAAGTAATTCACTCACCTGAATTAAAGAGCGCCTTCGAAAATCGAATCAATGTTTACACGTTGGAATCTGGTCGTCCGGTTATCGTTGCCAAGAAAGATAATTAAGAAGTCAGCGCACCTTTGATTCGACAAAGGGCGCTTTAACAACTTTCGCCTGGCTCATACGTCCCCGAATATCTACATGCACGTTATCTCCAACTTTTGCATCTGGCCTTAAAAGCGCTAGCCCAATTCCAATTTTTAGAGATGGCGAGAATGTTCCACTTGTAACCAGACCAATCTGCTCGCCTTCAGTATTTAGAACGAACATACCTGCCCTCGGTATTCCCCGATCTTCACATTTGATTGCGCGAAGAATCTGCTTTGGACCCTTTGCCTTCTCGGAAACTAGCGGTTCTTTGCCGCGAAAATTGGCTTTGGAAAATACAACAGCCCAAGAAGCGCTGGCCTGGACTGGGGTAATTTCAAGTGAAAGCTCATGTCCGTGAAGTGGATATCCCATCTCCGTTCTAAGAGTGTCTCTAGCTCCTAGGCCACAAACTCTGCCATCAAATTTTGCAATCTCTGTAACAAGTAATTCCCAGACCTTCTCCGCGCTTGCCCAACTTGGAAGAAGTTCATAACCAAATTCTCCGCTATAGCCAGTACGACAAATGATGACTTCTCCTAAATCTTCATGGCCAGAGATTGTGCGCTTTACAAAAGACATGTAATCCATTTGCAACTGCAATCCTAAATTGGCTAAAACCTTCGCGCTCTCTGGACCTTGAACAGCTAGCACTGCGAGCTCTTGGTGAATATTCTTTACTTCAATTCCTGCTGGTGCAGCGGCAGATAAATCGCCACAAACTCGTTCACAATTCGCGGCATTTGGAATGATAAAGATATCGTCAGCCGAAAATTCATAGACGATTAAGTCATCTATAACGCCACCCGCATCGTTGCAGAACAAGTTGTATTGCGCACTTCCAGGAGCAATTCGATCTAAATCATTTGTCACCATTTGATTTACAAATGCCTTGGCACCAAGACCCTTTACACTGATTTTTCCGAGATGCGATACATCAAAAATTCCTACGCGCTCCCGAACTGCAGCATGTTCTGCGAGGGTCCCACCTGAAAAATCACCGACACCTTTTGGGTATTCAATAGGCATATCCCATCCCCCAAAATCTGCCAATTTCGCAGAATTGGCGAGGTGCCAGTCATATAGCGGTGATTTCATAGCGGCAAACTTATCTCAAATCCCGCTTCAACTTAGGTTAAGCCTCGGTATTGATTTATAGTTCGCTAGTCTTACGCAAATTATTTCTCGACAACCGGAGGTTTCATGAAGGCGTTGAAGTTAGCATCGACGATTGCAACTCCATTTGCGGTTGTCGGACTTTCGAATTCAAAGGGAAAGTTGCAGATTGAATCTGGCGTGATTTCACTCAATGAGAAAGCTTTGTTGGAGATATTGAAGAATCTGGGCGCAACTGGAAAAGCTGACGAAATTGTCAAAGTGCCATTCACGAAACCAACAACTATCTATTTCACCGGACTTGGCGAGACTGCCAAAAATTATGATCCTGAAACTTTACGTCGTGCAGCCGGAACAGCCGCGCGTGCCCTTGCCGGCGTTGATGTCGCGACTTTTGCACTACCCGCCACAAACCTGGCTCAGGTATCAGCAGTCGCAGAAGGCGCCGCACTTGGTGCATATGCCTTCAATGAATTCCGCGCCAGCTCTAAGAGTGAATTTAAGGAACCGCTCACGCAGATTATTCTTGCAACCAAATCAACATCTGATGCCGCTGTTAAGCGCGCATTAGTGCGCGCCGAAATTATTGCTCGTCACACTGCGACAGTTCGAGATTTAATCAATACCCCACCTAGCCATCTAACTCCCGAATCATTCTCAACTCGAATGAAAAAGATTGCGACGCCACTTGGCCTTAAGGTTGAAATCCTCAATGAAGTGACTCTAAAGAACCAGGGATTTGGCGGGATAATTGGTGTTGGGCAAGGCTCTGCAAATCCACCAAGACTTCTTCGAGTTTCATATGCACCAAGCAAAGCAAAACGTCGATATGCATTTGTTGGAAAAGGAATAACTTTTGACACTGGTGGTCTTGCACTTAAACCCGCTAATGGCATGGAAGCAATGAAGAGTGACATGAGTGGCGCTGCCGCTGTCATCGGCGCAGTATTTGCAATAGCTGAATTAAAGTTGCCGATTGCGATTGATGCCTGGGCGCCGTTAGCCGAAAATATGGTCAGCGAAAATGCAACTAGACCAAGTGACATTATTAATATTTATGGTGGAAAGAGCGTTGAAGTATTGAATCCAGATGCCGAAGGTCGCCTCGTTCTCGCCGATGCTCTAGTGCGAGCGCAAGAAGTCGGAGCTAAAGCAGGCGGACTAGATGGAATTATCGATGTCGCCACTCTGACTGGCGCCCAAGTAGTTGCACTTGGAACTCGCACAAGTGCGGTCATGACAAATAACTATGAATTCTCTGGGGAATTTTTAACCGCATCACAAAAGGCTGGCGAAGCATTCTGGCCAATGCCACTTCCAGAAGAACTTCGAGCATCACTCGACTCTCCAGTTGCTGATATCGCAAATATTGGAGACCGAATGGGCGGAATGTTGGTCGCAGGATTATTCCTAAAGGAGTTCATCGAGGGCGATCTACCCTGGTTGCACCTGGATATTGCTGGCCCTTCTTATAACGAATCCACTGCCCACGGTTATACCCCGGTGGGAGGCACTGGCATCGCACTTCGCTCACTCGTGACCTTGGTTGAGTCGGCTTCATCACAACCATCGCGGAAATCAATTTAGGTCGAAGCACTCAAATTAGGCTCAGTGGGAATTCGTGGCAAGATTGGGGCTCTGGTTTACCAAACCCTTTAGTTCTGGGTCAAAAAGAGAAAGGCGCTATGTGTCGCAATTTGATGTAGTAATTCTTGGTGGTGGCAGCGGCGGTTATGCCTGCGCCCTACGTTCATCACAACTTGGATTAAGCGTCGCTCTTATCGAAGAGGGAAAGCTTGGGGGCACCTGTTTACACAGAGGCTGTATCCCAACTAAGGCGCTACTACATGCTGGCGAAGTTGCAGACAGTTCGCGTCACTCTGCAGAGTTCGGAGTCAATACTCAATTTATCGGAATTGATATGTTGGCAGTTAACGCTTACAAAGATGGCGTAGTTTCAAAGCTACATAAAGGTTTGCAAGGTTTAGTTAAATCCCGAAACGTTACGTATATCGAAGGCCATGGTCGTCTCGTCTCTAAAAATGAGGTTGAGGTTAATGGCGTTAAATACACTGGTAAGAATATTGTTCTTGCCACTGGCTCATATCCAAAAACTTTGCCCGGTCTTGAAATTGATGGCAAGCAAATTATTACCAGCGAACAAGCAATTGCAATGGATCGCGTTCCAGCCAGTGTGATTGTTCTTGGTGGCGGTGTTATTGGTTGTGAGTTCGCATCGGTTTGGAAATCTTTCGGGGCCGAAGTAACAATCATCGAAGGCTTGCCCCATTTAGTTGCGCTAGAGGATGAATCTTCAAGTAAGCAACTAGAGCGTGCATTTAGAAAGCGTGGAATCAATTTTGAACTTGGAGTTCGCTTTAAGTCAGCGAGCAAGGATAAAAAGGGTGTAACGGTTACCTTAGAAGATGGAAAGACATTCACTTCTGAAGTTCTCCTCGTTGCAGTCGGCCGTGGACCGGTCTCGGCGAATCTGGGTTACGAAGAAGCTGGACTGACTATGGATCGCGGATATGTATTGGTTGATAACAAGTGCCGCACAAACGTCCCTGGCATTTGGGCGGTTGGCGATTTGATCCCAACTCTCCAACTTGCACACGTCGGATTTGGTGAAGGAATTTTGGTAGCTGAAGAGATTGCTGGCCTAAATCCTCGGCCAATTAATTACGATGGCGTTCCGCGAGTTACATACTCCGAACCAGAAGTTGCATCAGTTGGTCTAACAACCGCGCAAGCAAAAGAGCGTGGACATGATGTAGTCGAACTTAATTATGATTTAGCTGGAAATGGCAAGGCTCAGATTCTAAAAACTGCTGGTGCGATAAAGCTAGTTGCTGCAAAGAGCGGACAAGTTCTTGGAATTCATATGGTTGGAGCGCGAGTAGGCGAATTATTGGCTGAGGCACAATTGATATTTAACTGGGAAGCAGATGCATCTGATGTAGCTGCTTTGATTCACGCCCATCCAACGCTTTCCGAAGCAGTTGGCGAAGCGCACTTGGCACTTGCTGGTAAACCACTACATGCACACGGGTAACGGGAGAAAATAAAATGACCTTTTCTGTAACGATGCCAGCACTTGGCGAATCGGTAACCGAAGGAACAGTTACACGTTGGCTCAAGAAAGAGGGCGATGTAGTAGCTGTAGACGAGCCACTCCTAGAAGTTTCCACGGACAAAGTTGATACTGAAATTCCTTCACCTGTTGCTGGAGTTTTACAGAAAATTATCGTTGCAGTTGATTCAACAGTTGCAGTAGGTGCCGAGTTAGCAGTTATCGCTGATGGTGCTGCCGCAACTTCTGCGCCAGCTGCCGTTGTTGCTGCTCCAGTAACTCCACCGCCAGCTGCCGTTGTTGCAGCTCCAGTAACTCCACCGCCAGCTGCCGTTGTTGCTGCTCCAGCTGCCGTTGCATCTTCAACCGGAACAATTGTCACAATGCCAGCGCTGGGTGAATCTGTAACAGAAGGAACCGTTACACGTTGGCTCAAGAAAGTTGGAGATCAAGTAACTGTAGATGAAGCACTTTTAGAAGTTTCTACCGACAAAGTTGATACCGAAATTCCATCACCAGCGACTGGAACTCTAGTTTCAATCGATGTAGCAGTTGATTCAACTGTTCCTGTAGGTGCTCGACTTGCCGTAATTGGCGGCTCTGGCGCTCCGGTTGTTGCTGCTCCGGTTGTTGCTGCTCCGGTTGTTGCTGCTCCGGTTGTTGCTGCTCCGGTTGTTGCTGCTCCGGTTGTTGCTGCTCCGGTTGTTGCTGCTCCGGTTGTTGCTGCTCCGGTTGTTGCTGCAGTTTCAAATGAGGACGCGTATGTAACTCCGATTGTTCGTAAATTTGCCTCCGAAAATAACGTTGATCTCTCTAAAGTTAAGGGCACCGGAATCGGTGGTCGCATTCGCAAGGAAGATGTTCTAGCTGCTGCGCCTAAGGCAGCTGCTACTTTCCAAAGTGCACCAGTTGCAAGCGCACCTGTCTCAACGCCAAGCGCAGCTCCAGTTTCCGTTTCTCCGCTTCGTGGAACCACAGTAACAATGTCACGACTTCGTAAAGTTATTGCAGAACGCATGCTTGAATCACTTCACGTGAGTGCGCAACTAACGACTGTGATTGAAGTCGATGTAACAGCAATTGCAAGATTACGAGATCGCGCTAAGGCTTCATTTGAAGCTCGCGAAGGCACCAAGCTCTCATTCTTGCCATTCTTTGCGGTCGCAGTTTGCGAAGCGTTAAAGCAACATCCAGTATTGAACGCATCAGTGACCGGAGATCAGATTACTTATCACGGCGCCGAGCACTTGGGAATTGCAGTTGATACTGAACGTGGGCTATTAGTTCCTGTTATTCGCGATGCTGGTGATTTAAATATGGGTGGCGTTGCACGCAAGATTGCAGATGTTGCAGCCAGAACTCGCGACAACAAGATTTCGCCAGATGAGTTAGGTGGCGGAACTTTCACAATCACAAATACCGGAAGCCGTGGCGCACTATTCGACACTCCAATTATTAACCAACCTCAAGTTGCAATTCTTGGCCTAGGCGCAGTTGTAAAGCGACCTATGGTTATGAAGGGTACTGATGGTGGCGAGACAATTGCAGTTCGCTCGATGGTATATCTCGGCCTTTCTTATGATCACAGAATCGTTGATGGCGCGGATGCTGCAAGATTCTTGGTGACGCTTAAGGATCGCCTAGAAGGTGGCCGTTTCGAATCTGATTTGGGTCTTTCTTAACAATGGCAACCCGCCTACCGCCACAACGCGTAGCGGTTACTGGCGCTTCCGGTTTAATCGGAACTGCTTTAGTTGGTCATCTTCGAAATGAAGGACACACTGTACAAAGATTTGTAAGACGCCCCGCAATCGCGCGGGATGAAATAACTTGGGATCCACAATCCGGAAGCGTTGATTTATCAGCACTTGAAGGCGTGGATGCAGTCATACATTTGGCTGGTGCCGGCGTTGGCGATAAACGTTGGACCAAGAAATACAAATCAACGATCTTAAATTCCCGTCTTCTCGGAACTACAGCGATTGCCAATGCAGTTGCAACTGTAAAACCATCAGTCTTCATCTCAGCAAGTGCAATTGGCTGGTATGGCGAAACCGGAAACCGAGCTGTAACCGAAACTGATCGTGGTGGCGATGATTTTCTCGCAGCAGTTTGTCGCGAATGGGAGGGCGCTGCAGATTTAGCTGGCGAAGTTCGCACCGTAAAGATTAGAACTGGTTTGGTTTTAGATCCAACTGGTGGGGCTCTGGGTCGAATGATTCCATTATTTAGATTAGGACTCGGTGGCAAACTCGGTAGTGGTAAGCAGTGGTGGTCCTGGATAACTCTGCATGATCAAGTCCGTGCTATCTGCCATTTGATGGAATCTAAAGTTTCTGGTCCAGTTAATTTAACTGCACCCAATCCCGCTACTAATCAAGAGTTCACTGCTGCTCTTGCCAGAGCGATGCACCGGCCAGCGCTTTTCCCAGCTCCTGGTTTTGCGTTAAAACTTGCGCTTGGAGGATTCTCAACTGAAATTCTGGGATCGAAGAAAATTTTGCCTGATGTTTTAAACAATGATGGTTTTAACTTTGATTATCCACATCTAACAACGGCGCTTGAAGCCTTGGTCTCTCCAGTTAAATAAGAGCTAAAGCAGCCAGCCTTCCTGATCTCATTGCACCATTCTGTGATGGCACACTTCGATGATCGCCAGCAACATAAATTCCTTCGCTAATCTTTGGATTTCTATTCAATTCAAGTAATTCATTTCTAAAGGGTAAAGAAGCCTTGATTTCATACCTTGCCGCAAGCTCCCAATTGCGGGTATCGCAGCGCCATAATTTTGACAGCTCCTTACGAACTTCACTTTCGGAGATTGGTGCGAGTGAAGTGCTTGAAACCAAATTAACGCCCGCCGGGGCGTATTCGGCGGAAACTTTTGAGATTACAAGTGAGTTCACTAGCGGGCTCGTTGAATCTAGGGCTAGGTAATTATTTGCTTCGAGCTCACTGGAAGTGGCGTGATACCAAGTTGTGGAACTAAGAACTTTTGGAATCACACCAAGATCAAGCATCTGTGCCGCCGTTGTTAGATCTGTTGCCACAACAACTGCATCACATGAAATCTTGCCAAAGTTGCCGTGCACACTCCCCTGCTTTACTTCATCTACCTGCGCTCCCAATTTCACATCAACTAGATGATCAGCAAGTGATTCACTCATTTCACCAACCCCATTAGCCGGAACTCCTGGTCGCCCAAGTACAAAGGAGCGCAGAACTTCACGCGCAATATCGGCACGAATCAAATTCGGGTCAGTAAGAAAAACTCCTCGCAAAAATGGTGAGAGTGCCCGGGTATAAATACTTTTAAAACTTTGCGAAGCTTCGCCTAATGTCTTTGATTTCGGCTTAATTGCTAAGAACTTAGCTAACGCAATTTTTTCAGAAATCGAACCGATGCTCAAGGTTTTGCTTAAGTGGCTCAACCCAATTCTCAACTCGCCGCTTTCTTCAATAATGCGCAGATTTGTAAAAATCTCTTTGAACTCAATGTTAGCCAAGGCGTTTAGGCGCTTAATCTCTGAGTAATTCGGATTGATAACTTGGAAACCATGATCAAAGCGAAAGCCATTTACATTGTCAGTCTTTACTCGACCACCTACCCGGTCGCTTGCTTCAAGAACTGTTACTTGTAAGCCATTTCGCTGTAAGTAGATTGCGCAGGTTAGACCAGCCAAACCTGCGCCAACTACTACAACTGATTTACTCACTTACCGTGATGTTGAAGCTTTGAAGGCCACCAAACCTTTGGCCCGATTTCGTGAACTAAAGCTGGAACCAAGATCGAACGTACCAACATAGTGTCTAGCAGTACGCCGAAGCCGACTGCAAAACCAAGTTCGGCAAGAAACACCAGTGGCAAAATTCCAAGTACTGCAAAGGTCGCAGCAAGAACTATTCCAGCTGATGTAATAACGCCGCCTGTAACCGTGAGCGCCTTTGTCATACCTGCGCGAGTTCCCATTTTCAGAGATTCTTCACGAACTCGAGTCATCAAGAAGATGTTGTAATCAATTCCCAGCGCAACTAAAAAGATGAATGCGAATAGCGGGAATGAAGGATCGGCGCCGGCAAAGCCGAAAATGTGATTGAAGACGACTGCACACGCCCCGAGGGTTGCAAAGAATGAGATAACGACCGTTCCTAAGAGCAGAACTGCCGCGTAAATTGAACGCAATAGCAGACCCAAAATAATCGCAATGATGAATAGAACAATTGGAATAATTAGATTTCGATCATGCTTCGAGGCTTGGTTAATGTCATAACTAACTGAAGTTGAACCACCCACGAGAATTGTTGGATCCAAACTCTCCATATCCGCTCGCAGACCTGGAATTAGCGCAATGGCTTCTTTTGAATCAGGTGCCAATTTAAGAGTTACATTGAGAAGAACATTTCCATCAACAACTTTGGTTGGTGGCAAAGGTTGGCCAGCTACAAATTGCCCATCTAGCATCGGCATAACTGAGTCAACCCCAGGGTTGGCTTTCAACTTTGCAATTGCAGGTTGTGTTAGTGCTTCTTTCAAAACTACTTGTGTTGGTTGACCTTGGCCACCTGGGAAATGCTTCAAGAGCTCTTCCTGACCAACTACAGAATCTGTTCGCTTTGTGAATGAATCGATTGTAGAAAGTCCAGTTGCATTGAGTGTTGAAGAGAGCCCTGCAAGAACAATCAGTATCGCAGTTGCGCCAATCCAATACTTTCTTGGATGACGAGCAGTTGCAGCGGATATTTTCGCCCAACCGCCAGATAACTTCTCATCGGCATCGCCAAATCTGGCAACTTTTGGCCAGAAAATCCAGCGCCCAAAAATTACTAGCAAGGCTGGTAGCAAGGTAAGAATTGTGATCATCGAACAAACAATTCCAATTGCTCCAACCGGACCAAGGCCACGATTGTTATTCAATTGACTTAGAAGTAGAACTAGAAGACCTACAGTTACCGTACTTCCAGAGGCAATAATTGGTTCTACTACCCCGCGCCAGGCAATCTTCATCGCTTCAAATCGAGATTCATGCAGATGTAGCTCTTCGCGATATCTAGCAATTAAAAGCAGCGCGTAGTCCGTCGCAGCACCGAGTACCAGAACCGAGAGAATTCCCTGCGACTGCCCATCAAGAGTTATGACATCATTCTTGGCAAGTAGATATACAACTCCGCCAGAAAGAGTAAGTGCGATACCTGCAGATAAGAGCGGCAGAATCCAGAGAATTGGTGATCGATAAACAATAATCAAAATTATTGCTACTACCCCTGCTGTTGTAAGTAGTAGTGCAGAGTCAATACTTCCAAAAGCGCCGAAGAGGTCTGCCAAAATTCCTGCGAATCCGGTCGTATGTGTTGTTAGTGAATTGGCTTTCGCAAAGTCTTTCGCGTAATAACGAATCGCATCAACAAGTCCAGGCAGGGCTGGCTCTTTGCCATCAGGCAATAACTCGGTCGCGATTTGAACGCTTATTGGAAAACTTGCAAGGATTGCTTTTCCATCTTCAGATGGGAAGGCAACTATCTCAGCGCCCTTGATGAAATAATCTGAAATTGGAATTGAGAGCTCTTTGCCAGCGGCATCTGTAATTAACTTGCCATCACTGTGGACTAATAATTTTGAACCAAGGCTCTGCGCGAATGCTTGAGTTGCGCCAATTTTTTCGGGTGTTACTTCACCTGTAAATAAAACTAACGCTGGAATTTGATCATTTGCGCTATCTGAAAACTTTGAGATCGCATCGGCTGCTCGAGTCGCTTCAGATTCGGGAGGCAGAAACGAAGAGTTGTTGTTCTCTTGAACTGTCGAGAGCTTTCCAAAGAGCGGGCCGGTAAATCCTGAAATTGACATCCAAGTTATGACTACGACTATTGCCAGCCATAGTGGTTTCCGACCTCTTAATTTTGAACTTTTCTCCGAGAACATGCCGAGCCTTTCAGATAATTTGCCGCTTTAATTGGTTAAGTCCCGAAGGTTACCTTAGGCTCAGTCCTATGTATTCGAGCCTTGGGGTTAAGTCAAACCTTATTACGGTTGAACATTTGGGGCTTGTTGAATACCAAAAAGCCTGGGCCTTTCAGCGGGAAATCCAGAGCGGGGTAATTAATGGCACGCACCCAAACACGCTAATTTTATTGGAACACCCATCGGTTTACACCGCAGGTCGTAGAACCGAAGATGGCGAACGACCAATAGACGGTACCCCAGTAGTCGATGTCGATCGCGGTGGGAAAATTACTTGGCATGGTGAGGGTCAAATAGTTGGATATCCAATTATAAAATTACGCAATCGAAATGATGTTGTCGGATTCGTTCGTGAAATTGAGACTTCGTTAATCGCTGCATGTTCCGAATTAGGAGTAAATACTGAGAGATATTGCGAACGAAGTGGCGTCTGGATTCGCGACGAGAATGGCGACCGCAAGATTGCCGCAATCGGAATTCGCGTAGCTAAAGGCGTGACGATGCATGGCTTCGCTCTTAACGTTGATCCGGATATGACCGCATATGATCGAATCTCGCCTTGTGGATTCACTGATACAGGAGTTACATCATTGGCTCGAGAATTAGGTGTGAAAATTTCAGTCAAGGAAGTTCTACCAACAATTGAACGCCACATACTTTCTGCTCTAGATCGGATTGCACAATGACACTTGCGCCCGAAGGTCGGCCATTGCTTCGAATTGAAGCTCGAAATGCCGCAGTTCCAATTGAACGCAAACCGGAATGGATTAAGACGCGTGCCAATATGGGGCCGGAATACACGGCGCTTAGATCTTTGGTTGCCAAAGAAGGACTGCATACCGTCTGCCAAGAAGCGGCTTGTCCCAATATCTTTGAGTGCTGGGAAGATCGCGAAGCCACATTTTTAATTGGCGGCGAACGTTGCACAAGACGTTGCGATTTTTGCAATATAGACACTGGGAAACCAGATCCGCTAGATCGCGACGAGCCAAGGCGCGTAGCTGAGTCTGTAAGAACTATGGAACTTAAATATGCAACTATTACTGGCGTTACGAGAGATGACCTCGAAGATGAAGGCGCCTGGTTATATGCCGAAACAATTCGCAAAGTTCATGAACTCAATCCAGGAACTGGTGTCGAAATGTTGGCGCCAGATTTCAGTGGCAAACCACATTTGTTAAATGAAGTATTTGAAACTCGTCCAGAAGTATTTGCACACAATCTCGAAACTGTCCCTCGAATTTTTAAACGCATCCGCCCGGCATTTCGCTACGAACGTTCTCTGGATGTCATCTCGCAGGCTCGTGCTTTTGGCTTAATAACCAAATCAAATTTGATACTTGGAATGGGTGAAACTCGGGAAGAGGTAACACAAGCACTTGTAGATCTACATGGCGCCGGTTGTGACTTAATTACAATTACTCAGTACCTACGGCCAACACCTAAACATCATCCCGTTGAGCGTTGGGTAAAGCCACATGAATTTGTTGAATTAAGTGCCGAGGCTGAGGCAATTGGTTTCGCTGGAGTAATGAGCGGTCCCCTTGTGCGATCTAGCTATCGTGCAGGTCGACTCTTTAAGCAAGCACAGGAAAAACGAGCCAATATCTGATGCGTGATTTTGTTTATCCGCCAGTTGTAGTTGCGATAAAAACTTTATGGAAATACCTAGGGCTTAGATTCAGCTTTAGCGGAGTTGAGAATATTCCAGCTAAGGGCGGTGCAATTCTTGCGATAAATCACATCGGTTACTTAGATTTCGCCATCGCTGGAACCGCGGTTCTGCCACGCAAGCGATACGTGCGCTTCATGGCCAAGAAAGAAATATTTGATAACAAAGTAGCCGGACCTTTAATGCGCGGCATGCACCACATCTGCGTAGACCGCTCTAGTGGGTCGAGTTCATTTGTTGCAGCACTTCGCTACCTTCGTGCAGGCGAAATTGTTGGGATATTCCCAGAGGCAACAATTAGTCGCAGCTTTGAAATTAAAGAGTTAAAAACTGGTGCTGTTCGCTTGGCCATGGGATCAAATACTCCAATAATCCCCACAATCGTCTGGGGCTCTCAGCGAATTTTTACTAAAAAGGTGAAACCAAATTGGAAGCGAAATAAGTTTCCGATTACTGTCGCTTTCGGTGAACCATTAATTGTTCAAAAGGGGCAGGATGTTGATGAGGCCGAGAGTCAACTGCGCCAATTAATGAAGGATTTATTAAGTAAAGTTCAGAGTGAGTATCCAGATTCGCCTAAGGGGCAACGTTGGGCTCCAGCCAGATTGGGTGGAACTGCCCCAACACCGGAACAAGTTGAAATAGAATGGGCCGAGCATTTAAAAGAGAAAGCACGTAACGAGGAGAGCAACTAATGGCAATTTTTAGGCGCAAAGCTAAAGTTGAAAAGGTCGAAAAAGCACCTGGCGAAAAGCAAGGACAGATGCAAGTTCTAAAGGATGCATACCGTCTAACGCGTAAACATAAGCCAATTGCCTTCCTCTGGATGGCTCTCGGTTTCGTAGTGGTGCTTTGCGTTGGAATAATTATCGGCACAAATGTAAATCATCCGATTTATTTCACCTTAATCTCACTTCCGCTTGCATTTCTAGTTGCATTCTTCTTGTTTACACGACAGGCAAATACCGCAGCATTTCTCTCAATCCAAGATCAACTCGGCGCGGGTGCGTCAGTGCTTATGGCAATTCGCAAAGGCTTCACAACTACTGCAGCCGTAAGCGTCGCTCGTAATCAAGATATGGTCCACCGGAGTGTTGGTCGTCCGGGAATAGTTTTAGTTGGCGAGGGCAGTGGCGCTGTTCGTTCTCTTCTTCAAGATGAGCGTCGCAAGATGGAACGCTTTGTTCCAGGTGTTCCGCTGAGCGAAGTAATTATTGGTGATGGATCTGGCCAAGTCCCACTTCGCAAATTGCAGAAGCACTTGAAGAAGTTGCCAAAGAAGTTAAGCAAAACTCAGGTTCGTGAAGTTCGTAATCGCTTAAAAGCAGTTGGTGGTTTGAATATGCCGATTCCAAAGGGCCCAATGCCTATGAATCGCAATGCAAAAATTCCGAAGCGCTAAGTTAAGTCGAATTAATTATTCGCTCTTAAGCTTTTAACAACAACTGAATTGGCAACCCAATCATGTAGTCCCCTGCCTTCTCGAGTGAATACTGCAGGCAGAACAAGGCAGATCAAGAAAGTTCTTAATACGATTTTCCGAACAGGAACAATTCCAAAAGTTGTGAAGTCAACTACTCGCAGCCGAAGTATCCGCTGACCGGCTGAGGCTTGCTGCAAAATCGTCAAAACGCTGACCTCGATGAAGAATATGACGAGGGTAACAAAAGCTTTAGATTCAAATCCCAAGAGGCTGGCTATCAGCAAGCACATGAACCAATCGATCATGAGGGCTAGAAAGCGTCTGCCAGTGCCGGCAGTTACGTCATTAGCCTCGTTAACCATGGCGCAAGGCTATAACCTCATAAGCCAACGCTCAGCCTGAAAGGTGAAACATAAATGTAACAATTCGGTTAACCGTTTTTTACGTGAACCGCCTATATTTTCCCCATCAACAACCGCATTGGTGGGCGCAGCGAAGCACCTAGCCAAGAGGGCTAATCCTAAATCGGGAGAGAAATGTTTAAGAATTCTGCTGAGATTTTTGCTTACATTAAGAAAGAAGATGTAAAGCTAATTGACGTTCGCTTTATCGATCTTCCAGGTATCCAACACCACTTCAATGTTCCTGTTGAATCATTTGACGAAGCGGTTTTTACTGATGGTCTGATGTTCGACGGATCTTCAATTCGTGGTTTCCAAGCAATTCATGAATCAGATATGAAGTTACTTCCCATTCCAGAATCTGCATTCATCGATCCATTCCGCGATGTTAAGACTTTGGTAATTTTATTTTCAGTTCACAACCCAATCGATAACACTCCTTATTCGCGAGATCCTCGTGGTGTAGTTACCAAGGCCGTTGAATACTTGAAGGGAACTGGAATCGCAGATACTGCATTTTTCGCACCAGAAGCCGAGTTCTATGTATTTGATGCAATCCGCTTCAAGACTGGAATGAACGAGTCATACCACCACATCGATTCATACGAAGGCGCATGGAATACCGGCGTTGAATACGATCCAGATGGAACACCAAACCGTGGATATCGCACTCGAATCAAGGGTGGATATTTCCCGGTATCACCAACAGATCAATTTGCAGATCTTCGCGACCAAATGGTTATGAAACTTGGCGAAGCTGGACTTCTTGTAGAACGTTCACACCACGAAGTTGGAACTGCAGGACAGATGGAAATCAACTATCGCTTCTCAGATATTTTATCTGCTGGCGATGATGTAATGAAGTTCAAATACATCATTAAAAACACTGCATGGGAAGCTGGCAAGACTGCAACATTCATGCCAAAGCCACTATTCGGTGATAACGGTTCAGGAATGCACGTTCACCAATCACTTTGGAAAGATGGCAAGCCACTGTTCTTCGGTGATGGGTATGGCGATCTTTCAGACATGGCACGTTGGTATATCGGTGGACTTCTAAAGCATGCACCTTCATTGCTTGCATTCACCAACCCAACAGTTAACTCATACCGTCGTCTGGTTCCAGGATACGAAGCGCCAGTCAACCTTGTTTACTCAGCTCGTAACCGTTCTGCATGTATTCGTATTCCAATCACTGGTTCGAATCCAAAGGCAAAGCGCATTGAATTCCGTTGTCCAGATCCATCTTCAAACCCATACCTAGCATTCGCCGCAATGCTTATGGCCGGACTAGATGGAATTCAAAATAAGATTGAGCCACCAAAGCCAGTTGATAAGGACTTGTACGAACTCGAGGGCGATGAAGCTGCTGCAATTCAGCAAGTCCCAGGTTCACTTGATGCGGTTCTAGATAACCTAGAAGCCGATCATGAGTTCTTGCTCAAGGGTGGTGTCTTCACAAAGGATCTAATCGATACGTGGATCACTTGGAAGCGTAAAGAAGAAGTGGATTACGTCCGCTTGCGTCCACATCCAGCAGAATTCGAGCTTTACTTCGATCTCTAAGAAGTTCTAACAAGAAGCCCTCCAAGAAATTGGGGGGCTTCTTTATTTTCGAGTGGCACAGGCCTGCGAATTCAGGTATTTTTGCTTCTTGCAAACAATTCGCATCTAGCAAGCTAGGGTTTCAACTCTTAAAGGGGTCTAATGAATCAGGTTGTCTCAACACAAGTTCGGATCCCTCTTAAGGATCGCCTAACGCGTGATGAATGGCGCCGGATGGCTGCGATGTTTGGCTTCATCGCGTTCCTACACATTGCTGGCTTTGTCTTAATGGGAATGGCAGTTTCTGGAAATTATGAATTAGGTGACGGAACCTTATTTGGTTGGGGAACCGCCGCACTTGCCTACACACTTGGCATGAGACACGCCTTCGATGCCGATCACATCAGCGCGATCGATAACACAACTAGAAAGCTAATGTCCGAAGGACAACGACCTCTCGGCGTTGGTTTCTTCTTCTCGCTTGGACATTCCTCTGTGGTTGCGGCTCTTGCACTTCTTCTTACCTTTGGAATTAAAACACTTGGATCTCAATTAAAAGATGAGAACTCCTCGCTCCACCATTACACAGGTCTAATTGGATTAACAGTTTCCGGAACTTTCTTGATGTTGATTGCAATATTGAATTTGATTATCTTGGTTTCAATTCTCAAAGTTTTCTCCCAGATGCGCAAAGGTTTATATAACGAAGAAGAGCTTGAGAAGCACTTAAACTCACGTGGACTCTTGATGCGTTTCTTCGGTCCAATTGCACGACGCATTGATAAAAGTTGGAAGATGTATCCACTCGGAATTCTCTTTGGTTTAGGCTTCGATACCGCAACCGAAGTAGGCCTACTTGTCTTGGCAGGAACTTCAGTAATCGCCGGACTTCCATGGTGGGCAGTGCTCTCACTCCCCTTATTCTTCGCAGGCGGCATGAGTTTGCTTGACACAATTGATGGCTCTTTCATGAACTTTGCATATGGCTGGGCTTTTTCCAAACCTGTTCGCAAGGTTTACTACAACATAGTCATTACGGGACTTTCCGTAGGAGTCGCGCTTTTTGTTGGCGGCCTCGAGCTATTACAAGTTTTATCAGGTCAGTTAAATCTATCCGGTGGCTTCTGGAACTATGTAAATGATTTCAGCCTAAATTCTGCTGGCTACATCATTGTTGCTGCATTTGTCGTGGTTTGGGCCATCGCGCTATTGCTCTGGAAATACGGAAAGGTCGAGGAGCGTTGGCACAATAAAGCGCATGCCGCACAACTTGCACGTGGCGAGAATACAAACCATGTAGCAGCTGGAATTGAACTTGGTGAAATCAAAGATGGGTTCAAGATCGACGATTAGTTATATCTATCTCTGCTGTGGGAGTATCGCTTAGTGATTGCCACTCAAAGCGTTGAACTCCGAGCTGGCGCAAGACTCTTAGTTAAAGATGTCGCAGTCCGAATAAATAGCGGTGACCGCATCGGCTTCGTTGGACGAAATGGCGCCGGAAAATCTACGCTCGCAAAGTGTTTGGCTGGTGAAACCCTTCCTGCTGGTGGTCAGATAACTCGAACTGGAACCATTGGATATCTCCCCCAAGATCCACGCACTGGCGATCAAGACGAATCAGTCATAAACCGAATTCTCTCGGCCCGTGGTTTGGATCAAATTGTTATTCGTATGCGCAAGGCCGAAGAAGCAATGGCTACCGCATCGCCAGAAGAATTAGAACTTGCACTTGAAAGATATGCCCGAGTCGATAGCGAATTTAATGCAGCCGGCGGTTACGGTGCATCTGCCGAAGCTGAATCAATTGCAACAAATTTAGGTCTGCCAGAAAGATTGTTCGAAGAGCCAATTCAAGTACTTTCTGGCGGTCAGAGACGTCGAGTTGAACTTGCCCGACTTCTCTTTAGTGGCGCTGAAACTCTGCTTTTGGATGAACCTACTAACCACTTGGATGCGGAATCGATTAACTGGTTACGGGATTACTTAGCGAAATATTCTGGCGGCTTAGTAGTAATTTCCCACGATGTTGCGCTAATTGAAACTGTCGTAAACAAGGTTTTCTATATCGATGCAAATCGCAATGTAATCGATGTCTACAACATGGGCTGGAAGAAGTATTTACTGCAGCGCGAGGCAGATGAACATCGTCGAAAGAAAGAGCGCGCGAATGCCGAGAAGAAGGCCGAGATCTTGCAGAAGCAAGGCGAGAAGATGCGTGCCAAAGCCTCTAAAGCAACTGCAGCCCAAGGAATGTTGCGACGGGCCGAAGCCCTCATCTCTAACCTGGAAGATGTTCGAAAATCTGACAAGGTTGCAAAGTTGCGCTTCCCTACCCCAGCGCCTTGTGGCAAGACACCACTTATGGCAACAGGCTTAAGTAAGTCATATGGCTCGCTAGAAATCTTTACCGATGTTGATCTTGCAATCGATAGATCTTCGCGCGTTGTAATTCTTGGGTTAAACGGCGCAGGAAAGACAACGCTATTAAGTATCTTGGGCGGAACAAATGAATCGGACACTGGTGAAATATTGCCAGGCCATGGATTGAAGATTGGCTATTACACCCAGGAACATGAATCACTTGATTTCGAGCGAACCGTTCTCGAGAACATGCTCTCTGCCGGCGACAAAATTAGCGAACAACAAGCCCGTCAAACTTTGGGTTCTTTCTTGTTTTCTGGTGATGATGTGCAAAAGCCAGTAAAGGTTTTAAGTGGTGGCGAGCGAACACGATTGGCTTTAGCTACTTTGGTGGTGGGCTCTGCAAATGTTCTATTGCTTGATGAACCCACAAACAACTTGGATCCAGCCTCCCGCGAAGAGATTCTCGCTGCACTAGGTGAATATCAAGGAGCTGTAGTTTTGGTAAGCCACGATGTCGGCGCAGTTCAAGCCCTTAAGCCAGAGCGCGTTTTATTGTTACCAGATGGTGATGAAGATTTATGGGGCAACCAGTATTTGGAACTGATCGCCCTCGAATAAGTTGGAATAAAATCTAGTTAATAATTTAAGCGCGAAGTGCAACTGCAAATGCGCGAAAATCTTCAACGAGTAAATCAATTTCTTTCTGACCATGCGCAAGTGAAATCAACCATTGCTCGTCTAAGCCCGGAGGCGTAATAATTCCGCGGTTCATTGACCAGAGCCAAGAGAGTTCAGCAATTGCAAAGTCGGTTGCCTTGTAATCACGATAGTTGCGAACTGGGTCCTTCGACCAAGTTACGCATCCCTTCACTCCGAATCCAACTGTGTGAGCTGGAAGTTGGAACTCTTCAATAATTGCAGTTATCCGATCTAGCGCTTGCTTATTCAAAGCCTCGGCTTTAGCAAGTGCTTCCTCGGTGCAGAGTCGATCCATTGCGCGCAATCCAGCCATTGCTAGCGGATTACCGTTAAATGTTCCGAAGTGTGCCATTGCACCAGTTGTGATGGTGTCCATAATCTCAGCCTTGCCACCGAATGCAGCAAGTGGAAGTCCACCACCGATTGACTTAGCAAGACAAATTAAATCTGGTTGAACACCTATTCGGTGTGCGGCGCCTTGTGGGCCAGCAGTTAAACCAGTCTTAACTTCGTCGAAAATTAGAACAATGTTGTATTTCGTGCAGAGATCGCGAACCCCAGAAAGGTAGCCAGCATCTGGAAGAACTATTCCTAAGTTCTCCAAGACCGGTTCCAAGATAAAGCATGCAATCGATTCGTGATCGCGAGCAAATACCTTTTCAAGCGCTGGCAAATTGTTGAAAGGAACTACAAATACAACACCAGCATTTACGCCATGTCCGATTACCGGAGTTGGCTCTTCTGGATTACCAGCCTGATCTAGCGACGGTTTGGCTGAAACTGTAAGTGGGTCATAGCTGCCGTGATAGCCGCCCTCTAATTTTACGATTGCAGATTTACCGGTATAGGCCTTAGCAGTGCGAACCGCATACATCGTGGCTTCTGTGCCTGAGTTTGCAAAGCGAACCTTCTCAATTCCAAAGCGCTTGCACAAACGTTCTGCGCCGTCGCGTGAGATTGGCGAAGGGGTAACAAAAAGTGTTCCGCCATCTAGAGCTGCTTTAGTTTCAGCAATTACATCTTCATTTAAGTGTCCGGCAAGCATTGCGCCGAAGCCCATTGAGAGATCAAGTAATTGTCGACCATCAACATCTGTCATCCATGCGCCCTTCGCCGAGACGATGCTAATTGGATATGGATCCCAGTATTGGAAACTTGAGGTCACGCCAAGCGGCGAAGAGTCTTTGGCAATAGTGCTTTCAACACCTGAAGCGAAAGTAGATTTTGTGAATAACTCCCATTCAGCAGCCATCATCTCTTTGATTCTTGATGGCGAAACTGGAGTTACTGCGTTTGGGGTCTTGCGGAAAGTCTGTGGTTCTAGAGTTCAGGTCATTTTGGAAAGAAGTACCTTTTGTTGGATGGCTCGCTAGCAATCAGCGAATCCCTTTTGGGTACGAGCTCCTTTGTTTGGTAGAAAACTTGGTAGTTTTCTTATAAAGGAGAAGATAGCAGGGAAAGCCAAAAAACGCACTAATAGGCTGACTTCATGCGTGTTCACCTCACAAATTTTAGACAATTTTTGAAGAATTTTCAAAAGTCATAGGAAATTCCCAAAATAGATATTTATTTATGAAAGTTTTATCACAGGGTATGTGGCGCTTTTCAGTCATACCTGGCCGCCTCATTACGAGAGAATTCACTCTCGAAACAAAAACCCAAGGAGTAAAAATGGCTAAGGCACGCGTTGAATTAGATGAAAATGGTTTAGATCCAAATAGATGGCGTGCACTTTTTGTTATTGCAATTGCATCCTTGATGGTTGTGCTTGATGCTTCGATTGTAAATATCGCGCTTCCAAGTGCGCAATTGGATTTAGGTATTTCTGATGCAAATAGGCAGTGGGTTGTAACCGCTTATTCCCTAGCATTCGGAAGTTTGTTATTGCTCGGTGGTCGAATCTCTGACTATGTTGGACGTAAGAAAATCTTTATTGTTGGGCTAATTGGTTTTGCTGCAGCATCTGGACTTGGTGGGATTGCATCTAGTCAAGGTCTTCTATTCGGTGCACGCGCACTTCAAGGTGCATTCGGTGCGCTACTTGCGCCAGCCGCTCTCGCACTTATCAACGTAACCTTCACTGTTCCAAAAGAACGCGCCCGCGCGTTTGGCGTTTATGGCGCAATCTCTGGTGGTGGCGCCGCAATCGGCTTAATTCTTGGTGGCGTGCTTACCGAGTACGCAAACTGGCGATGGTGCTTGGGAGTCAATGTTCCAATCGCACTAGTTGCGGTATTGCTAGCAATTCCATTTATTCACGAATCGAAGGCGAAGGGTGATAACAAATATGACATCCCAGGCGCGGCCACTGTAACTCTTGGCTTAGTCTCACTTGTCTATGGCTTTAGCCAAGCAGCAACAAACGGCTGGAGCAATTTTGGAACTTATAAATTCTTTATTATCGCTGCGGTTTTCTTAGTTGCATTCTTTGTTATAGAGAAGGCAGTTCCGAATCCACTTCTGCCACTTCGAGTTCTGACGGAACGAAATCGTGGCGGCTCATACTTAGCTTCACTTCTAGTTGGAACAGGCCTCTTCGCAATGTTCTTGTTTTTGAGCATATATCTGCAAAGTTTCTTGAACTACTCATCACTGCGATCTGGTTTTGCATTCTTGCCATTCTCTGCAGGAGTTATCGTATTTGCTGGCGTAGCTTCGCAGTTGCTACCAAAAGTTGGTCCGAAACCACTTATGACAACTGGTTTGGTTGCCGCATCAATTGGGCTGCTACTGCTCTCAAAGATAACTCCTACCTCAACTTACGCAGCAGATATTCTGCCTGCGCTCTTGATCATGTCCAGCGGAATGGCTCTCTTCTTTATCCCAAGTGCGTCAACAGGTCTGCACAATGCCGGTGAACATGATGCTGGTGTTGCTGGCGCAGTCTTAAACACCAGCCAACAAATTGGTGGCTCTCTCGGTGCTGCTCTTCTCAACACAGTTGCAATTTCCTCTGCCGCTGCTTTTGCTAAAGGCAATGCAAAACTTGGTGACCAAGTTCAGGTATTCGCTCAAGTACATGGATTTAGCACGGCATTTAAGTACGGCGCCGGATTCTTGTTATTAGCTGCAATCGTTAGTTTTGTCTCACTAAATGTCGGAAAAGACTCACTCGTAGAAAGTGAAAGTGGAGCTATCCACTAAAACTTTACTTAGTCCAGACTTAGTCCAGGAAGAAATCGAGCAAGAAATCTGTTGTTCCTGGTTTAACTGAATACTTCTCAAGATCTGTGATGCCTTCGGCGGCTAGAACTTCATCATCTACGAAGAAGTTTCCGGTTGTCGTTTTGGCATCACGATTTAGAATTATGAAGGCAGTATCGGAAAGTATCTCAGGTTTACGACAGAAGTCTGTATCAACACCTGGAATCATTTGAAGCGCAGCTGTATCTATAGCAGTTCTTGGCCAGAGTGCATTTACTGCAATACCTTCGCGCTTAAATTCTTCAGCCATTCCAAGAACACACATACTCATTCCATATTTAGACATTGTGTATGCAACATGGCTCTTAAACCATTTTGGATTCAACGAGAGTGGTGGTGACAGGGTAAGAATGTGTGGATTACGTCCAGCCTTCGCACTTTCGCGTAGATAAGGAATAGCTGCTTGCGATGTCAGGAAAGTTCCCCGCACATTTACATCAAACATTAAATCGAAGCGTTTTGCCGGAGTTTTCTCGGTTGGAGTTAAATTTATTGCACTTGCATTATTAATAAGAATATCCAGCCCACCGAATTGATTGGCAGCTTTAGCGACGGCAGCAACTATCGCCTCTTCATCGCGAATATCGCATTGAATTGGAAGTGCACTACCCCCAGCCGCCTCAATCTCTTTTGCTGCGGTGAAGATAGTTCCTGGTAATTTTAGATTTTCTTCAGCCGTTTTTGCTGCAATTGCAATACTTGCACCGTCTCGAGCCGCTCTAAGTGCGATAGCTAATCCGATACCACGTGAACCACCAGTTATGAATATATTTTTGCCAGCTAGCGACATTCGACTACCCCTTATTCTTCTTCTCAAGAAATTTCATGAAAGCGATCTGCGCTTCATCTGACTCTAAAGCGATTCTAAATAGTTCACTCTCGGCTTCCATAACCATAGCAACAGCTTGATGATGTCCGCTCTTGAGTAACGCTTTGGTATTAATCACTGATGTCGGAGGTTGGTCGGCAATTACGGCGGCGACTTCTAAGGCACGTGCCAATGGATCAGAGACCACTTCATTTACCAGGCGCATCTCGTGCGCTTCGCTTCCGGAGAAAGTACGTCCAGTTAAGAAAATTTCGGATGCAATTGCATGTCCAACGAGTCTAGGAAAAAGAATTGACGAGCCTGCTTCAGGAACTAATCCAAGTGAGACAAAAGGCATTGATAATTTTGCATCAGCGGTTGCATAAACTAGATCGCAATGAAGCAACATAGTTGTTCCTATACCAACAGCATTTCCATGAACTGCTGCAATCAGCGGCTTAGGGAAATCATGAATGATTTCCAAGAATTGCATCACTGGTGACTCTGAACCTGTCGGTGGCGTATTCAAGAAATCTAAGATGTCATTTCCACCAGTGAAGGCGCTCCCAGCGCCAGAGATAACAACCACTCTGATGTCGAAATCGCCCTTAGCCTCGGTAAGCGCTTTAGAGAGGTCGGAATACATCGCTGGCGTGAGCGCATTCTTCTTCTCTGGACGATTTAAGGTGAGGTGGAGAACCTGTCCCACTTTATTACTCAAAATATTAGTCGTAATATCAGCCATTAGCAGAGTTTATGGTGGAGAATGAAATAATCCTAGGGCAAAACCTAAAGTCGGAGAGGACTTCGGTAATCCAAATATGGAAATACGAATCATGTTGCGAGATCTCACGCCATTCGAACATTTAGTTGCTGACCACCTATGCGATGGACTTTCTAATGCTGCCATCGCCCGATCAACCGCCCATAGTGAAAAAGTTATTGAAAACACCGTTTCTAGAATGGCCCGCGCCTTTGGAATTAAGTCGGATGGCGACACAAATATTCGCGTCCTGCTCGCGTTGGCATATCGCACTCACTTTGGAGATTCATCATTTGATAAATTAAATGTCGATTGCTCCCATAGCAAAGTTGGACCTGACGGCAACAGATATTGCGATAAGCACGTAGATTAATTTGTACCGAGGGGCTAGCACTCGCAAGATTTCAACTGGTGTTAGCACTCGTCTTTTTTGCATTTAGATTTCTCTGATACTCCAAACTAATGGCGATGTGAAGGACCTCCAAGTTTCACATCTAAATTTCTGGAGAGTAGAAAGAGAAAAAATGAACAGAAAATCATTTGACAAAATTGCAAGCGTTATCGGACTGCTTCTCGCAGGATTCTTAATTGTGCTAGGCGGAATTTTGCAATACGGCGGAAATTTTGCGCACGATCAAGTCGCTGCTCAGTTAAAGCCACAGGCGATTACAATCCCAGGTGAAAATGGCGATCCAAAAGCAAGTGCAGAAGTTAAGAAATTCTTTGCAGATAATGCTGACAAAGTCATGACAACTGGTAAGCAAGCCGAAATGTATGCAGATCACTACATTGGTTTTCACTTATCAGCTATGCCAACTTATGCCGCAGCTTCAAATGCAAATCGCGCAGCAGCTGGAGCTTTAGCTACTGATCCAGCAAATGCAGATCTGCAAGCAAAAGCTAAACAAGCTTCGGGCACTGTGGAAACCGTGTTCAAGGGACAGGCACTTCGCGGGATGCTGCTAAATGCTTATGCATTTGGAATGCTTGGTGACATTGCAATGGTCGCAAGTTATGTGACTTTTGCAGGTGGCTTGATCTTCTTGATACTTGCACTTCTCGGTTTCGCCCATCTACGTAGAGCTGAAACAGATTCAATCATCTAGTAATTACTAATCAAGTAGGAAATAGCCAAACAGAGACCTCATCTCTCCGTGAGGAAAGGCCCCGAACTCGAAAGAGAACGGGGCCTTTTAATATTTCATTTTCGATAGGCTTACGCTCATGAATTCGCTAATAGTTGTTCCTGCCCGCCTCTGGGAATACTGCATAGCGGCGATAATCATCATCTTGGCACCTGGGCCATCAGTTCTCTTTGTCATCGCCCGCGCCATCGCTTGGGGCCGAGCAACAGCAGTAGCAACTGTTGCCGGAAATGTTATGGGTGCTTTTTCACTATCGGTCGTTGTCGCTGTTGGGCTTGGCCCGATTCTCCAACGCTCCGACTTGGCGTTCACTAGCGTTCAGGTTCTTGGCGGTTGTTACCTTGTTTACCTCGGCATCACGGCAATCAGGCACAGTCAGATTCATGCAAGCGATATGACGAACCAAGGTGATGTTCGCCCTTCTAAATGGAAATCAATGCGTGAGGGATTCTGGGTTGGTGCGCTTAATCCGAAAGGGATCGTTTTCTTTGCTGCAATCTTGCCACAATTTGTAGATCGTGAAGCTGGAAAAGTTACATCACAGTTAATCTTGATGGGCGCGATCTTTGCAGTTTTTGCCTTCTTCTCCGATGGTGGTTGGGGAATCCTCGCCGGCACTATTCGAAATTGGCTAGCAACAGAAATGCGGCGCCTCGTAATTATGCGTATGGCTGGCGGAACCGTGATGATAATTTTGGGGTTATTCACACTAATCTCAGCGATTCGTGGCCGATAAGTAATCCAATGTCAGTGCAATAGCGCAGAATAAGGCTAACTATGGAACCTATAAAACTTTCAAAAGATGCACGTGCCTTTATCAGCCCCAGCGATCTAACTTTCGGTTGGGATAATTGCCATCGCTGTCTGTGGCTTTATTACAACCACCAAATTAAGGCACCAATGTTTATGCCGCTTGTTGGCGATCTTGCTGAGATGCAAGAGCAATCCTGTATCGGCAAGACTGCTGCAGAGTTAAATACGGATATGCCAGAAGGAAAAGTTTTCAAACATGCTGGCTGGGTTGTTTCAAAGCCAATTGTTGTAGATGGTGTTGAGACTCCATATGCCGTGCGCGGTAAGTATGACTTGCTTATGGAGCACCCTGACGGAACTTTCGGAATTGTAGATTGTAAATTCCAGTCGAGCCCAAGTGATAAGTCAAAGTTTTATGTGGTTCAACTTGAGGCCTACGCTTTTGCGCTAGAAAATCCAGCGAAAGATGCGCCCATTAAAGTTTCTACTGCTGGGTTACTAGTCTGGTCTCCAGTAAAGGTCCGCGGCAGCTCTGCTGGAAACTTTGGATTAGAGCTCTCTTGCAACTGGTTTCCAACCGCCCGCAGCCCTGAGTTAATAGCGGCTCGACTAACTGATTTTATAAAGATGATCAGCGGTCCAGTTCCTGAAGCAAAAGCTAATTGCGACCAATGCAAATACATTGATAATCGCGTTGAAATACTAAAGGGTGTTTAGCCCTCCTCTTCGCGCTTCTTCTCTTTAGCTTCTTCACGACGCTTCTTCATCAAGATTAGCTTCGCTTCAGAGGCATACATATCCACATACTCTTGTCCTGAAAGCTCTTGAATTTTCTGCATGATCTCATCAGTAATTTCACGCAGAACTTTTAAATCCGAAGTATCCCCCTTGTAATAAAGAGGCTCACCAAAAATCATTTCAACGCGTTGCACCTTTGGGACAACTTGGCCCGTTGGTTGAATTTCTGCAGTATTGAACATAGCGACTGGAACGATTGCCGCACCAGATTCAATTGCCATCCGCGCGATACCAGTACGACCTTTATACAACTTGCCATCTGGTGATCTAGTGCCTTCAGGATAAATTCCAATGCACGCACCATCTGCCAATAAGTCCAAGCCGGTTAGTAGCGCCGCTTCACTTCGCCGTCCGCCGGAACGATCAACTGGAACTTGACCCAGAGCAATGAAGGTAATTTTCTTAATGAATCCTTTTATGCCTGGTGATGTGAAGTACTCACTCTTCGCAAGAAAGGTAACTTTTCTTGGAACTACTAGCGGCATGAAAATAGAATCACTAAAGGAGAGATGGTTGGAAGCGATGATTACTGGACCAGATTGCGGAACATTTCGGAGCCCGGTTACCTTGGGCCGAAAGAGCAAGGTCAAGATTGGTATGAGGAAAGACTTCAACGCTTGGTAAATCACAGGGATAATTTATGCCTTATCTGCTTCATGTGACACCATCTGAGCGTGACTAATATCCCAGAAAGTGAACCTCTACGCCTTTTGGCGGGCAAAATTGGAATTCTGATGGTTCACGGATTTACCGGGTCGCCAGCATCGCTAAAACCTTGGGCCCAATCGATGCATGAAAAAGGTTTAACAGTTTTTCTGCCGACTCTTGCTGGACATGGCACACACTGGAGTGATTTGAATAAAGTTAAATGGGAAGATTGGTATGAAGGTATCGAGCGAGAGTTCCTAGAACTTTCAAAACATTGTGACCAAGTCTTTATTGCGGGGTTTTCGGTAGGCGGTGCACTGGCACTTCGACTTTCACAAATTCGTGGCAGTGAAATCGCCGGAACAATTCTCTTAAACGCATCAATTTATGATGAGCGAAAAAGATTTAAATTGGTTCCCGTGATTTCACCTTTCTTGCCTTCGGTCGCTGGCGGTTCTGGTGACGTTGCTAAACCAGGATCAATCAAACATGGCTACGATCGCATTCCACTTCAAGGTTTGAATCAAGTAATGAAATTGTGGAACATAGTCGAACGAGATTTATATCTAGTGGACTTGCCACTTATGGTCGCGTATTCCTTAAATGACCATGTCGTGCACCCGGTTTGCAGTGAAACCATTATTGATAATGTTTATTCAAGCGATATTCGCGAAGTTGTTTTTGAGAGATCTTTTCACAATGTTGCACTCGATTATGATGCAGAATTACTGAATGAAGAGACGATGGCATTCATCTTGGATGTGATTTCTGGTGAATTAAGTCGCGGTGAATCTGTATTCGAATCTGATGAACGTGAATTAATTGATGCCGAGTTCGACTCCATAGTCTCGGGACTATCGCTAGACGAGTCTGCGCCAACAACATACTTGGATGAATTAGATGCTCCGAGGTATGACCCTGAAGGATTTACTCAACCAAATCCGACCTTGCCTGCCGCAGATCAAATCTCAAGGCTTGCGCTTCTTGGAATAGTTGGTGGCGGTGCCTATATGTTGTTCGAGTTATTTACCGGAATTGATTTACTCGGAATGGGGCCGTGGCCTGGAGTTCTCGGATTTATTGGTGGAATCTCTACCTACATTTGGCGTTCGGCAAGAGCTGAAGATGATTTTGGAGATGGTGTAGAACTTTAGATTCTTGCTAAATCAGCTACTCCAACTAGGCCAGCGTCATTTCCAAGTTTTGCTAAAACTATTTCAGGAACTGGGTGCTTGCCTGAAAATGGCATCTCACGTTCCATTGCACGCCTTGCAGGGCCAAGTAATAATTCCCCAGCATCTGCTACGCCACCGCCAATAACAACGATTGCAGGATCAAACAACATAGAAAGTGTTGCAATTCCAGCGCCTAGCCAATCACCCGCAGTTTCCAACGCTTCGATAGCCATTGAATCACCGTTCTGCGCTGCCTGCGTAATGTGATTGCCAATCAAGCCCTCGATTAAGCCGTTACCCAAAGCTAGAAGCGCACTTCCTTCTTCTGGATTTTTTGCAACTGCATCTCTAGTGCGGCTTACAAGCGCCGTTCCAGATGCATATCTCTCAAAACATCCACGAATTCCACAGCCACAAAGCTCACCATTTGGAACAACACGCATATGTCCAAATTCAGCGCCAGTTCCATTTGCGCCGCGAAGTAAACGTCCATCAACTATTGCAGCACCGCCGATTCCAGTTCCCACCGTAACCATGATGACATTTTCTGCACCTCTGCCAGCGCCATAAACTCGTTCGGCCCAAGCTGCACTATTAGCATCATTCTCGACAATCGCACTTACCTGACAAATTTCATACAAAGCACTTGAAATATTTACGCCATCCCAATCTCTAATATTTGGCGCACCAAGCATGGTCGCACGGTCTGCCGAAACTAATCCTGCGGCAGAAATTCCAACTGCGCTTGCATCATGAGTCTTTTGGAGTTCAGTAATTACACTTGCAATAGTTTCATTAAGCGCGCTCCCACCAGTTATCGGTGTCTCTTCACGGAAAGTTCGCAAAATATTTCCAGATGAATCAACAACTCCACCTAGAACTTTTGTGCCACCGACATCAATGCCGATTGCTAATTGCGAATTTGCCAAGTCAGGCTAGCCCTCGAGCTTGGTCTTTAATTGCTTTAGCGCTAGATCAATTGTTGCTAGCTCAGCTTTCTGACGCATCATTGCCGGGACTGGCATTGATAGCGCAACAGTTAATTCATAAACAACAGTTGTGGTGTCATCGCCGTTATCTTTTAACTTATAAGCACCAGTCATCTCAGTGAGAAGATCAGCATCATCGAGTGAAAATGTAATTTCCAAAGGAGCGCTTGACCAGTCGTAATCAAGAATTACCCGATCTTTCATTACACCAGCGTCAATTGAAATCTTTGCCTTAGTAGCCCGGCCCGCAGAATCTTTCTCTTGGACTTCAACACTTTTTATTGCAGTGGACCAAGATGGATAATTAGCTAAGTCACTTAAAACTGCTGAGACTTCGCTTAAAGGTGCCTCGATGGTGACTGAATTCTTAGAAATATCGCTCATGGTCAAAGATTACCCGCAATTTTTCCCCGCCGAGGTCTACCAAAAAACCGCTTCTCGGCGATAGCGTTCGCCTTATGGATCAATACACCGTCCCAGCAATCGTTCCACCTGCCACCTCTGGAAATCTCTCAGATTTAGTCGCCGACCGTGCGACATATGAACCAAATCGGATAACGCTTTCTCGCCCACTTGGCGAAGGTTGGCAAGGCGTCAGCGCTAAAGAATTCGATGCTGAAGTTCGTGCAGTAGCAAAAGGACTAATGGCTGCGAATATCCGAGTTGGGGATCGCGTCGCAATTATGGCTAAGACTCGATATGAGTGGACCGTTTTAGATTTTGCGATTTGGTATGCCGGAGCAGTTTCGGTTCCAATTTATGAAACATCGAGCGCGGAACAAGTTGAATGGATCCTCGTTGACTCTGGTGCTGTGGCGATAATTGTTGAAACCCCACAACACCGTGAAGTTGTGACTCCAGTTATTACACCTGCTTGCAAATCAACTTGGACAATAACTGATGGCGCCCTAGATGAGTTAACTAAGTTAGGTAAAGATATCTCAGATTCAGATGTTGAAGCCCGTAGAAAAGAACCAAAACCAGAATCCCTAGCGACGCTTATTTACACATCTGGTACGACTGGAAAACCTAAAGGCGTCCAACTAACTCACCTAAATTTCCTTTCGGAATGCGGAAATGTTGTTCAAGGTGCAAGTGATCTCTTTCTAAAGCCTGGCGGATCAACTTTGCTTTTCTTACCAGTAGCGCACGTCTTTGGTCGCATGGTTGAAGTTGGTGCCATCACAGCTGGATTACATCTTGCGCATTGCGGTGACATAACAAGACTTCCTGCAGATTTGGGAACATTTAAGCCAACTTTCGTTTTAGCGGTACCAAGAATTTTTGAGAAGATTTACAACGGCGCTGAAGCAAAGGCTGATGCTGCGGGCAAAGGAGCGATCTTCCGTAAAGCCGCTGATGTAGCAATTGCCTATAGCGAGGCGCAGGATTCCAAGAAGTTAAACGTCGGATTAATCCTTAAGCACGCGATTTTCGACAAACTTGTTTACTCAAAAATTAGAGCAGGAATGGGCGGTCGTGTTGAGGCGGCAATATCTGGTGGTGCGCCTCTAGGAACTAGACTTGGGCACTTTTATCGTGGTGCTGGAATAAATATTCTTGAGGGATATGGCTTAACCGAAACAACTGCAGGTGCAACACTTAATCTGTCGACTGCACAAAAAGTTGGTTCTGTTGGACGACCGCTTCCAGGAACCACAATAAAAATTGCTGAAGATGGTGAAGTTCTAATCAAGGGTGCAATAGTCATGAACGGCTACTGGCAAAACGAGGCCGCTAACAATGAAGTATTCACAAGCGATGGCTTCTTTAGAAGTGGTGACCTTGGAACTATTGATCATCAGGGATTTCTAGCAATTGTTGGGCGAAAGAAAGAGCTAATTGTTACTTCAGGCGGAAAGAACGTCGCACCCGCAGTTCTTGAGGATCGCGTTCGCTCGCATCCATTAATCAGCCAGTGCATGGTTGTTGGAGATAACAAACCATTTATCGCTGCCCTGGTAACAATCGATCCGGATGCAATTAAAGGATGGATTGCTGCGAATAAAAAAGACGGCGCGACTATCGCCACTCTTACAAAGGATCCAGATTTGATATCAGTCATCCAAACAGCTATTGATGAGGCGAATAAAGCGGTAAGTCGAGCTGAATCAATTAGAAAATTTACGATTTTGCCAACTGACTTCACTATTGCAGGTGGCCAATTGACTGCGAAGCTTTCGGTTAAGCGCCATGTGGTTGCTAACGAATTTCATGAGGATATTGAAGCGCTCTTTACGTGAAATCAGTTCGTGAATTACACGACGAACTGAGCGGTGAACTTCTTTCAGTATCCAATAAGGTATGCGCCAGGGCGGGCAGCTTAGATATCGAGTCAAAATACCGAAGCGAGTTGCGGATTCTCGATGAGAAAATTTCAGAGCTTTGCGATGCTCTCAGTGAAGAGATTCCTATTTCCACCCAAAGGACAGCTAAAATCTTTTCGATTCGAATCAGAAGTTCGATTTCAGAGCTCAATATTTACATAAATCAGATGAGTCAACTTGATGGCGAAGTTGCTGAATTAAAATCTTTAATGAATTTTCCAAAGAAATTTCTAGATCCAAAGCTAGCTCAAAATTTTCAAGTAACAACTCTGACAAAACGCGAGCGAGAAATTCTCGCCTTACTTCCAAAGGGTGCGACCGCAAAGGCGATGGCCTCTGAGCTTTACTTGACCGAGGCCACCGTCAAGACGCATTTGGCTTCGATTTATCGAAAATTTGAAGTTGTAAATAGAACTCAAGCAATTGCAATTGCTCTAGAGAATAAGTTAATTTCCTTTTAGAACTTGAGCGAAACGCGCTCCCCATAAATCCCAATTCCAGTTCGCAACTGCCCAATTGCGACCATTCGCGCCAAGTTCTTTTGCGAATTTAGGTTCACTTAACAACTTAATGCAAGCCTTAGCGATTGCCCCAATATCATTTCCATCAACCACTAATCCAGTCTTATTTACGGAAACTGCATCGGGCGCTCCCCCAGAATTTCCAGCAATCACAGGCAGGCCACATGAACTAGCTTCAAGATAGACAATTCCAAGACCTTCAACTTCCAAGCCAAAAAACCTAGATCTAGAAGGCATAACGAAAACGTCGCCTAAGCGAATATGGACTGGAAGTGCGCTGTAAGGAATTCGACCAGTCAACTTAACGCTTTCGCTCAACTTGAATTTAGCAATCTTTCTTCGTAAATAGAGTTCGCGGGGACCGCTTCCAACTATCAATAACTGAGCATCTGGAATAGCTCGCAATATCTCTGGCATAGCGAGAATTAATTTGTCCTGCCCCTTGCGATGAACTAAACGGCCAACACAAACCAGAGTAGGTCGCTCTTTTAACTCGTACTTATCCAAGAGGGTTTTTGACTTAACTCCAGGTGCAAAAAAATCGGTCGAGATTCCTGGTGCGATTTGTTCTAGAACTACGCGCCTCCCAACTGATTTGGCTATAGCCGATCTTGTGAAATCTCCAAGATAAGTTAAAACATCTGCAGAATTACCGATTCGTCGCATAGCTAATTTAAAGATCGGAACCTTTGCCCACCAAACTTCATGACCATGAGTCAAACCCACAACTCGTTTTGCTCCCGCTTTGCGAAGAGCTGGTGCCATTAATCCGAGCGGCGCGGCAGCCCCGAACCAAACAATTTCACTGCCATAGCTGCGCAAAATACTTTTCACTTGTTTGGTTACACGCGGAGTTGGAAGCAGAATTTTTGTTCTATCGCGGCAGATTGCTACGCCATATTTTTTGACCAATTCAGCATCGAAATCAGCTGAACCATCCTGCGCCGATGTGTAGATAACAATCTCTGAACCATCTAATTTTGCTAGTAACCCAAGGATGAAAGTCTCAATTCCACCTGACCTAGGTCCTAGATCATTTGTAACAAGAAGGATCTTGCGTTGCTTAAATTCGGCGGGCGCCATAAAAACTTAGTGAACCAAAATTTGGAGTGAACTTCGCGATTTTCACTCTGGAACCCGGACGGGGTGCATTAACCATCAGCCCTTTGCTTATATAAATACCAACGTGAGAGATATACCGATTTTTTCCAAAGAAGACTAAATCCCCAGGCTTTAGTTGATTTAACGCAACACGCTTTCCATATCTAGCTTGCGCGGCAGCGGAGTGCGGAAGTGAAACACCCGCAGTGCCAAATGCTCGCATTGTTAGTCCGCTGCAATCCCAGAGAGTTGGGCCTGCTGCGCCATAAACATATCGGTCACCAATTTGCTTAATTGAAAAACGAAGCGCAATGGAGCCACGACCCGAACCTAGATTTGATTTTGCGGCTTGTGCAAGTGATTTTTTCTGATCTGCATTTTCCGCGTTGTCATTTAATCGAGCAAGCCTCTCGCGCTCGGCCTTTGAGAGTGAATTCAATAGTTTCTGGGCTGCAGCTAATTTATCTTTAACCGCTTTCTCTTGTGCAATAAATCTAGCCTGAGCGCGTTTAGCCAAAACTAATTTGTCATTAACTGTGAGCGATGTTGCCGTTAACCGTTGCTTTGCAACGCTGTATTGCTTAAGTTGCAGCGATTGCTTTCTAGTAACTGATTCCAAAGATCCGGCGGCGGCAAGAAATAGTTTTGGATCTGAGGAGAATAGAAGTTCTAAGCTTTGACTCATTGAGCCGTTCTTGTACTGCTCTCGAGCTATCGCGCCAAGTGAATTCTTAAATTTTGCCACCGTCGCAGCATCTGCTGCCGCCTGTCGCTGTACTGATTCCAATTTGCGATTAAGAGATTTGTATTCGACTTTTGCTTGCTGCGCCGCTTCACCGGCAGCTGCTGCTTGTTCTTGAAGAATGCGAATTTTTGTCCGTACATCATTTAGAGATGGTGCGGCGCCCGCAGGCGCGATCGGAAGAATTGAGAACACAAGTAGCGCGGAAACTAAACCACTGCCTCTTGTAACCAATTTCATCGGGTAAGGGTAACCACTTGCTATCTACGAGTTCAAATAACTGCCTGATTTACGCCTATTTTGCATATCGAAGTGGCGGAATCAATCCCTTCTCAGAGAGCACTGATATCGCATTGATTTGATTATTAGAGATTTCACTCGCAGGTGAGCTAGTGATATTTAGTAGGACAGTTACAACGCAATCACTACAAGAGATCTCGCGCATGGTGCAGGTTTGGCAATCAATCATCATGTCAAGAATGATAAATCTCGCCACTGACACTACGGTTTGCGCATGGGAACAATGGCTAACTTCGTAATGGGTGGCGATGGAAGCACTAGCTTTGCCGGCACTTCGAAAGCTCTGAGTACGCCGGCGGATCGCGCTCGATTTCACCAGATTAGGTCGCTAGCTTCAGCGATACTTATTGGCGGGCAGACCGCCCGAACTGAGCCCTATGCCCAAACTCCGGTACCACTTGTTGTCATCACAAAGTCCGGTGATATCCCGAGCGAGGTCATCGCAAATCCAAAGGCGCATATTTGGCAGCTTGATCCAATTGCTGCTCTTTCAAAAGCGAAATCTGAATTTGGCGAAAACATTCTAATTGAGGGTGGAATATCTCTACTGAAAGAGTACTTACTGGCTAACTTAATCGACGAACTATTTTTAACAATTAGTAAGAAATCTGGCGGCGAGAGCGTTTATGACCTTAATTCATTGACTCGTAATTTTATTATTGAATCCAGCGAGAAAAGTGATAGCGATACCTTCTTAAAATTGCTTAGAAATTAATAATAATTAGCCAATTGAAATAAGTGAGACACCAGTAACTGCGAGGAATATTCCAAGGTATTGAACTTGGTGCAGCCTTTCGTGTAAGAATTTAAAAGCTAGTAGCGCAGTAACAATCGGAAAGAGCGAACCAAAGACCATCGCAACAGAGATCAACCCCTTTGTCGTTGCAACTCCGAGAAGTAAATTGGCTGCAAAATCTGTTGTTCCAATTACTGCTAAAATGAAGAGATTTGATTTTCTAAATCCACCAACGCTTCTAAATTTGATTGCAAGTAAAATACAGAAACTTACAGAGGCAACTCGCATTGAAGTCATAGTAAGAAGCGAACTAGTTTTTGAGCCCTGCGCCATAAGTGCAAGTGCGATACCGAAACCGAGCGCAGCGCCAAGTCCATAGAGAAGCGGCTTAACTGGTAGCCCTTTTACAATATCTGGGCCCGAGGCACAGAATGCCCCAATAACCGCAACAGCCATTCCTAAAATTTGAATTGAAGTTGGTCGCTCACCAGATAAGAATGCGAAGGTAAGTGGAATCACTGCACTTAACGTACTGATCGGTGAAACAACTCCCATGCGGCCAGTTGAAAGTCCGGAATAAAATGAGACCAACCCGAGGAATCCTGCAATCCCAGCTCCAAGTGCGGGAAGAAAATATCCATCCCAACTTAGGTTTGGTGCGATGTATGAACCACTCACTAAAACGAGAATTACACCAATCAAAAGTCCAAAGGCTTGCGAAGCTCCAGTTACGGCGATTGGTTTAAATTTCTTAGATAGGTTTCCTGCCAAATAGTCGGCGCTGCCCCAAAGGACGCTGGAAAAGAGTGCAAGTATCGAGGCCATTGGGAGAGGTTAATACAACCCACACCATTCTTCGCTCGCGCCTTCATCTTTATCGAAGAATTACGCCTTACCATTTTCTCATGAGCGTTGAGTTTGAAAGTATTGTCGCGCAAATTCGTGCAATTAAACCACGCGTAGAAATTCTGCTCGAAGAAGTTCCTGCGCCACAGAAACTTGCGCCATTTTCCCTTGCCATGACTGCAGATGTTCTAGAAGATGCTGCGACCGGAAGATTTGTATTGCTTCATGATCCAGATGGTCAGGAAGGTTGGTCAGGTAAGTACCGTTGTGTAACTTTTGTTCGCGCCGCAATTGATAACGAGATGGCAGCAGATCCAATGTTGTGCAACATAGGTTGGACTTGGCTGATGGAGTCACTAAAGAAAAACGTGTGTGATTTCACAGCGCCCAGCGGAACAGTGACAAAGGTAGCAAGTGCCTCTTTTGGAACTCTTGAAAACTTGGATGAAGATAGCGAACTAGAAGTTCGTGCATCGTGGACTCCAACTTCTGGCGACAATATTGGGAGCCATGTTAAAGCTTGGGTTGAACTATTAGAGATGTCAGCAGGTCTTGCGCCGATTCCAGAAGGTGTGACCCAGCTAAGTCGCAGTAGATAATGGCTGAACCTTTACTTGCACCAGTTGGTGGCGTTCCAAAGTTAGTTGAAAGCTCGCAGGAACTTGGCGAAGTTTTAGCACAATTGAAATCTGGAAGTGGCCCAATAGCGATTGATGCCGAACGTGCTTCGGGATACAAGTATTCATCTCGGGCATATTTGATTCAGATAAAGCGAAACGGTGGCGGTCTGCATCTAATCGATCCAATAGCAGTTGGTGAAAGTCCATATTGGAGTGAGTTGAGTAGAACTTTTGCCGATCAAGAATGGATCATCCACGCATCTACCCAAGACCTTGCCTGCCTACGCGAAGTTGGAATTAATCCAGAGTTGATTTTTGATACTGAATTAGCTGGTCGAATTGCAGGTTGCGAGCGCGTAGGACTAGGTCCACTTACCGAACAACTACTTGGCATAACACTTGCAAAAGAGCATAGCGCGGTCGATTGGTCACTTCGCCCTCTTCGCCCCGAGTGGTTGAATTACGCGGCTCTTGATGTTGAACTCCTGATCGAACTGCGTAACGAGATCGAAAAATTGTTAATTGAAAATAAGAAATTGAATTGGGCAAAAGAGGACTTCGCAGCAATCTTGAAGGCGCCGCCTCCCGCCCCCAGAAAAGAGCCTTGGCGCCGGACATCTGGCATTCATAAAATTCGCGATTTAAAAGCACTTGCGATAATTCGCGGACTCTGGAATGCGCGAAATGAATTTGCCAAAGAGATTGATCTAGCCCCAGGTCGCGTTTTTAACGATGAAACTCTGATCTTGATTGCGACAAAACCACCTAAAGGTTTTGGTGATTTCAAGAAGGCGCTGCTAAGGCGGACTCGATTAACTTCTATGCCATTTGAATCCTGGTTTGAAATATTTGAAGAAGCTCAAAAGTTGGAGGGCGAGGATCTGCCAAAGTTACGGGTGCCATCAGAGGGTTTGCCGCCGCCAAAGATGTGGCAATCACGCAATCCACTTGGATATGCCCGACTTACACATGCCCGAGCCGCCGTAATTGAATGTGCGCTAAACAATGCGATGCCCGCTGAAAACTTGATCTCTCCTGAGGCAATTCGAAGGGTCTGTTGGCCGACTCCACCAGATGATCCTGCTGATCGATTGAAATTCGTTGAAAGCGAGCTAACTGAATTTGGGGCGAGAAGCTGGCAGATCGGGCTCATTTGCGCCCCAGTAGCGGCCATTTTGGGCGAGACAGAGCCACTTGTAATCGAAGTTGAGCAGGGCGTCGAAGCCGAAAGTCCAACGGCAGAAAGTGATTAATTACGCAACATTCAAGTTGCGTAATTCTTGGGCAAGGTTTTAGGCTTCTAGGCATGTACAGCACATTTCTTATCGCGCTTCGCGAAGGCCTTGAGGCCGCGCTAATCATCGGAATCCTTGTCGCATATTTGGTCCGATCAAATCAACGCAAGGCGCTACCTACACTCTGGACCGGAGTTGGCATAGCAATTGTCGCTAGCTTGGCATTTGGTGCTTTCTTATCATTCACATCGACTCAACTTTCAAAAGCCGGGGAACAAATCTTTGCAGGAACAACATCAGCCGTTGCCGTAATTCTCGTGACTTACATGGTCTTTTGGATGAAGCGCATGGCTCGCGGATTAAAGAGCGATCTGCAAAGCAAAGTTGACGAGGCAATGCCACTTGGAAGAGTTGCCTTAATTTTCGCCTCGTTTTTCGCAGTCGCGCGCGAAGGGCTCGAGACTTCACTATTTATTTACTCTAACTTTAAAACTATCTCCAACGATTCATCTCCAGTCATTGGTTTGATTCTTGGTTTGGCAGCAGCGGTTGGACTAGGCATCGCAATTTACAAGCAGAGCGTAAAAATTAATTTAGGAAAGTTCTTCACAATCACCGGAATCGCTCTGATCGTTATCGCTGGTGGCGTTCTTTCATATGCAGTTCATGAATTCCAAGAGTTTGGTGCGCTTCCAGGTGAAAAGGCTTATGCCTGGAACTGGGTTAACGCCAACCCAACAATCAACACTCTGCTCTCCGGAACTATCGGAGTAAGCACAACGATTTCTTGGCTCCAGCTCTTTGTCTGGGCTACATATTTGACTCTTACTCTTCGTGCCTACTTGGCGCCAAAGAAAGCAGTTCTGGTTAAAGCCTAAGATTTATTTCAATAAACCTTCAAGATTTTACTGAGTTCCTTACGCTCTAGATCTGGAACTGTGCAATCTTTTGCAGGATAGCCAACAGGAAAAAGAATATACGGACGTTCGGTTGCTGGTCTTTCGAATATCTCACTCAAGAAGCCCATTGGATTTGGGGTATGCGTGAGAGTAGAGAGACCCATTGTGTGAAGGCTTGATATAAACATTCCGCAGGCCAAACCAACAGACTCGTTAACGTAATAATTCTTTTGTGGCGTTCCGTCAGGGAGAAATTGAGACTTCTGTGCAAAGCACACAACAATCCATGGAACGATATCGAGATATTCCTTATTGGAGTTAGTTCCTAGGTGTGAAATTGCATTGCGCCAAGCCGGTGGCATGCGTCCGCCTTCATAATTCTCACGTTCTTCAATCTCGGCAGCTTCACGAATGCGATGTTTGAGTGCTGGATCAGATGTGGCACAGAAGAACCAGGGCTGTTGGTTAGCACCACTTGGTGCCGTATTTGCCGTACGAACTGCAATCTCAATTAGCTCTTGCGGGACCGGCTCCGGTGAAAACATACGCACACTCCGGCGAGAGTTCATGTGCTCAAAGAAATCATTTCCGTGGGCTAGTGACTCATCAATTGGCAAAGGTAAGGGTTGATACTTCATCGCAGAATATTAGTGGTGTAATTACTCGAAATAGAAGAGGTAGAAGTAAGAAATTCATAGCCAAGTTTTAGTTGTGGTTGACTTTTTCTAGTTAGCCACTAACTTAACATCCGTGCATATTGTTGTTATTGGGGCGGGCGTAATAGGTTCCTCTATTGCATTGCAGTTAACTCGCAATGGACATGAAGTTACGGTTATTGATCGAAATCCTGCGGCTGGACTCGGCTCTACCAGCTCATCTAGCGCGGTAGTTAGATTTAACTACTCAACCTTTGATGCAGTGATGCTGGCTTGGGAGTCCTACTTCCTTTGGAAAGAATGGCAATCACTTGTTGATGGCACTGATGGCTTTAGTAATAAGCCCGAAGTGAATTCACAAACGCATTATGCCTATCTAGAAGATTGTGGATGTGCGATGTTAGATGTTCCAGTTTTATCAAATGAGAAAACTATAAAGCTCTTCGATAAAGCCAATATTCCATATGAAATTTGGGACGCAAGTACCTTAAAAGTTCGCATGCCAGGCATAGACGCTGGTAAATATTGGCCGAATAAACCGGTTAAATCAGAGGAGTTTTGGAATGAGGCGAGCGAAGAGTTAGGGGGTATCTACACACCAGCTGGCGGTTATATAAATGATCCGCTACTTGCTGCGCAAAATTTAGCGACATCGGCGAGTAGAGAAGGAGCAACATTCAGGTATCGCAAAGCTGTTACGAAGATAGCTAAAGATTCAAAGAATGGACGAGTAACTGGGGTGCAGATAACTGACTTTGATTCCCAGCAGAAATCTCTTTTAGCAAGTGGCGCTGAATTTATTGCGGCCGATGTATTAGTAAATGTGACTGGCCCTTGGTCTACGTTAATAAATTCAATGGCCGGTGCTGGTAGCGATTTCACAATTGAGTTAAAGCCACTTCGCACCGAGGTGCATCAGATATCTACACCGAAGAATATTTTGCCTGGACCAATTTTGGGAGATTTAGATCTTGGTACATATGCCAGATCAGGGCCTGGCGGAATTACCTTAATTGGTGGCACCGAACCAGAATGCGACCCAATGGATTGGGTTGAACCAGCGAAGATTGATGAAGTAAATATGACCAGAACTGTTGAGGTATTTGAATCTCAAACGTATCGCTTCGCGAGAAGATTTGCGAAAGCTCAAATCCCATCAACACCAGTTGGGGTTGTTGGCGTTTACGATGTTTCATCTGATTGGACACCAATCTATGACAAAACTGACGTTCCCGGATTTTATGTTGCTATCGGAACCAGCGGTAATCAATTTAAGAATGCTCCTGTTGTCGGTTTTATCATGGCGCATTTAATCCAAGAAGTTGAGGCTGGTGCCGATCATGACAATCAGCCAGTTGAATACAAGTGCTTGAAGAGTGAGCACAGTATTAATCTTGGAACATTTTCGAGAAAACGCACGGGCAACACAACTAGCGGTACGGTGATGGGTTAGCTATCTTTGCCTGATGAAACAGATTGCGATGTTGTTATACCCAGGGTTCACTCCCCTAGATGCGATTGGTCCGTACCACGCACTCTCGCAATTTCCCGGCTATGAATTTTCATATGTAGCTCTTGAAGCTGGACCTATTAGTGATGGAACTGCAACCACGTTAATCGCGCACAAGAGTATTTCTGAAATATCTAGCGTAGAAATTTTAATTGTCCCTGGAGGCTTGCCTGCCATCACGATGGCTCGAGCGGGTGATCCGTTAATTGATTGGATTGCAAAGATTCATCCAAAAACCGAGTGGACAATCTCTGTTTGTACCGGAGCTCTAATGCTTGGTGCAGCAGGGATACTCAAGGACGTTCCTGCAACAACACATTGGTATTCACATTCTGAGCTAAAAGATTACGGTGCAATTCCTACGGATGAAAGAGTCGTCGAGTACGGAAAGATAATTACCGCAGCCGGTGTCTCGGCTGGAATTGATATGTCACTTACTTTGGCCATGCGATTGTTTGGGCAGGAGTTTGCAGAGACTATGCAACTAGATATGGAATATGACCCGAAGCCACCCTTTAACGCCGGTCACCCAAGAACTGCACCTGCGAAAGTTCATGCAAAATTGCGGGAACTTTTCGACTCAGTACTCTTGAAATAGCTTGAAGATTAAACTTCATGCTTTTTAAAGTTGCTGCTCTTTGGCCTGGGCTTCGACTTTAACTACAATTGAAACGCCAAGAATCACAACACCGGCTCCAAGTAACAAAGTTGTTGAGAATTGCTCATCTAGAAATAGAACTCCAAGCAACACCGCAACAATTGGATTCACATATGCATAGGTTGAAACCAAACCTATAGGTGCGTTAGCAGAGAGCCAAACATAAGCAGTAAAAGTTAAGATTGAACCGATAAGAACTAAGAACACCCACCAAGCCCAAGAAGCTAGCGTTGCATCGAAGAAATCATGGAAACTTTCCTTAGCTACCAAGCCTGCGATAGTCATGCCAATGCCACCAAGTAGCATCTGATAGAAAGTCACAACCAAAGCTTTTTCTGGCAGACCCAGGCGAGGTGAGATATAACTTCCAAATGCCCAGCCTATATTCCCAACTACCACCATCAACATCCAAAAAATATGTCCCCCGTTATTGGGTTTCTGTAATTCTGGCTGCAATAAAATCGCAACTCCAAGAAAACCAATACAAACTCCAACTAAACTTAAAATTGAAGTTCTAATCCCTTCAATAACCTTAAAAATCAAAATCCAAAATGGGAGTATTGAAATAAGTAGCGCTACTAGTCCTGATGGGACGCCATTGAATTGAGCTAACGAGACCATTCCCAATCCAAGGCCCAACAGGAGTGCTCCTAAGAAAAAGAGAGAGACCATTTGGCGCACGGTTACGTAGATAGATCTACGGCCAAATTTAACTAATAAAAACACTCCTAATAGCAAGCTCGCCGCAAGGAAGCGCATTCCCATAGCCAATAACGGCGGCATTGATCGAATTGCGAATTCAATACCAAGATATGTGGAGCCCCAAACAATGTAGACCACCCAAAGTCCAGCCCAAATCTTTTTATTGCTCGAAGCTGTTGGGCTATTGCTCACTTAAGATTCCTGGTCTCGATCCTAATCCCATCGATGCATCGATAATTGCGCCGTGCAAATACGTGGAACCTTCGGCAGCAAGGAAAATAACTAATTCCGCTATCTCCTCAGGTTCAATCAAGCGGGACTTAGGTAATTTAGAAATGAAATCCTTCTTCTCGACCTCCGACATTGCACTCAAAGTACTAGCCTGAAACATTCCAGTATTAGTTGCCCCTGGCGCAATTGCGAACACATCAACATTTGTATAAACATGTTCAGCGGCAAGTTGCTTGGTAAGAAATGAAACGGCCGCCTTACTCATGCCATCTGAAAGTCTGAAATGAGGGAAAGCCTGAAAGCCACCGCCAACAGAACTGAAGTTGATAACTTTTCTAGGCAATTTAGAATTCTTGGTTAGCTCAATAAACAACTCAGAAATTCGAAGAGTTCCTAGCGCATTAATTCTCAACATCTCTAAATCTTGACTATCTTTATCTGGCGCATATGAGTTCACCGTAGCCGAACCAACTGCTGCTGCATTTACCAGGGTGTCAATGGATCCCATAGATTTATTGGCTTCATTTAAAGTTTTGCGAATAGAGTCGGTTTCTCCCATATCGATACCCAGTGCTCGAGCTCTTGAACCAAATGATTGCGCGAAATTTTCAGCCTCTACCTTGTTGGCTTTTTCATCAGCGAAGGTGAAAGTTACGTTATCTCCCTGGTCTGTAAACTTACGTACGCAAGCCTGCCCAATGCCACCCATGCCACCTGTGATAAAAATATTTCGAGACATTTTTTCTCCTGACTGACTTACGCTGTTAACTAATCACAAATTCTCTAAACAACTTCCACCTGCGAGAACCTATCAAAGTCTAAGCGCACATCTCCTTAGCTCAGAGAAATTTGCACTCTTAGGCTCAACAAAGCCGTAATTAATCACTTATCACTCCCCTTGCGCCCACACTTTATGATGTGAAGTACATATATAGAGAGTTCAATATCGACTGGCCTACTAGTATGCTTTGAAAATTCATGTGAAGAGCGAGCTTAAGGAGAGGTCTTATGAGCACCCTGGATCTAGCAGCACAATACCGATCTCAATTTCCGCTATTTGAAAAATTGACATACGTAAATTCATGTTCACACGGTGTCTTGGCAAATTCTGTTAAGCAGTCCTTCGCTACATATATTGCAACTTTGGAAGATAAAGGCTCTGCCTGGCAAGATTGGGTGACTCAACAGGAAATTGTTAGGTCTCTGATTGCACAATTCCTCTCCGCCACTCCTGAAGAGATTGCAATAACAACATCGGCCTCTGCGGGTATAAATGCTCTGGCTACTGCGCTAAATTTCAATGGCAAAAGAAATAAGATAATTACTACTGATAATGAATTCCCTACAATGGGCCAGATTTGGCATGCGCAGGAATCACGTGGCGCGAAGGTAATCCATATACCTAGTAATCCAGATTTAACTGTAGATACGCAATCTCTTATCGATGCAATCGATGAAGAAACCCTCGTAGTCGCAATTGCGCATATTTGCTACAGAAATGGCGTTCGCACAGATATAAAGCCGATTATTGAAGCCGCTCACAAGATGGGCGCTTTGGTTGTTCTGGATGCCTATCAATCAGTTGGCTCGTTATCGCTAAATGTAAACGAGATTAGCGCCGACATTATTGTCGGAGGATTACAGAAATATATGCTTGCCGTGCCTGGAGTTGGATTTTTATATGCAAGAAAGAGCACCACTGGCTCACTAATCCCGACTAACACCGGTTGGTTTGCCGCAGCAGATATCTTTGCAATGAGGATAGATGCATACGAGCCCGCCCTCGAAGCAAGACGTTTTGAAAATGGAACTCCAAATGTTGCGCCTCTTTACCCAGCAACAGCTGCGCTAAATTTGATGCTCGAAGTTGGAATTTTGAATATTGAGAAGTACGTATCTGGAATTCACAAAGAGATCCGAAGTGGACTCATTGAGATAGGCGGAAAAGTAGTAACGCCAAGCGACGATAGGTATCACGGATCGATGCTCGCTGTCGCCTCTACTGATGAGCATGCCCACGTGGCTGCACTAGAGGAACTTGGCATCATTACATCTTGTCGTGACGGCAACATCCGAATCTCTCCCCACTTCTATAACAATTTAGAAGATGTTGAAAACATTGTTGATGGCTTTAAAAAGACCGCTTCATTCTTGAAGAAATAAACTTCAATGGCGGATAACTTGATTGAGACCCATAAGCTTTCAACGGATTTAGAGATTTCGAGAGCAATTACTGGTCTCTGGCAAATCGCCGACATGGAGAAAGATGGATCGACTTTGGATCCAATCGCTACTTCAAAGATGATGGGCCCATATGTCGATGCTGGGCTATTCACATTTGATATGGCAGATCACTATGGTTCAGCTGAGATTATTGCTGGCGAGTATAAGAAATCTAGTGGGGCTCAGAATAATCCGAAGCTACTTACAAAATGGGTTCCAAAGCCAGGTCCCGTTTCAAGAGAGCAAGTAAGAAGCGCTGTTGAAGAGCGATTAAAGCGTTTGCAGAGCACGAAAGTTGACCTACTTCAATACCATGCTTGGACATTTGCAAATCCATATTGGCTAGATACCTTGATTTATCTCCAAGAGTTAAAAGAGGAGGGACTAATCGGAGAGCTAGGTACTACAAATTTTGATACCGCCCATCTTCGAATTGCAAAATCCACAGGTATCGACATTGTTTCAAATCAAATTTCTTACTCCTTGGTTGATCAAAGAGGCTCTGGCAAAATGGCTGACTACTGCGCCGAAAATTCGATATCAATTCTTGCTTATGGAACTCTCTGCGGCGGCTTCATCTCTAAGAAGTGGTTGGGCAAAGCAGAACCGAAGCAAAATGAATTAGCAAACTGGTCTTTGATGAAGTACAAACGCTTTATTGACGCTGCAGGTGGCTGGGCGAAATTCCAGAATTTACTCGCAGTCTTAGATCAAACAAGTAAGGAAACTGACCGTTCAATCGCTACCATCGCAAGTAAATTTCAATTGGCTCAGAAAGCTGTCGGTGCAGTAATTATTGGAGCAAGGCTAGGCGAAAATTCGCATGTGGCAGATACGGCATCACTATTTACATTTGATTTATCCGAGAAGCAGCTAAATACAATTCAAGCCGCCATCGATCAACTAGATCCGATTCCTGGCGATTGTGGCGACGAATACCGCAAACCACCTTATTTAACGGCTTCCGGAGATTTGAGCCATCACTTAGAGAAAATTCCGCTGGTTTATGAAGCAACGAAAATGGGTAACAACCTACACATCAACTCTGGTACTCCTTGGGAATCTCTAGCTGGTTACTCCCGCGCAGTTAAGGTCGGCAATCGAGTAATTCTCTCCGGAACTACTGCAACTCATGGCGAGAAAGTCGTGGGAGTTAATGATCCAATTGCGCAAGCGCATTTTGCGATTGATAAAATCGAAGCTTCATTGGAGTCATTGGGCGCTAAATTGTCCGATGTTGTCCGCACCCGGATATTTGTTCGACAGAGCGAGGGTTGGGAGGGCGCAATCTTGGCACATGGTGAAAGATTTAAGGATATTAGCCCAGCCAATACAACCTTCTTTGCCAATTTAATTGGTGATGAATATTTAGTAGAGATCGAAGCCGAAGCAGAAATCCAATGATGAATAAAGTAAAGATGCTTGGAGATTATGAAATCTCTCCTGTGATCAAGGGTGGCTGGCAGTTAAGTTCTGGCCATTCCTTAGATCAAAAAATTAGTAACGACCAGGCAATCCTAGATACCACCGAGTTTATTGAGGCTGGAATTTCGACTCTGGACTTTGGTGATATCTATACCGGCGTTGAAGAGCTCATAGGTAAGGCAATATTGAAACTTGCGCAAAAGCATGGGGATAAAGCGCGCGATCTGGTTCAACTTCACACGAAGTATGTTCCTAATGAAAATGATTTAGATAATTTCGATCCTGCTGATGTGAGTAAGGTCGTAAATCGCTCGCTCAATCGCCTTGGCGTTGATTGTGTTGATTTAGTGCAATTCCACTGGTGGAGATATGAAGCAAAATCATATTTAAAGGCGATGGAAGAGTTATTTAAGTTAAAGAGCGCAGGAAAAATTCGGAACATCGGAATTACAAATTTCGATGTTGAAAGGCTAAAAGAGATGGTGGATGCAGGGTTGAAGCCAGCGAGTATTCAACTCCAGTACTCGGTCATCGATGGCAGAGCCGAGAACGAAATGGCAGATTTCTGCATCGAAAATGAAATTAGTATTCTTTGCTACGGAACTGTCGCAGGTGGGCTTATCTCAGAGAAATATCTTGGCGCCCCAGATCCAACGGTTTTTGCTACTAGATCTCAAGTGAAATACCAATTGGTTATTGAAGAATTTGGCGGTTGGGAACTTTTTCAGCAGTTACTACAGGCAATGAGTGAAATAGCACAGAAGCATAAGGTTGACATTGGGACAATAGCCTCAGCATTCATTCTCAGACAGCCTGGAGTCAAAGCAGTAATTGTTGGTGCCAGAAATCTGGATCATCTCTCTTCAAACCTGCAAATACCACTAATTCAATTTACCGAGGAAGAAGTAGCGAAAATACAGAGCATAAGGTCAAGAGCAAAGGGGCCGCTCGGGCCAATTTATTACCTAGAAAGATATGACGATAAGCATCGAAATATCATGCACACTAATAATAATTAAGTTAAATCACTCGCATCTAATTTAACGAGACCGATTCGTTCAATTTTCATTACCAACTTCTCTTCAGGGTCAGGACAGGCAACTAGAGAATCTTGCTCTAGCCAATCATCCGATGCCATTTTTCTCTGCTTTGCGGGCAACAACGGCAAAACTGATGCAATCGCATACATGCAGAAATGTTTACCTTCGGGAATTCGCAATTCGGCGCTATTTGTTACTTCAAAATAATCACCGGGCACCAGGCCACAAACAGACCTACCGCCAATACTTTCTACGGACACTCGCAAGTCGTAAATTTCCATCCAGTAATGATACGTCAGTAGATGGGATATTGGTCGAGTTCTAGCGCGGTTTTCTATTTGTTATGGAAGACTATTCAAATGACGCAAAAAATTGCAGTTGTGACTGGTGCGGCTGGCGGAATGGGCAGAGCGATAACTACTCACTTAGTAGCAGCTCACTTCAAGGTAATTGCCTTCGACATTAGCGAAGAGGGACTCAAGGAAATCGAGAAGGATTTTCATCCCAATGTATTCCCCTACAAAGTTGATCTGAAATCTTCCGATGCCATTTGTGAGGCCTTTTCGCATGTTATTGCTAAGTTCGGTGGAGTTGACGCGCTAGTCAACAATGCCGGGACTTGTTATTTATCTGAATTCCCAAATATCCCACCGGATGAGTTCGAATCTCAGATGGCAGTTAATTTTTCCTCAGCTTTTTACTGCTCTCAAGAAGCTGTTAAATCTATGCTAACTCGTGGCGGTATTAAAAAAATCGTAAATATTTCTTCAAATGGTGCTTACAATTTCGATGTCTTTGATCCGACGCACTACCGAGCAAGTAAAGCTGCTATGGATACGATGACTAAAGATTTGGCACGAAGATATGCGACTGCTGGAATTTGTGTTAATTCAATTGCTCCAGCAATGACAGAGTCTCCGCTCTTTGGAATCTTAAGCGAGGAAGTATTGAATAAGGCCATCTCTCAAATGCCTCGTGGTGCAGCCATGAAGCCTGATGAAATTGCAGCCTGGGTTGCATTTTTGATTTCTCCGGCAGGAGATGTATCAAGTGGAAATGTAATTATTTTGAATCAAGGCAGGGATGTTAGATAACTTTTTAAGTTAGCCCTATTTATATCTAGCTGGCGCCTTCTTTAAATCTTTCCATTGTTCTGGGCCATGACCATAGATAACTAGCGCATCTCTCTGTCGAGCTAGCTCCAAAATTCGATTGGCACTTGCGATTGCCTGTGCTGGGTTTGTTGCATCTAAGCAACCTTCGGCAATCTCAGACTCTCGAGATATTGCATCACTTGTTAAAAGGATCCAACCGGTTTCAGGTAATTTTAAAAGAATCGAGAGCTCTCCGGGGGTATGACCTGGAACGTGAAGAATCTCAAAATTTTCGCCAAGTGCAGTATCTTCTTCAATTAGTACATATTCCGCATCTGGCCATTCCAGAGGTTTATTGCCCCGCCAATAAATCGGTTTTTCTAATTCACGCTCTTCTTTGCCAATCAAAATTGGAATGTTTGGGAAGCCATCTATATTTCCAACATGATCAATATGCGTATGAGTGATTACTAAATAATCTAAGTCGGCCTTGGTTAATCCTAATTTTGCCAGCTGTGCCGCCGGCTGATTCTCGTAAGTAAGTTCTAGAAGTTCACCAAACTCACCAAGGCTATCTTCATTAGATGCCCGAATAATGTCCGCTGCATACTTCTCTGGAAAACCCGTATCAATTAAAACTCGCTCCCCTGCGCTAGTTTCAATAAGAAAGCCAGGTATCCCGATGATGCGACCATTTGAGTGAACCGTGAATAGCCCAAAATCTAAAACTGATAATGAGATCGGATAGCCAGTTAACTTCTTCAATGGAATATCGCGCATAATAAAAGGAATACTAATCTTGCGTAAGACAATAAACAAGGTAGCTCCATAGGATATTCTGCAGATATGACAGATTCAATTGATTCTCCACTTCGGATATCAGTTCAACCTAAAGCAACACTTCTTACGAGAAAGAGTGAGAAGTGGCGAGCTTTTGACTCAGAAATTCTTCCAATGCCCTTTGCGGTTATGGATTACGATCTAGCGCAACCAATAAAAGATTCTCTTATTACTTTAATCTCTGCTTCAGATGCCGGCTACTTAGGAAAATTCCCTGAGTTGGGAGAAAGTTTGGCCCACTTTGCAGAATCTAGATGGAATTGGGAAATCGAGCCGAGCGATATAAAGATATGTACTGATGTCGGAGTCGGAGTTATTGAAGTTTGTCGCCAAGTTGTTAACCCTGGTGATCAAATTATGGTAAACACACCTGTTTACTTTAATTTTTTTAACTGGATAAAGGAATTACGTTGTGAAGTATATGACGCGCCGCTAATAGAGATCGACCGTAGATATTCCCTAGATTTTGCCGCGATTGAAAAAGGTTATTCAAAGGGCGTTAAGGTCCACATACTCTGCAATCCACACAACCCTGTTGGTACAGTCTTTCCTCAAAGCGATCAAGTGAAATTGGCCGAATTAGCTAAGAAATATGGGGTCTTGATTGCCGCTGATGAGATTCATGCACCACTTGCTTATAAAGAGAGTGGCTTCGTTCCATTTTTGAACACCTCTTCAACCGCTAAAGAGGTTGGCATCTCCTTCTTATCTGCAACCAAATCATGGAACATAGCAGGCACAAAGTGCGCACAAATAGTTGCGCTGCATCCAAACACAAAAGCGATTCTCAATAAATTACCGCTTGCCGTTCACTCACGTGCATCCTTATTCGGTGCGGTCGCATCAGCGGCTGCTTATCGAGATAGCGTCGAATGGCTGGATGCGGTCATTGAAGAGCTGGACCGCTCTAGAAACCATCTTTCAGAGCTTCTAAGTAACTCAGCCCTGGGAATCGGCTATACGCCCCCTGATGCCGGCTATTTTGGGTGGTTAGATATGAGAAGTTTGAACTCTGAGATTGCAGAGAAGTTAAATGGGGATATCGCCGAAGTCCTACTATCCAAAGGAAAGATTTCAGTTGCGTCAGGCCACTTGTATGGACCTTCTGGTCAGGGATTTATAAGAGTTAACTTTGCAACTAGCCGTGAGATCGTTGATGACGCAGTAAGGCGTATTACTACAGCTCTTCAAACGCTTTAAAAAAAATATTGGCCCCAGTTGCCTGGGGCCAATATTTTTAAAGCAATCCTTCGAGGAATTAATTCATTCCCCTAGAAAGATTTGATTAGAAGCGAACGTCGTCCGCATCATTAGAGCTGAGTTTTCCATCGGTACCGATGCTATAAACTCTAAATAGTGCTCCACTTGTGTCGCCTGCTGCGTCAAACTTTGCAGTAGTCCAAGCACCTTGGTATGTGAAGCTCTTACCTGCAGCTGCAGCCTTAACAGCAGCCTTTAGGTTTGTCCAAGGAATGTTTGCTCCACCCTTTGAACCAGAAACAGCGCGTAGGCTCTTAATTAGTGCTGAGCTCTTTGTGCTCTTGCCATGAATTGCTGCAAGACATAGAAGCACAGTTGCGTCGTAGCCTGATGCATCAACGAAAGTTTCCTTTGTATCTGGCTTAGCTGCCTTACGTGCAGCCTTCCACTTATCAGTATTCAAACCAAGAGATTTAGCAGCTGTACCGCGTGCGCCACCCATTACGTCGACGCCAATAGTCTTGATGACTGCTTCGTCATACATAGCCTCAGTGAAGAAAGTCTTCTTTGGATCCCACTTGCCAGTACGAACCAGCGCTGGTCCAACCTTTGCGAAGGTATCTGGGAAGTCAACGATTACCCAAACATCTGGTGATCCTTCAGTAAGAAGCTTTGCTTCTGAATCGAATGTTGCATTGTCTGGGTTCCAAAGAACTTTGCGACCGATATCGCCGCCGCCCTTTACCCATTCATTTGTAACAACGTTTGCCAGAGCAGTTCCGAATGCATCGTTACGAGCTCCAATGCTCAAAGTTACTTCCTTGCCGAATGCCTTTTGAACAGCAGCAACAATAACTTTTCCTTGGAATGCGTCAGATGGATAAGTACGGAACAACAGATCCTTGTCTGCGAACTTTGTAATTGTTGGGCTTGATGCTGCAGTAGCAACCATCACAACATTGTTAGGTACGGTTACAGATTGAGCAGCCGCAACGGTTGCTCCTGAAGTAAGAGGACCAACAATCGCATTAACCTTGTCGCTCTTTACAAGCTTTGTAGCGGCTTCAACAGCAAGAGCTGGAGTAGCTTGATCATCTTCTGCAGCAACAATCTTGCATGAACCAGCAACCTTAGCTGCCTTCATAGCCTTTGTTACTGAATCTGCACCAAACTGTGATGCTGTAGTCAAACCGATTCCATAATCAGCGTTTCCGCCAGTTAATGGTTCGATTGAACCAATCTTCATGTCAACACCTGCAGCCTGTGCTGGCAAAGTGCCCAGTGCGAGTGCTGCGGCTAACGCCGAAGCTGTGACTATCTTCTTCATCATCATTCTCTCCTATGGGTAAACCCAGCAGCCATTGCTAGGTGCGATTTATTACCGCCAAAGATTAGCCGTTGAGTTGCAAAATGGAAAGAGGAAAAAATGTGATTTATTACTTCTTGCCGAGGTAGATTCCAACAATTTCAGGGTCATTTACCAGGTTGGCGCCAATACCCTCGTGGCGATTGCGCCCCATGTCCAGGACATATCCATAATCGGAGATTGCAAGTGCTCGCCGAGCATTTTGCTCAACCATCAAAATTGAAACTCCAGTTTCATTAATCTTCACGAGTTCGTCGAATAGTTGATCTACAAGGGCTGGAGCCAATCCAGCAGAGGGCTCATCTAATAACAAAATATTAGGTGATGACATTAGAGCTCTAGCCATCGCCAACATTTGACGTTGACCGCCAGATAAAGTTCCGGCACGATCCTTGAATCTCTTCTTTAAATCTGGATAACGTTGATAAAGATCATCGCGAATTTCATCCATATTGTTATCTTCGAAATCAACAAATCCGACTTCAAGATTTTCATCAATACTTAAAGCTGGAAAAATATTTTCAATTTGCGGAACATAACCAACGCCGACTCTAGATAAGTTGTGGGGCTTGGTTGCCAAAACATCGACTAAACCAGAACCCTTGCGGAGAGTTACTTTTCCAGCAGTAACGTTAGCAATTCCATAAATCGCCTTTAAAATTGTGGATTTGCCAGCACCATTTGGACCAACGATTGTGACAATTGATTTATCTGGAACTTGGATATTTACACCATTTAATATCTGGATATCACCATATCCACCTTGCAAGTCCTCGATAGTAAATAAGGCTTGGTTAGATCCCGCGTTAGTCATCTATGCATCCTTTCTTCTAGAGCCAAGGTAAGCATCGATTACAATTTCATTTTCATAGATTGAATTTGGCAGGCCATCGGCGATGATTTTTCCATCTGCCATGACGATTACCCGATCAGAAATATTCATGACCGTCTCTAAATCATGTTCGATTAACAGGAAGGTCATAGCGTGCTCCTTCCGAAGTTGTGCCAATACAGTTAAGAGTTTTTCAACAAGCGTTGGGTTCACTCCTGCAAAAGGTTCATCCAAAAGTAACAAACTTGGCTTTGCCATCAGCGCTCTTGATAAATCCAAAAGTTTGCGTTGCCCGCCAGAGAGAATTCCGGCATATTCATCGGCAAATTTGCTGAGTCCAACTTGATCCAAACGTCGAAGCGCCTCAGCTCGAGCTGCCTCTTCAAATGTTCTTCGTGCTTTCTTTCTGAAGAATCCTGAGAGGTTATCACCTGGATTTCCTTGAACCGCCATCATTAAATTTTCAGCAACGGTCAGACGCTTAATAATCTTTGCGCCTTGAAAAGTTCTAATCAGACCTTTTTGGGCAATTTTATGTGTGTGGATTGCATGTATAGGTTCATTGTTAAAGAAGATTTCGCCAGAGCTGACTTTATTCATTCCGCTTATCAAATTGAAGAGCGAAGTTTTTCCAGCGCCATTGGGACCAATTACCGATGTGAAAGAGTTCTCGGAAATTTTGAAGCTAACATCCTGAACTGGCTTTACACCACCGAAGTTAACTGAAATGTTTTTGACTTCTAAAATAGTTTTCTCAGAAGTTGGAGTGGATTGGTTTGTCATTTATTCCAACACCATCTCTTCTCGCTTGCCAAATAACCCCTGTGGTCGCTTTACCATCAACAGAACAATCACAAATCCGATTAAGAAAACTCGTAGGTATGCGCGCTCTGGCGAGGATAGAAGCGAGAGCGGCCAGAAATCCAAGAATCTTGTCGCGCCATATAGAAAACCGAAGAATATCGCGGAGACTAAAAGTCCCTTTACGCGAGTTGCGCCTGCGAGAATCAGGATCATCCAGCCATAGAAGGTCACAATTCGAAGGAAATCTTCTGGTGCCAATAGCGCGAACTGCAGCGCCCAAAAGACCCCAGCAATACCGCCAAAGACCGAGCCAATAACCAGTGTTTGAAGTCTGAAACGAAATACATTTTTGCCCAATGAACGAGGTACTTCGTCATCCTCGCGGGTAGCGCGCAAAACTCGCGCCCAAGAAGTTTGCTGAAGTTTCGAGGAAATCCAAATAAACAATATTAAGAAAGGCCATACAACAAAAATCATAGATAAATCGCGCGAGGCTTCCTCGCCAAATATCGGATAAAGTCGATCGGTAATCCAAGTAAGAATCTGATCTGGTTGACCCGTATATCCCCCAATTCCTGCTGGGTCTGGAATAGCTAACGTACCTTGAGTTCCTCCGGTAACGCTGTCGGTATTTAAAATCCAGTATCGAGTTATTTCAGCAAATGCGATACTTGCAATTGCGAAATAATCACCACTTAAACGCAGAGTTGTTAAACCTAAGAGCGCGCCAAGTAAAGCGGCCAAGAAAACTCCAACAAAAGCAGCCCACCAAAAACTCCACTGGTACTTGATTACTAGAACTGCAATTGTGTATCCAGAAATTGCCATCATCCCGACGTGTCCAAAATTCATAATTCCGCCGACGCCATATTGAATTTGAAGGCCAAGCGCAAAAATTCCATAAATTCCAGCGAGAGCTAAAACAAAAACCCAGAAACCTGGCTGTAGAAATGCACCCATGACTTAGACCTTTCTCGCCCGGTAGCCAAACAAGCCTTCGGGCTTGAAAAGAAGTACTAAAACTAGAGTTGCGAAAGCGATAACTGGTTTGTAATTACTTGGAACGCCTCCGAAGAAAATATTAAGTTGCGAGAGCTCCATAATTAAACCTAATAAGAATCCACCAGCTAATGCACCATATGCATCGCCAATTGTTCCGAGTACTACCGCGGCGAAAAATGAGAGAAGTAGGCTCTCGCCCATTGCATTATTAAATTGGCCTTGCACTAATCCTTGAAATACGCCAGCCAACGAGCCGAGTGCTCCAGATATCAACCAAGTAGCAAGTACTACTCGATCTACATTTATTCCTGATACTGAGGCTAATCCTGGATTATTTGCATAGGCTCGCATATCTTTGCCGATTCGAGCCTTTGAGATAAAAAGCGCAATCAATAAAATTGAAGCAGAAGCAAAAATCAAAACTAGTAGTTGAGTTTGAGCAATTCTCGCACCGAGAAAATCATAAGTTTTTAAGATGTCTACATTAAATTTTCTTGTTTGAGTTCCGAAGAGAAATTGAATTATTGGGCGCAACATAAGTGCAACACCCGTGGCCACTAGGAATAAAGCTAAGGTTCCAGCTTTATTTTTACGCAAATTCCGCCACAAGACCAACTCTAAAAACCAACTAATGCCCATACCGGCCAACATCGAAACAATGATGGCGAGGAAGAAATTTAATTCCAAGGTAACGCTCAGAAAATAGGTAATGAATGCGCCTAAGGTAAGAAAGTCTCCGGCCGCGAAATTAACGAGTCGAAGTACGCTATAGAGAAGTGAAATCCCGACGGCTGCAATTGCGAAAATTGATCCAATTACAAGCCCATTGAAAAGATATTGGATTAAATCACTCATGTTGCCCAGAATGCTCCCATCGCACTAATCAATCAGTTCATACTAAACAACGATTGCGGAGCGTATCCTCCCCCGAAGTGATTTTCAACGATAGTTCACCACTCATGATTTATATCTCATCAGCTAGTTCTCTTCCAATTTTTCCTACTGGCGAGTAACCTAACGGGAATAGTTGCCAGCCCCAAGAAATCCCAAGTAGGAGCCCGACATGATTGAGCGTGTAGTTCTAGTTGATGCAGTTCGTTCCCCTTTTGGCAAAGCTGGAAGTTTGTATGCCGAAACTAGAGCAGATGACATCATGGTTCGCACCCTTCGCGGCTTATTAGAACGTAACCCTAAAGTTTCACCTTCAGCAATTGATGATGTTGCGATTGCCGCAGCCACACAAAGCGGTGATCAAGGAATGAATATCGGCAGAAGTGTTTCACTTCTTGCAGGCATTCCAGATAGCGTCCCTGGATATTCGATTGATCGCTGGTGCGCTGGCGCACTTACTGCAGTAACAACAATTTCTGGTGCTATTGCAATGGGACAATATGACATTGCAATTGCAGGCGGCGTAGAACATATGGGACACCATCCAATGGGCGAAGGCATGGATCCAAATCCAAGATATTTAGCGGAAAAGTTAGTCGATACTGATGCCTTGCAAATGGGAATGACTGCTGAAAGATTGCATGACAAATTTCCACATTTAACCAAAGTTCGCGCAGATGCTTATGCGCTTTCATCGCAGAATAAAACTGCAGCCGCATACACTGCCGGAAAGATCCAACGAGATTTAATTCCAGTCGCAGTACGCTCGAGCGAACTTGGTTGGGGCATGGCAACTGTTGATGAACCACCACGTCCAGGAACAACTATCGAAGCTCTTGCTGCTTTGAAGACGCCATTTAGAGCAATGGGAAATGTAACTGCTGGAAATGCCGCAGGTTTAAATGACGGTGCCACTGCCGCAATTCTTGCGAGCGAATCGAAAGCAATCGAGCTTGGCCTAGGAATTAAAGCAAAGTTAGTTTCATTCGCATTCGCTGGCGTTGCACCAGAAATCATGGGATACGGTCCAGTCCCAAGCACAATCAAAGCGCTCGCTAAAGCTGGCCTTTCAATTTCAGATATTGGGCTCTTTGAAATCAATGAGGCCTTCGCAATTCAAGTTCTCTCTTTTCTTGATTATTTTGGAATTGCTGATGATGACGCGAGAGTTAACAAATATGGTGGCGCAATTGCAGTTGGCCATCCCCTTGCATCTTCTGGTGTTCGGTTAATGATTAATCTTGCTCGCGGTTTTGAAGAACATCCTGAGGTTCAATATGGCTTAACCACAATGTGTATTGGCCTTGGAATGGGCGGCAGCATTATCTGGCAGAACCCGCATTTCAATGGCGCATCAAAGAAAGCGGCAAAATAATGAGCGATATTAAGTTGCCAGAAGGCGCACCTGAAGAAGTCTTGACTGCGGCACATGTTCGTGAAATTGATCTTCTACCATTTGGCGCATCTGGAACACTCTCTTTAATTACTTTAGATAATGGCATGGACCACAATCGTCCAAATACTTTTGGACCTGCATCGCTAGCGGCGCTAAATGAGGCAATCACAATTGCAGAGGCAAGTTCATCTGTAGCGATTGCAATTACTGGAAAGCCATTTATCTTCGCGGCTGGTGCGGATTTATCTGGAATTGCGGTTTTAACGAAGATGGAACAAGCACTTGCTATTGGAAAGCTCGGACATGACGTATTCCGTCGATTTGGCGAGAGCAAGAAACCAACTTTTGCCTTTGTTAACGGTTTGGCCCTTGGTGGCGGACTTGAAGTTGCACTTCACTGCAAATACCGCAGCGTTGCATCAACCGCATTTACCGGACTACCGGAAGTCTTCCTAGGTTTAGTTCCGGGTTGGGGCGGGGCCACAATATTGCCTAAGTTAATTGGACCGGCCAATGCAGTCCAAGTGATAATTTTAAACGCTCTAAACAACAACACCATGATGAAAGCTAAGGATGCACTTGCACTTGGTGTCGCCGATGTAGTTTTCGAACCATCAGATTTTCTAGAAAATTCAATGAAATTTGCGGCATCGGTATTAAACGGGTCAACAAAGATTGAGCGCGCAGATCACACTAAAGATGAGGCTGCTTGGAAAGCGGCGATAGCTGTTGGCGAAGCCGCAGTAGCTAAGAAATTTGGGGGCGCGCAGATTCCACAAGCAATAAAGGCGCTCGATTTAATTTCAGCAGCAAGAACAAATAGCTTAGGTGCTGGGTTTGATGCTGAAGATCTTGAATTAGCGAATTTAACAATGAGCAATCCACTTCGGGCATCGCTCTATGCATTCAATTTAATTCAGAAGAAGCGGAAAAAGGTTGAGGGCGCACCAAAGCCTGCACTCGCTAGAAAGGTAACAAAGGTTGGAGTTGTTGGGGCTGGCTTGATGGCTTCGCAACTTGCCTTAATCATGTTGCGAAACTTAAAGGTTCCAGTAGTAATTACTGATCTAGATCAAGAGCGAATAGATAAAGGGCTTGCTTACATCCGTGGCGAACTTGCAAAACTAGTTGAGAAGAAACGCATGAGCGCAGAAAGCGCTGCTCGTTTAGGATCACTCGTGTCGGGTTCAACGGATAAATCTATCTTCGCCGATGCCTCTTTTGTTATTGAAGCGATTTTTGAAGAGTTAGAACTTAAACAGAAGCTCTTTAAAGAACTTGAGAAAATTGTTTCCCCCGAATGTATCTTGGCCACAAACACCTCTTCGCTCTCAGTTACGAAGATGTCTGAGGGATTAAGCAATCCAGAGCGCGTAATCGGGTTCCACTTCTTTAATCCGGTAGCTGTAATGCCACTACTTGAAATCGCCAGAACTCCCGCAACCGATGATGCAACTACTGCTACAGCAGTCGTGATCGGCAAGGAGTTAAAGAAGACAATGGTTATTGTTAAGGACTCTCCGGCATTTGTTGTAAATCGATTGCTAACTAGATTTATGGGCGAGATTACCGATGCGATAGATGAAGGCACGCCACCAGATGTTGCAGATGCGGCGATGAAACCACTTGGGCTTCCAATGACTTCTCTTGAGCTGCTTGGTTTAGTTGGCCCAGGAGTTGCGCTGCATGTTGCTGAAACTTTGAATAAGAATCTCGGCGATCGTTATCGGATCTCTCCAACAATGCAAGCCTTTGTTGCCGAGGGGGTAAAAACTTTTTACATCAAGGATGATAAGGGCGCACTAACTCCGAATCCTGCGGCGCTAGCCTTAATTAAAGCTGGATCCAAAGCTTCAACATCAGAAGAGGTTCGAATCCGCGCACTAAAAGCGTTAGCGAGTGAAGCTCGAATGATGTTGGATGAAGGCGTTGTTGCTACCCCTGCAGAAATTGATATCTGTATGTTGCTTGGTTGTGGCTGGCCATTGCATCTAGGTGGAATTCTTCCTTACCTAGATCGTGAAGGAATTAGTAAAGAGGTTAGCGGCCAGACTTTTCATCAAGCGGGAGTTGCTTCGCTGGCATAGCGCCATTGCTTAAATCATCTTTTAGCGAGCTGCTCCAAGACACTAATTGATGCGTAATGTTCTGCGCGGTAATCCCTAAATCAGTAAGAATTTCGTTGCGCTTTGAATGTTCGATAAATTCAAGTGGAACTCCGATTGAATGAATTGGTACATCTAGACCAGCTTCTCTAAACATTTCAGAGATCGTGCTAGCAATTCCACCATGTTTGATTCCATCTTCAACTACAACAACACTCTTATAGCGTTGCGCCATCGTCAATAAACTTGCTGGCAGTGGCTTTACCCAGCGTGGATCAATAACAGTTACACCGACTCCCTCGCGATATGCCTGTGAGGCTGCTTCAACACATATTTTTGCCATCGCACCGACGCTTACTAAAAGCACATCTGCGCTTTCGCCGCGATAGAGAACATCGATGCCATCTCGGCGTTCAAATGCCGGAATATCTGGACCCACAGCGCCCTTAGGGAAGCGTAGGAGTGAAGGGGCATCACTGATATCTAGAGACTCGCGAAGAACTTCGCGAAGTGTTGCAGCATCTCGTGGCGCTGCGACATGCAGCGTTGGAACAATTCCACTTAATGCAAGATCCCAAATTCCGTGGTGCGAAGGTCCGTCATCGCCCGTGATTCCTGCCCGATCCAAAACAAAGGTCACGCCAGCTTTGTGTAGCGCAACATCCATTAACAATTGATCGAAAGCTCTGTTCAAGAAAGTTGAATAAATTGCGACGACTGGATGCAGCCCCGTAAAAGCCATTCCCGCAGCACTCGTAGTCGCATGTTGTTCGGCGATACCGACATCGAAGGTTCGGTTTGGAAACTTAGCTGCGAATTTATCTAATCCAGTTGGTCCAAGCATTGCTGCCGTAATAGCAACAACATCGCTGCGCTTCTCCCCGATTTCACAGAGCTCGCCTGAGAAAACACTTGTCCAATTTGGTGCAGATTTTGTGACTGGAACACCGGTTTCGGGATCAACAATTCCAACAGCGTGGAATTTCTCAGCGGAATCATTTATCGCAGGCGCGTGGCCTCGGCCCTTTTCAGTTATCACATGAACTAGAACAGGAGCCCCGAAATTCTTAGCCTGCTCAAGTGCATGTTCAACAGCTTCAATATTGTGGCCATCGATTGGCCCAAGGTATTTAAGACCTAAATCTTCAAACATTCCCTGTGGCGCAACAATATCTTTTATGCCTTTTTTTACACCATGAAGAGTTTCATAAATTGGGCCACCAACAACTGGAGTTTTTTCTAGTACTCCTTTGCCCCAATCTAAGAACTTTTCATATCCGCTAGTTGTGCGAAGAGTTGAAAGGTATGTTGCAAGGCCACCAATGGTTGGTGAATAAGAACGCTCGTTATCATTCACAACAATTACAAGTTTTAGCTCTTCACTGGAAGCAATGTTATTTAGCGCTTCCCATGACATGCCGCCAGTAAGCGCGCCATCACCAACAACACAGACCACAGTTTTATCTGTGTCGCCCTTGATCAAATTTCCACGGGCAACGCCATCTGCCCAAGAGAGCGCGGTTGAGGCATGTGAATTTTCGACAACATCGTGTTCACTCTCGCTGCGATTGGGATAACCCGAAACTCCCCCACGCTGACGCAACTTTTCAAAACCAGAGTAACGGCCAGTCAGCAATTTATGAACATAACTCTGATGACCGGTGTCAAAAATTATTGTGTCTTTCGGTGATTCAAAAATTCGATGAATCGCAATTGTTAATTCAACTACGCCAAGATTTGGGCCTAAATGGCCGCCACTTTTCGAGACTTTTTCAATTAAGAATTCGCGAATCTCATCTGAGAGCTCAGACAATTGTGGAAATGAAAGCGTCGCAAGATCCCTTGGACCTGCGATATTTTCAAGAATTGGAGCTTGCTCTTTCATGAAAGTATTCTAGAGCAGGCTTAAATAATTAGAGTAGTGAACGTAGAACATATTGCATGATTCCACCGTGACGGTAGTAATCCGCCTCACCTGGGGTGTCGATACGGACAACGGCATCAAAACTCTTGTCGCCCGCTATCACTTTAAGAACCTTTGGGACGCCTCCGGTATTTAGCGCTTCGATGCCGATGATTGAAAATTCTTCGGTACCTGTAAGCCCAAGTGATGCTGCGTTCTGCCCCGCAGGGAATTGCAATGGAAGTACTCCCATTCCAATTAAATTGGAGCGATGAATTCGTTCGAACGATTCAGCAATTACTGCTTTTACACCTAGTAGCGCAGTTCCCTTTGCTGCCCAGTCACGCGATGAACCAGATCCATATTCTTTTCCAGCAAGAATTACTAATGGAATATTTGCGGCCTGGTATGCCATTGATGCATCATAAATTGTTGCTTGACTTCCTCCATCTAGAAAATTCTTAGTGAAGCCACCTTCAACACCATCTAGCAATAAATTCTTTAGTCGAATATTTGCGAAAGTTCCACGAATCATAACTTCGTGATTACCGCGACGAGATCCATAAGAGTTGAAATCTGCGCGATCAATGCCGTGATCTGCTAGATATTTTCCAGCTGGTGAGTCTGCCTTGATATTTCCGGCCGGTGAGATGTGGTCAGTCGTTACTGAATCTCCAAGAACAGCCATTACTCGAGCCTTCAAAATATCCGTTACTGGCTCTGGATTTCGAGGCATTCCCTCAAAGTAAGGAGGTTTGCGGACGTAGGTGGATTTCAAGTCCCACTCAAAAACCTTGCCGACAGGCGTGGCTAGAGATTTCCAACGATGATCACCTTCGAAGACTGTTGCATAATCCTTGGTAAACATCTCGGATGAAATGGATGCATTAATTACGTTTTGAATTTCCTCGGTGGTTGGCCAAATGTCTTTTAGAAAGACATCGTTGCCATTTGTATCTTTGCCAATCGAATCCTTTTCAAAATCGTGATCCATCGTTCCCGCAAGTGCGTAAGCCACAACAAGTGGTGGTGAAGCTAAGTAGTTCATCTTGATATCGGGGCTAATTCGTCCTTCAAAATTTCGGTTACCTGAAAGCACGGCTGTGACTGCTAGATCATTATCGTTAATCGCTTTGCTAATTGGCGCTGGAAGTGGTCCAGAGTTACCAATACAAGTTACGCAGCCATATCCAACAAGGTTGAAACCAAGTTGATCCATATATGTTGTAAGTCCAGCACGATCGTAGTAATCAGTAACGACTTTAGATCCCGGTGCAAGCGTGGTCTTTACCCAAGGCTTACTTCGGAGCCCTTTCTCCACCGCCTTCTTTGCTAGAAGCGCAGCCCCAATCATTACGCTGGGATTTGAGGTATTTGTACAGGAAGTTATTGATGCAATAACAACAGCACCATTTGAAACTGAAGTTGCCTTACCATCAAGCATGATATCGACTGCAGATTTTGCTGTCTTATCAGTGAAATAGGTTGGTAATACTTTCTCAAATGAAGTTTTTGAATTCGAAAGTTGAATCCGATCTTGTGGACGTTTTGGACCAGCGATAGATGGAACGATTGTCGCAAGGTCTAACTCTAAAGTTTCAGAATATCGCGGAGCTTTATCTGGGTTATGCCAAATTCCAATGCGCTTTGAATACTCTTCCACAAGCGCCAATTGTTCTGCGCTTCGGCCCGTCAGCGACAGGTAACGAATAGTCTCTTCATCTACCGGGAAGATTGCGCAAGTTGAACCATATTCTGGCGACATATTTCCAATTGTTGTGCGGTTTGCCATTGGTAAGGCGGTTACACCTGGGCCATAAAATTCTACGAACTTTCCGACTACACCATGCTTGCGAAGCATTTCGGTAATAGTTAAAACTAAATCTGTTGCAGTAGTTCCGATAGGAAGTTGGCCATTTAATTTAAATCCAACTACACGTGGAATGAGCATCGATACTGGTTGACCAAGTAGCGCAGCCTCAGCCTCAATTCCGCCTACTCCCCAACCTAAAACTCCAAGTCCGTTAACCATAGTTGTATGTGAATCTGTTCCGACCACGGTATCTGGATATGCGCGCAGAACACCATTAACTTCTCTTGTCATTATTACTCGGGCCAGGTATTCAATATTTACTTGGTGAACGATTCCAGTTCCTGGTGGCACCACTTTGAATTCATCAAAGGCGCTCTGCCCCCAGCGCAAGAAGCGATAACGCTCTTGATTTCGCTGGTATTCGATATCTGTGTTCTCTTCGAATGAAGTATTTGTTCCAAATTTATCTGCAATCACCGAGTGATCAATTACTAATTCCGCTGGCGCAAGTGGATTTACCTTTGCGGGATCACCACCGAGTTCGACAATTGCTTCGCGCATCGTTGCTAAATCAACTACGCAAGGAACACCTGTGAAGTCCTGCATGATTACGCGGGCCGGTGTGAATTGAATTTCAGTATCAGGCTCTGAATCTGGATTCCAGTTTGCTAGCGCCTCGATTTGTGCGGCGGTGATATTCGCGCCATCTTCGGTACGGAGTAAGTTCTCTAATAAGACTTTCAAGCTAAAGGGCAGGGAATCTGCTGCAGGTAATTTAGTGATATCAAAGATCTCGTATTTCTTACCTGATACTTCAATCTCAACTTTGGAATTAAAAGAATTTTTACTCATGGCGCCATCTTAACCGAGAGAAAAGCGGGCCACACATTCCACATGGTGCGTCATCGGGAATAGGTCGAAGCCAACCATGTGATTTAGGTGATACCCACCCTCTTCAAGTTGCTTGGCATCTCTGGCAAGGGAGGCTGGATCGCATGAAACATAAACGATTGTCCTTGGCTTCTTGGCCATCATTTGTTTCACAACCATTTCGCCGGCGCCGGTTCTTGGTGGGTCCAGGAGAATTACATCAACACGATTTATTAGTGGCAACTTCTGTTCAACTCTTCCAGAGTGAACTTGAACATTCTTCTGTTTATCAAATATTTTTAGCGCATCTTGCGTAGCCCTATGACTTGATTCAATTAAGTGAACTTTACCGATGTCGCCTACATCTTCAGCCATTCGCGCGGTAAACAACCCAACACCACCATATAAATCACAGACTTGATCACCAGGCCGAAGTGCTAATAAATCCATCACTAGTTTTGTCAGAACCTTAGGTGCCGCACTATGGCTCTGCCAGAAAGATGTCGGAGAAATTTCGTAGGTATGTTCACCAACGACTTCGTGCAATTGAGTTGGACCAGAAATACTTCGTCCGCCTCTTGAAACATTTTTTTCACCAGAACTTGATACCGCAACTTCTAGTCGATCATCGCCCTTCCAATTTCGAGAGAACATCGCATCGTCATTTATAGCCTCAACCGCTATTAAGCACTTATCAATCTCGGTTACTTCTTTACTTCTTGCTGAATAAAGTCCGGGCTTTCCATTCTTTGAAATTGCGAAGTCCATACGTGTTCGCCAATTGAGGCCATTCTTTGGCTCAACTGCTACAACATCGAGATCGATTTCAATCCTGCCAAGTCTGGAGAATTGTTCACGGATAACTGAACGCTTAAATTCAAGTTGCGCAGAGATTTCAATATGTTGGAAATCGCAACCGCCGCAACCGCCAGGTACCGCATATTTACAGGGTGGAACAACTCGATCTTTTGAGGGTTTGATAATTTCTATCGCATCACCACGAGCGAGTTTTGAAGATACTGAGGTGATTTCAACGATAGCTTCCTCGCCAGTAATTCCATAACGAACGAAAACAACTTGGCCCTTATGCCGCGCAATAAAATGGCCGCCATGAGCAACTGGACCAATTTCAACCGTAATTCGGTCGCCTACTTTTAACGATCTTTCGGCGTTCTGAATGTTGGATTCCATAGGGGCTACCTTAAGGGTGTAAGTTGTACTTCGTGCACGTTGTGATTATGGGATGCGGTCGAGTCGGTTCTGGTCTTGCCAATGATTTAGAGGCTGCCGGACACTCTGTCGCAATAATTGATCAGAACCGTGAAGCATTCCGTCGATTAGGCCCAGATTTCAAAGGTCAAACTGTTGCTGGCGTAGGTTTCGATAGAGATATTTTGCTTGAAGCTGGAATCGAAAAAGCCGATGCATTCGCAGCAGTGTCAAATGGTGATAACTCAAATATTCTTGCTGCCCGCGTTGCTCGTGAAACCTATGGTGTTGAAAAAGTTGTAGCTCGTATTTACGATCCAGCTCGCGCTGAAATTTATCAACGTCTAGGAATTCCAACCGTGGCAACAGTTCTTTGGACTACAGATCAGATTATTCGCAGACTTGCTCCTGAAGGTTCTAGATCTGAATGGCGCGATGCCAGTGGCGTAGTTCAACTCTGTGAAGTTCATCTTCACCATGATTGGTTTGGACAACCAGTTTCACTAATTGAGAAATCAACAAAGGCGCGGGTTGCTTTTGTTACTCGCCTTGGCGAGGGAATGATTCCAACGGAGAACACAGTCCTTCAAGAGGGCGATCTGGTACACGTAATGGTCACTGATGACGAGATTTCAAGCGTTGAAGCGACGCTAGCTAAATCACCGGAAGAGGCATAGTCACTATGAAAATTGCCATCGCCGGTGCTGGAAACGTTGGTCGCTCAATTGCGCGCGAACTTATCGAAAATGGTCATCACGTACTTTTGATTGACCGCGATCCAAAAGCTTTGAAAATGGAGAGCGTTCCGAGCGCCGAATGGTTGATGGCAGATGTTTGCGAAATCTCTTCGCTTGATAATGCAAAATTAGATACCTGCCAAGTTTTGATTGCCGCCACTGGCGATGACAAAGTTAATTTAGTTGCCTCGCTCCTAGCAAAGACCGAATATGGCGTGCCGAGAGTTGTAGCCCGTGTAAATCATCCAAAGAATGAATGGATGTTTGACTCTTCATGGGGCGTTGACGTTTCAGTATCTACTCCAAGAATCATCTCTGCAATTGTTGAAGAGGCAGTCTCAGTTGGCGATGTGGTTCGACTATTCTCACTGCAAAAGGGTGAGGCAAGTTTGGTCGAAATAACACTTCCAGAAGAGGCTAAGTGTTTGGGCCGCACTGTAGAAGAGGTAAAGCTTCCAGAAAATGCATCACTCGCAGCGATTGTCCGGGATGGCCAAGTAATAACGCCGCATGCACACGATGTTTACTCTGCTGGCGATGAACTTCTATTTGTCGCAACAGCCGCAGCAGAAGAACTCTTAAAGTCCTGCTTTATATCTAATAACTAGTCGCCCTTTGCGATTGGAACTTTTCTGATCACAAGCCAAGTTCCCCAGAGCGTTGCAAGGTAAAGCGGAAAGCCGAGAAAAATATTCGCAATTCCAAGGGCGTTTAGCGCATTTGCTTTGAATAGTGGATATTGAATTATGAGTCGAATAGCAAAGAGCGCAAACCAAATCCAGGTCGCCTTTGTGTAAGCGGCAAGACGCTTTGGATCTTTACGCCAATTCAAATTTTCACCAAGGATCGGTCCGAGCAAGACTCCGATTAATGGGTACTTAACCAGAATTGAAAATAGATAGACCAACATGAACGCGGAATTTTTCCAGAGGCTGGGCGCGTAATAATCTTTTGCAGAGCCAGTCTTCCAAGCAAACCAACCGCAGAATGCAACACCGATGAAACCAGAGATCGCGTGCATCAAAGTGTCCCGCTTTATTAAGCGCCAAATGAGTAGCAATACCGCAGTTGCAATCGAAACATAAAGACAGGCACGTAGATTATGAGTGATGTTGTAGGTGAGCAGGAAGACTAAAGAGGGAATGGTCGAATCAATAATTCCTTTTTTGCCACCAAGAGCAGTAACGACCTTTGCCTTATCTTCTTCTTCCATTAGCTCTTGCCTCCAGTTGAACCGAAGCCACCGCTGCCTCGATCAGATCCCGGCAGAGAATCCACTTCTACAAACTCGGCACGTTCAACTTGCTGAATTACTAATTGCGCAATTCGGTCTCCACGCTTGAAAGAGATAGCTTCTTTTGGATCGTGATTGATTAAAATTATTTGCAATTCGCCGCGAAATCCAGCATCCACAGTTCCTGGTGAATTAACCATAGTTACACCATGTTTAATTGCTAGCCCAGAACGCGGATGTACCAAGGCAACATATCCATTTGGAAGGGCGATTGAAATTCCAGTAGGCACGAGCGCACGTTCGCCAGGTTGGAGGGTGATATCAATCCGTGATGTTAAATCTGCGCCGGCATCCCCCGGCTTTGCATAACTTGGAAGTGGAATTGAATTATCGAGGCGAGTTATTAAAACTTTGACACTCATGGATTGATTTCAAATTCCGGATCAACAAAGGCAAGTAGCTCCGGGTGGGCTGTGACATGAGCTAAATATTCTTTTGGCGCGTTATCTAGGAAGTGCTGCATTGGGACAATGACATAGAGAGATGCTGCGCGAACTGCAATTGGTCCATCTGGGGTATTTAATCTTCCAACTGCGCTGCAATAAACCTTTCGGTTCACCTGTCCAGTAATTTCGGCGCTTATGTGAAGTGTTGTTCCCATCGGAACGGGCAGAATGAAATCTGTTTCGAGTCTTGCTGTTACCGCTGGTGAGCGGATGAGCCACATGAGTTTTCCAAGTGCTTCATCAAATGCTAGCGAGAGAAGTCCACCATGTGCCAGACCGGGCGCACCTTGATGATTTTCAGTAACGGTAAAAACTGCTGTTAAATTCTGACCGGCGCCAGCGCGTGCAACAAGATGCAAACCAGTTGGATGCAATTCACCGCAACCAAAACAATGTCCAAAGTGCGAAGGAATTATTGTTCCTGGTTCCGGGGCCTTTGGGTGGCGTGGTGGAATTTCTGCACCTTCTGGTGGAATCGTGCTCGGAATTCGACTCATGGGTGAAGCCTAACCCTTGAATTTGTTTGAGCAAATATTTCCAAATATTTCGAAGTGTTATGGCGTAGCGTGCGCCTGTGGGGAAAATAAACCAACACGAAGATCTCGACTATGGCCTCCCTATTTATCAGGAGCGATTGAGTTGGAGCTGGTGGCTCTGGCTATTTGCGATATTTATGGCGGGCTCGTTCTCGCTTTCGATGTGGGCCGCTCTTGGAGATCAAGCAGCGATTATTACCTCTGCTATTGAAATTCTTCTGCTGCTCTATGCGCAGAGTAAAAGCACGTTAGAGATTACAGTCACTAAAGGTTGGTTATTAGTAGGGCCGGCGGCAATTGAACGGGCTTTCATCCATAACTTTCATGCTCTTAACTCCAGCGAATATAAACGAGTTCGAGGCGTCGACGGTGATCCCGCTTCATATTTACAGATTAGATTCTGGGTAAACACGGCTATAAAGATCGAACTTCGTGATCCAAAAGACAGAACGCCCTACTGGCTTGTAAGCACCAATAGAGCGAATGAATTAGAGAAAGTATTAAACGTTGCTGACCACTAACTTTTTAAATTAGGCGCAATCTTTACAAGTAGCTTTCGCGCCTGTCCCTGATGCAAGTTGTGAAGAATGATGAACTAAGAAACATCTTGAGCAAGTAAATTCATCTTCTTGCTTTGGGACAACTCGAACAGTTAGCTCTTCGCCAGAAAGATCAGCACCAGGAAGTTCTAGATTCTCGGCCGCTTCTTCTTCATCAATATCAACTTGACCAGATTGAGCATCTGCTCTGCGAGCTTTTAGCTCTTCAAGAGATTCTTCATGAAGTTCTTCATCTTGTTTTCGCGGTGTGTCGTAATCCGTTGCCATGGCACCTCCTCTTTAAAAATCTAGTAACTCAAACTGCAATCAAATTAACTGCCGTTAGGGCGGATAGTGTCCTATAAGTGGCTCGCCTACCTAATCAACCCTCGGCGTGTCGAAAATATTCCCGAACAACCCTTTGGTGTCAGATTAATCCTTCAACCTGATTGGATTCTGACCTCGCGCAATTAGACGATCAAAATGTGAATCTCGCTTTTCGATAAATTTCGAAACATCAACCTCTGCTGCTGCAATAAATGCTCCTAACTCATCGCGAGCTGCGGCGCCTTCACCCGTGAAATCTTCGCGATTGAAGATATTCCACGCACGTAGAACTGGCGCAACAACATCTTCAAGGTGAGATTTTGGATCGTAAATTCCAGCAAGCGCAATCTGCACTGATTTGCGACCCCAGCCTGGCATTCCAGCACCTGGCATTTGGAAGTTCGTGACTACATCTTTAATCGCAATCATTGCCGCATTTGGCTCTAGATCAATCGCAGCTGAGAGGAGATTTCGATAGAACAGCATATGTAGGTTCTCATCGAGAGCAACTCTGGCCAACATACCCTCGCAAATTTCATCATTTGAGATTCGTCCGGTGTTGCGGTGCGAAATGCGTGTAGCTAGCTCTTGGAAAGTTACATACGAAACTGTGTGCAACATATCGTTGTCATAAGGAGTCTGATATCCAACCATCATATGCGCCATACGCATATCTTCAAGTTCATTTGGGTCAACGCCTCGCGTTGCCATTAAGTAGTCGCGCATTACGATTCCGTGACGCGCTTCTTCTGCGGTCCAACGATTAATCCAAGTATTCCAAGCACCATCACGACTCATCGATACTGAAATTTCCGTGTGGTAACTCGGAAGATTATCTTCTGTTAACAAATTGAGAATAAGTGAATCTTGTGCGATTGCTGAAAGTTTTGAATCTTTAGCTTCCCAAGCATCTCCATTTAGTGGACCAGCAAAAGTTCTGCCCTCGCTCCATGGGACGTACTCGTGTGGGTACCAATCCTTAGTTGTTGCAACGTGGCGTTCAAGCTCGACGGCTACAGCTGGTTCCAGATCTCTAATTAAACGAGATTGAATCTTTGGGTCGATTGATGCCATTAGCGGAACTTAGCGCACGAATTGCGCTACTAGCGAGTTAAACTTGCAAGAATTTAATTATTTAGGGCGATTATTAGTGCGAATTTTCGCTTGCTCCAAGCGCCACTTAGCAATTTCGCCATGATTCCCAGATAGCAAGACTTCTGGGACGCCAAGGCCACGCCACTCTTTTGGCTTTGTGTAATTTGGGTATTCAACTAGCGCGCTATCGCCATCTAGCAAGGTATGCGATTCTTCATCGAGTGATGATGGATTTCCAATCACTCCTGGAAGTAAGCGAATAATTGCCTCCATAATCACAAGAGTTGCTACTTCTCCCCCGCCCAGAACGTAATCACCGATAGATATTTCACGAACCTTAAAGCCATCTGCTTTTGCGTAGTAATCACTGACGCGAACGTCGATTCCTTCATACCTGCCACAAGCGAAGATCAAGTGTTTGGAATTAGTTAATTCGATCGCCAACTCTTGGGTCAATTTTTGACCAGCTGGAGTAAGCACTATCAATTCGTGTTCGACTCCGGTTGCGAGTTCTGCAACAGCATCAATAGCTTTGCCCCAAGGTTCAGGTGACATAACCATTCCAGCCCCGCCGCCATAAGGTGTGTCATCAACCGATCCGTGAACATCTGTTGTTTGCGCCCGCAAATCATGGACACCAATTTCGATCAACCCGGCAGCATGCGCTTTACCAATCAAGGAGAGGTTAAGCGGTGACAAATACTCGGGAAATATCGAGATAACGTCGAAGCGATTTACTTTACTCATCTAATAATCCTTGCGGTGGGATGATTACGATTTTCCGATTTTTGATATCAACTATCGGCACTATCGCTTTGACAAAGGGAATTAATACTTCGCGACCTTGATATGAAACAGCCAATACATCTTGACCAGGTAAATTAATCACATCAGTGACGTTACCGATAATCGCGCCATCTTGCGTAGAAACTTCGCACTCAAGTAATTGTTGAACATGAAAATCATCTTCAGTCGAACCGGCCTCAATATCTACATCCGCTAACAGCAGAACGTTCCGTAATTTTTCAATTTGATTTCGATCGCTCACGCCTTCGAACCCAAGAAGTAAAGTTCCATTGTGATCTCGAACTGAAGAGATAGTAAGTGGGCCAAAAGATGTTGGCTCCGTCGCTAAGACAGAGCCAATAAAAAATCGATCTTCTGGTTGGTCAGTGCGCACTTCAATTGTCGCCTCACCAAGTACTCCATGTGCGCGACCAATTCTGGCAACGACAAGTTGCACTATTAGCGAGCCTCGTCAGCCTCGATGAGATCTACGCGAACTGAACGTCCGGCAATCGCACTAATAACTGTGCGAAGTGCACGCGCGGTGCGACCATTACGGCCAATCACCTTGCCAATATCTTCTGGATTAACTCGAACTTCTAGCGTTGTCCCACGACGATGATCTTTAGTTGTAATAACTACATCATCAGGATTATCAACAATCCCCTTAACTAGATGTTCTAGCGCTTCATCAATCATTTTTATTCAGCAGCTTCTTCTGTAGTTTCAAGAACTTCGGCAACTTCTGTCTCTACTGAAGCTGGAACCTCTGCCTCAACGCTTTCAGTTACAGCTTGGACATCTGCTGGAGCTTCGGCAACAACTTCAACAGCAGGTGCGGCCTTGGCAGCTAACTTCTCTGCAGCTTTCTTCTTAAGTGTTGTTGCGCCATCTGCTGGCTCGTTCATCGCATCCTTAACGGCTGCCTCGTAAGCAATTCGCTTGCTTGGCTTTTCAGCAATCTTTCTAAGTGTTCCTTCGCTACCTGGGAGGCCCTTGAACTTCTGATAATCACCAGTAATTTTGAGAAGCGCTGTTACAGCTTCGGTTGGTTGTGCACCAACAGATAACCAATATTGCGCGCGGTCAGAAGTAATTTCGATAAGTGAAGGTTCTGATCCTGGTGAGTAGCGACCAATCTCTTCAATCGCGCGTGAGTTACGAGCAGCGCGTGAATCTGAAACTACAATACGAAAATGTGGAGTACGGATTTTTCCCATACGCATTAATCTAATTTTTACGGCCACGAAGGCTTTCTCCTTGTTTTAAGCGGTTCATATCTTCTTGTGACAGTGGGAGCGTCACTCAAAAATTAAAACCTGTTTTGAAAAAATCTTTCACCTCTTGGCGAAGATCGCTTGGGGGTAGAGGGCCCCTTGCAGGTGGCCAATCTTGCCAGCCCCAAGGGCATAACCCAAATTGTGATTTGAGGGGTCAATTAGCTTTCAAGGGCCCGCTTCGCCGGGTTTCCTGAACGGGATTTCTTCTTATTTATAACTTTAGGAGCTGGTGCTTTTGGCATCCCACCTGGAATAGACATGCCGGGTGGCAATTGCGCTCCACCCTTTCCGGTTCGCATTTGCTTCATAACTTTCTGGGCTTGGGTGAATCTCTCAACCAAAGAATTCACATCTGAAACCTGACGGCCCGAACCTTTAGCAATTCGTGAGCGTCTTGATCCATTTAATACCTTCGGATCATTGCGTTCGAGTGGCGTCATTGATTGAACTATTGACTGCGTTTTAACAAGTTCGCCCTCATCAAATTGTTCAAGTTGTTTCTTCATTAGTCCAGAATTTGCACCTGGCAACATACCTAAAAGCTTTGTCATTGAGCCCATTTTTTTCATAGCTTCTAATTGCGATAAGAAATCATCTAGCGTGAAATCTTCACCGCTTGCAAATTTGCTCTCTAGCTTCGATGCGGTGTCACTATCAAACGCACCTTTAGCTTGCTCGGCAAGAGTTGCGATGTCACCAAGTCCAAGGATGCGTGACGCCATTCGATCTGGATAGAAGAGATCAAAATCAGTAACTTTTTCGCCAGTTGCAGCGAACATGATTGGTTTGCCAGTTACTTGGGTAATTGAAAGCGCAGCACCACCTCGGGCATCACCATCTAATTTTGTGAGGACGACAGCATCAAAACCAACGCCTTCTTGGAATGCTTGTGCAGTACGAACGGCATCCTGTCCAACCATCGCATCAACAACATATAAAACTTCATCTGGATTTATCGCATCACGAATTGATTTTGCCTGTTTCATTAATTCGGCATCAAGGCCAAGACGTCCAGCGGTATCAACAATTACGATGTTGTGTAATTTATCTTGCGCAAATTGCAGACCGCTCTTTGCAACCTTTATCGGATCGCCAACACCATTTCCTGGTTCAGGAGCAAATACTGGAACTCCGATGCTCTCTCCAACAACTTGTAATTGCGTAACCGCATTTGGGCGTTGTAAATCCGAAGCTACAAGAAGTGGGGTGTTGCCTTGATCTTTCAGATACTTAGCAAGTTTTCCGGCCAACGAAGTTTTACCGGCACCTTGTAAACCGGTTAAGAGAATCACAGTTGGCGGTTTCTTTGCCAATCTAATTCTTCTAGCGCTTCCTCCCAAGATTTCGATTAAAAGCGAATTAACAATCTCAAAAACTGCATTTGCTGGATTGGTTGATTTATTTAGATCTTCAAGAACCGCGTCAGTACGTACCTTGAGCTCGGAGATAAAAGTATCGACAACGCTTAGCGAAACATCTGAATCTAGAAGTGCACTGCGAATCTCCAGCGAAATCTCTTCGATATCCCCCGACTTAAGGCGACCTTTACTTCGGAGCGAGGCGAAGGCACCTTGAAATTTTGCCGATAAGGATTCAAACATGGGGTGAGGTTACTAGTTAAAGGTGAGTGATTAAAATATTTTCAACTTTTGTAGCAAGTAATTGTGCTCGCTCACCACTGAGCGGCTGTCCCGATAGGTCTGTCACATAAAGCGTGTCGAAGGCTTCGGCTCCTAGTGTTGAGACAATTGCAGATTTAATATCAACGCCAAATCTGGAGATAGCGCGTGCTACTGAAAATAGAATCCCTGGCCGGTCATGCATTCTGACCTCAATTATTGTGGCATTAGTTGCCAGATCGTTTGCAGCGAAAACTACAGGTGGCGGTGTTGGAATACCTGGACTCTTACGATAATTATCAATACGTTCTTCGATTTTGCGACCTAAATCTAAATCGCCAGATAGTGCTTTCCTTAATTGATCCAATAGTTTTTCTTCAGTCGGCATCTGGGCATTAGTTTCTAGTTCAACCATCCAACGCATTACTGCTATCTCGTTAGTTGTTCGAGTCTTTGCCGAACGAACATTAAGCCTTGAAATTGTCATTAGGCCAGCAACTGCAGAGAGAAGTCCAGTCTGATCTTTGGCAATAATTTCGATTTCAATCTGCTCACCGCGTCGCTGATCACCGATTATTGAGATTGTTAAATCTTCTGTTACCGGTCCAACTGGTAATAAATCTGGTTGTGATACTGGCTTTACGCCAGCCATTACTGAAAGACATTTCGCAACTAAGTCAGCAACTAGACCAGCTTTCCAATCACTCCATGCAGATTTACCAGTTGCTTCACCATCAGAAATGCTAAGTGCATGCAACAGCTGGAGCGTCTCCGTATCTTTAACTTTATCTACAACGAATGAGATTGTTGCTGGATCTTCAAGATCGCGACGAGTTGCAACGGCAGAGAGCAATAGATGTTCACGAACAAGGATTGCGATTTGCTCGCAATCTGCGCTCTCAAAACCTAACCGCCTTGCAAGAGGAAGAATTAACTCTTCGCCATATTGTGAATGATCTTTATCGGCAAATCCCTTACCAATATCGTGAAATAGCGCAGCCACAAGGAGAATATCTGGACGCTTTACGGTGCGCGTTAGATTCGCAGCACGGACTGCCGTTTCCAACATATGTCGGTCAACGGTATGGCGATGGAGAACATTGCGTTGGGGCAAGAATCGAACATGGGACCACTCTGGAATCCACTTCTCAATCAAGCCATCTTGATCTAGCGCCTCAAAGACTCTAATCATTGGGGCGCCAGCACCGATTAGTGCAACTAAATCATTTAACACATCTTTCGGCCAAGGCGTTGGAAGTGGTGAAAATTTCTCAGCCAATAAAACACATGCATCAATTGAAAGTGGTAATCCACGTTGCGCCGCATCGGCCGCAGCCCGCAACCCAATCGCCGGGTCTGACGTGACATCGTAATTATCAGCAATTGTTACCTCTGAATTTAGAATCACCAAACCTTTATCAATGTCTTGTTGCTTACTTTTACGAAACCATCCTTTTGCATCTGCAGAATCAATCCGATGCCAAGTCAGGTTCATCAAGTAGTCAACCGCTCGTGCAGCTTTCGCTACTTCAAGCATGAGTACATCGGCATCTCTAAATTTCATTGCCGCTGCGACACGATCCTGCTCGGTCAACAGCAACTGATCTCTGGCTTTCAAGCTCTCGCCATGTAATACATCTCGGACATTTGCTAGGAGAGCTTCCGATTCAGCAACTCGAGCCAGCGAAACTGAAACTGCTCCGGACATTTCTATTGCACGCAAAGCATTTATATCGCGCAGTCCACCGCGAGCCTCTTTGAGGTCAGGTTCCAATAAATAAGCCAATTCACCCGAACGTGATTCCCGTTCTTGAATAGATTTTCGTAATAAAGGTAAGTATTTACTCTGATTCTTACGCCAATTTTCAATTGCATCTGATGCCACCACAGCTGATAAATCAGAGTCACCAGCGATATGTCGCAAATCCAACAATCCAAGAGCTACTCGAATATCTTCATTCGCAATCTCGCGAGTATCGCTTCTAGTACGAACTGAATGATCGACCGATCTACCCTCGTCCCAAAGTGGATAGAGAAAAGCGTTTACAAATTCTGAAATTACCTCCGGCTTTTCATTACCATCATGGAGAATCAATAAGTCTAAATCTGAACCTGGTGCAAGTTCACCACGGCCATAGCCACCAACTGCTGTTAACGAAACTGAATTCGGCTTTGCGAGATGTTTCTCAGCGAATTGCAAAAATGAAACCCGGAGCGAAGTATCGGCTTTGTTAGATCGATCGCGACGCTCACGGGTTCCCACGGAGTTATTCTACTTACTCGATTTTTATATTGCGTCAGTCCCGCGCTCTCCAGTACGAACGCGAACAATATTGTCTACCGGTGATGACCAAACTTTTCCATCTCCAATAGCACCAGTTGATGCTGCTTTAACAATCACATCAATGACTTTTTCGGCCTCGTTGCCATCAACTAATACTTCTAGTCGAATTTTAGGAATTAGATCAACTGTGTATTCAGCGCCACGATAGACCTCAGTGTGTCCACCTTGGCGACCAAAACCACTTGCTTCTGAAACTGTCATTCCAGTGATTCCAAAGGCGGTAAGTGCCTCTTTAACATCTTCCAATTTAAATGGCTTGATGATTGCGGTAATTAGTTTCATAGTGATGATCCTCCTCGTGATGAGCTATACATTTCATATGCTGATTCAGCATGTTCATTTAAGTCGATGCCTTCAAGTTCGCTATCTCTCTTGATGCGGAAACCAATGGTCTTCTCGATTGCAAAACCGATGATGAGAGTTGCAATAAATGAATATGCAGCAACTATCGCGACGCCAAAAGCTTGCTTACCAAGAAGCCCTGCGCCTCCGCCATAGAACAAGCCGTTTATGCCAACGCTGTTAACAACGCTTGCGCCGAAGAGCCCAATTGAAAGCGATCCCCAGATACCGCCGACTAAGTGCACGCCGACAACGTCAAGTGAATCATCGAAACCAAACTTGTATTTAAGACCAACTGCAAGTGAGCAGAGAATTCCAGCGATAAAACCGATAACTACTGCCGCCCATGGTGCAACGAATGCACAAGCGGGAGTAATTGCGACTAAGCCAGATACTGCGCCCGAAGCTGCGCCGAGCGTAGTTGGATGCCCATTGCGAATCTTTTCAACAAGGATCCAACCAACAAGTGCGCCTGCTGTTGCTACTTGAGTATTCATAAATGCTAGACCAGCGATTCCATTTGCAGCGAGAGCTGATCCAGCATTAAATCCAAACCAACCAAACCAGAGCAATCCTGCGCCCAACATCACAAGTGGAAGAGAGTGCGGACGCATTGCTTCTTTACGCCAACCAATTCGCTTACCAAGAACAATTGCAAGTGCCAAACCAGCTGCACCAGCATTTATGTGAACGGCTGTTCCACCCGCAAAGTCTTCCAAGCCTTTTCCTGCAAGGAAACCTACTCCGGTTACGGTGTCGCCAACTTTATTTCCGAAGGCGAAGACCCAGTGTGCAACTGGGAAGTAAACAACTGTTGACCAGATAGCGACAAAGACTGCCCACGCTGAAAACTTTGCGCGATCTGCGATGGCGCCAGAAATAAGTGCAGGAGTAATAATTGCGAACATCAGCTGGAATGCGGCAAAGACAAGAAGTGGGATTGGATAAGTTCCACCATTATTAGTGAATTCATTTACCTTAGATCCCAAACCTGAAAGTGAAAATCCGCCGTACCAAGGTGAGTCTGATGAGTGACCAAATGCTAATTCGTAGCCATAGAAAACCCAGAGCACGCTAACAATTCCGATCGTGACCATAGACATCATCATCATGTTTAGAACACTTTTACTTCTAACCATTCCGCCATAAAAGAATGCGAGACCCGGTGTCATTAAAAGCACAAGTGCTGTGCTCGCCAACATCCAAGCCGTGTCGCCAGAGTTAAGAACTACATCCATTTTTAAGTTCCTTTACGAATTTATCGAAAACCCTCGCCATTGAGATGGTCGTAGATTCACGCCTCGGGGTTACATCAGATGGCTTGGCAGATTACAAAATGATGAAAGCTTTGCCTCTTGTGTTACAAATTGGTTACAGGAAGCGGGATTTAGGTAAAAAGCCCGTTCAAGTAGGGCTCGGCCTCAAAGATCTGTAAATCCTCAGCGCTTTCACCGACCCCAATAAATTTCACTGGAATTCCGGTCTCACGTTCAATGGCTAAGGCGATTCCACCTTTAGCCGAACCATCCATCTTGGTCAATATCAATCCGGTAATTGCAACGCTCTCCATAAATACTTTCGCTTGAACAATTCCATTCTGACCAGTAGTTGCATCAACAACTAAGAGCACCTCATCAATTGGCAGAACTTTTTCGACAACTCTTCTAACTTTCCCAAGTTCATCCATCAATCCTGACTTGGTATGCAACCGCCCTGCAGTATCAATAATTAAATAATCTATCGCCTCATTCTTGGCCTTTGTTGCTGCTTCAAATGCAACCGAAGCTGGATCGCCATTAACGCGACCAGTAACTACTTCAACATTCAATCGCTGCGCCCAAGTTTGCAGTTGTTCAACTGCAGCTGCACGAAAAGTATCGGCAGCGGCTAGTAATACCGATTTGTTCTGGCGCTTTAAATAGGAAACTAATTTTGCGCTAGAAGTAGTTTTACCTGTTCCATTTACTCCGACAATCATTACTGTTGTTGGGCGATCCTGAAAAGCGGCAATCTTGCGATCATTCTTACTAAGCCATGAGCTGAGGGCGCCGAAAATTGCCTCAGATATTTCATCACTCTTAGCCTTCTTTGCGATTTCAATTATTTCACTTGCGCTTTGTGCACCTAAATCTGCACCAATTAAGGATTCTTGGATTTCATCCCAATCACTTGCAGATGTTGCACCGCCGCGAATTTTCGCGAACAACTTGCTAAATAGCGCCATTACTTTCAACTAGTAAAAACTAGTTTGCACTTTCAGATTCCCGAATACGTTGAGAGATAACTTGTGAAACGCCATCGCCACGCATTGTTACGCCATACAACGCATCTGCTATCTCCATAGTGCGCTTCTGGTGAGTGATGATAATTAACTGTGACTTCTCTCGAAGTTCTTCAAAGACCCCAAGAAGTCGACCTAGGTTTGTATCATCGAGCGCTGCTTCAACTTCGTCCATCACATAGAACGGACTAGGGCGCGCTTTGAATATTGCAATCAAAAGTGCAACAGCAACTAGCGAACGTTCGCCACCAGATAGAAGTGATAACCGCTTAACTCGCTTACCCGGAGGTCTAGCTTCAACATCAACGCCCGCGATAGTCATATCCTCAGGATTTGTAAGAATTAATCGACCATCGCCACCTGGGAAAAGACGAGCAAAGATAAGTTCAAATTCCCGAGCAGTGTCGTCATACGCCTCTTTGAAGATCTGCTGAACTTTGTCATCGACTTCTTTAATAATTTCCAAAAGATCTCGCTTGGTCTTCTTTAGATCCTCTAGTTGTTCCGCTAAGTAACGAAGGCGCTCTTCCAGAGATGAATACTCTTCCAACGCAAGTGGGTTAATTTTTCCGAGTAGTGCAAGGGAGCGTTCAGCTTGGGCAAGACGCTTCTCCTGTTGTTCACGGCGGTATGGAATCAATTCGCCAGGCACGAAGTTTCCTTCGCTATCTTCAACAAAAGTAGGTACATCATTTTCAGGGCCATATTCATTTACTAACGTGGTTACATCAACACCAAGCTCTTCAATCGCCTTCGTCTCAAGGGCTTCAATACGTAACCGCTGCTCGGCTCGAGCAATCTCATCTCGATGCACGCTCGAAGTTAGTGCATCCAACTCAGTAGTTAGCTCTCGGCTCTTAACTCGGAGAGCAAGAATCTCACTCTCGCGCTCTGATCTAGAGATTTCCAAACGTTCACGTTCGTTGGAGGCTTTTGCAATTGAAGATTCAATTTGTATTAGCGCTTCATAGGCAGCATCTGCTACACCTTGCGCGGTAAGCGCAGCAACGCCACGTTGTTCGCGGCGACTTACAGCGCGAGTAGCAGAATCACGTTCAGCTTGGGCGGCGCTTTCAAGTGCGTGAGCGCGCGCAGCAAGAGCGGTAACTCGCTCTTCCAAAGTTCTAAGATTTAACCGCGCTTCAACTTCACTTGATCTTGATGCTGAAACTCTAGAACGCAAATCTTCTAAGTGAGTTAAATCTGGATCAACCGGTGTCTGATGAGATTCAAATTGAGTTATGGCTGCAGATAAATCTGCTTCATCTGATTCACGTTGCGAATTGGCCTCTACCAGAGTTGCCATTACGCGCTCTAGTTCGGCTTGTGCGCTCTTTACATTCTGGCCCGCAACTGCCATTTGTTCTGCAAGTCCAGAAATTTTGGCATCTGATTCATTTAATTTGCTTAGCGCAAGGTCATAAATATTCTTACGTGAAGCTAGAGTTTCATTAGCACGAACTACATCAAACTTAATTCGATCGCAGCTGTTTGTAACCTCCTGCAAAGAAGCCTCTGTCTTTTCAATTAGCGCTGAAATTTCAATCGCAGAGTTCTTTGCACTTGAACCACCGCGCACTCGAATACGACTTAGTACATCGCCATCGCGAGTAATAGCGATGACCGTTGAATCAGCGCGAAGCGCACTCTCGGCTTCGGCTAAATCTTCAACTGCGACGAAACCTGAAAGCAGGGCTGCGATGGCACCAGAAACTTCACTTGAACTAACTAAGCTTGCAAGCGAGGTAAATCCGTTCGGTACCGCGCGATTTGAAGATGTAAAACCATTGTCGCCATCAATTACAAGTAGTTCGGATTGACCAGCGCTCTCCCGCTTCAACATTGTTAAAGCTGATACTGCCGACGAAACATCTGAAACGACTACTGAATCTGCAAGTGGTCCAAGCGCAGCGGCGACTGCGGCTTCCCAACCAGGAGTAACACTGATTAATGAAGATAAGCGACCTCGAGTGCGAGTTCCACTTGAAAGAACAACTCCCGAACCATCTTTATGTACCAAACTCTCTTGTAGCGCACGCAAGCGCCCTTCAAGTCCAGAACGTGTTCGCTGTGCTTCACTCTCTTTATCTTTAAGTAAATCTAGTTCGCTTTGTGCAGATGCCAGCGCGCTTTTAGCAGCTTCATATTCTGAATCAAGTCCAGGTTCATTTGCGTCAACTGATGCAATCTGGGTTTCTAGTAGTGCAAACTCTTCTTGGAAACTTTGCAAACGACGAGTTGCTTCATCTTTACTCTTTGTTAAACGGGTAATTTCAGCATTGGTCGCATCAATGCGAGATTTCAAGCCGTTGATGTGTCCTTCTTGGCGCGCAGTTCCCTCGCGCTGATCGGCAATTGCTCGAAGCGCTGCGGAAACACTGTTCTCTTCTGTTGTTAAATTCGCCTCTAAATTCTTAAGTTCATCAGAAAGTCTTGCCAAACTCGCTCCTGCAGTCGTAACTTCATTTCGAAGTCCAGTCTCTTCACTTCTAAGACTGATAGCTTCGGCATCCATACTTTCTGGATCGCGGCCACTAGCGCGAGCTTCATCAGCTTCCTCAGATAGAAAGCGCGCACGTTCCGAAGCCAAGTTCTGGATTCCACGGAACTTCTCACGCTGTGCAGTTAGCTGGTAATAATTTTCCTGTGCTTTAACTAGAAGCGGATTTTCAATTAGCGCTGTTGCGTCAATCTCTTCTTCGCGAGATCTAGCTTTATTAAGTGCAGCTTCGACTTCATCTCGTCTAGCGCGAAGGGCTGATTCATCTGCAACTTCGGCATCAACTGTTGAACGGAGCTTGAGTAGATCATCAGCGAGCAAACGAAGTCTGGAATCTCTAACGTCAGATTGAATGGTCGAAGCTTTTCTTGCAACTTCGGCCTGCTTGCCAAGTGGCTTTAGTTGACGTCTAAGTTCAACTGTTAAATCTTGAATACGTGCCAGGTTGGCAGTCATCGAATCTAATTTTCGTAGCGCTTTCTCTTTACGTTTACGATGCTTTAAAACGCCGGCGGCTTCTTCGATAAATGCCCGGCGCTCCTCTGGGTTAGCTAACAAAATTGCATCGAGCTGGCCCTGACCAACGATCACATGCATCTCGCGGCCAATTCCAGAATCGCTCAAGAGTTCTTGAATATCTAGGAGTCTTGTTGTCTCACCATTTAATTGGTATTCACTCGCGCCATTTCTAAAAAGAATTCTAGAGATCGTAACTTCAGTGAAATCAATTGGTAGAACGCCATCGGTGTTATCGATTGTTACTGAAACTTCTGCGCGACCGAGCGGGGCACGGCCTGAAGTTCCGGCGAAGATAACGTCTTCCATTTTTCCGCCGCGAAGAGATTTTGCACCCTGCTCACCCATTACCCACGAGAGCGCATCAACAACGTTTGATTTACCAGAGCCATTTGGACCAACCACGCAGGTGATTCCTGGCTCAAAATTGAGCGAGGTCGAGGAGGCAAAGGACTTGAATCCTTTGAGGGTCATGCTCTTTAAATACACAGGCGCAACCTATCGGAAAAGGGCTTACCGATTTCCGTAAGCACGCGGCGTGGGCTGACATTTTGGGCAAAAATGCGAAGATCTATTGGCAAAGGTGATCCTTCTTATTTCTCGCCCACAGCGCGGACACCCTTCGCCTTCCTGGCCATAGACCGCCAGCGACCTTTCGAAATATCCACTTTCACCATTTACATTTATATAGAGTTCATCGAACGAAGTTCCGCCGACGGCAAGGGCCTCTGCCATAACTTCAGTAGCAGATGAAATCAATTGTGAAATTCGAGATTTTGTCATTTTTTCGGTTCGACTTTCAGGATGAATTTTGCTGCGCCAAAGAGCTTCATCGGCGTAGATGTTTCCGACTCCACTCATTACGCCTTGATCCAATAGTGCGCGCTTAATTTCCGTTTTTTTCTTTTGAAATCTTTTTATAGTCTCGCTTAAATCAAATTCTGGATCAAAGGGATCTGCTGCAATATGTTGCACACATGTTGGACGGTTGTTAATTCGCTCTTCTACGCCAAGCCAACCGAAAGTTCGCTGGTCTATGAATCGCAGATCACTGCGCCCTAAATTGAATCTGGCCCGCAGGTGACGCTCATCTTGGGCGGCTTTAGGTTGGATCAAGAATTGCCCGCTCATGCCGAGATGGCCAACTAATACTTCAGGACGATCCAATTCAAACCAGAGAAACTTTCCGCGGCGATTAACGCTCAAAACGCGGGCGCCTTTAAGTGATGTCAGGGCTGCAATTGATTTTGGCGATGTAGCTCTTGGATGTAGAACTTGAATATCTTTAAATCTTTTTCCAATAATATTTTCGGCTAAGCCACGCCTGACAGTTTCAACTTCAGGAAGTTCGGGCATTTAATTTGTCATAAGCCAATTTTGCAGCTGCCTGTTCGGCCTCGCGCTTTGACTTACCTTCACCTAGCTCAAATTTTTCATTCGATACAACTGCAACAGCGGTGAAACTCTTATCGTGATCTGGACCTGATTCGGTGATTAAATATTCCGGAGTACTAAGACCCTTTGCGGCGCACAATTCCTGAAGGGCAGTTTTTCCATCTAAGCCGAGGCCTTGAGCATTCGCTGATTCAATGGTTGGCCGAAACCAGTTAAGAATTAACTCTTCGGTTTTTACAAAACCAAGGTCGATATAAATCGCGCCAACGAGCGCTTCGAGTGAATCGGCAAGAATTGAATTCTTATCGCGGCCACCGGTCGTCTCTTCGCCTTTACCAATTCTTAAATATTGACCTAGCTCTAAATCGCGCGCAATCTGAGCGAGCGCCCGCATATTCACAACGCCAGAGCGCAGGGGTGAAAGTCTTGATTCATCTAAATCTGGAAACTTTGTGTAAAGCTCTTTTGTAACCACTAACCCAAGAACGCTGTCGCCCAAAAATTCTAGGCGTTCATTTGTTGGAAGCCCACCAAATTCGTAGGCATATGAGCGATGTGTAAGTGCAAGTTCAAGCAAATCACTTGAAACCGAAGTTCCAAGCGATGCAATTAAACGATCGTACAGATTAAACCTCTACTACTTGGCGTGAGTTATAAGTTCCGCAAGTTGGGCAAGCTGTATGTTGCAACTTTGGTTGTTGGCACTGTGCGCAATTTGCAATTGCAGCAGGTGTTGTCTTCCATGCGCTACGACGATGACGAGTGCGAGAGCGAGACATCTTTCGCTTTGGTACTGGCACTTTAGGCACCCCTTTTTACTAACAAATTCATAACTTAAAGATGAATTCTACGAAGGGGGTAAGTATCCCCCAAACCCCGCAATATTCAAAAACCTCGATTACTTCCCTGCTGGGCCCGCCTCACCCTTCCCGGTATTCCAATTCTCCAGGCCAGCCCAACGAATATCGGCTGGGGCATGCTCATGTTCTTCCGGAAGCTCGATCCACTTAATTCCGCAATCTGGGCAGAGACCCGGGCAATCCGCATCACAAAGCGGATTTATTGGGAGGTTCAAAATTATTGCATCACGAATTGGACCATCTAGGTCTATCAATTCACCTTCCATCTGCCGAACTAAATCTTCATCTAAATCTTCATCTTCGCTCTTCTGGGCGCGTTTATGCCCTGCTTTGCCAGGTTTATTCTTCTTGCGAGCTTGTCTTGGATCTTCTACATATTCATAAAGTTCTTGAAAAGTTTCATCAACATCGTAAAAAACTGGATCTAAGCAACGGCCACACTCGCCACTTGCCTCGGTGCGAACAGTTGCAGTTGCGAGAATTCCTTCAGCAACCGATTCAATTCGTAAATCAATATCTATTGGTTCGTCGGCAGCAATTGCGAGCACTTCAAAACCAAGTGCTTCATGCGAATCAATTGTTAATTCATACTCCCGCATCTCACCAGGTCGGCGCGGTAGGTCATGAGTATTAAAGAGGAAGGGGTTTTTGCTCATTAATTATTTCTTATCGCCCAACTCAGAGAGCGCAGATTTAGCATCCACTCCTGCGAGTTGATCGCGACCACGATTTACTACTTCCATAGTCTTATGCAGAATCACTTCAAGGGTTGCTAGCCGTGAATCAACATATGCATCAATTTCATCTTGCTGACTCTTTGCTTCTTCGGCAACCTCATCCAAAATCCGTCGCGCTTCCTTCTTGGCTGCAGCAACTATTTCAGTCTGTGAAATCATAGATTCAACTTCTTCGCGAGCATGCGCAATGATTTGATCCGCAGCAACTCTTGCCTCTTCGATGACTGCATCCTGGTCAGTTAACAATTTCTGCGCCTGTGCCAGGTCAGATGGAAATGCCGCGCGAGCATTGTCGAGCAATTCAAGCATTTCACCGCGATGAAGCACGCAGCTTGCAGAAAGTGGAACTCCTCTTGCCTCTTCAACCATAGCGATGGCTGTTTCAATCCGCTCGATAACTTCCATTTATCTCTCCTTTATTTTCCAGCCAAGCGATCTTTCAATCGCGCTAAAAGTGGTGCTGGGATATAGCTAGATACATCGCCGCCATAACTTGCAATCTCTTTCACCAGTGAAGATGACAGGAATGAGTGAGCTGGAGCGGTAGATAGGAAAAGTGTTTCAACGCCTTGTAGTTGTAAATTTATTTGAGACATTTGGAGTTCATAATCAAAGTCAGTAACAGCTCGAAGGCCTTTTACAATTATTGAAATATCATTTTTCTTACAGTAATCAACTAGCAGCCCGGACCACGAGTCGACCTTCACATTTGGGTATTTTGAAGTTACCTCTTTAGTCATTTCCATTCGTTCTTCAACCGTAAAGAGTGTCTTCTTAGTCTGGTTAACCATTACCGCGATGACTACTTCGTCAAAAATCGAACTTGCGCGCTCGATGATATCTAGGTGCCCAAAGGTGATGGGGTCAAAGGACCCGGGACATACGACGCGTTTCACGGCAAAACGCTAGCAGAATAACCGCCGTAGAAGATACTTCCCTGCCCGTACGAACGGACTTTCTCAGCAATAAATGGTTCTGGCCAAGGAAATGGCGTCTTCTTTGTTTCACGCTCGATGGCAATTATTCCATTTCGCTTCAATAAATTATTCGAATGAATATCTAAAAGTAATTTTTCAATGATGTCGTTTGATACTTCATATGGAGGATCCATAAAAATAATATCGAATGCAAGTTGATGGGCGGCGGAAACAAATCTTTCAGCAGTTGTTGATATAACTTGAAACTTTCCGGAAGCGTTATTCACAATCTCGAAATTCTTTGTAGCTATTCCTGCCGTTGGCGAGTGATCCTCGATTGCGTAAACATTTGTCGCTCCCCGAGATAGCGCTTCCACGCCAACGGCGCCAGAGCCAGAATACAAATCTAGAAAATTTAGATCATGCATAGATCCAAATTCTGATTCAAGCGAGGAGAAAAGCCCCTCTCTTGCGCGATCTGAAGTCGGTCTAGTTTTCCCAGTGGGCGAGAATAAAGTTTTACCTTTACTGCTTCCCGCAATGATTCTCATGGGCAAACCGTAACGCGCTAGCCCTTGTCTAAGAAAGTCGAACGTTCTTCCTCGCGCAAAACGCTAACTTGAGCTGCTAGTTCGGAATATCTAGCAAGTTTTGGGTCCGTTGAAATCAAATCTGTGGCGACTCTCCTAGCTTGTTCAATTAATTCTTCATCGCGCAGAACTCGGAGTAAACGCAGATGAGATTTTGTTCCTGATTGTGCACGACCAAGAACATCACCTTCGCGACGTTGATCTAAATCAATCCTTGATAATTCAAAACCATCGAGAGTTCCGGCCACCGCACTTAATCGCGCCATTGCGGGCGAATCTTCACTGGCCCGCGAGACTAATAGACATAAACCAGGTGTGCTGCCTCGACCAACTCGACCACGAAGCTGATGGAGTTGTGAAACGCCGAAACGATCTGCATCCATGATCACCATGACGGATGCATTTGGAACATCCACGCCAACTTCAATAACTGTTGTAGCAACTAATACATCTATCTTGCCGCCAGCAAATGCCGCCATAGTTTCATCTTTTAGCTCCGAGCTTTGACGACCATGTAACAGCGCAAGTTTCACACCTTTGAGCGGACCCGTAGCCAACTTTGGCGCGAGTTCCTCAACGCTCGCCATGTCGGGAGTCCCAGCAATCTCTTCGCTAGAAATTTCATCTCCCATTAATTTGGCCATTGCAATATCGGCCTCAGAAATTTTTGCTTTAGTTTCATCAATCTCACCAGCGCTAATTCGCGGCGCAACTATGTATGCCTGGTGGCCCTTAGCTATCTCTTCTTTAACTCGCTCCCACGCGCGATCTAAGTAATGAGGTTTCTCTAATACTGGAATCACATGGGTTTGAATTGGAATGCGACCACTTGGTAATTGGCGCAGCGTCGAAACATCTAAATCACCAAAGATTGTCATTGCAACAGTTCTTGGAATCGGCGTAGCAGTCATAACTAATACGTGAGGTGGTTTAGCCGCCTTCATTCGAAGTGCGTCACGTTGTTCAACGCCAAATCTATGTTGTTCATCAACTACAACTAGTGCGAGGTCATCAAACTCAACCCCTTCGCTTATTAGAGCGTGAGTTCCGATAACTATTCCAGCTTCACCATTCTTTATCTTTCCCAGCGCTTCACGTTTTGCCGATGCGCCAAGTGACCCGGTAAGTAGCGCCAACTGGGTTCCCTCGCCACTTCCCTGCAGTGTTCCAGCTTGTGCTAAATCGCCAAGTAATTTCGAAATAGTTTTGAAGTGCTGAGCTGCTAATACTTCAGTCGGTGCTAGGAGTGCAGCCTGTCCGCCAGACTCAATGACTGAGAGCATCGCACGAAGTGCAACAACTGTTTTTCCAGAACCAACTTCACCTTGAAGTAAACGATGCATCGGATGCGGTTGTTGCATATCTTGCGCAATCTCCTTATTAACTTCCAATTGACCATCGGTATATTTGAAGGGCAGCTTCGCTTCAAAAACACTTACTAGGCCATCAGTTTTTATCTGTCGTGGAGTTGCATCTAACTCTTTTAACTCTGCTCTACGTTGGGCTAACAACAATTGCAATAAAATAGCTTCATCAAATGTAAGTCGCAGGCGCGCAAGTTCCGCAGCTTCGAGTGATTCGGGTTTATGGATTGAAACAAGTGATTGCTTTAAATCTGGATAACCAAATTCACCTCTAACGCTCTCCGGTAAGTAATCTTCAATCTCGCCTAATGAATCCAAAACTATTTCGAGGCATTGCGAAATCTTCCACGATGGCATCTTCCCGCCAGCTGGATATACGGGTAAGAATTTTCCGGCAAAACCTGCGAGCGCAGAATCGACATCATCGCCATCTGGAATTAATTGATAATCCGGATGTGAAAGTTGACGTTTGCCATTAAACGATCCGACTTTTCCCGCAAACATTCCAGTCTTTCCAACTTTTAGCTCTTTCTCGCGCCAAGGTTGATTGAAGAATGTCAGCGACATAACTGCGCTGCCATCAGTGACATTGACCTCTAAAATATTTCGGCCATTTGCGCGACGAGTTTTAACTGCAGCAATTTCAGCCAAAACTGTTACTTCATCGCCTTCAAGCAGTTCTGCGATGTCAGAGAATTCACCCCGAACCACATAACGACGTGGGTAGTGGCGAAGTAGGTCTTCAACGGTGGACATCCCAAAAGATTTCGCCAAGGCATCGGCGGTACGGTCGCCGATAACGCCTTTGAGGCGATCTGCGAGTCGAAGGGAGGTTGCCATTGCCCTATCTTCTCGCGCGGATTAGCCAATCCCCGTGTAGACGGGGTAATCTTTGCGACTTATTGCGAAACCCGTAATTTAACTTGATTCAAGGGAGTAACACCGTGTCCTCAAACTGCGATATCTGCGGCAAGGGTCCTAGCTTCGGCAATAAGGTCTCCCACTCAATGCGCAAGACCCGTCGTCGCTGGAATCCAAATATCCAACGCGTTCGCACTCTTGTTGGCGGAACTCCAAAGCGTCAAAACGTTTGTGCTTCATGCCTTAAGGCTGGAAAAGTTACTCGCTAAAAAGCGGTTGTATAACCATTGATGGCCGGTTGGCCGCCAAGGTGAACATATAAAACTTTTGACCCCTCTTTAAAATAACCCTCTTTAATTAGATCAATCATTCCTGCCATTGATTTACCTTCATAAACTGGATCAGTAATCATTCCTTCAAGTTGGCCCACCAGTTTTATTGCTTCAATTGTTCTAGCTCCGGCGACGCCATAAATTCCATCATGCCAGCGATCGAGAAGAACTATTTCAGAGTCTCGAAGCTCGCGCCCCAAATCAATAGCTGCTGCAGTGCGCGAAGCGATTCGCTTAATTTGCTCCCAAGTCTTTTCCACTGTTGCCGAAGCATCAATTCCAATTACTGATTCAGCTCGGTTTGAATGTGCGAATCCCGCAATCATTCCACCTTGTGATGAACCTGTAACAGAGCAAACAATAAAGTTATCAAATTTAAAACCAAGTTCTTTCTCTTGGTCTTCAACTTCAAAAGCCCAGCCAGCAAAACCATGTCCACCGAGCGGGTGATCTGAAGCGCCGGCCGGAATTGCATAAGGCTTTCCGCCTCTTGCAATTACATCAGCGATGGCTTCTTCCCATGATTTTCTAAAACCAATATCAAATCCAGCTGGGTCTAGTCGAACTTCTGCTCCCATGATTCGACTAAGTAAAATATTTCCTGTCTTCTCATAATTAACTTCATCCCAATCAACCCAGTGCTCTTGTACTAGAACGCACTTAAGTCCAAGATGCGCGGCGACTGCAGCAACTTGCCTCGTATGATTTGATTGAACGCCGCCAATTGAAACCAAAGTGTCACAACCCTGTGCGAGTGCTTCCGCTGCTAAATATTCGAGTTTGCGAGTTTTATTCCCGCCATATGCAAGGCCAGAATTAACATCTTCACGCTTTGCCCAAATCTCGACCTTTCCGCCTAGGTGTTCAGATAAGCGATCAAGACGTTGTAGCGGAGATTTACCAAAAGTTAGTTTTTCTCTTGGAAACGATTCAAGTTTGGCTCTAGACATTTGCAAATACTCTCACAAGAGTTAGAAATGACGAAAGCCAATCGTTGGTAAATCAGGAATACCGATAACGCTTACCTTCGACCCGGCAACAACTTTTCCAATAACAATTGCGTCCACCGGCAAATTTGAGCTCGTTGTAGCAACGAATACATGATCCTCGCCGCCGCCAAGAACCCACTTCCAAACTTGTGATTTGTCTAATTCTGCAAGTTCTTTGAATTCAGGTAGCGCTTCAATCATTTTTGAATCTATCTCAATACCAACTTCTGATGCCGCCGCCAGATGCGAAAGCTCGGATAGCAAACCATCGCTCACATCGCACATTGAATTTGCGTTGCGAAAAGCTTCAGCAAGGCGGTAATCAAGCGTTGGCTTTTTATGGGCTTGAATAAATTTCGAGTCACTCTCGCCATTTTCTAATTGGAATAACCCTGCTGCAGATCTTCCCGGCAACCCTGAAATTATTACTTGATCACCGATTTTTGCACCAGCGCGAGTAATTGGTTTTTCAACTTCACCAAATACTGAAATTGAGATTACTAATTGATCGGCTTTGGAAATATCGCCACCTATTACAGATGCTCCCACCAGCGCCGCTTCGGAGGCTATCCCCATTGCGAGCTCGGTTATTTCAGAAATTCCGAAGTCGGGTGTGAGGCCAGCGCTTACCAATAAATATTTTGGAGTACCACCCATCGCATAAATATCTGCAAGGTTTGCTGCGGTTACCTTTCCGCCAATTTCAAAGAGGTTCGACCAGTTACGTTTGAAGTGCACTCCTTCAACGGCCATATCAGTGGCCGCAACTAAATTCTTTGCGCTCGCCTTTACAACTGCGCCATCATCCCCAATTCCCACAATTAGATTTGGATCTGAAAGCGAAAATACCTCGGACAGGGCCGCGATTAGCTCAGATTCTGAAGCCATTTCGCACCCTTCCTTCCACTGTATGTGAGAAAAATTATCTCCCAAACCAACTCTAGAGGCGGTAGCCTTCAACTCTGCAATCACGGCGCTGTGGATAGCAGAAATATTTAGGAGTAATTCAAATGACTGTTCAGGCATACATTCTGATTCAAACCGAAGTCGGTAAGGCTTCTAGCGTTGCTGCAAGCATTTCAAAGATTCCTGGCGTTACCTTGGCTGAGGGCGTAACTGGTCCTTACGATGTAATCATGCGAGCCGAATCTCCAAGTATGGAAGAGCTAGGCCGCGCAATTCTTTCAAAGGTTCAAGGCGTTCCGGGAATTACTCGCACGTTGACTTGCCCAGTTACTTCTTACTAATAATTACTTCTAGCGCGTCACATTCAATGGGCGCGCTATTGCGGCTTCAATTAAATTTGTAATTAATTCGGTGTAACCAATTCCACCAGCTGCCCAAAGCTTTGGGAAGACAGATGTGGCAGTAAATCCAGGCATCGTATTAATTTCATTGATGATAATTTCAGAACCGGTATAAAAGAAATCTACACGGGCCAAACCTTCACAGCCGAGGGCATCAAATGCTCTGGTCGCATAATTTTGAATCTCTTCCGCAATGCCAAAAGGCAGTGGCGCCGGAACTATGACTTCAGTGGAATCATCGAGATATTTAGCTTCGAAATCATAAAACTCATGATCGCCCAAAATTTTAATCTCGCCCACTGGCGAAGACAGGGCAACACCATTTACTTGTAGAACTGCGCACTCAATCTCACGGCCAACAATCGCGCCTTCAACTAAAACTTTGGTATCGAATTGCAGAGCAAAATTAATCGCAGTTTTCAACTCTTTAACGTTTTTAACTTTACTTGTGCCGCGACTTGAACCACTTCGCGCTGGCTTTACGAAGAGTGGATTTCCAAATTCAGTTGCACTTGCAAGAATTCGGACTTCATCAATCTGCCAATCTCGTTCGTGAATAACCATTCCTGGCGCAACTTCAAGCCCATGCGCTTGAAAGATTGGTTTAGCGAAAGATTTATCCATTCCGGCAGCGCTTGCTAGTACACCAGAGCCAACATATTTAATTCCTGCCATTTCGCATTGCCCTTGGAAGGTGCCATCTTCACCATATGGGCCGTGCAAAACTGGAAAGAGCAGGTCAACGTTCAACTCTGCAATATTTGTTTTTGGCAGATCGCCCTTGATTTCTGGTAACACTTCACCTGAAATTGAAAGTGGATAATCATTTGGCGGCAATACCCACTGCCCCGTCTTGGTTATTCCGATAAGAATTGGTTCAAATCTATCTCGGTCTATTGCTGAGAGAACACCTGCGGCAGAGATACATGAAATTTCGTGTTCGCTTGATTTTCCACCGCAAACTATCCCTACCTTTATTTTGCTCATTACAACTCGGCAGCCATGCTTACAGTCATTAACCGTGTCATTGCGGCACTAGGTGAGATTCGATCTCCAACAACATCTGCTACAACTTCAATAATTGGAACTTCAACGCCGACGCGGTGTGCAAGCTCGAGAATCGCAGGAGCTGACGCAACGCCTTCTACAGTCTTAGCTACTTCTAATCGCGCCTGTGCCATTGTTCCGCTACGGCCGAGAGCTTCACCGAAAGTTCTATTTCGAGATAAACCAGAACCACAAGATGCAACTAGATCGCCCATTCCAGCAAGCCCAAGGTTTGTAAGTGGATTAGCGCCGTAACCATTTCCAAATCTTGCAACTTCGCTAAGGCCACGAGTAATAATCATTGCTTGGGTATTTTCGCCAAGTTCAAGTCCAATTGCCATACCAACTGCAAGTGCAATAACACTCTTTGCGGCGCCGGCTAATTCGCAACCAACTAAATCTTCTGATGGATAAATTCGGAAATAAGGTGTTGTGAATGCATCGATCATCAATTGCGAAATTTCAGTATTCGATGATGCAGCTACCGCTCCGGCTGGCTGCCGCAACGAAAGTTCGCCGGCCAAGTTAGGCCCTGTAATCAAACCAAGTCTTGCTGGTGGAATTCCTAAAATTTCTGTGACAACTTCAGTCATACGAAGTTGGGTCTTTGCTTCAATACCTTTAAGCGTACTTATTACCGGCTTATCACTTGGGAAAGTAGAAACCCACTCTGATAAATTTTCGCGCAAGGATTGTGCTGGAATAGCTAGAACAAGTGAGTCGCCAAAGTTAAAGGCCTCTTGAATATCTACAGTTGCGCGAAGCTGGGAAGGAAGGCTTATCCCCGGCAAATATTTACCATTTGTCTTGTTGTTATTAATTTCAGTTACTACATCAGAATTACGTCCCCAGATTAAAACATCTTGCCCAGAATCACATAGAACTTGCGCCAGGGTTGTTCCCCAAGCACCAGAACCAAGAACTGTAACTTTCGACATTTACTTAATCCCTTTTCTTCTTGCTTTCTTAAAGTTTCCGATTCGAGGTAGATCCGATTTGTGTGGATCGAAGATTTCCGCAGGCGCTAATTCTCCCCTAATTTCTTCCAACAATTTGGTAATTCCTGCCATGGCATAAGCGGTGGCTTCAACCAGTGCAGCCTGATCATCCTCTTTACCTGCCCATTTGCTGAAATCTAGAGGAGCGCCGGCCAAATATGTGATTTTCGTCCGCTTCCAAAGAACAATCTTCTTTGAATATGGCGCTAATAAATTCTGATCGCCCCATTGTGCAACCGGAATTACTGGTGCCTTACTCATAATCGCCAAACGAGCAATGCCTGTTTTTGCGACCATCGGCCAGAGGTTCTCATCCCGAGTCAGAGTTCCTTCGGGATATACGCCTACGCAATGACCGGCTTTCAATAATCCAAGTGCGCTATCTAAAGCATGTGAGGCTTTGTCGCTCTCACGGGCAACGGGAATCTGTCCAGAACTCGAAATAATTTTTCCGAGGATAGGGATTTTAAAGACCGAATCTTTTCCCAAGTATCTAACTGCGCGACCATTGCCATAGAGGAAATGTGCAAAAACCAAGGCATCCGCATATGAAACATGATTTGAAATAACAATCACCGGACCAGACTTCGGAAGATTCTCTGTGCCGCGCCAATCGCGTTTTGTGAATATTTTTAGAATCGGAATAAGAATAGCTGCGGCATACTTAAAAGTTTTGTTGGTTCCGAGTGGAAAACCGCTTGGTGCTTGGAATTGCATGTACCTATCCTAATTCGCATTAAAAAAGAGGGAACCATTTCTGGCTCCCTCTTTTAAATTTTTTGCTGCGAAATTACTTGCGCTTCGCCTTTTTAGCTGGCTTCTTCTTTGCTGCACTCTTCTTCTTTGCAGGAGCCTTCTTAGCTGGCTTCTTCTTTGCAGCCTTCTTAGGAGCAGCCTTCTTAGCTGCTGGCTTTGCAACTACCTTTGCCGGTGGCTTTGGAGCAGCTTCTAGCTTACGTGCGCCTGAGATAACTTCCTTTAGCGCCTTAGCTGGCAAGAAACGTACTTTCTTGCTTGCCTTAATTTGAATTGTTTCACCAGTGAAAGGGTTACGACCCTTACGTGCTGGACGATCAACTTTCTTAAACTTACCGAAATCATTGATCATTACATCTTCGCCCTTTGAAATGTTGCGAACGATGGTGTCAAAAACTACATCTACTGCACGAGCCGCTTCCTTCTTGCTATCGCCGAAGTGCGGAGCCAATGCTGCGATGAACTGGGCCTTGTTCATATTAATCCCCTTATTACGCGTAAAATTTAGGCGTTCGCCTAACTTGGTTAGAAATCTACGCGTGCAAACAAATAACAAGCGACATATAAAGTGGCGTGTCGGAAACTAATTTTTCTTTCCAAAGTTCAAAAAATCCACTTTTTATGCGAGAAAAACTCTAAATAATTACTTTAGAGTTTTAAATCATTTAGCAATTAAGAGAGTGCAGGAAGTGTTTTAGGCTTATAACTTGGACGTGATTGCTCGAAAGAGCTCACAGAATCAATGTTTTTGAGCGTAAGACCGATGTCATCCAGCCCTTCCATCAAACGCCATCTGGTGTAATCATCGATTACAAATGGAAGTGACTTTGAACCGTAGTTAACGGTCTTGGCCTCAAGATCCACTGTTACTTGGGTTTTAGGGTCGGCTTCAACTGCATCCCAAATCGCTTCAATTTCGGATTGGTCAATCACAACGGTGAGCAACCCAGCTTTCTGCGAATTTCCGCGGAAAATATCGGCGAAGCGGCTCGATAGAACAACCTTAAAACCGTAGTTCTGAAGCGCCCAGACTGCATGCTCGCGAGATGAACCTGTCCCGAAATCAACTCCTGCTACCAAAATCGTGGCACCAGCGAATTCAGCCTTGTTCAAAACGAACTCTGGATCATTGCGCCAAGCTCCAAATAGCCCATCTTCAAAGCCGCTCTTGGTTACGCGCTTTAAATAGACCGCAGGAATAATTTGGTCAGTATCAACATTGCTTCGACGAAGTGGAAGCACGGTTCCAGTGTGGCTTAAATATTTCTCCATTTTTTACTCCTTACAAATCTGCCGGTGATGAGAGCGTGCCACGGATTGCTGTGGCTGCTGCTACGAGTGGACTTACAAGGTGGGTGCGACCACCTTTACCTTGACGGCCTTCGAAGTTTCGATTTGATGTTGAAGCAGAACGCTCACCAACTGCGAGTTGATCTGGATTCATTCCTAAGCACATTGAACATCCAGCAGTGCGCCATTCTGCGCCGGCATCAAGAAAGACTTTATCCAGACCTTCGCTCTCGGCCTGCAATCTAACGCGAGCCGAACCTGGGACAACTAACATGCGAACTTCTTTTGAGATCTTCTTACCTTTTAGGACATCTGCAGCAGAACGTAAATCTTCAATTCGGCCATTTGTGCAAGATCCCAAAAATATAGTGTCTACCTTTATATCTTTTAGCGGTGTACCAGCAATAAGTCCCATATATGTAAGGGCTCGTTCTGCAGCTCCACGCTCTTCAACATCAGTGATTTCCGCTGGGTTTGGGACCTTTGAATTAAGTGGAAGTCCCTGCCCTGGGTTAGTTCCCCAAGTTACGAATGGTTCTAGATCATCAGCATTTAGCGAAATTTCAACATCGAACTTCGCATCAGAATCACTTTGCAAAGTCTTCCAATATGAAACGGCCGCATCCCAATCAGCACCTTTAGGTGCGTGTGGCTTTGCTTTCAAATATTCAAAGGTAATTTCATCTGGCGCAATTAAGCCAGCACGAGCTCCGGCCTCAATAGACATGTTACAAACTGTCATTCGAGATTCCATTGATAGTGCGCGAATTGCCGAACCACGATATTCAAGAACATAACCTTGACCGCCGCCGGTTCCAATCTTTGCGATAATTGCCAAAATAATATCTTTGCTAGTAACACCGGGCTTTAGCTTTCCTTCAACATTGATAGCCATCGTTTTAGGGCGCACAAGTGGCAAGGTCTGGGTTGCAAGAACGTGCTCTACTTCTGAAGTTCCGATACCGAATGCAAGTGCACCAAATGCGCCATGTGTTGAGGTGTGTGAATCTCCGCAAACAATTGTCATTCCGGGCTGGGTAATTCCAAGTTGTGGACCAACTACGTGAACAATTCCTTGTTCCACATCGCCAAGTGAGTGAATACGTACGCCAAATTCTTCGCAATTTCTGCGCAAGGTATCGACCTGAAGCTTTGAAACTGGGTCGGCGATTGGTTTATCAATATTTAGCGTAGGAACGTTGTGATCTTCGGTTGCAATAGTTAGTTCGGGGCGGCGAACTTTGCGATTGGCTAGACGTAGGCCATCGAATGCTTGTGGGCTTGTTACTTCATGAATCAGGTGTAGATCGATGTAAAGAAGATCTGGTTCACCTTCATGTTGGCGAACAATATGATCAGCCCAAATCTTTTCGGCTAACGTCTTTCCCATTACTGCCCCTTAATTTTTTCCCTAAATACTTGCATTTCAAATGGTGAGATGCCAGTATTACATCGTGGACAAGAAGAATAGCGGAGTTGGCGTATTAGATAAAGCCGTAAAGATCTTGGCTTGCTTAGAAGCTGGGCCGCATTCACTCACTGAACTTGTCGCCGCCACTGGAATTGCCCGCCCAACAGCCCATCGTTTGGCTGTCGCACTTGAATTTCACCGAATGGTCTCTCGTGATTATGCCGGCCGATTTATTCTCGGACTTAGATCATCTGAACTCGCATCAGCCGCTGGCGAAGATCGGTTATTGGCTGTTGCTGGGGCTGCACTCACAGCGCTTCGTGATGCGACCGGCGAAAGTTCTCAGTTGTACCGACGCCAGGGCGATCAAAGAATCTGTGTAGCTACTGCTGAACGATTATCTGGACTTCGAGATTCAGTCCCAACTGGAACCGTGCTAACAATGCAGGCCGGATCTGGTGCGCAAATACTTCTTGCTTGGGAAGATGCCGACAAACTTCATCGCGCACTTGCGAATTCAAAATTTACGGCTGCATCACTTGCTGCGGTCAGACGTCGCGGATGGGCACAATCGGTTGGCGAACGCGAAGCCGGAGTTGCTTCAGTATCTGCGCCGGTGCGCGGGCCGAACAATAAAGTTATCGCGGCTGTAAGTATTAGCGGACCAGTTGAACGCCTTGGTCGTCAACCTGGGCGAATTCATGCCGCAGCAGTTGTTGCAACTGCAGCAAGACTTACTGAGCATTTAGCTAAAAAATAAAATATTCCTAGGTAGTTGTAGCCCCGACGGGATTCGAACCCGCGTAGCTGGCTTGAGAAGCCAGAGTCCTAGGCCACTAGACGACGGGGCCGAGATTTACTTCTATTAAGTTTTTTTACTACTTTCTAGCGAGCTGGGGTACCAGGACTCGAACCTAGACTTACTGAACCAGAATCAGCAGGGCTGCCAATTACCCCATACCCCAAACTTTAATTTTTGACTGCGCAAGGATACCCGATTACTTTATTGAAGCCGCAATCCGCTCGAGTGAGCGCTCACGGCCTAGGAGCTCTAGAGATTCAAAAAGTGGTGGTGAAATGTGGCTTCCGGTTACCGCAATTCGAATCGCGCTGAAGGCAATGCGTGGCTTGAGTCCCAAACCTTCAATTAACGCGGTTTTTAGCGCTTGGTGAATAGATTCGTGATCCCAACTAGTAAGGCCTTTTAGAACTTCATCACTCTTCTTTAAAACCACTTGGGATTGCTCATCTTGGATCTTAGGCAGCTCTTCGCTTTCAACCGCGAAATTAGAAACAAATAAGAATTTCAGCATCTGCGAAACTTCAGCCAAAGTGGCAATTCGTTCCTGAATTATTGGCAGCGCGCTCTTCACAACATCGAGTTCTTCTGGGGTTCCCGTAATTACGCCATCTTTAACTAGGAAAGGCGCAGTCCGCTTCAATAATTCATCAATTGTGAGTTCGCGAATTTTATCGCCATTGATCGCTTCGAGTTTCTTCATATCGAATCGCGCTGGGCTTGAATGAACGCGTTCAACAGTAAAGAGTTCAGTCAACTCTTTCATTGTTACATTTTCGCGATCATCTCCTGGTGACCAGCCAAGTAGAGCTAAGTAGTTGCAAATCGCTTCAGGAAGGAAACCGCGTTCGCGATACCAAGCGATTGAAACTTCACCATTTCGCTTTGAAAGTTTGGCATTGTCCTGGCCCATTACAAATGGCAGGTGCGCAAATGTTGGGTATTCAGATTCACTAACTCCCATCGCTTGATAAACACGAATTTGGCGAGGTGTAGAGGAGAGCAAATCTTCACCACGTAGCACATGGGTAACTTTCATCATGATGTCATCGACGGCAACGGCCAATGTGTAAAGCGGTGAACCATCGCCGCGGACTAAAACGAAATCTGGAACGAAGTTATGATCAAAAGTTACATCTCCGCGAATTGAATCGGTAAACGTTGTCGATCCATCAGGCATGCGCATCCGCAATACCGGCAATCTTCCCTCGCTCTTATATTTAGCTAAATCATCTGGATTTATTGTTCGACATTTTCCGTCATAACCTGGAGCGACGTTCGCAGCTTTCTGCGCTTCGCGACGCGCTTCAAGTTCTTCGGAAGAGCAATAGCAATGATAAGCATCGCCCTGCGCTAAAAACTTTGCCGCCCATTGCGCATAAATATCTAATCGTTGGCTCTGTAAATATGGACCATATGGTCCGCCAACTTCTGGACCCTCATCCCAATTCAAACCAAGCCACTTCAAAGTATCTTGCGCCGCTTGGATGTATTCATCAGTCACACGTTCGCGATCAGTATCTTCAATTCTAAAAATGAATTGACCGCCAGTGTGACGGGCATAGGCCCAATCAAAGAGCGCAGTTCTAATGTTTCCAACATGCAGATCTCCAGTTGGTGATGGCGCAAAGCGCACCCGAACTGGTTTGCTAGATGTATTAGTTGGCACGAGGCGATACCTTATTAGAAAGTGAGCCGATTCCTTCAATCGTCACAATAACTTCTGCTCCAGCTGGCATTGGCCCGATTCCTGCGGGAGTTCCCGTCAAAATCACGTCACCTGGAAGAAGAGTCATAACAGAGGAGATAAATTCAATAATTTGCGGGATCTTAAAAGTCATTGATGAAAGTGCTTCGGATTGTTTAACTTCGTCATTCAAAGTTGTGATGATTTTCTGAGCGCCAGGTTGGAAATCGGTTTCGATCCAGGGCCCAAGTGGGCAGAAGGTGTCGAAGCCTTTTGCGCGATTCCATTGGCCATCTATTTTCTGTAAATCCCGTGCTGTCACATCATTAGCAATTGTGTAACCGAAAATTACATCTGCCACTTTGGCGGCAGGAACATCTTTGCAAATTCGGCTTATAACGATTGCGAGTTCGCCCTCGAAATCTACGCGCTCACTCATACGTGGCCATTGGATCGTGTCATTTGGTCCGATGACTGAGGTATTTGGCTTTAAGAAAATTACTGGCTCTTTCGGGACTTCTGAACCCATTTCTGCCGCGTGATCTGCATAATTTTTGCCGACACAAACAACTTTGCTTCTAGGAATTACTGGTGCAAGTAGGCGAACATCTCTAAGTGCAACCTTCGATTCGGTTGGAACTATCCCGCTATAAAGAGGATCGCCGCGTAAAACTAAGATTTGATCTTGATCATTTAGGACGCCAAAGAGCGGATCAGTGCCTAAACCAGCGCTGGTGTTTGGAGAAAATCTGACGATCCGCATGCAGTGATTCTACCTGCTGCTACTTACTCAAAGCGAAATTAATTCATCCTTATCGCTTATCAGATAAATTTTTGCGCCCGCGTCTTCACTTTTTATTACCTCGATACTTGAAAGTGAAGGCTTCTCGCCGCTAATTACAACTGCTTCAATTCCACTTATAGAACTGGCTTTAGCAACAACCAATACCGCTAAAAGACAATCAACTTCAAAGGCGCCACTCGTTACCGGGATTGCAACATAGGTTCGACCAGTGTTATCTCTAAGCGCTGCAGCCGAGATTGAATTACTTCGCGCCATCGTCGCTTTAGCGAGAGTGAGTAACTTTAAATCTTCAGATTTATTGCTCAAGGACGCTCTCCGATTCATCAATGATTCGTTCCGCAAGGACTGTCGCAATTCTGTGGCGACGGCCGACTGGACGTTCTGCAGTTAACTTAACGCCAGCAATAGAAATTGTGCTTCCTGGAATCGGCACTCGACCTAGCGTTTTCGCTAAAAGTCCACCAATGCTATCCACATCTTCGCGGTCGGACTCTGGTATTTCGACCTTAAATTTCTCAGCAAAATCTTCAATATGAAGCCTTGCCGAAAGTCTGGCGGTAGTTTCAGATAACCACTCAATCTCTAAATCATCATCATCGTATTCATCTGCAATTTCACCAACGATTTCTTCGAGAATATCTTCAATCGTGATTAACCCGGCAGTTCCGCCATATTCATCAACAACTACTGCCATATGAATTTGATCGCGCTGCATCTCTTTTAGAAGTTCGGCTGCGGTCTTCGTTTCAGGAACAAAGGTTGCTTTACGGACGTGTTCTACAACGCTTTCAGTCTGTTCGGACTCGCGATGTTCGTGAGTACGCCGCGCTAAATCCTTCACATATGCAATTCCAATTACATTATCGAGGTTCTCATCGATTACCGGAATTCTCGTAAACCCAGAACGAAGCGCGAGTGATAAACCTTGACGAAGTGTTTTGTTTCCTTCGATCCATACAATCTCGGTTCGAGGCACCATCAATTCGCGAACTAAGGTATCCCCTAACTCAAATACTGATTGGATCATTTCGCGCTCGGATTCTTCTACTAAGCCATGTTGGCTAGCTTGATCAACTGCATCTCGCAACTCTTCTTCATTTGAGAATTGACCAGTGCGCAATTTGAAGCCAGCTTTTCGCAGCGTTGTTACCAGCGACTTAGGAAGGATTGCTACTACTCGCGCAAAATCAAGGTTATGCGACTTGCCAAAGGTACGACCTACATAGAAACCAATGACTAACCAGATAATCCCATCTACTAAAAACTTCAGGGTATTCATCTTTGATTGCGCCAATCCGCTAGGGTCTTATCTTGCAGGTCGAACATTTCTTTATGTTCATTTGGTTCAACATGATCGAATCCCAATAAGTGTAGAACGCCATGAACAGTCAAAAGTGAGATTTCATCAGCTACAGAATGGTTTACCGCTTGTTTTGCTGCAAACTGTGGGCAAATGACGATATCGCCGATGATTCCAGGCCCATCACTTGCTGAAAATGGTTTTAACTCATCCATCGGAAACGAGAGGACATCTGTGGGGCCAGGTAAATCCATCCACTGCACATGCAACTTAGTTATTTCTTCCTCATCAACCAGAGTTATTCCGAGATCCGAGTCTGGGTGAATTCCCATTTTATCTAAGGCGAATGCTGCTACTTCCACAATTTCATCTTCGTGGCAATCAACGCCGCTGTTATTAGCAATTTCTATTCCCATGGGAATTAGCGATCACCGCTTCCAGATCGAATCGATCTCGTAACATTTGGCGGAACTACTTTTCCAGCATCATGGCGACCATAAGCATTGACGATATCGCCGACAAGCCGGTTTCGAACTACATCTTCTGAGTCCAAAGCTATAAACGAAATGTCATCAACGCCATCAAGAATTTCGCCAACAATTTTCAAGCCAGATTGTGCACCATGAGGTAAATCAATCTGCGTGGTGTCACCAGTGATAACCATCTTTGAACCAAACCCAAGACGAGTTAGAAACATTTTCATCTGTTCTGCAGATGTATTCTGCGCTTCATCCAAAATAATAAAGGCATCATTTAACGTACGCCCACGCATGTAAGCAAGCGGAGCTATTTCAATAATTCCGGATTGCATCAATCGTGGAATTGAATCCTGATCAATCATGTCGTGCAGCGCATCAAATAGTGGTCTTAGGTATGGATCGATCTTCTCTTGCAGAGTTCCGGGCAAGAAACCAAGACGCTCGCCGGCTTCTACTGCTGGTCTGGTAAGAATAATTCGATTAACTTGCTTTGATTGCAAGGCTTGAATCGCTTTAGCCATAGCTAGGTAAGTCTTTCCAGTTCCTGCTGGACCAATTCCAAAGGTGATTGTGTTTTCATCTATCGCTTCGACGTATCGCTTCTGATTAGCAGTCTTTGGGCGAATAGTTTTTCCACGATTGCTCAAGATATTAAGAGATAGGACTTCGGCTGGATGATCAGCTGGTTCATGGTTAAACATTTCGATAGAGCGCAGAATTGCATCGCTATTTAGATGTTGACCTGCACGTAGTAAAACTAATAGTTCGCGAACTAGGGCTTCAAACTTTGAGAGTTGTGCAAGATCGCCACCGGCAAATATTTCATTGCCGCGAACAGTTATTGAAATATCTGGAAAAGTTTTTTCAAATATTCGAAGGTGCGCATCTTGTGGACCAACAAGGGCAACCATGGGAATGGCTGTAGGCACGGTGATAAGTGCGGTTTTAATCGAATCCATTAGGCGAAATTCTACTTTTAACCTGGTGGCCAGGCGAACTGACGCCCACCAAGCAGATGTAAGTGAGCGTGAAATACGCTCTGCCCCGCGCTGGCACCGGTATTGAAAACGCTTCGGTACCCATCTAATCCAAGTTCTGCTGCAATCTTTGCCGCTGCCTCATGCATCTTGGCGGAAATTTCTGGTGCACCCTTCGCTAGTTCAGCAGCGTTTTCATAGTGAGCTTTAGGAATTATCAAAATATGTGTTGGGGCTTGTGGCGAGATGTCAGTTATCGCGAAAATATCTTCAGATTCAAATACGAAATCAACCGGAATTTCACCTGCAACCATTTTGCAGAATAAGCAACTCATCGTGAAATCACCATCGCCCAATCAAAGCAGATACTGCACTTAAAGCTGCGGCACCAGCATGCGCGCTGCGAAAAACTTCGGGTCCGAGTCCAACTATGTGGGCTCCTGCGCCCTGGAGAAGCGCAAGTTCGCTCTCGGTCAGTCCGCCCTCCGGGCCAATGACAATAATGATTTCGGAGAAATCTGCGAACTTAGAGGTTACGACTTCTGACAATTTATTTGATGCTGATTCATGCATGACAAGAACTGCGCTATTTTCACTTTCGATCTCTAAAAGCTGGGATAGCGATAACTCCTCGATTATTTCTGGAGTTCTAAATCTGCGAGATTGTTTTGTTGCGGCAAATGCTGCGCTCTCCCACTTAGATAACGAATCCTTCTGCCACTTGGAAATACTTCTATCCGCCTGCCAAGGAATAATTAAATCAACTCCAGATTCAACCAAGATTTCAATAGCTTCCTTAATCCGATCTGATTTTGGAATCCCTTGAACAACTACCAATCTTGGCGTCTTAGCTTCTTGATAACCGCGCTCGATTATTTTTGCGGTAAATGATTTTCTCTCGATATTTTCAACGCTAGCTTGTGCCCAATTCCCAGCACCATCAGAAATTAAAATCTCTTCCCCAATTTCTATCCTAAGCACCTTGATGGCATGGTGGGCTTCATCGCCATCGATTTCAATTATCGAAGAATCGCCGAGTTTTTCAATCAGAAAGAGCGTCAACATTTATCGGTTAAACGCATCTCTAAAGCGTCCAAAGAAGCCAGCAGAGTGTTGATTTCCGCGGTTGTGAATCTCCACATCATCGCCACTTTCGCCGCGAGACTTTGCAAATGCTTTCAAGAGCTCTTCTTGCTCCTTGTTTAGTTTGCTTGGTGTGCTTACTTCAACATGAACGATTAAGTCGCCACGGCCGTGGCCACGCAATTTATTCATTCCAAGATCCTTCATAACCACGGTACCGCCACTGACAAAACCAGGTTTTATTTGTACTTCTTGTGGACCATCTAAAGTTTCAACATTTACTTTGCATCCAAGGGCTGCAGATGTCATTGGGATAATTATTGAAACATGAAGATTGTTTCCATCACGCACCAAGAAATCATGTTGAGTCTCGACAATTTCTACATATAAATCGCCTGCAGGTCCGCCACCAGGGCCAACTTCACCAGCGCCGCTCATCTGAATTCGGTTTCCGGTTTCAACCCCTGCAGGAATCTTTATTGGGATAACTTTTCTTGAACGAACGCGGCCATCCCCCGCACATTCACCACAAGGATCTGAAATCACACTTCCATAACCTTGGCATGCGGCGCATGGACGACTTGTCATTACTTGGCCAATTATTGAACGGGTGACCTGTTGAGTTTCTCCGCGTCCCTTACAGATTCCACATACGCTTGGCTTAGAACCATTTGCACAACCAGAGCCAGAACATTTCTCACAACTCACTGCAGTTTCTAGATTTAACTCACGCTCGGTGCCGAAGCATGCTTCTTCTAAATCCAACTCGACTCTTATAAGTGCATCTTGCCCAGCACGCATTCGTGCCCGGGGTCCACGATTTGAAGATCCGCCACCGAAGAAGGCATCCATAATGTCGCCGAAACCAAAGTTTTGACCGCCACCAAATTGTGAAAATGGATCGCCACCTAAGTCATAGCGTTGACGCTTCTCTGGGTCACTTAATATTTCATATGCTGTTGTAATCTCTTTAAATTTCTCAGCTGCACTTGGATCTGGATTTACATCAGGATGGTATTCCCGGGCTAGTTTGCGATAAACCTTTTTGATTTCATCAAATGAAGAATCGCGATCAACGCCAAGGGTTGCGTAATAATCAGCCATCTACGCCTTTTCTCCCAAAAAATGCCCGATATATCTTGCAACAGTATTTACCGCAGCCATAGAACTGGCGTAATCCATTCGAGTTGGTCCCAAAATTCCAAGCGCGCCATGGTTAGCGCTGCCAGTTCCATAACTCATCGAAACCAAACTAGTTGTTTTAAGTGAACGCTCGCCCTGTTCATCTCCGATTTTTACCTGAAGTGATGAACCGGCATCAGAGAGCAAGCGCAGCAAAACTACTTGCTCTTCTAACGCCTCTAGAATTGGGTGAATTGCCATTGATACTTCTTGCGTAGATCGCGCTAAATTCGCCGTTCCAGCTAGAACCACACGATCCTCATCAGGATATTGAATAACTGCGACCTGCTTAGTAATTTGAGCAAGCAACTTTGCAGTCCGTCCGAGAACCTCATCTAGATTATTTGCGCCATCTAAGAAGTTCTCAATCGCCCGACGTTCGGCTGTAGAAAGCGGCTTTACCTCCGCAATTTTATCTACGAACAATCTATACCCACTATTTGTTGGGATTCGCCCAGCACTCGTATGTGGCTGCTTTATCAGCCCCGCATCTTCCAAAATTGCCATATCGTTTCTGATTGTTGCTGGCGATACTCCAATACCATGGCGTTCAGCAATAACTTTTGAACCCACTGGTTCTTCAGTCGCGACGTATTCATCTACGATTGCTCGTAAAATTTCTAATTGCCGATTTTGCATACCTAATTGCATCGAATTCCTACTTAAATAATTACAAGAGTTGCAGAGAGCAGAATTAAGAGAATGACTGCCGGTACTCCACTCTTCATTTTGTTTGCCTTGGAATGTGAATAAATTGCTACACCCATTGCAATCCAAAGAACTAGATTTGCTAGCCAACCAATCAACTCTTCTGGATATCTAATTGAATAAATAAGTCCAACTGCACAAACAGCTTCAACAAGTCCGATTAAGCGCGCAATCCGGTCGCCGATGTTTACTTCACGAGTGCCGGCCAACCCTTTCTCACTTCCGCTGAGTTTCATTGCGCCAGAGGCAAGGAAGACAAGGGCTAAGAGAGCGACCAAAATGTTATGGGCTAAATGCATGGTCAAACGCTACTACAACAAGATTTCGCGCACGATTCGATCTGCCATCAAACGCCCCGAGCGGGTTAATGAAACAACTCCTGCCTCCCAGCTTTGAGCAGATAGCTGTCCTGCGGTGACATAACTCTCGATTCTGGCCAAACTTTCGCCAGACAAACTCGCCTTCGATATTCCAGAGGGAAGCCTGATTGCAAGCATTATTCGTTCACTCTCAATCTGTTCCGCAACAAGAGTTTCACTATCCATAACAGGCGAACCTTTGCTCTCTAGAAGATTCTTATAAGTTGTTGGATGTTTAACATTCCAAAATCTCACACCATCAATATGTGAATGCGCGCCCGGCCCAAGGCCCCACCAATTATCGCCTTGCCAATATGCGATGTTATGGCGACATTCGCCGCCCGGTTTTGACCAGTTAGAGAGTTCATACCAATTGAATCCTGCCTTTGAAAACTCTTCATCGGCAATCAAATACTTATCTGCAGTTTGATCATCATCTGGAATCACAATCTCGCCACGCTTTACCTGCGCCGCAAGTTTTGTACCATCTTCAACAATCAAGGCATATGCCGAAATATGTGTAATTGGTAGTGCTAAAGCTGACTTAATTGTTGCGCGCCAATCCTCAATAGTCTCACCGGGAGTTCCATATATAAGGTCAACGCTAACTTGCTCAAAGCCCATTTCCCTAGCCCAGTTAGTTGCCTTAATAACATTCTCTGGATTGTGAGTGCGATCCAAAACAGCCAACACATGCGTAGCTGCAGATTGCATTCCAAATGAAATTCGATTTATCCCAACTCCGCGAAGCGCAGCCAACTTCTCTTTCGAAACCGTATCTGGATTAGCTTCGATCGTAATTTCAATATCATCAGCAAATCCAAAATCTGCCTTGAGCGAATCCAAAACCCGCCCTAAATCAGCAGGTTCCATCAGAGTTGGAGTTCCACCACCAAAAAATATAGTTTCAATTGGCTTACTTTCCTGCAATTTTGACTTGGCTATCTTGCTCTCGGCAATAAGTAGATCGATGTAACCCGTAGACACTTCAGCGACATCGCTGCCCGCCTTTAACTCACCAGGAGTGTAGGTATTGAAATCACAGTAGCCACAGCGCTTAATACAATATGGAATGTGAATGTAGAACGAAAGGGGCATAGTTAATGTTAGCGCGCTTTAATTTGTTTAGAGTTCCTCAGCTAGCCTTTGAAATACGAATCTTGTCAAAGTTGCGGCTATCAATTATCTCTATCGACAATCCTTCTACAAATATCTTCTGGCCCTTGTAGAGAATCGGATTTGGATAAGGTTGAACCTGGCAATTAGAACCAACTTCTGGTGCTCGCCCGTCAGGAGTTATGGGTTGGAGAAAGTTTTCACCGTGACTCAATTTGGCATCATACAAATAAGCTAGTACGCCACTTCGTTTTGAAGGCATTGAGCATGTGAATTTACCTTCACGACGTGACTCAATAATTATGGCTTTTGATTGAGATATCGGCACTACAACCATTTTAATCCCAGTATCTCTTTCATTTAATGGAACCAAAGTGATATCAGTGCTCTCTAATTTAGTTAACTCTTTGCAATAAACTTTTTCATCAGGAAGCCAGCCTGCTACAAAACGTAGCCAACCACTTAGTTCTCTAGATTCACCATCTTGGTTGCTCATGAGATCTAAGCCCATATACGCATTTGGCTCACGTGATGAACCGATGTGTGGCAGAGCCATTGCATGTCCAAACTCATGTGCCCAATATGACCAATACAACCTTCCGGGTTGATCAAAGAACTTGCCTGGAATTGAATAGGAAGAAATGCTTCCCTCTTTTGTTGAAGTCTCTTTAACGGCCTGATCCCATGGAAATCCTTGAGACCCTTCACCGATAAAAGTTTGGCCGCTTGGAAGAATGAAATTAACTGTTTGGATACTTGTGAAATCAAATACGGGATCGGCTGCTGTCATAGCGTCTTTGAAGATTTTGGGTCCGTTCGCTGCGTTATTTAAGTTCACTGAAAGCGGAATAACATAATCCGAAGTAATACCGGGAAGTGTTACCCACTTATCCTGTACAACCCATTCGATTTTAAATTTTCCTTCGCTAACAGTTTCGTACCAATCACTGAGAAGTCTCATTTGACTATCTACTCTTATTCTAAAATTGCTTTCACCCGGCAAGTCTGGAAAGTCGATTGGAATTAGCGCCCACTTAACAGTGCCAGTCTTAACGGCTAGATTTGTAATAGTCGGGAATCCCGAAGCCAGGACGCTCTGCATGCCTCTGCGATTATTATTATCTTCTTTCAATTTGCAGGTTTCAATCTCTGAACTCAATTGCGTTGGTGGCGCATAAGTCATAGTGGCCACTTCAGGAGTCTTGGCTGGAACTTCAGGAGTCTTGGCTGGAACTTCAGGAGTCTTGGCTGGAACTTCAGGAGTCTTGACTGGAACTGCCGAACCTTTGCTCCAAATTAATTTCTTGCCTTTTTTGATGCAGGTATAAGTCTTCGTTAAAAATGTGACTGATTGTTTGTTAACTTTGCAGGAAGCTCCCGGAGTTATTTTCGGAGCGGAACTAGCCACTTGCGAAATTAGTGTTAAAGGAAGAGCAACTAGAAGGCTTTTTGCTACCAAAACCTTGATTCTCATATTTAAATTGTAGGTGAAATTAACCCTTAGCTTTGGCTTTGGCCTTATCAACATCCGCATCAGTTGTGAGCGCCGCGATGAATGCCTCTTGTGGCACTTCAACTCGACCAACCATCTTCATGCGCTTCTTTCCCTCTTTCTGCTTTTCAAGGAGTTTGCGCTTACGTGAAATATCGCCGCCGTAACACTTTGCAAGAACGTCTTTACGAATTGCGCGGATACTTTCGCGGGCAATGATTCGAGATCCGATAGCCGCTTGAATAGGAACTTCGAATTGTTGGCGTGGGATTAATTCGCGAAGCTTTGTAGTCATCATTACGCCATATGCGTAAGCCTTATCTTTGTGAACGATTGCGCTAAATGCATCTACGCCCTCGCTCTGCAGCAAGATATCAACTTTTACAAGGTCACCTTCGGCTTCGCCAATTGGTTCATAATCAAGTGAGGCATAACCACGAGTCTTTGACTTAAGTTGGTCGAAGAAGTCGAAGACGATTTCGGCAAGTGGCAAGGTGTAGCGAATCTCTACACGATCCTCTGAGAGATAATCCATACCGAGAAGAGTTCCACGACGTTCTTGGCAGAGTTCCATGATTGCACCAATGAATTCGGCAGGTGCAAGAACTGTTGCGCGAACGATTGGTTCGAATACAGCTTCAATTTTATCGCCCGGAAATTCTGATGGGTTTGTAACAATAAGCTCTTTGCCATCGCCCTTTACTACGCGATAGACCACGCTTGGCGCTGTCGAAATAAGTGAAAGTCCAGCTTCACGTTCTAGGCGTTCGCGCACAATTTCCATGTGTAGCAAACCGAGAAAGCCGCAACGGAAACCAAATCCAAGTGCAGCAGAAGTTTCTGGTTCGTAGACAAGTGCCGCATCATTTAATTGCAATTTATCAAGTGCTTCACGGAGCATCGGATATTCCGCGCCATCTAATGGGAATAGACCCGAGAAAACCATCGGCTTTGGATCTTTATATCCGGCAAGTGCTTTAGTTGTTGGGTTGTGATAAGTCGTAATCGTGTCACCAACTCTTGATTGGCGAACATCTTTAACACCAGTAATTACATAACCTACTTCACCGACACCAAGGCCCTTACTGACAACTGGTTCTGGTGAGATAACGCCGACTTCAAGCATTTCGTGGCGAACGCCAGTTGAGAACATCTGAATTTGATCGCGAGTAGATAAGTGGCCATCGACAACACGAACGTAAGTAACAACACCGCGATATGTGTCGTATACCGAGTCAAAGATAAGAGCGCGCGCAGGTGCATTTGCATCGCCAACTGGTGCTGGGATTTGCTTAACAATCTGGTCTAGTAATTCAGTAACACCTTCGCCGGTTTTTCCAGAGACGCGAAGACAATCTTCTGGTTGGCAACCAATTAACTTTGCGAGTTCTTCTGCAAATTTTTCAGGTTGTGCGGCAGGTAAATCAATCTTATTTAGCACCGGAATGATTGTTAGGTTGTTCTCCATCGCAAGATATAAGTTTGCAAGAGTTTGGGCTTCAATACCTTGTGCACAATCGACGAGAAGTACGGCGCCTTCGCAGGCAGCAAGAGATCTTGAAACTTCATATGTAAAGTCAACGTGTCCTGGGGTATCGATCATGTTGAGGATGTATTCCTGGCCATCGATACCAGAACGCCATGGCAGGCGAACGGCTTGGCTCTTAATTGTGATTCCGCGTTCGCGTTCAATATCCATGCGGTCTAGATATTGGGCACGCATATTGCGTTGTTCAACAACTTCGGTGATTCCGAGCATGCGATCTGCAAGAGTTGATTTACCGTGATCGATATGGGCAATGATGCAGAAATTACGTATCTGCGCGGGATTGGTAGAAGCCGGTTGCGGCGCTTTGGCTAAATCAATGGCAGGCATTTATCCCCCGAGATTACTAGCCGTTTCTTAATTGAAAAGTTCTTTGGGTAAAACAAAAATTACTTTTTGCCAGCTTTGTTAGCTTGCTTAGCCATCGCTGACTTTCTGTTTGCTGCTGCATTTGCGTGAAGTACGCCGCTGCTTACTGCAACATCAAGTGTCTTTGAAGCTAGTCGAAGTTCTTCAGCAATTACCTTGCTATCGCCTGCAGTAACTGCATCGCGGAAACGACGGATCGCGGTCTTAATCGCTGAACGAGCAGACTTATTGCGAATTTGAGCCTTTTCGTTTGTGCGGATTCTCTTGATCTGCGACTTGATATTTGCCACTTCGAACTACCTTCTAATCTCTTGAAATCTAAGCCCTAGCTTGTGCTGGGCAGACGCGCAGATTACCAGCGAAGGACCCAATCCCTCAAACTCGGGAAGTAATAGCAATAATCGCACGCTCTAATGAGTGAATCGGATCTACTGCCGCCCCCTTGATATCAGCATCGGCTTGAGCGACTGCCACTACAGCCCCGGCCAAGGTTGCAGGAGTCCACTTTGAAAGTTGGCGCCGAGCCTTATCAATCTGCCATGGTGCAAGTCCAAGTGGCCCTGCTAAGTCGAATGATTTAGATCCTCTAGATGCACCAGAAACTTTCGCTAACGTCCGAAGTGAACCTGCCAATGCACTTGTTATTAACACGGGATCAGTTCCAGTTGCGAGGGCATTTCTTAGCGCGATTAACGCAACATCGCGCTTGCCATCGAGAGCGGCATCGGCGACATCAAAGCCACTTGTTTCTACGCGACCATTTTGAAATTTCAGAACATCAGTTTCATCAATCATTTTCCCGCCGATTACATCAGCGGCCAATTGCGAACACGCACCTCCGAGTTCGCGAAGATCACTTCCCAGCGCATCTAAGAGCGCTTGAACTGCTTCGGTGGAAATCGTGCGACCAAGGCGTTTGAATTCTGCGCGAATGAAATCAGATTTCTCGCCATCTTTCTTGATTACATCGCAAGCGACGACATTTGGTTTAACTTTCTTAATTTTCTCAAGGAGAGCTTTTCCTTTTACGCCACCTTTATGCCAGAGAACTAACTCCACGCTCTCTTCCGGAGCCTCGAGATATGTAGCGATTTCTTCGCCTAACTCTGCGGCCAAATCCTGAATCTCTTTAATAACAATTATTCTGGCATCACCGAATAGTGATGGCGCCAGAGCATCTGTAATTCCGCCAAGTTCTAATTCGCTCGAATCAAGAATGGTTACTGTTGCGCCTTTAAATTTGGCGATAACTTCAGAGATACCGCGGTCAGCAAGGAGCGCTTCCCCGCCTTGCAATAGCGTTATCCCCACGAAATATTCCACCAATCATTTCTCTTAGTTCTGATCTTAAGGGCCCCGTCAACCGATAGGGCACCATCTTGATCGGTGCGTAGGACAGTTGCACCTATTGATTGCAGCGCGTTCACGGTACTAGCGGCTGGATGACCATAACTATTTCCCGCGCCAACGCTGATTAAGGCGATTTTAGGATGTAGCGCCGACAGCAATGGCAGGTATTGGAATGAAGAGCCGTGGTGCGAAACTTTATAGATATCGACTGGAGCAATCTTGGTAAGTGCGAGCATCGCGGCTTGTGCTTGTGGTTCTAAATCCCCGGCCGAAAACATCCGCAAATTTCCGACGGTTATAACCAGGGCAATACTCGAATTATTTATTGCAGAGCCATCACCAGGTAGAACGTCAAAATTTGATTGCACTTTACTTGGCCAAAGAACTTGAATTTCCACCTGGCCTTTTGCGCTTTGAAATCTAACAACTTCGCCCGTAGTCGCTTGATGGATTGGGATATTCCCCATGAGTAATACCGCGGTATCTCGCTCACTCTTAGGTTGGTCAAAGTTTGATACCCAAACACTTGAAACTTTTCGCCCCGACAGAACACCATCTAAGCCATGAACGTGATCTGCATGAAAATGTGAAAGTACGAGCAATGGGATTCTCTCGATTCTTAAATCTTTAAGGCACTTATCCATAAGTTTTGAATCTGGCCCAACATCTATTACTAGCGCTTCATGGTTGCCTAAATTAATTGCTAAGCCATCGCCCTGCCCCACATTGCAATTTGCAACGCTCCAATTTGCGCCTGGCCATCGTCCTGGTAGCGCTATAACCAGAATTGCTGCTACCAAGAGAAGAGATAGCGCAAACCACTTTCTTAACTTCACTAATGCAATAACAAGCAGTGCAATCCCAGCACCTAAATAGCTCTTGGGCAACATCAATACTGGAAGTCCTGATGCAAAGTTCGAAATCCAAACTATCAACTGCGCAAGTGGTTTGATAAGTACGAGAAGCAGATGTGATATTCCAGGAGTTATCGGCGAGACGATTGCGGCGATGAATCCAATAACAGTTATCGGCGCCACAACCGGTTCAGCCAGAATATTTGCGGGAATTGAAACCAGCGAAAATAGACCAGAAATAGCGAGAATGACGGGCGTGCACATAATTGTTGCCGAGAGTGGAATCGCAATTAACTCGGCAAATTTTTCATGGCCGAACTTTTCACCGAGATAAATCTCTAGCTTTGGCGCCAACAATAAAATACCCGCAGTAGCCGCTACCGAAAGTGCGAATCCTGGATCTATTGCTTGAAAAGGATCCATCAAGATTAGAAAGGCGATGGCAAGACCGAGCGAAGGAATTGAATCGGCTTTAATTCCACGCGCCTTTGCTATCAAAATAACGGCGCTCATGACACTCGCCCGCAAAACTGATGGCGATGGTCGAACTAGAAAGATGAAACCAATTAATACCAAGCTGGTAAGAATTAACCTTGATCTAACTCGTTTAAAAACCCATTGTGAAAGCCAGAGTAGAAATGCCGCAATAATCGCAAAGTTCGCGCCGCTTACTGCAGTTAAATGTGAGAGCCCAACTCTTCGCATATTTACGGCGAAGTTCGGCTCTTCAAGCGAGGTATCACCGATTACAAGCCCTGGGATTAGTGCGCCACCAGCACCACCAACCGAGATGGCGCTTTTGCGAAAGGCGTCTCGAATTTTTGCCGATACCCGTTGCAGATAGTTTGCTTGGGATAGCTTCCTAAAATTTCCAGTAGTCGCGATTAGTGCGGCAACTCGACGTTCGGCGGTAGGAAATGCAACGCCAGTTACCGTGAACTTTTCGCCAGGAATCAACCGGATCTCTTTCGAGCTAGTAATTCGAATCGGTAATCTAATTGATCTACTTACATCAGCAATTCTTATTGTTGAAATCGAAGCCAGAGCCGTCATGGATGCGCCACGAAAACGTGATCCGATTACCTTTGGTTTACTCCAGGTTGGATCGCTCTTTAATACTCCAATAATTTCAACTTCCGGATTTCCTACAAGTGATTTGGCTAAGAAGTTATGTGTTAACCCGATCTGCCGAATTGCACTTCCTGCACTTCCAGTAAGAACCGCAGCTATGAGAATTAGCGCCAGGCTTCGTTTTAGCCCCGCAAGTGCAATACATAGAACTATCGCAAGATAACTCCAAGGCGCACTTAAGATTCCGGCAATCGCAGCGCCCAGCCAAATTGCTAACCCAAGAGCGAGTAAGCGAAAGTCATAGCTTCTTAAATTCGGAGCAGCTTCGAAATCTCCGCGAATTTGGCATCACCAATTCCGGTAACTTTCTTCAAATCATCAATCAATATAAACGGGCCATTTAATTTTCTATATGCGAATATGCGATTTGCCATGACTGGGCCAATCCCAGGCAAGGTATCTAATTGTGCAAGAGTTGCGGAGTTCAAACTAAGCGGCGCCGATGCGGTTGGAGCTTTAGCTTTTACCGAACTTCGTGAACTAGTCGAATAAGAAACTTTCGGGGCGCCAACAATAATTTGTTCGCCATCAAATAGAAGATGAGCCAGATTAATATCGCCTAAATTAACTCCGGGAAGTGCACCACCTGCAAGATTTAGCGCATCAATCGCCCGCGAGCCCTTATCAAGTGAGTAAACGCCAGGCTTTCGAACTCGTCCAGAAACATCAACGATTAATACTTCAGCAATCGCAGGAATCGTAGGAGTTATTACTGTTGGAATTATCGTCTCAGTAGATTGTGAGCCGTGCCCCTGCGCCAACACGAAGAAGATTGCTCCCACCGCAATAAATGCGCCAAATACAATCAATACCGCTTTTCGCTGCTCGTCGGTAAAGCCGAAGTCCAAATATTTATCTCGAATAGTTTCTTTGAGTTCATTTAACATGCCCGAAATCTAACTTTGCCCGCGCTATCAAATATTGGAGAGGCTATCTCCTTGTGAATTAAAGAACGATGTTAACTAATTTAGGTGCGCGTGTAATAACTTTCGAGATCTTTGCGCCAGCAATAGCCGCGGCTATTTCGGGATTAGACATCGCAAGTTTCTCTAAGTCGGCATCAGAGATATTTGGTGATACTTCAATGCGATCTTTAATCTTGCCATTTACCTGCAAAATTGCGGTAACGGCATCGGCTTCAAGCAACTTCGGATCAACAACTGGCCAGCCAGCAAGCGCCACACCTGGTTTGTGTCCGAGAATTTCCCACATCTCTTCCGAGGTGAATGGAGCGACGAGTGAAAGTGCAATCGCAATTGCTTCGGCAGCTTCACGGACTGCGGGATCAGCAGGGCCACATCCAGAATCAATTGCCTTACGAGTTGCATTAACTAATTCCATTACGCGGGCTACGGCAACATTGAATCTAAATGATTCAACTGCGAATCCAATATCGTGAAGTGCTTTATGTGTAATTTTGCGAAGCGACAAATCGCCCTTTGAAAAATCTGAACCCACAGGACTTGTCACATCGCCAGAGATACGCCAAGCACGATTTAAGAATTTAACTGAACCGGAAGGTGAAACATCTGACCAGTCAACATCATCTTCAGGCGGACCAGCGAAGACCATTGCAAGGCGAATCGCATCGACACCGTGATTAGCGAGTTCATCGGAAAGTCGGACTAAATTTCCGCGAGACTTCGACATCGCAGATCCATCCATCAAAACCATTCCTTGATTTAGCAGCCTGGTGAAAGGTTCAACAAAATTTAAATGGCCAAGGTCGTGTAATACCTTGGTGAAGAAACGTGAATATAACAAGTGCAGAATTGCATGGGTTACGCCGCCAACATATTGATCAACCGGTAACCAGGTTTCAACCGCTTTCTTATCGAATGCAACATCGTGGCGATCGGTGCTTGTGTAACGAAGGAAATACCAAGATGAATCAAAGAAGGTATCCATTGTGTCGGCATCGCGCTTTGCTGGCGCCCCGCACTTAGGACAATCAACATTTACCCAATCAGATGCGGCGCCAAGTGGTGATGTTCCCTTTGGTTTCAAATCTAAGCCCGTAGCTGATGGAAGTTCGACTGGTAATTGGTTTTCTGGAACTGGGACTTCGCCACATTTATCGCAGTGAATAATTGGAATCGGTGTTCCCCAGAAACGTTGACGAGAAATCAACCAGTCGCGCAGGCGATAATTCTTTGCAGCTTTTCCAAGTTCTTTCTGTGCGAGTTCGGCAATAATTTTGGTGATTGCTTCATCTTTTGAAAGTCCATTTAGTGAGCCAGAGTTAACAAGCTTTCCATCACCAGTAGTTGCAATTCCGGTCTCATTTGGATCGCCCTCTTCGCTAGAAACTACAACTTGAACTGGGAGTTTCATTGCTTTTGCGAAATCTAAGTCGCGTTGATCGTGTGCTGGGACCGCCATGATTGCGCCAGTTCCATAGTCTGCAAGAACGTAATCACTTGCCCAAATCGGAAGCTTTGCACCGTTCACTGGATTGATTGCATAACGCTCTAAGAAAATTCCACTCTTTGGTCGATCGGTTGCAAGCCGATCGATATCTGTTGCAGCCTTAACGCCATCTAGATACTTTGCGAATTCACCTTCGACTTTTGATCCCGAAACTAACTCTGCAGCTAGTGCAGAATCTGCGGCCACCACCATAAAGGTTGCGCCATACAAGGTATCTGGTCTTGTGGTGTAAATAGTTACTGGCTCGTCGCGACCTTCTATTACAAATTTAACTTCTGCGCCAACCGAGCGCCCAATCCAATTGCGCTGCATCATTAGAACTTTCTCTGGCCATTGGCCTTCGAGTTGTTCCATGTCATCTAATAAGCGGTCGGCGTAATCAGTAATCTTTAAATACCATTGATTTAGCTTCTTCTTAGTTACCGCTGAATCACAACGCTCGCAGAGTCCCGCAACAACTTGCTCATTAGCTAAAACTGTTTGGCAACTTGGGCACCAGTTAACTGGTGAATCTTTGCGATATGCCAAGCCCTTCTTATACATTTCAAGGAAGAGCCATTGATTCCACTTGTAATACTCTGGATCGCAAGTATGTAAGACTCGATCCCAATCAAATGAACAAGCAAAGCGACGCATCGAAGCTTTCTGCACTGCAATATTTTCATATGTCCATGCACGTGGATCTTCATTGCGCTTGATCGCAGCATTTTCTGCCGGCAAGCCAAATGCATCCCAACCGATTGGATGCATAACGTTGAAACCTTTTTGAATCCAATATCTTGCAATCACATCGCCAAGTGCGTAAGCCTCGGCATGTCCCATATGTAAATCGCCAGAAGGATAAGGAAACATATCCAAGACATATTTCTTAGGACGCTTGTCATCGCTGCGGCCAGATTTAAATGGCTCTAGCTTGTCCCAAATGGGCAACCATTTCTCTTGGACGTATTGAATGTCATAGGCCTCATGCATAACGCGAATTCTCCCACGACCTATTGCTTGAGATTTACCGAATTAGATTTATTACTCGAGTGGAGCTGAGGGGACTTGAACCCCTGACCCCCTGCATGCCATGCAGGTGCGCTACCAGCTGCGCCACAGCCCCAATTTTTATTTGTACTTTTACTTCGAGGGCAGACTTTATCCCAAAATTTAAGCCTCGGCCTCCTGCGTTTCATTGCCGAATACCGGCTCTGGAATCGAGCCCGCATTGTGTTCAACGAGTGTCCAACCAGTTTTGATAAAGGAATTTGGCTCGATTACTGACCAAGATGCATTTGAAAGTCCTCCTAGAGTTGCCCACTTTTCAAATGGCATCTCCAAAATTGAACCAAGTAGTGCGCGTGAAGTTCCGCCATGTGTTACAAAAATAATTGTTCCTGAAGCTTCCGCAATTCCACGTTCGATGGCGGCTCGGGCGCGCTTTGCGACTTCGGTACGCGATTCCCCGATCTCTCCAGCCTTTACATCTTCACCGAACATCCATTGTTTAAAACGCTCGCCATCCTCTTCACGATTTTGAGCTCCTGTTTTGCCTTCCCACTTTCCACCGTTGGTCTCACGAAGGTCGGGATCGATTTCTAGTTTTACTCCAGTTAAATCAACAAGTGCTTGCGCTGTTTGTTTTGCACGAATTAAATCACTTGCAATTATTCGACTTGGATTCATGCCCGCCAAAACTTTTGCAGCATGTCCGACCTGATAAAGCCCCACTTGATTAAGCGGAATATCAGAGTGGCCTTGATAGCGATTTTCAACATTCCAATCAGTCTGACCATGTCGCCAGAGAACTATTCGAAGTTTAGATTTTTCGCTCATTTGAAAATTATCTCGCTTCAGAAACCAGAAGTGGAATTCGTGGACAGTCATTCCAGAGTCGATCAAGCATGTAGTAGTTACGAAGTTCTTGACTTTGGATGTGAACAACTAGATCGGAGTAGTCAAGGAGAATCCATTGGCCCTTACCTTCGCGACGAATAGGCTTCTCGCCAATCGCAGCCATCGCTTTGAAAACACCATCTGCAATTGCATCTACCTGGACTTCATTTGAACCAGTTGCGATTAAGAATACTTCTGAGAGAACCATCTGCTCTGTCATATCAATCGCAACGATATCTACGCCCAATTTTTCAGCAATAGCTTCGGCGGCTACCTGCGCCAGATTAATAACACTCTTACCTGCTGCCATATAGGCCTCTATCTTTTATATATTTAAGCACGGAAGGAGAGATTGTCTCTGGAGTTTTTCCATTAGCAAAATCTTCACGGATTTTAGTAGCGCTAATATCTAGCGCTGTTATTTCTAACTCTTTAAATTCAGATGCCGCAGCGCCTGGACGCTTGATTACCAAAATTTCGGCCTGCTTCTTAACATCATCACTGCGCTTCCATTTATGCAAAGTTGAGGCAGCATCGCTTCCCAAGATTAAGGTGAATTCATCCTTTGGGAAAAATGCCCGAAGTGATTGCAAAGTATCGAAGGTATATGTAGCGCCTTTTCTTGAAGTCTCGATATCCAGTACAACAACTTTCTCCTGCAATTCATCAGATAAATCTTCTAAAGCTTTGCTACACATCTCAAGTCGTTGGCCAGGGGTTGCAATTGGATTCGCGCTTCGAAGATATGGATCTCCGGCAGGGATCAACATGATTTGATCAAATTTTTTAGCGAGAGCTTCAATTATATGAAGGTGGCCAAGATGAGGTGGATCAAATGTCCCACCAAGAATTCCTACTTTAGAGATGGGATTAATCCCGATCTATGCGAAGTGTTAAATACAGTAGAAGCGAAAGCACACCAAAAGCAAAGAGACCAAAGAAAATTGGAGAGGCTGGTAGTTCGCGAACCGTTTCAGAATACAAAATCATAGGTAGAACTTTACCCCAAAGCTTTGGGTCCGCCAGCAAGCAAAGTTTTGAATTCGCTCTCATTCAAAATTCGAACCCCAAGTTCTTCTGCTTTAGCCAATTTCGAGCCAGCTGCTTCCCCAGCAACAAGAAAATCTGTCTTTTTTGAAACAGAAGATGATGTTTTTCCACCATGAGCCGCAATTACTTCCGAGACGCCATCTCTAGTGAAATCTTCCAACGACCCAGTCACAACCAAAGTTAGTCCCACCAAGGTTTGTGGCTCGGTCGCGGCCTTAGCAATCTCTTTCAGCGAAACGCCTGATTTCGCCCACTTCGCAATAACTTCTTGGTGCCAATCAATTCCAAACCATTCAATGATGGATTTAGCAATAACTTCGCCGACGCCATCAGTTTCAGATAACTCTTGCTCGCTCGCATTGGCAATTGCTTCAATCGATCCAAAGTTTTTAGCAAGCGCCTGCGCTGCAGTAGGTCCAACATGTCTAATTGAGAGCGAAACAATAATTCGCCATAGCGGTTTCTGCTTAGCGCTCTCTAACCCCTTCAAGAACTTTTCAACGTTTAAACCGAGGGAGCCATCCTTTTTCAAGAAGAATTGCGATTTCGCTAGATCCTTCTCGGTCAGTGAGAATAAATCCGATTCATCAATAATTAACTTATCTTCCAAAAGCGCACTTGCCGCTTCATAACCAAGAACATCGATATCTAGAGCTACGCGAGAGCCGATGTAATAAATTCGCTCACGTAGTTGCGCTGGGCAGCTCTGAGTATTTGGACATCTGATATCAACATCGCCATCGGTGATTGCGCGAAGCTTGCTGCCGCAATCTGGGCATTTAGTCGGCATTACAAATGCTTTCTCGCTGCCATTTCGCTTTGCAATTACTGGACCTAGAACTTCAGGGATTACATCTCCAGCCTTGCGAATTAAGACGGTGTCGCCAATCAAAATTCCTTTGCGAACTACTTCTTCGGCATTATGAAGAGTCGCATTCGTGACGGTTGATCCGGCAACTTTGACTGGTTCCATAAATGCGAACGGAGTTACGCGACCAGTGCGCCCGACACTGACTTTGATATCTAATAACTTTGTAGTCACTTCTTCCGGTGGATACTTAAATGCAATCGCCCACTTTGGAGCCCGCGCAGTAAATCCCAACTCCTTCTGAATTGAAAGTTCATTTACCTTAATAACAATGCCATCTATCTCATGCTCAACATCATGGCGATGATCTGCGTAATAAGCCACAAATGCACTTACTTCGGCTGGGGATGAAACTACTTTAAATCTTGAACTTGTTGGAAGCCCAAAGCCTGCAAGTATTTCGTATGCACTGCTCTGTGAAGTTAATTCCAAACCATCAGATGCACCGATTCCATGTACAACCATAGAGAGCGGGCGACTTGCAGTAATTCGTGGATCTTTCTGGCGAAGTGAACCAGCCGCCGCATTTCTTGGATTGGCGAAACGTTCTTTCCCAAGTTCTTCTTGTTGATCATTGAACTCATTAAAAGCCGCAATCGGAAAGAAAACCTCACCTCTTACCTCTAAGAGATCAGGAATATTCTTACCCGCTAACTCATGTGGAATCGCTTTTATAGTGCGAATATTTAAAGTTACATCTTCACCTGTTACGCCATTTCCTCTGGTTAGAGCTTTAACCAATTTGCCCTTTTCATATAGCAAGTTAATTGCCAGGCCATCAACTTTCACTTCGCAGAGCCAGGTGTTCTTGGTGCTTGTCTTCGCGATCCGCTCAAACCAAGTATTCAACTCATCGTTATCAAAAACGTTATCTAAACTCATCATCTTTTCAATGTGATCTGATTGCTGGAAATGTGTGGCAAATCCGCCACCAACTAAATCACTTGGCGAGTCTGGTAATTTAAATTCTGGATGTGCGCTTTCAAGTTTCTTTAACTCGAGAAGTAAGGCATCGAATTCACCATCAGTGATGCTCGGTTTATCCTGAACATAGTATTTAAACTGGTGCTCGCGAATCTGTTCGCATAAATCAACTATGCGATGGCGAATATCTTGGCTCACGGCTAAAACCTATTCGGTAGATGCGACAGTTGCAGAACCGACAACCCGATCGCCATCGTAAATAACAAGGCCTTGACCAGCAGCTAATCCAAATAGTGGTTCATCTAAATCAACTTTAATTTCACTGCCATTTTGAATATAGGTGCAAGCAAGCGGTGAGCCATGGGCACGAACCTGAGCAAAGCCGCGAAATTGGGTATTTATCGTGGGTTCTGGGCCACACCAGATTGGCCGATCACCAACAATTTTTGTAACAGCCAGCGCTTCATGACTTCCGACAACTACGGTGTTTGTCTTTGGTTCAATTTTTAAAACGTATCTTGGTTCACCGCCAGCCGCAGGAATTGTTATTCCAAGTCCGCGACGCTGTCCGATTGTGTAGGTGTACGCACCTTTATGTTCGCCTAACTTTTCACCGGCTTCATCAACGATAGGCCCAACATCACTTCCTAATCGATCGCGAAGCCAGCCAGCATTATCTCCTGATGGTACAAAACAAATATCGTGGCTGTCGGGTTTATTCGCAACATATAAACCACGACGCTTTGCTTCGACTCTTACCTGATCTTTTACGGTGTCGCCCAATGGGAAATGCGCGCCAGCAAGTTGTTCGGTATTTAAAACCGCAAGAACATAGGACTGATCTTTTCCAGGATCAACTGCGCGATGCATTACTCGACCAAGTGGAGTTTCTCGCATCTGGGCATAGTGTCCGGTAATAACACCATCAAAGCCCAAACCTTTTGCGCGATCGAGCACTGCGGCAAATTTAATTTTTTCATTACAACGCAGGCATGGATTTGGAGTGCGGCCATCTGCGTACTCCGCTAAGAAGTTTTCGACTACGCCTTCATGAAATTCTTCGGCCATATCCCAGATATAAAAGGGGATGCCAATTACATCAGCAGCGCGTCTGGCATCATGCGAATCTTCAATTGTGCAACATCCGCGCGCTCCGGATCGATACTTCTGCGGATTACTTGAAAGCGCTAAATGCACGCCGATTACTTCATGCCCTGCTTCTACTGCGCGCGCAGCAGCAACTGCAGAATCAACGCCACCACTCATTGCTGCGATTAATTTCATTAGTTAAGCCCACTAACCACAAAAGCGTTGCGCGCTCTTTCAACAACACTTGGCATCACTGCAAGAACTTGATCGATTTCAGCTTTGGTATTTGTTGTTCCAATTGAGATGCGAAGTGAAGCATCGGCATCACTTTCGCTAAGCCCTAGTGCAACAAGGACATGGCTAGGTCTTGGAACACCTGCACTGCATGCGGAACCAGCAGATGCGCTTATTCCTTCGGTATCCAATAAAAGTAAAAGTGCATCACTTTCGGTACCAGGAAAAGTTGCGTTAACAATTCCGGGAAGCGCCGGATCTGCCACAGAATTTATCGAAACATCTGGAACAACTCGCTTTAATCCAGCGATGAAGTAATCACGGAGTTCGCGAATCTTGGCAAAATTTGTTTCACGGTTTGCAATAGCGAATTCACTAGCTGCGGCAAAGGCGACAATCGCCGGAGCATTTAGCGTGCCGCTTCGAATCTCGCGCTCTTGACCGCCACCATGGAGAATCGGAGTCAGATCTAAACCACGTTTCAGAATCAACGCAGCGATTCCAAGTGGTCCCCCAACTTTATGAGCACTTATGGTTGCGGCGGTTACGCCCAATTTTTTGAAATTAAATTCTATTTTGCCAAAGCTTTGAACTGCATCAGTGTGGACCGGAATATCCCCAGCGATTTTTACTACATCTGCAATAGGTTGAATTGAGCCGAGCTCGTTATTTGAGTGCATAACGCTTATTACTGCGATTTCATCGCCTCTAGTTGCGACTACTTTCGCCAGAAAATCTAAATCAATGACACCGGACTTAGTTATGGGGATTAAAACTTGCTCCGCGCCTTCATGTTCTACAAGCCATTCCACAGGATCCAAGATTGCGTGATGTTCGAAGGCCGAGGTAACTATTACATTTCGATCCGGCGACTGCCAGAAAAAACCCTTGATCGCTAGATTGTTTGCTTCGGTGCCAGATCCAGTAAAAATTATCTCTGATGGATTCGCATTAATAAGTTCCGATAACTTATGGCGAGCATCCTCTACATCTTTGCGAACTTCGCGGCCCGGGTTGTGAACACTGGATGCATTTCCCAGTTTGCGCATCTGGGTATTTAGCGCCGTTATTGCAGCGTCATTGATCGGTGCAGTAGCTGCATGATCAAGATAAATGGCCATGCGCCAAGGATAACTAAGTTAAGTCCCTACGCCTTCTTGGCTGATATCGCCGCGGTTGCTTGTGGCAATACGTTGAATAAATCGCCAATTACCCCATAGTCCGCCAACTCAAAGATTGGAGCTTCTGCGTCTTTATTAATCGCAACGATCATCTTGCTGGTCTGCATTCCTGCGCGATGTTGGATTGCGCCAGAGATTCCGCAGGCAACATAAAGTTGTGGACTCACGGTTTTTCCAGTCTGCCCAACTTGATGAGTATGTGGATACCAGCCCGCATCAGTTGCGGCTCGAGATGCACCAACTGCTGCGCCAAGAACATCTGCCAAAGCTTCTACCGGTTTGAAATCACCATTTGTGCCTCGGCCACCTGAAACGACAATCGAAGCTTCAGTTAGCTCTGGTCGTCCACCTTTTACTGCAGGTTGAGTCGAAGTTACGACGCCAAGTTTTGCGGCATCAGAAATTGTTGGGGCAAATTCTTCTGTGGTTGGCGCGCCACTTCCCGCAATTGGCTCAATCGAATTCGAACGCAAAGTCACAATGCTTGTTCCATGTGTTACCGCGGCATGAACTGTTGTTGAACCACCAAAAACTGCTTGTGTTGTAACAAGATCTGCATCAATCGATGTGGCATCTGTGATGATCCCAGAATTTGTAGCCACTGCTAATCGGCCCGCTACCTCTTTGCCCTTTGAGCTTGATGTAATCAGAACGGCTTTTGCTGATTTACTGGTGACTAATTGCGCCAAACTTTGTGCGATTGGCCCTGGCGAAAACTTTGAAACATCTACCCCATTGCAGATGATTACATTGTCGATTGCATAAGCACTTAACTGTGAGACTAAGGCGGCGTCAAAAACAACTGCGTTTACCTTGCCGATTGCTTTTGCAAAAGTTGCAAGTTCGCCAGTTGATTTTGAAACTTTACCGTCAACAGCATCTACAAGTATTAATACTTCGCTCATCAAATAACCCGCTTTTCCGCTAAGAAATCGACCAGTTTTGTGCCGCCATCGCCACCATCTTCAACTTTAATTCCAGCGCTTCGAGCAGGTCTTAGTACTGCATCTTTTACCGTCGACCAAGCTGCTTTGCTTCCAACTTGATCTGCAGTTAAGCCCACATCTGCTGCAGATTTAACGACGATCGATTTCTTCTTCGCCGCCATGATGCCCTTAAATGATGGGTATCTAGGTTCATTAATCTTTTCGATAACACTTATAACAGCCGGAAATGCGGCCTCCATATTTTCAATTCCAAATTCAGTAGAACGCGCAATTGAAACTTTAGATTGCGCTGGATCGACAGCTACTGAACCGGCAAAAGTTAACTGGGCCCAACCCAAGCGCTCGGCCAACATGGCAGGAACAACGCTCATTCGCGCATCAGTTGATTCGGTTCCACAGATAACTAAATCAAAACCACCATCGCTAATCGCTTTACTTAAAACAAGTGAAGTTGCGAGCGCATCTGATCCTGCAAACGCATCATCGCAAATATGAACTGCATCATCGGCGCCCATCGAAAGCCCTTTGCGAATAGCTTCTGATGCTCGATCTGGTCCCATTGAAATCAGTGTGATTGTGTGACCACTGCCTTCGCCAGCCTCTTTTGTTGGGGAATTTGCTTCAACAATTCGCAACGCTTCTTCAATTGCATATTCATCTAAATCATTTAGAACTGCATCAACACCTGCGCGATCTAAAGTTCCGCCCGACATTTTCTTCTCGGCCCAAGAATCAGGAACTTGCTTTACGCACACTGCAATTTTCATATGCCAGATGTTACTCACGAGTAACCAAATACGCCACTTATCCGCGCTCAATTTGAATACTCGGCAGTACCCGACCTTCAACCTTAAACTTCAGCCGTGCTCGCGCTATTAGCTCCAGGTCAAGGTTCCCAAACTCCGGGATTCCTTTCGCCTTGGCTCGAGGATAAAAATGCGGCCGAAGTAATAGGTACCTGGTCAGATGCGATCGCCTTAGATCTAACTCGCTTAGGCACAACGGCTGACGCAGATGAAATTAGAGATACTGCAAATGCCCAACCACTTCTTGTTGCTGGTGGATTAATTGGTGCCTTGCGTTTGTTTGGTGGCGACCTATCCGCAATTAGTTATGTGGCTGGACATTCGGTTGGCGAAATAACCGCCGCCACTTTTGCCGGTGTTCTAGATTCCGTTTCTGCGATGAAATTAGTTCATACTCGCGGCGCCCAGATGGCGATTGCCGCTAAAGATTCAAATACCGGAATGTCTGCAGTCTTGGGTGGCGAACGAGAAGTTGTCGTGGCTGCTATTACCGCGGCTGGTTTAACTCCGGCAAATGAAAATGGCGGTGGCCAAATAGTTGCTGCCGGTTCACTTGCCGCGCTTGATGCTTTTGCGCAGAACCCGCCGCAAGGGTCACGAGTTCGTGCGCTCGCAGTCTCGGGTGCATTTCACACTTCTACTATGGCGCCTGCAGTTCCACATCTTGCATCACTTGCAAATTCGCTAACTGTTAGCGAACCGAAGCTTCCATTTATTTCTAATAAGGATGGCGCTGTTATTGAAAGCGGTCGCGAGATATTAGATCGAATTGTTGGACAAATTGCTGGGCCTGTTCGCTGGGATCTCTGCATGGCGACGATGGCGAAATGTGGAGTAACTGGAGTTATCGAAGTTCCACCGGCTGGAACTCTCGCTGGTTTAGTTAAACGCGCACAGGGCGAGATTGAAACATTCACCTTAAAGGGACCAGAAGATTTAGAAGCTGCCGCTGTATTTATCGCAAAGCATGGTGGCAAGTAATGTCACTTAAATTTACGCCAGAAAGCCAGAACGCTCGCATCCTCTCAGTCGGTGCTTATCGCCCACCTCGCGTCGTTCCAAACTCTGAAATTGTTGGTCGCATTGATTCCACAGATGAATGGATTCAACAACGAACTGGCATCCAATCACGTCACTTTGCAAGTGCCGATGAATCACTTATTGATATGGCAGAAAAATCAGCGCACATCGCAATTGCTCGTGCTGGTTTAACGGCCGCGGATATTGATGCCGTTATCTTCGCAACGATTAGTTATCCATACCAAGCTCCTAGCGCTGCTACCGAGCTATTGGTTCGACTTGGAAATACCAAAGCTGCAGCATTTGATATTTCTGCCGCCTGCGCTGGATTTTGTTATGGCGTTGCACTTGCAAATGATTTAGTGCGGAATAAGACTGCAAAAAATGTTTTAGTAATGGGCGCTGAAAAACTCTCTGATTTCACAGATCCAGATGATCGCGCTACTGCATTTATCTTTGCTGATGGTGCTGGCTCGGTTGTAATTGGACCATCTCAAGATCTTGGAATTGGCCCCACTGTTTGGGGCGCGAGTGCGGAAACTCGTGACGCAATTGTTCTCGAACCTTCTTATCTTGAGTATAAAAATAATCCAGGGAAACTTGATTTAGGTTGGCCTAACATTAATCAACAAGGACAAACTGTCTTTCGTTGGGCGGTTTATGAAATTGCACCAATCGCTCTTCGCGCATTAGAGGCCGCCGGACTGACTCCAGAAACGTTGGATGTATTTATCCCCCACCAAGCCAATGATCGAATCATTGAGTCACTTGTTAAATCTATGAAATTGCCAGAATCAGTTGTTGTTGCCCACGATATTCGCACCTCGGGCAATACTTCTTCAGCATCGATTCCACTGGCAATGGACGCGTTACTCACCGAGCAGCCAGAACTTCACGGTAAGAGCGCACTTCTAATAGGATTTGGCGCAGGGCTTGTATATGCCGGCCAAGTTGTTGAACTACCAAACAAACCGAAAACAAAGTAAATAAGGAGATATGACATGGCACTAACAGTCGAGGCAGTACTTGAAGGAATCAAAGAGATCGTTGTTGAAGTTGCAGGCATTGATGCCGGCATCATCGCAATGGACAAGAAGTTCACAGATGATCTAGATGTCGATTCACTCAGCATGGTTGAAGTTGTTGTTGCTGCTGAAGAAAAATTCGGCGTAAAGATTCCTGATGAAGAAGTTACAAAGATGGCAACCGTTGGTGATGCTGTTAACTTCATCGTTGCAAACGGTAAGTAGAAACAACTCTCTTAATGACACGACGTCGCGTAGTTGTAACTGGCCTTGGCGCCACTACCCCACTCGGTGGTGATGTCCACTCAACATGGGAGGCGTTACTTGCTGGAAAAAGTGGGGTGCGCAAACTTGAAGATGAGTGGGCGCAAGAGGCATCAGTTACCTTCGCGGCGAGAGTTGCAGTAGATCCATCTGAGGTTATGGAGCGCGTAGAGATGCGCCGCTTAGATAGATCCGAACAATTCGCGATGATTGCATCTCGTGAAGCTTGGAAAGATGCGGGTTCACCAGAGATTGATAAAGAGCGTCTCGGTGTTGTGATTGCATCTGGCATTGGTGGCGTAATTACCCTGCTAGATCAATATGATGTTTTGAAAGAAAAAGGCGCACGTTTTGTAAGTCCACATACCGTTCCAATGCTTATGCCAAATGGACCAGCAGCAAATGTCGGACTTGAACTACAAGCTCGCGCTGGTGTTCATACTCCGGTAAGTGCCTGCGCATCTGGCGCAGAAGCTGCCGGGTATGCACTTGAAATGATTAGAAATAATCGCGCAGATATTGTTGTAACAGGTGGCGTTGAAGCTGCAATTCATCAACTGCCGATGGCTGGCTTTGCATCAATGAAGGCGCTATCCACACGCAATGATGATCCTGCAAAAGCTTCACGTCCTTACGATAAAGATCGAGATGGTTTTGTACTTGGTGAAGGTGGCGGAGTTCTAGTCTTTGAAGAACTTGAACACGCAAAGGCACGTGGCGCAAAGATTTACGCCGAAGTTATGGGACAAGGTTTAACCTCTGACGGTTTCCATATTGCTGCCCCAGATCCAGATGGTCAAGGTGTTACGCGCGCTGTTAAATTAGCGTTGGCCGATGCCGGAATTCCGTTATCTGAAATTGTTCATTTAAATGCGCACGCAACCTCGACTCCAGCAGGAGATGTTGCAGAAGCAAATGCGCTTGCTAATGCACTGGGCAGCGATATTTCACACGTTGCAGTCTCTGCAACAAAATCAATGACTGGGCACTTACTTGGTGGCGCAGGCGCTATCGAATCTATTTTCTGCGTACTTGCGATGTATCACCACAAAGCACCACCAACAATTAATATTGAAAACCTAGATGAAGCTGTAACTGTGGATGTTGTGCGCGATGTTCCACGCGATCTGCCACAAGGATCTATTGCATGCCTAAACGACTCATTTGGCTTTGGTGGCCATAACGTCGTGCTGGTATTTAGATCTTATGAAGGCTGAGCCGATAAAAGCGGGTTAGTTAACTTTAAAGCTGACAGAAACCGTAACGCTCACACTCTTTGGAATTGATGATGTGTCATACATTCCACCAGCAGAAGTATCAACAGAATCTGGTTGGGTAACTTGAACTGGACCGCTAGTCACTGAAAGCACTGGTCCAAGTTTTGAACCAACAGCTTTAGTAATTGAAACTCCACGGGCCTTGGCATCAACCATTGCTTCTGCCAAAAGTTTTGGACGTAATTCATCTAAGTTCGAAACGTAGAACATCGGTCCATAGTTATTTACATTCACGCCAGTTTGTAGGAGTGATCCCATGCCATTTGATAACTTCTTTATCAATTCAACATCTTTTGATCGAACAACAACATTTTGGTTAGCCTGATAGCTAATGATTCGACCGGTTGAATTTCCATTTACATATTCATTGTTGGCATAAGTTGTTACACCACCAACCTCAATCGCTTCTGAAGAAAGTCCACCGGCAATTAAATATTTCGACAAGGCATCAACGCTGGTTCCAATTTTTTTAACTGCTACTGAAACTTGTTGGGACATTTCACTTACATTCAAAGTCCAAACTGCATTATCTGCAACAGCTGATGTCTTTGCTGATCCAGTTACGGTAATTGAATTCCCAGCTTTAGCAGATAGCCCATTGCCAACAAGGCTTAAGCCATATCCCATTCCGACTGCGAGAATTAACGCAGCTGCGATAGTTGTGATTGAACGACGGGATAATTTCTTTTCTTGGAATTCATTGCTCATGGCTAAATGTTAACCGCTCTAATCTCCCCTTCGCTACCAATTCCGCGGCGATAGCTCTCAAGTTCTAAATCCCAGGCAATTCCAAGGGCGTTTGAAAGAGATTCTCGTAGTGCTTCATAACTTCGGGTGTTTTCAAGTGCAGTCATTAGGCGATTCTCATGAACCATTACATCACCGGTTGATGCAGTAACTGCCTGATGCAATCCGAGTTCTGGCGTGCATCGATATAAAACACCTTCGCCACTGATATTTGAATATTCGCGAACTTCAAAGCGCAGGTAATGCCACGATTTAAGTGTGCTTGCGATCTTTGATGCCACTGGTTTTAGTTCGCGCCATTGCAATTGCGTTGCGAGCGCACCTGGTGCCAAATGTTGTTGTTCCCAATTTAATTCCACTGGGTAGCCAAAGATTTCATTTAACGACCATTGGATATGTCGAAGCAAAGCCTTCGGGGCGGAGTAGATCCGAAGATCTCCTGCCAAAAGAGCGCTACTGCTCGGTAATGAACTCACGTTATTTCTCCTAGAACCATCAATTTAGGTTGCCTTGGTGCGACCTTCCCCAGCCCACCAATTGCACGCTCAAATTGCGCTTCTAGAACTCCGTGATGTCGTAATTATGCTCCGCATTTGAGCTCTTTGGCTAGTGGAGATAGCCGAATTCTTTTTTCGCTTATCTCCAATATGCAGTTACACTTTTGCCTAGTCCGACGCTTGGCAGTACCCGTTCACTCGGTAAATCTGTACAGAGGAAGACCGGTCTCTAAGGAATTCTTATTGATCACATTTACCGTAAGGAAAAAGCTACATGGCAACAGGTACAGTTAAGTGGTTCAACTCTGAAAAGGGTTTTGGTTTCATTGCAGTTGATGGTGGCGGACAAGATGTTTTCGTTCACTACTCAGCAATTCAAGGCAATGGATACAAGTCTCTAGACGAGGGTCAAGCCGTGACATTTGAAGTAGTTCAAGGTCCAAAGGGCCCACAGGCTGACGCAGTTAATCCTGCATAATCAACCATTAACAAAAAGAAAGCCTCACCTTTTCGGTGGGGCTTTTTTAATATCCAACGCGCTTCGGAACTGCCCCAACTTTTTTCAATTTAGCTAAAACTTCTTTCGCTGGGTTTAAATCTTTTCCAGCTTTCCATGCATCTAAGTATTTCCACGGGTAAATCTCACCTCGGCGCACCCACCAGATTCCTGCTTTGGTCGGCCAAGAAATTCCAAAGTGCACATGTGGTGCAAGACCCGCGGCATCCCCCGAAGTTCCAACCAGTGCCATTACCTCTCCGACTTCAACCCGATATCCCGGAGTTATCTTCGAATAAATCTTTGAGAAATGTGATCCGTAATATCGAACGCCATCATCACCGATCATCGAAATTGAAAGTCCACCGCGAAGTGCGCCGTTATTGTTTTTCCAAGAGTATTGATCTACCGCGCTAACTTCATCTATTACTCCGGATGTTGGAGCTACAAATTGGCAACCCTTTTTAGTCAAAATATCAGTTGCTGGATAATCATGATGTGCCCGCGAATATGTGCTCTTGCAGCCTGCTATTGGATAGACATAATTAGGTGCAGCGCTTGCCGGTGTTATCGTCACTATTAAAAGTAGGCATATTCCTGCAGATATTCGGCGCATCACGCGAGTTAGCATAGACTTACCCAAACCTAAAGCGTGAAAAACTTTGGGGCGGTAGCTCAGTTGGTTAGAGCCCCGAACTCATAATTCGGTAGTCGTCGGTTCGAGCCCGACCCGCCCCACCAAAACTTTTGAAGCGAATTAATTAAGGCGTTGCTGCATATTCTGCTGCAACTACTTTTGCGAGAATCGGTGCAGCATCTGCCCAAGAAATTCCATAAACACTCTTGAAGGCTTGCGGGAAGGTTTGACCTCTGCCCAGAAGTGTCACAACTGCCATAGCTCCTTGAGGGCCTGCAATTGCTGACAGTGCTTCAACGGTTAGCGCTCCAAGCGTGTAACCCATTAGATAAACACCAGCAGGTGGTAAACATTTTGGCGGGTTAGTTGTTAACAAAAAGTTCTCAATTGATTTAGCAGAAAAATCTGTGAAGTCAGGAGTTTGTTGACTCTTTGGAGCATCTTTTCGCCATGACATGTATTCATCAAATGTAGGTGCGACTACTGCTGTTCCATTGAAATTCGCCATTCCTTCTGACATCCAACATGGAAGAACTCCCTGAAATAATCCACTAGGTGAATTATCTAAACCATATTTTTCGCGCTCTCTTGAGACTGGCTTTCCAACATTTGCATTTCCTAAAAATTGCGCGGCTTGAGCTGAGTGAGTGTATTCGTGTCCGAAAACTCCACCCATTAATTGATAAGGGCCGTTAGCTTCGGGCCGCGGATCCACTTGAAATTGGCCGTAGCCACTTCCCTTTGCATCACTGATTCCAGAATTGGCGCTTACGCATCGATCGGCGGCGCACTGTTCGATAACGCCTGACATTGAAGCTCGTCCTCGAGATCCTCCAGTAGCAACTACGACGGGAACTTTTGCATCAGTCTTTAATGCCCAGTCTTTATCCTTAAAATTATAAACAAGTGCGTGATAACTCACTGGCTGGCGAAAACCAGACCATAGCTTCATAATTTTATTTAGAGCAACTTTCGCATCAGAAGGAACCACGGTATTTGGGCCAACTAGCATTGTGATTTTAATTTTTGGTTGAGAATTAGCGGCGTAGACATCTTGCAGCGCTTTGTAGGCAGCTGCTGGAACTTCCGAAATTTTCTCTTCAATGTTTGCAAACGTTATTAATCCAACCGGTTTAACCGGAAGGGTAATCGGAATAGGGTTTTTTACAGCCTTGGTTGCAGCCTCACTCGAGCTGCTAGAAATAGAACTGACGATAAGAATTGAGGCGGCTAAAACTGCAATTGATTTACGCATCCGATAATGGTGGGCTAAAGGTCAACTAACTTCCACAACACGCCCAGGTGTATAGACTGATTTCAAAACCCTCGGCTCCTCAAATTCGAAATAGGGGAAATAAGGGAAATAGAATAAATACATGAAACCAATCCTTTGGAACGCAGCGAAAAGCAAGAAATGTTTAATCGTTCCAAAACCATATGACCACAAATATTCCAGAGGCGTTCTTGGTGTAATTACAGGGTCTGCGCAATATCCAGGTGCCGCTGTTCTTTCTACAAAAGCAGCAGTTGCAACCGGTGTTGGAATGGTCCGATTTTATAGTTCTTCAGGTTTGGCTCATTTGGTTCTGCACTCGGCGCCAGAAGTTGTAGTTCAACCTGGCGGCGTAAGTGCATGGCTTGCTGGTTCAGGGATTGTTTCAAATAAATATGACGACTACACGACTTGGCTTCGACATCGCTGGTTTAAAGTCATTGGCCAACAGAGCGTCCCAACCATTTTAGATGCGGGCGCACTTCATCTCGGTGGAACATTTGATCAGCCGACACTAATTACGCCACATGCAGGCGAGCTCTCTAAGTTATTTGCAAAACTTGGAACGTCGGTATCTTCAGATGAAATCTCCGACTTTCCGGCCCAATGGGCTCGTGAATACTCTGATCTAATTGGAGTGACAGTACTTCTCAAAGGTTCAGAAACTGTTGTTGCTAACGGCAACTTAGTTATCGAACTTCCTCCTGCAACTCCTTGGCTTGCAACAGCAGGATCGGGAGATGTGCTTGCCGGAATTATCGGGTCAATTGTTGCTACTAATGAGATTGAAATTTTGAATTCGAATAATCGCCTTGCTGAGATTGCAGCAACAGGAGCCTTCATCCATGATCTTGCCGCAAGACTGGCCTCTAATGGTGGTCCAATTTCAGCTTCAATGATTATTGACCAGATTCCAGCGGCTATTCGAAAGATTCTCCGCTAGCCGCGATGGTTTAATTAACCCGTGTCAGCCACTGAATTAGTTGCAAAGTTATCTGCCTTAGTTGGCAGTGATGTCGTACGAAGTGATGCAGTCTCACTTGCGGCATACAGCCGTGATGCAACTCCAATGTTTGAAGGGTTGCCTGAAGTAATTGTTGCGCCCAGAAATACTGCCGAAGTTTCTAAGATTGTTAAATTCGCGCACGACACCAAGACTCCAATAATCGCGCGTGGTGCCGGTAGTAATTTATGTGCTGCAACGGTTCCGTTAAATGGCGGAATAGTCATGAGCATGACAAATATGAATCAAATTCTTGAAGTTTCAAAGTCCGAGATGATCGCGATTGTTCAGCCAGGTGTGACAAATCTTGTTTTAGACCAACTCGTAGAAAAAGAAGGTCTGCGCTTTGTGCCGGATCCTGGTTCGAGAAACGTTTCAACTATTGGTGGGAATGTTGCGACCAGCGCAGGTGGGCTTCGTGGACTTAAATATGGCACGACTCGAAATTACATCCTGGGGTTAGAAGCGGTTCTAGGTACCGGAGAAGTTATTCGCACTGGCGGGCGCTTAGTAAAAGATGTTGCTGGATATGACGTAACAAGACTTCTCGTTGGAAGTGAAGGAACGCTGGCGGTCTTTACTGAAATTACTGTTGCACTCGCCCCACGTCCGGAGGCCTCGAAATATGGCGTTGCCTACTTTGAGGATCTAGCCGCAGCAGCTGGCGCCGTTGAGAAAATTATTACATCTGGAATTCTCCCCGCAACTTTAGAGTTCTTAGATAACACATGCTTAGTTGCGGTCGAAGATTTTGCACACCTCGGATTGGATACGAAAGCTGGCGCGCTTCTGCTATTTGGTGACGACGGCGATTTAATTTCAATTGAACAGAGTGTTAATAAAATGGCCGAGATTGCTAAGGCATCGAGTGGTTGTCGCGGGGTAACACTTGCTGCAGATGTTGCTGCTGCCGATGCCCTACTTTATGCCCGTAGATGTTCACTTCCCGCACTTGCACGTTTGAGTTCGCTCTCAATTCTTGAAGATATTTCAGTTCCAAGAAAATCAATGGCTGAAGTAGTAAAGCGAATTGAAGCGATTGGTAAATCAAATGGCCTGCGCATCGGAACTTTCGGCCATGCCGGTGATGGAAATCTGCATCCAACAATTGTTTTAGATAAAGATAATCCTCGCGAAGTTGCCGCAGCAGAGAAGGCGCTTGCTGAGATATTCGCACTCCCCCTTGAATACGGCGGAAGTATTACTGGCGAACATGGAGTTGGTTCTGCGAAGTTGCCATATCTTGAAGCCAAAATTGGTACAGCAAATATGCAACTTCAACGCAGCATCAAGAAAGTCTTCGACCCTGCAGGAATTCTAAATCCAGGACGTATTGGCTCATGAGAGAGAAATTTAGCCAAGATAAATTAGATCGCTGCATTTCCTGCGGTTACTGCCTACCTGCTTGCCCTACTTATAAGTTAACTGGCAACGAAGAATCTTCACCTAGAGGTCGAATCACTTTAATGCGTGCAGTTCAGGGCGATAAATTGCCAGCACTTGATCTATTAAACGAATCTTCGTTCTGTCTAGGGTGTCGTGCTTGTGAACCGGTATGTCCGGCTGGCGTTGAATACGGCGTCTTGTTAGAAGAGATGCGCGATATAACTTGGCAAGGCAAGAACCGCCCATTAATTATTCGAGGCCTCTTTGCAATAGTTGATTCAAAATTAGGAATGTGGGCACTTGGATTATTCTCACCAACCGCCCGTCGTCGCGAAGCCTCTAAAGATTTACATCTGATGTATGGCTGTTTTGAGCGTCGACTCTTTCCATCTGTAAGTCGCGCAGTCGCAAAGCTTGCACCTGAAGTTTCATGTTCCTCCGATCAGGGATGTTGTGGCGCTTTGCATGCGCACAATGGCGAACTTGAAAAAGGCAAAGAGATGGCGAAGGCGTTGGGCGAAAAGCTGCCTGGAACAATTCTCACAACAGCAGGTGGCTGCGCAGCACATCTTGCTTCGGTAATCGGGGGCGAGCGAGTTCAGGAATTTTCACAATGGTGGGTAAAGCGCGAGATTGAATTGAAGCCCATCCTGAAAAATGCGAAGAAGATTCGAATTGGCCTGCAAGATTCTTGCCACCTGCGAAATGGCATGGGAGTTTTTGCCGAACCACGTGAAATATTGAAGCAATTGGGTGATTACGTTGAAGTTCCCGGTTCAGCCGATTGTTGCGGTGCTGCCGGAAGTTATGCACTTCTGCAAAAGAAAAATAGTCGCAAAGTTGTGGCTCCAAAAATTGCAGAGATTAAAGCGCTCAATCTTGATTACATTGCAACGGTTAATCCTGGATGTACCAGACAGTTAGTTACCGAACTTCGCCGAGCTCGCGTTAAGACCAAAGTCATTCACCTCGCCGAGCTGGTTGCAATTTCACAGAACAAATGAACTCAGAATTTTCTCTAGAAACTCTCAAAGCATCTTGGAATCAGGTTTTAGATGCAATTTTGGAAGTAGATCGCGTTGCGTGGTTGCTCTGGTTTGATGCCAGATTAGTAAAACTTGAGGGCGATGTATTGGAGGTGAGCTTTGCCGATAGTGAGAAATTTAGTGGCGACCACAACTTCAAAAGCGCGCGTAAACCAGAACAAACTGCCAAACTAGTCTCCGCTATCTTGAAAGTAACAGGAAAGAAGTTGGAGGTTATAGAAGCTTGAAACGATTATTTCTTCTCATAACTCTCTGCCTCGCGCTTGTTTCGGATAATGTGATTGCAGCCGGTCCCCTGCAACTTGTAACAGCTGGTCCAGGAAATCGCATTCACGGTGTTGATGTTAGTAAATGGCAACATCCACATGGCAAGGCAATCAATTTCAAAAAGATGGCAAAAACAGGTGTTCGCTTTGTAATGATTAAAGGATCTGATTCCCAACCTGCGGCTGACGCAGAAGCAAAGAAATATTTGATTGAAGATCGCGCAGCTGCGCAGGCCGCCGGTCTTTATACCGGTTTCTACTATTTTGCATATCTGCCGGATACAACTAAGAAAGCTGAAATTATTGCTGATGCTAAAGCCCAAGCCCAGAAAACAATTTGGCGACTTGGTGAAATTGGTGGTTATACCGAACAAGATTTACCAGTTGCCCTTGATCTTGAAACTAATTGTGTACGAAAGATTGCTGGAATCTGTAAAAAATATGCAAGCAGAGCAAATGTAACTCTATGGGCTAAAACCTGGCTTGCCGAAGTTGAGACCAAGACCAATCGCAAACCTTTTGTTTATTCGTATCCAAATTTTCTACAGAGTGCGATGGCAAGGTCCACCGAACTCGCGAAGTATCCACTTTGGATTGCGGCATATGGAAAACATCCCGCTGAACCAGCTAATCATCCTGGAATGAAAAACGTTGGCTGTTTTGCACATTCTTGGACGAAATCCGATTGCCGCGCTGATTACCAAATATGGCAGTACACATCTTGCGGCAAGGGTTCTAAGTATGGGGTTGCTAGTTCTCGAATTGATTTGAATGTTTTCAGTGGAAGTGAAGAGAAGTTTTATGCACTTACAAAAGGAATTTGGCAGCCCGAAACTGTTGATCTTCTCCCATTTAATGAGCCCACTACGGCGACTTTGATATCAAGTGTTACTTCAATAACTACGAATGACAGTGCAGATTTTATTGTTGATGCAGTACGCCCAAATGGAACTCCCGTTGTTACCGGAAGTGTGCGCTTCGTTTCGGCTGATTCATTAGTAAAGGTTGGCGTTCAAGATGTAATTCGTTCGGCATCAGGTCGCTGGACTTTAAAGATTTCAGCGCTGACCGCAGGAACTTACGTGGGATTTATTGAATACTTTGATGAATCCCAAACTCATGCAAGTTCGGTTATGCCGGTCATGTTTGAAGTTACCCAAGGCCCAACCCCAACACCTAAGCCTTCGCCAACGAAGAAGCCAGCACCAAAGCCAGTGGATACTTGCGCGGGGCAAATTCGTAATTAAAAGATAACCAAAGATAGAGTTGCGCATTATGGCCACCATGAGCAACAACGAAGCGATCGCGTTGAGCCACGGCATCGTGCGCCAAGATCGCAAGCTAAGCGATGGTCGAACAATTTCTTATTACGATTCAAAACCAATTACCCGCGAAGCAAAAGACACCAGGCCAGTAGAAAAACGCCCAGGACTTGGCGAACTCAGATTAGATGCACTTACCAATGAGTGGGTTGTTATGGCTGCGCATAGACAAACGCGTGCATTCCTACCACCAAAGGAGCTCTGTCCGCTCTGTCCAACTAAACCTGGATTGCAATCTGAAATACCAGAAGCGAATTATGAAGTAGCGGTTTTTGAAAATCTCTCACCGTCACTTGCTCTTCCAGAGAAAGAATGGAAGTTACCTGTATACGATGGTTTAAATACCCCGATTGTTGATGCAGCTGGATTCTGCGAAGTCCTTTGCTATACCGATGATCATGAAGCTAATTTTGGAACTCTCACACTTGAACAAATTCGAATTGTTATGGAAGCTTGGCGCGATCGAACTCGCGAAATTTCAAAGGCGCCTCATATCGCTCACATCTTTCCCTTTGAGAATCGCGGCGTTGAAGTTGGTGTGACTTTGCATCACCCACATGGTCAGATTTATGCATATTCATATCTGCCGCCTCGAGTTGAAAAGATGTTGCAAGTTGCTAGTGAACACTTTGCCAAGAGTTCACGTCCACTTATCTCCGACATAATCGCCCGTGAAATCAAGGATGAAGTTCGCATCGTTTCGCAGAACAGCGATTGGATTGCCTATGTTCCCTTTGCATCTAGGTACCCATTTGAAATTCATATTGCACCAAAAGTTTTCACTGCAGACCTTGCAGAACTATCCGATTCCCAGGCCGATTCATTCGGAGCCGTTGCTAAGGAATCACTACAACGTCTAGATGGTGTCTTTGGAATTGAGATGGCGTATATGGCATCCTGGCATCAAGCACCTGTAAAAGTTGGGCGCGAAGTTTTGGGTCTACATCTTCAGATAACAAGTATTCGTCGCGCACCCGGAAAGCTAAAGTATTTAGCTGGATCTGAATCAGCAATGCAGGCCTTTATTATGGATATGAAGCCAGAACAATCCGCAGCACAATTGCGTGATGTAAAGCTCTAATGCGAATTTTAGTTACCGGTGGAGCTGGATATATCGGTTCAACCGCAGCTGCGATTCTTCTTGAACGCGGGTTTGATGTAACCGTTTTAGATGATTGTTCTACTGGACATGCGGATGCCGTCCCAAGTGCAGCAACATTTAACCAAGGTTCCATACTTGATCCCCAAGTTGTTGCCACCGCCTTGGCGGGCTGCGAAGCCGTAATTCATTTTGCCGCGAAATCTCTAGTTGGTGAATCGGTTGAAAAGCCAGATTTGTATTTTGATGTCAATGTGAATGGCACGCGAAATCTACTAGATCAGATGTCGGCTCTAGGAATATCTAAGTTAGTTTTCTCATCTACTGCCGCAACTTACGGCCAACCCGAGGTAATTCCAATTGCTGAAAGCGCCGTTACCAAACCCACTAGTCCATATGGTTCTACTAAATTATCTGTCGACCAGATGATTTCTACGGAATCGGATAGTGGATTGGCGGCAATAAGTCTGCGCTACTTCAACGTTGCCGGCGCCTTCAAATCTGCAAACGGCTGGATTGCCGAGCGCCATAATCCAGAGACCCATCTGATTCCAAATGTACTTCGCGCAACTAAAGCGAGCCCACTTAAATTATTTGGAAATGATTGGCCAACGCAAGATGGCACACCTATTCGAGATTACATCCATGTAATTGATTTAATCGATGCTCATATTTTGGCGCTAGATGCCCTTGTTGCCAGTTCACATCAAATTATTAACTTAGGAAGTGGCGGTGGATATTCAGTAACAGAAGTAATCAACGCCGCGGCAAAGGTATTGGGACGTGAGATTCCAATTGAGATAACTTCAAGGCGCGCTGGCGATCCTGCAATTTTAATAGCGGACATTTCAAAAGCAGCGAAAATTCTCGCTTGGAAGCCTGAACGCGATATAGCTCTGATGGTTAGCGATGCTTGGGAAGCAATCAATGCCGCAGCTAGCAAGTAAATTTGTTGAGATTTTTGCCAAGCAACCAGATTTAATCGCATGCGCTCCCGGCCGGGTCAATCTGATTGGCGAACACGTTGATTTTCTAGATGGCTTCGTACTCCCCTTTGCAATATCTGATGTAACTACCGTTGCCATTGCTAAGAATTCAAGTAACTCGATAAGAGTTGCATCGATTCAGAAAGATTGCGCAGTAACCACAGTTGATATTTCAAAAATTTCGCCGATGACGGGTGAGCCATGGACTCGTTATCCAATTGGTGCGATCTGGGCCTTGGGACCACAAGCTCTTACAACTGGATTAGATATTCTGGTTGACGGCCGCGTGCCATTAGGCGCAGGTCTCTCTTCAAGCGCCGCGCTTGAATGTGCGGTAGTCACAGCAGTTAATGAACTCTTCAATTTAAAACTTTCGCTTCCGGAATTAGCTCGTATTGCTCAAAAAGGTGAGAATGTTTATGTCGGAATGCCTTGTGGAATTATGGATCAATCTGTTTCATTGATGGCGCACGAAGGAAATGCGCTCTTGTTAGATACTCGTGATTTATCAACGGAGCAAATCCCATTTGATATTGCACCGCTCGGTCTTGAACTTCTCGTGATTGATACCCAAGTTCATCATGCACTTGTTGATGGTGGATATGCTGAAAGGCGAGCATCTTGCGAGAAAGCGGTCGCAGATTTAGGGATTACCTCGCTAAGAGATATTTCAGTCACAGAGTTCGAAGCTCGCAAATCTGAGTTAGATCCAAAAACTTATATCCGCGCCTTTCACGGAGTAACCGAGATGAAGCGAGTGCTAGATGCTGTTGATCTTCTAAAGAACGGTGACTTCGTTGGTTTTGGCGAAATCGTAACTCTTGCTCACCAGTCACTTCGAGATAATTACACAGTCTCCTGCCCAGAATTAGATTTAGCAGCGGATACCGCAAATAAGTTTGGCGCACTTGGAGCTCGCATGATTGGTGGCGGTTTTGGTGGAAGTGCTATCGCCTTGATTAAGGCTAAAGATAGTGAATTGATTAAATCTGAAATAAAAAGTGCATTTATGTCTGCAAAATTTAAGGCGCCAAGATTCTTTTCAGCGCTTCCCAGCCAAGGTGCTGCTCTAATTAATTAATCGGGCTAATAGAAATAACTTCTACGCCGCCGATATCTCCTAGAACACCCAATAAATCTGTTGGATCTGAACCTGGGATTGCGATTACGAAGTCATCAATTCCTCGACCCGCTTCACTCTTAACCACAACGATAGATTTGATATCGCCGCCGGCAAATCCAATTGCAGAAGCTACTGCGCCAAGAGAGCCTGGGCGATCGGGAAGCGCTATTTGCACATTGAATTGGGCCATGAGTAAATCTTATATCTGAACTATGTCTGTGCCTTTTATGGCAACGTTTATTTTTGGCAATGAAATCTTGGTTGGGCCACTTACCGCAGCGCCATCTTTGTTTGGATCAAACTGCGCGCCATGACAAGGGCAGGCAAGAAGTTTGGATTTAGCATCAAAGCCAACTGCGCAGCCTTGATGGGTACAGATTGTCGAATAGGCAAAGACTCCCGCTTTAGTTCTAAATAACATAGCCGGCGAACCATCTGCTGCGACGAAATCCTTGGTTGAACCAACTGGGAAATCAACAAGCTTTGCAATAGCAGTTCCGGTTTCTGGAGTCGGATTTGAAGTTCTAAATCGACCACCAGCAAAAATTGCTGCTACGGATGCTGCGGCTATTCCAAGAATTCGTAGTACTTCGCGACGATCACGAAGATCTGGCATTAGCGCAGTTACATGTCGGCCTTTGGTATTTTGACGAACTAAGAAGAAAAGCGCAATCCAAAGAATTGCATATGCAGTATCACTGCCAAGGAAGTATGGCTTTACGGTCCAGGTTGCGGAAAGCCAGAGCGTGATTGAAAGCAAGAAACCGCCAAGGGCCGCAAGCTCTAGCGCAATACCTGTAAGTGTCGCAATCCCAATTGCAAATTCGCTCAGCATTATCAACCAACCAAATGCCGTTGCATTTTCAATCATATGCTTCAAAATAAATGAGATAGGGGATGTATCAAGATAGCTTGTGATTTGGGCGCCGATGTAATGCGCAGATTTTGGATCTAAGAATCCGGGATCAGTAGCTTTATTCCAACCACCGTAAATAAAAGTAACTCCAAGGAAGAGTCGAATTATTCGTGCTGCAACCGGAGTGTTCTGCCATGACTTAGAAAAACTGTAATTCGCCATTTAACAGATCCCTTCGAAATTTGAGGGTAGAGCTCCCTCACTTGGACTCGAACCAAGAACCTGCCGATTAACAGTCGGCTGCTCTGCCAATTGAGCTATGAGGGATTATCTAGTTATTGAACGTGCGAACTATATCTGAAGCGTGCGGGCTAGCCCAACTCGCCCAAAGCGGCATCTTTCTGAACTCGGCGCTCGGCCTCCATGGCTACTAGGGCGGAGAAAGTCTCGTTGTATTGCGCTTCATTCTCAGTTGGATTCAAGCGTTGTAACGTCGATTTAATTTCTGCGATAGATCTGCTCAAAGCGACTTCGCGTAGTCGAGCAAAGATTGCAGCGATATATCGCTCTGAAATTTCGCGGTCGGTACGGATTGGTTCAACAGTTAATTCCGTTATCAGCGCACGAATATCTTCACTCTCGCTGCTCTCAAGTAACTTTTGGATATTGAATTCTGACACCTGATTGATTTGGGAATCAATTTGTGTGCGAAGTTGGTGGTAAGCCCAATATGAAAATGCATTCTTCTCTAGCAGAGACCAATCCTTTGCCATCTCTGGATACTGCAACTTAATTTTCAATACTTCGCGCTCCATCATTAAAATTGGATCCCGCAGATTTACCTCTGATTGAACTGCGGGCTCAAGGTTCTGCGATGGCACACTTCGGGTTGAACTCTTCTTGATGGCATTTGTGACAATATCAACTTCCAGGCCTAACCAGCCGGCGACTAGGCGGGCATATTCGGGGCGAAGGGAGGCATCACGAATCTTCCCTATTAGTGGTGCAACTTGGTTTAGCGCAGATACTCGACCTTCGGCAGAGTTAACATCGTATTTTGCAATCTCGCTTTTAATTGCAAATTCAAATAATGGAACTCGACGTGCAATTAAATCTCGCACCGCAGCGTCGCCAGATGCAATACGTAGATCACATGGATCCATTCCTGAAGGCTCTACCGCAACAAAAGTTTGGGCAACAAATTTTTGATCATCATCAAAAGCTCGAAGCGCAGCCTTCTGTCCTGCAGCATCACCATCAAATGTAAAAATAACTTCGCCACGAAAGGCGTCGTCATCCATCAATAATCTTCGAATAACTCTGATGTGATCGTCACCAAATGCCGTTCCGCAGGTTGCGACTGCGGTTGTGATTCCTGCTAAGTGAGCTGCCATAACATCGGTATAGCCCTCGACAATTACAACTTGGCGCTTCTTAGCGATCTCTTTCTTCGCCATATCAAGCCCGTAGAGAATCTGACTCTTCTTATATATCGGTGTTTCTGCGGTATTCAAATACTTTGGGCCTTGATCAACTTCATCACTTGCAAGTTTGCGTGCACCAAATCCGACTACATCACCAGAAATGTCTTTGATTGGCCAGACTAAACGATTGCGATATCTGTCGATTGGACCTTTAGTTCCATCTTTACTTAATCCAGCAAGTGAAAGTTCGGAATCGGTAAAACCTAAAGTCTTTAGATGCTTGTAAAGGCCATCCCATTCATCCGGTGCATACCCAACGCCAAATTGCTCGGCAGCTGATTTATCAAAGCCGCGCTTCTGTAAGAATTCTCTACCTACTTGAGCGGTGCCTGGAAGATTTAGTTGTTCGCGATAGAAATTCATTGCTGCAATATTTGCGGCAACCAACCTTGAGCGATTAATACTTGGTCCGGTATTGGTATTTGTGCCGTCATAGCGCAAGGTGTAACTCATGCGGTCGGCTAATCTTTCAACAGATTCCGAGAAGGAGAGGTGATCCATCTTCATCAGAAATGCGATTACATCCCCACCAACGCCACAACCAAAGCAGTGAAAGAAACCCTTGCTTGGCGTTACATGGAATGACGGACTTTTCTCATCGTGAAATGGACAGAGGCCTTTCTTCTGACCTCCACCAGCGCTCTTTAATTGAACGAAGTCGCCAACAACATCATCTATCGCACTGTTGTCGCGCACATAAGTAACATCTTCATCGCGAATTCGACCGGAAGCCATGGGGTTATCTTAATCGCGCAGATAGCGCGATCGCCCCTGGGTCGGTTAATGATGCGACCTGGTCAATTACTACTCGCAGCCTTGCAGCATCAGTTGTGGCACGCTCCCAATCTTGTAAGAAGAAAGTCTCTAGCGTATTTGGTGCGTCCTTTAGAACCGCTGCTACGAGTTCGTGAATCAAAACTTGTTCATTGTCATATCGCTTGGCTGATGTTGCAGAGTTAATAATGTAAAAACCGGCTAGCGATTTAAGAAGTGCAACCTCAACGCGTTGAGCCCGCGGAACAACTAAATTAGCGTTATATCGAGTTAAATCTCCTTGACCATATTGTGCACGAGTCGCTTCTTCGGCGACGCGGGCAAATCTTCCGACAAGTTGGCTTGCTAAATCTTTTAACCCAGCAAGTGCTCGATGGCTGCCATCGTAAGCTTTAGGCCAACAAGAAAGTTTCTGTAAATTCTCAAGTGCCACTCGGGCTTCATCAATAGTGATATCTGCCAGATTATCTAATTGCGCATCCTTATAAATATCTTGAAAATCATTTGTTAAATCATTTAACTTAACCTGCCCGGTTACTAGTGCATCTTCGAGGTCATGAACGCTATAGGCCACATCATCTGACCAATCCATAATCTGGGCTTCAAATGATTGACTTCCTACCGGGGCGCCTTCACGCACCCAATTAAAAATCTCTAAGTCATCATCGTAAACCCCAAACTTGCGGGCATTTGTTGCACGAGGCCATGGATACTTTGTAGCCGCATCCAGACTTGCTCTAGTTAGATTCAAGCCAAGTGAAATTCCATCTACATCAACTGTCTTTGCTTCAAGTCGAACAAGTAAGCGAAATGATTGGGCATTTCCTTCAAAGCCACCGCATGCAAGAGCAACTTCATTCAGTGCATCTTCGCCATTGTGACCAAAAGGTGGATGGCCAATGTCATGTGCAAGACAGGCACCTTCCATCAAATCTGGATCGGCGCCAAGTGCTGCGCCAAGTTCACGCCCTACTTGTGCGCATTCAAGAGAATGCGAAAGTCTGGTTCTCGGAAAATCTGTTGCCCATGGAACTGCGACTTGAGTTTTGGCTGCAAGTCTGCGGAGTGCGAATGAATGAATAATTCGCGCGCGATCTCTCGCGAACTCAGTTCGTCCCAAACGTTTTGCAGGTTCATCTAAAAAGCGCGCGCGATCGAATTCGCTATAACCTGGATGTTCAATCGCTGCCTTTAAAACCATAGTGTCGTAACCCTAACTCCTTATTTAATTCTTAACTTGGTCGGTTAGGTGAATACCATGCCGGCCAACGGTGACATAGGCCAGATATGCGGCTGTTTCTCGCACTAAATACCGGAAGCTTGAATTGGATGTCGAAGCTGGTCCCGTTTTAGTTGGGGCGCAAGTGGCAGAAATCTTTAAATCTTCTGCCATGGTTATCGCGCGCAAGCAGTGATATTGATCAGTAACAATAATTGCCGACGCTAAATTCAATTTCTTCATAACACTGACATAGCTCTCGGTACTTGCCAAAGTATCTCTGCCATATGGAATTGAATCAACATATTTACGGCTTACCCCATGGTCAACTAACCAATAGAAACCACTCGCCGCTTCAGTTGTGCGATCACCAGGCGCACGTGAACCAACTGTAAGAATTCGTGGTGCAAGCTTTGCTTCAAAAATTCGCTTAGCTTCAAGCAACCGTGCTTCCAAAACTGGGCTTGGAACGCCATCGAATTGCGCCGCGCCTAAAACAATAATTGCATCACTCGCCACTGGCTTTGTGTGATTAGCGGTGTACCAAACTTTTCCACCAATATAAAGCGGAAGTACTATTACAACCAAAAGTGCAAGAGCAATTGTTCGTTTAATAATTCGGAATATCAGGAACAAAATTAGCCACCCGAAACTGAATCATCAATAGTTATTTCAGGGATTTCAAATGGATCTTCAAGCCAACCATCTGGCAGATGAACTGGACGACCATGACTTGTTCTACCTCTTGGTGATTCACCAACTTCAATTGGATAAGGCTGATCTTCGAGTTGGCTAAGCAAATATTCCAATTCACCAAGCGATGCAACCATTCCAAACTTGCTGCGCAGTTCGCGCGGAACGGTAAATCCCTTTAAATACCAGGCCATATGTTTACGTAAATCTCGCATCGCCCGACCTTCGGCTTCGAAGAATTCAATAAGCAACTGACCATGACGAAGCATGATGTTGCGAACCTCAAAGAGTGATGGTGTCATTCTGGAATCAGATCCGTTGAATGCCGAAACTAAATCGGCGAACAACCAAGGACGTCCTAAACAACCTCGGCCTACAACAACGCCAGCACACCCGGTTTCATTCATCATTCGAACCCCATCGGCTCCTGACCAAATATCACCGTTACCTAGTACCGGAACTCCTGTTGGGGCAAGGTGTTCAACAAGTCGAGAGATCGCAGACCAATCTGCTTTTCCTTCATACATCTGTGATGCATATCGACCGTGAAGCGCAACCCAAGCAACTCCCGCATCAGCAGCGGCTTTACTCGCAGTTAAGTAAGTTTCATTCTCGGGATCAATTCCAATTCGCATCTTTACAGTCACTGGAACACCAAACGGTTTCGCAGCATTTACTGCAGCGCTAACTATTTGCGAGAAGAGAGTCTGCTTGTATGGCAGAGCTGATCCCCCACCGCGCCTTGTTACTTTTGGAACCGGGCAACCAAAATTTAAATCGATGTGATCGGCTAAATTTTCTTCCATTAATAATTTAACGGCCATTGCCGTAACTCTTGGATCAACTGCATAAAGCTGTACTGATCTTGGTGTCTCACCTTTGCCTGGTGTAATCAGACGCATCGTCTCTGGATGTCTTTCAATTAGTGCGCGCGCGGTCACCATCTCGGAAACAAATAACCCAGCACCTTGTTCGCGACATAAGGTACGAAATGCCGAGTTTGTGATTCCAGCCATTGGTGCAAGAACAACCGGTGTATCTAAAACCACCTGGTTATTCGCGAATTGGCCATTAGCAATTGGAAGAACCAGTGGTTTATGAGATTTGGTTAGCAACCCAACAACCTTGGCGCAAGCCAGTTTTGAACTTGATCAATGCTAATTCGTTCCTGTGCCATAGTGTCGCGTTCGCGAATAGTCACAGCGTTATCTTCAAGTGATTCAAAATCAACGGTGATGCAATATGGAGTCCCAATTTCATCTTGGCGACGATAGCGACGGCCAATTGCGCCAGCATCATCAAAATCAACTGACCAGTTCTGACGAAGTTGCGCAGCAAGGTCGCGTGCCTTCGGTGAGAGATCAGCGTTTCTAGATAGTGGAAGAACTGCAACCTTGATTGGAGCCAATCGGTAATCCAATTTCATAACAGCCCGCTTCTCCATCTCGCCTTTAGCATTAGGAGCTTCATCTTCGGTGTAAGCATCCATCATGAAGGTAAGTGCGCAACGATCTACGCCTGCTGCAGGTTCGATGACAAAAGGTACCCAACGCTCATTCTTCTCTTGGTCAAACCATGAGAGATCTTTTCCGGATGCTGCGCCATGCGCCTTTAAATCGAAATCGGTACGGCTTGCAATTCCTTCAAGCTCGCCCCATTCGGTGCCGTTGAATTCAAATTTATATTCGATATCAACTGTTCGCTTTGAATAATGTGACAACTTCTCTTTTGGATGTTCAAATAAGCGAAGTCGATCCGGATTAATACCTAAATTCTTATACCAATCCAGGCGAGTATCGATCCAGTATTGGTGCCAATCTTCATCTGTTCCTGGCACTACGAAAAATTCCATCTCCATCTGCTCGAATTCACGAGTACGGAAAATAAAGTTTCCTGGAGTAATTTCATTTCTAAAAGATTTACCAATTTGGCCAATACCAAATGGTGGCTTCTTGCGAGAAGTTGTTGCTACATTCTCAAAGTTAATAAAGATACCTTGAGCGGTTTCTGGGCGAAGATATGCCATTCCTGATTCATCTTCGACGGCGCCAAGATAAGTTTTAAGTAGACCAGAGAATTGTTTTGGCGCAGTGAACTTTCCTTTGTTGCCACAGTTTGGGCAATTAACTTCAGCCATTGATTCTGGCTTGCGCTTATTCTTGGCTTCGAAAGCCTCTTCCAAATGATCTGCGCGATATCGCTTGTGGCACTCGGTGCACTCAGTTAGTGGATCAGTAAAAGTTTCCACGTGGCCTGACGCTTCCCAAACTTCACGGGCAAGAATTACGCAAGAATCTAAACCAACAACATCTTCGCGACCTTGAACCATCGCACGCCACCATTGGCGCTTCACATTATTCTTTAACTCAACTCCAAGTGGACCGTAATCCCAAGAGGCGCGAAGTCCGCCATAAATTTCTGATGAGGGATAAACGAAACCTCTACGTTTTGCGAGGCTAACTATTGTTTCTAAACGATCTGCGGCCATTAATTTCTCCATCCGGCTGGCTGTCGGCGAAAAGCAACGAGCGTTGCAATCGTGGCTTAAGTTTAACGCCCAATCACGCCTAGATCTGGTCTTTGGGATGGAAATGAAAACCATTTTCATTTGTGCTATCTTCCAGCTATGAATATCGCCATCGCACTTGCCGCACTAACAGCCGTAGCAACAACCTCAGGTGGCTTCCTCGCCATCCGCTCTCGGGATCGACTCCACCTAGTACTCGGACTATCAGCGGGATTACTTCTGGGCTTAGTTGCTTTCGATCTACTTCCAGAAGTCTTTGAGTTAAATACCAATCGTTATGGCGGAGTTCCAGTTGTATCCCTCGCATTTGTTGGTGGCTTCTTAGCGCTGCACTTCGCTGAGCAATTCTTCGGTTCACACGAACCAGCTGAATCTGATTACGGCCACGACCATAAACACTCTTCTAATATCGCTGGAACTATGGGCGCACTTGCAATGGGCGGCCACGTATTTCTAGATGGCATCGCGCTTGGTCTCGCATTCCAAGTAAGTAACGCACTTGGCTTTGCAGTATTCATTGCAATTTTGGCCCACGCATTTAGTGATGGTTTAAATACCGTTTCTTTATTAATCAAGAGCGGTCATTGGAATAAGCGCTCATATCTTTTATTGGGACTTGATGCAGTAATGCGTATTTCAGGCGCGGCACTTGGAACATACATAACAATTAGCGATCCAATCCTTGGTCTCTATCTTGCAACTTTTGCTGGTTTCGTTATTTACCTTGCGACTTCGCATATTTTGCCGGAAGCGCATTCACGCCATCCATCTAAATTGACAATGCTGGCCACAGTAATTGGCGCAGTCGCAATGTGGCTCATTGTTGGAAATATTGGCGAATAAAACTTATGTCCCGTTCTAATCCCCGTGTACTAAATACTTTAGAGCGCGCTGGTGGTTTTGCTAGCGCCCAAGAGGTTTATCACTTGATGCAGCGGGCTGGTGAAAGTATCGGTTTAACTACGGTTTATCGCTCTTTGCAATCACTTGCCGATGACAAAATTGTTGATGTTCTACGACGTGATGATGGCGAATCAATTTATCGGCTCTGCGGTGGCGCCCATCATCATCATTTAGTCTGCAAGGGTTGCGGTGATGCAATTGAAATCCCTGGCGGCGCAATTGAAAAGTGGGCCAAGACTATGGCCGAAGAACATGGATTTAGAGATGTCGGACATTCGGCTGAAATTTATGGCCTATGTTCGAAATGTTAAATTAAGCTTTACCAAATCTGCGATCGCGCTCTGCGTAAATTTCTATCGCCCTCCATAATGTATGTCGATCAACATCTGGCCACAAGACATCCATAAAAACCATCTCAGCATAAACCGATTGCCACGGCAGAAAATTCGAGGTTCGCTGCTCGCCTGATGAGCGTAAGAATAAATCCACATCACTCATCTTTGGGTTATAAAGATATTTACCAATTAGCTTCTCGGTAATCTGGCCGGGCTTTAACTTACGTTTTGCAACTTCGGCTGCGATGTCGGCCACAGCATCAACAAGTTCGGCGCGACCACCATAATTTACGCACATATTTAACGTCAAAACTTTATTCCGCTTTGTGAGCTCTTCCGCCTCTTGCAACTCTGAAATCACACTTCCCCACAATTTCTGTGGCCGACCAACCCATCTAACTCGAACTCCAAGATCATTCATCTCATCTCGGCGCCGGCGCAGAACATCGCGATTAAATCCCATTAAGAATTTCACTTCTTCGGGCGACCTGCGCCAATTCTCAGTTGAAAATGCATAAGCACTTAACTCTTTAACTCCGATTTGAATTGCGCCTTGTACAACATCGAATAGTGCGGCTTCGCCAGCTTCATGTCCTGCTGTTCTTGGTAATCCGCGCTTCTTTGCCCAGCGACCATTTCCATCCATAACAACTGCAACATGGTTTGGAATTTGCTCGGGCTTTAGCTTTGGAATTGCCATGGCTAAATTCTCTCAACAAGTGAGAGGCTGCGTAAACCTCGCTCTAGATGCCACTGCAAATATGCGGCGATCAATCCAGATGCTTCTCGCCTGGATTTGGCATCGCTCTCTACTGCGTTATTCCAATCCCCCGTCATCAAGTTAGCCATGAGCTCAAGTGTTTCGGGAGTTGGGGTTGCGGCGGCAGATGGCTTGCAAGTAACACAGACACTGCCACCACCGACAAGTGAGAAATATTTATGTGGGCCTGGTTCATCACACTTTGAACATGTCGTCATGGATGGGGCGAAGCCAGCAATTCCGAGTGATCTAAGTAAGTATGCATCCAAGATAAGCGAGGAGTCATAAGTTTCATGAGCAAGTGCGCGCAAGGCACCAACCACTAAATTGAATTGCTGAACAGCTGGTTCGTGTTCATTCTCGGTAAAGCGCTCTGCCGCTTCAAGAATTGAATTGGCTGTAGTCCAGTTTTTGTAGTCAGTTGCAAGGGCGTCGCCAAAATTTTCTATCGCTTCCGCCTGTGTGACAATGTCAAAAGTTTTTCCAGAATAGAGCTGTAAGTCCACATATGAAGTGGGTTCTAACCTTGCGCCAAATTTAGATTTTGTTCTCCGTACGCCCTTAGCTACTGCGCGAAGTCGGCCATGTTCTTTAGTGAAGAGCGTGATGATTCGATCTGCTTCCCCAAGTTTTTGGGTGCGCAGAACAACTGCTTGATCACGATAGACGGCCACGGTCGATACCGTAGCGATAATTAGGAGCGAAACCCTCGATTTACCGCAGACACGACGGCCTTAAGCGATGCTGTAGTTGTGCTTGGGTCAATACCAACGCCCCAATAAATTCTTCCCGCAACTTCGCACTCTAAATATGCCGCTGCTTTAGCATCGCCACCAGCAGAGAGCGCATGCTCGTAATAATCCAGAACCCGAACATTTGCATCAGGTAAATATGCATTCATAATATTCACAAATGCTGCGATCGGTCCATTACCTGAACCACTCAACTCTTTAAGAATATCCTTCTCAAGTAGTTGAACAGTCAACTGGGCATCTTCATCTAAGTTAGAGGACTGAGAAAGCGCCTTCAATTTGAAGCGACCCCACTTGTTCTGTTCTGCAGGCAAGTATTCATCTTCAAATATCCGCCATAAATCAGCAGCGCTAAATTCGCCACCTTGTTCATCAGTATGGTTTTGAACAACCTGGCTAAATTCAATTTGTAGGCGACGCGGAAGGTCAAGGTGATAATCGTTTTTCATCAAGTAAGAAATTCCACCCTTACCTGATTGCGAATTCACGCGGATAACGGCTTCATACGAGCGTCCGATATCTTTTGGATCAATTGGAAGATACGGAACAGCCCAAGTTATTTCGTGAACATGCTTTCCAGCGCTCTTTGCATCTTTCTCTAGGTGCTCAAGTCCCTTTTTAATTGCATCTTGATGTGAGCCAGAAAATGCTGTGAAAACCAGGTCGCCGCCATATGGATGGCGTTCTGGTACACGCAATTGATTGCAATATTCAACAGTGCGACGAACTTCATCTAAATCCGAGAAATCAATATGTGGATCGATGCCATAACTAAATAAGTTCAAGCCAAGTGTTACCAGGCAAACATTTCCGGTGCGTTCACCATTTCCAAATAACGTTCCTTCGATGCGGTCGGCGCCAGCCATATAACCAAGTTCAGCAGCGGCGACTCCGGTTCCGCGATCATTATGTGGATGAAGCGATAGCACGATTGAATCGCGATACTTCAAATTACGGTGCATCCATTCGATGGAATCAGCATAAACATTTGGTGTTGCCATCTCGACGGTGGCAGGCAAGTTGATAATTGTCTTGTGCTGTGGCGTTGGCTTCCAGACATCATTTACGGCATCGCAAACTTCGACCGCGAATTCTAATTCAGTGCCGGTGTATGACTCTGGCGAATACTCGTAGGAAACAATTGTTCCAGGTACGGTCTTTTCATATTCCTTACAGAGCTTGGCACCATCAACAGCAATCTTCTTAATGCCCGCTTTATCAAGACCAAAAACCACCCGACGTTGTAGCGTCGAAGTTGAGTTATATAAATGAACTACGGCTTGCTTGGCGCCCTTAATTGATTCAAAGGTGCGTGCAATAAGCGGTTCGCGGGCCTGGGTTAATACTTGGATGATTACATCATCGGGAATTAAACCATCTTCAATTATCTTACGAACAAAATCAAAATCTGTTTGCGAAGCGCTTGGAAAGCCAACTTCAATCTCTTTGTAACCCATCTCAACTAGTAGCTTGAACATCGCTAGTTTGCGGGTTGAATCCATTGGGTCAATAAGCGCTTGATTTCCATCGCGAAGGTCAACTGAACACCACTTAGGTGCGGCTTCGATGCGTTTGGTTGGCCAAGTCCGGTCCGTTAAATCGACAGGAATGAATGGCGCATACCGATGGATCGGCATTGACGATGGAGTTTGCTTTGGAAAGTTCATAACAAGGGCAAGATTACCGCAAGTTAAAGGACTGGAAGATACCGATTCAACTCGTAAGCGCTGACTTGGCGGCGATAATCAGCCCATTCGGCCCGCTTATTGCGCAGAACATATTCAAATACATCAGCGCCCAAAGCTTCACGAACTAGCGAACTTGTCTCCATCGCAGCAATTGCTTCCTCTAAGTTTGTTGGCAGAACTTCTGGATTCGCAGTTGCCTTTAATTCGTACTTCTCTTCAATACCTTTTAGCCCTGCCGCCAAAATTACCGCGAATGCTAAATATGGATTGCATGCAGAATCTGGTGAACGAACTTCTACGCGAGTGCTGTTCTCTTTCTTGGGCTTGTATGCCGGAATTCGAACTAGCGCACTTCGATTGTTGTGGCCCCAATCAACAAGCGCTGGAGCTTCTCCGCCACCACTTAAACGTTTGTAAGAGTTAACCCATTGATTGGTGATAGCAGTAAATTCACGGGCATGTTTCAAGATACCTGCAATAAAGGAACGGCCTTCTGCGGAAAGTTGCAGATCCGCACCTTCTTCGTGAAAAGCATTTGCCTCACCTTTAAACAATGAGAAGTGGGTATGCATTCCCGAACCGGCATGCTCGGTAAATGGCTTTGGCATAAATGAAGCATGGAACCCTTGATCGAGTGCAATCTCTTTAATCACATGGCGAAATGTCATGATGTTGTCTGCAGTTGTTAGCGCATCGGCATCTCGTAAATCAATTTCTTGCTGGCCAGGTGCGCCTTCGTGATGTGAGAACTCAACTGATACTCCCATCGCCTCAAGCATCGTGATTGCTTGACGACGGAAATCATGTCCGACGGCAGAAGGTGTTTGATCAAAATAACCTGCAGAGTCAACTGGGATTGGCTCGACATTGCTTTCCGGTGAATTCTTAAATAAGAAAAATTCCATTTCGGGATGGGTGTAACAGGTGTAACCCATATCTGCAGCTTTGCGAAGCACGCGCTTTAAAACATTTCGTGGATCTGCAGGTGATGCGCTTCCATCTGGCATTGTGATGTCGCAGAACATTTTTGCTGCCCCCGGATTAGCAGTACGCCACGGAAGAACTGTGAAGCTTGCGGCATCAGGCTTTGCCAACATATCTGATTCAGTAATACGTGCGAAACCTTCGATCGATGAACCATCGAAGCCAATACCTTCTTGAAAAGCGTTCTCTAATTCAGCTGGTGCAATCGCGACTGATTTTAGAAAACCAAGAACATCTGTAAACCAGAGTCTCACAAATCGAATGCCGCGCTCTTCTAGAGTGCGCATTACGAACTCTTCTTGCTTGCTTATCTCATCACCATGGGAAGTCATGGCCGAGATAATGCCAAACCCTTGTTACGGGATTGTTACAAGCCGTGGGCTGTTGCTACCGCCTGATACATAATCTTGCCCTCATGAACGTTTAGTCCTTTGCCAAGCGCTGGGTCATCGGCACAAGCTTGCTCCCAACCCTTATTTGCAAGGGCTAGCGCATATTTAATGGTGGCATTCGCAAGAGCAGCGGTCGAAGTAGCTGGAACTGCGCCTGGCATATTTGCAACGCAGTAATAAAGTGAATTGTGAACTTTAAATGTTGGATCTGAGTGCGTTGTTGCCTTCGAACCTTCAAAGCATCCACCTTGATCGATAGCAACGTCAACTAGAACTGATCCTGGTTTCATCTTTGCTACGAGTGCATCACTAACTAACTTTGGCGCCTTTGCGCCATGAACTAGAACGGCGCCAATTACTAAATCAGCAGCCATGCATTGTTCTTCGATTGCGTATGCAGATGAAGCAATCGTTTTAACTTGACCGTTGAAGAGTTCATCTAAATAGCGCAGGCGATTTAAATCTAAATCTAAAATAGTGACATCAGCGCGCATGCCGTGTGCGATTGTCGCTGCTGAAACTCCAACAACACCGCCACCTAGAACAACAACCTTTGCTGGTGCAACGCCAGGTACGCCACCAAGTAGAACGCCACGGCCACCATTTGGTTTTTGAAGTGAGGCTGCGCCAACTTGTATTGACATTCGGCCAGCAACTTCAGACATTGGCGCAAGAAGTGGAAGTTGACCATTTAACTCAACAGTTTCAAAGGCAATCGCAGTTGTGCCAGATTTAATGATTGCATCTGTGCACTCGCGTGATGCCGCCAAGTGCAGGTAAGTAAAGAGGATCTGACCTTTTCGCATTCTTGGATATTCAATGGCGATTGGTTCTTTAACCTTAAGAATCAAATCGGCCTTCGCCCAAACTTCATCAGCACTTGAAACAATTGAAGCACCGGCAGCTATGTAATCAGCATCTGTTATTGATGAGCCAACACCTGCATTTGTTTCGACTAGAACAGTGTGCCCAGCTTTTACAAGAGCATGAACTCCTGGTGGAGTAGCTGAAACGCGAAATTCATTATTCTTAATCTCTTTAGGAACACCAATAATCATGAATCTAGGCTACTCGTTAAAAAGTGCGGCACAGACCTTTGGGTGAAGCTCTATGCGCATTGTGGCAAAACTCTCAGCAGGCCAACCTGCCAGATATACCCGGCGGAGTAAGAGCGCGAGTGGATATTTAGGATCATCGGTTAGAGCTTGTTCAAGCGCGGCGAGTGCAAGGGCGTTATCACCCTTCTCATAACTTACGGCGGAGTAGAGCGAGGCTATCGGCGCCAAGTATCCGGCTGGTGCAATTTGCAGCAACCAGCGCCACATATTAAATAGGTATTCAATGTTCTCACTATCAGTTATTCCCATTGCATAATCCCGAACTTGTAAATCATTTAACCGGACCAGAACAAGTGCAATTAAGGCTTTATCTTTGCAAGTGCCATCTTTTGTGAAATTTGCTAGCAGGTCGTTAAAAGCTAAAGCCCCTGCACGTTGCATTACCGAGAAGTCATCACCTTCATAATCAATCTCACTAACTAAGCCAACTAATTCGATTAATTCGACATCTAGAAGTTCGGTCATTTTTTATCCATTCACTCTGGGTTAATTTAGATATTTAGAAGGTGCAGACGAAATCTTTATTTGGGCATAAATGTTTTGAATTATTGCCCCGCCGCTAACAGCGCTTGTGACTCCTGAGGCAAGCCAATTTCCACTCCAAGATATTTGTAAATGAGAGTTGAAGGTTCCGCTGCTTTTGTAAACATGAGTAATACTCTGATTTGGATAGGGCGCTCCCCGCGATTCGGTACTTAAAGATGTGCCATCACCAAAGTCCCAGAGATATGTCGGGGACAAATAGACGGTGATTGGGACACCAAGCATTACGACTGAAGTCTTAAAAGTTGGTGGGGTTGTGGTCCAGAAATTGACTGGGACCTGAACAAGTGCGCCAAGTGCTGGTTGAAAGTAGATATCTTTCATTGGAATCAATTGCGCTAACTGATCTGAGAGCGATAACTTCACCACCGGCTTTGGTGCAATTTTCTTTGTAACAATTACTCGAGGTTTTGGCGGTGATGTAAAAGTTGGTTTTGGTCTAGGCGTGTAGGGCCGGGGTTTCCAAGTTCTAGTAGGAATCGGTTTCGGTGATGTGCTACTTCCATTTCTATTGGCCGTGATTATCAGCTTTCCAGTTTTTGGATCGGTATAAACCTTCACGCAGACTTTGGTGGTGCAGTTAGGTGCGGCACTAGCCGAATTAGCGGTGAAAAGAAGTAAAAGAACAATTAGTAGAGGCACTTGCGAAAGATAGAACTGCACGCGAAGTCGGCAAGTCCTAGTAATTTCAAATTGTGGAAAGCGCCGGACTGTGTAAACCTAGAGCCGTGGCACATAGAGATGGTGATGGTTGGGTCGAATGCGAATGCGGCAATCGCCATTGGGGCTTAAATGGCGCTGCGGGGTTATTGCTGGTTCGCGATAAAACAATTTTGATGCAACATCGAGCACCATGGGTTCACAACGGTGACACTTGGGGTATTCCTGGAGGTGCGCGAGATTCTCATGAAACTCCGACCGAGGCCGCGCTGCGCGAGGCTCAAGAGGAAATTGGCATACATACAAATTTGGTAGAGCCGCTAGAAGTATTTAACGATGAGCACAATGGTTGGTCGTATGACACTGTCATTTCAAAGGCTCACATCGATTTAGTTGCACACGAACAGAATGATGAGTCACTTCAAGTTGAATGGGTGGAATTCGACCTAGTTTCAGCTAAAAATTTACATCCGAGCTTTGCAAAAACTTGGCCGGCTTTACTCGCCCGCCTCAAGATAATCTTTATTTAGCCGCTTCAAAGATTCTCGAATTACTGCGCCATCACTTGTGCGCCAGAACGGTGGCATCGAATTCAATAAAACTGAGCCATATCGTTTGGTGACAATTCGTGAATCTAGAATTGCAACTACTCCCCGATCATCAATTGATCTAATCAAGCGACCAGTTCCTTGCGCCAATAACAGCGCAGCACGTGGCAGTGAAACTTGCATGAAACCACTTCCACCAGCGGCATCAGCTTCGGCGGCGCGTGCACTCATTACTGGTTCATCTGGTCGTGGAAATGGAATTCGATCTATCGCAACAAGTGTGCAAGCCGGACCAGGAACATCGATGCCTTGCCATAAGGAAATTGTTCCAAGCAGAATTGATTTTGGATCCTTAGCAAATCTTTCAACTAACGTACCAACGCTATCCCCGCGCTTCTGGGTAATAATCGGAATCTCTAGCTCTGCTAATACCTTGCGCAAATACTCATCGGCCATCTCAACACCACGCCACGATGAGAAGAGTGCAAGGGTTCGGCCACCAGCGGCATCAATTAGCTCTGCAAGTTCGGTGAGTGCCTCCTTACTTGGACCATCGCGCCCTGGTTCTGGAATATGTTTTGGCAGATACAACGCGCCCTGCTTTGCAAAATCAAATGGTGATCCAACATCCAACATCTGCACATTTGCGGGATCAATCTCGCCCGCTTCAAATTCATCCTCGGAATCTTCATCCTCCGATCCACCCACAACAAAGCCGATAGATTTCGCAATTGCATCGAATGATTTACCAACTGTCAGCGTCGCACTTGTAGCAATTACCGGAGTATCAGTAAGCAGATTTGCCCGCAATACTTGTGAGACCGATAGCGGTGCTAAATAAAGTGTGGAGTATGTAGGCTCAAACCACATAACTTGGTGGCCACTTGGCTTTAACATCTTGGTCGCAGTTTGTTGCACCTCATTTGTTGCACCTTTAACTCGTGCGCGTTCAGCCATGGAATCTGGATCGATTACATCGGAATCCGCATTTATCAAAGCAACAACCGCGGCGCTTGCCTCTTTCACTTTGCGAATTGGTGCTTCTAGCTGTGCTGGTAGTTCTGGAAGGCGACCAGCTTTTGTTGGGTCATTTCTAACATCAGCAGCAAAATCAGTTAAGGCTTCAGCAAAATTATCTGCGGCTTTTGCAAAAGCATCGGATGCTTTTCCAGGAAGGTGTTTCTTCGCCATCTTTGCCGCGCGTTCAACTCTTGCAGCAGTCAACTCTTCAGTGACGGCCTGGGTGGTGCGATCCATAAACTCATGTGCCTCATCGAGAATTACCGCATCGCGTTCAGGCAAAATCGGATGGGAATCTACAATTTCAATTGCAAGCAAGGTGTGATTTGTTACAACCACATCTGCAGTTTGAGCTTTTGCTTTTGCATTTACCGCGAAACATTGTGACCCATACGCACAATCATCTTTTCCAATGCACTCACGCCCTGAAACCGAATTCGCATACCAAACTCTGCGATCAACATCAGGTGCATCATCGCGATCGCCAGATACCCCAGGTGTCTCGGCCCATGCACGTAATCGTTTTGCATCCTTCTCAAGAGTTCCGATCTCCATCAAAACTTCGCCATCAGGGTCTGGCTCTGCGCTATTCATTTTCTGTAAACACAGATAGTTTCCGACGCCTTTATAAACCGCGAAGGTTAATTCGCGCCCTAACTCTTTCTCCAAGGCGCCTTTAATCTTTGGTAAATCGCGTTCAACTAATTGGCGCTGCAACGCAAGGGTTGCGGTTGCAACTAAAACTTTTTTCCCATGTACAAGTGCGGGGACTAAATATGCAAGTGATTTTCCGGTGCCAGTTCCGGCTTGAACCAATAAGTGGTGTCGATCGGATAACGCATTTGCAACCGCCTCGGCCATTTCAATCTGACCTTCGCGAGGTTGGCCACCTATCGCTTCAACTGCAGCATCGAGGGCCTTGCGCATCTTCTCAATCATTTGTTAACCACCTGCGAACCTTATCGGCCAACGCTGACGTTATTTGAGATGGTGCTCAGTCTCGACAAAGCGCACGGTGCGCGATTTTCCACGCATAACAAGTGATTGGCTGACCGCGCCATATTCCGAATATTTCACACCTTTTAACAATTCACCATCAGTAATTCCAGTTGCAGCCATAAACACATCATCAGAATTAACTAAATCTCGAGTTGTGTAAACCTGATCCAATTTGTAGCCCGCAGCAATCGCGCTCTGTTTTTCGGCGTCATCTTTCGGACGAAGCAATCCTTGAATTACTCCCCCTAAACAAATCATTGCGGCCGCTGTTATTACACCTTCTGGAGTTCCGCCAATTCCCATTAACAAATCCACGGAAGTGCTTGGTCTCGCCGCTTCAATCGCCGCAGCAACATCGCCATCTTGAATGAATTTAACTCGAGCCCCGGCCTCTCGAATCTCTTTTACAAGTTGATCATGGCGCGGGCGATTTAGAACTACAACCGTTAAGTCGCCAACTGCACGCCGCTTCGCCTTTGCGACTGCCTGTAAATTAGCTTTTACTGGCGCTGTAATATCAATTTTATCTGCGGCTTCTGGGCCCGTAACAATCTTGTTCATATAGAACACACCGGATGGATCGAACATCGTTCCGCGCGGTGCAATTGAAATAACACTGATTGCACCATTAGAACCATTTGCAGTTAACGAGGTTCCATCAATCGGGTCTACAGCAACATCAACACTTGGGCCAAAGCCATTTCCAACTTCTTCACCATCATGCAACATTGGGGCGTTATCTTTTTCGCCTTCGCCAATTACTACAACCCCTGCCATATCAACAGTGTTAATTAGCGAGCGCATTGCAATTACTGCAGCGCCATCTGCACCATCTTTATCGCCGCGACCAATCCAAGGAGCTGCTGCAAGTGCTGCGGTTTCAGTAACGCGAATTAGCTCTAATGCTAAGTTGCGATCTGGAACTTGAGTCACTGCGTTGAACTCTCCATATCTGATTTGGAATTAGCCTTTATTGCCACCGCGCGGCCTGATTCCAATCTAGCAACTGGGACTCTAAAAGGTGAGCAAGAAACATAGTCCAACCCAATTTTGTCGAAGAAATGAATACTTGAAGGGTCGCCACCATGCTCGCCGCAGACACCAATCTTAAAGTCGGCGCGAATTGATCGGGCTTGATCGGTCGCGGTCTTCACCAAAATTCCCACTCCAGCTTGATCTAGAGATTCGAAGGGATTAAATGGAAGCAGCTCAAGGTCTAGATAACGTGGCAAGAATGACGACTCAACATCATCACGACTAAAGGCCCAAGTTAGTTGCGTTAAATCATTTGTACCGAAGGAGAAGAAGTCAGCATAAACACCTAAGCGCTCGGCGGTAATAGCGGCACGTGGCGTTTCAATCATGGTTCCGATTGGAATATCAGCGCTCTGGCCAGTGCCCTTGAAGGTTCGCTTAATCTCTTCTTCTAAAGTTTCACGTAAGTAAAGAAGTTCGCGCTGAGTTGCGACCAGCGGAATCATTACCTCGGGCTTTGGATCATGACCGAGTTTGCGAACTTCTAGAAGTGCATGAACAAGGGCACGTACCTGCATTTTGTAAAGTTCAGGAATCAAAATTCCAAGTCGAACTCCGCGCAGACCAAGCATCGGATTTGATTCATGCATCCGCTTTACTGCTGCGAATACCGCAGTGTCACGCGTTGGAATCTCTTCATTTAGCGCTTCAGCCCGAGCCATGTGTGCTGAGAGTTCAGCAAGAGGTGGCAAAAATTCGTGCAACGGTGGATCAAGCAAGCGAACCGTTACTGGTAGTCCAGACATCGCCATCATAATTCCCACGAAATCTGCACGTTGCAAAATTTCCATCTCGCCGATAACGCCACGTTGGACATCTTCGTTCTCGGCCAATACAAGTCTTTCGACATAAGAGCGACGTGGTCCTAAGAACATGTGTTCTGTGCGGCAGAGTCCAACTCCTTCGCCACCAAGAATGCGCGCTTTGATTGCATCTTCTGGGGTATCGGCATTTGCGCGAACTTGTAATCTGCGAATTGAATCGGCATGCGTCAAAATTCGGTGCACCGCTTTAACAACTGGAGAAGCTTCATCGCTCTCAGAGGCGAGTAAACCTTCCAAGTAACTAGTTACAGGTGATGCAACAACAGGTAATTCACCAAGATAAACCGCACCAGTCGAGCCATCAATTGAAATTACTTCACCGGCGTAAACGCTTCTGCCACCAACTGTAAAAAAGCCACCCGCTTCATCAACGGTAATGCTTTCAGTTCCGCAGACAGCGGTCTTACCCATTCCACGTGCAACAACGGCCGCGTGCGATGTTTTTCCACCACGGCTCGTCAAGATTCCTTGTGCTGCAACCATTCCAACTAAATCATCTGGGCTTGTCTCGCGGCGAACTAAAATCACTTTCTCGCCATTCTTTGAGGCATCAAAGGCTTTCTTGGAATCAAATACAACTGCTCCGACTGCAGCGCCGGGAGATGCGGCAAGTCCGCGGGCAATTTCATTAACACTTCCACGCAGATCAAATTGCGGAAACATTAACTGAGCAAGTTGAGTTCCACTTACTCGAACCAACGCTTCATCTATTGAAATCTTTCCTTCATCAACTAATTGAACGGCAATTCGAAACGCCGCTTCTGCAGTTCGCTTTCCCACGCGAGTTTGGAGAATCCAGAGTTTGCCCTTTTCTACGGTGAATTCAATATCGCAGAGATCTCGATAATGCTTCTCAAGTTTGGCCATAACCTCATCAAGTTCGGTTGCAATAGCTGGAATTTCTTCCGCCAGGTCAGCCAATGACATTGTGTTTCTAATTCCCGCAACAACATCTTCACCCTGGGCGCGAATTAAATAATCCCCATAACTTCCACTCTCACCGGTTGCTGGATCTCTTGTGAAGGCAACTCCGGTACCTGATTGATCATCAAGATTTCCAAAGACCATTGATTGCACATTTACCGCAGTACCAAGATCAGATGGAATTCGCTCACGTTGTCTGTACAACTGTGCCCGCTCTGAGTTCCAAGAATGAAACACTGCTTCAACTGATTTTGCTAAGTGCTCACGTGGATCAGTTGGAAAATCTTCACCAGTAACCGCTTCGGTCTCTTTTATATAGCCCTCGGTCAACGCTTTAAGGCCATCGACATCTAAATCTGCAATTGATTTTGCTTTGAATTGCGCCAAGACTCTTGCGGCAATTTTATGGAATTCTTCATTTGGAACATCACAAACTATTCGTCCATACATATCAACAAAACGGCGATAACAATCCCAGGCAAATTTCGGATTACCAGATTGTTCGCCCATTGCTTGCGCAACCTCTGGCGTCATTCCTACGTTTAATACAGTCTCCATCATTCCGGGCATTGAAAACTTTGCACCAGATCGAACTGAAACTAATAGTGGCTTTGCTGGATTACCAAACTCTTTTCCAAGTTCTTTCTCTAAATTTGCTAACGCTGCTTCTAATTGTGCAGGTAGAGTTTCTGGAATTTTTTCATTAACTAAAAATTCGCGACAAGCTTCAGTTGTAATTGTGAATCCAGGAGGAACTGGCAAACCAATCTTCACCATCTCAGCAAGGTTTGCACCTTTTCCGCCAAGCAGATCTGATTGCGTCCGATCACCAAATGTGAACGGGTGAATAAAAGTAGTCATCGTTGACCCTCCTGATTAGGCAAGAGCCTAATTGTTCTTTGCACTTTCCCGTTGCTAATTAACCCGTAAATGAGAGCGAGCCCCGGGTGATTTCTCACTCGAGGCTCGTTCTCATTATTTAAGATTTTCAGATCATGAACATCCAGATGTGTTTCCACAACCTTCGCAGACGAAACATGAACCAGCCATACGCATCTTCACACCGCAAGTCATACATAGAGGTGCATCTGATTTAACGCCGCTCATCTTTTCGAAGAGTTCCATTGATGAACCAACGCCGCCGCCAGCTTCAGGTGCACTTTCAATCTTCACTTCAACACTGTTTGCTGAAGATGGCGCCTTAGCAATTGGTTTGAATGAAGCTGATTGTGCTTGTGCTGCAACGATCTCTTTAATTGCTGAAGGATCTGGTGTGTACTCGCCTGTATCTAGTGCACGTTGGCGTTCTGATGATGTGTAAAGACCCATCGCGCTACGTGATTCGAATGGTAAGTAATCAAGTGCCAAGCGACGGAAGATGTAATCCATCATGGATTGCGCCATGCGGATATCTGCATCATCTGTCATGCCGGCTGGCTCGAAGCGCAAGTTAGTGAACTTCTCTACGAAAGTTTCTAGTGGAACTCCGTATTGCAAACCGATTGATACTGCGATTGAGAATGCATCCATTACACCGGCAAGAGTTGAACCTTGCTTGCCAAGCTTTAGGAATACTTCACCAAGTGCGCCATCTGCATATGCACCAGCTGTCATGTAACCCTCGGCGCCGCCAACCATAAATGATGTTGTGATTGATGGACGAGACTTTGGTAGACGCTTACGTGTAGCAGTTGGGTGTACTGCATCTGCAACAGCATCTGTTGGTGCACCCTTTGAATCAGATAGCGGTTGACCGACCTTACAGTTGTCGCGATAAACCGCGAGCGCCTTTAGGCCAAGCTTCCAACCTTCGTAGTAAACCTCTTCGATTTCAGCAACTGTTGCATCTGAAGGCAGGTTAACTGTCTTTGAGATTGCACCAGATAGGAATGGTTGACATGCAGCCATCATCTTTACGTGGCCCATTGCTGAGATTGAGCGGATACCCATTGCGCAGTCGAAGATGTCATAGTGCTCTGGCTTTAGGCCAGGCGCGTCAATGATGTTTCCGTTCTCTGCGATGTATTCAACGATTGCCTCGTTGGTCTCATCTGAGTAACCAAGCTTCTTAAGTGCTTGTGGAATTGTCTGGTTAACGATCTGCATTGAACCGCCACCGACAAGCTTCTTAAACTTAACTAAAGCAAGGTCTGGCTCGATACCTGTTGTATCGCAATCCATCATCAAGCCGATAGTTCCGGTTGGTGCAAGAACTGAAGCTTGGGCGTTGCGCCAGCCATTCTTATCGCCAATCTCGAGGCACTTTTCCCACTCTTTATTCGCTACTTGCCAGACATCTTGGTCTAGTGATGTAACGCTGCGAGCTGATGCAGATGCATTTGCATGCTTCTTCATTACGCGAGTGTGTGCTTGTGCGTTGCGAGCAAAGCCAGCATATGGTCCAACGATTCCAGCCAACTCTGCAGAGCGACGGTATGAAGTACCTGTCATAAGAGATGTGATTGCGCCAGCTAGTTGGCGGCCACCATCTGAATCGTAAGCAAGACCTGACGCCATAAGTAGCGCACCAAGGTTTGCATATCCGATACCTAGTTGGCGGTAGTTGCGAGTTGTCTCACCGATTGGATCTGTTGGGAAATCTGCGAAGCAGATTGAGATATCCATTGCAGTGATGATTAGCTCGGTTGCCTTAACAAAGTTCTTGGTATCGAATGAACCATTTGATTCTAGGAACTTTAGAAGGTTTAGTGATGCCAAGTTACATGATGAGTTATCAAGTGACATGTACTCAGAGCAAGGGTTCGATGCATTGATGCGACCGGTCTCTGGGTTTGTGTGCCAATCATTGATTGTGTCGTCATATTGAATTCCTGGATCAGCGCAAGCCCATGCCGCTTCTGCCATCTTGCGGAATAGTTCGCGAGCTTCAACAGTTTCGATAACTTCACCTGAAGCACGAGCAACTAGCCCAAACTTTTCGTTGTTCTCATATGCGCGCATGAATTCATCTGATACGCGAACTGAGTTATTTGCATTCTGATATTGCACAGAAATAATGTCTTTGCCACCGAGATCCATATCGAAGCCAGCATCGCGAAGTGCGCGAATCTTGTCCTCTTCGCGGACCTTGGTCTCAATGAATTCTTCGATATCTGGGTGGTTTACATCTAGAACAACCATCTTTGCAGCGCGACGTGTTGCGCCACCTGACTTGATTGTTCCTGCTGATGCATCCGCACCGCGCATAAATGAAACTGGACCAGAAGCTGTTCCGCCAGATTTTAGAAGCTCTTTTGCAGAACGGATACGTGAAAGGTTTAGACCAGCACCGGAACCGCCCTTGAAAATCATTCCTTCTTCGCGATACCAGTTAAGGATTGAATCCATGGTGTCATCAACAGAGAGAATGAAACAAGCAGAAACTTGTTGTGGTGCATTTGTTCCAACGTTAAACCAAACTGGTGAGTTGAATGAGAAGACTTGGTGCATAAGCATCCAAGTTAATTCATGTTCGAAAATTTCAGCATCTAGATCTGTTGCGAAATATCCGAAATCTTTTCCGGCCTTTGTGTAGGTAAGAACAACGCGGTCAATAACTTGCTTGAGCGACCATTCGCGATTGTCGTGACCTACTGCGCCACGGAAGTACTTTGTTGTAACGATTGTTGAAGCATTCACTGACCAGAAGTCTGGGTACTCGACGCCCTTTTGCTCGAAGATAACTTCTCCTGATTTCCAGTTGGTCTGCACAACATCGCGACGTTCCCAAGTCACTTCGTCATAAGGGTGCTTTCCAGCAGTGGTGTAGATGCGTTCGAGAGTAAGGCCCTTGCCTAGGGTTTTCTTACTTCCCGCTGCTGGCTTATTGACGATAGACATGATGATTTCCTTCTTCCGGCTAGTAATTAATTAACTAAAGATTTTCTTGCATTACTTGAATTTGTTTCACTTTTTAAATCATTTGCTACAGCTTGGGAATTCGCTGTATTTGAAGGAGCGGCGCGGAGAAGTGCGATCTCACCTTCGAAATCTTCAAGAGTGGAGAACGAACGATATACCGAGGCAAAGCGTAAGTAAGCGATTTGGTCTAATTCGCGGAGTGGCGCGAGGATTGCCATTCCAACTTCTTGTGCTTCAACTTCTGCCTGGCCATCAGAGCGGAGTGTCTCTTCAACTCTCTGGGCTAATAGTGCTAAGTCATCATCATTTACTGGGCGTCCTTGGCAGGCCTTGGAAACACCAGAGATAACTTTCTCGCGGCTAAAAGGTTCAGTCGCACCTGATCTTTTGATGATCATGAGGATCGAGGTCTCAGAGGTAGTGAAGCGGCGGTTGCAGGATGTGCATTCGCGCCGGCGGCGAATCAAGGTTCCATCTTGCCCAGAGCGAGAATCGACGACTCGAGAGTCCTCGCTTCTGCAAAATGGACATAACATTCTTGGATTTCCCCTTTTTCAACTGTTCAAGCGTAAGTGCCCTAACATAGTGGAAAACCACAACTTATGGAACTTATTCGTGGTCTGACCCCTATATGTAGTAGGAACTGTAGACCAAAACTCGAGGGTTTAAAGGAGGCTGTGCGGCGTGTCGGGACGAGAAACTATTTAAACACTAGTTAGAAGGCACCCAGAGCTTGGTTCCAGGCTCAAGATCGGTTGAATCCAGGCCATTGGCTGAAACGATCTGATCCACGACGGATGAGAGATCAGATCGAGCTCCGTTATTTAGCGCTGAAGCGATTGACCAGATGGTCTCGCCACTTGTCACAACAACTTGCATGTAACCAGATGTTCCGGTCTTAATAACTTCTGATGAAGCAACGCCGTGGTCGCTTAGGGATGCGCTAAAACCAGCGCCAATTACTATCAATAGCGATGCGCCAACAAAAGTTCTTGCTAGCTTCTTATAACGGTTCTTGCTCATTTACTTCTCCTACTTAACCTTGTTACCAAGAACCGAGGGGATTCGGTCATTCGAACAAGTGTTCTAAAAGGAACTATAGGTCAACCCACTGACACTTGCAAGTTATTTCCGAACAAATGTTCGCTTTTTTTCGAAATCTGGTTTATGCTTAGGACATGAGTAAAAAGAAGGTAAGTGAGCTTCCAGACGGTCCTGCCAACGAGCATGGCCTAACCCCCCGCCAGGCCAAGATCCTCGATGCCATCCGCACCGCGATTGAGACCAACGGCTATCCCCCAACTATGCGTGAGATCGGCCAAGCTGCCGGCCTTGCCTCCCCAGCCTCGGTTTCATATCAATTGGAGACCCTGGTTGAAAAAGGATTTATCCGCCGCGATGCCACGAAGGGTCGCGCCCTTGAAATCACTTACCCAAGTGAGGGCGAGGCGATAACGCCAGAGAAGACCCGCAATGTGCCGCTCCTTGGCTCGATCGCTGCTGGTTCACCAATCCTGGCCGAGCAGAGCTTTGATGAAGTCTTTCCACTTCCAGAATCATTCGTTGGCAAGGGCGATGTTTATATGCTCAAAGTCAAAGGCGATTCCATGGTCGATGCCGCAATCTGCGATGGCGATTATGTTGTTATTCGCGCCCAGAAGGATGCAAATAAGGGCGAGATCGTTGCCGCAATGATTGATGGCGAGGCCACTGTGAAAACTTGGTCGAAGAAGGATGGCCATTATTGGCTGCTTCCAGCCAATGAAAATTACGCACCAATTCCAGGAGATAACGCCGAGATTCTCGGAATCGTTACCGCGGTATTGCGCAGTATTCGCTAACATCAAGCTTGATTTAAGTGGGAATCGAATAGGAAGAGGTATTGACATATTCGACCCCCGAAAGGAGAATTCCTGCTAAATAGGAGGAATTACCTTGAGTTCAAAGCAATTTGATCGCACACGTTTCGACCACATCGGTGTTATCACCGAAGAGAAACATGGTGATGAGAACTTCGTAGATGCGACCCGAGTCTGGGTTACAAATCCACGAGTACATCCGGCAAATGTGGAATACCTCCGTTACGAGCATGACACTCCTGTAACCGGACCAATCCGCCATCTGCCACATGTTGCATACCGAGTAGATAGCGTTGATGAAGCCATTAAAGGCCACGAGATTTTATTAGAACCATGGGATGTTGCTGATGGTTTTGTTCGCGTCGCATTTGTTCTAGTTGATGGCGCAGTCGTTGAATTTATGCAATACCGAAATCCAAATGAAACTGGCTGGTTTTAATAACTTAAGTTCGAAAGGGAGAAAAAAATGAATAATCCAATCTGTCTAAATAGCAACTCGTATCACGGCTTCACGCTTGAAGAGGCTGTCACTGGTGCCAAGCGTGCTGGTATTAAGTTGATCGAGCTTGCCGGAGTAATTGGCTGGACCGAACATGTTCGAAATGATTATTCAGATGAGCAGATTGCAAAGGTCCTAAAGCTATTGGCTGACAATGACATTAAGGCAATCGGCATGTGTGGCCACACAAATATTCAAACTCCGGAAGGCCAAGAAACTTTTAGAAAGAATCTTCACCTGGCTAAGAAGCTCGGCGTCTCATATGTAACTCTTTCAACTGGCGAGACCCATGGCGATGAATCAGTAATTGGTGATGACGCTGAACTTGTAAAGATCATTCAAGATTTGGGTGCCGTCGCTAAGGACCTTGGCTTAGTTATGGCGATTGAAACTCACGGAAATAACTATGCAACTGGCCAGAGCATCATCGCCCTGCTAAAGAAGGTAAATATGCCGAATGTTCGGTTGAACTATGACACCGGAAACGTAGTGTTTTACGGCGCTATCGAACCTTATGATGATCTAGATGCATCTACAGGTTCAATCACAGGAATTCACCTTAAGGAGAAAGCTGGCGCCCAGAACGAATGGAACTTCCCAGCTGTTGGTCGCGGTGATTTAGATTTCGATCGCATCCTAAAGACGCTAAAGAAGAATGGCTGCACAGTTGCGTTAAGTATTGAAATCGAATTCACACCAGCAGGACCAAATGGTGTTGAGGATGTTCATGAATCTCTCGCTTACTCAGTAGACACAATCAAGCGTCTATCTGCTTAAGCCCTAGGTTTTAGGAGTTTTTTAGATGGCTTCGATTGCAATTATTGGTCAGGGATATATGGGAAATGCTCATGCTGCGGCCTGGGCAAGTGCCGGACAAGCTGATTCAATTAAATACATCTGCACACCACGTCCTAAAGAGGGTTCGGTTCCTGCCGCTTCAAAAGCTAAATACATCTCTGATTTAGATGTGATCATCAATGATGCCGATGTTAAATATGTTTCAGTCTGTACCCCAACCCCGACTCACAAAGATATTACGGTTGCACTTCTTGCGGCCGGTAAACATGTACTGCTTGAAAAACCAATTGCGCTAACTGTTGCGGATGCCAAGGCAGTTGCTGATGCTGCTTCTAAGAGTTCTGGGTCACTGATGATCGCCCAAGTAGTTCGCTTCTTTCTCGGTTATCAAAAACTTCGCGAAGTTAGTGAAGCTGGTGAACTCGGCAAACTTCTCTCAGTCCATGCCCGCCGCTTCTCTCCTAAACCGACCTGGGCAACCTGGCTTGGTGATGAGAGTCAATCTGGTGGCATGCTTGTTGATTTTTCAATTCATGATTTCGATCAAATAAATATGTATTTAGGAAAGCCGGTTGAAGTTTTTGCAGCTCAAACTTCGCCAACAGGTCCCGCCGAAATCACAGTTAAGTATGAAGGTGGTGGCGTTGGTCAAGTACAGAGCTTTATGAACGCGGCCGAAGGCGTGCCATTTACAAGCACCATTGATTTACTCGGTACCGCTGGTATCGCGCATTACGAATTTTCCGCAATCTCTGCGACCGAAGAATCTTCCTCCGGCAATAACGCGGGCGTTAATAGTTGGCATGTCTTCTCTTCAAAGGGAAATACCGTTGAACAAATTGCGACCGATGATCCATATGGTCGCCAAGTTAAATACTTCTTTGATCAAGCAAGCAGTGGTGGCAAATATGATTTATCGCCAACACCATCTGCGATTGCTGCGTTGCAAGTTTGTCTTGCAGCCAAGGCTTCCCTCAAAGAGGGTCGCCCGGTAGCAATTTCTTAAATCTAATTAACTAGATCTTTACTACTTGCCCAGTTCGAGCTGACTCTTCGGCTGCAAGTGTTGCTTCAAGTGCGCGCATTGCATCTACCGGGGTACTAACTGTTGGTTGAATTCCTCGAAGTGCACAATCTGCGAAGTACAAGAACTCTTCACGAAGTGCGCCACCACGATAACCATCAAACTCTGGCCAATATGTTGTATCCGGGCTGCGAACGCCAGTTGTCTTTGTCACTATTCCAAGGTTTGGGAAAGTGTCTTGGATATGAATTAAACCTTCAGTGCCGATAACTGTCATGCGCTCGTCGATATCAAATGGTGTGTGCTCCGGCATGCACCAAACTGTTTCTAGGGTCGCAGTAGCACCGCTCTTAAAGCGATACATGGTCTGTCCGATATCTGGATACTTAAGGCCGCGCATATCTGTTGTCTGGGCATATGCACTAACAATTGTGTCACCGGTTAGCCAGAGCATGATGTCGGTATCGTGAATTGCATCGCCAACGATTGGCCCAATTTTATTTAGAATCTCTGGTGTCCATGCAGCAGGAATATTTCTACGTGAGCTAAGTGAAAGAACCTTGCCAATAGCGCCTTCGCTTATGGCTTTCTTAGCAGCGCGATAACGTGGGTTAAAGCGAACGATGTGACCGATCTGCAAAATTCCCTTTGCACCTTTTGATGCCGCAATTATCTTTTCACAATCAGCGACTGTTGAGGCCATTGGCTTCTCGAGAAATACATGCTTACCGGCTTTGAGGGCATCGATTGTTATATCTGTATGTTGATCCCACATCGTAGTAATTGAAACCGCATCGATATCTGGATCTGCCAACATATCTTTGTAATCTTTATGAAGCTTCTTAACACCATACTTCTTACCAAGCTCTTCCAGGCGGCCTTCGGTTCTCGTGCAGAGCGAGGATAATTCCAAACTCGGAGTTCCGATAATCGCATCGCAATGAATTTCGCCAAACCAGCCAAGGCCGATTACGCCGATTCTTAATCTATCCATTATTTTCTCCCTTGTTTTGGGTTGGTTGGTTAGAAATTTTCCAAAGTTAATTCGCGAGACATCACAATATTTCCAGCGGTCAATCCACAATCGACTGGAAGTTCAACTCCTGTGATTGCAGCAGCGGCGTCCGAGGCTAAGAAGGCCACCGCATTTGCAACATCAGCAGGTTCTGCAATTCGAGCCAATGGATACCAGCGCATCAAGGTCTTTAGAACTTCTGGATCCTTTGCGGCACGAGCATTCCAAATAGGAGTTCTAACTGTTCCGGGTAGAACTATGTTTGCACGAATTCCATAACGGCCATTCTCCATAGCAATTGCTTTAGTCATACTTATCAACGCGGCCTTTGCGGCGCTATATGCCGGATCACCAAGTGCTGAAAGTCCATTGACTGATCCAACAGTGACGATTGCAGCCTTGCCTTTCTTCTTCATCCCCGGCAGGACTGTATGAACGCAGTTATATGCACCATTTAAATTGCCATTTACGTCATAAGCCCAATCGGCAGGGGTTGTCTTCTCGATTGTTGGATGATCAGAAAAACCAGCGTTGTTAACCAAGATATCAACATCGCCGAAATCTTTTATCAATTTCCCGAGGCCAGTTGCAACTGCATCAGCATCACCAATATCGCAAGTAAGTGGATGTGCCGTGATTCCTTCGGCGGCCAGTTCGATAGCGAAGGTATTAACGGTATCTTTCTTGTCGATTGCAAAAATAATTGCACCCTCGCGACCAAAGTGACGGGCCAACTCTTGCCCTATTCCACCGGCCGCACCAGTAATAGCAACTATCTTCTTATCAAATAATTTACTCATTTTTTATTCACCGAAGCCAACGCTTTCCCAATCCAATTTAGACTTTGGCTACGGATGTGGCCATAGTTATAAAACCCAATATCTTTCACGCCACCTGCCCAGAGTGCAGCAACAGCATCGATTACTGCGCTCTCACTTGTTAAGTCTGGGAATGCGGGACGTAAAATTCCTTTTATTTTTCCGACGTTATTTGTTCGACGTTTGATGTCAACTAAATCTGCACTGATGCGATCGGTTGATGGCTCATAAAAACAAGCTTCGATGACACCCGTAGTTTCGGCGATCGCTTTCAAATCTGTACCTTCATACCAAGCACCACCAGTTGGGCGGGCAACGGAAGGAATAATTGCTACTTCAACATCTTTGCGAACGCTCTGACGTATCTCTCTCGCAAGTGAAGTCACAACACTACTTCGGAAATCTAAAAACTTCCGTAAGTCAGGGTCACTCGCAACGTCAGCAAGCCACATAGCTTCCGCCATATCTGGCTGCAAATCTAAATCGCCCTCTAAGTAATCATGAATGTTTTTTGCAACTCGAGCCTTTAGGGATGTGGCATCAACTCCAGCTTTCTCCGCTCCAGTTACACAGTATTTGCAGAAGCAGAGACCAAGGTTTTGTGACAACCACTTATTAGGTTTAACAAAACTCATCTCATGGTGATATCCATGTTCGTACGGCGGAAAGCCAATTGACTCAATTGAGATTCCATCTACTTCATAACTTTCTGTTACATCTTTACTTAGGCCAATTGCATATGCCCGGGCTTCTGGCGCAGATGGGCAGAGCGCATAAAGGTATGGGTCACCGAAAGCATTTTGTACTGCACTGTCTTGATGCTTGGTTCCAAGCGGGGTGTTGTGCAGAAGCACTAACCAGGCACTTACAGATAGCCCTTTAGTTTCGGTGAGTTCACGAAGCACTTGGCCATCGCCATGAATTGAATTTGGAATTGGCTTGATTGCGCCATATTTTGCAGGATCAGATTTGAAATAAACTGTGCCATCTTCTGGAAAATAAACTTTATTTGTCGCGCTCTTTGGGCGAAGGAACTTACCGGCGTGATAACTACTTGCCAGCGTTACGGAGTTAATTCCAATTTTTGATAACTCATTGACAGTTTTGGCTACGCCATTTTCTGCGAGGTCCCATGAGTATGAAAACATTGATAGTTTGCTCATGAGCCCCCCCCAATTCATTTAATTATTTTAGAAAGATAAATAAAGAAGTCGCCCCCGAATTATCGAGGGCGACCTCGCTTAACTACTTACTTACTTGATTGCAACCTTTGCGAATACTGGGCTTAGCTTGAAAGCCTTAGCATCCTTAGCGACTGCTTTGTGATCAAAGGTATTTGCGCCCTTGATTAGTGCATTTGAGTATGTCTCTGCAGGAGTTAGAAGACGTGGAGTTTGTCCCATGTCTGCAACAACCTTTAGATAATCAGACCATGCTGCAGGGTAGTGATAACCCCAACCCTTGCCATCAACGCGAGAGATCATGTGACCTACTTGCTCTTCACGCATTGAATCAACAGCGATTTGTGGTGAAAGTGTCGCACCAAGTGCTGGCAGACGGTTGTAGGTAATTTGTGCAGCTGCGCGAGGGTTTTCCTTCGCGAACTCCATACCCATAGCTACTGCACGCATGAAGCGTGTGTATAGATCTTTTCCGGCCTTTGTCTTTAGTTCAGAAGCACGGATGTCATAACCGTTTGAAGGTTGCTTTGAAGTTTCCTTACCAATGATCCAGTCAACGTTGATACCTGTTGCTGCCCATTGTGCAATTAGACCATCCCATGCAAGACCAGCATCACACTTGCCTGCTGCAATTGCTTGTGACCATGTTGGCCAACCTGCATCGATGATTTCAACTGACTTATAGTCAACGCCAGCTTCTACAAGCATTGGGTTAATGATTGCTGCCCATGCTGGTGAACCAACGCAGATCTTCTTACCTGTGAAGTCAGAGATCTTCTTTAGTGAGCTTCCCTTTGGCGTTGCAAAGTTGAACACCTGTCCTGGAATCATGTTAAATGCAGAAACAACAGGTACACCTGCTGCAATTGAAGATAGCAAAATTCCTGGGCTTGGATAAGAAACATCTACTTGCTTTTGTGCAACGAACTTAGTTGCAGCGGTTCCATCTGAAGGTCCGGCAATAAGTTTTACGTTAATGCCCTGCGCCTTGAAGTATCCGCGATCGATGGCTACGTGAAGCATGTAGTCATCCATTACATCTAGTGAACCACGTGGAGACATCCATGTGATTGTTTGCAGCTTAGGAGCTGCATTTGAAACAGTCGGTCCAACAACTAGAGAGAGTGCGGCTAATGCCGATACCCCCGCCAGCCATAGCTTTCTGTTCTTCATATCTCTACCTCTTTCTGTTTCTGTTGTTAGCGGACTTGCATTTTTACTATCTGCGCTCCGGGTTCGGCTTAGAACGCAATTCTCTTTTTTCTTATACATCCCAACTTGCCCACTTGCGATTTACAAATGTGAAGAAGGAATAGATACCAACTCCGAAGGTTGCGACGATTACTAGTACCGCCCCGAATTGGGACATCTGCACTAGTGATGAGAAGTAGATCAAGCGATTACCAAGACCCATTCCACCGCCAACCATCTCGGCACCTACCGCAGTCAAGAGTCCGAAGATTGAACCAACCATGAAGCCAACGATGATCATGGGTAGCGCAAATGGGAATCTGATTTTGCGGAAGAGTTGGAATTCTGTTGCACCATAGGATTTTCCGAGCGCAATCAATTCGGCATTCGTTCGCCTAAAGCCAGTAGCCGAGTTGATCATTACCATCGGACCGGTGGCGAGTGAGATCGCAATAACGCGTGGTGTCATTCCGAAACCAAACTTAAGCATCAAGAACGGAATTAGCGCGACCATCGGAGTTGTTACCAGAATGATTATGTAAGGCGAAATAAAGATATCTAGCCCTGGCTTCAACGTCACGAGAACCGCGAGTGACAAGCCAATAGTTGATCCGATAATTAATCCCAAGAAAAAAGTCTGTACCGTCTGCGTTAGCGGCTTCCAATAGAGGGTTGAGAAGTCAGTAAATAAGCTATGAATAATCGCTGTTGGCTTTGGAAATACATAGGCCTCGGTATGAGTCCAGATCAGAATGAATTCCAGAAGTGTTACAACAACCACTGCCAGAGCTAGAACCGAGATGATCTCTTTAAAGCCCTTAGCTCGACGAATACTCGCAATCGCCGAAACATCTACTGGACCACCACCGCTTTGACTACCAGAAGAATTAAAATCAGGAATCTTATCTGCAAGATTATCGGTCGCCATGATTAGTTCCCCTTTCCAGATTTAGAACCTTCAACATCTTCACGAATTGATTTCAGAATTTCAATGAAATTAGGTTCAAACTGCAGATCAATATGACGTGGTCTTGCAAAATCCACATCAACGATTCGAGATAAACGACCTGGCCGTGGTGACATAACCCAGACCCGGTCTGCCAAGAAAATTGCCTCTGAAATTGAGTGGGTAACGAAAACAATTGTCTTCTTTGTGCGTTCCCAAACTTTAAGTAAGAACAAGTTCATCTCTTCACGAGTGAAAGCATCTAGCGCACCAAATGGTTCATCCATCAAAAGCACTTCTGGATCTTGAGCAAGGGCGCGAACAATAGAACCGCGTTGCTTCATACCGCCTGATAATTCGCCAGGATAAGAATTTTCAAAACCTTTAAGTCCTGCAACTTCTAATAACTCATCGACTAATTCACGATTGACTGGCTTCTTCTTAATTTGAAATGGGAGTTCAATGTTCTCCATAAGTGTTCGCCAAGGAAGAAGGTTAGAATCTTGGAAAACCATTCCAATTCGATCAGGTAGCGGCTTAGTTAAAAGCTCACCATCAATGTGCACTGTTCCTGATGTTGCTGGATGAAGTCCAGATAAACACCAGAGAAGAGTGGTCTTGCCACATCCACTTGCGCCAACGACGCAGACAAATTCACCATCCTTAACACTTTCTGAGAAATTCTTTACAGCTTCTACAGTCTTTGTGTCACTCTGATAAATCTTTGAAACGTCCGTAATTTTGATACGAGTCGCTTGCGTCACTAATGCTCTCCTTATTAGTTATTTGCTTTGCCCTGCTCTGAAATTGCTCTTAAACTGCCCTTCTCTTGCACGCCACTTCCGTGGTTTACTTAGGGGTAATAGAACAAGGAGTCTTCCTATTCTGTCAAGCACTTTCTCAGAGTTTCTTCCGGCAGCTTTCACGAGATCTTCCTCAGGCTCACCGGCCGGTCTGCGACGCCTAAACGTGGCTCGAGTTTTCGAAACTGTACGTACAAATGGCCCTATCACCCGGCAGTTAATTGGTGAAATTTCTGGACTTTCAAAGCCAACAGTGAATGAGGCGCTCGATATTTTGAATAAAGAGAAGCTCATATCTATGAACGAAGCGAAGACAAAATCTGCTGCTGGTCGACCTGGTCCCAAGGCGCAGCAAATAACATTTAATAAAGATCGCAAGAAGATTGTTGCAATTGATATTGGTGGATCAAATATTCGATTACTGATCTCAGATCTTGATGGAAATATCATCGCTACTTTGATGCAGAGCACCCCGCTTAAGGGAGGCAGAAAAGCAATCATTGCTAAGGTCAAAGAGCTTTACGAAACCGGATTAATACAGAACAAAATTAAGGTTTCAGATATCGGTTCTGTTGTCGCAGGATCCCCAGGAACTATTGATCCAGAGACTGGCGAAATTACTCGTTCATATAACCTCCCAGATTGGGAGGGCTTCTCGCTTAGCGACGAGTTATCAAAAGTTTTAAAGAAGCAGGTTCATGTTGAGAATGAAGCGCACCTTGCAATCTATGGTGAGCATTGGCGAGGTGGGGCTAAAGATTTAGCCAATGCAGCAGCCATGTCAGTCGGTGTTGGTATCGGTTTAGGTTTGTTGATTAACGGTCAGGTTTATCGCGGCTTCAACGGAATCGCCGGTGAAGTAGGAAACCTTCCGCTACAAATTGTAGATGAAGTTAAATCCCCAATGAATGCTAACTTTGAATTCCATGCTAGCGCCGTTGGATTAGAGCGAAACTTTGAAGCGGTTAAGAACAGAGAAGGCGCGAAAGAAATCATTAAATTAGCTGGTGGCCAAAGCGTTACCGCTAAGACTATTTATGCTGCTGCTGATAAGGGAAACAAACTAGCTATCGAGCTTGTGAACCAGCAGTTAGAACTACTATCCCGCGGTATCGCCTCAGTTTGCTGTATCACCAACCCTGAGGTCTTTATCCTTGAAGGTGGACTCGCATCGGCGCTAGAGCCACACTTGAAGACTATTTCCAAGATGGTTCAGAAGATAACTTTGATAGCCCCAAAGATTGTGATCTCTGAGTTGAAAGATCTCGCAACGGCGTATGGCGCGCTACGCCGAGGTATTGAGAATGTAGATCGCGCCACACTTATTTCTATCCTGCAAGAAACGGCCTAGTTACAAAGTAAAGGGCTACCATTTTCACATGTCACTAGCCCGCAATATCTTCCTTCTCCTTCACATAATCGGTTTTATCGGAATCCTCGGCGCCTTGCTTTCGCAGATTCCAAAGAATCCAAAGCGCATTCTTGGTGGCGCTATGCACAGCGCATTACTCTCGCTTATTTCGGGAATCGCATTAATCGGAATTCGCACATCACTTCATGCATCTGATGCCGCAAATTGGGAAGCTCCGGACCACACAAAAGTCGGAATCAAGTTTCTGTTTCTAGTGATTATTTTGGTTCTTGGCTACATGAATACTAAGAAGCCTGCGGTCTCAACAAAGATCTGGGCAACCATGGTTGGGTTAACGCTTATTAACTTAGTGGTTGCGCTGTCGTTTTAATGGCGAAAAGGAAATCAAGCACTTCAAGTGCTCCACTAATTAATTTACTAAAATCTTGGTCGATCCAACATAAATTTCAAGACGATCCATATGTCTCTGGGCTATTGGATGCACTAGAAACTGAAGAAAACTTAGAAGTATGGGCATCGCTAGATCCCCTTGATTATCTTCCTGCGCCATCAGACAAATCTAATAACTTGTTCCAGCGCATAAACCTTGGGCTTACTATCGTTAGAAATGCCCTTGTATTTTTGCCCGTAGCCCTCACCTGGTATGCAATTAGTAAAGCATCAGCAGCTTTCTCGGTTTACACAGCCAACAACACATTGACTGTCTCAAATTTCCTTGATTTTTGGGAGAATGGTTACGGCGTACTAAGTAAAGAATGGTCTCTAAGCCACGTAGCAACATTGGACTTCCAGATTATTCTTGTGATCATTTTGTTGACAATCGCAATTTCAGTAATAGAGCGAGTTCTTCGGATCAGATCTGCAAAATCAAACCTAGAGATAGATGAGGCTAAATTCCAATTGGCCATCCAAATAAAGAGCTACCTATTTGATCATGAGCGCATTACTGATGTGACTATGAATCAATCACTTGGCAGGGCTGTTAAGCAACTTCAGGATTCAACTAAGTCACTTAACATGATCAGCAAGGAGCTTTTGAAATTAGTCAAATCTCTTCCAAGTGACCGGGAAATTCTCCGCGAAATCAAAAGAATTAAATCTGGAAATTAGAAAATGTCTAGAAGTCGATCAAGAGCCGAACAAGAAAATCCCGAGGATGCAACTCTCCTAGCTGGCTGGATGTATGCCGACTTACTTCTTGGCTTGATGGTTATTTTTCTTGCAACTATCTCCTTTGTTCCGCTTGATAACTTCATTAGTAGCACACTTGTTAAAACCAATTACAAACAAGTTGATCGTGGATTTAACTTCAACCGCGGGCTCTCACTTGTTTATGATGAATACAATTCAAAAGCGCTATCTTCAGATATCCAAGCCTTCAAAGATAAAGAACGCCTTAGTGCAGACACCGAAATCATTTTTGCTCAGGTACTGGGTGGTTATGATTCAAAAACTGAATCGCCAGAGGCTGGTCGCAACCGTGCTCTCGCGTATAGTTTCAAATTGAGTGCAGATATGCCTGATTTATTTGCAAATGCTGCCACTGTTGCCGGAGCAGATGATTCACTTAAGAAGACCGAAATTGCCTTGCGCTTAACTTTCGTATCTAAACTGAAATAATTTAAAGCCCAATTAAGCCAAAAAAGGATCCCAGGAATGGAATCATCAATATAAGTTTGCCTTTTGCTTGATCTTTTTGAACTCTAACAATTGATGCATCGGATTGAATGTCATATGTATCTTTATTCACAGCAACTACGAAAGCGAGAACTGGAGATTTATCCTTCTCTTGGATGTCAACCAATACCTTTGCATCCTTAGCAAAATCACTTCCAGTTTTGTATAAAACTAAACCTGATTGCGCCGAACCCAATGAATTCTTCAGCCCGCTCTGTGGGTGCCCAATCCGAAATCCGGCAGCAAAGGCAAGAACTAACACTGCAAGTGCGATAGCAATTCTTGTACGCATAGATTTATTCACGGGTATAAGGGTAAGCCTTTCATTCTATTAATCCCGCTTAAGAGATTCTGACACGCTATTTCTTCTTTGGAGAAGCCTTTTTCGCTGATTTTTTCGTGGCAGAAACTTTCGTTGCAGGTTCACTAGCTCTCTTTGCTACTGCTTGAGATTTTGCTTCAGCCTCTTTGCTAATACTCTCGATCCAAGCGTCGATGTTCAACTCTGCAGTTGTATCAATCGGTTTTAGTTCACGAGTTCTTGCAAGTGCTTTTGAGACATTTGTGAATACGAATTTGAATGAATTCGAAAGCTTCGTACTTGGAATATTTACCTTGAAAGGCAACTTAAGTTTGCGACTACTAGCGCTCGGAGTTTCAGAATCCTCCTTGCTCTCCACAGGGGCTGCTGGTTCTGATCCATCTGTCATCCCAAGCATGAGGCGGTTGGTTCGAGAATCCGGACGTCCGGTTCCGCGCCAAGTAGCAACTTCAATCACATGTCCGGGAGTTAACTTGCCAAGAATTAATTTTTGGCCATCAGGTAGATCAACAACTAAAGGATTATCTGAAATTGGCATCGGAATATTAGAAATCTTTGGTTCGCTGTTCTCAGGTTTTTTCTTACTAGCCATTAGATTCCTCCTGACGTAAATTCGAGACCAACGAATGAATCCAAGTTCTTCATCTCTATGTTGGTAATTGTAACTGCGGCATTAGATGAATTAACGCAAGCACCACCAGATGGGAATGAGATTCGATTACTTGTGCCTGTAATTCCAGGCAACATTGCCGAGCAAGTGATTTCCGCTCCCGTCGAATTGTCTTTAATGTGAACAGATATCCGCTGTCCAGCACATCCGGGGCCCGCAACAGTAGTTCCTAATATTTCACCAATATTCACTTCATCGAGTTTAAAAACCCCGCTGGTGAATTTTTGCTTTAGATCAATCTTGACCGAATCATCACAACTTCCAATTGTTACAGTTCCAAAACCTGCATTTGCATTTCCACCGCTGGTTCCACCTGCTGCTCCTGCTGGTCCACTCGCACCTGCTGGTCCTGCAACTCCCTGCGCACCTGGTTGGCCCGGTTGACCTGGTTGACCTGCTGGTCCTTGTGCTCCTTGGATACCTGGTTGTCCTGCTGCTCCGGGTTGTCCTGGCGCACCTGGTTCTCCAGGTTTTCCATCTAAACCATTCAAACCATCTTTTCCGTTAGCTCCGGAAAATCCAGAGACTCCTGGTTGACCATTTGGTCCAACTAACAAACCAAGAACTTGATTTAAATTTGAATTTTCAATTGCAGGTTGTCCTAAAAAGAAATTACCAATACCTACAGGTGCTTCAGAAAATCCCAGCGAGAAGCCAATTCTCGTGAATGCTAGGAATGCAATGAAGAACGCGGCTTTTTTCATTCAACCAACGCCACCTTTCGAGTGGTGGTGTCATAAATCGAGCTATAGAAGCCATGCGCAAAAAGTAGAACCGCGGCATAAAGAATAAACATCTTGCCCTTTTGCATTACTTCTAACGGCAAAGTTTGGACGTAATAGAAGATGCCAAAGGCGATTGCAAGCATGAGTAAAGATTCAAGAACAATATTGCGATCAAAGCGAGTCAAGAATTTAAGTGATGGTGATTCAAAACGAACCATAAGCATTGAAAGCGGGAACGAAAGCAAGAATGCCGTCATGCCAGCGAACTGCCAAGACTCAGTCCAAACATAAGCAGTCCCAGCGAAGTAAAAGGCTGCTAAAACTATAGTTCTCGGAGCAATCACACGAGGAAGAACTAGAACTCTGATCTGATAATTCTCACCAGTCTGGTGCAAATCTCTAGAAAGATAGCGCTCGATATGCATTCGACCTAAAGTGAAAATACTCAACACAATCGGCAAGGTAATACTTCCCATTGCAATTGGACCAACACGATCCGTGAAGCTGTTAGTCAATAATTGTGAAACCAAAAAGACTAATCCCGCAACGCTTGCAGCTACTAAATCTGGAATTAAACGACGAAGAACTCCGAAGTAACGGTCCTTGCGCAAAATGCCTTGATATAACGAAGAGAGAATCCCTGGGGCAACCCAGCCAATTCCTACTGCAAGAATCGACATAAACGAGCGCACGCTAGTGATATTTCCGATTAAGGTTTGAATAAAGGCAAAGCCAAGTGTCGCTGTAAATCCACTAAATGGATCGATAATTCCTAGCAGTGCAACAGCAAAGAACAAGATGACCGGAATCATTCTTACGCCTTCAACTAAATTGCCACTTACCCCTACATAGACTCCGATAAAAATCGAAACGATAGGTAATACCGACCAAAGAGTTGGTGAAATTTTATGTAAAAGTTCACCCTCCCGAATAATCTGAAACTTAAAGATTGAGCGATGGATCTCTTCAATCGCAGCCACGCGCAATTTATAGAGCGGCTTTACCCAGTTCGAAATCTTCTTCGTTGGATTCTCACGCAGATATTCAATTCGCTCATATTTGCTCATTCGCATAATCGACATAGTCGTGACTAGAAGAATTAAAGTAAGGAGAATGAGAAAGAGCTTTAGCGGAATTTGAATCAGATTGAACTTGCTCAAGGCCACAAGCTTTACGCCCGCGACAATCTTGGCTGGCGAATTCTTCCCAACGGTCTGAACCGTGTAAACACCTTCAGGATAATTATCGGGAATGCTTACTGAAAAAACTGCGAAGCCTTTGTCGTTCACCTTGCTCTGACGAAAGGTGAGAGTCGGAGCCTGGTTTGAAATCAGATTAACTTGCCAATTTCCAACGGTTCCATCCCCACCCAAAATCACATTATGTTCTTTGCCCTTTTCCCAAGTTAAAACCGGGATATCTTCAGCATGCGCAGCAGATAACCCGGTAACTGAAAGTAAGAATGCCGAGAAGAAGAGGGCGATAGTTTTATTCAACATTTTTCATCGCATTCAGGATCAGCCAGAATCCAAAAATAGAAGGGATTATCAGGAATAAAGCTTTCATCGTTAAGAATTTTCCGATTACTGGAATCACGAAGATGACAACTCCCAAAATATCTTGGCTTGTGGGCTTCTGTGGATCCGGAGATTTATTAGCATCGCCCTTCATAATGAAGCCAGACTTGATGTCACCACCAATAATTCTGTGGGAGAAAATCGCAACCTTTTCACCATTAAAGCGCTTCGCATCGTAGGCAATAACATCCCCGACTTTAGGATCCTTGCGAGTTACTGGTGTCGTGATGATTATGTCTCCAACACTAATTGCGGGTTCCATGGAACCAGTTAAAACAATTCTTGCCTTGGCATTTCCAGTAAATGAAAAGCCCGAGAAAATAAGTAAGACCGCCGCAAGGCTATATCCAGCAATCGAAACTGCACGGCCAAATTTCCTGAACTTATTCGCCTTTGCCGGAGAAACAGCAACCTCAGGTGCGTCAACAAGAAGTGATGCATCTAATTGTGAAATAGTGCCATCAGAAATAAATGCAGATCTCTCACCTTCGGCAGATGAAATGGTGACGAGAATATTTGACTGCGGATAGAGGGAAGATCCCTCTATCCACATCACGTCACCAGATTCACCCGCAAAAAGAGTTTTGCGTGAAGTCATTTGAGTGCTCCGGATTAGCTCAGGCCGTCGTAAGCCAGACCGTATGCGTATGCATTTCCGTTGGCCTTAACGTTATTTGCGCCAAAAGTATCCTCTTGAGTTTCAATAACGATACGTCCAGCCGCGCTAGTGTCAGCATTTGTAATGCTTGAACCCGTTTTGAAGTTTACCTGAAACGCATTGCTCTTTACGGTTAGGTAAGCAACGGAACAAGGATTTACAAAAGTATTTCGACTTGCACTTAGCAAGGCACCTGATGCATTGCTCGTGAGTTTGTTGGCACTTGCATCTTGGCAGGAACTTGAACTTCCTGATGCAGAGCTAGAACTTGGACCAGTGTATGTATTGGTGGAGGAACTTACTGAATTTCGCCAATAAACAGTTGGTGTGTATAGCGACAATGATGAAGTATTTGTAAGCAATAGCGCAGATGAATCAGCGTTTGTGTTATACATAGAAATCACGAAGTTCATGCCATCGCAAGCTGAGGGAATATCTGTGACCTTAATCCCGGTTAAATAGAATGTTCCTGCTGGTTCACTGCTCCCAGCTTTATTTTTATAAGCAGAAACAGGAATAACTTTTAAAGTTTGAGCCTCAGAACCACAATAAACAGTTCTCTGAACGCCCTGGCCAAATTCAGTATCAGAACCGCCATTGATTGTGATTGAAGAAGCAAGTGTCGAACCAATTCCTACAATGGCAGCAACAAGGCCGGCACCTACCCAGAGTTTCACGCCACGCTTCATGCGGAGTGAACTTCCTTTACCGTTGTTTAGATCCAGTAGTGACATTTTCGATTCTCCCTTATGCTCTTGAAACTAATGTGAAGTAATTTATCGAAGCAGGACCGTCATCGAAAGGAATATCGAATGCCCATGAACCAGCGGTTGAACCAATTGGAATTGAAATGCTGATTTTGCTATCTGAGCAAGTGGCGGTGGTCAGTTTTACCGTGTCATCAAGGTAAGAAGCATCTCCATTTAATTTCAATTCAGTGCAGTTATATGCCTTGGTGGCATTGTCAGCTGGATCTTCATAGAAAAGTTGGAGATCAAAAATTTTGCCACCACAACCAATACCGGAAGTAATGTCAGCAGCAAGACGATCTACATCGGAAATTCCGAGTGAGGTCAAGAAGAAAGTTGGCTCGCCAGCTGATATTTTCATTTCGGTACTTGGAGAAATATTTATAGTTTCATCACATGCTGTGACTGTGCTAACTCCCTGTCCAAGGGCAACCGGTGCATTCCCATTGATCGTGATGGAACTTGACGCGAAAGCTGTGCTGACGCCGAAGAGAGCAGCAACTAAGCCAAGGCCAATCCAACCAGCCGATGACTTCTTACGCTTTGGTGCGACTTCTGGCGCATCTTCAAATCGTAATATTTGCATTTGTGCTCCTTCTTGCTCGTAGGTGGTGCGTTTCTTTACTTGCGATAGTTAAACACTTCGTCAAGAAATATTCATTAGGCGATAGTTCCGATAGGTGATTTTTCAGGTGATAACCGAACATCAGATAACAGCGCTTTCTATGGTTAATTGAGCGACTTCTGGTGCTGTTGAAGTCGGATTTGTAAAACTGATTGTGTAAATTCCGGTGGTTGATGAATAAGACAGAGTCCGATATTGATCTGCGGTGTCGAGCGCTACTGATGAATCGGCAGCCACTTTAAGAATCACTGAATACACTTTTGCTGACCTCTTTGCCAGATATAGCGGAAGCTCGGCAGAGTTAATATCTCTGGCTTTAAGTGTGAATTGAATACCGGCACAAGTTCTTGTATTAAGTCCCGAAACGCTGAGTCCAATAAGGGGGGAAATTCCCGCTGGTGCGCCATATGTGCCAGTTGCACCTGCAATCAAATTTAGTGTTACCCAGCTATCACAGGCTTTGATCTGGTAAACACCTTGGCCAAACTCATAGCGTGGTGGAGTTGAAATAGAACTGCTTGCAGCAAGAACGGATCCAATCGAAGCTAAAGTCAGAGCAGATATAACAGCAGCCTTAACACTTAAAACCCCGGTTCTATTGGCTTTTAGAGCCATATCTAACTCTTCGCAGGTCTCGGGTTAATTTGGATTGTTAACTGTTTCAACAGTGGCGCGTCGAACGCTTTCACCATTGATGTTAACAATCGTTGATGTTGGATCAAGGAAGAACATGACATCGGCCGATGTTGAAGTTAACGGAGTGCCGTCATAAACAGAGACACCTGAAACATTTAGATTGACTCCAGCCGCAAGAGTTCCAACTATTGGTTGGCCCAGGCCAGTTAAATAAGTAAGCCCAAGTGATTGTGGATCAACGTTATTTGAGGTTGGCACCTCTTTGGGAATTTGAATTTGTAGAACTTTTGCTTCAGGTGTTGAACCAATATTTATTTCCGCACTGCTTCCATCAATCATGCGAAGACGAAGTTTCTTGCCTTTGCAGGTCTCTAAATTTAAGTTTGAAACTGTCGCGGTACGAACTCTAAAGAAGCCATCTGAACTATCTGTGGCTGAAGGATTTGCATGCCACTCTTCACCAAGTGCAATAAACACGGTGTCATCACATGCAATCGCTTGTTGGGATCCTTGACCAAATTCAAGTGCGCCAGTTCCAATAGTTACGCTGGCGGCAAAAGTTGAAAGTAAGAAAGGGACGACTGAAATTGCGGCAACTCCAAAAACAATATTTCGTTTAGTTTTGCCTATACCGCGCTTAGGACGCCCAGAATTAACGTTGCCACTAAGTGGCGAACCAAGCATTGAAGCCATTCAATACTCCTAATTAATTCAGAGGCTAAAAAATTGCGCGTTGCAATCTATTTATTCCTCTTTAGATTAACGTCTGCCTTAAGCATTTGTAAGTCAATACCGAGGGCTCGAATCGAAATGCTTCGGTTATTACTCACACTCCCCTGGCCGCAGAAACTGCCATCAAGAGATGGCTCGGACATGTTTACAAACCGGAGAAGTATTTGACCGCCGGAAATGGCTCTAGAAGACGAAGTAATTCGCATTCCATTCCCGCCGTTGAAAGCAGACATCACTGCATAACTTGGCCCGGAGATTCGAAGGTGCGAGCTGCCTTGACCCTGGATTAGGAAACTATTCCTGCTTCCAAGTTCTGGTTTCTTTGGATCGATTGCGACTGGGATATATGGAATATATGGCACATGGAAAATTGCCTTATCTGAAAATGCACAGAGCAGCAGAGTTTCTGAAGATCCAACGGTTATCGCTGGGAGGGTCGTAGTTGTTGCACGTGGATCAACTGAAACTTGCTTTGGAGCAATTAAATACATGCTCTGATTTGCGAGCGCGTGCACGGGAATTGGCTTTGGTGTCGGTTTCTCACTTGGTTCAACTTTGGGTTCAACCGTGGGCTCATTAATTGGTTCAGCACTGGATTCAACAGTTGGTTCAACAGATGGCTTTGCAGATGGCGCCGGAGAGGCTTCGCCAGTAACTTCCGGCGATGGTTCGGGCGATGGTTCTGCACTCGGGGCAGGCTCTTCTGGTGCCGGCGGTGCCGATTCTGGCGATGGAGTTGCCTCGACCACTTGTTCTTGATCTTGAGTATTTGTAATTAAATCAAGGCCAAATGCTGCAGGAAGCGCAACAGTTAGCGCAATCATTGAAGCGCCCAGCACTAATCGTTGTTGCCTTGAGATTCTGTGCATGAGATTCACGTTGCCGAGGATATCTAAGCCAGCAAAAAGCTTCAGAATCACTTAGGTATTACCCGAAGATTCCAAAGGTGAGGGGTAAGCCCCCCTGTATCCTTTATAAATGGAGTCGAAAAAGAACAATATAAAAGTTCTGCTAGTAGAAGATGAAGACTTCGCTCGCGCCATGGTTGGCGAAATGCTTAACTCATCTGGAGTCACTGCAATTTCGGCAAAGTCGGTCTCACAAGCTCTCGCACAAATTGATGACTTTGATCCCCACGTAGTCTTAACAGATTTAGATCTAGGTACCGGACCTGATGGCGCCGATCTTCTGGCAAAGGTCTATCACGAACGTCCATGGACTGGACTTGTAATCATGACCGCGCATGCATCTCCCGAACTTGCAATCAAGGATCCATCTCGAATCCCAGCCCCAACTGTTTATGTTGTTAAATCCGAGATTACAAGCATGGAGAAATTGCTTGCTTGTATTACCGAATCAATTGAGAAAACAGGTCACTTTCAAGTAAACCCTGTTGAGAATTCGGAGAAGATAACTATCACCGCTGCCCAAGCCGAAATATTGCGCATGATTGCTGATGGTTTATCCAATAGCGCGATCGCTAAAAAGCGTGAAATTTCACTGCGAGCTGCTGAAGGACTTATTCAGAGAACATTCCAAGCACTTGGCGTTAATGGCGATTCAGATATGAACCCTAGGGTCATTGCAGTTCGAATGTGGCAACAAGGAAAAGTCGCGGTTAAATAATTAATGGGACAAATTCTTAGGCGCCTCAAAGGTCTTGGCCAGATCCCATTGGATTTTCTCCTAATCCCCCTAGGCATAATCTTCTTTGAAATCTCAGTTCTCATATCCGATGTAGTACGCGGAACCCGAAATGTCCATGGCCATGACTATCTCGCACATTTAATTCACTTTATTCTGCTCTTCATTTTCATATATGGGGTGCGCAAAATACTCGCACTTCTCAAAATAACTAGTTTGAGAATTCTTCAGTTAATACTTCTTGGCATACTCATAGCGGTGTTCTCGGAAGTCGTGTTTAATCTAGTTTTTGATGCTTTAAACACCGGTCATCAAAGAGGAATTGCGCTCTCACTCCGCACTATTCTCTTTCTAGGAGTTTTCTGGTTTCCAATAGCGGTTTTTATCAGTTCACATTTTCGAACTATTCCAACCTTCATTCAAGAGTTTGAACATACTCTGCTTATAAACGCTCGAATTGAACTTCGAAAATCAAAGAAAAACATTGAAGCTGAACGCGAAATTGAGGAAAATGTCCTCGCTCGATTAAGGAAGAAGACAAGTTTGTTGGCCGATCAAATTTCGGCAGTAGCAATAGAATTAAACGAAGGAAATGTCAAACAAATTCAAGAATTGTTAAAGACGAATTCGCTTCGCAGTTTATCGGCAGATCTTGAAAGCCGAGGAAATCAAAGTAAAAAAACCTTTATTGCTTCCCAATCTCTGAGAGTCATAAACATTTTTACCAGGCAGTTATACGTTTTCATAAGAGCAAGTTTAAGACTCGAAAAGATTCCAACTTCAGTAATTGCCCTTTTGATGATGTTTGGGGTTGCCCCTTCGCTTCTAAATACTTTGCCACCATCTAGAAGCATCTTGGCGATACTTGTTCTTATTTTGATCACAATTCTTCTGTGTAATCTTCCAGAGATTATCTCTAGGAAAAATAAAATGCCTAGTGCTTCATCGCGCCTAGTTTCATATCTATTTCTCTGCTATCTGCCCCTGATAACAAATGTAGTTAGCCAGTGGATATTTCCCTATCCAGGTGGACACACACCTTTCTTAATCACAGCGGTTAATTTCCCAGTGCTTTTTGCAATTGAATTAGCAATTACCCAGGCTTTAGTTCCAATCTTTAAAAATAGTGTTCCACAAATAGCATATGTTCCATCTCCAGCAATTTTGCGATTAAAGCTAGTTAAAATCCATGAGGAACTTGAAGCCAGAATCTCACATCAATGGGCAGTCTTCATTCATGGGAACATGCTCACTCGTTTTGCAACAACCTCGCTTCGGATGCAGCAAGCATTAGAAAACAATGATTCGGAGGCTTTCAACAAGCTTCGTATCTCATTGGTGGATCTTCTTGAAAACCCAACTTTAGGATTAAATTCAGAGGTGCTAAAGCTCTCTGATGAGCTGAGTTCCAGAATTGATCCCTGGTTTGGAATTTTAGATGTTGACCTTAAACTCCAGGATGGCCTTGGAGATTTGAGAAGCGAGCGTGTTCAAGATATCGGTGATGTGATTGAAGAAATTCTTTCAAATTCAGTTCGACATGGTGGCTCAACAGAAATCAAACTTGAGCTAACAAAATCGGATTCAAATACGATAAAAATTCATGCGATAGATAACCCAACCAAATCACCTAACTTAAAGGGACGTAACCCAGGGTTAGGTACTAAGATTTTTAATCTAGTCTCAGATGGGCGTTGGAAAATCAAATACAAACAGAATGAAACAATTTTCACAATTTATATCTCAGTGGACGGATAGGACCAGATGGCAAAGAAAGAAGCGCTCAAGTTAATGCTCGTTGAGGACGATGAGGTCACTCGTTCAACGATTAAGAAAGCCCTGACGCTGCAAGGCTTTGAAATTCTCTTTGACACCGCATCTGTTAAAACAGCCATTGAATATGTAAAGCTCTACAACCCTGATGTTGCAGTTTTGGATTACAACTTAGGTAAAGGCCCAAATGGCATCGATCTTGCGAAGAAAATTAGACAATCAAATCCGGGCATTGGCATCGTGCTTCTAACAGCTTTCCTCAATCCAACTCAGATCGAAGAGAAGATTTTGCAGTTGCCGCCGGGCAGTAAATACCTGGTCAAGCACAGCGTTACCAAGATAGAGACCTTAGTTAATGTCATTAACGAAGCGGCCCGCTTCGAAGCTAGCTAATTAAGGCTTTCGCTATGCGGGTAACACCTAAATTCTCGGGATTCCCTCAGTTCTAAGGTTCAGATCCGGGTTTAAAACACCCTAAAATATCGGACTATGAAGCGGACTAATCTCATCAAATTCCTGTCTACAGTTGGAATTCTTGGGCTCTTCGCTGGATTTATATTTTTCTCAGCCGTCCCTGCTCAAGGTGAAACAACAGAGCGCTACATAGTCCAATATGTAGATTCTGCGAGTATTGCGGAAGAAGATGACGACCGCGAAAATCGCAAAGTCAAGACAGTAAATAAAGTTGATAAAGTTTTCAAAGGCGCAATTGTAGATATGACAGCAACTCAAGCTGATGAACTTAAGAAAAACAAAAGAGTTCTCTACATCGAAAAAGATGGAATTGTTACTGCATCAGCGATTACGCCTCAATCTCCGGCAACTTGGGGCCTCGATCGCATCGATCAAAAAACACTCCCCTTAAACAATATTTATAACTATGAACCAACCGGACAGGGTGTAACCGCATATGTTGTTGACACCGGAATTCTGGCGACTCACGTTGAATTTGGAAGTCGAGTCAAAACTGGATTTACTGCAATTACGACTGGTGGAACTACTGACTGCAACGGCCACGGAACACATGTTGCCGGCACAATTGGTGGCTCGACATACGGAGTTGCAAAAAGTGTAAATCTGGTACCTGTTCGAGTTTTGGATTGCAATGGTTCAGGAACTAATTCAGGCGTAATCAGTGGCATTAACTGGGCAGTTAACCAATACTTGGCAAATCCAACACCTTCAGTAATGAATTTAAGTTTGGGTGGCGGAGCAAGCGCCGCATTAGATACCGCAATTACTTCGGCCGTTAACGCTGGAATTACAGTTGTGGTTGCTGCTGGAAATAGCAATGCAAATGCCTGCAACTATTCACCGGCTCGAGCACCTGCGGCAATAACAGTTGGTGCAACAGATAACAAAGATGCGCTTGCAAACTTCAGCAATACCGGAAGCTGCGTAGACATTTCTGCTCCAGGAGTAAGCATCACATCGGCTTGGATTGGTTCATCTAATTCAGTAACAAACACAATAAATGGAACTTCCATGGCATCTCCACACGTAGCGGGCGCTGCAGCACTCGCACTATCGGAATTGGTTTTAGCGAATGCAAGCCTCTCCCCGGTAAATGTGCAAAATACTCTTAATTCTTACTCATCGAACTTCATAACTACACGCTCTTCAACGTCAACCAGACTTCTAAATACAAGTGTTGCTGGCTCCACACCAGCACCTGTTTTGACTGCGCCTTCTGCGCCTAGAAACGTTTCAGTTACGACTGGAAGAAATAACGGATCTCTTGCAGTTACTTGGCAAGCACCTTCTGCGCCAGGAAGTGGCGTAACTAGTTACACCGCGACTGCTTGGTCAGCACTAACAAGTGGAACCGTAGCGCGAACCTGTTCTGCAACATCAACTTCTTGCACAATTTCAAATCTGACTCGTCGCGTAACTTATTATGTTGATGTGACCGCAACTGGTCCTGGTGGCACAAGCGCAGCTTCGACTCCAAGAATTTTGCGAGCAACTAACTAAATTTCTAGTTAATCGTTACTTCTTGAATTACCACGTTCGTTATATTGCACTCGGTAATTTTTGCCCGAAGGAATTCAGTTTCGATTGGATCCACGGTTAAATCAAAGCGCGACTTCACTGAAATCCAATTCGCAAGATATTTGCATTGAGATTTCGGTGGCAGCCAATTAGCCACATCCTTATCGCCCTTTGCTCGATTCAAACTTGCGGTAACCGCAACCAAAGTTTCTGCCGCATCTAAATCATTTGCAAAAGCCATCCGCTGCGCCGCCGTCCAAGCCCAAGCCCCTGATCGCCAAGCTTCAGCCAACGGAACCATATGATCAATATCTAAACCTGTTGGATTTGTGAAAACTTTGCCGTCGTATGGACTCTTCCACTTTCCCCCAGATAGAAAACACTTAGCCCCAACTCGTGGCTTCGTTGTCGCCTCGGCAATTAAGACTTCAAATCGTGTATTACAGCCATCCTTATCGGCATCAATCCAATGGCGAAATAGTGACCTTGAATATCCAAAATCGTGATCATCTGCCATCGATAAAGTAATTGTTTCTGCTGCCGAAACTGGCACAGTGTTAGTTTCAAGTATCAGCCCAACAGTCAAGGCAATCGCAATCATTGAACTCGGTTGCTTACTTCTGCGCATTGCAACAGATTACCGAGGGTCTGCATTTTTAGATAGAAATTTCCGATTCGCCCCGCTAGCCTTCCCTTATGACATATCAATTGCGTGACCTAAACGGAAAAGTTGTAATCATCACTGGTGCTACGGCAGGAATCGGAGCCGCCGCCGCAAAAGCTCTTGTTGAGATGGGCTGCAAAGTTGTCCTAAATGCCCGAAATGAAGCCAGATTAAAAGAGATGGTCTCGGCACTTGGCCCAAACTCAGTTTATGTTGCCGGTGATTGTTCCGAACCAGATGTTTCCCGCAAAGTTGCAAAGGCCGCAATTGATAACTTCGGAACCATCGATGCTGTTGTTCCTAATGCTGGTATCGGTTTCTACGGTTCAATCCTTGATCACAGCGATGAAGATGTAAATCGCATGATGCGCACAAACTACGAAGGCACAGTTCATATCATTCGCGCAGCGCTGCCAACAATGTTGGATAAGAAAGAGGGCGATGTAATTATCGTGGCATCAGTCGCAGGTTTCCGTGGTGGCGATATCGAAGCTATCTATGCCGGAACAAAGCATGCTCAAGTTGGCTTTGCTGGATCACTTGATCGCGAACTTCGCGCAAAGGGTGTTCGCGTTGCACTTGTCTGTCCTGCAGGAACTGAAACAGAATTCGCACTTGGCGTTGGTCGCACAGCAGGCGAGCCAAAGTTAAAAACTTATCTGCGCCCTGAAGATGTTGCATTCCAAATCACGACCATCATGAGCCAACCACGAACAGTTCGCACGCATGTGTGGAAAATGTGGTCCATGCAGCAAGACTCGTGAAAATTTCACCTGCAATCACATCTGGGATTGGGTTCGCGCTAGTCGCTATCTACGCATTTGGTTCTGGCGCGATAATGTCGAACAATTCCAGAATTTGGTACAACAATCTAAATGCACCATCTTGGCAACCACCAGATTTCATCTTCGGTGTCATCTGGCCCTATAACTTCATAGTTCTTGGCATTAGTGCCTACACAGTTGCTAATCGCTTAAGTGTTTCAATGACGATTACATTCCTTGCGATCTTTGCGGCTTCAATTGCCTGCGCGCTTACCTGGGCCTATCTTTTTTATCATCCACATAACCTAAGCGGCGCAGCAACTTCACTCGCACTAGTCACGCTTTTAACTATTCCGCTTCTCGCAATAACTTTCCGAGCATCCCTCTGGGTTGGTCTCGCACTTATTCCATACCAACTTTGGGTCGCAACAGCGACGGCGCTAAGTTTTACTTACAGCAAACTTAACTAGCCCTTCACTACTGCTTTAACAATTGCTTCGGGCGTAGTACTTATCCCAATTTTTGAATCAACGCTTGTCGCCGTTCCATTTACCTTCGCTGCTGCCAAGAAAGCTAGCTGCGCCGCAATATCGCTCATCCAATACATCGCAGATGGTCCAGCCCGATCCAAGATTCGATCAGCTTGCTCTATTCGTGAATCAGAGAATTTCTCAACACCGTTATTTGCATCTTCGATTATCGCCAATAAATATTGCTTAATCTCAAAGGCTATTCCAGTCTTATCGCCATCTTGCTCGATGATTGCTTTGAGTTCGGCATCCAAACCGCGCATTCGCTTTCCTTCGCGCTTCTTTCGCGCTTTGCGCTCCATATATAGATAGACCAACGCTGCAATAAATAGAACTTCGAACATTCACCTGCCCCTTTCGATGAACTCAACTTAGACCTCAGCTCTGACACTCCGCTAATCCCCCTATTCCGACTCCACCACAGCTACCCTTTTACTCATGAGCAAAGAGATCACATCCCAAAGTCTTCGCAAAGTTAATGTTTTCGCTGGAATCCTGCACTTGGCCCAAATGGCGGCGGTCCTTGCCTTAAGCAATGACTTCGCACTTCCAATCACAGCGACTTATATGGCGGGGCCTCCGGGATCAACTTTTGCCGAACCAATCGTTCTCTTTAATACTCCAGTTGGTTTAACGGTTGCGATATTCCTCGGGTTATCTGCGCTGGCACATTTCATTGTCTCAAGTCCAAAGTTCTTCCCACGCTATAGCGCCGGAATTGCAGCAAAGCGAAACTATTTCCGCTGGGTTGAATACGCGGTTAGCTCCTCAGTAATGATTGTTCTAATCGCCCAAGTAACTGGCGTTGCTGAAATTTCTGCAATCATCTCGATCTTCGGTGTGAATGCATCAATGATTTTATTTGGCTGGTTGCAAGAGAAATACGAGAATCCAGGAAGTGGCGGCTGGCTGCCATTCATCTTTGGTTGCATCACCGGTATCGTCCCTTGGCTTGCTCTTCTCTTCTATGTATTTTCTATCGGCGGCCCTGGTGACACATCGGCCCCAGCATTTGTTTACGGAATTGTTCTGACCATATTTATCTTCTTCAACTCATTCGCACTTGTGCAATGGTTGCAATATAAGAAGGTCGGAAAGTGGTCTGACTACATCCGCGGCGAACGTACCTATATCACGCTTTCGTTGGTCGCTAAATCACTTCTAGCTTGGCAGATCTTCGCAAATACTTTAATTCCTGCTTAACATAAGCGGGATAACAATCTCGTTGTATTGCAAGAAGCCAGGTTTGAATGGTGGATCGAAACGACAGATTCGAGTTTCACTAGAAACTGCAATGTTCTCTCTCGCTGCGGCAGCTCGAAGTTCACTTACTTTCTTCTCCGAAAGCTCCTGTGTTGCTTTCCCGCGAAAAGAAGTGGCGATACAAGTTTGCTTATCCAATTCGCGCAAGACAACTCGTGGATCATTTGGATGAGGCAAGCGGCCAAAGGTGCTGCCAGATGGCATTACAAAAGATACGAACCAATCCTCAGATTCACTGCCATCGACTTTCTGTGCGGCAATCACCGGCGCAGTCATAGCAATTTGTTGTGATGCCTTATTGCCCTTTGAGATGTATTTGAAAAGGTAGGCGAAAGCCGAAGAAGACGCTGTTGAATATTGCGCTGAAACCTTTACCTCTGCAATAACGCAAGGCGCATATTCGCGAATTTCAAAATCACTGAATGTTTGAAGAGTTCGAAATTCCTGGCGCTGTGTCATGAATTGATACTACTTGACTACTAGTTCCCTTTGCTTGCCCGAAAGTACTAGCTCAAGTGAAATCATTTGGAAGTAACTTTTATAGTTAGGCTCTCGTTAAGCGGTCCACTGATTCGATCTCCCTTGCCAGTGATAGATACCTTGCAAGAACCCGCGCTTTTACCTTTAACCAACAACATGTTCCAAAAGTTTTTTGACCAAGAGACTGAGCAAACTTTTGAGTTCGAACCCATAGCTGTCATCGCAAACTGAAAATCATTAATTTGAACATTAGCAGTTTGCCCAATTCGAATCGAATTTTGACCCTTGGGCAAAGTCAGGGCTACCGATGGTGAAACCTTAGCTGTTACAGAAATGCATTTAGGAATTGGGTCAAAAGGAACCTTGTAGATAGGCGTTACGCAATATGAGTAATTATCTACTCGTTTAGGAAGATTTAGACTATTTAACTTAATTGAATTCTCAGTTGTCTTTAACTCGCTGGCAATGGTTCCATCGCGGTTTTTCACCTGAAAAAGATAAGAAAGCATAGGATTCAAATCTGAACTTTTAGGTTTGTCCCAACTGATTCCACTCAAATCTTTATCTTGGGTCATAGATTTAACTTCAGGGGCATCAATATATGAAAATGACCAATCAATGTTCGCTCTTCCACCTTGATTAATTGAAACTTTATAGGTACCCGAATCAAGAGGATCTTTAGGAATGATAAGCACCAAATGATCACTTGCAATTATTGCTTTACCAGCTGGCCCATAAATTGCATCGGAAGAAGTAAAATTAAACTCATCTACGACGCAAAGTTGATTCTCATCAGAAATTACATTTCCGCTTGGAGTCGTTAATCTGACAGTTAGATCTTTTGTTGGCTCGACCAATAACGATGCAAAAATCGGGAGACCAGTGAATTTTTTATAGTCGCCGATGCAAGACTCACGGGGTTCTGGATTTTCTCCAATAAAATTGTTCGAATAGACTATGGATTTATCGCCAGGAAATAGAATATTTTTGGTTCTTGAATTCAAAGGATCCAGTCCTGCGATTATTGCCAGATTTGCGACATAGGAATCTGGATAAGTGCCATTAGGCGCTACTTTTTCTCGCCCATATCCCACACGTTTTAAATTTTCTCGCAAGATTCCAATTGCGTGAAATGGCCCAGTCATCCACAGGTCAATTGCACTGACTTTCGGATTATAAGACCAAGCAATGTCACCAGCGCCATACTTCGTCCCTTCCGGGGTGCTGTATGGACTTGCAGGATTTTCGGAATGCAAATTTTCATATTGGCCTACTTGAAAACTTTTATCCGTCATCGCCAAATAAATAGCATGTTTCTTGGCGCCATTAGTTATTTGTGGATCTTCTACCACAGGAGGTAGATCTGAAGATTGTCGATAGTAATTTATAACCGCGAGCCAATCTTCTTTTGAATTTGGAATTTCTATCTCTGCAGCATTTGCGCTCTGAATAATTATTGGAAGAGCTGTAGTTAGCAGCGTCAATGCAAGGATGATTACTTTGAATTTCCGAATGAGGCGATTCTTCATACACATCCCGTCCTTGTATCAGAACTGTATTCCAAATATTGGTTTGTTTACAATAGAATTTGAGAATAGCTTTTTACTTAACGCCCACCAAAGATTAGTTCAAGATACTAAGCGCCGCGATCGCGCTGTCATAACCCTTGTCTTCGAAGCTATCAGCAAATCCTGCACGTGCCCGGGCCTGTTCAATTGTGTCGCACATCAAAACTCCAAAACCAATTGGCTTGGATCGGCTTAGTGAAACATCCATGATTCCCGATGTCACTCCTTGGCAGACATAATCAAAGTGTGGAGTTTCGCCGCGAAGAACTAATCCCACAACCACCGCGACATCAAAGCCGGAATCAAAAGCAAGTTGAGCGGCAAGTGGAAGTTCGAATGAACCGGCTACTTTACGAACTTCAACTTTCGAAATCCCCGACTCAGCAAATCCTCGAACTGCGCCATCAGTTAGCGCTTGGCAAATTTCTGGGTGCCAAGATGCGCTGATAACAACTCCCTTTAAATCTTTAAGCTTCTTAATCTCTAACACTGGAGCTTTACCGGCCATTAGATTTCTCCTAACGAGTGACTTAGTAAATCGCGTTTAGTTCTTAGATATTCCTTGTTAAATTTATTTGCCTTAACTTGAAGGCTGCGTCCTTTGTAGGAAATTCCAGTACCGGCAAAGGCGGTTAACTTCTCTGGATTATTCGTTAACAATTCAATCTCGGTGACTCCAAGGGCTTTAATAATTTCAATCGCATCGCCATAAGATCTCTCATCCACGCCATGGCCGAGTGAAATATTCGCCTCCAAAGTATTTTGCCCAAGATCTTGCAAGGCATATGCCCTAATTTTTTCGGCTAGCCCAATGCCTCGCCCCTCGTGATCGCGCAAGTAAATAATTAACCCAGAACCACGATCTTCGATTTCGCTAACAGCTTGCGCTAATTGCGGTCCGCAGTCACATCTAAGCGAACCAAATGCATCTCCTGTTAAACATTCAGAGTGAATTCGAGTTAAGAGATCGGTTCGACTCAAATCACCAAGTGCCAAGATCGCATGCTCTGCGCCAGCTTTTGAAGTAAATGTTGCGATCTGCCATTCGCGATCTCCCATTGGCAACTTCGCCCATTGGAATTCAAATTGCTTTGGACTTACCTTCAAAGCCACATTGGCTTTAATCTCTTCAATAGTAATTTTCTTAATCCCATGCTTTGCTGCAAAATCTTCAAGCTTTGACCCGCGCATCATCGATCCATCATCGTTAACCAATTCAGAGATAACGGCAACTGGATATGAACCGGTTAATTCACATAAAGCTATCCCCGCTTCGGTATGACCACCACGTTCATGAACTCCACCATCGACTGCGACGAGCGGAAAAATATGTCCGGGGCGCAAAAACTCAGAAGCTTTTGCATTTGGGTTAGCCATTGCTCGAAGGGTGTTTGCACGTTCTTCTGCGCTAATTCCTGTTGTTCGTCCCGCAATTAGATCAACTGAAACCGTGAATGCCGTTTCGTGGCTATCTTCATTGCGCGCGACCATCATCGGAAGCTTCAAGCGCTTTGCAATCTCATCAGTAATAACGCCACAGATAACACCAGAAGTATGGCGAACCATGAAACCAAGCTGTTCTGTTGTTGCGCTCTGAGCAAGCAGGATTAAATCGCCTTCATTTTCGCGATCTGAATCATCAGTGACAATCAGGAATTTACCGCTCTTGAAATCTTCCAAAGCTGCTTTGAACTCACTCATCACTTATCTCCCTTCGCAAGTAGCCTCTCGACATACTTCGCAAGCACATCTACTTCAACGTTAACTAGATCCCCTGGCTTCTTCGAAGACAAGTTGGTCCGCTCTAGCGTTTCTGGAATCAGCCATACGGTCACAACATTGGTTGCATCGCTCATCTCACCAACTGTTAGCGAAACGCCATCTAGACAGATCGAGCCTTGATTCACAATGTATTTGCTCAAATTTGCTGGCACTTGGACATCGAACTGCGCCCACTTATCGCCCGGTGTTAAACCCATAACTTTTGCGACACCATCGACATGGCCCTGCACCATGTGTCCGCCCATGCGCGCATTTAATTGCGCTGCAAGTTCTAAATTTACCTGGCTTCCAACGATGCTTTGCGAGAGTGAGGTAATTGCCAAAGTTTGAACCATCACATCGGCTGTCAACTCGCTTCCAGATATTGATGTCGCGGTAAGACAAACCCCATTTACCGCAACTGAATCTCCTAATTTGATTTCAGAGATTAAACCAGGTGCGTTGATTGTGAAGACGGCAGATTCCACACCTTTGCTAATTGCTGTAACAGTCCCGAGCTCTGAGATAAGTCCAGTAAACATCAGATACCAGCCCCAACGCGATAAACCGATTTAACATCGCCAGCTAAAACCTCAGTACTTATATGTTCTAAGAGCTTTTGATCTGTGATTGTTGATTGCAAGTCATGAGAATAAAAAGACTTTCCAGATCCCAATAAGGCTGGCGCCTGGTAAACAATTAGTTCATCAATCAAGCCCGCGCCCATCATCGCACTTGCTAGCTTTGAACCCGCCTCAACAAAGACTTGGTTCACACCTAATTCATTTAACTTCGAAACCAAGACACCTAGATCCCGAGATTTAATTTGAACGCTCTCTGCCGCACTATCAAAAACATTCGAATTTAAAGGCACTTCACTCGTCCCACAAACAACGCGAATCGGATTGCGCGTAAAACCAGAAAATTCACCACGCGGAATCAAGTGCGGGTTATCGCTTATAACAGTGTTGGTGCCGACAAGAATGGCATCAGACTCGCGGCGCAATCTCTGAACATCACCACGAGATACCTCATTGCTAATCCACTTTGATGTGCCATCTGATGCCGCGATTTTTGCATCAAGCGTTGTTGCTACCTTCCAAGTAAAGAACGGCCGCTGCTTCACAATCTTCGTTAGCCAAGCCCGATTTGAATACCCAGCTACATCAGCCAAGACACCTTCAATAACTTTGATTCCTGCGCTGCGCAACGCATCTGCGCCACCACTTGCCACAATATTTGGATCTTTAATAGCAAATACAACTGTAGAAATTCCAGCTTCGATTATCGCTTTGGTGCACGGACCAGTACTTCCGATGTGATTACATGGCTCTAGCGTCACCACCATCGTCGCACCCGCAACGCTTTTACCTGCGTTCGATATTGCAACCACCTCTGCATGATCAATACTCGACATCAGATCATGAAAACCTTCACCGATAATCTTTCCTGCAGAATCAATAATCACAGCGCCAACAATTGGATTCGGTGCGCACTTACCTAAACCTTTTTCCGACAGGGCAATGGCACGTTGCATCGCAACCGTGTAATCCATATCTACCCCCACTCATCATTCGAGTTTCCGGGGTGCGTGCATGAAAGCACAAAAAGGGTAGGTGAAATCCCTACCTTTTGTTGGTTCCTCTCATCCGGACTTTAACCGTCGGTCTCAGAATTTCACTGAGTCAACCGATACCTGGATGGCATCGGGTCGCGGACTATAACCGCCGGTTCGAAATTACATCGACCCCGGAAACAACGTCGAAATTCTAGCGGGGCTCCTGCCATTGCGCGAATGGAAACCTAATTAAGAAAATGGCCCCCGGTGACTAATTCGGGGGCCATTTGATGTGCGAGTGACTGGTGGGATTCGAACCCACGACATCCACTTTAGTCAAAAGGGTGCTCTATCCACTGAGCGACAGCCACTCGCTTGCGAAAGTTAGCCCTTACTACGCTCCGTTAATTTTTCTGAAAATTATTTTGTGAACAAAAGTTCGATGTGTATTAAGAATTAAAGACAGAATAAAAATCTAATGTTAACCTTCTACAACTTAGTCAAAAGGGTGCAGTTCCAAGCACAACAGCAATAGCCTCGCAAAGAAATTTGTGGGGCTATTTGCATTTCACACTGAGAACCCAGCCGCACTGACCTACTATTACGCAATGTCTCGCGTAGCCAAGGTTAAGAATGGTTTCAAACCTAAAACCTGTGCGCGCTGTGGCCTGGAATTTGAATGGCGCAAGAAGTGGGCAAAGAACTGGGGCGCCGTTAAATACTGCAGCGATCGTTGTCGTGAAAATAAATGAAGCGCATTATCTATATTCCCTTTGATCATCTTCATAGAAACTATGGCGCCCTTCATGGCGCAGATCCAAAAAACGATCTAATCGCAATCGTAGAAAGCGCGCGAATGACGACCGGGCGCAATTGGCACAAAGAGCGGATCTTCTTTTTAATCTCAAGTGCTCGCCACTTTGCGAAATCACTTGAGAGCGAAGGCTTCCAAGTTGAATATGCAAAAGCGGTAACAACAATCGATGGCCTTAAATCAATCCAGAACAAGCACAAAATATCTGAAGTTATCTGCGCCGAACCCTCATCACATCGCCAATTCGCAGCCCTTAAAGATTTCGGTGCCACATTCATACCAAATGATTTCTTCTTAACTCCCCGTCCGCTCTTCGCAGATTGGGCTGGTTCGCAGAAATCGTTTCTGATGGAGAACTTCTACCGACTCCAACGTACTCGCCTCAACATTCTGATTGAAAAAGAAAAGCCAACTGGTGGCGCCTGGAACTTTGATAAAGAAAATCGCTTGCCACCTCCAAAGCAATATGACGGGCCGCCCTATTTAGAACATAAGCGCGATGAAATTGATCTAGATGTAGCTAAAGAGTTAGGTATGGAAGCCACAACAACTTGGGCCACCACTCGCAAGGGCGCACTAGCTCAATTAAGAAACTTCATCGACAACCACTTCGCCGAATTCGGCCCACTCGAAGATGCCATGACCACAGATAATTGGGCGCTGCATCACTCACTTCTCTCGCCCTATTTAAACAACGGACTCATCCATGCCGAAGAGGTAATCACTGAAGCAATCAAAGCTTTTAACGCAGGCAAGGTTCCTATCGAATCCTGCGAAGGTTTTATCCGCCAGATAATTGGCTGGCGCGAATATGTAAATGGCATGTATTGGTTTCTTGCCCCGAATTACCGCGAGAACAACCAACTAAATGCGACCCGCAAATTACTTCCGCTATTTACTGATCCAAATAAGACAAAGATGAATTGCATAAAGGAAACAGTCACTGACATCAATAATCGGGGCTGGGTTCATCACATCCCCCGCCTTATGTTGCTTAGCAATCTGGCTTTAATCACCGGAACAAACCCCCAAGAGTTTCTAGATTGGATGCGCGAAGTATTTATCGATGCATCTGAGTGGGTTATGGTTCCAAATGTAATTGGTATGGGTGTGCACGCCGATGGCGGTGCCATGATGACAAAACCATATGCCGCAGGTGGTGCCTACATTTCTCGAATGTCTAACTATTGCAAGGGATGCGAATACAACCCAAAGCTTCGTATCGGTGAGACCGCTTGTCCATTCACAACTCTGTACTGGGATTTCTTAGATCGACACAAAGAAACATTCGCCAAAAACCATCGCATGAGCCAACAATTTTTTGGCCTCAACCGCTTAAGCGATCTACCAGAACTTAAAGTGCGCGCAAAGGAAGTATTAGAAGGCTTGGAAATGGGCGAAATTTAGTGCTAAAAACTTTTAATCACTCATCTTCTTCCGTAATTTGAACTCCTATATCGCTTTCATTTATCCCAAGTCGTCGTCGCTCTTCCATAACAATTACTTTTGCCATTGATTCTTCGGTCGCATCTTTAGCCCCTGATGCTTGATCTGCTAAGTCACTGTCACGCGCATAATCATTGAATTCACTCTGCTTGCGCGCAAGCAAGGCCAACATTTGTTCATCAACGCTTTCAGGAAGAATTAGACGATGAACTTGAACCTTGCGCACCTGCCCCATTCGATGCGCCCTCGCAATAGCTTGAACCTCAAGTGATGGTTTTATCTGCGGTTCGCAAAGTATGACAACAGATGCCGCCTGAATATTGAGTCCAGTACCTGCAGCTTGAATCTGCCCAACCAATACAAGTGGAAGTGGTGAGTTCTGAAATTGATCAACGATGTTCTGTCTCTGTACTGAAGATACCGAACCAGTAATTGGCCCGATTGCGCGTTCGCCTAAGGCTTGCATAACTTGTTCTATAACGGATCGGAAGTAAGAGAAAACTATTACCTTCTGACCGCTTTCAAATGACTCTTCCACAAGTTCAAGTAAACGTTCTAACTTGCTAGATTGCATATCGGGCAAAGCGCTGAAAGCTGCTCGCCTCATTGCCATAAAGTTTCCAGAACCAACTGCCTCGATGTATTTTGCTTTGTCTACACCTTCCCAAGTGCAATACTCAATTACCTCTATCAATTCTGGTAGCTCTTTCAACACTTCTTCAGTGTTTCTCCGTAAATAAATCGGTGCGACAGTGCGCCTAAAAGATTCAGGACCAGCAGAAAGTGCCACTCGATTGAGTTCATTACCCATCTTTGAATCCAGCAGCTTTGCTAAGGAAATAAACTCATCCACTCTGTTTTCTAGCGGTGTCCCTGTTAGAAAAATTACATTTGGGGCTCGATCAAGCCACTTGGAAATGGTTCGAGTTCGCCCGGTAGAAATATTCTTTATGTAGTGGGCCTCATCAACAATCACGGTATCTACACGAAGAGCCGAGATCTGCTCTTCGTTCATATCAAAACTCTTTAGGGTGTCATATGTTGTAATTCCAATTCCGCCTGATTCAACCCACTTCAAGAGCGAAACTTTGTGGTCTTCCCCGTGAATCTTAATTATTGGCAAATCACTACGAGCATCAACTTCCCTAATCCAGTTAGTAACAACACTCGCCGGGCAGACAACTAGAAATCGAGTCGCACCAACAGAACTCCGATGAGCAATTGCACTTATTGCCTGAAGAGTCTTACCAAGCCCCATTTCATCGCCGATAATCACTCTGCCTTGAGTTAGCGCAAACTTCCCGCCGAAGGTTTGATACTGGCGAAGGGTTGCTTTAATTGTTGAAGTATCAAGCTCCTGTTCTTGAATCTTGTCCAAAAGTTCTTGATTAAAATGGCGATTTGCTGCGGTATTGGGGCGAACATTCGTAACCTCTTCAAGAATTGCATAATAATCACTAGAACGCTTTTTAAATTCTTCGACAGGCTGCGAAGATTTTTTCGATAACGCATCAAGGCCAAATCGAGCTGCTTCAACTAATGCAATAGTCGAAGGCTCTCCGACGAGATATGAAATTTCCTGGAGTGCACTTAAAGCCCGTTCTTTCTTTGCCGAACCAGTGAAGAGCCATCGGAAACGAGACTTCAGTGGCTGAGTTTCGGTTAAAGACTTACGAAGCACCTGTGCAATTGGTTTCATCTTGCTTGTTGAGTTCTTGGTTGAAACTCTTAAATTATCTAAACCTTGAAGACTCTTTATAAGTTCATTATCGGCTCGAGTTAGATCATCAATGTCAATGCCATATGAAATTGATTGGGCAACAGCTTGGTACATCTGATCTGCGAGCGCCTTCAAGGATTGGGCCGAGCTCAAAGTAATTCCCGGGATTCGCTCAAGTGCAATTGCAGACGAGTTATATACAGAAGCAACATTTTGAAAGCCATACTTGCGAAGGGTCTCTATCCGAACTGTTTCTTCGGTTGCATCTTTCAGTCTATCGATGGGAAGTTTCGCAAGTTCGAGCAAAACTTGGGATTCTTTTGCCTCTGATGCTGCCGCCTTCGTTCCGCTTATCAAATCTTCCTGTTGTTTTAGTAGACGCTCTAAATCTTGGGCAATCTTGTTGGCCAGCTCGAGACTGGCTTTACTTTGTTTGAAGTTAATCCCCATAGCCACAAGCTAGAGCCCATGACTGACATTCCCTGAAAGTGGCTGGTGTCCTTGCTTATCTGGCCCCAATTCCCTTGACCAATACATCCCGATAGTTACGCTTTCACCATGAATTACCCAGCACTGCGCAAAACTTTGCAAGCAGGTTCCATAGTCTTTGGCGCATCCGCTCTTTTCCTTCTCATCCTGCCCAAACTATTTCTCGATCTCTTAGCCCTAGACACCAGCGATGACTTAATCTGGTCGATGCGCATGATTGGCATAACAGTCTTTGCTCTCGCCGGAAACATGTGGAACAACGCATCCCAGAGCAGCGATGCCCGTGTTGGCAACGTTGCAAAAGTAATGTGTATCAGCGCCACCACACTCGGAGTTCTAACTCTAATGATCCCAGCAGAACTAAATTGGTTTACCTACGCATATGCTGCAGTTGGCTTTGGCTTTGGAATTACGTATGCGGTTAATCTGGTGCGGAAGTAGTTCCGCATATAACGTATCCACATGGACCAAGCCAAGGTTGTAGACCTATCAGAAACTACGGAATTTCAATCGTGGATTTATGATTTATACAATCCACCCAGATGGGATGAAGATACGTTTGATTTGGATGCTGAACCTATTAGTGCAATTGAAGAGACCCGACGCCAAAAATTTCTAAGCACAGAATATTCTGGATCTCAGCTACATAAAGAAGGAATATCTTGGCTCATCACAGATGCAGGCATTCCATATGAGTATAAAATCAATGGCTATTTGATCCAAACCTATATCGACTGCTTGGTACAGCAAGTCATGATTAATGATGAGTTGGATGGTAATGGCAATCCAATTGTTCACAAGTTAGATCAATGGCGCGTTATGAGGGTAGAAATTTCTGGAAAGTCCGGTGGCGATCCGCTTGCAACCCAGATAGTTACTCTTTCTAATATCTTAGCGATTTCGGATTTGCGTTCGATTCCTCTCAATCAGATTAATGGCGGGATATATGACGCTACAACTGGAGAGTACGTGGAAACAACTGCTGGCTTAGACATGGAGAAGCTTAAGCAGCTCTTAATTAGCTGTCTTGATGAAAAAATCTAGTCCACTATTAAAAACATTTCCGCGAGTTGCTTGACCCAAAAACACCCTTTGTTATTCTTGGCCAATGAAGAGAGCAACTCTGGTAATCCTTGCACTTGCAGCAACATTTGCACTGACTAGTTGCGGTGGCGACGACGATGATGGCGCAGCAATTACAGTCACATATTCACAGTGTATGCAGGTAGAAGCCGCAAAGCTATTAGATGAAACCGGATCAAACGCCGATTACGCCAACGAAATGGCAGCAAAGGCTTGCGAAGCGCTTAAGTAGACCTTGCTTCCGTTAACTCTTAATCGAGATCGTCTAGAGCTTCGCTAGTTCGTTTAATTCTCCACACACGCCATCCATTAATTGCTACTCCACCATTGAAATTCTTGGCTACAGCAGTCGGTGATCCATGTATTTTTCCATAAATCGATTTAAGTTTTCCATTGGAATCCACAGTCAATTCTTCAATTATGCCTTGATTTTTTCGATTCCACACAAGGATGCCACCTGCCTGTACGGCACCAACTTTGATCAAATTCTTCATGCTGAGCACTCTTCACCCCTTTTTCTAGACACTACTTAGACGTGACAACAGATCTTTCCCAAAGTCCAATTCTTGCTTCGTCTTCTTCTTCACTTACACCTAAGTAATTTAGGCTGGCACGTTCGAAAAGTCTGAATTGCCAAATAGCCTCATCCATATGTTTAGGATGAAATACGCCTATGTCCGATAATTTGTGAAAATCAGCAAGCGTAATTCCAGTCACTCTTTCAAAAAGTTGGGTGTCAAGCGAACTGATCACATGCACAAGAGCTTCCTCCCGAAAATCTGTTAAATACATAAACACGGGAACTGCTTGAACAAACTTCTTAAGCTTTGACCTCAGCGTTTTTACTTGTTCTCGTTTAGCTTTCTTGGCTTTGTCTACTTCAGGGTCATCGACCGGCGTAGAGCCACTCTTGGGTTTTGCTTCTCTGACTTTTTGTGAATTTGAAATGATTTTGGATGCTTCTTGACGTAAGTTTCTAAAATCCTCCATCTGTTCTAGCTGAGCCAATAGTTCTTCTTCTCCCAAAAGCTTCTTTAGAATCCCTTCCGATAAGTCAATCAGTTTGTCGCTACCCCAACGCTTTGCAAGCATTGCGGCACCTACGCGAGATGTCCCCCAATCCATAACCGCATTCACATCAACGGGGTCCATGCTTCCTCCGAAGAATCTGTAAATCGGCAAGAACTCAATCAACTCATGGATCGTTTCAACAGGAGAAGCTTTCGTAGTCTCTCCCGCAAGTTTTGTTCCGTATTGATAAACAAGAGTGAGGGCTCTATTGGGATCAAAATCAAAAACAAAACAGGTCTCTTTATTAATTGTTCTAGATCCGTCATCATTCTTTATTGCCCATGGAGACTGAACACGGAAAGCGGCCTGAAAATATGACTCAGGAGCTTTAAGAGATCTTAAAATAAGAATTGCCCCCCACTGTGGAACTGTTACGCCAGTCATTAGCTTTGCTACCGACAATGTAATTGTTTGCTTTCCGAGTTTTGCGGCCTTAGACAGCATTGCATCTACAGGCTTCTTCGCTTCTGCACCCATTTTTGCACCATTGCCAGCTGCAACATGCACAAGATAATTCTGGAAATACGGATGAGTCTCAAGTTCAGCCTTCATTGCGTGCGCAGAGGCAACTGATGGCAATAACCAAACGGAATGCTCAACAGCTTTTGTAAATATGGGATTACTATAAGGAAATGCCGGCTTGGAATTTGAAAGTATTTTCTCCTTTGCGCTTTGCACCAATTGGCCGCGAAGCATATTCAGGAACTCTCTAACTCTTTCTTGATCCTTAAAGTGATACTCCGAACCAACTTTGTCTGCCGCAAAGAATCCAGAGAGATCAAAAAGCCCTTCCGAGCTGTAGTCCAACTCGCTCGTTGTTAGGTCTGGAAGTGCATATGTAAACATCTGCATCTGGGGCAATTCACGATATGGGTTCCCCACAGGGTCGTTTGTTGGAACTTCATCCCATTCCCTTTTTGCTTGCTGCTCATTTGGGTAAGTCCAGTTAAAGATTGCATCTTCGTTGAATTCACCTTCGGTAAGAGCTCTAAAAGGCGTACCCGAAAGGTACAGGTAAGTTTTACTTGAAAGCCTGAGCTGGCCAGCATCAAGGTCATCCGCACTTGGTCCTTCTGGGTTGGCCGAATAAAGGCGTGGAGTTCCAGATTGAAGCATTACCGAAAGGTCATCAGCCTTTTCAATCTCTTCTTCTTCCACCTTTGAAGTGTTCTCTTTGATTGGTGCAGTTGAGCACAGTTCTTTAGCAGCACCTTGCCAAGCACCGAAGTGATACTCATCTAGAACAATGCAATCCCAGTCAATCAGATGTAAATCCACGTTGTGCTCTTTAACGCCACCTTTTGGAGTGGTTCCCAAAAGGTCTTGAAAAGATGCGAACCACACCATTGGTTGATCAATGTCGGGATCCACAACAGCTTCTCTTGTTGCAAAAACCCAATCGCTAAAATCGATATGCGAAGACAAATCATCACGCCAAGCATCTCTTACGGCAGGTTTATATGTGAGGACTAGAACTCTTCTCCATTTCATTCGCTCTGCTAATTTGTATGTTGCAAACGTTTTTCCAAATCGCATTTTTGCATTCCACAAAAATCTTGGCGGATGTACATCGTTAATATGCGCCTTAAAATACTCTTCTGTCCGAGATACAGCGTCAGCTTGCTCCGGCCGCAATCCAAAATCTACTGTTCTGGTGGGGTCATATTTTCGTCCCGACCTCACGGCCGCGATCGCTGCTGAAATTTCACTTAGTGACGCTTCGACTACTTCGCTAACACGACTTATTCCGGCCGCATCCAAGACCTTGTGGACAGCATGATCATCAAACAAAGTTCCATCGATTCTTACTGCCTCTTCATCAAGATGGATGACAATTCCTTCTTGTTCTGGATATAGCGTTCCAGTTTGCTCCTTAATGCGAATCTTGGGATCAAGTCTGCCCGTATATCCAACTTTGAATTTTCCTTTACCCTTTATGGTTGTTGAACCGACGGTTCGAGTCCACTCAGTTGCATAACCCGGGGCACTATAGACATATATACGTCCGGGAGATGAGCTTTTGCTCATTCGTCGTCCTCTTGAGAATCTTCTATAAATATTCCCTCGGTTTCCGCTCTTGAGCCCGGTGGGCGGTACCTAACTCCTCCAGGTAAATGCGTTACAGGAATCGGTGAGTTAAGTGAAATAATCGCATCCCGCGGATGAATGCAGGATTCAACATAAGATATCTCCGCTTTAGTTAGCTTGAAGTAAGCATAAAGTTCCGGATCCAACCATTTTTTAGTCATGTCCATCTGAGGGACAAACCTAAACCGATCCGGTCTTACGTGTTGAGTTGACTTTCTTTGGAGGAGCAAAAATCTCACTAATTTGGTGGTTAAGTAGTAAGCATAATTTTCTGCCTCTTTCTTGGTCTTCCATACACCTGCTACAAGGTAAGTTTGGGTGCATGCCGAACCAGGTGCGAGCGCCATAGGTTCCCCCAATACGTATGAGATTTCACGACCGTTTCCGTCAGCCGCCATTGGGATTATTACTTTATATTTATCTATCCACTCAATGTTCTTTTCAATTTGCGATTTCTTAACATAGCCAACATGACTTCCAAAAATTAATGGAATTGAATCCTTGAAGGGTTTCTCCGCAGCCCCTGCAAAGTTTGTTGTAATTGATTGTCCAAAAGGGAACTGTGAGGAAAACAGAGGGGTCAAAGACATCTCTTCTTTTGATGGGCTACACTTCGTAACAATCGAAGATGCATTATTGTCACGAATAACTACACCATCGCCTTTTCGCAAGTCTCTAGTTACCGTGGACGTAATCTGCCCATTAATTCTCGTGGAGAACGCGCAATCTCCATCGTAATCTCTATCCCATAGGAAGTAATTCACCCCGCCTTTAATTGAAACTCCCGGAAAGCAGTCATACAACATTGGATTATCAACTATTTTGCGAATTCTACGATCTTTGATCATTTTAAATCGAAATTCGTCGAGCCCCTTTCCTCCCATAAACCATCTAGAAGGAACAATCATTGCAACGTATTTAGGTTTTAAATCTAATGCTCGCTCTATGAAGTGCTGATAAATGGGTGACTCGCTTGTACGCCCATCACCGGTTTGGTAAGGGGGATTTCCAACAATTACATCAAATTTCATATTCTTCATCTCCTCGGTTGGATAGGCGTCATGTATGAATGCATATGCGTAGTTTTCGCGAGTGTTACCACGTTCAAGTTGGACTGGTGCGCTGCACTTCCTGCACGAACCAACAGCTTTTCCTTCTTTATTAAGTACGTAATCATGATCTGCTTGGACAAATGGAACATTTCCATCTGTCGTATCGAATTTAACAATTGATTTTGAGCTCGAGGCATCGCGGGATACATAAAGGGATCGTCGCGTCATTTCTCCATGAACCTGAGTGATTCCGCAACCATAAAGCATTTTTCCAAGAATGTGCTGAGCTCTTTTTTCAGGATTTGGTTGCCACTCTTGAAGACCTTCCATTAGGCGGATAGCAACTTCGCGAAGAATCGAACCTGATTTGGCTGCAGGGTCTAACCATTTCAGTTTTGGGTCAACCCAAACTTCCTCTGGCAGCGTATCTAGTAATGCCCTAGCCAGTATCGGAGGCGTTGGAATTGCATCAGAAGAAAGTGCAGCAATCACATCAAGAATGTCTGGCATTCTTTTCGTGGAATCTAAAAAGGTTGCTGCGGTCAGTTTCGCCTTCATCACTTTACCTTTTTCTTGGATGGGCTCTTTTTAGACTTTTCATTCCCACTTAAGGATGAATAGTGAATTGGACCAAGATCAAGGATTTTTTCTTCCCAAAAGAGATCTCGCTCTGATTCAGGGACAAGGGCACAGCTTTGAATTCGTTGGAAGCATCCTCCAGGCATGGGTAGCCAGTCGATAAGTTGAATCTCACGAGCATTGTTCAGCGAGTCACCTAACACGAAGTTTTCAGAAATGATCAGGTTCAAACAACTCAAGAAACCTATCGAAGGTTCAACAGTGTTTGAGTCATTTTGAAAATATCCAAGTATTTCGTTGGCAACTCGAACTCTTACTTCAGTTACATTCTCTGGCGATATGTCGATGCCATAGATCGAACTAACAGCTCTCAGTAACTTAAACTCATACTGTTCTCTGGATGAACAACTTGCTTTTGTTACAAGTTTCAGTTTTCTTCTTAAGATTTCAACTACAAAATTACCTGACCCGCATGTAGGCTCTAAAAACTTAATATCAAGAGCTTTAAACGCATCTGGAAATAAATCGAGTATGGCATCCACTTCGCGCTGGTGAGTAAATACTTCAGCCAGCTCTCGCACTCTTGCGCGTGATCTAAGTTCTTCATATTCATACTCGATTGCATTGAATATTTCTTCGATGGACGGGTCCGACGAGCCACCCGATTCATGCCAAGGTGAATCTCCATTTTGTAATTCCCAGCCGACATCTGGGTCTGCAGCTTTATTAGCTTGCCATGGACTTAACCACCATGAGGCATCTAAAGATCCAAGTTCCGGTTTTTTACCCGTCTTTGGAACCTTTTTTTCACCTGCTTGGTTCGAATCCACCGATTTCTCCTAAGAAAATAGTCCCCTTGCTAGAGCTAAAAATACTTGGGATGACTGACATATGGGAGGTTTAAGGATGAATTCAGGCAACTAAATTCCTAAACCCAACTAACTTTGTGGACGAATCTCTATCTTCCTTGGGCCAGGAGGATTTCTAGTTCAATTTGCGAGCCTTTACGCCCATCAGATCCTGCCCCCCCGGCTCAGATTGTCACTGTCCTATAACTCTTAATCACCAGATCCATAACTCAACTCTTTATACCTATTACCTATAACTTCGCTATCCCCGACCGCCTTGATGCGCTTATCTCGGGATAGTTCGCCAGAGATGATTGTGAAATCTCGTGATCTAAGTCCAAATGCCTTAGCGAGTTCCTTAAGGATTGCGCTATTGGCTTTGCCATCGACTGCGGGGGCTTGGACTGCAACTACAAGGCGAGGTGGATCTCCTGCGGTGCCACCAACTTTGTTGTTAGTTGCATTGGCTCGGACCCGGATAGTGAAGGTGAAGGGTTGGGACATTAGAACTATTAACCTACAAAGTTATTCTGTAAGCGCCCTTGTGTTCCCACATCTGCTTTAAATAATGAACCTGCAAGTGGCTCTTCGCCTTTTACGAAATCTTCATAGGTAGGTACGGCGCAGGTGATGTAAAGAGTTGAAAGATCTGGGCCACCGAATGCGCAATTTGTTACTAGGGTAGCTGCGAGATCAACTTGTGCAAGGAGTTCGCCGGTTGGTGAGAAACTTCTAACGCAGCCACCGCCCCAGAAGGCGACCCAAAGATTGCCTGCTGCATCTACACACATTCCATCTGGTGCACCCGAATAGCCACTTACATCTATTGGTTCTAGTTCGCCTTCTAGCTCTGAGGTTTCAGTGTTGAACTTAAAGCGACTTACCTTCTTGGTTGGGGTATCGATGTAGTACATGATTTTGTTATCGGGAGACCAGTCCATGCCATTTGCGATAGTTATATCTTTTAGGAAAACTTTTGATTCAAGGTTTGGTGAGATTCGCCTTAGATTTCCTTGCTTGGGCTTGGCATCATTTGCGAAAGCACCGACCCAGTAATTGCCATTGATATCGACGTTTCCATCATTTGTGCGAACATTTTCATGTGGCATTTCAAGGGGCGTGGAATTAGTAACTTTGAGATCGTTATCTAGTTCAATTAGTTTTAAACCAGCAGCTACGACATAGCCTCCGGATTCGCGCTTGGCGATTGAGGTAACAAGTGAATCAAATAGTTGTGACTTCAGCGTCTTTGTTGCAGGGTTCCAGACGTTAATTATCTTCTTGAAGGCATCGACCCACATGATTGTTTCGTTGCGCTCGTCCCAGAGTAGGCCCTCGCCAAGATCTCCATTGGTGCCTGGAATGCACTCTGCTGAAAACAATTTCATATTAACTCCCCTGTTGCACTTACTAAAAGAACTACATCTAGCAGCGCGACCAACATAAGTAATTTGAAGAGGATGAACCTTGGGGCAAAGATGCTTAAGGTGGATGCGATGATTCCGATGACAAGAATTGTGTTGTTTTCCTTGACGCTGTTTAGAATTATTGTGGCGGCGATTAGAAATGCGGCGGTTGCAAGGCGTGAAGTGATGCGGCCAAGTGAAATTGGCAGGCTTGTTATGCCACTTGCTTTATCTTCCTTGAAATCCTTGATGACATTGGCGAAATGAGCCGACATTCCAAGTAGGCCACCTGCCCAATACATCCATAGTGGTGGTGTGCGATCGGTGGCGATGACAAGTGCGGCGGGAAGAAGTGCGAAGGCAAGAGCATATGGAATTGGGGAGAGCGCTGTTGGCTTTAAGTAGAAGTTATAGGAAACACCAAGGCCGATTCCGAGAAGTGAAATTGTGCCAGCTTTAAATCCGAGTGGGCCAAATAAGTTAACAATGATCGCAATTGGCAGCACGATAAAGATTGCGCGCTTTAGCTCGGCTGGTTTAAGTGCGGCGCTTACAAGTGGTTTGTTGATGCGATTATGTTTTAGATCATCGCGGAAGTCATAGAGATCATTGGTCCAACCAACAATTAATTGGCCTAGGAAGATTCCGAAGGCGATTATGTAGGCGGGGCCTTCCCACCAAAGGTTTGAGGCGAGAATAAAGGTAATCGCGGTAACGAGAAGAGTTGGGCCAAAGTGCGATGCAATTAGATAACTCTTAATTTTGGCCATAGCTAAGGTTATTAGATTCGAAGGAAATTACCGTCTTTGGGTTACATTTCAATTGTGAAAACAATCGCGGTAGAGATGGTCTGCCTGGGAAATATTTGTAGATCCCCTATGGCCGCCGCGGTCTTGTATAACAAGGCTTTAGCCCTTGAGTCACCCAAGTTAATTGTTTCAAGTTCAGGAACATCCGATTATCACATCGGCGAAGGTGCACATAAGTTGTCGCAAAAAACCTGGGAGGCCGCTGGTTATAAATACGACCATATGGCTGCGCAATTTAATCCGAAATCTTTTGAGACCCAAGATTTTATTTTGTGCATGGATTTAACTAATCGCGCCATGGTGTTAAATGCAGCGAAAAATGATGAGCAAAGAGCAAAGGTTTTTATGCTTCGCTCTTTTGATCCTGCGCTTTCACATATTGATGCCACATCACGCCAAGGCGAGGAATTGGTTGTGCCAGATCCTTGGGGCGAGGAGATCGATTCATACAAAAAAGTCCTTGAAATGATCGAACGTGCAACTGATGGGTTTATAGCTTCGCTGCGTTAGCCGTTCAGCGCTGCAACATCGGCTTCATAAGCAGCAGACCAAGCGACCCAAGCAGAATTTCCTTTTAATAGCGCAGCATTAGCTTTCGCCATTTTCTTTGAATCATTCTTGTTCATGGCGGCTTTAGCCAAGGTAACTCCGGTTTTGAAATTAGCTAGGGCTTTAATTAGCAGAGGATGCGAGGTTGCAAATCCATCTGTTCCCTTAACTGCGGCAACCGCGTTGATTGCAGATAAGAAGGTATCTGAACTCTTAAGTGCTTTGGTTTTCCAAGAGTTATATGACTTACCAATTGCCCAGGTTGGTGGCTTTGCTCCGACCTTAGAAAAGTTCTCGGAAGCAGTTTGTAGTTTTCCAGTTAGTTCTATCATCGCTTGTGAGTAATCAACATCTGCCTGGGTTGCGGCGGCGTATGAAGGCGTTGTGCCAATAACCGAAAGAAGTAGGGCTGCAATAAGGGCAGGAACTAATTTCGATTTTGCAAATGTTTTTCTTGCTGGGTTAACTTCTAGTGTCATTACAGTCTCCTTTGAAGATTTGAACTTCGAGAGAGCCTTCTCCTCCGACCACCGGATGTCAACGGATTCTGAGTGAATAATCCGTGCGGAGCAACTAATTATCTTTGGGCGCTTGGATTTCTTTCTGCAATTTAGGTTCTTCCGTAGGAATTCGTTCTTCTAAACCTTTAATCTCTTTCATTACACGATCAAGTCCGTCGTTTACATGAATAAGGGCGAATGCAAGGAAGCGGTTGAACTCTTCGCCAACATCTTTGTCGAACAAGATTCCAGAAGATTTCTTGCGATTGGAAACATGGAATATAAAGTCTCCGCCATCTGGGCTCGCCCCAGCTCCTATCCACTTATCGAATTTCCATTCGGCGGTATTTGTTAGGCCATTAAAAACTAAGCGATCTGTTGTTAGATAAACCTGACCGGTATCTTTATAAACTTGGATTTCCTCGCCCGGAATAAAAGTTCCTCGTTGTGCGCCCACGCGATATCTAATTCCGGCAACAACTGGAATGCTAAAGCCCTGACTTGAACCGACATATTGTCCAGCGGTTCGTCCAGCTTCGTGAAACTGACCTACGCCAGCCCAGATTACAAACTCGCCATCTTTCTTGATCATGTTGTGGCTTTCGGCATCTTCGCCATCTTGTACTGCAATGAAAGCTTCTTTTAATTTTGCAAGAGTCGCAACATCTTCTGACCACTCTTTATGCAAGCGTTCAACTTCGCGTTGTGCCTTCTTGCCCTTTGGATCACCGAGTAAGTCGTTAAAGAATCCCATTAGTTCGGTAGTCCTAACTGTTTGCGAAAGTTAAGAGAATCCCAGGCATCAAAGCCAGAGACAACTTGGCCATTTTCGATTTGATCAATGCTTACGCCATCAACCGATACCTTCTTATTAGATGGTGGCATCCCTTCGAGTTCACCGGTTTGAGTTCCCGTTAAGTGCCATTTAGTTACAACTTGATTGCCTTCGACGATTACATCATCGATACGAAAATGAATATCGGGAAATGCGTTCTGCCATTCGCGCCACTTTGTTCTAAAGCTTTCACGCCCGGTTCCGAATTGCGGATCGTTGCCGACTGTATTTACAGAGATAAAACGGTCAATTGCGCTTTCATCACCCTGGTTCCAGATCTGCTCGAAGAAATCCTTGGCCAATTGGCGGATTGCCTCTTTGGCCTCGCCCTCTGCATTCAAATTCTCACCCATGCGGCCAATTATGGTCCAAATCACTGACACCTGATTTCCAAATAACTTTCTGTTACCAATTCGTTATCGGCTCTGCCTTGCGCCGAACTTGTCGGAGTGGTGAGGTTAGGGCACTGGAATCGGCGGGCACCCTCCTGCCGGTTTCATCTAACTACTAGAACTCGGGGCTTGCCCTGAGCAAGGAGATATATAAATGAAGAAGATCGGTCTACGTCGCCTTAGTGCGATCGCAGCAGTATCGCTTTCAGCAACAGTTCTTGCGGTTGTTCCAGCACATGCTGAAACAACAATCAAGATCATTACACCTAACTACACAGATGCGATGCCTGCATACTACGCAGATCTAAACGCTCGCTTCGAAGCTGCAAACCCAGGAATCAAGGTTGAACACACAAACCTTTCATGGGATGACATCCTTGTTAAGGGTCGTACTTTGGTGGCAACAAACTCAACACCAGACATCATGAACCTAAACACATTCTCAGACTATGCAGCAGCAGATCTTCTATACAAGGCTTCTGATATTTTCGATGCAAAGACACTTGCTGACTTCGTGCCAGCATTCATCGATAACTCAAAGTACAACGGAACTGCATATGCTGTTCCAGATCTAGCTTCAGCACGTATGTTCTTCTACAACAAGAAGATTCTTTACACATCAGGTGTTAACAAGGTTCCATCAACATGGGCCGAAGTAACAGCTGCTGCGAAGAAGATCAAAAAGAAGTATCCAAATGTTTATCCAATCGCGATCCCTCTAGGATCTGAAGAAGCTCAAGGCGAATTCGCTATCTGGGCTGGCGGAAACAATGGTCGTTACTTTGATGACAAGACAAAGAAGTGGGTTATTAACTCAAAGGCAAACGTTGAAACTCTAAAGTACTTGACCTCATTGGTTAAGGCTGGATTAACACAACCAAGCCCAGCTTCAACAAACCGTACTGATGCTTTCAAGCTATTTAGCCAAGGCAAAGTTGGAATGATCAATGCTTCAGTGTTCTTCCCATCAACACTTAAGGATTACAAGAGCAAGGTCGATTACGGCGTCGCTCCATTCCCACACTCACCAAAGGGTAAGTCAATTACTCTTGGTGTTCAGGACTACTTCATGGCATTCAAGAAGCCAGGAAACGAAGCAGCAGTTAAGGCGTGGATGAACTTCCTATTCAAGCCAGATAACTACGCAGGATTCCTAAAGGCTGCTGGTGGATTCATTCCAGCAACTAAGTCAGCTTCAACAGCTGTGGACTCTTCATTGCTTCCATTCATTAACCAACTACCAAACGCAATCTTCTACCCAGGAGATCTAGCTGCTTGGCCAAAGGTTGCAGGAACACTTGCAACTCAGGTTGGTACTGGAGTTATCTACGATCCAAAGGGTGTTCTAGATAAGATCCAAAAGGTTGCTGTTGCTGCAGGTACTAAGTAATTAGTATTTAGCAATTGTTAAAAAGCAATAAGTAACAAGTTATAACAAGTAATTGAGGTAGGGTCTTGGTAGGTTAAAAGCCACCAAGGCCCTATTTCTTAAATTAAGGAGTGATTGCGTTGACGGCAATAAGTTTGGGTGCGAAGAAGGTAAAGAATCGCCGCCCAGCAAACTCACTCGTAAGTGCGCTGCCGTGGATTGGTCCGGCAATACTTTTAATTCTTCTAGTCGTGGTCTGGCCGGCAGTTGAGTTAATTCGAATCTCGCTTACCAAGATAACTTCTGCAGGAGTTCTAGAAGGATTTAATGGTCTTGGAAACTACAAACTTTTATTTGAAAATCCAGATTTAAGAACGATTGCAATTAGAACTGTCATCTGGGTTCTAAGCGTCGTTTTCTTAACGGTAATTATTTCACTCCCCCTAGCCCAATTAATTAACCAGAGTTTTCCTGGTCGTAAATTTGTGCGCTGGGCGATGATTGTTCCTTGGGCTGCATCGGTTGTAATGACTTCAATTATTTGGAAGTGGATGCTTGAACTTACATCTGGGGAATTCAACTTAACCCTTCGCCAACTCGGACTTCAAGATGGCCAACCAGTCGACTGGCTTCGCGATCCTAGATATTCATTCTTCGTACTTATCTGGGTTGCAGTATTCGTATCGATTCCATTTACTACCTTCGTAATTTTGGCTGGTCTGCAATCTATTCCGCATGACATCGTCGAAGCTTCGCAGGTTGATGGCGCAAATTCATGGCAGATCTACCGTGGAATTAAGTTTCCACTGCTTCGTAATTCACTTTTGATTGCCACGATTATTAACTTAATCAACGTCTTTAACTCCTTTCCAATCATCTGGGCACTTACCCGAGGTGGACCGGGATATAACACTGATACAACAACAACTTTTGCCTACAAGATGGCCTTCGTTGAATACAACATGGGGCCATCAACCGCACTTGGTGTTATCAACTTTGGCTTCATTATGTTGATTGTTTTGATCTATCTGCGCGTTACTAAAGCGACTCGAGATCAAGCATGAGTACCAAAGTGAAAGCGGATAAGGTGAAATTCGTTTGGACGCCGAAGAAGGCTGCCACCGCAATCAGCGCTTACATGGTTGGGCTCTTCTTTATCTATCCATATATAAATATGTTATTGACCTCGCTAAAACCACATGGCGAGCTCTATGCAACACCAACAAAGCGCTTGCCACAATCTTGGCAATTCGATAACTACATTGAGGTCTGGTCGAAGGCGCCAATTGGCAACTTCCTCAAAGCAAGTATCGTGGTTTCAGTTTGTGCCACGCTTTTAGTTTTAATTGTTTCAGTACCTGCTGCTTATTACGTGGCGCGCAATCGCTTCAAGGGGCGCACAGCATTCTTGTTATTGGTCCTCGCAACTCAGATGTTCTCCCCTACCGCTTTGATTATCGGAATCTTTCGTGAAGTTAAATTCTTTGGCTTATTAGATACCTGGCTTGCTTTAATTATTGTAAATGCTGGTTTCAACCTGGCATTCGCAGTTTGGTTGCTCTCCGGATTCTTCGCCAGCGTTCCAGTTGAAATTGAAGAAGCGGCAATGGTCGATGGCTGTACTCGCTTCCAAGCGCTGCGCCGCATAGTTCTACCCGTAACTCTGCCGGGACTTGTGACCGCCGTGATCTTTACCTTTGTTGCGACCTGGAATGAATTCACCGTCGCACTTACGGTCGTTAGTTCACCAGCTCGTCAGCCAATCTCAACAGGTATAACAACCTTCGTTGGTCAATATGACGTGGCTTGGGAATATCTCTTCACGACAACGGCAATTGCAATTGTTCCTGTAGTAATTCTCTTCATAAGTATTGAAAAATACTTGGTTGGTGGCTTAACTGCTGGAAGCGTGAAGTAAAAGCTCTTAATTTAATCGAACAGCTCGGCCAGGTAATTCACCTGTGCGCTTGCCGCTATTTAAAGTCTTAATTCCGCTAATCCAGACATGTTCAAAGCCAGCGGCAGGCAATCTTGGTTCTTCATAGGTTGAGCGGTCTTTAACTGTGGCTGCATCAAATAGCGTTAAATCAGCGATGAATCCGGGGCGAATTAAGCCGCGATCTTTAAGTGACAATCGTTTTGCAGGGCGCCCAGTCATGCGATTTATTGCGCCTTCCATTGTAAGAATTTTCTCTTCGCGCGCATAAACGCCGAGATATCTGGCGAAGGTTCCGTAGCCACGTGGGTGCGGACGATTTCCAGTAAGAATGCCATCAGTACCGACCATATGTTTTGGATGCTGCATGATTGCGCGCACATTTGGTTCGTAACCTGAGTGGAGAATGCAGGAAATTTTGAAATCTTCATCGACAATCAAATCAAGATAAAACTCAACTGGCTCTTTGCCTTCGGCCTTTGCGGCTTCGATTAAATAAACACCGACATATTTTTCGTTATGTTTTTGAGTCACTCCAGCAATTACGATGCAAGACCAATTAACAACGCCACCTTGATTTCCATCAGAGCCAGTGACATTTAGGTTGTTGATAATCTTTAAGCGATTCTGGGGATCGACAATACGAGAGCGCATCGCCTCTTTGCCACCTGCCTGACACCATGATGGAAGCAGTGCGTGAAGATATGTGGACCCAGCTAGGTATGGATAAGTATCGAGAGTTACATCGATACCATCTAATTCAGCTTTAGCAAGCTTTTCAAATAGTAATTCGGTCTTGTCATGGAATATCGGCGCACTCATATGGCAGTGCGTCAGGTTAAGTGCGCACTTTGAAGAGCGGCTAATTTCAATACATTCATCGACAGCGTCAAGAAAATTTGCGCCATAGTTTCGGTGGTGCGGTGAATAGAAACCGCCATATTTTGCGACTACCGCCGCAAGTTTAGAGATCTCTTCGTTGCTGGCATACATCGCAGGAACATAGGTAAGGCCGCCAGACATTCCGACTGCGCCTTGTTTCATACCCTCTTCGACAAGTGCGAGTTGGTGTTTGAGTTGTTCTGGTGAGGCGTCACCAGGTTCATTGCCGCAAGCCAACATCCGCACATTGCCATGTGGAATTAGGTAGGCAACATTTACTGCGGCACCTCGATCGACAATACTTAAATAATCTTTAACAGATCTAAACTTCCAATCTATGCCAGCTGGATCAGCGTTCCAACCAAATAATTGATCGCGCAATACCGCAAGAGTTGTGTCATCAGATGGCACATAACTCAGGCCATCTTGACCGACAACTTCTAGAGTTACTCCTTGAGTTACCTTCGATAGATGTTCGTGATCTGAAATAACGGCAAGGTCTGAGTGGGCATGCATATCGATAAAGCCTGGGCTAAGAGTTAAGTCAGAGGCATCGACAATCTTGCCGCGTTCATTGCCCTTAATTACTTTGCCAACTTCAGCAATCTTGCCATCAACAACTACAACATCGTTCTTAACACCAACAGAACCAGAGCCATCAATTACTGTGGCCCCGCGAACTGTGAAGGTGTTATCGGACATTCTTAATCAGAACCTTCGACAACTGGATACATCGGCGCAAAGCCAGCGAGTAATCCACCATCAACAAGAAATTCGGTTCCGGTCATCCATGGAGCTTGATCAGAGGCCAGGTATAGAACTGCGGCGGTGATATCTGATGGTTTTCCAACTCGACCAAGTGGATACCAAGATTTCAACTGTTCAAAGACTGCAGGATTTCTATCAATGCGCTCTTGCCAAACTTCGGTCGCAATTGTTCCGGGAACAATGGTGTTGCAACGAATGTTGTGCTTGCCATATCTAACTGCAACTGTGCGAGTGAGTGCGTGCAGCGCCGCCTTTGATGCAGTGTATGAATCGCTTCCGATCATCATCTTTGAGTTAACGGTGCCGATATTAATAATCGAACCACTCTTTCGGGCAATCATGCCTGGAAGTACTGCTCGGATACATAAAAATGGTGCAGCTGTGTTTATAGCAAAGGTCTTATTCCACATTTCAAGAGAGGAGTCTAGAAGTTCTGCACTGTCATGAAAGGCAGCGTTATTTACTAAAACTTCAATCTTTCCGAAATCTTTCTCAATCTTGGCAAACGCATCGATTATCTGAGATTCAACTTGGAGATCAACCACATAACCAGTTACATCGCCGCCTTGCTGCTTAAGCTCGGCTACGGTCTTATCTAAATTCTCTTTATTAACTTCCAGAATCGCAACCTTCATCTTTGCAGCAGTAGCCGCAGTCGCCATCTCGCGACCAATACTGCGTCCACCGCCAGTTATGACGATGGTACGCCCGGCAAGCTCTGCCGCAAATTGATAGGTCATTTACAGTGCAACCACGAAATCAATTTCAACCAAGATGTTGATTAAATCTGAACCTACAGTTGTACGAACTGGGAATGGCGCAGATAGAAATTCGCGGTAAACCTTGTCGTATTCTGCAAAGTCAGCAACGCAGTTTTGTAGGTGCGCTGTTGTCTTAACTACTTGGCTAAAGTCTGCGCCGACTTCATCAAGGATTGCCTTTAGATTAATAAGTGTTTGGCGAGTTTGTGGACCGACTCCGCCTTCTACAATCTTTCCGGTTGCTGGATCAACTGGACCCATTCCGCAGGTGTAGAGAAAACCATTAGCAATTACGCCATGTGAATATGAACCACCTGGAGCAGGTGCGCCTTTTGCAGTTACATGCTTGATTGTTGAGTTAGACATTGTGACCTTTCATTGATTGTTTAGATTTCTAGAAATGGGTATGAACTAAATCTATTACATCGTAATTGTCATTGACCAATGGCAGTAACTGCCATTTGTCGAAGTTCGTGCATGGGTGAGAAATGCCACAGCCGATAATGTCACCGACTACTGCCGATCCTGGAGTAATTTTCATAAAGGCATGTTGATCATTTAATTTCTCAATCTTGCCTACGAAAGCTTCGGGCTTTGTGGTGAATTTTAAAATTGGCAGTGGTTCATCTAAATCATTTCCCGCATCTCGCTTGCCGTAGTTAAGGATGGCTAGGTCGGGCTCGGGAACACTTAGAACTCGGGCCCAGAGTTCTAGGGCTGGATAAAAGCGTTCGGCATCTGGCGCACCCATAAATGGATAGAGGTCTTCGTAGTGAATGTGGTCGTGGCTTACATATCCGCCGCTGCGCAAAATGCGGTGGGCATCGCCTTCATATTTTGCAAACTCTTCGGCAACATAATCAAAGAATGAACTGCCACCGGCAGAGATAATGATTTTATCTTCGCGAATAAATGGCGCAGTGATTCGTGCTGCAGCAACGATATGTCGTAAGAAAATTCTTAGCTTTTCGATACCTTCGCCAACGCGATCGCCACCAGGGACCGCGCCTTCAAAACCAGAGACGCCGCGAACATAAATCCGATCATCCTTGGCAATCTCAGTAAGAATTGTTTTAAGTAACTCAAGGTCGCGAATTCCAGCTCGACCACCGACTGCGCCAATCTCCAAAAACACATTTAGCTTTGCATTTGCCACATTTGCGATTGAATCTTGAGCAATCTTTAAGCCGGCAAGAGAATCAATGTAGAAAATAATATGCCCCGCGCCACTGCCATTTATCTTTGCAATCTCGGCAATTGAAGTTGGTTCCATAACTTCGTTTCCAATAATTAACTTTTTAAAGCCATACTCAAACATGATTCGTGCTTGATTAAAGTTGGCAATTGTTAAGCCCCAGGCGCCCGCAGCTATTTGACGCTTTGCAATCTGTGGTGACATCGGAGTTTTAACGTGCGGTGCTAATTCAAAGCCCAGTGATTTGCAATATGAAGCCATCCGCAAGATGTTATGTTCCAGGGCGCTATCGCGAAGAATCATGATTGGAAATTGAAATCCTGAAGAGAAAAGATTCGGTTTTGTAGATAGAAAATCTGCGATGCTCGAGCCTTGGGCTGCGATTGGCATTCCCTTATGGAATATTGATATTGAATCCTCGTGAGCCACATGCTCACGCTACCAAGTACCGAGGCTGTGCGCTAGGAAAGTTCCAGCTTTCATGCGAAAATATGACGTGAATCAAATCGGGAAGATAATGCGGTCAGAGATTGCCGAGATCCCTGCAGTATTTACTAAATTAATCGGTGCCGAAAGCCAATTTAGCGCGCTAGCAAATCTTCTCAAAAGCAATGAGATTCAATCGGTTCTAGTCCTCGCCCGCGGCACTTCAGATAATGCCGCTCATTTTTTAAAGTATTTGATTGAGACCCAACTCGGTTTGCCAGTAGGACTTACATCACCTTCATCTGTCACGATTTACGATGCAAAACTGAATTTCAAAAATACTCTAGTTGTTGCGATAAGCCAGAGTGGACAATCAACTGATCTCGTTGAATATGCAACTGCTGCTAAATCCGCTGGTGCCACATTGATTTCAATGACTAATGACGCGGCATCTCCCCTTGCAAAACTTGCAGACCACCACTTGGCCCTAATGGCTGGCGCTGAATTAGCTGTCGCAGCAACTAAGTCTTATGCCGCGCAATTGCTTGCATCCCTGATGTTGGTAAGCGCCTGGAGCTCGAAACTCTCTAACTATAAAGCTGTAGTGGCTGCCGCTACCGAGCTACTAGCGAATAGCACTGCGCTCAATAACGCAGTTGCTAAGTGCAATCGTTCAAATGAAATTGTGGTTCTTGGACGAGGGTTCTCTTATCCAAATGCCCGAGAAGCTGCACTTAAAATTCAAGAGACCAGCAAGATTTCAGTTCAAGGATTATCAATTGCTGATTACATGCATGGTCCAATTTCCGCACTTACAACTAAAACTCAAGTATTTATCATGGCGCCAAATGGCATGCCGTTGAATTCCCTAAAGAGTGACCTCGAAAAAATCAGAGCCCAGTCACCAAGTATCTTCTGGTTTGGAACGGGCGAGCTTGCACTGCCAAATGAAACGGTAATTCCTGGTGCAAAATGTGAGAATGAAATTTATGCCAGCGTTGTTGATTCCATAATCTTGCAGGCATTTTCGCTGGAGTTTGCCCGAAAGAATGGTTTAGATCCTGATAGTCCGCAGGGGCTAAGTAAGGTTACATTTACTCGCTAATGTTAAAGAACGTTATATTTTTCGATGGCGGTGGCTCTGGAATCCGTGCCAAATCCCAAAGCGCTGATGGCAAATCAATTACTAAGAATTTCCCGGGCTTCTCTCCTGGCGAGCTGCCACTAGTTGATTACTTAGCCAATTTAATTATCGAATTTGCTGGCGAAGTCGGCGGCGCAATTGATCGAGCAGTATTGGCTGTTGCCACTCTGCCGGCAGATGATAAACAGTATGGTGATATCGCAGATCTAGTCCTTGCTAAATCACAGGTCAAAGAGATTTGGATTTGCAGTGATTCGGTAAGTGCTTGCGCAGCTGCTGTTGAAAAAGATGGCGTTGTTATTGCTGCAGGTACCGGGATAACCGCTCTTGCCGTTGGTAAGAACCGATCCATGGTTCATTCACTTGCCGGTGATGGCTTTCTTGTAGGCGATGAAGCAAGTGCATATTGGATTGGAAAGATGGCGCTTAATTCTGCGCTGCGTGCCCGAGATGGTCGCGGTGGCAATCAAGAGTTGCTAGATGTCGCATGCAAACACTTTGGCGCCGAGCCCTACCAACTCACCCACACAGTTCATCAATTGGATCGACCGGTTAATGCGATTGCCGAATTTGCAAAGGTGGTTAATGACCTAGCAGTTTCTGGAAATAGCGCAGCATCTGAAATCCTAAATTCTGCAGCTGATGAAATAGTTCTGATCGCAACAACTGCTAAGCGCGAATGTGGCGGCGGTCCAGATTTCCAGGTTGCACTAATAGGTGGCGTCTTGGCTCCGGAAAATCTAGTAACTAAATTGGTTGGCGAGAAACTCAAAGCAAATGGCTTGCGCGTTCATACATCTGGCAAGAGCTCACTCGATGGAGCTGGCGCCCTTGCAAACTTGGATGAGCCAGGAATCTTTAAGCCCCTAATTAGGACGTTTGCTAAGTAATGCCAGCGAAATATATTGATCTTCAAGTAAATGGTCATGGTGGCATAGATCTTTTAACGGCAAAAGGCGCTGATGATGTTCGCAAAGTTTCTAGATCGCTTTATGCCAATGGCGTAATTGGCTATCTACCAACAATTATTACCTCAGCTCTTGGCGAGGCGGTGCGCGCAATTAAATTGATTGAGGAAGTTCGCAAAAATCCCCTGCCAGGTGAGGCAAGAATTTTAGGTACCCACCTTGAAGGTCCCTTTATCTCGATTGAAAAACGGGGCGTGCATCCGCTAGAACATATTGCCAAGCCCGATCTAAATCATCTAAAAGCCCTATTGAACGCTGGTTTAATCAAGATTGTCACCATCGCGCCAGAACTGCCAGGGGCGATCGAATTAATTCAATATTTAGTTGCCAATAACATCGTGGTCTCACTTGGTCATACAAATGCAAGTCGCGAAGAGGCAATCGCAGGTTTTAACGCCGGTGCTAAAACCGTGACTCACCTTTTCAATGCAATGCCTAAACCACCATTAGATGGCGCTGCTCAAGTCGCAATTGAACGAAGTGATATCACAATTCAAATAATTATTGATGAAGTACATGTGCCAAACGAATTGGTAAAGACCACACTGGAAAAAGTTTCAGATAGATTCATTGTGACAAATGATCCAATCGCAGCTGCTGGCTTAGGTTCTGGAACCTATCCATTTGGTGGGGCCGAGATAACTGTTAAAGATGGTCAAGCTCGGCGAAGTGATGGGACGCTGGCTGGTGGAATTGGCACGTTAGCGCGCGCACTAGAGATTATGGATTTGATAGGGATTGCTAAGAGTGATGCACTAGCAAGTGTCACAACTAGACCCTGCGAATTAATCGGCGTGGATTACCAGAGCCTCTTAAATTAACCTCTTGGATTAACCAATACTTTAGGGCCGACACCAAGATGTGCTGGACGCTTGCCAAGGAAGATATTTCCAGCTTCATCTAATCCAACAGTTCCACCAAGAATCTTCTTTGGGTCAATCTTTCCTTCGGCGATATAGCGAATCGACTCTTTAAATCCGGGCGAGCCAGAGAGAATTCCAACAACTGTTATATCTCGGAAAACTAATTTGCGAGAGTCAATTGGTGCGGCATGGTTATCAACACCGATTAGAACTATTCGGCCACCAGGTTCAACAATTTCCAATAATTTTGCAGGGATAGTTGCATCGAAAGTTGCATCAATGACTGAGTGGTACCCACCTTCGATTTTCTTAACTTCGGTTCCAGCACTTGTGACGCCAATTTCTAACGCAAGATTTATTGTCTTTGGATCAATCCCAACCATATGAACATCAGCGCCCATCGCTAAACAAAATTGCGCAGTTAGTAGTCCAACGGTTCCGGTTCCCCAGATCAGAATTTGCTTGCCCGGTGCGGCTTTCGCGCCATCTGCTACGCGCCAAGCATTTGCTGCAGGTTCAACAAGCGCCGCTAATTCAAAATCAAAATCATCTGGAAGGACATATACAAAACGTGCAGGTATCAATAACTTCTCGGCAAGTGCGCCATCAAAGCCATTTCTAATTCCAAGTTCATATCGATCAGCGCATGTGTGCTGGCGGCCATCTTGGCATCGTTTGCACTTGCCACAACCCATCATTACATCGCTGGTAACTTTCTTACCGAGGAGAGATTTATCAACGCCTTCGCCAACTTCAATTACAGTTCCAGACCATTCATGTCCAAGTCGCATAGGCAATTTCGCTTGACCATCATGGAGATATGGCATGACGCCATCAAAGAATTCAACGTCGGTGCCGCAAACTCCAACGCGTTCGATTTGAGCGACGATCTCGCCGGCGCCTGCCTTAGGTTCGGCGACATCAGCAATCTCAAAAGTTTTTGGGGCGGTTACAACAAAGGCTTTCATAATGTGGCTATCTTATTTGAAAGAAGTTGCAAAACGGAAGTCTTGCGAATGGTTACCAAATCTTTCGCAATCTCTTCGAAGTAGATTGGATTCAACTTCCTCGTAAATTCCGGCAACGAGAGCGTTTTAACGACCGCTGCTAAGGCATCGTCAGATTTAGCCAGAGGCGTCAACTTGCTTGCGAGGGGATCATCAATCTCGCTATTGGTCGCAAGGAAGTGCACCCAGATTGCAACTGCCTTGGCGTGCAGCGGGGCGGGCTTGGAAAGTTTTGCAAGATCATTCATTCCATCAAATATGCGTTGTTGCATTTTCTGTGAACCATCCATCGCTATTTGGTGAGCCCGATGGCGCAGAGTTGGATTGGAAATTCGTTTGCGAATTGTTGTGGCGTAGGAAATTAAATCAATTCCCCCAGTCTCTGAAATAGATGGCACCATTTCACTTTCCTGCAGCGCCTTGATAAATGGCGCAATTACCGGATCTGTAATTGCATTAGCAACGAACTCGATTCCTTCGACCTCGCCAATGTAGGCCAGGGTCGAGTGAACACCATTAAACAGGCGGATTTTGGCTAACTCATAGGGCTTTACATCTGGTACAAATTCAACACCAGTGCCTAGAAACAATTTAGAAATTGGATCGTTTTCGATAACCCATTGATTAAATGGTTCGGTCGTAATTGCCGCGCTGGTCATTGCGGGAACAATGCGATCAATCATGGAATTTGGGAAACGAATATTCTCCGTAATCCACTGAAGTAATTCACTGTCGCCATCGGCCGCTACAACTTCGAGAATCAAGCCCCGCAAATAATGACTATTGCTCGGAACATTGTCGCAAGAAATTATCGCAATACCTGGCGCACCAGCTTTGAATCTCTCCTTAAGCAAATATGCAATCCGAGCCGGAACTCCTTGCGCGCCATTGTTCTTATAAGCCTTCTCAGTAACCGTAAGCGTTATTGCCTGCAACTCTGGGCTGGCAGCAATCTCACTTAGCCGTTTGAGATCGCGAGGATAGAAGAGTGATTCTTTTATTGATTCCACAAGAGTAGTTGTTTCACCATCACCATCTCGTGCAATAACTTCATATTTGTTTCCCTGCGCAGTAAGTGAATCTGCAACATCCGATTTTCGCATTGAAACACTAGCTATATTCTGCTTAATAAAATCGGCTTGATGAGCTCGATGAAAAGCGCCGAGCCCAAGGTGGAGAAATTGGATGGAATGCGACATCAGAGATTAAAGAAATTCTTGGAGAGGTTATAAGCGATATCGCCTGCTAGTTCCATTGCTTCATTCTCGGTAATTCGTTGGCGGCTAACTTCACGTGCAAGATAGCCGGCATCAAATCTACGAGCAACATCATGTCGAACTGGAATAGAACAGAAAGCCCGGGTGTCATCGATGAAACCGACTGTGTTGTAGAAGCCAGCCGTTTCAGTAACAGCTTCGCGCCAGCGCTCTAACCCATTTAGTGAATCGTGGAACCACCAAGGAGGGCCGAGGCGCACACTTGGATAAGCACCAGCAAGAGGTGCGAGTTCACGGGAATAAGTTGATTCATCAAGTGTGAAAATAACTAAGCGGAAATTTGGGTGCTTGCCGACAGCATTTAACAGCGGTTGTAGCTCTCTTGTGTAATTTGTTGCGACTGGAATATCAAAACCTTTATCTGCACCAAATTTTGCAAAAATCTCAACGTCATAATTCCGAAGTGATCCTGGATGTAATTGCATCACCAATCCATCATCGGCCGCCATGATTGCATGTTCAAATAGCATTACGGCGCGGAAATCTTCTAACTCATTCGCACTTGCAGTGCCGGCAAGTGCACTTGCAAAGAGCGCTTCACCTTGCGCCAGACTGACCTTTAATGTGCGTGGTGAGAAAACGCCGTGGTCTGTTGCAGTTGCACCATTGTCTTTAAAGTGCGAACGTGCCTTTTGAAGTGCGGCTAAGAGATTTGCAAAGGAATTAATCTCAATCCCATAGCGCTTACCTAATTTTTCTAGACTTAGCTTCCAATCCGAGCGTGATGGATCACTAACATCATCTGGCCTAAAGGTTGGAATTACCCGGCCACCTAAATCAATTTTTGAAAGTTCAATATGAGATTCCAGCGAATCTGCGGTCGCATCTGTTGTCGCAAGTAGTTCAATGTTGAAAGTCCGAAAGAGCGCCTGAGGTTTGAACTCTGGAGCCGCCAACTTTTTAGCAATTTGCTCATAAATCTTCATCGCATTATCAGGGGCCAGAATTTCACTAACATCAAAGAGCGTCGCCAATATTTCTTGAAACCAGATGCGCGATGGCGTAGATCTAAAGAGCTTCCAGTTCTCGGCCAACAATTTGAAGTTAGCTTCAGGAGAATTACTCGCCAGGCTTTCATAGGAAATTCCCTGGCTAAATAGCATCCGGAGGATGTAATGATCTGGGGACATTAGAAGTGAGACTGGATCAGCGAAATTTTTATTTGCCAAAATCATTTGCGCATCAACATGTCCATGCGGAGAAATAATTGGATACTTGCGCATCTCGCTGTAGATATTTCTTGCTAGCGGCAGATTCTCAACGCTTCCTAAATATCTATCTGCATAGTTAATTGTCATTTTCTGGCTGCCAATTCTGAGAGCCAGGTAAAGGCGGATTCCTGCATTGCTACGGTAAATGAGTGTCCAACGGGATAAGTATCAGAGTTATAACTAGCACCAGCCTCTGCAAATGCATCAGTTAGCGCAGCATCGGCGGCTTGCATTCCAGCTTTGGTAAAGAGTTGATCCTCGCCGCAGAATTGAATGTAAAGCGGTGTTTTATTGATTGTTGCAACCCCTGGCCAATCACTCTTTGCGGCGAGCCCGTGTGGAAAGAACATCCAAGAATGAGGCGCAATGTGCGTTGGAACCATAGATTCATATGTTGCCATTGCACCAACACTTACAACACCTTTTAATTCTGGCGATGTTGCATGCAGGTAAATTGCCCGAGCGCCTCCACCAGATAGACCGAGTGCATAAATGTCTTGTGAAATTTCGGGCAGCTCTTTTGCGACTTCGAGAGCTATTCGATCATCAAAATTAAGCAGACCAGCAAGGGTTGTGTTGAAGAGACTTAGATACTTTGAGAGCGCCATAGATTCATGCATTATTGCCAGACGTTCGTAATCGTTACTTCCCAAAATTTCACGCAAGCGATTTGGCATATCTTCTAAGGTAAATCGGCGCGATCCCCACATAAAACAATCAAAGGCGAGAACTGCGAAACCTCTTTTGGCTAGTGCGTTTGCAGCGCCACGATCTCCATAATGAGATCGTTTTACCCAAGCTGCGCGCTCTGGCAAATCGCCAACGCCATCGACTAATTTCTCTTTCCCAAACTCTTTAACATCATCGTGGCTGTGAAGAAAAAGTGCGCCGGGAAGTGGACCTTGCGTTCTTTCGGGAAGAAGTAAATAAGCCTGAGTTCTTGGACCAAATCCCGGGTTCCAACTAATTTCGGTAATTTTTACGCCATCGTGGTTAAAACTTTCGCCACGTTTGATTTCAAAGTCTTTTGGAAATTTTGGAAGTTGTCCAAACAATTTTATGAGTTCGACAGTGTCAATACTTGGTTTTGCGGGCGGTGAAAATTCGAGCACTTTTTCTAAGTCTGCGAAGTTACCCAAATTTGTGAACATCTTGCGAGAATCTAACCAATAATCTTTCGCTAAGGGAAGGGTAAAAATCTCATTTTTGAACTAAACTTCAAACATGAAACCAATCGTGCAAGTATCACTCGACCTAACCGATATTAAAGAAGCGCTAGAAATGGCTCATACCGCTGTTAGAGCTGGTGTTGATTGGTTAGAAGCCGGAACTCCACTTATCTTGGCTGAGGGCTTGCATGGCGTTAGAGCACTTCGCAAAGAGTTTCCAAATCATCCAATCATCGCTGATTTAAAAACTATGGATGGTGGATATTTAGAGGCCGAGATGATGGCCAAGGCCGGTGCAACACATGTTGTTGTTATGGCGCGATCACATCCAGAAACAATTAAATGTGTAGTGCAAGCTGGAAAAGATTATGGCGTAAAAGTTATGGGTGACAATTTAGGTTGTCCGGATATGGTTCAAGGTGCCCGCGAATTAGAAGAGCTTGGTTGCGACATGGTTATTCACCATATTGGTTATGACGAGCGTCGCGGTCTTGCCGCAGCAGGTAAACCTTGGAACAATCCACTTGATCAATTACGCGAAGTTGTCGATGCGGTCAGCGTTCCAGTTCAAGCTGTAGGTGGGTTATCTCTAGAGCAAGCAATTGCTTGTCCCTCATATGGCGCTCCCCTAGTTGTAATTGGTGCACCACTTGCAATCGATGCCGACTCATTTAGTCAGGGCGCCGGAAATGTTGAAGAAGTTCTGCGGAAGATTTGTGAGGCCGTACATGGCTTTGGTGATGTAAAAGTTAAGGGAGAAAAATAATTGAAGTCAGCAGGTGTTGTTAACTTTTCATCCGAACCTCATAGCGTTGAAGTTCGCGAAGTAGAACGTCCAGCTTGCGGCGATGATGATGTAATCGTTCAAGTTGAAGCGGCAAGTGTCTGTGGTTCTGATCTGCACCAATGGGAAGGCACTAACTCTTGGCCGGTTAATTACCCAGTTGTTTTGGGGCATGAATTTGGTGGCCACGTAGTCGAACTCGGCAAGAACGTTGTCGCTTCGGGAAAATGGCACGAAGGTGATCGCATTGTTAGTGAAACCGCTGCAGTAGTGGATATGTCAGGTGCGATGTCACGCCAAGGTTTGTATAACTTAGATCCAAGCCGCAAAGGCTTTGGATACGGCGTAAATGGTGCGATGACCAGATATGCAAAGGTTGCATCGCGTTTACTTCATAAGATTCCAGATAACGTTTCATTTGATCATGCTTCTATGACCGAACCTTGCGCTGTCGCATATTCCGCAACTATTGCCCCAGGACATGTGCGCCCTGGTGATCGCATTGTGATTTTAGGGCCAGGGCCAATCGGAATTTTATGTGGCGCCATGGCAAAACTTGCTGGCGCGGATGTTGCAATCGTTGGCTTAGAGCGCGACAAAGTGCGGTTAGAAGTTGCGAAGAAATATGGCTGCGATGTTGTAATCGGCGATGTTAAAGATTGGGCTATGGAAGTAGATGGTCTAGGAGCTGATGGTGTTGTTGATGCTGCTGGGGTTTCTGCAACGTTAAAGATTGCACTAGATGTTATTAGACCTAATGGTTGGATTTCAAAGGTCGGCTGGGGGCCACAACCTGTTAACTTTTCACTTGATCAATTAGTGCAGAAGAATGTGCGACTTGAAGGATCCTTTAGCCACAACTGGCCGATGTGGGAACGCGCACTTCGCATGCTTGGCACCGGAAAATTAGATCTCACACCAGTTCTTGGCGGAACTTTCCCAATTGAGCAATGGGAAGATGCATTTAAGAAAATGCACTCTGGTGAATTTATTAAATCTGTAATTAAGCCGGCTTAATATGCGCCTAAATGATAAAGCAATAATCATTACAGGTGGAACCTCAGGTATCGGTGCTGCCATTGCAACTGCAGCTATTCGCGAAGGTGCAAAAGTTCTGGTTCACGGTATTAATGAGGCCGAAGGTAAGGCCACGGTAGAGCGCCTGGGTTCAAACGCAGTTCTCTGTATCGCAGATTTAATGAAAGACGATGCTCCGCAAATTATTGTAAAGAGCGCACTTGCCGCCTTCGGCAAGATTGATGGTCTAGTAAATAACGCTGCAATCTTTGGTGGCACAAATATTTCAGATCAAAGCGTCGAACATTTCCGCGCCATGGTTCAAGTGAATTTAACGGCTCCGCTATTTCTAATCCAGGCTGCCTTTGAAGAGCTTAAGAAGTCCAGTGGCGCAGTACTAAATATCGGGTCAATCAATGCCCATGCTGGTGAATCCAAGCTCCTTGCATACAGCATCAGTAAGGGCGGCATGGCGACTATGACTCGAAACCTTGCGAATGCAAATGGTGTACATGGTGTGCGATTTAATCAAGTTAATCCTGGTTGGGTTTTAACCGAGCGCGAATACCGAGACAAGGTTGCGGTTGGTTTGAAACCAAGTTGGCCGCAAGATTTAACCCGTGTCGATATTCCATCGGGTGTTATGACAACTCCGGAACAGATGGCAGAAGGTGCGATTTATTGGTTGAGTGATGAATCAAAACCATTTACTGGATCAGTTGTGGACCTTGAACAATTCACAATAATTGGGCGAAACCCGGAGAAATTAGGATGAGTGCAAAACCAAAGATTGCCGCATTCCCAAAGGGTTGGATTCGCGATTTAGTTGAACCAGGAAAGTTAAGCATCTACGAGTGGATCGATATGTCCCAAGCTATGGGCATCGAAGGTCTTGAGATGTATAACAACTTCGCAGATTTTAAAGATGAAGCAAATTGGCCAAAGATTCGCAAGTATGTCGAAGCCACTGGAATGGTTATTCCAATGATGTGCTGCTCACCTGATTTCACAATCCCAGATCCAGAGCTTCGCAAGAAACAAGTTGATCATGAAATCCATAGCATTCGGATGTCTGCTGAACTTGGTGCCAAATATTGTCGCGTGCTCTCTGGTCAACGTCGTAAAGATATTACCCGCGAAGAAGGTATGGGATATGTAGTTGATTCAATTGAGAAGTGCTTAGTCGAAGCTGAAAAGTTAGACATGATTTTGGTTATCGAAAATCACTATAAAGATGATTTCTGGACCGAGCCAGAGTTCGCACAGATGATGGATGTCTTCGTTGATTTGGTATCGCGCATTGATTCACCGCGTTTTGGTGTGCAATTCGATCCATCAAATGCAATTGCGGCGGGCGAAGAACCACTTGAATTATTAGAGAAAGTTAAGCACCGCGTCCTAACTGTCGGTGCCAGCGATCGACACCTTGCTGGTGGCAGTATTGAAGAACTTCGCAAGCAAGAAGGCGGCAGCGCTGGCTATGTCTCATTTTTTAAGCATGGCGTAATTGGTCAAGGGCTAAATGATTACGATGCAATCTTCACAACTCTAAAAAGCGTTGGCTTCACCGGCTGGGTAAGTATTGAAGATGGCGTTGATGGTATGCAAAATATGATTGATAGTGCAGACTTCTTAAAGGAAAAAATCGCTAAACACTGGGGGAACTAAACGTGGCACATGATCTAGTCGAACTTCGCAAGATTTTCACATCAGCACTCGCATCTGATTGCTTGGATAAATTAGGTTACGGCCGGCAAGTATTAAATGAAGATATAAATATGGTTTCTGGTTCAGGAATCATGATGGGATATGCCTTTCCAGTTCGCCTTGAAATTGTTAACTCATTTCCAGAAGTTCCCTACATTGGATTGTTAAAAGCGCTAGATGCAGTTGGCAAAGATCAGGTCTATGTAACCCCAACAAATCGCACTGGACTTGCTGCGCTTTGGGGCGAGCTACTTTCAACTGCATGCGCATTTAAAGGTGTTGCAGGCGCTCTGACCGATGGTCCAACTCGCGACCTATCTCGCACCGATGCTATGGGCTTTAAAGTATTTGCAACCGGAACGCTGCCGGTAGATATAAACGGACGCTATGAAGTTGTCGCACATAATGTGCCATGCGAAATCGATGGTGTTGCAATTAATCCAGGTGATTTAATTGTTGGCGATAGCGATGGTGTAACAATCGTTCCAGTTGCGGCTATCGACGCAGTTGTTGAAGCAGTTAACGAGAAGAATTCCGGTGAGAACCTATTCCGCAAGGCAGTTAAAGAGGGAATGTCCCCCAGCGCCGCCTTTGCGAAATTTGGCGTTCTTTAAGTTTTTTACTAGCCCTTTAAGGAACCAGATAGTAGACCGCGCAAGAAGTAGCGGCCGAGGAACATATAAACAAGGAGCGTTGGGATCGAAACGATCAACGATGCTGTCATATTGTTTCCGTAGTAAACCTGGTTTCCAGAACCGGTGATGAAGTTAAGCGCTGTTGTTGCAACAGATAACTTCGGAGATCCACCAGTTAAGAAGATTGCGAATAGGAAGTCGTTCCAGGCTGATGTGAACTGCCAAATTAGAACAACCACGAATCCCGGAATCGATAGCGGCAGAATAATTGTGCGGAAGATGCGGACCATGCCAGCGCCATCAACACGTGCAGCTTCGATGAGTTCGTTTGGAATCGCTTGGTAATAGTTACGGAAGATCAAGGTACAGATTGGGATTCCGTAGATAACGTGAGCAAAAACTAGAACGTAGATTGTTCCGCCGATTCCAGCCCACTTGTTGAATTGGGTAAGTGGAATCATGATTGCTTGGTAAGGAATAAACATACCGAACAAGAAAGTTGTGAAAATTACCGTTGAACCCTTAAAGCGCCACTTCGCAAAGACGTAACCATTAATTGATCCGATAATTGCCGAAATGATTGAAGATTGAAGAACGAAGAACAAGGTTCTAAACATTGGTTCGCGCAACATCTTCCAAGTTGGGCCCCAGGCGCCAAAATTGAGAGAGGTCGGTGGAATAAAGGCTGCGGATTGATTTACTCCAGTAATACCTTTAACCGAGTTGATAACCATGATGTAGATCGGAAGCGCAGCGATAACAAAGAGAATTGTTAGCGCGAAATAACGGAAGACCAACCAGAACTGACCTTTGCCATCGAGCTTCTTCTTATTACGCGAAATGTCTTTCGACTGTGATGCGCGGGATGCGAGATCTGAACTCATTTACTTCGCCTCCTCTGTCTTGTTTACATAGATTAGGTAAGGAATAACTACTACGGCGATCATGACGAGGATGACTACCGCGATTGCCGCACCCTTTGCATAGTTCTGGAAATCGAAGATCACCTGCCACATATAGATCGCAAGCACCTTGGTTACATAACCCTTTGATGCAATACCGTAAATTAAATCGAAGACCTTCATCGAGATATGGCCCAGAATGATTAGAACTGTTAAGAAGGTTGGACTTAACTGTGGGAATAAGATGTGACGATAAATTTTATATTCTGATGCACCATCGACTCGAGCCGCTTCGCGAAGATCATCTGGAATTCCGCGGAACCCGGCTAAGAAGAGCGCCATTACATAACCTGACATCTGCCAAATCGCTGGAAGCGCCATTGCAAACATCGAACCTTTGATTGATGTGTACCAAGTGTTTTCGAGGAAACCAAGTCCCATCTTGTTAAAAATTAAGTTTAAGCCAGTTGCTTTCTCGCCTTGCGCGGAATCCATAAGCCAACGCCAAGAAGTTCCCATTGCGATAAATGAAATTGCCATTGGATATAGATATGTCGAGCGGAAGAAGCCTTCACCCTTAATTCCCTTTTCGAGAAGCAGGGCCATGATTAAACCGGAAATCATTGTTCCGAGCATAAATACAACGGTGAACTTTAAAAGGTTTGAAAAAGCGTGCGTGAATTCTGGATCTTGAAGCAACTCGGTATAACGAGCAAAGCCAGCGAAGCTATTGTCCTTCTTCCAAGCACTTGTGCGATTGCTAAATGAGAATTTAAGGGTCCAACCGATCATTCCATAGACGAAGATCGCCATTGCAATAATTGATGGAAGAACGAAGAAGAAACCACCCCAAGGGTTTTGAATTCGTTTCTTTCGTTTCGCACTCGTTAATGCCACTTAAACACGCACCTCTCGAAGATCAAAGTCTTGCAAATTCTAATTTTTACTACTTCAACTGGTTCGGGCTAATTCACGAACTCTAGTCAGTTTTACTCACTTTAAAAACTAAATCTTCCCGCTTAATTGCAAATTCTGGTGAGGCCTTTTGGGCCCCACCAGAATCTCATTGCAACTTATTTACAGCTTATTAATTAAGCCTTGTCAGCAGCGTAAGCAGCCTTTAGACCCTTAATAAAGCCAGCTGTGTCCTTCGCTCCACCTGTGTAGAACTTACCTACAGCAGAGTTAAGCGCTGACATTCCAGCGTTTCCGTAGTTAACGCCGTGAACTGTTGAACCAACTAGGGTGTCAACCTTCCATGACTTCATTGCAGCTTGTAGGTAGCTGTCGTAAAGCTTTGGATTTGAGTCCTTGCGAACTGCGATTGAACCCTTCTTAGGGTTGAACGCATCTTGTCCTGCAAGAGATCCACAAACCTTTAGCCATGCGATACCTGCTGCACGGTTTGGAGCACCCTTTGGCAATGTGAATGAGTCAGATAGCCATTGGTAAACGCCGGCAGTTCCTGGACCTGGAGCCCATGTGTAATCCTTGCCAAGCTTTAGGCCTTCTGATTGCCATTGTGATGATGCCCAGTCGCCCATGATGAAGAATCCGGCTTTACCAGTTGTGATTAGCTTTCCAGCGTCTGGCCAGTCAAGTGTCTTGCTAGCGTTTCCGTAAGAAAGAATTGTTTGGAACTTCTTGATAGCAGTCTTAACTTCTGCGCTATCCCACTTTGTTCCACCGTTCCATAGACCGTTGAACTTAGCTGGTCCCATTGAAGCAAGTAGTACGTAGTCGAATAGGTGAGCAATCGCCCAGTCGCCTTGTCCTGCTAGTGCCATTCCATCGATTCCAGCCTTCTTGAACTTAGCAAGATCAGCGATCATTGCATCAAGAGTTGCAGGAGCCTTAGTGATTCCAGCCTTCTTTGCAGCTGCTGGGTTCCACCATAGAACGTTTGCACGGTGAATGTTTACAGGTACAGAGTAGATCTTGCCCTTTGTTGTAAGAGTCTTGATCAAACCTGCTGGGAATACTTTGTCCCAACCTTCTGACTTGTAAAGAGATGTTAGATCTTCAAGCTGTCCAGCCTTTACATATGATGAAAGTTCTGCACCAGCGTGAGCTTGGAAAGTATCAGGTGGGTTTCCTGCTTCCATACGTGAAACTAGAACACCCTTTGCGTTTGTTCCAGCTGCACCAGCAACTGAAGCGTTAACGAAAGTTGTATCTGGATTCTTGTTTGTGAATTCAGTTGTCATTCCTGCAAGACCTGCAGCTTCTCCGCCTGATGCCCACCAGGTGAAGATTTCGAGGTTTCCTGCGGCAGGAGCTGCTGGTGCTGATGCTGCGATTAACGCAACAGAAGCAAGAGCTACTGCTAGCTTTGATTTCTTTAGCATTTATATCCATTCTCTACGTAGATAAAATGTGCAGATAGGCTGCACTCGGCAAATTCTTATGGGGTGAGGCGGGCTGGTCAAGGTGGATTACCGAATATTTGATAACAGTTCTGTTATCGAAAAGAGCCCAGATTCGGGCCAAATTGAACGGGAAATCCCCTTAAATCGCGTCCCGGTCTATCAAATATTGCGGGGCGTAGCCAAACGTATCGACAAAGGCCTGGCTGGAAAGCGGGGCGGTATGGCCAGGCAGTGGGCTTCGGATCTCGGTCTTGGGGTGGAACTTTTGCATGAGCTCCATAGTCGAAGCCTTCGCCATTATGTCGGGAGCGGCAAAGTTATAAACACTTGCGCCTTTTGTATTTGAATTGATTACAACTTCAATTGCTTTTACTGCATCGCGCAAATCTAAATAGGTCCACAATATTTTTGCGACAATTCCTTTTGGAAATCTTGGATCAGGTGGCAAATTATCTTCATCGTTAAATCTGCGTGCCAGTTCTAAAGTTTTCTCTGGCGTATTTGTCCAAGGAAAACGCATTCCAACAAATGCGCTTTCACATCTGCGCGACCACATTAAGGCCGATCTCTCATTAACCTCTTTTGACAATGCATAACTCTCTTCAAAGATAAATGGGTGCGCCTCATCAACTGGTGCATAAAGTGGTGAGGTCCATTCATCTGAGTATGCAAATCCATATGCCGAAAGACTTGAGGCATATACAACAGTTTTAACTTTTGCTTGGGCGGCGGCGGTAAAAACCGCAAAGGTACTTACTGAGTTATTTTGAAAAACGTTGAACTGTCTAGCATCAGTTGGATTTGGAATTGCACCCAAATGAACAACTGCGCTCGCACCGGCAATGACGCTGTCGCAGAATTCCAAACTAGTTAAATCCCCAACAATAAGCTTTGAGCCTTGGGCAAAATCACCCTCACGTCTATCTACGCTGATAACTTCGTGACCTTGTCCGACAAGATGCGCGGCGGTGGCCCGCCCAAGCAAGCCGGTGGCGCCTGTTACAACAATTTTCAACTTGCTCATGGCTAAATCTTACTTTCCGATTCCTGCAGTTAAGCCATTAACTAACTGACGTTGGAAGATTAAATAAACAACCACCGCTGGAATTGCGGAGATCAGTGAGCCCGCCATGAGTACCGGAATGTCAGTAACTCGACCCGCTGAAAGCGCACCCAGGCCGACAGTAATTGTTCGGTAGGTAGGTTCTTGGATAAAGAGAAGTCCAACCAATAAGTCATCCCAGACTTGGATGAATTGCAGAACTATTACCGTGATGATTGCGGGTACTGCAAGTGGAAGTCCGATCTTTAAAAATACCTTTGGATAACTCAGGCCATCCACGATTGCCGCTTCGACTAAATCTTCGGGAATCCCCCGGAAGTATGAAGTCATTAAGAAAGTTGCAAATGGTGAACCGAGCGCGGCATAAACAAAAATAGCGCCCCAGTAACCATTTAATAGATTCAACTTACTGGCATTTATATATGCCGGAATGATTATGGATTGCAAGGGAATCAGCATTGCGCCAACAATTCCCAGAAATAAAATTGGTGTGGCCTTTGATCTCATCTTGGCAATTGCAAATCCAGCCATGGTTGAGACCAGAAGAATTATGGAAATTGCGCCGGCGCAGACAACCGTTGAGTTCAGTAATTGTTGGGCAACTGGAAGGGTCTGAAACAACTTGCCCCAAGAAGCAGTTGAGTGGCCAGGAGCGCCGAAGTATTGCGCCTTGGATTTAAAAGAAGTGTTGATCATGAATACAAATGGATAGAGCATCACAATTGCAAGAACACACATCGAAATAAATACCGTTATGGTTTTAGGAGTTAGGTTTCTGCGTCTCATCTACTCATCCTTATTTCGCATAAGTAGTAACTGACCAATACCGAGAACCGCCATCATGAAAAAGAGGATTACGCCAAGCATTGCGCCGGTACCGAAGTTTCCTCTAGAGAATGCGCTCTGGAAGATAAAGAATTCAAGGGTCGTAGTTCCAAATCCAGGGCCGCCACCGGTCATAACAAAGATCAAACTGAAGAGCGCAGTGAATGCGCTAATTACAGTAATAATGAATGAGAATTGAATGAAGCGATTTAACTGAGGCAAGGTAATACTTCTGAAAATTCTAAAATTATTTGCACCATCCATGCGAGCCGCTTCATTTAGCGACTGATCTAATGTGGCCATTCCAGTTAAGAAAATTATTGAGTTAGTACCGACCATCGACCAGATAAAGGTGATGGCTACTGCGAATAGTGCGCCTTTCTCTGAAGATAAGAAGTCAGTTTTTATGAAGCCCAGACCGAAAGCTTTTAGGAGATCATTGAGTAAGCCTTCTTGGGCGAAGAAGCGCATTGAAACCATTCCAATTACTACCCAGGAAATTGCGGTGGGTAGAAAGTAAATTGATCTAAATATCTTCCAACCAGCAACCTTCTCATTTAATAGAAAGGCGATTCCCATCGGAAAGAGAATTGCTATTGGTACGCCAAGTAAAAGAAGCCCGTTGTTCTCTAGTACTCGCCAAAAAATTGGATTCTTAAACTCTTGAATATAGGCCGAGATTCCAAGCCAATTGGCATCAACCCCATTCCATTCGGTGAATGAGAAATAGCCGGCTTGAATAATTGGAATCCCAAGAAATGCACTTACCAAGATCAAAGCAGGCGCTGCAAAGAAAATACCAGTCTGCCTACGCTGCTTATGAAGTGAGGATTTCTTAGCCATTTAGTTCTTAGATTCCTTAATTAAAATTTAGTAAAAAACAGTGAGAGCGAAGTGATTTCTTCGCTCTCACCTTTACAACTACTTGCAGGTCTTGCTTATAACCAATCTCTTAACTTAGTAAGAGTTAGTTATAGGAAGCTCCGCGCTTTGCGGCAGGAAGTGCCTTCCAAACCTGAGCCATTTGCTTCAAGCCATCTGCAACCTTGGTCTTGCCGCCGAGGATTGCTGGGATGATCTTGTTACCAGCATCAACAACATCGCCTTGTAGAACGTTGTCGAGCATTGGATAACGAGTGAAGCCTTGCTTTGCGGCGAAGTCCAACATCTGTTGGTTAACCGGGTTTGTTGTCTTTGATCCTGTGATGTTTGGAATTAATCCAACGCCATCAAGAATCGTTGCAGCAGCATCAGTGGTCATGAATTCAAGGAACTTGCTAGCAGCAGCTTGGTTCTTTGAGTAGTTAGTCATTGCAAGACCTTGTCCCGCAAACTCAACAACGCCCTTGATTGGCTTATCTGAGAATGGTGGAACGAATGCCGCAACATTTGTCTTCATTGCATCTGTGAACTTTTGGGTATCCCAAGTTCCGTCGATGATCATTGCAGCTTTTCCGCCGATGAAATCTTCAACGTTGTTGGTCTTAGTTAATACGTCAGTGTTTGTGCAACCCTTTGACTTAAGTGCTGCGTACTTGCCGTATGAATCTAGATTTGCCTTGGAATCCCATTGATTCTTTCCGCTGTACAGATCGCGAAGACCAGAAACTGAAGATTGTCCGATTGCGATATAGCTTGCGTCATACCATGGGTAATACAAAGCACCGAGGCTCTGGCCACCGTTACCGTAAACAAGAGGTGTGTATCCAGCGCTCTTTAACTTTCCGCATGCTGAATAAAGTTCATCCCAAGTTGTTGGAACCTTTGCGAGTCCAGCTTTCTTGAAAGCTGCCTTGTTGTAGAAACCAATATAGAACTGACGATCTAGTGGCATTACATAAGGTCCATTTTTTGCATCAAAGTTTGGTGAAGACCAACTTAGTGAACCTTCTCTTGCAAGAGCGGCATCTGAAACTTTGCCCTTAAGGTTTTGTAAGTAGCTCTTGTATTGAAGTGCAAATAGTCCAGTCCACATAAGAGCCAAATCTGGGCCCTTCTTCGAAATAGCAGCTGATTGCAATAGTGCGAAGTAGTTATCGCCAGGTTGATCAACTAATTTAAAAGTAACTGATGGGTTTGCCTTTGTGTAAGCAGATGTAAGTGCTTTAACTGCTTCCGCATTCTGGGTTGTTCCCAAGTTGTGCCAAATGGTAATTGTTGTTCCGGCGGCGTTTGCAGATTGTGCATTTATGCCGACTCCTGTAGCTGCTAAAGCAAGTGCGATAGCGCCAGCGAGTAGAGACTTTCTACGCATTTATCCTCCTGTAGTAGTGGTTGTAGAACTTTAATCCGTTATGTAGAAGAAACCCATGCTTTTCTAAATTAATTCTTAGGATCTTCCAACCACAGGTGGTACAAATCTGCGCTCACCCTTGCTCTTTGGGCGAAGGAAATCTAAATCACATCCCAAATCGGCCTGCATTACGTGGGCCTGATAAAGAGCTGGCCAACCTCGCAGATGCTCGCTTATCGGCGCACGCCAGTTAGTTTTGCGCTTTGCAAGTTCGGTCTCATCGACCAAAAGCTCTAACGAACTTGAAGCAACGTCTAATCTAATTTGATCGCCATCTCGGACAAGTGCGAGTGGACCGCCAATCGCAGATTCTGGCGAGACGTGAAGAATGCAAGTTCCAAATGAAGTTCCACTCATTCGGGCATCTGAAATTCGAACCATATCGGTTACACCGGATTCAATTAATCTTTTTGGTACCGGAATCATTCCCCACTCTGGCATTCCAGGGACTCCGACAGGACCACAATCACGCAGGACTAAAACTGAATCTTTTGTTATATCTAAATTTGGATCATCGATTCGAGAACGCATATCGGCATATCCGTGGAATACAACTGCGGGTCCAGTGTGAGTTAACAATTCACTTGATGCTGCTGAAACTTTGATAACCGCACCATTTGGTGCGAGGTTGCCTTTTACTACTGCGAAGGCGCCCTTTGGATAAATCGCATGTGACAGCGTTCTAATTGTGTTGTTTGCTGGAGTTACTCCCTTAACAATTTCGCGCCAACTTTTGCCAATCAAAGTCTTCTCATCTAATTCGAAGCTCTCGCCACAATTTGCAATGAGGGCGGGGAGGCCGCCTGCCTTATTGAAATCTTGAATCAACTTTGCGCCAGATGGTTCAACATCTGCTATCACTGATAAACCCTTAGCTAGTTCATTTATTGCATCAAGTTTCAATCCGCCATCGATACGACCAGAGATTGCGAGTAAATGAATAATGGCATTCGTCGATCCGCCGCAAGCATGCAATACCCGCATCGCATTTCTAAATGCAGCTGGGGTTAAAATCTTCGATGGAATTACTTCGTTATTAACCATCGCTACAATCTCACGCCCAGAATTAAAAGCAGCAACTTTTCGTGCTGGGTCGTTCTCTGGAATAACTGATGTTCCCGGAAGTGTTAAGCCAAGGGCTTCAACCATCATTGCAACCGAAGATGCCGTCCCCATTGTGTTGCACGAGCCAAGACCACAATTTAAACAACTTTCAAATTCTTTCCACTGCTCTTCACTAACTTTCTTAGCGCGATAATCCGACCACATGCGCCAGAGATCCGTGCCGGTTCCAATTGGTTTCCCGCGGAACTGCGCAACTGGCCTCGCGCCTGCAGTAAACATAATTGTTGGAAGATCTGTACTTATCGCACCCATCAATGACCCGGGCACACTCTTGTCGCAATTTGCAAGAAGAACTACACCATCAATCGGATAGGAGCGCAGATACTCTTCAACCTCCATCGACAACATATTTCGATAGAGCATCGCACTTGGTTTCATTAAATCCTCGCCAAGTGACATGACTGGAAATACGACTGGGATTCCCCCAGCCTCAATAATTCCGCGCTGAATTTCTGGAATGAAGTTTCGAAGCGGCAAGTTACACGGATTTAGATCGCTCGATGAGTCAGCTATTCCAATTATTGGTTTCGTGTTATCTACATCAATTTCATAGCCAATCGAGGCCATTACAACGCGATGTGAGAGCGCTACTTCATCATCACCTGAAAACCACTCGCTACTCCGCAAGTTAGACATGCTGGAAGTCTACTCGTAGTATTTCCCGCAATCATGAGATCACTAATTACTTCGGGCAACGGAAATGCAGAGTTGATTGATTCGCCAGATCCAGTTGCGGGTTTGGGCGAATTATTGGTCGCGCCGATTGCTGCGGGAATTTGCGGAACAGACTTAGAAATTATCAGCGGTGATGGCGATCCGGCATTTGTGAAATATCCGGCATCACTTGGCCACGAATGGGTAGGGCGAGTTATTGGATACGGTCCTGGAGTTACATCACCAGCTATTGGCTCACGAATAGTTGTTACTGGAATTATTCCGTGCCAAGAATGTTTTGAATGTAAGAACGGTGATACCAATCGCTGCTTGATTTATGATGAAATTGGATTTACCAGACCAGGTGCAGCAGCAGATCTAATAACAGTTCCTGCCTGGTTGGCCCATGTTGTCAATGACAATGTTTCGGATGAATCGGCAACCTTGGCCGAACCAACAGCGGTTGTTACTCAAGCATTTATGAAAGCCAATCCAAAACTAGATTCTAAAATATTAATTATTGGTGATGGAACAATCGCGCTTATCGCGGCCACAATGGCAAAGACATATAAACCAAAATTAATTCACATGCTGGGCTTAAAAGATGGCCAGAATGAAATTGCAAAGAGCGCCGGCGTAGATCTCTTTTTAACTAAACCTACTGAAGATAAATACGATCTAATTATTGAAGCTGCTGGTGCGCCATCCCGCATTAGTGCCGCGATTGGGCAACTAGTTCGCGGTGGAACCCTGTTGCTACTTGGTTATCCAGGACATCAAAAAACAGCAGAGATTGTTGTGGATGATGTAATCAATGGTGATTTAAATATCATCGGCTCATTTGGTTCTTCGCTCGCAGCTTGGGAGAAAAGCGTAGAAATGTTTAACTCTGGAAAACTAGATCTAGGTTATTTAGTAACTCACAAATTTAAATTGACTCAATTTGTAGAAGCAGTCGAAGCCCTTAAATCGGCACCTGCCCCACGTGGCAAAATCGCGTTAATAATTAATTAAGCAAATCTTCCAGATAGTCCGCCATCGATAATCCAATCGGCGCCATTAACAAATGAAGCATCATCACTTAATAAGAAGGTAATAACTTTCGCAATTTCAATTGGCTGGGCCATACGCCCCATTGGCTGCACGGCAAGTGCTTCAGATCGTTTCTCTGGATTCTTGACAAAATAATCCTCAACCATCGGTGTCAATGTAAAACCAGGTAGAACAGCGTTAACACGGATACCGTGCTTGCCTTCATCGAGAGCAAGGTTTCGAGTTAGTCCCAAGATTCCAGATTTTGCTGCGGCATATGGAAAGTAATTTGGATAAGACATGCGGGCATGAATTGATGAGATGTTTACAATCGCACCTTTCTTCGCCTTACGCATTGCAGGTAAACATAACTTTGCGGTAACCCAAATACTTTTAAAATCTACATTCATAAAATCTTCCCATTCGGCCTCAGTCATTTCGACTGGGTCGTAATAAGCGTTACGTCCTGCGTTATTAACTAAGCCATTTACATCACCGAACTCTTTGGTAATTGCTACATGCACTTCTTGCATCTGTGCAACAACACCGACGTTTCCTTGAATAAAGAACGCTTGATGTCCAGCAGCTTTTAGTTCGGCCTCGTAGGCTTTCCCTTTTTCAACATTCAAATCGCAGAATGAAACTTTTGCCCCAGCATCCGCGGCATCTTGGACAGCTGCACGACCAATTCCATCAGCGCCACCAGTTACAAATATATGTTGATTCTTTAACTTCACTTTTGACTACTTACCTCTCGCTGCTGCTATCGCTGCTTTAAATTCTGCGACTCGGTTAGGAATTTCGCTAACCCCGCCAGAAGTTAACTTGCCGCCAACACCAAAACCACTTACTCCGGCTGCAACCCAATCAGGAATAGTTTCAACGCTGATGCCACCTGTAGCCATCCAATTTAAACCAGGAAATGGTTCGCATACTGCTTTCAAATAATTTGGACCGAGCGCCGACGCTGGGAAGAATTTCAAAATATCTGCGCCGAAGCGAAGTGCATCTGCAACTTCAGTTGGTGATGCAACACCAGGAATTGAAATTAGTCCTGCTTGCTTAGTTGCTTCAATAACTTCTTGTGAAACATGTGGAGAAATTACAAACTTTGCACCGGCATCTTTGCCAGATAAAACATGAGCGCGAGTCATTGCAGTTCCAAGGCCAACATGAACTCCAGTATTAGATGTGTTCGATGCAAATTCTTCAATCAAATCAAATACTGCTGGAGTAGTAGTTGTAAATTCAATTACATCGACTCCAGCGGCAATAAGTGCACTTGCTGCGGCACGCGCTTCATCGGCAGTTTTAGTTCGGATTATGGCAACTAGCCCTGAAGCAAATGAAAGTTCGTTAGCCATTGTTTCCTCCATAATTTAAAATTCCTTTTTCGCCAGTAATCATAAGGGCCCAATCGCCTCTAGTAGCCGCGACCGCAGCCCCACATTTACTTCCCTGTGCGATGGCATCTTCGATCGAAAGCCCACCAATTAATCCAGAAATCGTGCCCGAAATGAAAGCATCGCCTGAACCAACTGGGTCAACTAATTTCACCTTCTCTGGTGTGTAGTTAAATCTTTTACCTTCGTGCAAAATTCGCATCTCATCAGGTCCTGCAGTCATGATTACTGTTTTAACGCCAAGCCCAGCGACAGTTGCTAAGTTTTCTTCAGGATCTTTTGAACCAAAGATAATTTCATATTCATCCACGCCACCGCTTACAACATCGATATCTTTAATAATTGATTTCAGGGCTTTGCTTGCTCCTTCTTCGCTCCATAATTTCTTGCGAAAATTCAAGTCAAAACTTATGCCAACGTTGCTTTTACGGGCAATTTCTATAGCGCGGATTACCGCTTCTTTGCTGCTTTCAGAGATAGCAACACTTATGCCAGTTACGTGCAACCACTTTGACTTTGCTAAAACATCTTCATCCAAATCAGCTGGCGAGAATGTGGAACCTGCGCTACTTCTGCGCAAATAGGTATTCACAAATGGTTGGGTGCCACCATGATTTCTGACCAGCGCCCCGGTGTAATTATCACAACGCAGAAAATGATCGGTTTTTAACCCCACTTCGGTGAACTTATCTTTAACCGCTTCACCTAATTGATCAGGTCCTACTTTGGTTTGAAAAAATACATCGAGCCCTAACTGATGCGCTGCAACTGCAACATTGGCTTCGGTTCCGGCGGCTGAAAATGCATAGTTGTTGGCCGTTAAAACCGAATCGGTATCAACTGTCATAAACAAAGCAAGTGATTCACCAAAGGTGTAAAGATCGGTCATTAGTAAGTTGCCCGACCGCCTGATACATCGAAGGTAAATCCAGTCGTAAAGGAGCAAGCTTTCGATGCTGCAAATGCAATTACTTCGGCAACTTCATTGGGCTCGCCCAAACGACCGACAGGAATCTTTGAAACCATATACGCCTGAACATCGGGTGCAACTGTTTCATTAATTGGTGTCCGAATTACCGCAGGTGCAACCGCATTTATTGTGATTCCAAAAGTTGCGCACTCTTTTGCAACTCCCTTAACAAAACCAATCACGCCGGCCTTTGATGAGTTGTATGCAGACATTCCAGGATTTCCCTCTTTGCCCGCAATTGAAGCAAGATGAACAATACGACCATATTTATTTGCCTTCATCGATGGCATTAACTCTTGGGTTAACCAGACAGTTCCATACAAATTGATTTCAATAGTTTTTTGGAATGCTGCCCAATCAACTTCTTCAACTGGTTTTCCAGTTGGTCCTGAGATTCCAGCAGAATTTGCGAGCGCATGAATCTGACCATGTTCAGCCAATATCTCGGCTACAACTTTTTTAACTCCGGATTGTGATGAGACATCTAACGTCTTATAACTCGCCTTGCCACCGGCTGCAGAAATTTCAGAAACTGTGGTTTTTAGTCCAGCCTCATTTAGATCGAGACAGACCACATGCCCACCGCGTTCTGCGATTAGCGCTGCGGCAGCCTTGCCAATTCCGCTAGCGGCTCCTGTCACTAAAACAACTTGCCCAGCAAAACTTGTTAAGTTCGTAGTGGCCATCAGTTCCCGTTCTCCATCTCATGTTTCCCAAATTTTCCCAATATTCGAAATCTTCCTAAAACGGATAGTAGTCCAATGACCTCATCGTTTATAGTGCCCGTATGAGTTATGACATTAATCTTAAACTTTGGGACGAACGCGCCTGCCACGTTGGCGAAGGTCCTGTGGCAATTGGCCCAAATAATTCAGAAGTTTTATGGGTTGATATTTATGGAAAGAAAGTTCACCGCAGAAATCTTGAAACGGGTAAGACAAGTAGTTATGAAATGCCAGAAGATGTTTCTTTCGTAATTCCTGCAGTTGATGGATCTGAACTTTTAGGAACCGCGAATGGCCCGGTCCGCAGATTGCCAGATGGCTCAATTGAAAAGCTACCAACTCGCTTCGATGCTGATGGCGTTAATGCATCTTTTCCTAATCGTTGGAACGATGCAAAGGTTGCGCCAGATGGCCACTTATTTTTAGGAAGCATGCCTTACGAATGGAAAGATAATCCAAATGCTTGTGGTCTTTATCGCCTTGATAAAGCTGGCAAGAAGTTAACTCGAGTTGTAGACAACATTTGGTTAAGCAACGGCCTTGCCTGGTCGGCTGATGGCAAGACTATGTATTACATCGACACTCTTGCTAAGTCAATCGATACCTTTGATTATGCAGATGGTGAATTAACAAATCGCCAAGTTCGCTGGCGCATTACCGATGATTCACAAGGTTTGCCCGATGGAATGTGTATCGATGCCGAAGATGGAATTTGGGTTGCGTTTTGGAATGGTTCTTGTCTTCGTCGCTTCGATAAAGACTTCAACATCACAGATGTAATAGAGATGCCAGTTCCGATGGTTACAAGTTGCGCATTTGTTGGGCCTGATTTCAAACAAATGGTTATTACATCGGCACATGATGGCGTTGCTAACCCTGGTAAAGACTGGGGCAAGACGTATATCTGCACTCCTAAAGTTCCTGGCGTTGCGCCAACTCTCTTTCCAAATTAATACCGACTAGCCAATTTAAACCTACTGAAGAGGATAGAAATGAGCGAAGCAAGTAACTGGCCATCCACACGCGATGCCCAAGGTCCAATGAAGAAATCTATTTCTCTTCTCGCTAAGCAGAAGATTCAGAGCGCCGACGCCGATGGCCTTCCAGAGTCTGCAAAGCGTTTTGCTGATGGTTCACGTTGGAAGATTGAAATTCCATCTGTTGAAGGTCCTGCTGCATTCAAAGTCGTATTAGAAGAGGCAAAAAAACATAAATTGCCAGTAGCTCGAATCTCGCAAGGCTCTGGAATCATGATGTTGACTGATGCTGAAATCAAAGAGATGGTTGCAATCGGTAAGAGTGAAAACATTGAAGTCTGTTTATTCGTAGGTCCACGCGCATCATGGGATATCGGCAAGCAGGTTCTTTCATCTGCTGGTGGCGTTGCAAACCCAACTCTTCGCGGTGGCGATCAAGTTCGTTACGCAGTTGAAGATGTTCTACATGGCGCCGATTTAGGTCTTCGCTCAATTCTTGTTGGTGACATGGGACTTCTAAGTGTTCTAGGTGAAGCAAAGCGCAATGGCGATTTACCAAGTGATTTTATTTTAAAGACTTCAGTTGCAATGCCATGCAATAACCCAGCAACTGCCCAACTTATGGTTTCAATGGGTGCATCGACTTTGAATCTTGCAACCGATCTCTCACTACAACAGATTGCCGCAATTCGCGCGCAAGTTGATGTGCCAGTCGATGTTTATGTTGAAGGCCCAGATGATTTCGGTGGCCCAGTTCGTCACTATGAAGTTCCTGATTTGGTTCGCGTTGCCGCACCGATTTATCTAAAGTTCACAGTTCGAAACTCTCCTGGACTTTATCCATCCGGAACTCATATCCAAGGTGTTGTTGAGTCCACTGCTCGCGAACGTGTTCGCCGGGCATCAATCGGACACTCAATGCTTACGCGTTATGGTTTCGAAAAATAATCGATGCCTAATCTTTTAATCTTTGGCTCTACCGGAACTCTCGGTGGCGCAATCCTGGAGAAATATCGGAGCGAAGGCTGGGACGTTACTTGCGCAGTTCGCAAAGTAGTAAACGATTGCGATATCCAACTTCCACTCTCATCTGGCGTCATAGGAAATTCTAAATTTGATGCAGTCGTATTTGCCCAAGGCGCCAATGTAAATGGCTCTGCAATGCAGACCGGAACCAAAGAGCTGAATGAGCTATTTGAAGCAAATGTCACAGTTATTGCTGAAAGCATCTCAACTCTTATGGGCGCAGATGCAATCAACGCAGGTGGAAAAGTTGTCATCCTAAGTTCACTCTGGGAACAGTTCACTCGCCAAGAGAAGTTTGCTTATTCAGTAACTAAAGCTGCAGTAGGTGGCTTAGTTCGCTCGCTAGCTGTTGATCTTGGTCGCCAGAAAAAGATTCTAGTAAATGGCATCTTGCCTGGAATTGTTAATAGCCCAATGGTTGCGCGCACCCTTTCACCAGAACAGGTTGCAAATGTTTTAAGTCAAACTCCCGGCGGTGAACTCGCTTCTCCAGTTGATGTTGCCAACAGCGTTTACATGTTCGGCTCTGCGTTGAATACCGGCATCTCAGGACAGAGCATCTTTGTTGATCGCGGATTTTCAATCGCCCGAACCATCTAAAGATTTAAAATGGCGAAAGAACTTCTCAATGAAACCACAGTCGTTGCTTATTTAACCAAGCGCGCAATCATCAGCGGACCAGCAGAAGTTGAAGAGTTAACTGGTGGAGTTTCAAATGTTGTTCTTGCAGTTAAATCCGGTACAAAAGACTTGGTATTGAAGCAAGCCCTTCCTCAATTAAAAGTTGCTGCGGTTTGGAAGGCAGATCAACGTCGCGCAATCGTAGAAGCAAACGGTATGAAACTTCTGCATTCGATTACCCCGGAAAGTGTTCCGGATCTAATTGATTTTGATCCCGAAGAATTCACGCTAACGATGGAACGCCTGCCCCGCGATTGCACGGTTTGGAAGAGTGATTTGCTCGACGGGGTAATTAAGCCAAGCGTTGGTGAAGATTTGGGTCGTATCCTTGCGAGTTGGCATAACTTTGGCGCAGAATCAAAACCGTCTCGTGATGCATATATGGAAGACACCCTCTTTGATCAATTGCGAGTAACACCGTTTTATCGCGCAGTTGCAAAGGTTAATCCGCCTCTAGATCCCCGAATCCAAGAGTTGATAAGTGAAATTTCGACAATAAAGTTGACCCTTGTACATGGCGATTTCTCGCCCAAGAACATCATGGTTAATTCAAAAGATCGACCAATTGTTTTGGACTTTGAAGTTATGCATACCGGCAACCCAGTATTTGATCTGGGTTTTATCTGCGCTCACTTGCTCTGCAAATACTTGCGTACTGAAGATCCGGCGCACCAGAAGCCACTTCGCGAAACTGCGCTGGCCTTCATAAATTCATATACCAAAGCAAGCAGTATTCCTGTTGCAACTTCCCTTCCACATCATGTTTCGGTTATCGCACTTGCCCGAGTTGAAGGAGTTTCGCCAGTTAACTATCTAGATGAGGCGGCAAAGGCTAGAGTTCAAAGCGTGACCAAAGCTGCGATTGCTAACCCAGAGATAACTTTCGAAAGTTTATTCGCATGAGCATTAAGAAATTAGTTGGTTATCAAGTTCTTGATTCCAGAGGGCGTCCAACAGTTGCAGTAACACTGACCTTATCGGATGGCTCAATTCATACTGCGCGCGTTCCTTCAGGTGCATCTACTGGCGCCCATGAAGCAAAAGAACTTCGCGATATCGATACTCCAAAGTCCGAGAAGTTCTATGGCGGTAAATCTGTTTACCAAGCCGTTGAAAATATCAATTCAATAATTGCGCCTCGACTAAATGGCCATCGCCCAATTCCACTTGCGACAGATGGCATCTTGGTCGAACTTGATCACACACCTGATCATCACGTTTTAGGTGCAAACGCTCTGCTTGCGGTTTCACTTGCGGTGGCAAAAGCTGCAGCGCATACCGCTGGACTTTCACTTGCAAGATATTTCCAACCTGAAGGCAAGTTGTTAATTCCAATGCCAATGGTGAACATACTTTCGGGCGGTGCTCATGCAAATCGCACGATGGATATTCAAGATGTTTTAGTCCTTCCAAATGGTGCGACTTCTTTTGCCGAAGCACTCTCCTGGATTGTTGCAATTCGCGAACTTGCAGCAAGCAAAGGTGCAAAAAGCGGTGCTATCACTCATCTAATTGCTGATGAAGGCGGCCTCGGAATTGCATTCCCAACTATCGATAACGCACTCGAGTTCGTTACTAATTGCATTGCAGAAGTTGGGTTAGAACCTGGCAAACAAGTAAGCCTAGCGATCGATGTTGCCTCAACTCAATTCTTTGACGGCAATAAATATAAGTTGACCGCACTTGGCAAAGAATTTAGCCAAGCCGATTTTATAGCCTTTATTTCTAAGATGGTCAGCGAACACCCAATCCTCTCTATCGAAGATCCATTTGCCGAAGATGATTGGCAATCATGGTCAGAATTTATGAAGACAGCACCAAAACACCTGCAGGTTCTTGGCGATGATTTATTCACCACAAATCTTGGGCGCCTCCAGCGCGGAATTGATGAGAAGAGCGCGAACGCCATTCTCATAAAGGCGAATCAAAATGGCCTAGTTACCTCAACGCAAAAAGTTCTAACCACAGCACAAGCTAATAACTTTAAGACTGTTGTCTCTGCTCGCAGTGGTGAGACGGAAGATTCCTGGCTTGCAGATTTAGCAACTGGTTGGCGTGCATCGCAAATCAAAGTTGGATCTACGCACGGCGCAGATCGCACTGCAAAATGGAATCGTTTGCTCGAACTAGAAGCTACTGAAAATTGTGAGTTCGCTAAACCCTTTTAACCTTGAGAAAGTTCTTTTGCAATTACTTTTTTTATAATTCCCATTGCTTCTTGCCACGATATTCCTAGAGTCTTTGAGAACGCTTCTTGGTATGTCAGCCCTTCGCCCATCAATTTGAAAATTTCCATAACCGAATTAGAGCCACCAACTGCAGCCATAATTTCAGAGACCATGAAACCGACATCATAAACTCGCCAGCCGTCATACTTATCCCAATTGTCCCAAGACAATCCAATGTCAGTTGGATTTAGAAATTCTTCCATCCAACTCTCATCGATATTGCTAGGGTAATGTAAATCATTGATGATTTTCTTGCGACTCGTTAAGTAATTATTAAAATTATCGAAATACATACTCGCTATTTGAATGTATTCGGCAGAGCCCTCAGTCAACCATCGTGGCGGTTGGCGACCTTCCGGTATCTTGCCAATTATTAGTTCATCTTGGATTGTGTGGCTGTACTCATGAGCCTCGCGCTGGCCTGATTCGTAATCTCGAATGAAATTCAACTCGGTAGGTGAAGTCATAACTGCAAGCGTGAGCTTAGTTTGCTGATTAAACATAACAGATGCACCAGTACAGTTAAATTCGGTTTGACACATCTTCATGGCTTGATCAGAGGTGTCATAACCACCAAACTTGCCAATGTATTTATCAACTTGTTGTTGCGCCCAGTCGATATCTCCATATGAGTAATAGGCCAATACGAATTCATCCACTTGCTTATAATCAGCGAAGAGTCTTGAGGTTAAATTTATTGCAATCATTGGATCATGCTTTAGCTCTTGGGTATTTGGGCCCTTCAAGATCGTAACTTTTATATCGCTTGGAAGCGCCTTTTCTATTTTCTCTGAACTCTTTTTCCAGGCCCAATATGAGACATCTTTATAGTTCTTTAAGATATTTGCAAAGGTTAGTTCTTCTGTTGGAATTGAATATTTGCTCTTAGTTTTTACACCTTTATCCCAAACCAATTTCCCTTTTGTTTTCGTACAGGTAAATGTCTTAGTTCCAGAGGTTTTCTTCTCACCCTTTAATGTGCACTTTGCACCTGCTTTAATAGCCGCGTTCGATGGCGACAAAATTGTGGTCGACATCAAAGCGGTCAACAAGGCAATTACTAAAGTACGGCGCATCTGTAAAGCGTAGAACTAATTAATGCGAATGGCGAGGAATTCCGCTTCCAGAAGAGCCATTTAAGAAATCAAGATCGGCGCCAAGGTGTGCTTGTTGCACAGTCTCGTAATAAAGCTTTGACCAACCACGTGTGTGCTTTGGAGCTGGCGCTACCCATGCCGCTTTGCGCTTTGCCATCTCTTCTTCGGAGACGAGCAAGTTAATTGAACGATTAGGAACATTAAGTTCAATCATGTCGCCACTCTTAACAAGTGCGAGTGGGCCACCGACTGCAGCTTCTGGTGAAGTATGAAGAAGAACAGTTCCATAAGCAGTTCCTGACATACGTGCATCAGAGATACGAACCATGTCAGTGATTCCTTGTTCCAAAAGTTTTCTTGGGATTGGCATGTTGCCAACTTCAGGGAAACCTGGGAAACCGCGAGGACCGGCATGCTTCAAAACGAGAACGGTGTCTTTTGTTACTGGAAGATTCATATCTTCAGAAGCAATCAAATAATCTTCGATCTCTTCAAAGACAAGTGCTTCACCAGTGTGAACCATAAGTTCTGGGGTTGCTGCTGAAACTTTAAGAACACAACCATCTGGTGCAAGTGATCCCTTAAGAACAACGATGCCAGAGCCAGCCTTTTGGAATGGCTTTGATGCTGGTGTGATTACATCTGCATTCCAAGATTCAGCTGTTGCAATGTTTTCCTTAACGCTCTTACCGGAAACTGTTATGTGTTCAGTATGCAGCATTCCTTCGATCTCTTTCATAACCGCAGGAAGTCCACCGGCATCGAAGAACTCTTCCATCAGATATTTACCTGATGGCATTAAGTTCACAAGTACTGGTACTTCGCGAGCCAACGAATCGAAATCATCTAGTTCAAGTTTTACGCCGATACGTCCAGCGATTGCAAGCAAGTGAACAACCGCATTTGTTGAACCACCGATTGCCGCATTTACTTTGATTGCATTTTCGAATGCTTCACGGGTCAAGACCTTAGATAGAACTTGATCGTCGTAAACCATTTGAACTATTCGACGGCCAGCTTCTTGAGAAGTTGAGAAGCGACGGGCATCTACAGCAGGGATTGCTGCGCTGCCTGGAAGTTGGACGCCAAGTGCTTCAGTAACACATGCCATTGTTGATGCTGTTCCCATTGTCATACAAGAACCATTTGAACGTGCAGAACATGATTCCATTGCAAAGAATTCTTCAATACTTAATTTACCTGCGCGAATTTGTTCAGAGTATTTCCAAACTGCTGTTCCGGAACCAAGAGTTTCACCTTTATAGCGACCATTTAACATTGGGCCACCAGTGATCATTAAAGTTGGAAGATCTACTGATGCGGCGCCCATCAACATTCCTGGTGGCGTCTTATCGCAACCAGCAAGTAGAACAACACCATCAAGTGGATTAGAACGAATTAACTCTTCAGTCTCCATTGCAAGCAAGTTGCGCCACAACATTGTTGTTGGACGTTGAACTGGTTCACCAAGTGACATTGTTGGGAACTCGAGTGGAAAACCACCGGCCTCCCAAACTCCGCGCTTTACCGCTTCAGCTACGCGATCTAGGTGAGCGTTACAAGGATTTAATTCAGACCAAGTTGTTGCAATACCAATTACTGGTTTGTCAGAAAATACTTCGGAGCCGAACCCCATATTGCGAAATCGCTCACGATAGATATATCCATGCTTACCCTCGGCCTTGAACCAATTCTCGCTGCGTCTCTTAAATACCTCTTCGCTCATGCGTGCAATCTACTCCTCGGACAACTTCTGCGTCTACTACAACAAGTCCTTTCATCTCATATTTTGGCCATTTTGTAATATTTAACTAAGGGACTAAATTTCAATTACTCAAACTATTAAGGAACTAATAAGGGGAAGAAATGCGCATCGCACGCCTTGGAGAATTCAATAAAGAAAAGCCTGTAGTTATCGTAAGCGACACTGAAGCAGTATTTGTCGATGATGTTATTGCAGATTGGAATCGTGTTGAACTAGAAAATGGCGCGCTAGAAAAAGTTTCAAAACTTGATCTCTCAGGTCGCTCTAAGGTCAAAATTTCAGACTACCGACTTGGATCGCCAGTAGCGCGTCCAACCAAAGCAATTTGTGTAGGCCTGAACTACAAGCAACATGCAATTGAAACCGGCGCTACCCCTCCTGTTGAGCCAATTCTTTTTATGAAGGCACCAGACACTGTTATTGGTGGTAATGATGATGTAATCATTCCGCCAAACTCTGTTAAGACAGATTACGAAGTTGAAATTTGTATAGTTATGAAGAAGCGCGCACTTTATTTGAAGTCGCCAGAAGAAGCGAAGGATTACATTCTTGGTTACACGATTTCTCAGGATGTTTCCGAGCGCTATTGGCAGGTTGAACGTTCTGGTCAATGGGTAAAGGGTAAGTCATTCCCAACATTCAACCCAGTTGGTCCATGGATTGTCACAACTGATGAAATGAAGGATCCGCAAAATCTTCGCCTCTGGTGCACAGTTGATGGTGAAAGCCGTCAAGATTCAAATACCAATGACATGATCTTCGATATCAATTACTGCGTTTGGTATATCTCGCAAGTGATGGAACTTCATGCGGGAGACATCATTAACTCCGGAACTCCACAAGGAGTTGGCATGGGCTTTAAGCCAGAGAAATACCTCAAGGGTGGCGAAGTAGTTAAGACTGGAATTGATGGAATTGGTTCAATCACGAACCACTTCAAAAATTACAAGGCTTAAGGCTCAAGACATTAAATCCTAAAGTAGCATTAACCTATGAGCAGCAAAGCTAGATACGCATCGGCTTTTATTGCGACCGTACTTTTTACACTATCTGCAGGTTCATACTCCTATGGAGAGGAATTTGAGAAGGATCAAAGCGGAATCTATTCAAGTCAATCAGAAGATCTGTTTTATCTGCCTATTTCATCAGTCAGCTACGTAGATTTGTATTTATTGCCAGGTGCAACTAACACAACTCAAAACTACAAGGGTTCAAAAACTTACACGGATACTGGACCTGGAAGTGCAGTTGGATTTCTAAATCTGAAAATTTCAAGATTTAGAACTGAGGGTAAGAAAGAAAATACCAAATACTGCACGAGCGTGGATACTTCTTTCCAGATATCTGGGGCCTACATGAATGGCCAGACCCATTCAGCTGATAGCACGTGGCGAATAAATGACGGGCCAACAAATAAAGTTGCTGGTGATCTAATTCGAGTTAACTTTGCAGGTGCGGCTTCAGTCTGGATTGAAACGCCTGGTGGTATAAAATCAGCGCAAGCTATAGTCGAATTGAATTCGAAAGATGGCTCTGCAAGCTTTGCAAAAGTTTGTATATTAAGGAACCAATTTTCAGTCAAAGAATTCGAACAAAGTGAAACAAGTTGGATTGTTTATCAGGCAGGGAATATCAATAATGGAATCTTTAAATCCCTAGAGGGAGTATTTAATAAAACTAATTTGTCGGTTCGCCTTCCATATGACGCTTTAGAAAGATATTTTGCGCCAATCGTAAAGAGTAGGCAGTATCCTAAAAAATTAGGCTTTAAAACATCAATAATGTGTTATTCGGATACGATGAAAAAAGTAGTTAGTAAAAAGAATCCTAGCTGTCAAAGTCCATTTTCTGAGAATATTCCAGAAAATTGGGCAGATCTGATTGAAACTCAGTAATAACAGTCACTCTCTACAACCACGAGGATTTCTGCTCGGGCTTACTTGTTGTAGCGAGCAAATCATCAAGTAGTTCTTGGTAAAAAGAGATTTTGATCAAACTTAGAATCCACAAAATAAAACTTAATCAGTGGTGCCAATCAATTTAATAGATTTAGCTTGTATTTTGGGAACAACTAAAGTCCCTTTTGTCAACGCTGTCGTGTAACTATACGATCCGAGCACCTTGACACATGCAGTAAAAATATCGCCTGTTACAAAATTGGAAAGAATCGAAGATTTGCCAAAAACCATTGTATTTTCTCCACCAAAAAAGAATTTACCATCGAATTTATTCTCGCCAGAAACGTCTGCACGGAAAACACTCAAACCGGTGGCATCGTCAAATTGAGTGATTTTTCCAAATACCCAAACATTTTTACCTTTTGCAGAATTTGGATTCTTGGCGATAAGTTTCCATTCGCGAGAGGTAATCGTTTTGCAAGCCGCAGCTTCGGCAGATGGATTGACTACTGTTGACGCAAGAAAAAATACAGATAATGTGTAACCAATTATTCTCTTCACCTGATTAAGCTCCATTCAAATTGTCTACTTTTTTGATACAAAAAACTAATCATTAATTAGTAAGCAACTCCTGATGCAACCATTACATTGCCCCAAGCTAAGTAATCTCCGGTACGAATAACGCCAACTGCGCCATAAGCCAATTTCTTGAACTCAGCATGTGGAAGTGGAATGCATTCAGCCTTTGTCATGATTGCTGATAATTCTTTTGCGCGACCATCTGCGCTTGGTTGAATCTCGCTTGCAAACCAGAACTGTTCAATTGGAAGTTCAAGTGTCAGCATCTTTAATACATCTGTAACCTTTGGCAAATTTGGTCCCATTGATAAATCAATACAAGGAACGCCTGCTGGGATTGGGAAACCTGCATCTGAAACAACGATGCGATCAAAGTGTCCTGTGCGGGCAACCATCGCAGAGATGTCGCGGTTAATAATTCCGGTGTATTTCATTTTCGCTCCTAGTTAGTTGTTTTCTGCCATGAATTTTTGAACTTCATCGGGAGTTGGCGATGCCATCGCCGCACCCTTGCGAGTGACCTTCAGGGTTGCAGCATAAATGCCAAACTTGGTTGCAGTAAAGATGTCATCTCCAGATGCCAAACGGGTTGCAAGGTTTGCGCACATGGTGTCGCCGGCGCCAATTGTGTCTATCGCAGTTACGGCTGGGGCTGAAATAGTTTGTGATTTAACGCCATCTGTTACAAAAGCGCCCTTTGGGCCAAGAGTTATAACTACATATTTGCAGCCAAGTAATTTTGTTAAAGCTTCGGCTTGCTTAGCAACATCTCCTTCAATTCCAGTGAGTGCAGCAGCTTCACCTTCGTTTGGAACAACCACATCAACAAGCCCTTCCCAACCAGCAAGCGGTGCAACTGGTGCTGGGGTAAGAACAACTGTCACATTGTTTTCTTTTGCTAACTTAGCGGCTGCTAGATTTCCATCAATTGGAAGTTCAAGCTGTAATAGCAAGATATCGGATTCAATAATAGTTTTTGCATGACGCGAGATGTATTTAGCATCCCCTAAATCATTTGATTGCGGAATGATAATAATTGAGTTATCGCCATCTGAAGTTTGTACTGAAATATGACCAACGCCGGTACCAAGTTCACTGCTTCGTTCAATGTCGTTCGAATTAACACCTTCGGCGACGAAGGCCTTCATAAAGTCATCACCAAAACCATCGGTCCCTAGATTTCCCAGCATTGCGCTCTGCGCCCCTGCGCGCCCTGCGGAAATTGCTTGATTAAATCCTTTGCCACCAAGTGCGATTGCAAAACTATCGCCACGAAGAGTTTCACCGCTCTTTGGCCTGCGTGGCGTATATGCCACAAGATCCATCATGAAACTTCCGAGCGTTGTAACTTTTGGCTTCACTTAATTTGTTGCCTTACCTAACGCACCACCAGGGTGACGTTTTCCGAAATCTTGTGAAGTGAAACCACGATGCGCCATAAGAGCTGATGCGAGTGCATCACCTGCGGCAATAGTCAAAGTTGTCGAAGTTGTTGGTGCAAGATTTAGTGGATCAGCTTCTTTTTCAAATGAAATATCAATTACTGCATCGCAGCCCTTAGCTAGCGTTGAATTCGCGCTCTTGGTAATCGCGATTGTTGGATTTCCCCAGCCTTTTGCCATCTTTGCAATTGCACAAACTTCAGCGGTCTCTCCCGAATTTGAGATTGCAATCAAGACATCGCCTGGTGTTAGCGCACCAGAGTCACCGTGCAGTGCATCGCCAGAGTGCATGAAGAATGATGGGGTACCAGTGCTTGCAAGGGTTGCTGCAATTTTTGCACCGACAAGTCCAGATTTTCCAAGACCAGTTATAACAACGTGTCCTTGGCTCGCCAAAATAATCTCTAGCGCTGGCTTTAAATTCGACTCTAGCTTCTCTGCGAACTTCGAGAGCGCAGAAATTTCAATATTAATTGCGCTGCTTGCGGCGGAGAGCGCTTTACTTAAATCAGCCATTGATCACCCGATTAATTCCAAATGGATTAGCCTCTTGAAGCGCTGGTGGAAGTAGTTCATCAATAAAGTTCTGATAAGCAACTGGGCGCATGAAGCGATAAATCGCATCTAAGCCAACTGATGTGGTGTGGCTCGATGATGATGGGAATTGTCCACCGTGTTGCATCGCAGCTGTTACGGCTACTGCAGTTGGGAAACCATTCATAATCACTCGGCCCGCAAGGTTAGAGAGTGCCTCAATAAGTTTCGAAACATCTTCGCCCGCACTTACATGAAGTGAGGCCGTTAATTGCCCTTCAAGCTTTCCTGCAACATCTAAGAATTTAGCGAAATCAGCTCGGATAATTACTGTGGTTGGACCAAAGTGCTCTTCGAGAAGTTCTTTATTCTTAAAAGCATCTGCCCAGTCAACAATAAATACTGTTGGGCTTACACCGAATCCGCCATCATTTGGTTTCCCGGCAAAAGTCTTTAGGGATGAGCTCTTACTCAATTCAGCAATGGCAGAAGTAAAGCGATCTGCAATTCCCTTATTCAATAATGGTGCTACGGCAATTGTTGAAAGATGGTTTTCTACTTCAGCCACGAAAGCATCGCCTTCGCTGCCGGTTGGGACAATTAAAATTCCTGGCTTTGTACAGAACTGACCAGATCCAAGAGTTGCAGAATCAATTGCTGCTTTAGCCAAATCGCCCGCTTTCTCACTCAACGACTTTGGTGAGAAGAAAACTGGATTCAAACTTCCCATCTCTGCATAAACTGGAATTGGAACTTCACGCTTAGCGCTGATGTCCATCAATATTTTTCCAACTTTGCCCGAACCAGTAAAACCAATCGCGGTGACATCTGGGTGGCTTGCTATCCAATGGGTGATTTCTGGGTTGATACCTTCAACAAGTGAAAATACATCACTTGAAATTCCGACTTTAGCTAATCCGGCGGTAACTGCTTTATGCATTTCACGACAAGTATTTGGATGCGATGGATGTGCCTTAACTACCACGGGACATCCCGCAGCAAGCGCAGAAGCGCTATCACCACCGATTACTGAGAACGCGAATGGGAAATTACTTGCGGCAAAAATTCCGACAACACCTAGCGCTTGATTGGCTTTTCTAATATCAGCCCGTGGCGCTGGGACCCAATTAGCATCTGGGCGATCAATGATTGCTTGGTAATGCGCGCCAGATTCAACTAACTTTGCGAATTGTTCTAATTGAAAAACTGTACGAGATAGTTCACCAGTTAGCCGACCATTTGGTAACGCAGTTTCGCGCATCGTTATTTCAATTAATTTTTCGCGTGATGCCTCAATTGACTCAGCAATCGCACGCAGTGCAGCAGCCCGTTCTTTCGGGGAGGTCTTGGCAAAAGCTGATTTAGTTGCAACGGCTTTTGATATTAGACCAGCAACATCAGATGCCGACATCTCGGAGATTTGATCTCCAAAGGCGGTTCCGGTAGTTGGGTCAACGGCCTGAAATGTTGATGCACTCATTGGTAAAGAGTAATGCCTCTCTAGATTTTCCGGCGCGCAGTTGTAAACCGAGGGCGATCGGTTAAATCTTTATGGAGGGCTATCGTCTCAAAATTTTCCGAAAGTTCCTTCGAAATAAGTGCTCCTTGGAGCTCGTTATGTTCGATGGCGAATAAACCACCTGGCTTCAACAACCGAACTGCTGCTTGGATAAAAATCGATGGCGCACTCATTCCAGTTGCCGGTCCACCAAAGAGCGCCTCGGCCGGTTCAAAATTTAACTCTTGCGGAATCTGCGCACCATCTGGAAGGTAAGGCGGATTGGCAACAACGACATCACATTTAATTCCTTCAAGCGCCGTCGCAGCATCGCCTTGAACAACTCGCACATTTACATCGTGCTTCGTAATGTTTTTCTGTAACCAGACCATCGCCTCATCGGATTTTTCAACCGCGACAACATGAACAACTTTTTTACCAGCAGTCTCCGAAGCGATGGATATCGCTATTGCTCCGGTCCCTGATCCCAGGTCAACCAAGCTAACTGGATCGGCAAAGGTATTTAACTGGTGCAAAACTTCATCGACCAAACTTTCGGTCTCTGGTCTAGGAATTAAAACTCCAGGGCCAACTTCATATTCGAGATATCTAAATGGTGCACTTCCAACTATGTATTGCGTTGGTTTACCGGTTAAGCGTTCGGCTATTGCTTGATTGTAAATTTCTTTAGTTTCACTTATTTGCTCATCTGTTAACTCGATAACTCGAGAGTGGAGTTCCATTCGATTAACACCTAGAGCATGTGCCAATAAAAGTTCGGCTTCAACTGGTGCGATGTTTTTTGTGGCGAGTTGGTCTTTTCCCAACTTCAATAAATCTTTAACGATCACCTGATGCCAATTTCGCAGTCTTGTCCGCTTCTAACAACGCTTCGATAACTGGATCCAAGTCGCCATTTAGAACGGCATCTAAGTTATTAGATTTAAAGTTAACGCGGTGATCACTTAAGCGGTTCTCCGGAAAGTTGTAGGTTCTGATTCGTTCTGATCTATCAACAGTACGAACCTGAGATTTACGAGCTGCCATTGCTTCAGCATCTGCTTGCTCTTGAGCATGTGCCAATAAACGTGCACGCAAGATGCGCATTGCAGATTCTTTATTCTGTAACTGAGACTTTTCGTTCTGGCATGAGACAACCACTCCTGTAGGAATATGAGTGATACGAACTGCAGAGTCCGTAGTGTTTACCGATTGCCCGCCAGGTCCAGATGAGCGATAAACATCAATGCGCAGATCTTGTTGGCGAATTTCTACATCTACTTCATCAGCTTCGGCCAAAATCAGTACACCGGCAGCAGATGTATGGATGCGACCTTGGGATTCAGTTTCTGGAACGCGTTGTACGCGATGTACTCCGCCTTCAAATTTTAACTTTGCATATGGCGACTTACCTGGTTCGGCTACTCCCTTTGATTTAACGGCCATCGAAATTTCTTTATAGCCGCCCATTTCAGAGTCGGCGTAATCAATAATTTCGGTCTTCCAACCTTGGCGTTCAGCAAATCTTTGATACATGCGCAATAAATCACCAGCGAATAACGCTGACTCATCGCCACCAGCGCCAGCCTTAATTTCTAAAATAACATCGCGATCATCGTTAGGGTCGCGCGGCAATAAAAGTTCTTCTAGCGCGGTTTCAGTCTCTTGTAACTTTGCTTCGAGCGCTGGAATTTCAGAGGCGAAATCTGCATCATCTGCCGCCATCTCTTTACCTGCTGCTAAATCTTCAGTTGCTAATTTCCATGCGCGGTATCCCGCAATTACTGGACCAAGCTGGGCATAACGTTTTCCAAGTTGGCGAGCTTTTCCTTGATCTGAGTGAATCGAAGGATCTGCCATCTCTCGCTCTAACACATCGTATTCCGCTAAAAGGGCATGGACGGATGCAAAGCGATCAGGTGTCATCTCTGTAGCCATTTGCTTCCTCCATTTCCGTTGCGAACCTGTTACCAAAACTTATGAATGAAATAAAAAAGACCGCACGTATTCACACTTGGTGAACACACTGCGGTCTCTTAAGAAAGCTAGTTAGTTGTTGCTGCTCCGAAACGCTTTTCGAACTTGGCTACGCGGCCACCAGTATCGAGAATACGTTGCTTGCCGGTGTAGAACGGGTGGCAAACTGAACAAACTTCGACGTAGATAGAACCTGATTCTTTTGTGCTGCGGGTTGTGAATACTTCACCGCAACCACAAGTAACTGTGGTCTCTAAATAATTTGGGTGAATCTCGTTCTTCATTTCTTATCTCCTAGGTTTGACTGGATCGGTATTGAGCCGTGAACCAGTGCGAGGTTGAAGGATAGCCCGAGAGGGCCATTATTCTGAAATTGCCTGAAATTTCCTTAAAATTAGGTTCAGCTTCCGTTCGTTGAGGTGCCACCTTCAGATGTTGTGGTCTTCTGGATTTGCATCAAGAACTCAACGTTGGACTTTGTGCCCTTCATCTTCTCAAGAAGAAGTTCGAGCGCTTGTTGTGGTTCAAGTGCATGAAGCACGCGACGCAGGCGCCAAACAATATTTAGCTCTTCAGTTCCCATAAGAATTTCTTCCTTACGAGTACCGGAAGCAACAACATCAACTGCTGGGAAAATGCGCTTGTCCGCAAACTTACGGTTCAAGATTAATTCCATGTTTCCAGTTCCCTTGAACTCTTCAAAGATAACTTCATCCATCTTCGAGCCAGTATCAATAAGGGCAGTTGCAAGAATTGTTAACGATCCGCCATTTTCTACGTTACGTGCGGCACCGAAGAATTTCTTTGGTGGATACAACGCAGCTGAATCAACACCACCGGACAAGATACGACCTGATGCTGGTGCTGCGATGTTGTAAGCACGACCAAGGCGAGTAATTGAATCTAGAAGAACAACTACATCGTGGCCCAGTTCAACAAGGCGCTTTGCACGTTCAATAGCTAGTTCGGCTACTGAAGTGTGGTCATCTGCAGGACGATCGAAGGTCGAGGCGATAACTTCACCCTTAATCGAACGTTGCATATCTGTAACTTCTTCCGGGCGTTCGTCGACTAGAACAACCATCAAGTGACACTCAGGATTATTTGTTGTGATTGCATTTGCAATTGATTGAAGAACCATTGTCTTACCAGCTTTAGGTGGCGAAACAATAAGTCCGCGTTGACCCTTACCAATTGGTGAAATCAAATCGATAACGCGAGTTGTCAAAATGTTTGGCTCAGTCTCTAAACGCAGGCGTTCTTGCGGATAAAGTGGAACTAACTTTGCAAACTCGATGCGCTCTTTTGAACTCTCTGGATCTGCGCCGTTAACGGTTTCAACTCGCACAAGAGCGTTGAACTTCTCTTTGCGCTCACCTTCACGTGGTTGCCGAACTGAACCGGTCAATACATCGCCCTTACGAAGTCCGTATCGACGAACTTGTTGAAGTGAGACATAAACGTCATTTGGGCTAGCTAAATAGCCGCCGGTACGAATGAATGCATAATTTTCCAGAATGTCTAGAAGTCCGCCAACAGGTAGCAGAACATCATCCTCAGAGATAACGATTTCGCGCTCTTCACGATTTCCGCGATCACGGAAGCGATTTCCGCGGTCTCCCCGGTCACCACGATCGCGACGATTGTTATGGCGATCATTACGATCGTTACGGTTGTTGTTTCCCCCGCCAGTCCATTCCTTCTTATTCACATCGGCATCAGATGCATCATTTGGATTAGAACCTTGATTCTCTTCATCATCTGAATCATCTTGGTTCTTATTTGCATTGTTATTTGAATTCTTGTTTCCACCCTTACGGCGGGCATCGCGTTCAGCGCGACGTGCTTCGCGTTCGGCTTTAGCGGCTTCGCGGTTTGCTGCTTGTAGGTCACCAATCGCCTGTACCAAGTCGGGCTTCTTCATTGTTGCGGCGTCGTCAATACCAAGTTGACCTGCAACTTTCTTAAGCTCAGGAAGGAGCATTGCGGAAAGTTCGCCAGAATCTTTTGCACTAGCTTTTGTAGTTGCCATATATTTTTTACTTTTTCATTTCTGTGTTTGCGCTAAAGGAAAGAGTTTTAATTTAGCGAATTTAGGGATTATCTAGATTTACAGACCGACGATTTCTCGGCTACCAGATGAGGGAAAACTTATCACACTGCCCCAGCCTTGAGCAAAAATCTAGCTACTCGACACCGTGGCTTGATATGGCCAATTTTTGAGCGGTAAATGAGCCCGAACCAACCTTGATTACGGCTTCGACTTCAAGGTCATCCATTGTGTGCAGAACTAATACTGATGGGCCGGCGCCAGAGATCATTGCAGGTACTCCTGCCGCGCGAAGCTTTGTAACAAGTGCCATCGACTTTGGCATCGCTTCGGCGCGATAATTTTGATGCAGTAAATCTTGTGTTGCATCAAGAAGTAAATCTGGACGAGATCCAAGAGCATGTACTAGAAGTGCTGCTCTAGATGCATTTAATACTGCGTCATGATGTGGAATCGATTCTGGCAATAACTTACGAGCTTTCGCAGTTGCAAGGTGTGCTTCAGGGATAAAAACTAAAGCTTTAATCTTTGAATCGACCTTGATACCAACGCCCTTGCCAACGTTATTTTCAGTCCAGGCAATTGTTGCCCCACCTAGAACTGCGGCGGCGATGTTATCTGGATGGCCTTCTAATTCAGTTCCAAGTGCAATCATCTCGTCATCTGACATTAATTGTTCGCCGCCCAAAACTAAGGAGCGTGCAAGTCCAAGACCGCCAACAATTGCGGCGGCAGATGAACCAAGTCCACGACCGTGTGGAATCACATTTAATTGGCGAAGCGCTATTCCCTTTGGCTTCTGCCCCATATGTTCAAAGCCATGAAGCATCGCCTTTATAACTAAATTATTCTTATCGGTCTTGATATCAGCGCTACCTTCGCCAGATACATCAACATCAAATGTTGCATCATCTAAAACTTGTGCGGCATAACGATCGCGCAAATCTAAGGCGAGTCCAAGAGTGTCGAATCCTGGTCCCAAGTTTGCACTTGTGGCAGGAACGCTTACCTGTGCCATAGTTGCTTTAAAAGTTAGGCGATTCTTAATTGTTGCCATTATGCAAGTCCAATCACTTCAGCGGCTCGCTTTACATCAACTGGAATAACTGTTGGTGCTTCAGCATGATCCAAAATCCAGCCCACATCTTTCAAGCCATTGCCTGTGACAGTTATAACAATTCGCTTCTCTTTCGGAAGTTTTCCTTGGGCTTGCTTCTTAATAAGTCCAGCAATTCCCGCAGCGCTTGAAGGTTCAACGAAGATTCCCTCTTTAGCTGCAACTAAGCGATATGCGGCGAGGATTTCTTCATCAGTAACTGAATCAATCAAACCACCAGAAGAATCACGTGCATCAACTGCTTGCTGCCAGGATGCCGGATTTCCAATACGAATCGCGGTAGCAATTGTCTCTGGATTCTTAACTACTTCACCTAAAACAATGGGCGCAGAGCCAGCGGCTTGAAAGCCCCACATTTGTGGAAGTTGCTTAGCAATTCCATCATTGAAATATTCGTTATAGCCCTTCCAATATGCAGTGATGTTTCCAGCGTTTCCAACTGGAAGAACATGAATGTCAGGCGCATAACCCAACATATCTACAACTTCAAAACTCGCAGTCTTCTGGCCTTCAATTCGATAAGGATTTACTGAGTTAACAAGGGCTACTGGATAATTCTCGGAAAGTTCGCGGGCCAAATTTAAACAATCATCGAAGTTGCCATCTACTTGTAACAAACTCGATCCGTGCGCAATCGCTTGTGCGAGTTTGCCCATTGCAATTTTTCCTTCAGGAACAAGTACTACTGGGCGCATTCCAGCTTTTGTGGCATATGCCGCCGCACTTGCAGAAGTATTTCCGGTAGATGCACAGATAACAGCTTTCGCACCATCTTCGGCCGCCTTTGAAATCGCCATTGTCATTCCGCGATCTTTAAAAGAGCCAGTTGGATTAGTGCCCTCGACCTTTAACCAAATTTCGTTATCTAACATCGCTGAAAGTACGCACGCATATACGAGTGGAGTTCCACCTTCGCGAAGTGAAACTACTGGTGTTTTGGAAGAAACTGGCAGGCGATCGCGATATTCCTCGATTACTCCACGCCATTGATGCGCACCCTTTTTCTTAAAGATACTCATGCGCTCATTCCTTCAACGCGAATAACACTTGCTACATCTTTTACCGCATCCAAACTAGAAAGATCGGAAACGGTAGAAGCCAGCGCAGCGTCAGTTGCTTTATGGGTCATAACAATTAATTCCGCATTATCCCCGCGCCCGGTTTGGCGAACAGTTTGAATTGAGACATCGTGCTTAGAAAATGTCTGTGCAACCGCCGCCAGTACACCTGGTCGATCGGCTACTTCTAAGCGGATTAAATAGCGAGTTTTTGTGGAACCCATTGGCGCAATTCCAAGATCTGCATAATCACTTTCACGTGGTCCAAGGCCACCGCTGATACGGTGACGAGCAACCGCAACTAAATCACCAAGAATTGCGGAAGCTGTTGGCGCACCGCCAGCTCCGCGACCATAAAACATCATGGCACCAGCAGATTCGGATTCAACGAATACCGCATTGAATGCTTCGCGAACTGAGGCCAGTGGATGGCTGCGTGAAATTAAAGTTGGATGCACGCGTACGCTTATTTTGTTATCTGCAGTTAATTCAGCAATTGCCAATAACTTAACCACTAGATCTAAAGATTTAGCGACGGCAACATCAGTGTCAGTAATTTTTGTAATTCCTTCACGGAAAACATCGGCATCTGTAACGCGTGAGTGAAAAGCGAGCCCCGCCAAGATTGCAGCTTTAGCGGCGGCATCAAAGCCTTCGACATCTGCAGTCGGATCAGCTTCAGCGAATCCAAGAGCTTGCGCTTCGGAAAGTGCGTCAGTAAATGCCGCACCTGATTCATCCATTTTGGTCAAGATAAAGTTTGTTGTTCCATTAACAATTCCCATAACGCGAAGTACATGATCGCCAACAAGTGATTCGCGAAGCGGGCGCAGGATTGGGATTGCGCCAGCAACAGATGCTTCGTAATAAAGATCAACACCGTTCTTATCGGCTGCGGCGAATAGTTCACTGCCATGTTTTGCAAGTAGCGCCTTATTGGCTGTTACAACTGATTTTCCATTGGCAAGTGCGCTAAGAATTAAAGTTTTAGCTGGCTCAATTCCGCCAATAACTTCGATAACTAGATCAATACTTGGGTCGCTAACAATTGATTCTAAATCTGTAGTTAATAACTCTTTCGCAACGTTTGCGCGGCTCAGATTTCTGACACCAATTTTTACTAAATCTAACTTTGCGCCAGATCTTGAAGCCAAATCAGATTGATTAGCAACAATAAGGCGCGCGACTTCGCTTCCGACAACACCGCAGCCGAGCATGCCGACGCGTAGAGTTTTTTGCGAATTCATTGGGCTATTCTCCCCTATTTTTTCCTTAAGCCGAACGCTATTTAATGGGTTTAGGTGCCTCAACAACATCTAACGCCAATAAATCCGCCTCAGTCTCCCTGCGCAAAATTACCCGAGCGCTGCCATTTGCTACGGCAATTACGGCTGGTTTCATCATGTGGTTGTAATTACTGGCCATGCTTCGACCATAAGCACCAGTGGCAGGAACTGCCAAAATATCGCCAGGAACAATATCTTCTGGCAGATCAATATCACGAATAATTATGTCGCCAGTTTCGCAATGCTTTCCGACAAGTCGAGAATTTACTGCGCCCGCCTTTGAAGTTCTATTAGCAAGGATTGTTAAATACTCGGCGCCATAAAGTCCCGGACGAATGTTGTCGCTCATTCCACCATCAACAGCGATATATCTGCGCTTCGCGCCACCATTGAGTTCAACATCTTTGATGGTTCCTACTTCATAGAGCGTTGTAGTTGTAGGTCCGGCGATTGCACGGCCAGGTTCGATGGAAATCTTTGGGATCTTTAAATCATGGCGTGCACACTCTTTGGTAACTAAAGCTGCAAGTTCGGACATGACTTGATTTGGTTCAAAAGTTTTATCGCCTGCCAGATATGCAATTCCATATCCACCACCTAGATCAAGTTCGGCAAGCTCACGATTAAATTCACTTCGGAACTTTGCGGCTAATTCAATTAAGCGAGTTGTGGCAAGAATGAAGCCATCACTTTCAAATATCTGTGATCCGATATGACAGTGCAAACCTTCTAGCGCAAGGTTTGAGGCGGCTTCAACTTCGGCAATTGCTTTCCAAGCCGCACCACTTGCGATTGAGAATCCAAATTTCACATCTTCATGGGCGGTAGAAATTGCCTCCAAAGTATGGGCGTCAACGCCTGGAGTAATTCGAAGCAAAACTTTCGTAACTTTTCCAGCGGCAGCAGCAAGGCGGTTGACACGTTCGATTTCATAAGATGAATCGATAACGATCTTAGAAACTCCAACGCTTATTGCCTTAGCAATTTCGGCCTCTGATTTATTGTTTCCATGAACTTCAATACGATCAACTGGGAAATTCGCGGCAAGTGCGACTGCGAGTTCACCACCTGTGCAAACATCGATTCCGATTCCAGATTCGGCAATCCACTTTGCAACTTCCACTGAGATAAAGGATTTTGATGCGTAATAAACCTGGCCGGCATTTGCTCCAAAATTATCCGCTAACGCTTTCTTCCAGCCGTTAAGTCGGAATTTAAAATCAGCTTCGTCTATAACAAAAAGTGGTGTTCCAAATTCACGGGCAAGCGAAGTTGATTTGCAGCCACCGATAACTAATTCGCCAGCAACCATCTCGCTCTTGATAGAGAAGACTTCAGGAATAAAACTCATCACTTACATCTTTTCTGGTGCGCTGACACCGAGTAGTTCTAGGCCATTTGCGATCACTTGAGCGGTTGCAGAACATAAGGTAGCGCGGGCGCTATGCAACTCGCTTGGAGTTTCATCGCCAAGTGGAAGCACGCGGCAATCGGCGTAGAAGCGGTGATAAACACCCGCAAGCTCTTCGACATATCTAGCAACGCGATGTGGTTCGCGAAGTTCGGCTGCGCCAGCAACAACACGTGGAAATTCGCCAAGGGCTCCGATTAATTCGCGCTCTCGCTCGTGCACTAAAAGTTCTGGATAAACTAAATCTGCGCCGTATTTAATTCCAATATCAGATGCATTGCGTAGTACTGCGCAAATTCTGGCATGTGCATATTGCACGTAGTAAACCGGGTTCTCATTTGTGCGACTTCGCAGAATATCCACATCCATAACCATCGGTGTATCAACTGGATATCTAATTAAGGTATATCGCGCAGCATCAACACCAACTTTTTCAACTAACTCTTCAAGGGTAATAATTGTTCCGGCGCGCTTCGAGAGTTTTACCTCTTCCCCGCCCTCCATAATTTTTACCATCTGTCCAATCAATACATCAACGTTGTATTCCGGATCATCGCCATTACATGCAGCCAACGCCTTTAATCGGCCGGTATATCCATGGTGATCTGCGCCCAACATATAAATACAGATATCAAAACCACGTTCGCGCTTTGAAATGTAATATGCCGAGTCAGATGCAAAGTAAGCCATTGAGCCATCAGACTTAACCATTACTCGATCTTTATCATCACCAAAGTCAGTTGTTCTAAGCCAGGTTGCGCCATCTAATTGGAATACATGTCCCTTAGATTTTAAAACTTCCTGACAGTGTGCAAAGAAATCATTGTCATACAAACTTTTTTCAGAGAACCAGACATCAAAGTGGGTACCGAATTTATCTAGAACGCTCTGTTGCTGGGCTAATTGCAATTTATATCCCAGATCACGGAAGGCAAAGGTCTGTTCCTCGCCACTTAACTTAAGAATTTCTGGATTAGCAGCGACAATTTCCTTAGCTAGATCATCAATATAAGCGCCGTGATATCCATCTTCAGGGCGAGCTTCACCAAGCGCTGCTGCTTGAAGTGATGCCCCAAATTTATCCATCTGCACACCGCGATCATTTATATAAAACTCGCGAGTTACTTTGGCTCCGGCCGCTGATAAAACGCGACCAAGTGCATCGCCAACAGCTGCCCATCTTGTGTGTCCCAGGTGAAGTGGACCAGTTGGATTTGCGCTAATAAATTCTAGATTTACTGCAACACCAGTTAATTTCTTTGCGTGCCCGAATTTCTTACCGCTCGACAAAATATTTGAAATTACGCCGCCTTGACTCCCTTTAGCAAGAGTTATATTTACAAAGCCAGCCCCTGCAATATCTACGGCGGCAATATCAGCTCTTTCCTTTAAACCCGCAACAATTATTTCTGCAATAACGCGCGGAGCGAGTCCTGATGGTCTTGCTAAGGCAAGTGCAATTGAAGTCGCGTAGTCACCATGGTCGCGATTCTTTGGACGATCTAAGGTAAGCGAGGTTGGAATCTCGCAATTCAATTTACTTTTTGCAGCCGTTAAGACTTCGAGAATTGCCGCGCTAATTTCATCTTGAATACTCAGATTACTTTGCGCGCTCATCTAGGAGAGTTTACAGGCCCATCAAGTGTTCGATAGCTAATTGGTCGATTGTCTCGTACTGATATCCACGAGCAGCCAGACCATCAACATCAACGCTAACTGATGTGAGATCTTTCCAACTTTCGCCTTTAGCAAGTGTTGGTTGTGCGAGTTCGTTGATTCGAGATTCTTCCATTGCAGCTTTGACTCGTGGATCGGCGCGAAATGCCAGTGCGCGTTCCTTGAGTGCAAGATAGGTGCGCATATTAGATGTGGCAGAAACCCAGACACCGCGATCATCTTCGGTGCGACCAGGCTTGTAATCAAAGTGCTTTGGACCGGAGTATTTATAAGTCTCTAGTAGGTCAACTAGGAAGAACGCTGACTTTAGATCGCCGTGACCGAATACTAAATCTTGGTCAAACTTTGGTCCGTGCTGACCATTTAAATCAATATGGAATAGCTTCTTATGGAATAGCGCCTGGGCAATTCCATGAACGAAGTTAAGGTTTGCCATTTGTTCGTGGCCAACTTCTGGATTGACGCCAACTAGTTCTGGATGTTCTAGCGAGTTGATGAATGCAAGAGCATGTCCAATTGTCGGCAAGAAAATATCGCCGCGTGGTTCATTTGGCTTTGGTTCAATTGCAAACTTAATGTTGTAACCCTTATCGATCACATATTGTCCGAGGATGTTAAATCCTTCGCGATATCTTTCAAGTGCAACATAAGCATCTTTAGCCGCATCAGATTCGGCGCCTTCACGGCCGCCCCAGCAAACATAAATCTCAGCGCCAAGTTCTGCGGCCAAATCAATATTGCGCATTACTTTTGAAATTGCGAAACGGCGGATGTCGCGTTCATTTGCAGTTAGTGCACCATCTTTAAATATTGGATGAGTAAAGAGGTTTGTAGTTGCCATTGGAACTTTCATTCCGGTATCTGCAAGCGCTTTCTTGAAACGAGCTATGTGCGCGCTGCGGTCAGAATCACTTGAACCAAATGGAATCAAATCATCATCATGGAATGTCACACCATAAGCTCCGCGCTGCGCTAATTCAGTAACACTTCGAACTGGATCAAGGGCGCCACGTGTTGCATCACCAAAGGGGTCACGTGCTTGCCAACCAACTGTCCAAAGTCCGAACGTGAACTTATCTGCTGGGCTTGGTGTTAGTGACATCGTTGCTCCCTTTATAACGGCCGTTGATTTACTTGCCCTAATTTAATCTCAGTTTGGTGCTTTTGCCTAAGTTCCCTTAATCTTCTCTCATCTCTCCAGCGGGAGTGGTGAAATGGCAGACACGCAAGTCTTAGGAACTTGTGTCTTCGGACGTGCGGGTTCAAGTCCCGCCTCCCGCACCAGCAATTTTTATTCTCTAGAAAACTCGCTACAGCGCATTAATTAATCCCTGCAACTGTCCAGCATGTGACTTGCTGTGCCCACTGGCCATTTCAACCAATTGAAGCAAAGTCATAAGCCCGCGCTCTTCATGCATCGAAGTACTAGTCCAATCTTCTTCTGGAATTGCACTTAAAATATTTGCTGTTGCGATTTGAATTCCTTCTATCGCGGCAAGTGAAGCAAGTGCATCTCGCTTCTCATACTTAAGACGATCCGGATAAATCTCTTCATTGAATGGAAAGATCTTCGGCGTATCTTCTGCAAGATTATTTAAGTATCTAGTTGCGAAATGCAATTCACCATCGCACATATGGTGCAGCACGTAAGCAGCAGACCATTCACCGGCTATCGGAGTCTTGTTTAAATCCGAGGCTGAAATAGATTTCGCTTGGGCTAAGAATTCCTTGCCATTGGCGATGAACTCGGCCAGCGCCGCTTTACTCTTGTTATCGTTGCTCATATCCCAATCCTAAGCGCAGTTGTATGTGGCTGCCTAGGGAATTCACTCATGGCACTCACCCTGCCCCCTGTTATAGGCTTCCCGAAGTGCACGAGCGCGTTGGAGGAGAAAAATGGCAGAGAAGAAATTCCGTTCTTGGGTTGGGTTTAAAGAAGAAACTGTTGCTGCCCCAACTGAAAATGCAGTTGAACGAATTCGCCAACTTGAAACTCAACTTGCAGATTTAAAATCACGCCGTGACATTACAAGTTTAAGTAAAGAAGAATTCGAAATTCTTGCAGGCGAAACTGCAATGAGTTTAATTAAGACTGCCCAACAACGTGAATCACGTGCCTTGGCTGCCGCCGAACAAACTGTTTCTGAAACTGCTCGTATTACTAAAGAGCGCTTGGATTCTTCAGAAGCTAAGGCCAAAGCAATTTTGGCTGGCGCCGAAACTCGTGGTCGCAAATATATTGAAGCCGCCGAATCGGATGCCGTTGAACTTCGCGAAAAAGCAGTTCGTCAGGCTGAACATCTATTGCAAGAGAGCAAGCGTGAAGCATCTGCACTTGCTGGTGCTGCCAAACGTGAGGCCGAGCGAATAATCAATGAGGCAACCGGTGAGATAAGTGAATTTAGATCTTGGCTTACTAGCGCGATTTCAGAATCTGAACGCCTATATCGAGTGCAGACTCAATCACTTAATGCTGCTGAACAGGCCATTGGTGAAACTCGAAGCAGATTGAAACAAGCATTTGAACGTTTAGCTGCACTGCAAGGTGATATCGATGCAAATATTGATGAGAATGATCGCCCTGTTGAAAAGACATTTATTCGTAAAGGTGCAAAGACAAAAGAGGCAGCCAAGAAAGCTGCACCGAAACCAGCCAAGAAGGCTGCAAAGAAAAGCACAACTAAAAAACGTAAGTAACCACGATGCAGCGCGCATCAATTTCTACTACACACATCCCAGCAATAGATGGATTGCGTGCGCTTGCAGTTGTCGCAGTAGTTCTGTATCACCTCGGAATTGATTGGATTCCAGGTGGTTTTCTTGGCGTAGATCTCTTTTTCGTAATCTCTGGCTATGTGATCACAAGATTAATTCTTGATTCAATTGAAAGCGCTAATGGTTTAGATATTCGGGAATTTTATGCCGCAAGAGTTCGCCGGCTACTTCCAGGGCTATTGGTCCTCTTAATTGTCACATGTGTCCTTATGGCCTTATTTGCGCCTGACAGTATCCGAAGATTCTTGAGTGATATTCCTTTTGTGTTATCGGGTACAAATAATTGGCACTTGGTCGCACTTCATCAAGATTACTTTCAGGCAATAGGTAGGCCACCGCTTCTTCAACATACTTGGTCACTTGCAGTTGAATTTCAATTCTATTTAATCTGGCCAATAATTCTGCTCTTTATCTGGCGCCGCTTTGGCAAAAGAGTTGTACGTCGCGCTGCCCTATTAATCGCAACCTTCTCTGGTACTGCGCTATTCCTATTCTCGCTACAAGCAGATAACGCAACAGCTGGGCGCATTAGCCACATCTATTTTGGTACCGACACCCACAGCCTTGGGCTCTTCCTAGGTTCAGCTCTTGCAGTTAGTTGGATTCCAAGGAATTTAACCAAAGATATTTCGCAACGTGCGCAAGATTTTATAGATGGAATTGGCGTCATAGGTTTTATCGGTCTACTTTGTATTTTCCTCTTTATAGATGAAACAAATGCGACGCTTTACCAAATAGCATTTCCGCTGGCTGGTATTTTTGGCTGTGCAACCATTGTCTCCCTTGTTCATCCAGCATCACGTTTCTCTCCGATACTTAGTAATAGAGTCTTCATCTGGGTCGGTCAACGCTCATATGGAATCTATCTTTGGCACTGGGTAATTTTTCAAATCACGAGGCCAGGCGCTGATCTAACCGGTTCGTTGTTTGCGCTAAATGTTGCTCGTGTTCTCGTCGTTCTAATCCTCGCTGATATTTCACTTAGGGCGATTGAAATTCCGATTCGCCGAGGAGTTGTTCAAAATTGGTTTAGAGGCATGAAGTATCGAACCAAAATAATGCAAAAGCGCCAACGCATTTTCGTTGCAGGCGTTTGCGTTTTTACAACTTTAATTACCGGAAGTTCTATCGCAGTCGCTTGGCAGCGAGATCAATCAATCGTCGAAGAAATTAGGCCAGAACTCGAACTCCCACAAGTAGTTAACTCACCTGATAAACCTGGGCTCTGGGTTACTGGAGATTCTGTGATTCTGGGCATTCGAAACAAATTAGCTGCGAATGAAGATATCGCCTTGATTAATGCCAGAGTCGGCAGGCAGATTCAAGAACTTATTAAGGCTGTTGAAGCGGATAAACCTAAGGTTTCAAACTCAACAGTTGTACTTAATGTTGGCAATAACAACTCAGTTTCCCGCGAAGATATGACTGCTTTGATGGAGTTGCTCAAGAACCAACCTAAAATTATTGTCATCAACACTTCTGTGCCACGAACTTGGCGCGATGGGAATAACAAAATAATTGGTGAGGTAGTTTCAAATTATCCCAATGCAACACTCATTAGGTGGGACCAAATAGCGGAAAACCACCCGGAGTTTTTCGCTCCGGATGGCGTCCACTTAGTTGAAGCTGGTAGTGATGTTTACGTTGCTGCAATTCTCGATGCGTTAAACGTAAATTAATTATTAAGCGTATTGGCCTGGAAGTCCAAAGACTTTTCCGCCAACAACTGTGCCATCTTCAAGAACTGATGAAACTCTAAATGAGCACCATCCTGAAGTGTCACCTTTTGTAATGTCTAGTGAAAGTTGAGTTGCTGGAACTGTAGAAATTAATTTCCAGGCTCCACCGTTAGAGCGGATCTCAACATTGTAATTAGCAACTTTTGCGCCATCAGCTGGAGCCTTCCAGAAGATAGTTGCACCAGTCGCTGTGTACTGCGCAACGATTCCTACTGGCTCGCTGCCACCACCATCTACAACAGGTGCGCTGGATGCTTCTGCTGAAGCTTCAGCAGTTGGTTCTGCTGATTCTTCCATTGCGCTTCCTTGAGAAGATTCTGCTGATGCAGTTTCTTGTGGCGCTGCAGATTCAGTTTTTGTTGAACCATTGCGTGATACGACAAGAAGAGCGAGCAATACAACAGCGATTACAACTGCAGTTAGTACGCGCTTTGAGGATGAACTGTTAGTTGAAGATTTTACTGATGAAGGAACAGCAGCGCCCGGAGTCTTTGCGGGGCGTGTAGTTACTGAAGAACTTTGGAAATTTGAGCGACTTGATGAAACTGGAACCGCAGGAACAACAAATGTTGATGACGATTTTTTAACTGCCTTTTTAGCAGTCTTCTTCGCCGATTTCTTTACTGCCTTCTTAGCAGTTTTCTTAACTGCCTTTTTAACAGTTGACTTCTTAGCTGTTGATTTCTTTACAGATTTCTTAACAGCTTTCTTTGCAGAAGTTTTCTTGACAGCTTTTTTGGCTGTCTTCTTTGCGGTTTTCTTAACTGCCACAGTTGCGCTCCTTGGTTTGTATTTGAAATATAGCTGCAAAACTCAATAGTTAAAGGATACCCCAAAGCTAGAGCAGGTCCTTTATCTGCGGGGCAATTGCCCGAAGTGCAATTCCACGGTGGCTAATTTTGTCTTTCTCCCCGTGTGCAAACTCGCCCAAAGTTAAATTCTGACCAGCAGGTTGGAAGATTGGGTCATAACCAAATCCAGCATCTCCTCGCGGGGAAAGGGTGATAAATCCATCAAGTTTCCCATTTTTTATCACCTCAACGCCTGCAGATCTATGTTGTGGTGGAAATACAAGTGCGACTTCGCAAATGAAATGTGCACCTCGTTTGGTTTGCGGAACTCCTTCAAGTTGGTTCAACACTTTATTTATATTTGCTAGATCATCGCCATGAACACCAGACCATCTCGCTGAAAAAATACCAGGATCGCCATTTAAGAAATCAACACATAATCCACTGTCATCAGCAAGCGCAGGTAGGTTTGAGAATTCACAAACACCGCGTGCTTTTAACAACGCATTTGCTTGGAAACTATCGCCACTCTCTTCGATATCTGGCATATCGGGAAAATCTTTTAGCCCAAGTACTTGGATATCCGAAGCATATTGCGCAAGCAACCTTTCAAATTCGGCAATCTTGCCGCGATTTTGCGTTGCTAAAACTATTTTCCGCAATTTATTATCAAACTCGAGTTAGCTCAAGGCAATCTTTTGCAAATTAGCGAGTTGGCTACAGCCTGCAGTTCCTAGATCTAGTAACGAATTTAAAAGTGTTCTGTCGAATGGCTTTCCTTCGGCAGTACCCTGAACTTCAACGAAATTGCCATCTGCTGTGCAAACAATATTCATATCGGTATCTGCAGTTACATCCTCTTCGTAACAAAGATCTAACATCGGAACTCCACCAATGATTCCAACGCTAACTGCTGAAACACCTTGCGTGATTGGATTTCTTGTTGCTGGAATGTGCCCTTTTGCCTTTGCCCAAGTAATTGCATCTTGGAGCGCAACATAAGCACCGGTTATTGCCGCAGTTCTAGTTCCGCCATCTGCTTGCAAAACATCGCAGTCAATGACAATTGTATTTTCACCAAGCGCTGCAGTATCGACAACTGCGCGAAGTGAACGTCCAACTAACCTGGAAATTTCTTGTGTTCTTCCCCCAAGTTTTCCTTTAACGCTCTCTCGATCTGATCGAGTATGTGTCGCACGTGGCAACATCGCATATTCACTCGTCACCCAACCGCCACCTTTTCCAACTAACCAACGTGGGACACCAGGCGTAAACGAAGCAACACAAAGAACTCTGGTATTTCCAAATTCAACTAAGACTGATCCCTCGGCATTGTTCAACCAATTTCTAGTGAACTTAATTTCGCGAAGTTGATCTGGTGCTCTTCCATCAATTCTCAATTTATCCTCGATTCGACTCTTGTGACTTCTGGGCCAAGGAAACGTTTAGCTAATTTACTAAATACTTCGCTCTCTCCAGTTGAAACAAATTTGTGGGTTGGTTTTCCGGAAGTATTCAGGGAGTTATTTTCGACCAGAACTCGATACAAATCTTTTGCAGTCTCTTCAGCGCTAGAAACCAAAGTAACTTCGTTGCCCATTACATAGGAAATAACACCAGTCAATAATGGGTAGTGAGTGCAACCTAAAACTAAGGTGTCAATATTCTTATCGGCTAATGGCTTCAAATAATCTGTTGCTACCTTGGTGATTGCAGCGCCGGAAGTTTCGCCACGTTCAACATATTCCACAAAAAGTGGACAGGCCACCGAAGTAATCTCTAATTGTGGGGCTGCAGCAAAAGCATCTAAGTAGGCTCCGGAATCAATAGTTGCATTGGTTCCGATAACTCCGATGTGGCCACTTCGCGTGGCTGAAACTGCTCTGCGAACTGCAGGTTGAATAACTTCGATTACCGGAATCGAATAACGCTCGCGCGCATCACGCAACATTGCCGCACTTGCCGTATTGCACGCAATAACAATTGCTTTAACACCAGCCTCAACAAGTTGATCAAGAATCTCTAAGGCAAAGGTTCTAACTTCAGCAAGAGGTCTTGGGCCATATGGCCCGCGCGCCGTATCCCCAACATAGAGAATTGATTCACCCGGAAGTTGATCGATGATTGATCTGGCAACTGTTAGTCCGCCAACACCAGAATCGAAGATTCCAATTGGGGAATTCTCGTTAACGATCGCGGCTGACATATGCCCAAGCCTACCCGCACTAACAATTATTAGGAATTAATAAAGGTTGATTAAGCCCAGAGTTGTCCATCTAGGACTTCTGGATCGCCATCTTTTCCGTAGATACCAGTGGACAAATACTTCCATCCACCATCACACACAATAAATGCAATATCGGCGCCAACACCAGCATCTATGCACTCTTTTGCAATTCCGAGTGCGGCATGCAAAATTGCACCGGTAGAAATTCCAGCAAATATTCCTTCAACTTCTAGTAACTCTTTTACCCGGCGAACAGAATCTTCAGCGCCAACAGAAAATCTGCGAGTTATGACTGATGCATCATAAAGTTCTGGAACAAAGCCAGCATCGAGATTTCGCAGGCCATAAACAACTTCGCCGTAACGTGGTTCAGCGGCAATAATTGAAATGTCAGGATTTTTTTCTCGTAGATATTTTCCAGCACCCATAAGTGTTCCAGTTGTTCCAAGTCCAGCAACAAAGTGTGTAACTGTTGGAAGGTCCTCGAAAATTTCAGGGCCCGTACCGTTGTAGTGGGCAAGTGTGTTTGCTGGATTTCCATATTGATATAGAAAAACCCAATCTGGATTTTCTGCTGCTAATTCTTTAGCAACACGAACTGCTTCATTTGAACCGCCAGCAGCAGGTGAGTAAATTATTTTTGCGCCCCACATTTCGAGCAGTTGCGTGCGCTCGATACTGGTGTTCTCCGGCATCACGCAAATCAATTTGTAGCCACGAACCTTTGCAACCATTGCAAGTGAAATTCCGGTGTTGCCACTTGTTGGTTCAAGAATTGTTGCACCCGGTTTTAATTTTCCAGTTTTTTCCGCATCATCAATCATTGCCATAGCGGTGCGATCTTTAATAGAACCGGTTGGATTTCTATCTTCTAACTTTGCCCAGAGTCTTACTTGAGGTTTTCCCGCTTCTGATTTAGGCGAAAGTTTTGGTAATCCGATTAACGGCGTGTGACCAAGTGATGCTTCAAGGGATTCGAATCTAGTCACTAGCAACCGCCAGCTACGGCAGGCAAAATTGTTACTGAATCACCAGCTTTAAGTGGCGCTGTGAGTGAACCCATGAATCGAACATCTTCGTCGTTGATGTAAATATTAATAAAGCGGCGCAATTCGCCATTTTCAAGTAGCCGATCACCGAGTCCGGTATAGCTCTTATCAAGAGCGCTAATCAACTCAGCTAAATTTGTGGCATCTGCAGAAACTGTTTTTTCACCCTTTGTAAATGGGCGCAAAATTGTTGGGATGCGAACTTCGATACTTGATGAGGACATGGGGTTAAGTATCCTAGAAGCTCGCCGTTCTTACCAATTGAGCCGTAATCGAGCCGTGATCAAATTAGAGTGCTGCAACTATTTCAACGTCCTCTTCGGTCACAACACCATCAATTATTCGATACGAACGAAACTCATTCTCAGGTGCAATCTCTTTGCGGGTAGAAACTAAGACGTAGTGCGCATTTGGTTCAGAGGCATAGGCAATATCAGTACGAGATGGGTAGGCCTGTGTTTCAGTATGTGAGTGATAAACAACAACTATTTCTTGCGAGTTATCATCAAGTTCGCGATAGAGAGCTAGCAAGTCCTTGGAATCAAATTCATAGAAAGTTGGAGAATGCGCGGCATTGATCATCGGCTTTAAAGTTTCAGCTCGATCGCTGCCCTCGGGACCCAGAATCACACCACAACATTCATCTGGATACTCAACTCTTGATTGCTCAAGAATTGCCTCAACATATGCTCGAGTTATCCGAAGTGTCATGCCAGCAATCCTAACAAATTCTCTTGCAACCAACCTAGCCAGAAATAAACCGCATAGACCGGCTTCTGTGGATCTTCATCGGGAAGCAATTCAAATTTATCAAAGCTATCTTCGGAAATTTCTAGGCGAACTGAGAGCGCAATTCGTAAATCATTTAACGCCTTAAGCCAAATTTCTGCATTTAAATCTTCGATGACACCGCCATGATTTTCATCAACTAAAATTGTTAACTCTTCGCGAACAATTCGCAGATTCTTCTGTTTTGCTCCTCGAAGTTGTGGCTCGGTATATCGTCGAAAATCAGATGCAGCTTCCGGATCGGCATAAGCGTTCGGAAGCAATCTAAGTAAAACTGGATCATCTGGTGTAACAATTTCTGATGGCATTGCCAAGAGTTGAGCCAGTGGATCACTTGTATCGTAATGATGAAAGAAATCCCCTTCCCCCAATAACTCGAGTAACTGTTCCACGAGATTTATCAGAATGTGAGCTTCATCCAACGTTAAATCGAGAGAGTAACCATCTCCAACTTTCTCAAAACTAGACATCAGATTTTTTCATCAGATCTTGTCATCGCGTTGCAGGGTAGCCCAGAGACCATGTTCATGAAGCCTTTGAACATCGCGTTCCATCTCTTCTCGAGTTCCAGTTGATACAACGGCCCTGCCCTCATTATGAACCTGCAACATTAGCTCGTGAGCCCGCTCTTTTGAGAAGCCAAAGAGCTTTATAAAGACATGCGTTACATAAGACATCAGGTTTACTGGATCATCCCAGACGATTGTTATCCAAGGCTTATCAAGAAGTTCGTTAATGCTTAAATCTTCTTTAGCAAGAGTTTTAGCCATATCTATCGCACCAATACCGTTGTGAAAGCGCTCTTTGAACCTGAAAATCCGCTCTCTGCTTCAGTAACAATTCTAAATTGTTTTGCTCCAATTTTTGTGGGCGTGACTTCTAATTCAAATGTGCCATCCGCATTGGTAATTCCAGAACTCACCTTGGCTCCATCATCAAGCGAAACATTTACACCAGCAATTCTTGGTTGAATCTGACCAGTAACTTTATAGGTTACGCCGTGCTTCATCGAACCTGGAATTTTCCACGAAATAACTCTTGATACTCCAATAGTTTTAATTGGCGTCTGCCCCAGCGTTCGATCCCAAGTTTCATCAGTCGAAAATGATATTTCTGTTGATTCGCCTAATAAAACTTTACTTTGGAAAGTTCCATCAGCAGCAGTGTTACCAACCGGCCTACGCGAACTTCCAGAACTGCGCTTTACCTCCATAAACACTGGAACCTCTGCGACTGGTCTGCCATCAGCTAATTTGAACTTTCCACTGAAAACAATACTTTCGCCGTAGAGCAAATTATCAACGTCGGTCGAAACTTCGCCAACAACTTTATCTTGGCCCATTGCTATCGCAATTTTCTTAACTTCTTCAATTGCTAAGTTATCGCCGTAACCAATCTCCCACTCAGATATTCCACCTAGTCGATATTTCTCAACTAATTTTGCTCGCGCACCATATCCCTGCGCATCTACATACCAAACTGAGTGATCGACTTTGCAACTAGTTGGCGTTCCTGATTTGTTTACGCCATTGAATTCCGCCGTATAGAGCACATTCGTTTCACCAAATTTTTCATTGTATTTAGCAACGGCGCCGGGCTTATCCAATATTGCTTGCGCTCTTAATTGATGAACAATTGCTGCATTCGAAGATTTCTTCTCGGAATTTGGCGCATTTGTTGGGCACACACCCGTCACTTTAGTAACCCAGTTGTATCCATAGTTTGGTGTTCCAAGATAAATCTTCCAAGGTGAAACTGATTTAAGGGCATAGATAAGTGATGGCTCAAACCAACTAATTGGACCGATCGGGCCAGGTTTTGTGTCGTATTTATGATAGTCATAAAACATAATATTTAATCTATCTATGTAGTTAGATATTTCCGGCCAGGCATATTGGTAATAACCCTTTTTGCCAGTTGTTGGGTCCAGCAAGTAGGGCGTTGTAACCGATAACAATTTATTGTTTGCGTGAAGAGCTGCCGATAGCTCAATTACGAATTTGACCCAACGCTGCTGAATAGTGGGCCAGGTTGCAATTTTATCTACGTATGCAAAACCTTCGAAGTTTAAATCGATGCCATCAAAATTATTGGTCGCCACCAAAGTGGTAATTGTCTTTATTAATGTGGCTCGACTTGCCTCATTTCCCATTATCTTTGAGAGTGCACCTTCGGCCGTGCCATCAGTAATTGTTGGCAGAACTTTTATCCCTAAACTTTGAAGTGTTGCAATTGGAATTGATTTATCTATTGAATTTTGAGTTATGTATTTATCTTTAATACTTGTAGCGCTGGTAACCGTGTACCAAAATGGCAGAATTTGATCAAACATCTCAGCATGTGCGACCACGTAATCCATAGCCTGAATGTGGCCCTTTGTAGTATCGCCATAAGTGCTGTAATCAGTCATCCAACCGGAAAAGATCTTGCGAAGTTTGCGATCTTCAGCTGTTGCATTTCCAGGAAAAGTTGCGGTTATAAATAGTGAAATTATTACTCCGGATATCAGCGACCGGAAAAATCGGTTTTTCATTCCTTCTTTAGGCCATCAAAGATTTTTTTGCAGATTGGGCAAATAGGGAATTTTTCTGGGTCTCGACTCGGGACCCACTTCTTTCCACAGAGCGCTCTTACCGCTTTGCCGGTAACAGCGGATTCGACAATTTTTTCTTTTCGGACATAGTGAGCAAATCTTTCGTGATCGCCATCTTCATTGGAAAGACGAGTCTCTTCTTTCTCCAAAACATCTGTAAAAGGCTGCAAGTCGCCGATACCTGGCGTTGATTTAGGTGTTCGGGTGAAGATTCCCATGATTCAGATTCTACCGAGGCCAACTCCTTTATTGGGTATTATTGAATAATGAAAGACCTATTGCGCACCGAGCATCTGACTCGATCTGATGTTGAACTCATTCTTGATACAGCTGCGCAATTTGCTGCAAACCCATTCCGTTCGAAAGATGCGCTTGCAAATCAGAGCGTTGCTATTTACATGACTAAATCTTCTACTCGGACGAGACTTGCCTCAGAAACTGCTGTGGCGCATCTGGGCGGAACACCAATTTTCTTGCGTGGTGATGATTTACAAATTGGCCGAGGCGAAACAATTTCAGATACTGCAAAAATTATTAGTGGATTTGCGAGCGCACTCATCGTCAGAACTTTTGCGCAATCAGATGTAGATGAACTCGGAGCGCACTCAACAATTCCAGTGCTAAATGGTCTTACAGATACCGATCATCCCACCCAATTACTTGCTGATTGGTTAACAATTCGTGAAGTATTTGGAACAGATATTTCTGGCCGCAAATTTACTTATGTTGGTGACGGAAACAATATGGCTCATGCTTGGTTAACCATGGGCGCGATTATGGGTGCACATGTTGTTGTCGCAACCCCAAGTGGAAAATGGGCGCCAGATAAAACTGCCGTCGAAACTGCAAAACGGATTGCTAGCTCTACTGGTGCCAAGATCGAAATTTTAAACGATCCGCAAGCCGGTGCGAAAGATGCGAGCGTTGTATATACCGATGTCTGGATGTCTATGGGAGATCCGGAAGAAGTTAGAGCTGAGAAGTTAAAAGCCCTTGCACCATTTGCTATAACTGAAAATTTAATGTCACTAACTGCCTCCGATTCAATATTCATGCACTGCCTTCCAGCGCATCGAGGCGAAGAGGTGGCTGCAGAAGTGATTGATGGCCCCAAGTCGGTAATCTGGCGTGAAGCCTTTCATCGTCGCACAACGATTCAGGCAATTCTGTATCACCTAGTTCGCGGTGAACTCGAGGGCAGCCGCTAAATATCTCGTTTCAATTGCGAATTGCGCGGGAATAGGCACTAATCTTTGCAAATGCGAATAGCCGTAGCGAAAGAGATCCGGTCTGGCGAAGCACGTGTAGCTCTCGTACCAGACATTATTTCCAAATTAACAAAAGCTGGACTTGAGGTTGTTATTGAATCTGGAGCCGGCGCTGCATCGGGTTTCCCAGATGCGCAATTCACTGCTGCTGGCGCCACCGTGAAGAGTGGCAATGTTATTAGCGATGCCGATGTTGTTGCTTCAGTAACAGCGCTAACGCCAGATCAGATGAAGAGCCTGAAAAAAGGCGCGCTAACTATTTCGTTCTTATCGCCAACTACTTCAGTAGATTCAATCGAAGCCGCTGCATCTGCAGGAGTAACTGCGCTTTCACTGGAATTAGTTCCGCGTATCTCTCGCGCCCAATCTATGGATGCTCTTACTTCGCAAGCACTTTGCGCCGGATATCGCGCCTCACTCGTAGCAGCCGAACTTTCACCACGATTCTTTCCACTTTTAATGACCGCGGCTGGAACTGTTACCCCGGCACAAGTTGTTGTTCTCGGTGCCGGTGTTGCCGGACTACAAGCAATTGCGACCGCAAAAAGATTAGGTGCGGTAGTTAGCGCTTATGATGTTCGTCCATCTTCAGCCGATGAAGTTAAATCAATGGGCGCAAAGTTTATAACTTTAGAACTTGAAGCACTTGAAGGTGCCGGTGGTTATGCCCGCGAAATGACCGAAGAGCGCGCAGCGAAACAACGTGAACTTCTAACTCCATATTTAGCTGCCGCCGATGTAGTCATTACAACTGCAGCAGTTCCTGGTCGCCCAGCGCCAAGACTTGTTACTGGTGAAATGGTTTCTGCAATGAAATCTGGTGCAGTGATAGTTGATCTTGCAGCCGAAACTGGCGGAAACGTTGAAGGAAGCAAACCTGGCGAGACAATTACAACTGATAAAGGTGTTGTTATCTGGGGCGGCAAAGATGTCCCAAGCCAATTGCCGTATCACGCATCCATGTTGTTCTCGCGCAACGTTGTAAACCTTTTATTACTTATGACTAAGAGCGTGGATGGCAAACCAACTGGTGAAGTAATTCCAGATTTCTCTGATGAAATTATTGATGCAGCAACTCTTACTCATGGCGGCTCTCGTCGCACTCCGGAGGGCAAGAAATGACAACTATGGCGATTCTGACAATCTTCTTACTTTCGGTATTCGTAGGATTTGAAGTTGTATCTAAAGTTTCAACCACTCTCCATACGCCACTTATGTCTGGTGCAAATGCGATTCACGGAATTATCTTGGTAGGCGCAATTCTTGTTGCCGCCGAGGCTAAAAGCACCCTGGAAACAACGCTTGCGATTCTCGCAGTCGTTTTAGCAACGATAAATATGGTGGGCGGTTTTGTTGTTACAGATCGCATGCTTGAAATGTTTAAAGGGAAGGGCGGTAAGAAATAATGAATTCAAATCTATACGCCCTAATCGGACTTGGCGTTGCAGTCTCCTTCATTATGGCCCTTAAGGGTCTTTCAGCCCCAAAGACCGCTCGTCGCGGAAATTTAATTGGTGCCTTCGGTGCAACTGTTGCAACAGTTATCGTTTTCTTTGATCCTTCAATCAAAGAAGGACATAACACTCTTTTAATTATTGCGGCGATTGTCTTTGGTGTAATTGTTGGCGTCCCAGCTGCTCGCAAGATTCAAATGACTCAGATGCCACAACTCGTTGCACTATTTAACGGTGTTGGCGGTGGCGCTGCAGCGCTCGTAGCAATTGTTGAATATTTAAATCTAGGCGAGAGCGCAAGCTTCGGTGAAGTATTGGCAACAGTATTCACAGTGCTTGTAGGAAGCGTTTCATTCTCTGGCTCTGTTATTACTTTCTTGAAGTTACAAGAACTTATGACTACGCGCCCAGTTGTTTTCCCAGGTGGCCGCTTTGTAATCGCAGCAACTTTGGCTGGCGCTCTTGGAACTTCCGGATGGGTTATCGCTAGCGGTGGAACTACTCCACTTCTAGTACTCGCAGCTCTCTCACTTCTATTCGGTGTTCTCTTTGTTCTACCTGTTGGTGGCGCAGATGTTCCAATTGTTATCTCACTATTGAATGCATTTACCGGTCTCACAGTTGCGGCAAGTGGCTACGTTCTGCAATCAACGCTCTTGATAGTTGCAGGAACACTTGTTGGTGCCTCTGGAACAATCTTGACTCGCAAGATGGCCGAAGCGATGGGTCGATCACTATTTGGAACGCTGTTCGGTGCATTTACTGCAAAGCCACAAGCTGCAGCAGAAGCTGGCGAGGCTCGCCCAGTTAAATCTGGATCGCCAGATGATGTTGCGATTCTTCTTAACTACGCCCAACGCGTTGTAATTGTTCCTGGTTTCGGATTAGCTGTTGCACAAGCACAACACACAGTTCGCGAACTTGCAGATTTATTGGCCGAAAAGGGCGTTGAAGTTGCATATGGAATTCACCCAGTTGCTGGTCGTATGCCAGGACACATGAACGTACTTCTTGCCGAAGCAAATGTTCCTTACGAACAACTTGTTGAGATGGAAGAAATAAACCCAACTTTCCCACAGACCGATGTTGTTTTAGTTGTTGGTGCAAACGATGTTGTTAATCCAGCAGCAAAGACCACGCCGGGTTGCCCAATCTACGGAATGCCAATTCTTGATGTGGCAAGCGCTGGAAATGTTATTTTCTTAAAGCGTTCAATGCGCCCTGGTTTTGCTGGTATCGAAAATGATCTGCTCTACGATGCCAAAACCACTTTGCTCTTTGGTGATGCGAAAGATTCGCTAACTAAAGTTGTAAATGCGCTCAAGAACCTTTAGATAATTCTTTCTAACTAGTTTCCTTCGACAACTTCTGTTGGCGCGCCATGTACCCCAGTAATGTGTTCAGCCGGAACTGTTCCAAGCAAACCTTTCTGGAAGTCATCAAAAGCCTTTAGCACTTCGGCCTTGGTATTCATTACAAATGGCCCCATCCAGGCAACAGGTTCTTTGATTGGTTGGCCACCGAGAATTAAGACATCCATCTCTGGTGATCGAGATTCTTGCGTTGCATCAGCCTGAACAACGAGAGTGTCACCATCTCCCATAACTGCTAGTTGTCCCATATGAACTGGTTGCTTAACGTCGCCAACTGTTCCATGACCATTTAGGGTATAAATAAGTGCGTTGTAATTCTTGTTCCACGGCAACTCTAACTTTGCGCCAGGTGCAAGTGTTGCGTGAACAATTGAAATTGGAGTTTGTGTAGAACCTGGACCTGCGTAACCGGCAACTTCGCCAGCGATAACTCTTATTAAAGTTCCACCATCACTTGATGCAAGTAATTTAACATCTGCTGCTCGCAAATCTTGATATGCCGGCTTAGACCATTTCTTTTCGGCAGGAAGGTTTACCCAGAGTTGAAAGCCATGGAAAAGTCCACCGCTCATTACTAAATGTTCTGGTGGTGTTTCAATGTGCAAAATTCCAGCTCCAGCAGTCATCCACTGGGTATCGCCATTTGTGATTGTTCCGCCACCGCCGTGATTATCTTTATGATCAAAGATGCCATCAATAATGTATGTAACTGTTTCAAAACCGCGATGTGGATGCCATGGAGTTCCCTTTGGCTCGCCCGGTGCGTATTCGACTTCTCCCATTTGATCGAGATGAATAAATGGATCGAGTTCGGTTAAATCAACACCCGCAAATGCTCGCCGAACTGGAAAGCCTTCGCCCTCATAACCTTGCGGCGCAGTAGTCACACTCTTGACACCACGAGCTCTGGCAGATGGATCTGCAATGACTCTTGGCAAGATTGTTATGTCGGCAACGGTTACTGCGGGCAATTATTTCTCCTCTAAAAATGTTTCACTTCAATACTCATATATTAATTTAATATTCAACTAATTCAAGTTGAAAGTGGAAAACCCGACTACCCTTAAAGGCATGAGATCGCGGAAGTTACTTCTTGCTCTGGTTGTGGTGAGCGCGCTAATTCTTACCGGCTGCGGATTGCCCACCGGCAATGAACGTCCGGAAGATTCAAAACTGAGAGATGGCATAAAACTTTTACTGACCCAATTTGAATCCAAATATCCAAAGTCAATCAACTGGGATAGCTCAAAGGTGAGAGCTCAGATATCACAACGGCTGCCAGAAGGAATTGCAACTGAAGCTGGCTGGACTCTTAAATGGCCAGGTAGTGCATCCGGTGAATTAAGTAGCGTGGTTATTCCATGGGTAATTCTTGCGCAATACCCAAGTAAATTTGCGAAAGATACATATACATATAATGGCGGCGCTCCTGTTGTTGCAGGCGTTGCTGCTCAAATCACAAAATTACAACAAGATAGTTTTGGAAGTACTTTCTTTGCCGCTGTTGTAAATCAACGTGTCTCAAAGATTGATGGAAGTTGGATAATTTTTACTACGATTCCATATCTGCCAGTTACAGATCCAGCCTATGGATTTGCACATTCCTTAAATGGCAAGTGGGAAATAGTTGACTTTGGTACTGCAACTGTTGGATGCAACAAAGTCCCTGCGCAAGTTCAAAGAGAATTTGGCTTTACTTGTCCACCGAGATAAATTTATTTGGATTGGCCGCGAAAGAATCTGCGCACCCTTGCATGCAAAAGTAATAAGCCTTTCCATTTAACTCATAGGTTGCAGGGGCATCGGAGACTCGAACTTGCATGCCACATACCCAGTCCTTGGCGAACTCTTGGTCAGAACTATCTTTCACTTGAGTTCGATACATCCAATAAACCCAGATTATTAAGAGTAGCGCAGCGATATTTAGAACGCTCGTGTAGTTCCAGCCAACCTGATTTGTATGAGCTATTCCATGATCCACTGCGGGAATCAAATTTAGAAAATTAAAAATAGTTTCTGTGATCAAGCCACTTAGGCTCATAACTAACCAAAAAACTAAAGTTAGTCTGACAGCAAGCTTTGCTCCATAATATTTGCGATAAATAAGCACTAACGGAAGTGCAATCAAGTCGGCGTAGATAAAGGCGATAGTTCCACCAAAAGAAATGCCGCTATGCCATAGGGTCGCCGCTAACGGTATATTTCCAACAGAGCAGACGAAACTTATGAAGGCAATTACTGGCCCAATTACTACATTCTGAATACTTGTAATGATTCCATTATCCGATAGAAACAACAGGTTCCAAAACGAAGCAGGAACTAGTTTTGCAGCGAGCCCCGCAACGACAAAGCCAATTATCAATTCATAGCGGAGCATTTTGAATTCACCAATTGTGTAACCAGCTGCATCATGCCAATTGGCTTTTTTGCTTGAATTCATCTCTTTAGAATTTTCATAACTTTCACGTGATTGCTCTATCAACTGCGCCGGTATGAGCCTTGGTATCAATAACTTCAATAGAAGAATCATTATTGCCCCACCAAAGAATTCAGCAACCGCAAATTGCCAACCCATCATGATCCAGAGAACTAAACCGAGTTCAATTACTAAATTAGTGCTTGAAAACATAAAGACCATTGAGGAAGTGAAATTTGCGCCTTTTGAAAATAAGCTTTTAGCCAAAGCACTCGCCGAGTAAGAGCAAGAAGAACTAATGATTCCGAATAACGAGGCCTTCAAGACACTCTTAAAGCTATCATCACCAAGTTGTTCTCTCATTTTTTTACGAGAGACAAACGCTTGAACTGCGCCAGATAAAGTGAATCCTAAAACAAGCGCCCAGAAAGTGTGGAAGAACATCCACCAGGCTTCAACTAATCCATCGAGTACTATTTTGGTTTCCTCAAACTTTCATGGTTGATCTCTTTAGATTTCTCATGAATTTTGCGCATCTGCAATTCCAGCGCAGTAGCTGCTTTGTCGAAGGCTGCAAGGTCATTGAAACCTGCGCCTTCTGAGCGCATGAAGGGCCCAGCACCTGTTGTTGTTAACACAACTTCATGTGAAGATTTTCCAAAGCGTGGATTTTGCTCATGCTTAATTTCAACTCTTATACTTTCAACTTTAACGCTGAATCGATCAAGTGATTTCAATTTTTCGGTAACTATTCCCCTGAAATCTTCGGCCAAGTTTGCATTTCTGGCATGTATTACGATTTCCATGAGATCTCCTACTCGAATCAAGAGCATTGATATGAACTGATTTGAAGTTGTCTTTACCTCTTTAAGTTACACCTATTTCACTCATCTGGCAGTAGGATTCAAGTGAAATGAATCGCCTGCGAGAATTTATTCCGAGCAGTAGCGACTATAAAAGTGCTCGCACTGTTTGGCGTAAAGACTTATTAGCCGGAATCACAGTAGGCATCGTCGCTCTCCCCTTGGCTTTGGCATTCGGAATAACTACCGGAGCCGGTGCAGGTGCTGGCCTAGTTACAGCAATCCTTGCGGGTTTAGTTGCAGCAATCTTTGGTGGCTCGAATTTTCAAGTAAGTGGCCCTACTGGCGCGATGACAGTTGTTCTAGTTCCAATAGTTAGCAAATATGGTGTTGAATCTTTAATTCCACTTGGTTTTTTTGCTGGCTTGTTGACGCTTATTCTTGGACTAATTCGAGCGGGTTCAATTATTAACAGAGTTCCATGGCCAGTTATGGAGGGATTTACTCTCGGGATTGCCGTAGTAATTGCACTACAACAATTTCCAACCGCGCTTGCAACACCATCGATACCTGGTGGGCGAACAGTCACTACCGCTTGGCGCACACTTAAAGGAGCCCTAGACAGTGGCCTCAATTTCTCAGCAATATTTATTGTCCTATTAACTCTGGTTGTTAAGTTCACTTATCCTAAAATCGCTCATAAAGTTAAATTCCATATTCCAGCTAGTTTTATTGCAATCGTTTTCAGCTCTGCCGTTGTTTTTCTATTCGGTATTAACGTTCCAACAGTTAGCGACTTGCCCAAGGCCATATTTCATCTACAGAAATTCTCGCTATTTGGGCTAGGAATTTATCAATTGTTCTCGGCAGTAGTTGCTATTGCCTTGCTTGCTTCAATTGAATCACTACTCTCTGCGCGAGTTGCTGATCAGTTGTCACATATACATGTCGAAAAAGATAGATACCATCCAAATCGGGAGTTGTTCGGACAAGGTTTGGCATCTATGGCTTCATCACTTGTTGGCGGAATGCCTGCGACCGGAGCGATTGCGCGCACCAGCGTAAACATTCGATCTGGTGCTAAATCTCGATTAGCAGCAATATTTCATGCAGCGTTCTTGCTCGTTGTGGTTTTGGCGCTTTCGCCAATTATCTCGGAGATACCAACATCAGCCTTGGCTGGAATTCTTATCGGGACTTCTTATCGAATGGCAAGCCCAGCAAATTTGCGAGAGATGCTTAGAACAACTCGCCTTGATTCTTCAATTTTAATTATTACTGCTTTAGTTGTGATTTTTCTCGATTTGATTTGGGGAATCTTGATTGGAACAGCTCTTTACTACCTCTTTAGTAAGTTTAAAAGTTATAACTTAAAACGGCAATAAGTAAACAATCAGAGTAATTGTTAAGGCAAGCGAGAGCGCCTGAACCAAGATAGAAATTGCTGTCTTACGGTCCGCCGCGCGATCTTGCGGCGATGCGACTCTAGACAACTTTCCAAGTGAGCCAAAATTGAATGTTCCCATCAAGCCAAAAGCCAGACAGAATTTACGACGAGATTGGATGAATCCAACTGCGAAAATCATTGCGGGTACAAATACGCCAAGTCGAGCACTACGTTCGGCGCTAACATTTATCAATCCGACTGTTGTTGTGATGATTAAAACAAAACCAATTAAGGCAACGAATTGGCGGCGGCGAATCTCACCTTTTCCGATATTGCAACTACCGGCTACATAATCCATTTAATTAAACTGTTTCGCGGTCATCATCCGCAAATACTTCATGATCATCATCGCCACTTTGCGCAACCCAATCAAATGCAGTCTTAAGCGCTGCAGCAATAACTGCAAGAAAGGTAATCGCAGCTAGTAGGCGGCGAACGGCTTTTATCATGAGGCAAGTCTAACTTACGATTTATGAACTTTGCGCTCCAAAAAGTGCAGCAGTGGAGCTGTGTCTCCTATTTGACGCAGGAGTTAATCCGATTTACCGCCTCATACATAATCTCTTCGCTTGTTGCAAAATTGAATCTTACAAATTGCCCAGAATCTGGTCCGAAAGTTATCCCAGAATTAAGCGCAACTTTCCCTTGGGTTAAGAGCGTTTCTGACGGATTGACTCCAAGGTTAAGCGAACTTAGATCTAGCCAGGCTAAATAGGAGCAATCTGGGATTCGGTAGCCAACAGTGGGCAGCTTTTCTGCCAACAGCGCCTTTAGGAATTTGCGATTGCTATCCATTGTTTCGATTGCGCTATCGAGCCAATCGGCACATTCATATGCTGTTGCCGATGCAACTGCGCCAAAAAGTGATGCGCGATAGTGGACTGCCATTGGCATTGATTTTGCACGTTCTAACTGCTTTGGGTGTGCGGTGATTATGGTGGCGCACTTTAGGCCAGCCAAGTTCCAACTCTTGCTAGCTGCAGTTACGCATATTCCAACCTCGCGCGCCACATCACTAACCGCTAGGAATGGCACAAACTCTGCTGCGTTATAGGTAAGTGGTGCATGTATTTCATCACTAAAAACCGTTACGCCATATTTCTTCGCTAGATCAGCGATAGCTGAAAGCTCGTCCCGCGTAAAAACTGTTCCAACCGGGTTGTGTGGGCTGCATATGAAATGTGCTTTTACACCTGCGGCATAACCACGTTCAATTGCGTTCAAATCTATCGTGTAGTGCAAGCCAGTTTTAATTAAAGGTGCATCATAAGATTTACATTTCAATTCTGAAATCCAATTATTCATATTGTGATAAACCGGTGAATTAATCATTATTAAGTCACCAGGACTTACGACAGTTCTTGCCATCTCAACCATGCCAACGCCAACATCAGTTGCGATGAATACTTGTTCGGGATCTATCTCCCAACCCCACCTGGCCTTTGCAAACTTGGCTAGATTTATTCCAAGTTCGGGAATAGGACCTAAGTATCCAGTATCCGAACCGCCAATCATTTCGCTAAGCACATCGCGAATTGGCTTTGCAATCTCAAAATCCATTTCCGCAACAGGTAGTGGCAAGACATCAGATGAAAATTCGCGCCACTTAGCGCTTCTACGCTTCTGCAATTTTGCGAGTGGAACGGCTGAAAGTTTTGTCATTTCTTTGGTCTAACTACTTTTTCTATCCCGAGTTTTATATAAACTAAAGAGTGAGGTCAACGCAAGAGTTAATATGATCGTCCCTAAACTAAATTGAAGTGAGATGTGTGGGAATTTAATCGGTCCGAAATGATCCCAGCCCTGAGAGTGCATCGCTTCAAGCAGAAGCTTTACGCCAATGAAAGCGAGAATTACCGATAAACCTTGAGTCAAATAAACAAGCTTCTTCATCAACCCACCAATTAGGAAGTAAAGCTGGCGAAGTCCCATAAGTGCAAAAATGTTTGCAGTGACAATTATGTATGGCTCTTTAGTTAAGCCGAAAATTGCTGGAATTGAATCAAAAGCGAATAGGACATCGGTCATTGCGATTGCAACTAAGGCCAAGGTAAAAGTTGATGCACCTTTTCTACGCAGGAAAGAAATTACTTTTCCTTCTTCCCACTCCTCTTCACCTGATTCCTTAATCAAGGTGTAAGCGGTATAGATCAAGAAGGCGCCGAAGAAGAAGAATACCCAGGCAAATTTGCTAACAATTACTGATCCCAGTGCTATGAATCCACCGCGCATGACCAAAGCCATTGCAATACCGATTAAGAGAATCAACTGCTCTTTCTCTTTCGCAACTTTTAGCCTTGCCAGAATCAGAACGAAGACGAAGAGATTATCGAACGAAAGGGAGTACTCGGTTAGCCATCCTGCGAAAAATTCATTCTGCGACTGAGTATCGGCCCACTGTCCAAGTGAAATTCCAAAAACTACTGCAGCAGCAACATAGAAGAGCGTCCAACTAACCGCGGTAGTGAGCGAAGTTTCAACATTACGTTGCCGATATGCCATTGCAAAGTCAAAGGCCAGGACTAAAAGTAGAACTGCAAGAGTAATTTCCCACACATGTGCGCTCATGACGCATAAAGTACATTACTTACTGTGAATTAACTCAATATCCTCAATATCCATCAAAACAATTAAGAAAACAGCACTCCGGTGCTCGAATGGCAGTCATATCCGTTTGGATTCTTCGCTAAATATTTCTGGTGATACTCCTCTGCCGGCCAATAAGTATGGGGCTGGGCACTTTCAATTTGCGTGACAATTTGGCCAATCCCTTGTGCCGTTAAAAGCTTCTGGTAAATCTCCTTAGTCGCGAGCGCTTCACTTAATTGGTCCTCTGAAGTAGTGAAAATTGCGCTCCGATATTGCGTCCCAATATCCCCGCCTTGTTGATTTAGTGATGTTGGATCGTGCATCACCCAAAACTCTTCGAGCAATCTGCGATATGTAATCAAATTTGGATCGAATTTAACGTAAACGACTTCTGCATGATTTGTGAGCCCAGTACAGACTTGTTCATAACTTGGATTCGCTCTCGTGCCGCCCATATAACCGACGCTTGTTTCAAGCACACCTTCCATTTGCCAGAATCGACGTTCTGCGCCCCAAAAACAACCATTTGCAAAATAAGCTTCATTCATAGCTCAATCATTTCAGATTATTTGCAGATTGAGTTAAATCGCTACAATTACCGCGTATTACACAAATACACACTGCGCCCCCGTAGCTCAGTGGATAGAGCACCGCCCTCCGGAGGCGGGAGCGCAGGTTCGATTCCCGCCGGGGGCACAAATCACATAATCATTTATCAAATGTCCTTGTTATGTCTGCGAATTCACGGGAGAATACGAGTTATGTAAATGGCATTTACTGCCTTTTACTTCCCCCGATTTACGAATAATTCTTTAGAAGGAGCCCACTAATCATGGATTGGCGCCATCAATCTGCTTGCCGCGATGAAGATCCGGAACTATTTTTCCCGGTCGGCAACACTGGTCCAGCCCTAGCTCAAATCGAAGAGGCGAAAAAAGTTTGTAATCGTTGCATTGTTAAAGAGCCATGCCTTGCTTGGGCGCTCGAGAGTGGTCAGGATGCGGGAGTCTGGGGCGGACTTTCAGAAGATGAACGTCGTGCACTTAAACGTCGTGCGGCACGTAATCGCGCTCGCCAATTAGAGAATCAAAATAGCTTCTAGTTATTAACTCTTTAAAACTTTAGAACAGCCTGCGTTTCACTGCCCACACGCACCAGCGCGATGCTCCCCTTGAGTTCATTCTCGGTAAGAGTTTTTACTATTTGCAGACCTAGGTTTGAAGATTGATCCCAGTTGAAATCTGTTGGAAGTCCCACGCCATCATCAATAATCTTAACTTTGCAATCCTCTGCGGTACGAGCAATTTCGATTCGCAAATTCTCGCCCGAATTTGCCAGCCCATGTTCTAAAGCATTGTGAATCAATTCCGTTATAACTAGTGCAAGCGGGGTTGCAATCTGTGAATCAAAGGTCCCAAACGTTCCCAATTTCTTGATACTTATCTTATGAGTGCTTAATTCAATTGCATTGTGCACAATGCGGTCATATACCTCATCGAAGGCAACAGACTCAGTTGAACTATTCGAAAGAGTTTCGTGCACAATTGCGATAGATGCGACGCGGCGAACCGCTTCTTCAAGTGCAAGCTTTGCGGTCTCATCTTCAACTCTTCGGGATTGCAGGCGAAGTAAGGCTGAAACTGTTTGCAGATTGTTCTTAACCCGGTGGTGAATTTCACGAATTGTTACATCTTTAGTTACCAGTGCGCGATCACGTCTTCGCAACTCAGTCACATTGTGAAGTAGAACAATTGCACCAATGTGGTCAGCCCCTGCCACTAACGGCATCACCAAAAGGTCAAAGATTCCACTCTCGTTTTCAAATTCTTCACGACGTAAATTCTTTCCACTCATTATGCTGCGCCAAGATTCATCAGTTGGAGTACTTAACTTTGGTTTAACACTTTCAATGACATCGCCAAGTAGATGCCCTTCAAGTTCGCCACTCCAACCAGCACGGTTAAATGCTGATCGCGCATTTGGGCTTGCATAAGTCATAAGTCCGGTTGCATCAAGCCGAATCAAGCCATCACCGACTCGTGGGGCAGATTCAGATCGGTAAAAACTATTTTGAATCGGAAAAGTTCCTTCAGCGACCATTTGATAAATCTTGTGTGCAATTTCGCGGTAGTTAAGTTCTAACCGCGACGGCGAACGCATTAAATCAGCATTTCTATGGCGTGAAATAACTGCGATTACTCGGCCCTGGAAATAAACCGGAACCGTCTCTTCCTTTATCAAAATTTCGCCGACCATTTCAGCTTCAGAATCTCGATCAATCTCACCAGTCGAAAGGGCGCCATCAATACGTGGATTACTTCCCCAGTTAATTACATTTCCAATTACATCGTGCGCAAAAACCGTGGCTGCAGTAGTTGGTCTGATGTGCGCCATTGCAATGTGACCATCTGGCCAAGATTGGTAATCCTTGCGCTTTGGAATCCAAAGAATCAGATCCGCAAATGATAAATCCGATAGCAATTGCCATTCGGCCAGAAGTTCCATCAACCGCGCGCGGTCATCATTGGTAAGCGCAGATTTCGAGGAGATTAATTCATTAACGCTTAACATTGAACCTCCTCAAATTTTTCAAAATTCAAATTAGCTATTTAACGATCTGAGCAATCCTACCAATCTCTGCTATTGCCTTACCAAATGCCGTCTCCCGCTTAGCCGGAATAGCCAAGTTGGTGTTTATCTGCTCATTTGCCGGCAGAATAATAGAGATTTCGCCATTACATATTTTAGTAAATCTATTCGCCAGTGCTCGCCCTTCACGGGTGCTACGGGATTGATTCAGAATGTAAATAATTGGTAGCTTCCTAAGAAGGACCGGAAACTGCGAGATGAATTGTTCGAGCCTTATCAAACTTAGACCATTCGATTTGCAGAGATAAATTAGGGTAGTTGTCTCTTCTAAAGTTCGATTAATAAATCCAGCCTGCCAGCGACGATCATTAACTACTTCTTCCAATGGCGGCAGCGGGCCGATATCGACAACAGAAATTCGAGATTGGTCAGGAATTGAAACTTCTGATGATTTACTAAGTGTTGAAATGTTTACCAGCGAGAGTTTGCTACTGCTCTTGCTTGCTCGACCCAGTAGGTAATCTAGAGCTGGTGCTCGACTATCTCCATCATAGATATTTACTTCAAATTCTTCTGCTAGATAATTAGCGATGTTTAGCGCAACGGAACTTCTGCCTGGGGCGCCGACAGTTCCCGTCACCGTGATTACACATGGTGGCTTGACCGCAGTGCGTTGATTTAAAGAGCTAATCAACTGGGCCTTATCTTCGTGATCTCCGTTATCTCCATGGCTTGCTGAATCGACAATCAGAGGTAACCGCAATTGTCCCCTGATATAGGTCATCAAAATATGTGAGTTAGTCTCAATATTGTCTAGGCAGATATGTGTAACTTTTGGCGACAAGTACTTATTCAGCAATTCCTGATTGAATTCTGGCAAATCACTTTTATAGATTACAACTGTTCGAAGTGCGCTTGTGCGATCATCTAAGAAACTTGTAAGTCCAGACATTTCTATCGCGCGGTAGATGATGCTCCAGCCTTGGCTAAACAAGAGTTGAGAGACAAAATCCTCACAGTCGGCATCGCTGATGGCAGTAATAACTTGTAATTGTGGGATTTCAGATTGCACTTCGGACCACCACTATTCGTGAATCATTTAACGAAGAAAGAAGATTCATCACATCATATTCTGGAATTTTGAGAACTAGTCCAATCTCTCCTCCCATATCTTTGGATTTCTGGTCAATGCTTTCTACCGCAATCCCTTCGCTAATCAACTGTGTTTTCCGTGCTTTAGTGGAATTTAAATTAGCTAGTGGCAAATAATAAATATCAACTATTTGCCCTGCTGATAAATCACCCGGAAGATCATTTCTAGCGATTTTTAGCGGGACACTTCGCGTTCGTTCACCAACAAAATCTAAGGCGAGTGCCGATGCCGGAATTAATTCACCGATTGCAATTTGCCTTGTTGCGAGCTTTTTTTGAATCAGGTTATTGGCAGATAGATACTTGTCGATCGAACCCGGCAAGAAAACTTTGATTGCCCTTATGTTTGAATTGCTGATTGCATCCCCAGGCATAATTTCGGTATTCGCTGACCATACAGTCACCGATTTGTTAGCTTTACCGGTTATGGCAAATGCGGCGAAAAGCGAGAGAACTAGCAATCCGATTGCGAAGTATGTCCTGGCTGTGGCTCTGTCAAGTGCAATTTCTTTTAGCTTCATTACATTTAAATTTTTCATGGGCTATGAATACGCAATAACGTAAGAAATCGCAGACCTTAATCCACATAAACACATTTAGTAGAACTGATTCACCAAATATTAATTCATCCTTTTGGATGAGGTTTTCTCGAAGTTACTAGGTGAGAGTGCGGACATGGAAAATAGCATATTGAAATATCGAGTCTGTAATTACGGGTCTGCTGGGTCTAAAACTCCAATTGACAATGCAATGTGGTTACATCCAATGCTTGCATTTTATCGCGAGCCAAAGCCAATTGAAGTTCCAATCGTTCCTACAAAACTCTATCTAGTTCCAACACCAGAGTATTTTGGTAGAGGTGTTGATGATTTTTCTGATCCAGAATTTCTGCCTAAGCCCTCACCGCTCTCTGATTTACCTGAAATCCAGGAATGGGTAACAAAATTTGCATTGAGCATTGTCGAAATTTGGGGAGGCAGAAGATCTGCAAATCAGCTCGCCAGGTGGTGTCATAGACAAGTACATCAACAATTATTGGTGAAGACTTCGATAATGAAAACCTCTCCGAAGATTAGAAAAATCTACATCAGTCAACCAATAGAGGGCGTTGCGGAAACAACGATTACTTTGAGAATTGGTGAACGAGTGCGTTCTCTAATTCTTCGATTTGAAGGTGTAGATAAGCGTTGGCTATGTACTGAATTAGTTCTGCTCTGAATTAAGCAGCGCCGTGACAACGCTTGTATTTGCGGCCAGAGCCACAAGGACAAGGTGCGTTGCGTGATGTTCCACCAGTTGCTACGACAGCGCCATCTTCATCTGCTGCTGAATACCTAAGTTCATTCTGTGGCTTAGCTGCGGGGCTCAAGCCCTTTGCTTCTACTCCGCCAGAATCTTCTTCAACGCTCACTTCAACGTTAAAGAGGTAGCCAACAAGTTCTTCTTTAATTGCATCCATCATCGCTGCGAAAAGGTCGTAGCCCTCTCGTTGGTATTCAACAAGTGGATCGCGTTGCGCCATAGCACGAAGTCCGATTCCCTCTTGTAGATAATCCATTTCGTAGAGATGCTCACGCCACTTGCGATCTAGAACCGATAGCAGAATCTTGCGTTCTAGCTCGCGAGTAACTGTTGGGGTAAGTGTTTCTTCGCGCTCTTCGTATGCTCTTTCGACATCTGCAAGAACTCGATCAAGAATAAATCCTTGGTCCATCCCAGAACGTCCGCCTACTTCATTCTCTAAATCTTGAATGCTAAATGAGATTGGGTAAAGTGCCTTGAGTGCAGTGTGAAGAGTGTCAAGATCCCAGTCTTCGGCAAAACCTTCACTTGTTGCTGCATCAACATAGGCAGTGATTGTGTCAACAATGAATGTCTTAACTTGCTCTTGGATATCTGCGCCTTCAAGTACTTCACGCCGCTCGCTATAAACAACTTCACGTTGGCGATTCATGACATCGTCATACTTCAAAACATTCTTACGCATTTCAAAGTTAAGTGATTCTACTTGAGTTTGAGCCGACCGAATCGCATTCGAAACCATCTTTGATTCAATTGGGACATCGTCAGCAATTCCTGCGGCTCCTAGGAATCTTTCAACAATTCCTGAGTTGAATCGACGCATCAAATCATCTTGTAGAGATAGATAGAAGCGAGATTCACCTGGATCACCTTGACGACCTGAACGACCGCGAAGCTGATTATCAATACGGCGTGATTCGTGGCGCTCGGTTCCAAGAACGTAAAGACCACCAAGTTCAACAACAACTTCGTGTTCCTTAGCAACGGCAGCTTTCTGCTTTGCTAATTCATCGGCCCATGCTGCTTCGTATTCTTCTGGTGTATCGACTGGGCTTAGACCGCGACGTTGTAATTCAAAGTCAGCCATAAATTCTGGATTTCCTCCGAGCATGATGTCGGTTCCGCGACCAGCCATATTTGTTGCAACTGTTACTGCGCCGACTGTTCCTGCACGCGCAATAATTGCCGCTTCCCGTTCATGTTGCTTAGCATTCAAAACTTCGTGTGGAATTCCACGCTTCTTTAATAGTGAGGATAGTTCTTCAGATTTCTCAACTGAAACAGTTCCAACCAAAACTGGCTGGCCCTTCCTGTGATGTTCAGCAATGTCTTCCGCACTTGCGACGAACTTAGCAAGCTCAGTTTTATAAATTAAATCTGGTTGATCAATACGTTGCATTGGGCGATTAGTTGGGATTGGAATTACACCCAGTTTGTAGATCTGCATTAGCTCTGATGCCTCTGTCATTGCAGTTCCAGTCATACCTGAAAGCTTTTCGTAGAGGCGGAAGTAGTTCTGCAATGTGATTGTTGCAAGAGTTTGGTTCTCATTCTGAATTTCAACTTTTTCTTTAGCTTCTAAAGCCTGGTGCAGACCTTCGTTATAGCGACGACCAGCAAGCATGCGGCCGGTGTGCTCATCAACAATTAACAATTCGCCATTCATAACTACATAATCTTTATCGCGTTTGAAAAGCTCTTTAGCGCGAATTCCATTGTTCAAATAGCCAATCATCGGCGTATTTACTGATTCATAGAGGTTATCGATACCGAGTAGCTCTTCAACTTTAGTAACGCCAAGTTCAAGAACGCCTACAGTGCGCTTCTTCTCATCAACTTCATAATGAACATCGCGTTCCAATTTTTGGACGATATTTGCGAATTCGACATACCATTTCGTTGGTTTATCGGCTGGTCCAGAAATAATCAGTGGAGTTCTAGCTTCATCAATCAGAATTGAGTCAGCTTCATCGATGATTGCAAAATTGTGTTCGCGCTGAACGCAATCTTCCAGCGTCCAAGACATGTTGTCGCGTAGGTAATCAAAACCAAATTCATTATTTGTGCCATAAGTAATGTCCGCTGCATATGCTTCACGACGCTCTGCAGGTGACATATTTGAAAGAATTACACCAACTTTTAATCCAAGGAATCGGTGGATACGACCCATCCATTCGCTATCGCGCTCGGCTAGATAATCGTTAACGGTAACAACGTGCACACCTTTACCGGTAAGCGCATTTAAATAAGCAGGAAGTGTCGAGACAAGTGTCTTACCTTCACCAGTGCGCATTTCGGCAACATTGCCGTTGTGGAGTGCGGCCCCGCCCATGATCTGAACGTCATAGTGTCGTTGTCCAAGTGTGCGCTTTGCTGCCTCACGAACAGTTGCAAATGCTTCAGGAAGAATATTGTCTAGAGACTTTCCAGCCGCGAGTTGATCTCTTAATTTATTGGTTTGGTTACGTAAATCTGCATCACTCAAAGCAGAAATTTCTGGTTCAAAGGCTAGAACTTCTTTTGCAATTTTTTCGAGTTGGCGAATATGGCGACCTTCTCCAGCACGCAAAATCTTGTCTAGTAGCGGTGACACATTTCCTCTTTCGTCTTAAGGACTTCTCTAAAGGGCCGCGCTAGCGGGCATGGGCATATCTTAATGTGTAAAACCATTGGTCGCGCACGATGCGAGGACCCCTTTAACCGCAATACCAAGGCTAATTAGCGCACTATTTGCCGCTAAAACCGTGCTCCCAGTGGTCACTAAATCATCAACTAAAAAGAGTGGGAATTTGGAAATATTGCCACCACTTAATCTGTTGTATTCCTCAATGTCTATCTCAAACGCACCCCTCATATTTAGCTCTCTTTCATTGATATTTAAGGTTGATTGATCTCTAATCTTCTTGGTGTGGCGCAGGCAGTTTATCAATTCAAATTTTCGATCTGGATTCAATTTAGCTAATTCTTGAATTAACTGAGAAACATGAGCAAAACCACGAATTCTGTCGGCAGCCTTTCGTGAAGGAATTGGTATTAAGAAAACGGTCCTTTCACAAGTAGCTAACTCTAAGGCTGAATTCAAATACTCAGCCAACACTCTCCTTGCAAATTTATTGTTATCTTCTTTTGCTGCAAGAATTATGTGGGAATTAGTCGAATTAAATTCACTGCCAACAAATATCCGCAACAATCCACGATTCACAATACTTCTCTTATTATTTGATGCTCCCAAACAAACTACACAAATTCCAAGATTCGAATCTAATTGGTGATTGACTGTAGAACAGAGTAGACATCTCTTCTGGAAAATCAGGGTAGCAAGCTCTGAAAATAAATTCACCGAGCAATTATTTCTTTAAAATTGCCTTAGTTATAAAGTTGATTACCTCTTGTTAACTTACTCTGGCTGTGCAGAAATTGGTCTTGACTGAATAGATCCACCTGCAAATTTTGGAATAGTTAATACAAAATGGGCGCCGCTACCGCGTTCGCCCCACACATCGATGTCACCTTGGTGCAATTTTGCATCCTCAAGCGCGATAGAAAGTCCAAGACCAGTTCCACCAGTCGAACGTGCACGTGAACTATCAGCGCGCCAGAAGCGCTCAAAAAGTAACTTCTTGTCGATGTAGTTAAAGCCAATTCCATAATCTCGAACGCCGACTGAAACTTCATTTTCAGTCTCTGCAATTTGAACATCAATATTCTTATCTTCGCGATGGTCAACTGCATTAGCAATTAGATTTCTTATGATTCGCTTGATACGTCTTGGGTCAACATCAACTAGGACTGGGGCTCCTGGCGCACGAAGATTGATGATCCGATCTTGGCTTGGATGGAGATAGTCGATAGTTTCTTTTACTAAAGCTGTTAAATCTACCTCTTCTATTTCTAGTACTGCTGCTTGCGCGTCAAATCTACTTACTTCAAGTAAGTCGGTTAGCAGTGATTCAAAGCGTTCAATCTGGGAGATAAGTAGCTCTGCGCTTCGGCCAACCGTTGGCTCGAAACTTTCGCGGGCTGAAAAAATAACTTGAGATGCCATACGAATTGTTGTGAGAGGTGTGCGAAGTTCGTGCGATACGTCAGAAACAAATCGCTGTTGTAGTTTGGATAGATTCTCAAGTCTAGAGATCTGTTGTTGCAGCGAGACCGCCATTTCGTTGAAGCTATAACCCAAACTTGCGATTTCATCTTCGCCTTGCACATCCATACGCAAATCTAAGTTTCCAGCCGTTAACTCTTCAGCGACTCTCGCCGCATCTCTAATTGGCGAAATTAAGCGTCGAAGAACAAAGAAGGTGATGAGACCGATTAGGAATGTAAGAGCAATCCCGGTTAGCCATAAGTAGTTAAGAATGAGAGACATTGTGCGGTTCTGCTGGGCAAGGCTAAAGAGAACATAGAACTCGTATTTTCCGGCACCTTTGATTGTTAAATCATGACCAACCACAATTGCTGGTTCAACTTTTCCATCTACATATTTCAGAGTTGTGCGCTCCCATTGCGTCTTTGTTGACTCTCGGGTCTTCTTTCTAAACTCCTGTTTTATTGAGGTGGTATCTAAGAAGTTAGAAGTTCCATCAAATCTATACTTATTCTTAGTTTTCGCGAAAGTAAAGATTGCTAATTCTCGGGCCGCACTTTCAAAAGTTTTTGGTGGCACTGAGAGAATTTCAGTAAAGATGGCTTTTAATTGCGCCTTATCTTGATACTGCGAGAAAGTTAATTGCAACTGGGTATTTCGCGCAGTTGATTGGGCATCCAAAATAGAAAGTTGGAGTTTTTCATTAAAAATTCCAGATGAAACTTGATTGTAAAGAGCTGATCCAAGTAGCCAGATAAGAACTGCTGAAAGCGCAACAATGGTGCTAGTTACGCGAAAAACCAGGGATGAGCGCCAAGCTTTAATTGGCGACTTCATTGTGAACTTCCAGGAACTCCAGCCTTATATCCAACGCCTCGAACAGTGAGAATAATTGTTGGGTTTTCCGGATCCTTTTCAACTTTTGAGCGAAGTCTCTGAATATGAACATTTACTAAGCGAGTATCAGTTGCTGGTCGATAACCCCAGACTTCACTAAGCAAAGCCTCGCGAGTAAATACGCGCCCTGGTTCTTTAGCAAGTGCAACGAGAAGATCGAATTCAAGACGAGTGAGCGCGATAACTTCACCATCTCTGATAATTGAATGCTCAATCTGATCAATTTTAATGTTTCCAATTTGTAAGTCAGAACTGACATCGGCTGTGCTGCGGCGCAATCTAACCTTCATTCGAGCAACCAACTCTGAAGGGTCGAAAGGTTTAACCATGTAGTCATCGGCGCCAGCTTCAAGTCCTGCAACAACATCTTGCTTATCGCCCTTTGCGGACAACATAACAATTGGAACCATAGATTTTTCACGAATCAATTTACAAACTTCAACGCCATTTAGTCCTGGAAGCATTACATCTAGAAGAATTAAATCTGGATTCTGTGCCACAAAAAGTGGCATAACTTCATCACCTCGTCCAACTAAATCAACTTCATAACCCGCGCCAGTTAAAACGATGCCCAGCATCTCGGCAAGATCTTGGTCGTCATCGACGACCATGATCAGAGTCATTAGCTACCGTGCTCCCAAGAGTTGAGGTAAAGCTCTTGCGCTGGTGTTAGTTTGTCGATTGTTGAGCCCATGCTCTCTAACTTCAAGCGAGCAACCTCTTTATCAATTTCAGTTGGAACTTCATGTAATCCAGCACCAAGTCCTTCTGCTGCCTTCAATAAATATTCTGCAGTAAGTGCTTGATCTGAGAATGACATATCCATTACAGATGCTGGGTGACCTTCTGCCGCGCCAAGATTTACTAAGCGACCTTCAGCAAGAAGAAGAATGCGACGGCCATCAGCCATTACATATTCATCTGTTTGGTGGCGCATCTTGGCATTCTTGCTATTTGCATTTTGTTCTAGCCAAGCAACGTCGATTTCAATATCAAAGTGACCAGCATTAGAAAGTATTGCGCCATCTTTCATAACTTTGAAGTGCTCTTCGCGGAGCACATCGCGGTTACCAGTAACGGTAACGTAGATGTCGCCATACTTTGCAGCCTCTGTCATTGGCATTACGCGATATCCCTGCATCAATGCATCTAACGCCTTAGTTGGATCAATTTCAGTAACGATTACATCAGCGCCCATACCCTTTGCGCGTTCTGCAACACCCTTGCCGCAATATCCAAATCCTGCGACTACGAAAGTTTTTCCAGCAACAAGTGAGTTGGTTGAACGGAAGATTGCATCAAGTGTTGATTGACCAGTTCCGAAGCGATTGTCGAACATGTGCTTGGTGTCGGTGTCATTCACAGCAATCATTGGAAACTTTAGTGCGCCATCCTTTGTCATCTGGCTAAGACGTATAACTCCGGTTGTTGTCTCTTCACAACCACCGATAATTCCTTCGATTAGCTCTTTGCGAGTTGTGTGAAGTGTATTCACAAGGTCGCAACCATCATCGAAAACTAAGTGTGGCTTGATGTCGAGTGAAGCATTGATATGTGAGTAATAGCCATCGCGATCAACTGCATTGCGCGCAAAGACGCTAATGCCATATTCATGAACAAGTGCTGCTGCAGTGTCATCTTGAGTTGAAAGTGGGTTTGATGCACAAAGTGCGAGTTCGGCGCCGCCAGCTTTAAGAGCGCGCATTAGGTTCGCAGTTTCAGTTGTTACGTGCATGCATGCTGAGATACGAATACCTTTAAATGGTTGTTCTTTCTCAAAGCGCTCACGAATTTGCGCCAATACGGGCATATTGCGCTCGGCCCATTCGATCTTCTTTTTTCCTTCGGCTGCTAGAGCAGCATTAGCAATGTCATGTTTTACGGCAGTTTGAACGTTCACGAGTAACTCCTATTAAAGCTTGAATGAGAGGCTTCTCAGATTTATATGTAGGGGCTTAGGTTATCGCTTAGCCCTGATGATTGCGAGCAGAGCATCGCGAGCCTTGATCATTTGGGCTTCGGTATCGCCCTCTACATTTAAGCGAAGCAGCGGCTCGGTATTTGATGCCCGAACATTGAACCAATACTTAGGGCCACTAAGAGTTATGCCATCCAAGTCATCAACTTCGAAACCTTTTCCATCGGGGCCATATTCAGCAAGAATCGCAGCGATAGCGGCAGGAACATCTTTAACTTCTGAGTTGATTTCACCACTTGCCACATAACGATTGAAAGGTTTAAGCAATGTGGAGAGTGGCTTCTTATCACTAGCCAATTCAGTAAGTGCAAATAGCGCGGCCAACATTCCAGAGTCTGCTCGCCAGAAATCAGCAAAGTAGAAATGTCCTGAGTGCTCGCCACCGAATATTGCATCGCTATCAGCCATCATCTTTTTAATGAATGAGTGTCCGACTCTGGAACGCAACGGTTTGCCACCATTTTCCAAAATTATCTCTGGAACTGCCTTTGAAGAAATAAGGTTATAAATGATTGTTGATCCAGGTTTACGTTTTAATTCACGAACTGCAATTAACGCAGTTAGCGCTGATGGATTTACCAATTCGCCCTTTTCGTCAATCAAGAAGCAACGATCAGCATCGCCATCGAAAGCCAGACCAATATCCGCCTTCTCTTTAACTACGCGCTTCTGCAGATCAACTAAATTTTTAGCATCAATTGGATTTGCCTCGTGATTTGGGAAATTTCCATCTAGCTCGAAATACATTGGAATTACTTCAACATTTAATCGTGCCATAACAGCCGGCGCAGTGTGTCCTGCCATGCCATTTCCAGCATCAATTACTGCTTTTAATTTACGTTGTGGTTCGCCGAGATCGCTAATTTCTGGAAATAGTGAGAGTAGAAAATCTACATACTCATCAAGTAAGTCACGATTGCTCTCAATTCCGACCGGTCGATTAGTAATCGGCATACCTTCAAGAATCAATTGTTTAATTCGACGTAGCCCAGAATCTTGCCCAATGGGAACAGCGCCGCTCTTGCATAACTTCATGCCGTTGTAGGCCGCTGGATTATGGCTTGCAGTGAACATTGCGCCCGGCATATTTAACTTTCCAGCTGCAAAATAAAGCATGTCAGTTGAAGCCAAGCCGATGCGAATTACATCCATTCCTTGCGAAGTTGCACCATCAGAGAAAGCATCAGCAAGGGTTGGAGATGAAGGGCGCATATCTTCGCCAATAATTATTGTTGATGGTTCACGTTCTTCTTGTAGAAATTTTGCATAAGCCCCACCAAGCGCGAAGGCAAAGTCCGGAGTTAATTGCGTCTCAACCAGGCCGCGTACGTCATAAGCCTTGATGATTGAGTCCAGGAATTGCGCCGTAAACCCGTTAGACATGGAAGTAATCTAACTCAATTTCCTAATTCGGAATTGCTCGAAGGTGGCCTCTACGCCCAATCTCAAGTGGTGGCACTTCAATTCCGGTTGCTGTTGGGGCAACTCTTGAGCCTGCTTCGCGAACAGCATCAGCTATTGCCATCAAGTCATCATTACTTGGACCGGCAGCAACAGAATCTGGTTCTGGCTTTATAACAGTCCAACCAACTGGTGCACTCATTCGCAAACTATGTTGATCGCAGAGATCATATGCATGCGGTTCTGAAAAAGTTGCAAGTGGACCGAGTACTGCTGTCGAATCAGCATAAATATATGTGAGAGTTTTAGTTGCTAAGTGGCGACACCCAACGCGAGAACACAAGCGACCTGTGCGAGGTTGAGGGCGAGTCATAAGTAAGAGGCTAGCGCGCTAGCGGTGCAAATGTTGGGATTTACTCGCGTGTGATAACACTTGCGTCAACACTTGGAATTGCTGCACTTTCCAACTGCGCACCAGCCACAAGTGGTAAATAGCTAACTCCGGTTTTTTCAAGGAAAATTGCGCCTGCATAAACCTGACTATTTGCAGTTCTAAACTCCACCTTGGAGACACCCTTGGCTGGACGCCAGCTGGCTAGCTCTTTGCCTTGGATAGTTTTACTTCGAATTTTATTATTTCTATCAGTCCAGGTGATATCAACTTCAAAATTCTTTCCCTGGAAGACGATATCCGGACGTAGGCCGCCCAAGTGGATAATCAAATTCTTCAACTCGGCTACTGGATTTGACCAAGCAAATTCTTCAACGCCATTTAAAACTCCCGAACTCTTGACCGCCGCAACTATCGGCTGATCAGAAGTTAAAACAAGTGCGAAATTACGAGAGTTAATCACTGGTTTAAAGGTTAAGTCCGTAACCTTTCCAGAATCTGCATTTATATTATCAAGTCCAAGTGGCGTGAAAGTTCCATCACTCGAGAGTAATTTGGCTTGAATATTTGCCGATACTTTTCCTGGAACTAAAATCCGCAATAGCTGTTTTGATTTACGACTCTTAAGTCCAAGATTGCTAATTGCGGGAATAACTATTCGTTTAGCCGGATCAATTCCTTGTGAAACAAAGTCAGCTCCGAGTGGTTGCAGGCCGCGAACACGTTCATCATGCATATATGTTGTTACTCGGCCGGAACGAGTTATGGCATGTATGGCTACTGAATTTTCACCTGGTGCCAAAGTATCTAAATAAATTCGCTTACTTGAATTCTTTGCGATTCGCTTAGAAATGACTGGTGATACTGAGTTTGAGCTATATACAAATAAATCCACAACCGAAGTGCTTAATCCACTATTGATTATTTCAAGTGAAGCACGACTTGTTACAGTGCCAGATCCGCCTACAAACCATTGATCGCCGCTGCTAATAGAGCAGATTGCAGTCGCAAGTGAGCGATTCTTTCCCCTTGTTACATTTATTGATGTTTCACTATTTCCATCGACTAATAGCGGCTTGGAAGAGAGATAGTAAGAAGTTTTGGCCTTACTTAACTTATTTTTCTTTGTAGGTATTTGGCGCACAAGAACTTTGGAGGATGGAAGTACAGAAGTGGATACTCCGCCACCTAGATTTGCCGGGCAGACTGTTGCGGGATATGCCTTAATAATCGTAGTTCTAGAATTTTCAGGATTAATCGCCAGCACTGCTAATAGGGAGATCACTAGGAGACCAATTGCAGCGGCAACTCTCTTATCAATCTTCATCATGCGAGCTCCTCAACCGGAACTTCACGACGTCGGCGGCCCGCCGGGAGTGACAAAACAATTACCGTCAACAGGGCTATCAATTGCATCGAAATCAGTGCACGGTGCTTAGTTCCATCATGCAAGAGCGTCATACTGCCTATCTCTTTTACTGTAAAGGTAGGAAGACCTAACTCTGACTGTGAAATATCAACCTGATTTCCATTTACAAGTAATTTCCAACCAGTATCAAACTTCTCTGCAAGAGTTATAACTCCTGGGGTTTGTAGGTCAGCAACTGCTCCAATTTTTGCGGAATCTATTGCAGTAATCGCACCACTTGCATCAAGAATAGAAATTCGGGATTTACTCCCAACAATCTGCCAAATAATTCCAGAATTTGTAACTGAACTTCTTGTGAAACCACCAATTCCATCGACAGTTCTAACCACGCCCTCGTCAACAGGATTCTTCATGAAAAGATATTGAATTCCATATGCGCCTAAGACTTTGCTTGATGTCAGGCCAGATCCACTTATCAAGTCAATAATTGCATTTCGAACTGGCAATGGTGTTGCAACCGCAACATCTGGATCGCCTATTTCAAGATCCGAACCTCTGCTGACAAAATAGTTCAACTCTTCTCCGCTGCGGCCAATTACGAGTGTTTTAGGACGAATTGGCGTATCGCTTAGCGATTCAATGAATGGTGGGACAACTTCCAACTTCCCACTGGAGACAAGTGAATTAGCGCCACCGGTTATTGCCCAGGCACTCGTAGCGATAATTGAAAATATAGTTATTACAACTGTTGCCGCCGATAGCAAGTGACCAAAGCCAACGCGAGAGTTTCGTAAATTTGGAATTAACTCATTGGCAATCTGTAAAATCGGAATCAAAATTATCAATTCTATAAATACAAATAACGTGCCGGTCCAGACTCTGCCACTACTTCCATGACCAACAATTGTTATTTGGGATAGAACAATTGCAACTGCAAACATTGAAATCCCGATTGCGCTTTGAAGTGGGTATCTTCCACTCACGGCAATTGCAATCAAAAAGATTACAAATGGCGCAAGAATCCAACCTGGAAGGCCAGAAAGTCCGCCAGGATTAAAGGTAAGAATATTTAGAAGTGATCCCCCTGAAAGTGGTAACCCAGGATCTTGGAGAATTTGAGTTGGGTGGAGAATTACCGATGTTGACCATGGCGCATTCAGTAGACCTGGTATCAAGCCGAGAGCGACAATTCTCTTAATTCGAAGAAGATCCGATGTCATTAAAAATTTAAATGGTTTAGTTGCGCCAATTTCTGTTCGGCGTTGATAAATCTCGCGGCCGAGTAACACGGCAAAGAGTCCAGTCCAACCTACAAGGAAGAGCGTTGAGAACGCGGAGAGAAAAGCTGCAAGCAAGGTAAGTGCATAAACTCGGCGCCAGCTTAGGCTTTCAAAGTTTATAGCTTTTGGAAGAATACTTAAGAAACTTGGTGCGACTAAGGCAATAACTAAGGTTCCAATTCGCCCCTGATTAATGCTGGTCCAGATAACTGGCGACATTGCATATACAACGCCACCTATCACTGATAATCGAACGCTTATTCCAACGCGCTTTGCGCTTCGATAAACCGCGAAGAAAGCCAATGGTGGAACGAGTAAAAAGAAAATAGTTAAGAACAACCAAACTTTGCCAAAAGTGATTGTTGATGCGCCAGCCAAAATAGCAACCCATGGTGGTGTGGAGGCAGCTGAACCAAGTCCTACTAGGTGCCAAGACTCACTGTATTTCGCAATCAAGTCCATTGCCCCACTCGGAGATGCTGGAAGTGCGCCACCAGAAATACTTCCAAATCTATTTCTCGACGCAAATAATGAAATCAAGAAGGTCGTTGCTAATCCAACTAAGAGCGGTTGGTTCTTTAGGGACCGCCAGTTCGATTTTCTAGGTGTAATGACTAAATCTTGATCATCAAAACTCTCATCAATTACCCCAATGTCGGCATAGGACATTGAATTATCAGGATTAAGTGAATTTTCATCTTCAACATCTGCCTTAAAGAATTTACCTAATGAATACCGAGCTTGTTCAATGGCGAGTCGAATTTGGCTGCCAGGGGGTGGAATGAACTGACGAATGACTCGTGGCGACAATAAGCGCTTTTGTTTTCGTAACTTTCTTGCCACCAACAAATCTCTAGGTTTAATAATTAAGAGACCAACTGCTGCAATTTCATCAGCGGCATAGCCCGGAAGTTTTGCGAATAGAAAGCCGATTGCACGAATTGCAGCGCTTCCAACAATTTGAATTGCAATCCAAGGTAACAACCACCAAGAGGCATTTGCTAATAAAACATAGGCGGCATTTTTGCGATCTAAAAGCCGTGGGCGATGCAAGAAAGCTTCTTCAACATCAACACTTCGACGTTCGGTTGCAGATGCTTCTGCGTGATACACAAGTGCTTGCGGTGCTGTCATCACTGAGAATCCAGCGACCCGGGCGCGCCATCCCAAATCCACATCATCTCTAAACAACGCCAAGTTTGGATCTAAGCCACCCAAGTCTTCAAAAATCTGACGCCTTGCCAACATTGCAGCAGTGCTCACTGACAATACTTCTGTTGGTTGATCAAATTGCCCTTGATCTTGTTCACGTGGATCAAGTCCAGTCCAACGTGCACCATTTACTGCAATGCTTATTCCAACTTCAAGTAAATGTTTGCGGTCATACCAGCCGCGTAACTTTGGTCCCACAAATGCAACTTGTGGTTTATCTGTTAAGCCATCAATTAAAAGTTGAAGTGCGGTTCTAGTTGGGGCGCAGTCATCATGCAAAATCCAGATTAGCTCTTCTTGCTCCTCTGACTTTATTTTTTTAGCAGATCCAAGTGCCAATGCAATTGCATCTCCGAAGCCAGCATCGCGATCACTTTTAATTACAGTAAGACCAGCACCAGTTAACATTTTTACTGAATTATCAATTGACCCAGTATCAACGGCGATCATTCGATCAACAGCTCTAGTTTGCGCAGAAATTGCAGCGATGGATTCCGGTAACCAAGTTGCACCATCGTGCGAAACTAATATTGCTGTGATGAAGAAATTGTCAGCCACAAGCGATGAAAATTAAAGTTAAGCAGAACGGCGTTTTAGGCGACGACGCTCACGTTCGGAGAGGCCTCCCCAGATACCAAAACGTTCATCATGTGCGAGCGCGTATTCCAAACACTCACCACGTACATCGCAAGAAAGACAGACCCGCTTTGCTTCACGAGTTGATCCGCCTTTTTCAGGAAAGAAAGCTTCTGGATCGGTTTGAGCACATAGTGCGCGCTCTTGCCAGGAAAGTTCGATGCCGTCGCTATTGATTACGCCTTCTATTGCTACTGAAACTGGGATTGATACTGGGGCTACCGGGCGTTGATCGCTCATTCGGGTACTCCTTCAAACTTTTGGCCGCCCTTGCGGGACGGGGTTAATAAGAGAATTACACGCGTGTAACTCGATTAAGTCAAGCCCGAGAGCGGCATATTTACGCACAAAATTAATATATTTCGGCAGATTTATCGATATTTGCGTTGATTTAGAAGCCGAAAAAATTATTCTCGGCAATCACATCGCCCGGCACGCTAAATCCTGGTGCCACAAAACAATTGGTTAATCGCGCTCGCTCTCCCACAATCGCGCCATCTCCAATTACCGAGCTATCTATAACCGCATCGGCTTCGACTACGGCTTTGCGACCAATGACAGATCCGCCATTGACTGTAGAAGTGCTTGAAATGTTTGAATCAGGCAAAGCCAAGAACTCTCGCTTCATTCCAAAAACTAAATCTCGTGAGGCTTTAAGAAGTGCGGCGGGAGTTCCAATATCTAGCCAGTATGAAGTGTCAATAAATCCAAATACCTTGGCGCTATTTTTAAGAAGAGTTGGGAAGGTTTCGCGCTCAACGCTAACAACTTTTCCAAATGGGATCGTATCAATCACGGCTCTTTCAAAGATATAACACCCAGCATTAATGATGTTAGTAGGTGGATTCTCCATCTTTTCATTGAATGCCAATACCTTCCCATCGCCATCTAATTCGACGGCGCCAAAAGCTCTGGCATCGGCCACCTTCGTTAAGTAGAGCGTTACATCTGCGCCTTTTTCGCTATGAAATTTAAACTGACCACCAAGATCATGCTGACTTAAAACATCGCCATTGAAAATAGCTACTGGCCCACTTCCGGTAAGAACTTGTGCAGCATTACTTATCGCACCACCAGTTCCAAGTGCGGTTTCTTCGACTGCATATTTGATTGAAATGCCAAAGTTCTTTCCATCACCAAAATATGGTTCGAAGAGTTCAGCTTTAAATGATGTCGCAAGAACTATCTCTGAAATTCCAGCATCACGCGCTTTTAAAATTTGGTGTTCGGTGAATGGCACGCCCGCAACCTGCAACATTGGTTTAGGAGTGTTATTAGTTAGCGGCGCAAGCCTGGTGCCGCGCCCACCAACCAATAGGATTGCGCTTCTATTGCTTGGCAAGTTATTGAGCGAACTTTTCATACTTGAGTCCGATTTGATTAGCAATTTCGGTGATTGTGCCCATGATTGAAAGGGTTTCATCCAACGGCAACATTGGCGATTCCTTCTCGCCAGCACGGAAGCATCTTGCAAATTCAATCGCCTCTTCGCGAAGACCATGGCCGACATATCGCTTATCTGATCCACCAATTACTTCATCTTTATGGTTTATCACGCGCCAAGTGGTTGGGTTATAGAAAGTGCGATCAATCTCAATTCGAGCATCGCTTCCAACAATTAGTGCGCGGTTTGGTGTGGCCGCCAAATTCGTCGTGTTTAAAAGTGCTTGGGCGCCACTTGGATACTCAAGAATTATTGAAGTATGACCATCCACGCCGGTAAATGCCTTGGTGCTTCGCGCAGTAACTCGAGATGGAGTTCCAAGAACCATAGAAGCAAAAGAAATTGGATAACAACCTAAATCAAATAGCGCACCACCACCGAATTCTGGTGCGAATAATCGAAAGTTTGGATCCTTCTCAAACCATTGGCCATGGTCGGCGCGAACCGAAATAATTTCACCCAATACTCCAGATTTAATAACATCGCGAATTGCAATCATGTGTGGCAAATAGCGCGCCCACATTGCCTCCATCAAAAGTAAGTTCTTTGATCTAGCAGTATCAATCATTGTCTTGGTTTCGTCATAACTCATTGCGAAAGGCTTTTCACATAACACTGGCTTGCCGGCATTTAGCGCCAAAAGTGTGTCGCGCATATGCATTGGGTGGTGGGTAGCTACGTAGACGCCATCAACATCTGGATCGTTTACTAGTTTTTGATAAGAATCATGGCGATGCCCGATTGCAAATTTATCGGCAAAGGCATCTGCTTTTACTTGAGTTCTAGAACCCACTGCAACGACGCGATGATCTTCAAGGCGCAGAACATCACGAGTAAATTGTTCAGCGATGCCACCGGCTCCAAGAATTCCCCAGCGAAATGGTGTTACAGACATTTGGCTCCCCCGTTACTTATTTTCAATTAATTTTGAATCTACTTGCGAGAGTCTAATCCCAGGACTATGAAATGCGAATGGCTAAAATAAAAAATCGGGCCTCGCTGGCAATCCTCTGCCTGCGGGGCCCGACTTTATTTACTTATTGCGGCTATTCAGCCTTGCCTGCTGCTTTGTTAAGAGCACGTAGAACTTGGTAGCCAATTACTGCAACCAGTGTTCCGTTGATGATTCCACCGAAGGAATAATCACCGCGCTTCCATGTCATGTCAGCAATACCGATAATCAAGGTTGTTGCTGCAATGAATAGGTTTGTTGAATTTCCGAAGTTAACTTTGTTTTCGATCCAAATCTTGGCACCGAGAACACCGATCATTCCGTAAAGTGCAACGCCAACTCCGCCAAGAACACCAGCAGGTGTAGCGCTAAGGATTGCGCCAAACTTTGGTGAAAGTGAGAGCAGGATTGCGCCAACGCCAGCTACCCAATAAGCAGCTGTTGAATAGATACGAGTAGCAGCCATTACGCCAATGTTTTCAGCGTAAGTAGTTGTTCCAGAACCGCCGCCAACGCCGGCAAGTGTTGTAGCAACACCATCAGCGAATAGCGCGTTACCCATTTGGTCATCAAGATCTTTGCCAGTCATCGCAGCAACAGCTTTAACGTGTCCGACGTTTTCAGCAATCAATACAAGAACAACCGGAATGAAGAGCAAGATTGCATTTGTATCAAATGATGGAGTTGTGAATGTAGGCATTGCAATCCACTTCGCAGCTTTTACGCCATCGAAGTTGATATCGCCACTGAAGGCAGCAAAGGCATAACCAACAACAATTCCAGCAAAGATGCTGATGCGACCTAGGAAGCCCTTAGCCATTGCGCCGATAATTGCTACTGCAGCAAGTGTGATGATTGCAGTTACAGGTGCTTGCTTAAAGTTATTGTTTGCAGCGCCAGCAAGGTTTAGACCGATGATCATTACGATCGAACCTGTTACTACTGGTGGCAATAGCCAGTTAACCCAGCCAATTCCAACCGCATTAACGATAAGACCAACAATGGCAAGAATTACACCAGTTGCAACTACGCCACCGAGTGCTACAGCCATTCCACCGTTTGACATTGCCGCTGCGATTGGTGCAAGGAATGCAAATGATGAACCTAGATAGCTAGGTACTCTGTTCTTAGTTAGTGTTAGAAATATTAAAGTTCCGACGCCGGAGAAAAATAGCGTTGTGCTTGGTGGAAATCCAGTAATGATTGGTACCAAAAATGTTGCACCAAACATTGCTGCGATGTGTTGAACACCGACACCGATTGTTAGTGGCCAAGCAAGACGTTCATCTGGCTTTACAACATCGCCATCTGCAACTTTCTTGCCATTTCCGTGAAGCTTCCAAGTTAAAAGTGACATTCACTTTCCTTCCCATTTCCTATGTTTTCGGCCATAGAACTCTCTATGGCTGGGGAACATTTGAAAAAATGGTAAGTGGCTACGCAGCAGTAACCGAGTAAATACACGCGATTTTGCAGGGCGAATTAAGGTCTAATTGGGGTGAATTGAGCGTGTGGCTCAATAACTAAGTGCAGGAATTGGGATTTATAGAGTGAAAGATGGGTAATCGTCGGTTACCAAAATAACGGCGTAACCATAGAGGCGATTCCAAAATTCAATTGTTGCAAGAACAAAGTTGGCAATGCTCTCTGGATAATTTCCAGTTGCACTTGTAATGATCCAGGCAAAGAAAGTTAGAACTAACCCGATAACTGCATAAACAATGCCAACGATAAATAGTGGGATCGCAAATAGCCATTTAACTAATGGCAGAACACGAGAAAGCTTTGCGCCACCCGCAATATCAGGAAGATCTACCTTGATATTTGGGTTGGCTTCAATTGAAGGATATTCATCGGTCAGTAGCAGCGCATAGGCCGAAATACGGGCATTTAATTCCAGCATTGATTTATTAAATGAAAGGACATAACTTGGGTAAACACCACGAACTAGAAGAGCAAGAAGCGCAGGTGCGAAAAGCAGGCCACCGAAAGCGGCGCCAGCCTGCATGGATTGGGTGAATGAAGCGATAAAAATTGCCATTGGGAAAACTAAAATGCCACGGAAGAAAACCGTCTTGCGGTCGCGATTTGTAAGTTGAATTTCAATTGAAGTTTCAACTTGGTTTGAAACACCTTCGTATGAAACATTTGAACTGCTCATGTTTTCCTCTATTTTTTCTTGTTGTCTATCTCTTTGATCAACTTGAATTGACCATCGCCAAGTTGCCCTTGGCTGGCATACATCTCTAACTTTGCTCTGGTATCTGCGATATCAAGGTTGCGCATAGTCAATTGGCCGATGCGATCTGCGGGACCGAACGCAGCATCTTCTGTGCGTTCCATAGATAACTTATCTGGGTGATAACTAAACCCTGGGCCAGTTGAATTAATAATTGAGAAATCATCACCGCGGCGAAGGCGAATTGTTACTTCGCCAGTAACGGCAGAGGCAACCCATCTCATTAAGGATTCTCGCAACATTAGTGATTGTGGGTCTAACCAGCGGCCCTCATAGAGAAGACGGCCTAAGCGACGGCCTTCTGCATGATAATTCGCAATTGTGTCTTCGTTGTGAATAGCACTTATTAAACGCTCGTATGCAATGTAAAGAAGAGCCATTCCTGGTGCTTCATAAATTCCGCGGCTCTTCGCTTCAATAATTCTATTTTCAATCTGATCTGACATGCCTAGACCGTGGCGGCCACCAATTTCATTTGCCTTTTGCATAAGCGCAACGGCTTCTAACTTCTTGCCATTTATAGCAACGGGGCGACCCTTTGAAAATTCAATCTTTACATCTTCAGTTTCAATCTTTACTGAATCTTTCCAGAATGCAACACCCATGATTGGTTCGACAATTTCCAGAGAGGTATCTAAGTTCTCTAAAGTCTTTGCTTCGTGGGTTGCACCAAGAATATTTGCATCAGTTGAATAAGCTTTTTCTACGCTATCGCGGTAAGGCAATTTACGAGTCGAAAGCCATTCCGACATTTCTTTACGGCCGCCAAGTTCATTTACGAAATCAGTATCAAGCCATGGCTTGTAAATCTTTAAATTTGGATTAGCAAGGAGGCCGTAACGATAGAAACGTTCAATGTCATTGCCTTTGTATGTTGAACCATCGCCCCAAATTGAGACGTTATCTTCAAGCATCGCACGAACTAAAAGAGTTCCGGTTACTGCGCGGCCAAGTGGGGTGGTATTGAAATAAGTTTTTCCACCAGAGCGAATATGGAATGCACCGCACGCAATCGCTGCGAAACCTTCTTCTACAAGTGCTTGCTTGCAATCGACGAGACGTGAACCTTCGGCGCCATAAGCTTTTGCGCGACCTGGAACTGATTCAATATCTGGCTCGTCATACTGACCAAGATCAGCGGTGTAAGTAAATGGCACTGCGCCTTTTTCGCGCATCCACGCAACAGCAACCGAGGTATCTAAGCCACCAGAGAAGGCAATACCAACTCTTTGGCCAACCGGTAGCGATGCTAGGACTTTAGACATGAGAGGAGTCTAGGACATCGACTCATAGAGCCGAAATTATTGAATCGAAAGAGTGAGTGTCTCGCTTAACGCCCACTTACGTAGGGATTCGAGTTGGGGTTCTAACAAATCTCGCAGCACTTTTGAACTGGGCTTGGCTTTTTCAAGTTCGAGCAATATTGAATCGATTGAGAAATTGGTTGGCTTTAGATTTGCTGCGGTTAGATTCATTGTTAGCTTCGATATCTCGCGAATTCGAAAGTTGATTGCATCAAGAGCCGTGCTCTCTAAGGTCTGGTCTTTCTCGCTCGAGGCCTTCACGAGTATAGAAATCGAGCCACTTAGTATCTTGATCTCGTTTATCAAGCGATTCAAGTTCGCAATCTCTGGCCCGTTGCTCATGTCGTAATTATGTATCGTCTTTTTCGGTAACGCAAACATCGTATTTGTGCACTGCTTTTGTGGATGTGCACTGCTTTTGTGGATGTGCACTGCTTTTGTGGATGTGCACTGCTTTTGTGGATGTGCACTGCTTTTGTAGATGTGCACTGCTTGAGTTTATCAACAGGGTTTCCTTGTATCCTCATTTTCTACTTATAAATCAAAGTGATGTCAGTGCCCAATGCCATAATCAATTTATGCAAATAGAATCCGAGGAAGCAAGAAAATTAGGAGAACGAATCTCTGAAATTTTGCATCTGCCTGCCGGTTTGGATTGTGTAACTGAGCTCTGGAAGATATCTCCTGAAAATCTAGATTATGCCGGACGAGTTGATTATCTTGCAGCTCTTGAAAAACAGAGCGGGTGGTTTAACGTTTGGTTACAACATGCGATTGTTGTAGTTGCTGGAAATGAACCTAGTCGAGCTGACTCTATGTATTCTGGCGTTGATGACTCTGAAAGAGAAGAGATTGCGACTGCACTTAGGCTTTCGGGATCAACCGCTCAGAGCCGGATTGATGTTGCTAGAACGTTAATGCAGCATCTCCCGGGCGCAACTGCTGCCCTAGCGATTGGAGATATTTCTCCGGCCCATGCAAATGTGATTGCTAGAGAAAGTGCTCAGTTAATTCGTCAAGGCGTATTACCGGAAGTACTGAAATTGATTGAAGATGAAGCTGTTGCGCATGCTGAGTTTCACACTCCTGCGCAAGTTGCTAACAAGGTTCGATCCTGTATTGCGATGTTTGCACCTGAACAATTTGAAGCTGCGGCAGTTGAAGAGAAAAGCGCTCGAAAGGTTTCATATTTCCCAAGTCCAAATGGAATGGCGACCATAGTTGCATTTCTACCTGCGCCAGATGCGCAAACAATCATGTTAGCTATTGATAGGTTGGCGAGTAAGACCAATGGCATCGCAAAAGAGAAGCTTCGCAACTATCGCAACGCATCCGGCCAAAGCGTTGGCAATAGCTCTAGCCAAAGCGTTGGCAATAGCTCTGGCCAAAGCGTTGGCAATGAAAGCAAAGCTCGTTTCAATTTAACGGACTTCAGTGAAGATTTAATGGATCCAATGGATGCTCATCGTGCAGATGCAATAACAGCGATTGCTGCAATGTTTTTAGAGACAAACGACGATCAACTAATGAACCATGGTCGACCAGTCACCGTAAATCTCACAATTGATTTACCAACCCTCCTTGGTCTCGCCGAGAATCCTGGGCAGTTGAGTGGTTACGGCCCAATTCCTGCATCTGTGGCACGCGAACTTGCCGCTGATGGAAAATGGCGAAAATTCATTACCGACCCAACTACTGGAAATCTTCTTGATTTTGGTCGTGAAAGTTACCTACCGCCCCTAATTCTTAGAGATTTTTTACTTGCCCGAGATAGAACTTGCAGATTTCCTGGATGTAGGCGTTCGGGAATTAAAGGAGAAATCGATCATGCTGTTCCGTGGGAGGAGGGCGGCGAAACTTCTCCATCAAATTTAGGTCTTCTATGTAAGAGGCATCATCAGTTAAAAACTCATGGTGGCTGGAAACTAGAAAGTTTTGAAGATGGTTCATGTGAATGGACCTCTCCGCTGGGAAAGAAAAGATTCGTACCAGCACGCCCCATGGATGAAGTTGCATAACAAATAGCTATCGCTAAGGACAAATAGCTATCGCTAAGGACAAATAGCTTTCGCTAGGGACAAATAGCTTTCGCTAGGGACAAATAGCTTTCGCCAATAGAGAGATAAATCTTGATAAGCGGCTAAAATTAGCTATGGAATCTTTAGCCCTTGTGGTTTCAATAATGATCTTGATTTCAATTCTTGGCGCCCCAATTGGCTGGTTAATTCTAAAAATTCCTACTCATAGGCGAACAGCAACAAACGTAAAGAAGCTTGCAGCATTTGTTTTCACTTTAATTGGACTAATGCTCGGATTAACAATCTTAGTAACAGGTCACACAACTGGCGGATTGATTATTTCTATATTTTCGATTACAACTTCAATATTAGTTTTCATAAAAATTTGGCGCGATAAGACTTATTGGGAGCACTAAAAAACTTTCATTCTTAAAGATTTCGTACTTTATGCATGGTGGAGGTGCCGGGAATCGAACCCGGGTCCTCTAGAGCAAAATCAGGGCTTCTACGGGCGTAGTGTTCTATTCGTTTTCTCAGTCCTGACTCTCACAAACACATGTAGTCAACGAACTCAGTTATAGATTTATTTCCCCGATAGCGTCCATAACACCATTATCAAGTGAGCTCTCTAGCGACGCTAACATCCAAGTCGAGAGCACTCTTGGGTTAACGGATTCACTTAAATCGCTTAGGCAGCGATAGCGAAATCAGCGGCAGTTGTACTGGCGCTTATAGTTTTGCCAGGGTTATTGGTTAACGAGATCATCCCGGCTTCCTCGGCCCGCTTCACCTGACTCAACAACTAAAGTCGAGACCGTTCACCCCCATGATGGTTGTGGAACATGAAGCATTTACTTTTCTATATTTAGTTTTTTCCATTTTGTTGTTAGATAACAAAAAGCAGTTATCTAACCTGCTAATTGTAAGGTGTAACACCGTTTAAAGATAATTCGCATAGAGCGCCTTAGCTTCTACGCTGGGATGTAACTAGCGCTGGGATGTAACTAGCGCTGGGATGTAACTAGCGCTGGGATGTAACTAGCGCTGGGATTTGCCGCTGGTACGTCTGGAAAGTTCGCGGGTAATTTCGCGGTTGGCCTGCTTCTCCATGAGAGTGGCTCTCTTGTCGTGCGCTTTCTTACCTTTTGCAAGCGCAAGTTCAATTTTGGCTTTGCCATCTTTGAAATAAAGTGAAAGTGGCACAAGTGTTAGACCACCTTGCTTTAAATCGGCAGCCAATCTTTCAATCTCCCTCTTATGAAGAAGTAATTTACGTTCGCGACGTGGCGTGTGGTTGTTCCAAGTTCCCTCGGTGTATTCCGGAATATGCACTCCGCTTAACCAAAGTTCGCCATTGTTTACCATCGCGAAACCATCAATAAGAGATGCTCGTCCGGCCCGAAGTGATTTCACTTCAGTGCCGCTTAAAACTAAGCCGCATTCGAAAACTTCTTCAATAAAGTAGTCATGGCGAGCACTCTTGTTTTGCGCTATTAACTTTTTTCCAAGCTCTTTTACCATTTTGACCACCTCATTTCATGACTTTGCTTTATCCAATTAAATCTAGAAGCCAAGGATACGCGGGTTATTTGGAACTCTGAAGCAAGAGCCTTGTTTGTTGCAAGAGCCTTGTTTGAAAACGGTGCCGTGGAGATTATTTGTTGCTAATTGCTGCTAATCCACCTAATACAAGCAGGGCTTTCTTAATCTCTTGGTCTTCAGGAACTAGAAGGTCTGGCGCAATCCCAACTTGATCGATGGCACGTCCATTTGGGGTTCGGTATTTTCCAATAGTTATTTCTAATTTAGAGCCATCAACTAATTCGATGATCTCTTGCACAGTGCCTTTGCCATAACTCTTCTCACCAATAATCACTGCACGATTTCGGTCTTGCAGGGCGCCAGCAATTACTTCAGCAGAGCTGGCAGTTAAGCGATTAATCAAAACTGTCATCGGCGCCGAATCAGCATCGCCATTTGTTGATTCAAGTACAACATCTGAATCATTCTTCCTGGAGTAAGAGACGACCGTTCCTTCACTTAAGAATTTTGAAGCCAGATCAACAGCAACGTTAATCAAACCACCAGGGTTATCGCGTAAATCCAAGACAATTCCACTTGAATGCGGATACTTGGCAAGTGCTGCAGAAACTTCATTTGCAACTTCGGAAGTTATTGCTGAGACTTGAATATAAAGAACTTTAGTTGCTAACTGATAAGCGACAACATCGCCATTAAATAGTGACTCTCGCTTTATCGAAAGACGGATCGGATCTTGATTTCGCTCTAGCCCTATTTGCAACGTTGAGTTTGGGGCACCACGCAGTGCCGACACTGCAGTGGCAACTGATGCACCATCCATCGCTACGCCATTGATATCAACAAGTGCATCCAAAACTTTAATCCCGGCTCTTGAAGCTGGTGACCTTGGCTGGACACTTGAGACTTCAAGAACTCCTGATTTATTTTTGCGAAGCCAAATACCGATACCGCTATATCTTCCTTCGAGTGTCTGAGTTAAACTCTTAACACTTTCTTGCGGGAAATAGTTTGCCCATTGATCTCCAGAGGCCTTTAAGACTGCTTCAATTGCGGCACGTTCTAAAACATTTCGCTTAGTCGGAGTTGGATTCTTTTCAAGAATATTAGAAATTGATTGTTCTACTGGCGACCTATGTCGTGATTGCCCAACATAATCACCAAGGGCAAAGGCGAGAATAATTGCGAGAGATGCAATCGCCGCAGTGGCACTAAACCCAGCACTTTTAAAGCGTGCAACTAAGGATTGCCAAGGGGAAAGCATTTGAGAATTCTCCTAGCAAAGACTGAAATTGGCAAAGCTATGCGGGATTAGACCTTTAGATATTTGCGAAGTGTAAGTATTGATGCCACGGCGGAAACTACAAATCCTGTCAGTAAGAGAATTGCGGATGCGACCCAAACATCAGACCAGGTAAAGAATTTAGTGAAACTTAGGAGTGGCGCAATTCTGGAATCTACAAGCAACTTAAATGCAGATAAGAGCCCGGTTGAGAAAACCCACCCAACAATCGCTGAGAAAATACCTTCGAGAAGGAATGGCAATTGAATTGAGAAAGAAGAAGCGCCAACCAGTTTCATTACACCGGTCTCTCTTCGTCGGTTAAACGCAGCGATTCGCAGAGTATTACTGATTAAAAGCGCTGCAGTTAGAACGCTTGCTAAACCAATCGCAAGTGCGCCATCTCTAAGCACCCCGAGAAGTTTAAAGAATTTCTCCAAGATGCTCCGTTGATCTTGAACTGAATCGACTCCAGGTCGCCCTGAAAATGCACTTTGCATGACAGCAAATTTTGTTGGGTCTTTTAATTTCACTCTAAATGATTCAGGAAGTTGATCTGGCGTTACATTTTGTGCGATTGCAGACCCTTTAAAACGTTCTTGGAAATGTTTAAATGCCTCGGATTGTGATTCGTAATAAACCTTATCTACTACTGGAAGCGCTTCGATGTCAGATTTTATTGTGTCTCTCTGTTCTTGAGAAACTGGACCGCTGGCACAAGATGGAGTCTCTGAAAGTGAACCACAAAGAAATACTGAAACCTCGATCTTGTCGTACCAATAATCCTTCATTACGCGCACTTGAGAATTGGCCAGTAAACCAATTCCAAGAAGTGTGAGAGAGATTGCCACAGTAATCATTACGGCAAAGGTCATTGTTAAATTTCTGCGTAGACCAATTCGCACTTCACTAAATAAAAATCCAGCTCTCATTTTTGGCCCCTATCCCGCATATCCATAAACACCACGAACTTGGTCGCGGATAACATGCCCGCCTTCAAGTTCAATAACGCGCTTTCGCATTGAATCCACAATCTTTGAATCATGCGTAGCCATAACAACTGTTGTTCCTTCGCGATTAATCCGATCAAGTAACTTCATAATTCCAACACTTGTAGCAGGGTCAAGGTTTCCGGTTGGCTCATCGGCAATAAGAATTGCAGGGCGGCTTACATATGCTCGGGCAATTGCTACGCGTTGTTGCTCGCCACCAGATAATTCAGAGGGTTTTCTATCTGATTTCTCTTCAAGTCCTACTAGTTCTAAAACTTCGGGCACTTCACGATCAATCTCCTTATTTGAATAACCGAGAACGTGAAGCGTGAACGCGACATTTTCAAATACGGTCTTATTTGGAAGCAGACGAAAATCCTGAAATACCGTTCCAACTTGTCGTCTAAGTTCTGGAATTTTATGGGCAGAGAGCGTATTCAACTCTTTGCCAGCAACAATTATTTCTCCAGATGTTGGTCGCTCTTCTCGCAGAACCAATCGGAGAAATGTGGATTTACCTGAACCTGATAGTCCAACTAAGAAAACAAACTCACCTTTTAAAATATCAATATTTACGGAATCAAGTGCAGCGCGATCTTGTTTTGGATACATCTTTGTTACATTTTCAAAACGAATCATTAGCGCCTCCTTCTGCTTCATTTAAGACCAAAAAGTTCGATCAGGCTCATATTGAAATGGCCTACATGGGAAGTTTAGGCAGGAATCTGCGCTTGAGCACGGAAATACGCGCATAAAAGGCTGAGAGATTTCTTTAATTTATGCGTAATTGGGTGTGATTTATATTTAATCTGTGGACTTACGCCACTTAATTCCAGCTTCGATAAATCCATCAATTTCACCATCTAGTACTGCGGATGGATTTCCTACTTCAAAATCGGTTCGTAAATCTTTAACCATTTGATAAGGGGCCAATACATATGAACGCATCTGGTTGCCCCAAGATCCAGAGTTATCACCTTTGAGTGCATCTAATCTGGCACGCTCTTCTTGACGTCGACGTTCTAGAAGTTTCGATTGCAAAACCGCCATTGCAGTTGCCTTATTTTGAATTTGTGAACGTTCATTTTGGCAAGAGACAACAATCCCGGTTGGTAAGTGGGTAATTCTCACTGCAGAGTCAGTTGTATTAACGCCTTGACCACCTGGTCCAGAAGATCGATAAACGTCTATTCGTAATTCTTTTTCATCAATTTCAATGTGATCGCTCTGCTCAACTACGGGCACAACTTCAACACCAGCAAATGAAGTGTGACGACGTGACTGCGAATCAAATGGTGATATTCGAACCAATCGATGTGTTCCTTGTTCAACAGATAGCGTTCCATATGCATATGGCGCATAGACCCTGAATGTCGTCGACTTAATTCCAGCTTCTTCGGCATAAGAAGTTTCTAATACATCTACCTTAAAGCTGTGTCGTTCGCAGTAGCGCAGATACATGCGCATCAACATCGCAGCCCAATCCGCAGCTTCAACTCCCCCTGCTTCAGAACGAATTGTTATTAGACAATCTCGATCGTCATATTCACCACTTAGTAAGGTTTGGACTTCCAATTCCCGAATTGCCCGAGTCACATCATCTAATTCATTTCCTGCTTCAGCTAAAGCACTTTGATCTTTTTCGCCTTGTGCTAACTCTAGAAGCAGTGGAATATCTTCGAGTCTGCGTCTTATTGTGTTTGATTTATTGAGAGTCGCTTGAACTCTTGAAAGCTTGCTTGTTACAACTTGTGCCTTTTCTGGATCATCCCAGAGGTTTGGTGCGCTTGCTTCAGCCTCAAGAGTTTTGAAATCCGCTTCAAGTTTAGGAAGGTTTAATACCTGCTCGATTGCCGAAAGAGTTACGCGCAATGCACTAACTTCTTCGAGATATTCGCGAGCTGCCATGGGATAAGCGTAATGGCTAAATTCAGCTACTCAATTCTGATGTGGCGCCTATAGTCGCACTCACCGCAATTTTTCCGCCATTTATTGCAGAAATAATCGGGAATGTGACGACTGCCTGAATGCTTGAACTGATGCTTGCGGTTATCTGATCATCAATACATCGCCAACCAGAGACTTCTACGTTGTTTTTTCTTAAGTAGTGGGAAGTAATTTCACTGTGAAATTTCCTAAGTGCGACCTGGCAATCAATCGGCACTCTAACTTGGGCACCTTGCTGGCCAGGCGCCAATCCAATTCCTGAGTAATAGCGGCTCTCATCTAAAGAATGTGATGCTACTAGCAGTGCATCTTCTCCTAATTGAGTTAATTCACGTTTAGCTAAATAGGAGTCGGATATATCAATGATTCCGATAGACAAGATGAAAACAACTATGAATAACGTTGAAATAAGTACCGACACTGAACCTTCTTCTCCGGCAAAGACATGAGCCAGCAATTTTGATTCTCTAAAGCTACTCAACTGTTTCGCCAGGCATCAACAGTTTGGCTCACTTTTGCCGTCGCAGACTTTCCACTACTAGTGGACTTCAGAAAAACTTCAACTTCAACGCGGCTATTTGGCGAGATGCATGGTGAAAGGCTGCAGTGAATCTGAATAGTTGGAGGTAAATCAATTCTATTCTCGCCAAAACTACTCTTTGAAAAAACATCTACTAATGCGGCAACTCTTGAACTTGCCAAATCTTGACTAGGGCTAGTTACGTAAACTCGGGCAACTTGCCTTGCAAAATTTCGAGCTTCATACTTAATTTGCGCCGAACTATTTACTGAGGTTAAGAAAATTACAAGTGGTATAAAAAGTGGAAGCGCAAGTATTATGAATTCAATTATCGCACTTCCCTCTTCAGCTCTTAATATTTCAGTGGGTTTACCGATTTTCATCTACTGCAATTCCAGTAGAAATAAAAGAATCTCTTGCAAGAATTAGTGGTGAAATTTTGGGAGTTATGTTCTCTTTTTTACCAACAATGACTGATCCACCGCCAGGAATTGGAATTCTAGTTATGACCGTGCCTAATAAATCACTAGATGAGCTCAAGGAATTTGATCCAAGAAGTGCCTCACGACTTATATCTCCTTGCACTGTGTTTAGTGCTATTCCTCGCCCCATTACAGAAGTCGCGATTTGAAGAACGCTCAAAAAAAGTAAAACTATTGGAATGATAACTAACGTCGATTCAACCGTTCCATTTTCATCAATCAATAGCCCATATCTTTTAATCAATTTCGCGAAATATAGATTCATGACTAACGAATGCTGTTCATATTATCGAGTGAATTCTTGAGAATACTTGAAAGTCTTGGTTGTGCAACTGTCCATATTCCTGTTACCAAGCCGGTAGTCATGAGAACTACTAAAACCCAACCTGGAACGTCGCCTTGTTCAGACTTCAGGGCTAGATCAAATCGGAGACGAATTGAATCTATTCTTGCCATGAAATTCCTAAATACTTTTCTCTTATTTGGAATCATTGATTCGTTCTTGAAAGCCAGGTAAATCTGATCCGATAGTTTGATAAATACCTTGGAAATCAGGCCGTTAACTTCTTCTCTTGAAAACATGCGATTTTTCATTTTCCCCTGCTTCGATTATTGGTTTGTAGAACTGGTTGGTTTGTAGAACTGGTTGGTTTGTAGAACTGGTTGGTTTGTAGAACTGGTTGGTTTGTAGAACTGGTTGGTTTGTAGAACTGGTTGGTTTGTAGAACTGGTTGGTTTGTAGAACTGGTTGTGCTTATTTTCTTGGAAAATTGGCTTTGAATTTGGATAGGAGAAATGTCCTGTGTGCTTAGTGCGCTCTGTTGATAAGGGACTGATTTCTACATAACGCTCTGGCCCAGTGAAAGATATGAGGGCCAAAGAGCGAATAAAACTGAAATCGGCAGAATTAAAAAAATTACTGGAATCATTAAAGCAATTTCAGCTTTACCAGCTGCGATCATCAGGGATGCATGATGTGCAACTCTTACTTCTTCAACTTGGCGCGTTAACACGTCAGAAAGAGTTGTTCCGCGCTCAATAGCAAGAATCAAGGTGTCACAAAATCTGCGAATAGTTGCTGAGTTAACTTCGAGTCCCAGTTGTTCAAGGGCTTGCGTTAGATTCCTGCCCTGTTGCAACTTGCTTAAAGTTTCTTTGAGTTTTTCTGCCAAAACTCCTGCTGCACGTTCTGAAACTCTTTGCAAAGCCATCGATGGGCTCTCGCCAGCCGATACTAAAACAGCAAAAAGTTCTACAATCGCAGGGAATTCAGATTCAATGCACTGTAACTCTTTCTTTGCCTCTCGAGTCGAACTTTCTTTAAGCCAAAAAATATATGCTGGTATTGAAATTCCCAGGATCAGAATCAACCTCATGGGAATGCCGGCAAAGAAAAGAATTGGAAGCGCAATTAAAAACAGTGATATTAAAACCTTAGAACCTGGAATATTGCGACCAAGTACTTTTGATTCAGAGCTGTTTAATGTATTTAACCTATCGCTTTCTAATGGATTGTTTCTTGAGTTTTTTAGGAAACCATCGTGAAATCCACGTAATGGATCGCGGTTCTCCTGCAGCAAAATGTAGGTTGCATAAGAAATCAGCGGTGAAAGAAAAAACAATGAAAGTGCGAATGTATTCATGCAAAAGTCCTAGGAATTTCGCTGATTCTTCCAACGCGCTCCATCCAAATATAAGCAGCGATTGTTAGAAAAGCACCGATCAGTAGGACTATAAACCCACTGGCACTTGTGTACGCGCTACGAGTATTAGGTTGGGAAGCCAACAGTAAGAGCAAAATCCATGGTGCTACCGCTGCCAGGGCAGCTGAGTTTTTAACCCAACTGTGTTTTGCGGATATTTCTGAGCGAATTGCCAGATCGCTTCTTATGAAATTGGAAAGTGTTCGCAAAGTTAAAGAAGTATCACGGCTTCCAGAAATTCTGGCGAATTCAAGAACCTCACAAACTTGATCTGCAATCCCATCATGAAATCGCAACTTCAATTCTTTTAGTGCTTTTTCGAACTCCAAACCAGTTCTCAAATCTTGGGAGAAAAGTGCAAAGTTTGATCTGGTCTTCTCAGGCCCACGCCCACTTAAAACTACCAAAGTCTCAGCAAGTGATAATCCTGATTGCAATCCAGAGATGATGTGATCCAATATTTCTGGCCAGAGTCCTTGCATTGTTGTTCGCTCTTTTTCAACTTTACGTTTCAACAAGACTGCTGGGATCGCAACTGTAATCACTGCGAATGGAATACCAATGAGAATAGAAGTTGTAATTAACGTAGCAATTACTAAGCCAGATATTCCGCTCGCCAAATATATTGCGAAAGTCTTTAGGTCGATTTTTAGTAGATTTTTACGCATCTTCTTTATTCACTCCCTCTCGTGGCACAGAAAAAATGAGCATTGGGTCTTGCAGCCCTCTTTCATAACCAGGTTTTGGTAGCGCTTTAAATTGATAGAGCATCTCGACTTCAACTCGATCGAGTTCTATGCGGCCTGTTACCTGCGCAACTTCCATGATTCGCCTAACACCATCAGGTGCAATGGATAAATGGATTACGAGATCAATTGCGGCGGCAACTACAGGTGCAATAAATTTATGAGAGATGTTCTCCCCTGCTAACAGTGGAAGTGTTTGTAACTTACTGACCGCATCCTTGGCTGAATTAGCATGAATTGTTGCCATGCCGGGTAATCCAGAGTTGAGTGCAATAAGTAGATCCAGTGACTCAGCCTCACGTATCTCCCCGACAACAATTTGTGAAGGTCGCATTCGCAATGCCTCTTTGATTAACCGGCGAAGTGGAATCGCTCCCTCGCCCTGCAAGTTGGCAGGTTTCGTTTGAAGTGCCACACAATCAGGAAGTTTTGGGCGAAGTTCAAATACTTCTTCAATAGTTATTACCCGGCTCTTGAGCGGAACCGCACTAACGAGCGCATTTAGTAAGGTAGTTTTCCCAGCTTGAGTTGAACCGCTAACCAAAATATTTAGCCCAGCTTCGACACATTTAACTAAGAACTCACAAACCTCGCTGGACATAACCCCAAGCTTTGCTAATTCAGATAATGACTTTCCTCTAATTAGATGCTTTCGAATATTAACTGCCCAAAACTGCGCAGTTACCTCTGGAATTGCTACATGCAATCTGCTTCCATCCGGAAGTCTTGCATCGACAAATGGGTGGGAGAGGTCCAATCTGCGACCGCCCCACATAAGCAACCGTTCGACAAGGTTGCGAACTTCATCAAAAGTTAAGGTTAGGTTTGTTAATTCACTAATACCTTTGCGAGCAATAAAAATGCGATTTGGAGAGTTAATCCATACTTCTTCAATCTCTGGATCTTCCATCAATTCTTGAAGGGGGCCAAAAGTTTTTGTATTCATCTGGGCATCAAATAGCAATGTGGGTCTAAAGCCCAATGCTTAGTCACAACATGTAGAGAAGCAAATGCAAATACAACTATAAGTGAATTTAGAAAACCTTAGGGTGTATTTCTAGTTCATTGCTCTCTTTTTCATCGCCGAAATAAGCGCTATCAACTTTCTCAATCCAAGAGCTTTGGTTCATCTCTCCATCCCACAGGTTTATAGCTATTTCAACTCTACTTGTATTTAAAATTGGCTGCGATTTTTTTAGTTCGTAAGAAGATTTAATTTTCTCATTGATTCTAATTTTTGCTTCTCCGCATTCCAGCTCATCTGCGTGAAGACAAACCCAAAATCCATCTTGCGCCATTCGTGAGTAGAAGTCACCGCTCCGGATGCTTTTTTTCACAATTATTCCCAGTTCCATAAGTTCTTTTTCAGCTTCATTTTTCTTAGCTAGCTTTTCTTCTAGTGCTAGATATTTAAACGTCATAATCGCCAATGGTTGATACTTGCGCCGAGATTTTGAAATCTCCCTGGCAAGATTTTCAAAGAAATTTCTAGGTGCTGGTGCTCCAGTCAACGAATCTGTGACTCCATTGTTTGAAAACTCAACCTTCATTTAGCTAGGTTAGGCCTTAATTGACATATTTGTTTCACGGCAATTTCTTTCACATGCATTAGAGTTCTGCTCTACTTGCAGGTTATTTCCCGCAATCGAATGAGGAGCCCAGATGAAGTTAAGTGATTCGTTCTATGAGAGATCTAGAATTTCGGCTATCTGGTTGCTGCGTATTGAATCCCTAATTCTTGTCGGAATAGTCCTTTACTTATTGCTTGCAACTGTTTTCTCGACGGCGACCTGGCCATCGGCGCTTATCGCGGAAATTGTCTTTGCCTCGGTTGGTGCAATCGGTCTTTACTTTGCCTCTACTGGTTTTGCGCGCCATCGTTCATATGGCCGAGCGCCTGCCGTACTTGCGAATTTAATTGCAATCGGAGTTTCTTACTACATGATTACTGGCCATTTATTGATTGTTGGAATTCCAGTCGCATTACTTGGAGCAGTCACATTGGTCGCTTCGTTATTTGGTTATAACGGTAAAACTGCTGATAACTACTAAGGTAGTTCGTTCTTAGTTTTCCAAAGCTCTACCAAGGAATTACTGTCTTATCTTCCCAAAATAATCCAGTTTGATCTTTTCCGTTTTCAAAACTTCTCGTGGCAAGCCAGATTGCAGTTGCAGCGCCTTCTTCTGCAGATCTTGGTGCATCTTCCCCGCCCATATCGGTGCGACTGTGATTTGGACAAGTTGCATCAACTAAGAAGCCGCGAGCTCCATGCCCAGTTTCATGTGAAAGATTTCTAACCAGGGCATTTACTCCCGCCTTGCTTATTCGATACGGCGCAAGTCCGCCGGCATTTCCTGGGCCAGACATTCTTCCCAAACATGCAGAGAAAATAATTACTCGACCATCTCGCGCTTCCGCCATTGCAGGTGCAATTGTGTTTATGGCAATGAAAACCGAATCAAGATTAATTGCCATGACTCGACGCCACTCTTGAGTTGTCGTCCGCAAAGTCTTAGACATTTTTTCGCTCATAACGCCATGAGCTAAAACTAAGATTTTTGGTGTGCCGTACTTATTGGCAATTTCTTGAAACTTGATTTGTGTTGCATCTAAATCTTGGAAATCTACAGTTTCAAATTCACAGCCAATTTCCGCTGCCGCTTTCGCAGCACGTTCTGGATCTTTGCTAACTATCAAAACTCGATTTCCCAGTTTCGCCAGCTCTTTCGCAACTACATTCCCCAGGCCGCGTGATCCACCTGTAACGATGGCGAGTGGCGAATTCATGGCGGTAACTCTGCCCATTATTTGCGCAGATTTCCTGCTGAAAATTTGCCCAATGGGGCGGTAATCACAGTTCTAATCCTCAGCAATGAGCCTGCGCCGTATAGTCCAGGGCCCTTGCGCCTATTAGACTCTTGTTAGTAAATGATGAGAATTATCGACGATTTAACTGGAATCGGGAGCATCAAGAGTGTCGGCAACTGGATCTAATACACCTGCTAATCACTTCGGTGGATCTTTTGGTCCCAATGAATGGCTTGTCGATGAAATGTATGAAAGATTTTTAGCAGACCCAAATTCTGTAGATGCAGCTTGGGGCGAATTTTTCTCGGATTACACACCAAATGCAAGCGCTGCAAGTAATTCAAGCGCAGCAAGCAATGGAAAAGTTATTCCAACGTTGGATAACGCACCTAAGGGTGGCAATCCACCACTTCCAAAGAAAGTTGCTGATCCTGCAACTCTGCAAGTTCCAGTAGCTGCAACCCAAGTTTCTGCACAAGCAACTCCAACTGCGCCAGTTGCACAAGCAACTCCAGTTGCACCAGTTGCACCTGTTGCGCCGTCGGCAACTTTCCGCACACCTGCGGATCCGATTGTCAAACCAATTCCAACTTTAGTAAGTCCTGGCGCTTCAACTCTTGAACCAATTCGCGGTGTAAGCGCTCGCGTTGTTCAAAGTATGGAAGCTTCACTAACTGTTCCAACCGCAACAAGTGTGCGCGCCGTTCCAGCTAAGTTAATGATTGATAACCGAACTGTTATTAACAACCACTTAAAGCGCAGTCGCGGTGGCAAAGTTTCATTCACTCACATAATCGGTTACGCAATGATCAGCGCGATTCGTCAGATGCCAGAGATGAATGCTTTCTTTGGGGAATTAGATGGCAAACCAGCGATTGGGAAGCCAGAACATATAAATCTTGGAATCGCTATCGACCTGGCAAAGCCAGATGGTTCACGTCAATTATTGGTCCCATCAATCAAGGGCTGCGAAGAGTTAGATTTCGGACAATTCTGGGCATCCTATGAAGAGACTGTTCGCAAAGCGCGCGGTGGCACATTAACTGTCGAAGATTTCGCAGGCACAACTGTTTCGCTAACCAACCCCGGAACTATCGGAACTGTTCACTCTGTTCCACGTTTAGTTCAAGGACAAGGCTTAATTCTTGGCGTTGGAGCTATGGATTATCCAGCTGAGTTCCATGGCGTTAATGAAGATACTTTGGCAGAACTTGGAATTAGCAAGGTAATAACACTTACAAGTACTTATGATCACCGAATTATTCAGGGCGCACAATCAGGTGATTTCCTAAAGCGAATTCATGAATTACTTCTTGGCGAAAATGGTTTCTATGACGAGATTTTTGCCGCGTTGCGTATTCCATACGTACCAATTCGTTGGGTCGTTGATATGCGCGCAACCAAAGATGATCAGGTAAATAAGACTGCTCGAGTTCAACAATTAATTAACGCTTATCGCACAACTGGCCACTTAATGGCAGATATTGATCCACTCGAATATGTCCAACGTTCACACCCTGATTTGGATGTTGTTACTCACGGACTTTCACTCTGGGATCTTGATCGCGAATTTGCGACCGATGGCTTCGGTGGCAAGCCAGTTATGAAGTTGCGAAAGATTCTTGGAACTCTGCGCGACTCATATTGCCGAACAATCGGCGTTGAATATATGTATATAGAAAATCCTGAAGAACGTAAGTGGATTCAAGAACATGTAGAAGTTGGTTCACCGAGAATGCCGCGCGAAGAACAACTTCGAATCTTGCGCAAATTAAATGGCGCTGAAGCCTTTGAAACCTTCTTACAAACTAAATATGTTGGCCAGAAGCGATTCTCGCTAGAAGGTGGCGAAACTCTTATTCCCCTTCTAGATGCCGTAATTTCTGCAGCTGCAGATCGTGGACTCGATGAAGTTTGTGTTGGAATGCCGCACCGCGGACGTTTGAACGTTCTTGCAAACATTGCAGGTAAGTCTTACGGCCAGATCTTCCAAGAATTTGAAGGACATTACGCAGAGAACCAGGTTCATGGCTCGGGCGATGTTAAGTATCACCTCGGAACTGCTGGTGTATTCACTGCCGAGTCAGGTGCAACTACAAAGATTTACTTAGCTGCAAACCCATCTCACCTTGAAGCGGTTAACCCAGTTCTAGAGGGAATTACTCGCGCTAAGCAAGATAAATTAAATATTAAAGAGGCCTTCTCCGTACTTCCGATTCTGCTTCACGGTGATGCCGCATTTGCGGGTCAAGGTGTTGTCTCTGAAACTCTAAGCCTTTCGCAATTAAAGGGTTATCGCGTGGGCGGCACAATTCACGTTGTCGTAAATAACCAAGTCGGATTCACAACATCACCACAATCTGCGCGTTCTTCAACATATGCAACCGACGTTGCAAAGATGATTCAAGCTCCGGTTTTTCACGTAAACGGTGATGATCCAGAGAGCGTGGTTCGAGTCGCCAGAATTGCATTTGAATATCGTCAAGCCTTTAATAAAGATGTAGTAATTGACATGATTTGCTACCGCCGCCGTGGACACAACGAAGGCGACGAGCCAAGTTTCACGCAACCGTTGATGTATAAATTAATCGAAGCCAAACGTTCAACTCGAAAGCTTTATACCGAGGCGCTAATTGGTCGTGGCGACATTACAGTCGAAGAGGCTGAAGAGGTACTGCGTGATTACCAAGAACAGCTAGATGCTGTTTATAACGCGGTCCACAATAATGAGCCAGAACATGATGCAAATATTGTTGTGCCAGTTGCACCAGCGCCACAAACTGTAAACACCGCAGTTGATGAAGCGATTCTGCGCAAGATTGTCGCCACCCAAAGCGCGATTCCAGAAGGTTTCCAGCCACATGCAAAACTAACTCCACAATTAGCAAAACGTGTTGAGATGCTAGATGAAGGAACAGTTGACTGGGCTACCGGTGAATTACTTGCGATGGGGTCACTGCTTTTGGAAGGTTATCCAATTCGACTTGCGGGCCAGGATGTAAGACGCGGAACCTTTAGTAATCGTCACGCAGTAATTGTGGATCAAAATACTGGTGCTGACTGGACCCCGCTTCGTTCACTAATTTCAGATGAAAATCAATTCTTTGTCTTTGATTCATTGCTTTCGGAATATGCCGCAATGGGCTTTGAATATGGCTATTCCACAGAACGTGAAAATGCCTTAGTTATGTGGGAAGCGCAATTTGGTGATTTCGCAAATGGTGCGCAAACAATCATTGATGAGTTCATCTCCTCAGCACTTCAAAAGTGGGGCGAGCGTTCTTCCTTAGTTCTACTTCTTCCACATGGTTATGAAGGCCAAGGACCGGATCACTCTTCAGGTCGCATCGAACGGTATCTCGCACTTTGCGCCGAACTAAATATGACTGTTGCTCAACCTTCTTCGCCGGCTTCATATTTCCACTTACTCCGTTGGCACATGGCTAACCCAGCTCGCCGTCCACTTATTGTTTTCGAGCCGAAATCAATGTTGCGCTTGAAAGCTGCTGCCTCCGGTCTGAAAGATTTCACAACTGGAACATTCCAACCACTAATTGATGATGAATCAGTAGTAAATGCTTCTCGCGTAATTTTCACTTCGGGCAAGGTTTATCACGACCTAGTTGCCGAGCGAACAAAGCTTGGTGAAACTTCTACTGCGATCATCAGAGTTGAACAGCTCTATCCATTCCCTGCTGCAGAATTCGCCGCGGTTGTGGCGAAGCATCCAAACGCTAATTTGCTCTGGGTTCAAGATGAGCCAGCTAACCAAGGTCCATGGCCATTCGTTGCACTTACAACAAGTGAATTTCTTGAAGGTCGTACCTTGCGTCGGGTTTCACGTCGCGCAACTGCAAGTCCTGCTACTGGTTCACATCACTTGCATGAAGAAGAGCAGAAAGCACTTCTCATGGAAGCGTTCACTCGCTAACTTGATTTAAATAAATTTAAGTTAATTACTTTCGCGGTGATAGCGAAAAAGTAATACCCCAACAATTTTTGAGCTGGCAACTTCGCCCCAATTTCTGGAATCAGTTGAGGCTAATTTGTTATCGCCTTCAACCCAATATTTCTTCTCGTCGCTATTTTCACTGATAACTCTCAGCACCCGTTTAACTATTAAGAGCTCAGGGCTCTGTCGAATTAAAACGACTTTACCGATCAAGGAGTTGGCGAATCGCGACTTACCGCGCCAGCGCCCGGGGCCGGTATAGAACAGCAGCCAGTCGCCTTCGTTATAGCTTGGCGCCATTGAGTTTCCGCGAACTTCTATCCGCTTAACTAATTTGGAAACTAAACTCGCGAACTTCTTCATAGTCGTAGTAGTGTCGCACCATAAGCGCAGTAAATCCAGAATTAGTCCGGAGTTAATAGAGAAAAGGAATCCAATTATGGTCAAATTTAATATTGCAAATATTTTTGCCCCAAAAGAGATTGCACATGCACATTGCGATCTTCCTTGTGGTGTTTATGATCCAGCTCAAGCCAAGATTGAAGCTCTTTCAATCAAAGCAACAATGGAGAAGTACGCCGCTTCATCAGATGCTGATTTCAAATCTCGTGCAGTAGCAATTAAGGAAGAGCGTTCAGAAATGGTTAAGCACCATCTCTGGGTCCTCTGGACTGATTACTTCAAGCCAAATCATTTTGAGGCCTACCCACAACTTCACGTTCTATTTAATGAAGCGACCAAGCTTGCTGGCGCCGGTGGAACAAAGGGTTCAAATGATGTCGCAGTCGCAGATAAGTTGCTTGCAAAGATTGATGAGATTGCCGAGATTTTCTGGGCAACAAAGAAGTAACTTTTAATTTAAGGAATTGAGCTCACCTTCGGGTGGGCTCAATTTTTTTTATAAAACTATCTAGCGTTATCTAGTGATGGACTCTGCTGCGATTCTTGCAGCAAAGGAGACTCGATCGACAACTTTTCGGTCAATTGTTCCCGCTGCAATTAGCTTCTCACCGTGGTGAACTTCAATTTCAAATTTACAGATTGCGCCCTCAATTTCAATACATCTGGCATGAGATCTAATTTCTATTCCTACTCCCACCGAGCCATGTTGAGTGACTGAAAATTGCACCGTGACTGAAGTTTCGCCGGGTTCTAAATACTCGGCTAGCGCCGTCGTGCAGGCGCCTTCAAAAATATTTAAAAGCGTTGGCGTCGCTAAAATGGGAAGATCATTTAAAGCTTGAGCGACTGAAGTATCTGCTGGGCGCACGGTTAAGGAAGCCATACCTACGGCTCCCAATACTTCTTCCGAATTCATAACCGCTAACTTAGTGGGAAATCGCGCCGTATCTCGTGAGTCGTTTCGATTTCAATCAGCGTTTCGCCATTAATTGTGGTTTCGGTTCTGCGGTATTCGGTAATTATTTGAGTTGGACTAAACATCTGTGAAGCAAGAAGGGCGGTCTGCTTTGCAATCCGCTCTTGCAACTCTTCTGGTGCTGCCTCGCAACATTCCGCCGAGAGCAAATTCTTCATTCGAGCAAGAACTGCGCGTTCGTGTTCCATCTCGCGCAGACATTGCGGACATTGCGCAAGGTGCGATTCAAAGGTTTGAACCTCGTTTACATCCTCGATCTCGTTATCTATAAAGAGAACCAGGGCATGTAAGACTTCATTACATTCCATCTGCTCCTCCAAATCCACGGTCTTTGGCGTAATCCGCTAATAAGGTACGAAGTAATTTACGGCCACGATGGAGCCTGGACATTACGGTGCCTGAAGGAATTCCAAGAATTTCAGCAATCTCTTTATATGAATAACCCTCAACATCTGCATAGAAAACTGCAAGACGAAATTCTTCAGGTATTTCATGAAGCGCACGTTTAACATCGCCATCAGGAAGATTTTCTAGAACTTCATCTTCAGCAGATTTTCCTTGATCGCTGGTGTGGCTTGCCGATGCGGCTAGCTGCCAATCTTCAACTTCACCATCAGAAATTAATGGGCGACGTTGATCTTTGCGATATGTATTAATAAAAGTAGTAGTAAGAATTCGATATAGCCAGGCCTTTAAATTTGTACCTGGTTCGAATTGATGGAAAGAGGTGAAAGCTTTGGCATAAGTATCTTGAACTAAATCTTGGGCATCATGTGGATTTTTGGTATAGCGCATTGCAGCTGCATAAAGTTGATTTGTGTATTGCATAGCATCGCGTTCAAATCGCGCGGTGCGGTCAACAATATTCTCCGTAGCCAGCGCACCAGCCGGAGTTCGAACCTCTATCTCGGAAGACATCGGTAGTAATGCTACTGCCAAGGAATCACTCAACTTTCGAAGGCTGGTTGGGAATACTTGGTTCTAGAACAAAGCCTGGCCGCCCGTTATTCCCAGCAGAAAGTATTCCCAGCTAGAAGAGCGTGCTGGGATCGCCTAGTTCAATCTCGCTTATTAACTCTGGACCATTATTTCTAGTCGCATTTACCTTTGTAGAGACTGGGTGCGCAGTTAAACCTGCAGCTGGCTCAGCCAATTCCATTAAAGCGCGAATCTCGTCCACATCATTTAACTTTGGATTCAACCAATCATCCCAGCGATCGGCGGGCAGGAAGGTTGGCATGCGGTGGTGAATCTTTGCTAAAAAATCAACAGCAGGTCTTGTAATGATTGCAGCGCTCTCAAATATTTCACCGCTTTGATCAATCCAACAATCATAAATTCCGGCAAATGCAAGTGACTTGTTATCACTTTGGGAATGAATATAGAACGGTTGCTTACTTTCATATCTTCCAAGTTCGGTTGCCCATTCGTAGTAACCGGTTGCTGGAATCAAACATCTACGAGATTTAAATGCACTTCTAAATGTCGGCTTCTCGTGAACAGTTTCAGTTCTGGCATTTATAGCTTGTGATTGTGAACGAATTGCTTCAGTACGATCTTTTGCCCATGGTGCGATTAACCCCCAGGAGACTGTCGTTAATTCGCGACCATGCTTAATTAAGTAGATATCGCGCGTAGGTGTGATGTTCCAATCTGATGGAAGTGCGCTAGGAATTGAATTAGTCGTTATTTCAAATTCTTCGAGCAATTCGCCTGCAGATTTAACCAAGGCATATCTACCGCACATAGCTACCGCACATAACGGCAAGAATACCTGCTGAGGTAGGCTTGCGCAGTGAGCGAAAAAACTTTTGATCTATGGAACGCACCGTATCGTGGTGCTTCGCCAATTTCGGCAGCCATAACAATTCCAGGATCAAAGTCTGCAACTAATCGCGCACTAATCTTGGCGGCGCTTGCGACAACGCCATCTTTACTACGAAAGCCACTTCACTCCCGAGATTCTGCGCTGATGATTGCCGGACTTAAAGCAATCGGTTGCGGGATTACTGAAGAGGGCAAAGGAGATTTACGAGTAGTACCTGCAAAATTTTTTGGACCAGCAAGTGTTGATGTTGGAAATGCCGGAACGGTTATGCGCTTCTTGCCGCCTGTTGCCGCGCTAGCTACTGGCTTAATTCATTTTGATGGTGATGCTAGATCTTACGAACGACCAGTTGGACCAGTGATCTCAGCCTTGGAATCTCTTGGCGTGACTATTGAACATGGAAATCGCTATGCGCTTCCGCTAACAATCAACGCGAGCGGTTCGATAAAAGGTGGAACTTTAGAGATTGATGCCTCATCCTCAAGCCAATTCATTTCGGCACTTTTAATGATCGGGCCCGCAACTCAAACTGGAATAACTATAAAAGATATTGGAAGTTCTCTTCCCTCAACCCCGCACATCGAAATGACAGTTGAAATGTTACGAGCATTTGGGGCACAAGTTGATGTGAGAGTTTCTGATTCTGGAAAGAGCGAATGGCGAGTTGAGCCAGGTGTGTTAACAGGACAAGATTTAATTATTGAACCAGACCTTTCAAATGCTGCGCCTTTCATGGCGGCTGCAATGATTTCTGGTGGCGAAGTTTTGATTACAGATTGGCCTAAAAAGACGGCACAGCCTGGCGACCAACTTCGAAATATCTTTGCCAAGATGGGTGCAAAAATAGAGTTTGTTGGCAATGATCTAAAGGTAACTGGCACTGGTGTAATAACTGGAATTGATATTGATTTACATGATGTTGGGGAATTAACACCATCAATTGCTGCAGTAGCCGCATTGGCAGATTCACCTTCAGCGCTGCGTGGAATCGGACACTTACGTTTGCATGAAACTGATCGATTAGCAGCGCTAGCAACCGAACTAAATGCACTTGGCGGCGATGTAGATGAAGAAGAGAGCGCACTTCACATCTCTCCCGCACCGCTACATGGTGGAATTTTTCATACTTATGATGATCATCGTCTTGCTACTGCCGGGGCGATGCTCGGTTTAGTTGTTAATGGAATTCAAGTAGAGAACATCGCGACTACTAAGAAAACGCTCCCAGATTTTCCAGGTGCTTGGCAGGCGATGCTTAATGGTTGAGCCGCGTAACTTCAAAGAGTTCGATGAAGATGACGTTCGGAGGCGACCTGCAAGAAGCACACGCCCTCGCACCAAAGATCGCCCTGATTACTCCAAAGCAGGTGAAGCTTTTGTAATTGCAGTTGATCGTGGTCGCGTTACTTGTCTACTTAATTCAGATTTAGAAAGTGCTTCAAGCATCGAGATAACTGCTATGAAATCTCGCGAACTTGGCAAGAAATCAGTTGTTGTTGGCGACATTGTTGGATTAGTTGGTGATATTTCTGGTGGTGAGGGAACTTTGGCACGAATAGTTACTGTCGCTCCCCGCACTAATGCGCTGACTAGAACTGTCGATGATGATGCAGAACAAGAGCGAATGATTGTTGCAAATGTTGACCAAATGGCGATTGTGATTGCGGCAGCCAATCCCGAGCCGCGACATGGTTTTGTTGATCGGGCGCTAGTTGTTGCCTATGACCAAGGAATTATCCCAATAATTATTATGACCAAATGTGATTTATCTGATGGCAAAGAATTCTTACAGGCCTACAAAGATTTAGATATTCGAGTCATTAAGACTCAAGTTAAGAAGCAGAAAGGGCGCGAGCTAGAAGAGATTCGTGAAATCTTGGCTGGCAAGCGAACTGTTCTACTTGGCCACTCTGGAGTTGGAAAATCAACGCTTGTTAATGCTTTAGTTGAAAGCGCTGACCGGGCAACTGGTTCGGTAAATGATGCGACTGGACGTGGTCGACATACCTCTTCCTCTGCAATCGCGCTCTCACTTCAATCAGATAGTAAATCTGGATTGCGCGGCGGTTGGATTATCGATACCCCTGGCGTTCGATCATTTGGCGTTGCCCATGTTGATAGCAAGCGAGTAATTGGCGCCTTTGGTGAATTTAGTGAAGCAATCGAGCACTGTCCTAAAAATTGTTCACATAACGAGGAGAGCTGCGCGCTTAATTCTTGGGATTTAGATGCAACAAGTAAGTCTCGCCTTGAAAGCCTGCGCCGCTTACTTAAGGCTTAAGTTGTAGGGCTTAAAGTAGGATTCGAACATGTCTTTAGGCGCACGCGATATCAAAGCAGATTTAGAACTTGCTTTACATCTAGCGGATGTTGCCGACAAGATCTCGCTTAATAGATATGAAGCACTTGATTTAATTATTGAAACTAAACCAGATACCTCGCCGGTAACTGATGCCGATAAAGCTGTTGAAAAGGCGATTAGAGATGAGATTGCAAAAGTTAGAGCCCAAGATTTAGTTGTTGGCGAAGAGTATGGAAGTCCTGAATCTCTCTCCGGAAAGTATTACTGGGTAATTGATCCAATTGATGGCACAAAGAATTATCTTCGCGGTGTTCCAACTTGGGCCACACTAATTGGATTAGTTGATCCCACAGGAAAGGTAATTGTTGGCGTAGTTAGCGCACCCGCGCTCTCGGCCCGTTGGTGGGCTGGCGATAACTTAGGTGCAAAAGGTTCATTTAATGGCAGCGTTCGAGAGTTAAAGGTTTCAAAGGTTTCTAAGCTAAGTGACGCCTCGCTCTCATATTCGGATTTAATTGGCTGGGGCGATCGCAAAGCTAAATTCCTGGCGCTTCAGGAGAAAATTTGGCGCACGCGAGGACATGGTGATTTCTGGTCGCACATGTTGGTCGCGCAAGGTGCAGTAGATATTGCAGTTGAACCCGCGCTCTCACTCTGGGATGTCGCAGCACTTGATGTAATTGTTCGTGAAGCTGGCGGCAGATTTTCAAGCATTAGCGGTCAAGATGGGCCACATGGCGGTAGCGCAATTTCTAGCAATGGTTTACTTCATGAAGCTTTCTTGAAAGAGATCAACTGATGCCAAGTTTTCTAAATTCGATTGAGTTTAATGAACTCAATATCGCTGGAATAACACTAAGCGCCTCACAAGTTGAAATCGCCTTCTACGTAATTGTTGGCTTGATTTCACTACTCCTTATTTTCTTACTTGCTAAGTTGGTTAAGAGCCTTACTAATAACGGTGGTAGAAAACGCGTAAAAGCTGCGCCACCAGAGCCAAAATATGAAGAGATTTTTGAGATTGAATCGGAAGTATTTGAAACTAATCCATATAAGAGCGATCCAGATACCTACTTTGAGCAGAGCACCATTCGAACGGTAACCCTCACTTTGATAATTGGATTACGAGAACACTTAGCGAAAATGGCTGAGAACGCATCTGATCAACATAAAGCTATGGCAGCAATCGCAAAACATTTAGAGGGCGAAGGTGCGACTCCAATTGCATTTACCCAATGGAACCAATCACCAATTCAAGGTATTGCGGCGCGGATAATTTTGAATGGCAAATCTCGAACCGCTCTCTTTGGCCCAAGTCTTGCAATGGTGAAAGCGAGTGCACCATTTCCGAAAGATATATCTGATGCAATTGAGAGTGGACATGCCGCTGGACAGAGCGTTTTTGTCTTGGCTATTGATGGTCTGGCTTACGGTGAGTTTTCAGTAAGTCATCGACTGCAATTAGTCGAAAGCGCTTAGTTGCAACAGATAAGTTGCAACTATTTAATTTGGTAGCGGGGACAGGATTTGAACCTATGACCTCTGGGTTATGAGCCCAGCGAGCTACCGAGCTGCTCCACCCCGCGTCGGTTCGGCAATCTTATGCCGAAAGGATTAATAACCCAAATTACTTCTGTGCGGCTAATTACTTCTGCGCGGCTATGGCTGCTGCAATCGCTGCTTTCAAACGATCTTGAGCCTTGCCATACGCAGTGAAATCGCCCTTCTTAAGTGCAGCTTGTGAATCTGCAAGTGCGGCTTTAGCGCTTGCAAGTGCTGACTTAAGTGATGAATTTGCAGATGGTGTTGTTGATCCGTTGGAATTTGATTGTGAAGTGTTATTTAAAACAGTTCCAGAATTTCCGCCGAATACTTGATCTAGTGCGCCCTTAAGCGAGTCATCAAATCCAATTACATCACCAAATGAAACCAATACTTTTTGAAGTAATGGATATGCAGAATTATTAGCAGTTGCGCGAACATAAACCGGTTGAACATAGAGCAAGCCGCCACCAACAGGAAGTGTCAGCAAGTTGGCAAGCACTACATCTGAACCACCTTGACGTAGCAAGGAAAGCGCCTGGGCAACTTCTGGTTTAGCTTCAAAGTTCGAGGCAACTTGTGAAGGTCCGGAAATATTTGTTGAACGTGGTAGTTGGAGTACCGAGATCTTTCCGTAATCTGGACCGTAATCAGAGTTCACAACTGCGAAGGCAGTTAGGTTCTGACGGTTTCCGCGAGGTACGAAAGATGAAGTGATTGAAAATGCTGCTTTATCTTGGCCAGGAACTTTTAGCGTCATGTAATAAGGAGGTTGAATTCCAGCATTTGCACCTAGCGATGAAGGATCAGTTGGAACGCGCCAGAAGTCTTGGCCACCATAAAACGCATCCGCAGTTTTAACATGATAAGTACTTAGTACATCGCGTTGTACGCCAAACAAATCTTCTGGGTATCTAATGTGCTCGAGCAATGACTTAGACATCGCGCTCTTGGGAGTGACAGTTCCTGGGAATGACTTGCTCCATGTTGCAAGCACTGGATCCTTGGTATCCCATTGATAAAGCTTCACAGTGCCGTCATAGGCATCAACTGTCGCCTTAACTGAGTTTCGAATATAACTTACATCCTCGTTTGCAAGGGATGCAACGGAAGTTGAACTAGTTGTCACTGAGTTTGTAGTGGCATTAGCCAAGTTGGTCTTCTTTGAATATGGATAGCCATTACTTGTTGTGTAGCCATCGATAATCCAGAGGATTTTGCCATCTACAACTGCAGGATAAATATTTCCATCAAGTTTTAACCAAGGCGCAACTTTAGCTACGCGCTCACTTGGATTACGGTTGAAGAGAATCTTAGAATCTGAATTGATCAAGTTTGAGAGCAAGATGCGTTGTTCTTGATACTTAATTGCAAATAGCAAACGAGTAAAGAGTGAGCCCATTGGAACTCCACCTTTACCGGTATATGTGTAGTTCTTCTGGCCATTTGCAGATTTGTCATCTGGATAATCCAGTTCGGTTGGCTTGCTGGTTTTAGCGCCACCAATAATTGAATAATCTGGAACGTTCTCGCCGAAATAGATACGAGGTTGGAATTCTCCAAGGCCAGATGTTGGTGGGATGTCACCAACGCTAAATGTTGGCTTGCCATCAGTGTCGATGGTATTTCCAAGCGCTGATACAAAACCGAAGCCGTGGGTGTAAACCAAGTGGTCGTTAATCCAGTTACGTGCTGGATTTCCTTCAATATTTAATTCACGAACAGCAACTACTGAATCTCTTTTGACGCCATTAATTGTGTAGCGATCAACGTCTAGTGAGTCAGGGAAGTTGTAATAAGGCTTAATTTGTTGCAACTGACGGAAGGTAGATGGCACCACATTTGGATCGAGAAGACGAATATTGGAAATGGTTGTTTCGTCATTCTTTAATTGGCCAGCGGATGTTTCGATTGTTGCTTGATAATCCTGAACCTTCACATCGCTAAGTCCATATGCAGCGCGGGTTGCTTCAATATTGCGTTGAATAAATGGTGCTTCCTTTGAAGACTCACTTGGCTTTACCTGGAATTGTTGAATTGCTGCCGGATAAACACCGGCGATTAAAAGTGATGAGATAACTAGAAGGCTTACTCCTGCCGCTGGAAGAACCCAAGAGCGACGGATGATATTTGCAAAAAAGAGCAGGGCGCAGATTAAAGAGATGCCAGCCAAAATTGCTTTAGCGGGAAGCAGTGCATTTACATCGGTGTAGGAAAGACCAGTAATTAATCTGCCCTCTTTAAGTGCAAGTGCATAGCGATCGAACCAGTATGCGACAGCTTTTATCAATACCAAGATTCCTAGTAGTACAGATAGTTGAACTCGTGCTGCAACAGTTGTCTTATCTTCAGCGGCTTGTAATCTGATTCCGCTATATAGGTAGTGGACTGCAGCAGCAGCAATAATTGTTAAAAGTAGGGTTGAGATAGCCCATGCAATGAGAGCTTGATAGAACGGTAACTTAAACACAAAGAAAGAGACATCTAGACCAAATTGTGAATCCTTAACTCCGAATGTAGTTGCATTTTTAAACTGCAACCAAGATTCCCAGAGTCCCATGCCAGAAGTTCCTGCGAAATAGAAGAAACCAACTGCAATTGCGATTAACACCCAACGTCGAATTGGTTCAAGTTGTCCGCGATAACGTTCTAGGTTGTCAGCCTCAATCGAAACCGGAACATAAATTGGACGGTTCTTATATGCAAGATAAACGTTTGCAGTAATGAAAAGCGAGGTTATGAGTCCAAAGACCACGAAGAGAGTTATCTTCGTACCGAGAACAGTGCTCCATACCGAGAAGAAATCAACAGATCTAAACCAGAGTAGGTCTGCATAAAATCCACTCATTCCAACCAAGATTGAACCGAGAATTACTAATGCAATCGCGGTTAGGGCCAGTGGGCCAGGACGCTTAGGCTTTAATGGATTTGTTGGAAACGAAAATGAACTCATGTCCATACTCTACATAGTGCTAAATACGGGGCAAACCAAAAACTTGAATTGTTGCGAAAATCAGCCTGAACAGCGCAGCGAAGCCGCAATCTTGGGGCTCATTAATCCATGAAAAGCTTCTGTGAGATTTGATACTGCAACTAACTCCAGCCCTTGAGGTTTAACTGTTATGTCAGCGCAGTTCGAACGTGGAAATAACGCAATGCTCGCACCGGCTTTCCGTGCAGCAATAAGTTTTTGATCTATTCCGCCGATGCCGCCAACTTTTCCGCTCTCATCAATCTTCCCGGTAACTGCAATCTTTCTTCCATCCACAATCTCAGGAAACTTTAACCTCGCTATAAGGGCAAGTGAGAAGGCCAGACCAGCACTTGGGCCACCAACGTTCTTCATGGCAAATTTAATGTCGGACTTACTCCAGTTTAACGGCGCATCTGGATTTAATTTCTTCAAAAAATTCGCAGCTGCAATTGCCGCAATCGATTCCGAGTTAGCCATCTCTCTCTTCGCCGCTTTATCTGCCGACTTTGTTGTTTCACCAATTTCATAAACTACTTCATTAGGCAACACAACTGAATCACCAGATATCCAAGCAGCCAAAACAAATAGCCCTGGTGGTCGGCTCTCTGGATTGTTTACATAAACCGAGAGCGAATAGAGGTTCCCGCTAGTTTTTAAAGCTTTATCCCCTGAAATCTGCATCCCTTTTTTTAAGAGATCTGTCACTGGCCCCGGAGAAATAACTGCAAAAGGCGCCGGCATGAAGAGCGAAAAAACTAATACGGCGATTAAGAAGTAGAAGGAAGGCCTCGAAAGATATCTAGGTATTGGGTGTGGAGTCATCGCGGAAGGTGTCTTGGAATGATTGGAATTTCGTTACTGAGCGATTGGTCTCATTCGCATATTTATCCTTAAATTTTGCAATCCAGATAACATAAACAATCGCACCCAAGACGGCAAAGAGCGGCACCAACCACCAGATCAGAGCAGCGAAAGCTGTACTGCTTGACCCTTCGGCCGCATAAATCATCTGCACTTATCTACCCCTAGATTTCTTAAGATTCCAGAAGTGCCTAAATCTGGATAACCAACATGGCACACCTTAACAACTCCCAGCCATCGGCGCTTGAAGAAACTTGAGAACTTTGGGAAGAAACTTTCATCTGGCTTGGTTACCTTACATATGATTAACTTTAAGAAAGTTAGAAATCACGGAAGGAGTCACCGGTGAGTGGAAATTTTGGCTTTGGCGTCGGTGGCCCTGATGACGAAAATTTCAAGGAGTTATTTGCTCAACTCTCTAACTTTGGTTTAAATCCACAGACGCTTTTTGCTGCGGCTAATAACGCTGGTTCTAGCGGCCCCCTAATTTCACCAGAAGTTCTACGCGATGTTGCAAGAAAATTTGTAGCTGCGCAAGGTGATCTTCCAATTGGTTCACAAGATGTTGCTGACACTCAAGTTGCCTTGGATATTGCAAACACTTGGTTAGATGATGCAACAAATTTTCCTGCGCTCTCAAGATCTAACTTGCCGGCATGGAGCCGTCGCGATTGGCTTGATTCAACAGTTACAAATTGGGCCGCCTTAATGGAACCGCTTGCCGATGGAATGGCTACTGCTCTAACAAATGTTTTGAAACAGACCCCGCTTGGGGAAGCAGCTGAGGCTGCTGAAGGTGAAGTTAGCGGAGCTGAACTCGCAGCCGTTGCCCCGATCATGCGCGCTTTCATGGGATCTCTTATCGCAAGCCAACTCGGAACATCAATCGGGCAATTAGCAGTATCAATCACTGGTTCAAACGATGTTGCTATTCCGCTTGTTAGCGAGCCAAAGAAGAATGAAGCGCGACTAATCCCAGCAAATGTTACGCAATGGGCGCAGGGCCTGGATATTCCACTAGATGAAGTTCGAATCTTCCTTGCGGTCAGAGAAGCCGCGGCATCAAGACTTTTCTCGCACACCCCTTGGCTTTCGACCTATATTAAAGATGCAATTACGGCATATGGCGCCGGCATCAAGATAGATATTGATTCAATTCAAGAACAAGCAGAACGTGCACTTGAAACTGGTGAATTAGATATAAATAATCCGCAATCGATTTCGGTCGCAATTAACGCTGGTTTGTTTAAGCCAGAGCAGAGTCCATCGCAAGATGCCGCACTTGCAAAACTTGAAATGATCCTTGCGCTAATTGAAGGTTGGATTGACCATGTCACTACGGAAGCAGTTGGCAATCGACTTCCTTCCTATCCGGCGCTAAGTGAAACTCTGCGACGTGGACGCGCCACTAAATCACCAACTCAACAATTATTTGCAACTCTCTTGGGTCTTGAAGTCTCGCCAAGGAAAATGCGTGAATGCGCACACTTCTGGTTTGAGGTTGAAAGTGAGATCGGAGTGCAAGAGCGAGATCAACGCTGGGAAGATCCTGCACTTTTGCCGATAGCTTCTGACCTAAACGATGTTAAGAAATTCTTGTCGAGCACAATCGTTCCAGATGACCTCTCCGGTCTGCTCTAAATAATCTAGATATGGTCACCAAATAAAAAGCGAAGTTCCCGGGCGCACGATTCTTTGTTTGCCTTCCCCTTGCAAACAATGAACGGTTATCCGAGAACTTCGTGGCTAGAACTTAAGGTAATTGCTAGCCATAATCAACTCACCGCAAGCATCGAAACACTTGTATTTCTAGCAATTCATCTGGCAATTCATCTGGCAATTCATCTGGTTTTTGTATGGCATTTATTTTCTAGAGCAAAACTTTAGGGTTTTTAAATGATGTTTTACATCGGCTGTTGATAAACTTGTGCATAGAGAGTTAATAACTGTTGATAACTCTTATGGAACTGGGGAAAACGGAGGCTGAGCAAAGTAATGGCAATATTTGGCTCTGATTCATCCACTCCAAGTAGTGAAAATAGCGGCTCCGTGGAGAACTTTGTCCAAGGTGAAATTTTTGCCGATATCTTCCCCAATATGCCTGCTCTCACCCCAAAGAAATCGATCAAAAAGGAGCAGGAAGAGCTTTTATCTAGGCTTCCAGAATTTCGAGTCATCAGAAGTTCGCGCAGAAAACGTACGCTCCACGCATTTCGACAAAATGGCGTCATTGAAATCCATATTCCTGATCGTTTAAGTCGCCGCCAAGAGTTTGAAGTCATCCCAGAGATGATTGATCTGGTCCTAAAGCGTGAAAACCGCCTCCGCAAAAGCGATAACGCTCTTTTCGAGATGAGCGATGAAATACTTTCAGAATTTTTGCCGGAATTTAGCGAGCGCCCAATCTCAATCACCTGGCGTTCGATGCGCGAGCGCTGGGGATCTTGCACAACGGTTGATAAAACTATTCGAATTTCAGATCGACTCAATGGTTCCCCGGATTATGTCCTGCGCTATGTCCTATTCCATGAATTAATCCACCTGCGGATAGCGGGCCACGGTGATGACTTCCACGAATTACTTGCTAGATATGGCGATAAAGAGCGGGCTGAGGCCTTTTTAGAAGGTTATGAGGCGGGATCTCAGGGCGCACCGGAGGAAATAATGGAGTTACCCCCAATTTAGGCGTGAAATCCCAAGTTCCGAGCGTGTTCAGGGGTATGGTGAGCGTATACGCACGCAGGGTTTGGGATATCCCCGAACTTTTGAGAGTGCGGCGATTGGAGGGTCATAATGGCTGAAGAATATAAGGGTGAGGCCTACTGCGTTAAGTGCAAAGAGAAGCGTGCTTTTGAAGGCCACGTAAAAGTCTCTGAGTCTGGTCGCCGTATGGCACAAGGCATCTGCCCAGTGTGCGGAACAAAAGTTAACCGCATTCTCGGTAAGGCTTAATCAACACCTAATAAAAATTAAGGCGCCCCTTCACGAAAGTGCGGGGGCGTTTTTTATTGGGCACGAAGTGTTCAATTCGAGCGAAGCTCTCCACAAGATTTTGCAAAGCTAAATCACCTGCGAAGCATCTGCTTGATACTCCACGCATGCGCTCAAAACCAAGCAAGTCAGCCGAACTAATTCTTGCCTCCTTTCCCACGCTTAAGCCGGGCGTGAATTACTTAACTTCACTTTCGAAAGGTTCCGAGATATTTGTAGGAATGGCTCATCGTGGGATCTGGCTCGATTCAAATAATTCCAGCGGAACTAATCTGAATAAGCACCTACTTGAACTTTGTAATGGATCGCATAGCCTGGCAAATATTCACCGGGCCCTCGCCTCGCAATTTGGCGAAGCCCGAGAAGCTGGCGAAGCCCGAGAAGCTGGCGAAGCTCAAGTGGCTGCTGAGGTCAACGCGATACTTGAACTTTTGGCTAAGGCAAGGTTGCTCGAATTTCGGAGAACTCAATTAATAAACCTTCAAGATTTAACTGCGCCTATTGTTGCAGCAAGCACTTTAAATTCTGCGAAGAGATTGCGCGCCCAAGAGAATCTAACGACTTGGCACCCCGATGTAAGTATTGATAACTGCGCAGCTGATTTGATTGCTGCTCGCCAGCGTTATTCAATAATAATCTTTGGTCATAACCGATTGGCACTAACTCTCTTCACGCTTCTTCAAGCAAGTGGATTTAGCGCAATTCGATTAATTGATCGCAGTATTTCAAGGAGCGCGGCAGATTCCATTCAAATCGGGCCTGACGAAGTATGCGGATTGGGCATACGAGGAAGTGATGTTGGAGTCCGTCGCGAGCTTGTTATCGCTGATCTAGCTCGTAATTCAAGGCTATTTCTAGGCGAAGAGAAGGGCTTCCCTGCAAAACCAGATTTCATAATCGGAACCGAGCAGATTCCGCAAGAGACTTTGCAACGATGGATGAGTGAGGAGATTGCGCATTTTGCAATCTCTAATTTAATTGAAAACACTATCGAGATTGGACCGATTGTTATTCCGGGGAGATCACCTTGTTTAAATTGTTTGAAACTATGGCGCTCTGAGCAATATCCCTACCAACAGGAATTTGAATTAATCTCCACAATTAAAAGCTTAGAAATCCCCTCCGCCCAAGTTGCTGCTATCTCTGGAATGGTGGCCATCGCGGTTATCGAATATTTCGCTGCCCTCGAAGTTGGATCCAATTCAATCGGCAAGAATTTAGTTGGGGTCACCAGAGTTTTAGATTTATTTGATCCGATGAACCCTGATAATTCTATAAATACAAATACTTACTGGCAACCACATGGTTTGTGTGGCTGCCAGCAACTAATTTGAACTGCAACTAATTTGATAAAAGTTACTTAAGAAGCTAGCGCGGCCTCGACCTCGCTAGTAGAGCTCTCTAACTTTTCTAGACGTTCTAGACGTTCTAGACGTGGGCGACCTGGTGCGCGCTTTGTTTGGATGACTTTGCCATCTTCAAACAATTCACCGCCCCAAACTCCGCATGGTTCGCTTCTAGATAGCGCACCTTCTAAACAGGCGGCGCGCATTGGACACTCACCGCAAAGAGCCTTGGCATACGAAATTTCGGCTTGGCTCTCGGCGAAGAAGGTCTCTGGGTCTGCCTGATGGCAGGGAAGCTTCGTTGCTGAATCTGCAAAAGCAGTTACACCAATCTTTGCATCTGGGCCTTGGGCCCAACCCGGTACTAATAGTTCGCTGAAGAGAACAGTCACTGTTCTCACCTCCGTCTTTTCTCGTTTGTCTTTCTCTTGTTTGGTTAGTTTGGTTAGTTTGGTTAGTTGATCTTCTAGTGGGATAAAAGCAAAAGGGCCGCGAATCCTTTGAAAGGATTTGCGGCCCTGGGGCTTTTAGCTATCGGTTAGCCGATAGAGCTCCAGGATCCGCGCTTTGCATAGGCTGCATAATTGGCAGCGAAGGCAAAATGCTTATGTGTTGAAGGCTTATTGGTTGTATTAGCCACAGAAAAACGCGAAGTAGACACAGCGGCGATACCGCGTGTGCCTGTTGTAAATTCGAGCTTCTGTGACATGTCGAGAAGGGTAACCCACGCCACATCCCTTTTGCAAATTAATTAATTGGCTAAAAGTAAATTACAGAATGCCGCTTAAGAATGGGCTTGGAGTTCCCGAGTAGGAAAGATGTAGCTCGCTCTTTGCACGCGTAAGGCCCACATAAAAAAGCCTGCGCTCTTCTTCAACATCGTTACCCATTGGTAACACGCCATCGCTAACCCCGGCCAAGAAAACGTGATCCCACTCCAAGCCCTTTGCAGCATGCAGGGTTGAGAGAACTACGCCAGGAAGTGTGGGTGGATTGTTCTGTTCGGCCCGATCCTCTAATTCGCGGAGATAAGTTCGAAGTGTTAATTGGGTACCTGCGGCGGCACCTTCTTCTTGCATCGATTTAGCTAAGGCCAGAAAGGCGTGCACATAATCTGTTTCACCAAAGGGGCGCAGAACATCTACTAAATCCGTGTACCAACTACCGCCCTCACTTGGAAGAACTGATGCACTTCTAATAACTCGCATGGCATCTCTAACATCTACGCGCTCGAAGAACTTCTCTGAAGTTTTTATCTGGGAATCAATTCCAGCGGCTCGAAGTTCGCGTTCAAAGATATCTAACTGGGAATTTGTACGCGTCAAAATTGCCACTTCAACATGCTCGCCAGCCCGGGCCCGAAGTTCTGCAATCTTTTTTGCAATTGAACTTGCCTCCCCCGCATTGGATTCAAATTTGGCAATCTCTGGCTTTGCACCATGTTCATTCATTGAAGCTAGTTCATGGCCATGTTCACCAATCATTCCGCCTTGACGCAAAATTGCATTTGCAGTTCCGATAATTTCTGGCGTGGATCTGTAGCCACGAGATAGTCGAATTACTTGGGCGTTTGGAAAGCGTTTTGTGAAACCAAGTAGAAATGATGAGCTAGCGCCCGCAAATGAATAAATCGTTTGTGCGGCATCGCCAACAACGCAGATATCTTCGCGATTGCCCAGCCACAAATTTAGGAGTCGTTGTTGTAGGGGCGAAACATCCTGATATTCATCTACTGTGAAATATCGATACTGATCACGAACACGTTCGCGAACATCGCGATCCTCTTCCAACATTCCGACTGTTAGAAGTAGTACATCCTCAAAATCAATTGCTCGCTCTTGTCTTTTAAGAGTTTCGTATGCTTGGTAAACTTTGGAGATACCTTCGAAGTTCGCCTTATCTGGTTTGTTATTTGGAATTCGAAGTGTGCGACCTGCGCCAAGTGCGGATTCAACATATTCATCGGGTGAAATTTCTAGAACTTTTGCCCATTCAATTTCACTTGCGATTTCGCGAAGGGTTGAGGTTTGGGGGGCGAGTCCGGAATCGGTACGACTAAGTGCCTCTGCAATCGCACCAGACTTCATAGTTAAGAGCGATGGAAATGCGCCACCAAAAGAGTAGGGCCAGAAATACATCAACTGCTTTATTGCTGCGGAGTGGAATGTTCTAGCTGTTGCATTTGGAATTCCCAGGCCGCGCAATCTGGCACGCATCTCGCCAGCAGCTCGTGCAGTAAATGTTAACGCCAAGGTTTTGCTGGAATCGGTTACCCCAATTGCAATTGCATATGCGATGCGATGTGTAATTACTCGTGTCTTACCGGTTCCAGCTCCAGCAATTACGCAGACCGGACCGCGGACCGCAGTTACAACTTCGCGTTGTTCTGGATCTAGCGCCTCAAGAATTTGATCGACGCTAGCTGCCGGCATCTTCGCCCGCTTTTTCGCTCCAAAACTCAATCATTTTGCGCGCAACGCTCATACTTGGGGGGAGAGTTAGTGATCCATCAGCGATTGCTTCACGCATCTCATCGCGGCTCAACCAGCGGATCTCTTCGATCTCTTCGCCATCGGCTATTGCTTCATCTGGATTTATAGCAACTGCAGAAAATGAAATCATGATTGATGCTGGAAAGGGCCAAGGCTGAGAACCTAAATAAGTTATATCTTTTAACTTAACTCCAGACTCTTCTAAAACTTCGCGCAGAACAGTCTGTTCAAATGATTCACCAGGTTCAACAAAACCAGCGAAGCAAGAGAATCTACGCTCTGGCCAAATTTTCTGCCGGCCAAGCAAAATTCGATCGCTTGCATCTTTTACGAGAACAATTACGGCGCCATCAGTTCTTGGATAATGTTCTGAACCATCTGACGTGCATTTGCGAAGCGAGCCGCCATTGGCACTTATCGTTGGTTGGCCGCATCTTGCACAGAATTGATGTGAGTGATGCCAATTCGCAATCGCCTGAGTATGTATTGCAAGACCCATTTCTAATTGCGATAAAAAATCACCTAAGGTTCGCAGTGTCTGATAATTCTCTAGCAATTCAAAGTTTTCAAAATCTTCGGCATCACTGCACCAGGCAAAATATGAGATTCCCTTGTCGATGCCTAGGAATAACTCTTCACCATGTGCGAAGCCGGAATTCTTGCGAAGTTCAACAATCTGTTCTGCGCTCTGGAAATCCAATTCATTATTGGAGTTAACTCGAAATTTTCCGGAAGCAAAGTGCAAGATGCGGGCGCTCTTCCAGAGCTTGGCTAATTCATCAGGTTTTAGTCGAAGCTCGCCGGCACGGTCCACCGCTTCACTCGCCAATGGCAGCTTCAAAACATTCACCCGCCGACCTTACTAGGGCAGGCAAATCACAGCGAGCCAGCGGCAAAAGCCTTATAAAGTGAGCAGATGCGCCTTACTTCCTGGAACTTGTTACATGGGCAGGGTGCGCAAAATTTCAAAGAAATTGCCCATGTGTTAAATGTTGGTAGCTCGGATTTTCTAATTGGAGTTCAGGAAGTAGATGCTTATCAGGATAGGTCAGATCAGCAATTCCAAGTTGCCGAACTTGCAAGTGAACTAGGTGCTCAAAATTTCGCTTTCGCCAGATGTGTGATTGGAACTCCTGGTTTTAAGTGGCGGCGGCTTCGAAAAAATGAGCCCTTGCTGATTACAAATACTTGGCAAATTACAGATGATAAGCCAGCCTCTTATGGAATTGGAATTATTACAAATATTCCAGTGACCAAATGGGAGACCCTTGCTCTTGGTAAATCCCCGATAGGACTTCCGCTGGCATTTCCTGCGGATACCAATAGCAAGAAAATAAGGTTTATTTATGTGAAGGATGAACCAAGATATGCAATTGCGGCTGTGCTTGAAAATGGTTGGACAGTTGTAAACACTCATCTCTCCTTTGTTCCGATAATTAATTTGATTCAGCTTTTTCGCATAAAGCGCTGGCTATCGAAGATGCCAGGAAAACATATTTTGCTAGGCGATTTGAATCTGCCATTTAATATTCCAGTCAAGTTTTCAAAGTGGAAATCCTTAAATCAAGTTGCAAGCTATCCAACCTGGCAGCCAAAGATTCAATTTGATTATATTTTGAGCCAGAGCGCTGCAAATAATTTGGTGAATCCGGTCTTCATTAAAAGCGAGATCAGCGATCACTTACCGGTAACGATTGAAATTAACTGATCTTCGCTAAGTAGATCTGCTGGCCGAACCGTTTCATTGGACCCAACATAGTGAAAAGCCGCGCTGATATTTTCAAGTGGAACTTTAAATAGTTTCGAGTAGGCCAAGCGATACATTGCTAATTGAATTGCGGCCGCAGCTAAATCATCACCACTCTTCGCTTTGCCAGTTTTCCAGTCAACAACTTCATAGTTGCCATTAGCCTCATAAACCGCATCTATTCGCCCACGCAGCAAGACCCCGCCCAATACTGTTTCGAAGGGAACTTCAATTCCACCAGGAGCCGGATCGCGCTTTGCCCAATCACTTGCAAGCCACTTTGTCTTCAACTCTTCTAATGGAAGTTCATCGGGATCATTCTGTGCAACATCTAAAGCTTCGTCATCTAAAACTTGTGGATCTTTATACTGCGCTTCAATCCATAAGTGAAAAGCTGTTCCACGTCTTGCATATTTATCAATGTGATTCGGCATTGGGCGTCGGATATTCAAAGCTAACTCATCTGGGTCCTTTGCTAAATTTACCAGCGTTGAGACAGACATCCGAGTTGGCAAATTAACACTTAAGCCCTTTTTACGCGCCCCAACTTCAGTGATGATTGCAATTGCATCATTTGCCAAACTAATTTCTTCCGGAGTTTTCGCAACGCTAAGGAGTTCTGCTGGATCTTTAAATGGTTGCAACTTTGAGATGTAATCTACGGTTTCTTTAACCACTTCACTGCGCGCAGATTTAACTGGCCAACTTCCAGTTCGTGGACTTGTACGAGTTGGATTTTCCGTAGTTGGCTTCGCCATTTCAAATAGCTTATTCTTTGAATCAATCTCATCGACAGTACTTTCAAAGAGGTTATAAAGTGAACTCGCCGAAACCGAATCCATACCATTGCCAAACCAAGAAGCAGTTGCTAACAAACTGATCTTCGCCCGAGTAAATGCGACATAAGCTAACCGCCACTCTTCTTCCGCCCTGCGCTTTTTCCACGACTCTTTAACAACATCTAAGGCTTTGCGAACTTCGACATGCTTTGGGCCATTGGAAGGGAATACGAAATCATCGAATTGTGTGCCATCACCACGAAGGGCAATTGGAAGTGCAGCAGAATTTGATGTCCAGAGATCAAGACCTTTGCCTTCACTTGGGAAGTTTTCAGTAACTAAACCAGGGACGGCGACAAAATCCCACTCTGAACCCTTTGCGGCATGGACTGTGAGAATTTGAACAGCATGCTTATTAGCGGCGACAGATACTGGTTTGAGCCCACCCTCTTCAGAGTCGGCAATCTTTAGCCAATCTAAGAAGGTGGAGATAGTTCCACCACTTCGCTGGAACTTTGCTGCTTCATCTAGGAAGGCATCTAAATGTTTGCGTCCTTGCGCGTAACCATCGCGAACCATTACCTCGGTATCTAAGAATAAGAAACGCTCGGCTTCCATAATGGCATCGGTAATTGATCCCACTAAATATCTGCGAAGTTCACGCAACTCTTTCGAAAACTTGAGCAACCTGGCATATCCAACTTCTGAGAAATAGGACTTTGGTGCTTTCTCAAAAACTTCTAGCGCTTCGATGGCGCTGCCGATTGCAAAATCTTCAGCTTCCATCATCTCAGGATTAGGAGCTTCCATTAATTTGCCAACGCTCTTACTTAGCGACTCATCGAAATTCGCAACTAGAGATCTAGAGAATTTTCCGAGTCCTGCTAAATCTTTAGGACCTAGCGCAAGTCTTGGTCCGGTAAGCAAACGCATTAGCGAGCTACCGTTCTCTGGGAAAGTTAGCGTTCTAAGAAGCGCCAAAATATCTGCAACTTCCGGTACATGAATTAAGCCACCAAGCCCAACAACTTCTACTGGAATATTTTTTGCACGAAGCGCTTGTTCAATCTCACCAATATATTTACGGGATCTAACTAAGACCGCAAATGTTTGCGGATCATCAGGGTCGGCTGTGCGCTCTGGTGCAAACCAGTGCTTCTCAAAGTGCTCAGCAATTCCCATTGCCTCCATCTGCAGAGTTTCATATTGGCCACAGAGAATCTCGCCCTTGCCAGCGCCCTTACGCAATTTGAGTCGTTTCACACTTGCGGCTGCGCCGCCACGCCCAACGATTAATTCACCAATCTTGTCGACAGTTCTGTTTGCGATTTCAAGAATGTTCTCGTCATTTCGCCAAGTAGTTAAAAGGTTATGTTCTATGCACTTGGCGCCACTCTTGCCAATGAAATGCTTTCCGAAGGTATCGAGGGTCTGGGCGCTAGCGCTGCGCCACCCGTAAATCGCTTGGTTTGGGTCTCCCACTGCTGTTACAGCATGGCCTTGGCCGAAGAGCGCGGATAAGAACTTAACTTGGCTAACCGATGTGTCTTGATATTCATCAAGTAGCACAATCTTAAATTTACTTCGCTCGTTATCAATTATTTCCTGGCCAAAACCTTCGGTTACCAATTTTGCGGCAAGTGCCATCTGATCATTAAAGGTCAGAAGACCGCGCTCAAATCTATATCGCTCGTACTCCTCAATCATGGGAAGAATTGCCAAGCGTTCTCTAAGTGAAGAAGCTAAATCACGGACCGGATCATTTGATTGGGAATCTGTGATTGTAGAAAATTTCCCAAGTAACACTTCACAGAAATTGCGAACTTGTTCAGTAGTGACTCCATGTTCGCCAAGTGCACCAGATAAGGCCATAACTTTATCTACAATCGTTTTTGCAGAATGGGTTATGTCGCTGCTATTTGTAGCCTCGCTTGCGAAATTATTAACAATGTTATTTGCAATCTGCCAAGCTGCCGCTTCACCAATTGGATCGGCACTGGCATCGACTCCCATTCGTATTGCATGTTCTGATAAAACTCGACCGGCATATGCATGATAGGTAGAGACTGTTACCGCAATATCTAATTCATTTTTGGTCTCTGGATTATTAGGGAGCAGACCAATCTGTCTTAGCTGGCGAAGGCGCTTTCTAATACGTGATGCGAGTTCACCTGATGCTTTTCTGGTAAAAGTCAGGCCAAGAATTTCATTTGGCGCAACAACTCCATTTGCTACGAGCCAGAGAACACGAGCACTCATTGTTTCGGTCTTGCCAGACCCGGCTCCTGCAATGACAACAGTTGGTCCAAGGTGAAGTGATTCAATAATTGGGATTTGCTCTTCGCTTGGTCCTTTGAATTTTGGATCAATCGTGCGAAGTGCATCCCCAATATCTCTAGCCGAATACTTTATTTTGCTCTCGATTTTTCCCGTTGTCATTGGTCAATCACCGTCCGTCCTTGTGGCTGGATCGGACAAAGTCCTTTAACGGCGCAGGTTCGACAGCGGTCATTTACCGTGGCAATGAATTCATTTGCAGACATCGCATCAGCAGCGACTTCAACTTCTGCCAAGAGAGCCTGGTGATCTTTTGGAGATTGCGGTTTAGCGGACGCAGATTTTGAATCATTGCCAAGAAATAAGAGTTCAGCCCCAGCGCTTTGATTTCCCGGTGAACCTTCTTTAAATGCCTCTTCATAGACTGCAAGTTGGTAGCCCGCTAATTGTTTATTCTCTTGCGCTTTCGCTTTAGAGATATCGGAGGCTCCGCTTTTCAAATCAACAATATAGACCCGACCTTCGCTATCAATCTCTACTCGATCCACACTTCCGTTGAAGAGCGCCCGACCAATTACCTTAGAGAATTCAGCTTCGACTGCAAATAGCGTTCGATTAGCTTTGTTTTCCGAATGCCATTTATAGAACTTTTCTAACTTCTCTAACGCCTTCTTAAATTGGTAATCTCGGACCCAACCTTTATTTCCATCGATTAACTGCCAACCATTTTCTAATCGGCTCACTAAATCTTCATAAGTTAACCCTGGTTCGGATTTCATCATTGCAGCTAGAGAGTGGATTGCGATACCAAGTAATTGCGCAGTCGAATCGCCATCGCGACCACCGCTTTTTTCGATAAACCATTTCAATCCACATTCAGAGAAAGATTGAAGATTGCTTGGCGAAACTGAAACTTGGGCATCTGGTGGCAGAACTGGTTCGGCTGTGCTTATGGTTAATCCACCTAACCAATTTTCACTCTTTGCACTTCCAATTTCATTTGCCGCCAAAGTGTTGAGTAATTTTCCGGCAAACTCGCGCTTTGCTAAATCTTCACTCTCTAAATCGCGGCGCAGCGTTGACACCAAAGCTTGTGGCGTTAGCGCTCGTGGTAGGTCAGAACTATCAGCATCGATTGATGATTGACCGTGTACAAATTCATAAATCTCTTCGAAGTATGGTGATGGTTCGGAGTCGTCCTCTTTCGAATAGGCAGTTACAACTAGCCGCTTTTTAGCCCTAGAAACGGCCACATTTAGCAGGCGGCGCTCATCCTCAATTAGAGCATTTGCCGCGCTAGTCTCGATTTCACGTCTTGCAACCACTTGTGAACGTTCGGCTTCAACTAATCGCTCGCTTCCAAGAAGTGATCCACGTTGGCGCAAATTTGGCCAAGTGCCTTCTTGCAGCCCAGTAATTGCAACTAAATCCCACTCTAAACCCTTTGCGCTGTGAACCGTCATGACGCTGACGACTTCACCACGTTGGCCACGAGCTGCAATTGCATCGCTCGCAATTGATTCACTTAATAATTGGTCTAAGAAAAGTTGAGGATCACTTCCCGGCATGCGTTCTGCGAATCTGCGCGCCGATTCAAATAAAGTTATAACAGCATCTAAATCTCGATCCGCACTTGCCCCGCGTATTCCACCTTTGAGCGCACGATTTCGCCAAGTAGTTGCTAGTGAATCACCATCATAATTTTTAGCGTTGCTCCAGATTGCCCAGATTAAATCCGCGATATCAACATGGTTTCCACCTTTAGAGTTCATGCGAACTACTTTTCGCGCCTCACTTATTACATCTGCAACCCGTTTTAGCGAAAGTAATTGCTCCCACGGGAGTGGGGCATCGTTCTGATCAAGAATCTCTAGTATGACTTGGGTGGAGGATTTAGCGTTATCGCCAGCTTCGCGCAATTTACCTATATCAATACGCATCTGGCGAAGTGAGAGGGCATCAGCGCCACCAAATTCAGAGAATAAAACTTCTTCTATTAAATCCCAGTTATTTGCAGTTAACTTTATTTTTCCAAGAGCAATCTGCGCAATCGTTAAAATTGGTTTAATCGCAGGATTCTCGCCCAGCGCAAGAGCATCGGAATCGATTTGAATTGGAATGTTATTCAGTGCAAAGGCGCGTGAAATTGCTGAGATACCCGCCCCTGGAGATCGGAGAATTACTGCCATCTGCGACCAAGCTATTCCGTCTCGTAAATGCGCACTGCGAAGGGCATGTGCAATGTAGTTGGCACAATCAGATTGGCTAGCTAGCTTGGCCACATCTATAACCCCGCTATTTGTGGCTTTTGTGGCGCCGCCGGCACTTGTATCAAACGCGGTAATCGGATTGCGGAATTTTGAGGCAAGCGCCGAAGTCAGAGTGGTAATCGCTTCTGGTGTTCTAAGTGGTTTAGTTAATGATATTTGCTTGAAGTCATTAGCGTTGAGATATTGCATCACACCTTCGGGATCAGCCCCGCGAAATTGGCCAACTGCAGAGTGTGGATCGGCAAATAGAATTACTCGATCACTTGCCAATAAATTAAGTAAATCGCGCTGCGAGTTATCGCTCTCCTGGAACTCGTCGACAATTATTAATTTAAACTTATTTTGGAATGAATCTCTAATTTTCTGTGAAGATTTAAGATCAGCGATTGCTTGCGAAATAATCGAACTAGAGTCAATTCGCTTTGCAGCTCCTGAAATGAAGCCATAACGAATCCCAAGTACTTCATCGTAGATTTTCCAGAAATTAGCAGCGGGTTCCCACCAAGGCTCATTTAAAAGTTGGGATTTTTCAATCAGCTTTTTATAAGTGAAATTGCGTTCACTCGCACGTAAAATCAAATCTCGAAGTTCGCGGGCAAAACCCGTTGTTGAAAGCGCTGGCTCTAAAACTTCAGGCCACTTCACATCTGGCGAATATTGTGGATTTGCGAGTAATTCACGGATAAAAGAATCTTGCTCTGCGCCGGAGATTAAAACGTATTTGGGATCATCTGGAGTTTCTTGGGTATTGATGATTGAAAATGCCAGTGAGTGAAAAGTTCGAACAATTGGTTCAAAAGCGTTAGCACCAGATTGAATTACTATCTGATCTCGAAGTTCGGAAGCGCGTTCGCGGCCATAAGTTAAAACCAGAATTGAATTAGGATCAAAGCCAGATTTAATTAGTTCGACAACGCTTGCAACTAAAGTCGCACTCTTACCGGTTCCCGGTGCACCGAGAACAGCTAACCTAGGTGCATTGGATTCAATTACAGTTTTTTGTTCTGCTGTGGGCAGGAAATTTGTAGGAGTTAGGACAGGGCGAATTAGCTCAATCTTTTTAGATTCGCTACTTGCTCCACGCTCGGCCATAGGGCTATCTAACCCAAGGCCGCCGACAAAACCGGTGAACTAGCTGGTTATTCGGCGTTCTGATTAACCTTCTTGGCGCGACCGACGTTACGTGCTCGCTCATTTTGGTCAAGGATTGTCTTGCGAACGCGAACGTGTTTTGGAGTTACCTCAACGCACTCATCTTCGCGACAGAACTCAAGAGCTTGCTCAAGGTTTAGCAACCTTGGCGGAATAATTCGGTTCGCATCGTCAGCACCAGATGAACGCATATTTGTTAGCTTCTTTTCCCGAATAATATTTACATCCATATCTTCGGTACGTGAATTCTCGCCAACAATCATTCCTTCATAAACTTCGGTACCAACTTCAAGGAAGATTACGCCACGCTCTTGCACGCCATCGACGGCATAAGCAGTAACAGTTCCACGACGATCGGCGACAAGTGAACCGCTAAGTCGGGTACGGATTTCACCATTCCAGTTTTCATAACCATCGAATACGTGGTGCAGCAATCCGGTTCCGCGAGTTTCAGTTAAGAATTCGGTACGGAAACCAATAAGACCGCGTGATGGAACTTTGTAATCCATACGAATCCAGCCAGTGCCATGGTTAACCATTTGCTCCATACGGCCCTTACGAAGCGCCATAAGTTGAGTAACAACACCAAGATAATCTTCTGGAATATCAATTGAGAGACGTTCCATTGGCTCTTGCAGTTTTCCATCAACTGTCTTCACAACTACTTGTGGTTTACCAACAGTTAGCTCGAAACCTTCACGACGCATAATTTCAACTAGAACAGCAAGTTGTAATTCACCTCGACCTTGAACTTCCCAAGTATCGGGACGTTCAGTATTAAGTACGCGAAGTGAAACGTTACCGACTAACTCGGCATCGAGACGGTTCTTAACTTGGCGCGCAGTAAGAAGTTTTCCTTCTTGTCCTGCAATAGGTGAGGTATTAATACCAATTGTCATGGAGATTGATGGTTCGTCAACGATGATTAATGGAAGTGCGTGTGGCTTTTCGAGATCGGCAAGAGTTTCGCCCAAGGTAATTGTTTCAATTCCCGCGATAGCGACGATATCTCCAGGTCCAGCTTCAAGTGCAGGTACACGCACTAGGCCATCAGTAATAAGGAGTTCGGCAATTTTTACGCGTTCACTAGTTCCATCGGTCTTCATCCACATAACGCTCTCGCCCTTTTTAATTACACCTTCGCGAATTCGGCAAAGTGCAAGACGACCAAGGTAAGGAGATGAGTCCAAGTTTGTAACGTGTGCTTGAAGTGGTGCACCTTCGTGATAAGTCGGAGCTGGAATCGTATTGAAGATAACTTCAAATAACGCATCCAAGTTTTCGCGATCAGGCATCACACCATTTTCTGGGCGATTCATTGATGCGCGTCCGGCCTTTGCAGATGCATACACAACTGGAAATTCAATTTGATCATCATTCGCGTCAAGGTCCATGAACAATCCGTAAGCCTCATCCACTACTTCTGGAATACGTGAGTCCGGACGATCTACCTTATTGATTACGAGAATTACTGGAAGATTTTTCTCAAGCGCTTTGCGAAGTACGAAACGAGTTTGTGGAAGTGGGCCTTCAGATGCATCGACCAACAAGATAACGCCGTCAACCATTTCAAGTCCGCGTTCAACTTCGCCACCAAAGTCGGCGTGGCCCGGGGTATCAATGATGTTAACGATTTGATTACCGCGGTGAATTGAAGTGTTCTTTGCAAGAATTGTGATTCCCTTTTCACGTTCTAGATCCATTGAATCCATTACGCGGTCGCGGTTCTCGCCCTCTTTCTGGTGCTCTGAAAAGGCACCGGACTGAGTCAACATCGCATCAACCAGAGTCGTCTTGCCATGATCCACGTGCGCAATAATTGCTACGTTACGGAGTTCATCGCGCGCCTTGAGTTCGCCAGTTATATATGGGCTCTTCTCGTATCTTATTTTTGTCATTAGTTATTAAACCTAAATTCCACTACATCGCCATCGGACATTACATATTCCTTGCCTTCCATTCTAACCTTGCCGCGGGCTTTGGCTTCCGCCATTGAACCTGCATCAACTAAATCGTTAAATGCAACGATTTCGGCCTTAATGAAACCTTTTTGGAAATCGGTGTGAATAACACCGGCTGCGACAGGCGCAGTATCTCCCTTATGAATAGTCCAAGCGCGTGTTTCTTTTGGACCCGCAGTTAAATATGTTTGCAAACCTAAAGTATTAAAACCAACTCTTGCAAGTGTTGAAAGGCCTGGCTCGTCTAAACCAATTGCTGAAAGTAATTCCATGGCATCGGCATCATCGAGCTCGGCAAGTTCGGCTTCAGTTTTCGCATCTAAGAAGATTGCTTCTGATGGCGCAACAAGAGCTGACAACTTCTTGCGTAGGTCGGCATCTGCAAGTTCTGCGGCATCAACATTGAAAACATATAGGAATGGTTTTGCGGTCATCAGATGAAGATCGGCAATTAAAGTTAAATCAATTTTTGAGCCATAAAGTAATTTGCCAGCATTTAAAATCTCTTGCGCTTCTTTAACTGCGGCGAGAACTGGCGCAACTTCTTTTTTGATGCGCGCTTCTTTCTCTAACCGTGGAACTGCTTTTTCAATTGTCTGAAGGTCGGCTAAACCAAGTTCGGTATTAATAACTTCGATATCTGAAGCAGGGTCAACAAATGCTGCGGCTCGCTCGCCTTCACGCATTACATTCTCATCATTGAAAACTCGAATTACTTGGCAGATGGCATCGGTCTCGCGAATGTTTGCTAAGAACTTATTTCCTAGGCCAGCGCCTTCAGATGCGCCCTTAACAATTCCAGCGATATCTACAAATGAAACTACGGCTGGCAAGATTTTTTCTGAGCCAAAGATCTCGGCAAGTTTGGCGAGGCGGGAATCTGGAACACCGACCATTCCGACATTGGGTTCAATTGTGGCGAAGGGGTAGTTGGCCGCTAGAACGTTGTTCTTGGTCAGAGCGTTAAAAAGGGTCGATTTGCCCACATTTGGTAGTCCGACGATTCCAATAGAGAGGCTCACAAGGAGTAGAGCCTACGCGGGTTTGTCAGTGCTTCCTGCCACGATACGGGCATGGATGTAATTCTGGGCGTAATAATCGGGCTAGTTATTGGAATTCTTATTGGATTTCTCGTAAAAAGCGGGAGATCTAATTCAGATTCGAGCAATAACCCATTGGTTAAAGATCTCAAAGAGCAGCTAGAGCGCGAGAAAAATTCGACTGCTGCCGCAACAAAGTTGAGTGATGAACTTGAGACCATGAAGAAAACTGTCGAGAAATTAACCGAGGCTTCAAGCGCCGCAGATCTTCGTCGCGTCCGTGCCGAAACTGAAATTACGGAACAAGTTAAATCGATGGCATCACATAATGAAAATTTGGTGAAGCAGACTCGCGCTATTGCTGGTGCGCTTGCAAGTTCACAAACTCGTGGAAAATTTGGCGAAGCTCATCTTGAGAAATTGTTGGAGAGCGCGGGGCTAATCGAGAACGAACATTTCACCAGACAATCTGCATCCGAGCGAATCGGGGATTCAGGCGCTATCCCAGATGTAACAATTAATATGCCGGGTGGCAGTGTTATTTATATCGACTCTAAATTTCCGTTTCAGAGATTTTATGAAGCTTTCGAAACTGAAGATGATGTTCTCCGCAAACAATTATTAGTCGAACACTCAAAGGATTTACTTGCACATATTCAAGCGCTATCAAAGCGAAATTATGCAGATCGCGGACCATCTCCCGACTTTGTAATTCTCTATGCGCCAATTGATGCAATCTTTATCGAAGCGGTAAAAGCAATTCCAGATTTCCTTGAGACTTCTTTCCGATTAAATGTAACTATCGCCACCCCAACTTCAATGATGGCGCTGCTGCGCACAGTTGGCTATCTATTTAGCCGAAATCGCGTAGCCGCAAATGCTGAAGAGATTCAAACCTTGGCAGTTAAATTCCTTCGTGATATATCTTCGCTGCACGACAAGATTGTCACAGTAGGAGATCGGTTAAAGAGCACGCTCAAGGCTTACAACGAGATGATCCCGACAGCCGAGACAACAGTTCTAAGTGCCGCAAAGAAGATGAAATCGCTAGATGTTTCAGGTAAGCCACTTAAAGCTTTCCCTGAAGTTTCGGAAAATTTGCGAAATCTTGAGAGTAAATTAGCCTTGGATGCGCCCGAAGATTTCATCGAGGTTGAAGAAATCTCGGACGATAGCGATGGCGAAGAGAGATGAGTCAGACCATGGATGCAGTTAGATCTAAGGCGGTAAAAGGCCCAGGCCTTAAAGTTCCTGGTGTCATTGTTCTGCAATTTCTTCTCATCTTCATCTTTGAAATTCTCGAGTATTCATTTACGAAAGTTGGCTTCTTTACTGGCTTAGCAATTCTTATCTCTTTCCTTGGCGGGCTTTATCTAGGTCGTCCTGGAACATCATTTACTAACGCTGTTAATCCCCCAATTGCATTCTTGGTATCAACTTTGCTAATCATGGCAACAGTTGGTGGCATTGGATTTTCACCGGCAAAAGTTGGTCTTGAAGTCATCACAACGCTCTCTTCAGTAGCGCCTTGGATGATTACTGGCGCAGTAATCGCCTGGGCCGCGCACTTTGCACTAATGCGCAAATATTCACGCAAATAACGCCTAACGTTCTAAAGCTTTCCAGCCGCCTTTAAATCTTTACGAAGCTCTGGTGGCACTGAAAACAGTAAGTGTTCTTCCATCGCTGTAATAGTTTCAACATCGCCATATCCACGACGCGCTAACTCCTTGATTAAATCTTGAACCAATATTTCTGGAACTGAAGCGCCGCTTGAAACTCCAATAGTTTCGACCCCGTTAAACCATTCATCTTTAACCTCTGCAGCAAAGTCGATTAGATATGCAGCCTTGGCGCCATATTCGAGCGAAACTTCAACTAGACGAACTGAGTTTGAAGAGTTCTTAGAACCAACAACTAGAACTAAGTCAGCCTTTGGAGCAATCTCTTTAATCGCAACTTGGCGATTTTGGGTTGCATAACAAATGTCATCGCTAGGTGGATCAATCAAATTTGGAAAACGCTTTTTTAGCGCCGCAACCGTAGCCAGCGTTTCATCAACGCTTAGTGTGGTCTGTGATAACCAAGCAACTTTATTTTCATCAGGAACTTTTATCTGATCAATTCCATCTACGCCATCGACCAAAATAATGTGATCTGGTGCTTCACCGGCGGTGCCCTCTACCTCTTCGTGACCTTCGTGACCGATTAATAAAATGGTTAAATCTTCAGAAGCAAAGCGCTTAACTTCGTGGTGCACCTTTGTAACTAGTGGACAGGTTGCATCAATTGTTTTGAGGTTTCTAGTTGCCGCACTTGCATGGACTGCTGGTGAAACACCGTGCGCTGAGAAAATAACGGTCTGCCCTTCTGGAACTTCATCATTTTCAGATACAAAGATTGCGCCCCGAGCTTCAAGGGTCGAGACCACATGTTTGTTGTGGACAATCTCTTTGCGCACATAAACCGGAGCGCCATAAAGTTCGAGCGCCTTTTCAACGGTAACAACGGCGCGATCTACGCCAGCGCAATATCCACGCGGCGCTGCCAACAAGACCCGTTTGCTCATTGGGCAAGTCTATAACTCACCCCCGATTACTATCGACTCGTGCCAGACCAACCTACAACTCCCGCCGAGAGCCCATTTAGCGTTCGTGCAATATCTGAACGAATTGGTTCAATTGTTGACTCACTTAGTGAGGTCTGGATTGAAGGCGAACTTTCAGAGATAAATGTCCGTCCTGGTTCTTCAACAATATTCATGAGACTTCGAGATACCAGCGCTGATATGAGTATTTCGGTTCGTTGCTTTAAAAACGTCTTCGATTCGATTGCACCGCTAGAACAAAATGCCCGAGTTGTTATCAGATCAAAGCCAACTTGGTGGACTAAAAATGGTTCGCTCTCTTTTAATATCTCAGAGATTCGCCAAGTGGGTGTTGGTGAATTAATGGCAAGACTCGAGGCGCTTAAGAATCTATTAGCAAGTGAAGGCTTATTTGATTTGGATCGCAAGAAACCGCTCCCCTTTCTACCAAACGTAGTTGGGTTGATTTGTGGGCGAAATAGCGATGCCGGCAAAGATGTTGTTGAGAATGCAAAACGACGTTGGCCCTCAGTTCAATTTGAAATTCGTGAAGTCGCGGTGGCAAACGCCGCAGCAGTATCTGAAGTAAGTGCCGCCCTCGCCGAATTAGAGGCCAACCCAAAAGTTGATGTAATCATCATTACCCGTGGCGGTGGATCTTTCGAAGATTTACTTCCCTTCTCAGATGAATCACTTCTTCGATTAGTTGCTGATTGCAAAACTCCAATCGTCAGCGCAATTGGCCATGAGAAAGATTCTCCACTTCTTGATTTAGTAGCAGATTGGCGGGCTTCGACACCGACCGACGCCGGTAAGCGAGTTGTTCCAGATATGGAAGAAGAGCTCGCACGGATTTCAAATCTGGCTGGCCGCGCCGAGCGATATATTGCGAATCGAATCGAGTTCGAAATTTCAAAGATAGTGGGCTACATGAGCCGCCAAGTAATGCGCGAGCCACAAACACTTATCAGTAGCCGATTGGAAATTGTTAATGGATTGGTGGCACGTTCATTTCGTTCGATGAGTAGCGCCCTTGCCCTAGCAAAGGAAGAGATTACCGGGCTGCGAACACAGGTGCGCACCCTCTCGCCCCAAGCAACTTTGGATCGTGGTTATTCGGTGGTTCAGAAAAGCGATGGCCGGGTAGTTCGAAAAGCTAGTGAGATTAAGAGCGGCGAGAAACTTCGATTGCGATTGGCGCAAGGCGAAGTTGGCGCAATTACGGAGTAGATTACGAATATGGCCGCGGCAAAAGACCCAAAAAAGTTGAGTTATGAAGAAGCAAGAGATGCTCTTGCCGAGGTCGTTGAATCTCTTGAATCAGGACAGTCGACGCTAGAAGAGTCACTTGCACTCTGGGAGCGCGGCGAAGAGTTAGCAAAAATTTGTCAGCAATGGCTAGATGGCGCAAAGGCAAAGCTTGCCGCAGCAAAGAGCGAAGCGGAAAAATAGATGCCAGAGTTTAACTACAGCGACCTGCTCCCAATTGGCGAGGATAAAACTAAGTATCGCCTGGTTTCAAAAGCAGGCGTCTCGACTTTCAAAGCTGAAGGAATTGAGTTCTTAAAAGTTTCGCCAGAAGCAATTGAGCAACTGACAACAGAGGCAATACATGACATCAATCATTATCTTCGTGAAGAGCACTTGACCCAACTCGCCTCAATTCTAAAAGATCCAGAAGCATCGCCTAATGATCGTTTCGTCGCACTTGATCTCTTAAAGAATGCAAATATTTCGGCTGGTGGGGTTCTGCCAATGTGTCAGGACACCGGAACTGCGCTAATCATGGGCAAGAAGGGGCAACACGTTCTGACCGCGAAGAGCGATGCTGAATCCATTTCTAAAGGCGTATATGACGCATACACAACGCTAAATCTCCGTTACTCCCAGATGGCACCTGTTACAACCTGGGAAGAGAAAAACACTGGAAATAATCTGCCAGCACAAGTAGAGATTTACTCTGATTCCGAGCATCCAGATGAATACAACTTTCTCTTCATCGCAAAGGGTGGCGGCAGTGCAAATAAATCTTTCCTTTATCAAGAGACTAAAGCAGTTTTAAATCCCACATCATTTATGAGTTGGCTAGATGAAAAATTGCGTTCTATTGGAACTGCAGCATGTCCGCCATATCACCTTGCAATTGTCATCGGTGGAACCAGTGCCGAGCACACAGTTAAAACCGCCAAACTTGCGAGCACGCATTACTTAGATGAATTGCCTAGAAGCGGCGATGCCAAGACTGGCCACGGCTTTCGCGATGTCGAGCTTGAAGCAAAGGTTCTTGAGTTAACTCGCACCCTTGGAATTGGTGCGCAATTCGGTGGAAAATATTTCTGCCACGATGTCCGCGTAGTTAGATTGCCAAGACATGGCGCCTCGCTTCCAATTGCAATTGCAGTTTCTTGCTCTGCCGATCGCCAGGCAAAGGCGAAGATCACTAAAGAGGGCGTATTTCTTGAGGTTCTAGAGCGCGATCCCGCCCACTTCCTGCCTGACACAACTGATGAACATTTAAATGATGACGTTGTAAATGTTGATCTAAATCAACCGATGGCCAAGGTTTTAGAAACACTTTCGAAATATCCAATTAAGACTCGACTATCTCTCACCGGAACACTGATTGTTGCTCGAGATTTGGCACATGCAAAGATAAAAGAGCTTCTTGATTCTGGAAAACCACTACCGCAATATTTTAAGGATCATGCGGTTTATTACGCCGGCCCGGCAAAGACTCCAGTCGGTTACGCATCCGGTTCTTTTGGTCCAACTACTGCTGGTCGTATGGATTCATATGTCGATCAATTCCAACAAGCTGGTGGTTCCATGATCATGTTGGCAAAGGGCAATCGCTCTAAAGCGGTTACGCAAGCCTGTAAAACAAATGGTGGTTTCTATCTTGGCTCGATCGGTGGTCCAGCCGCCAGACTTGCCCAAGATTGCATAAATAAGGTCGAAGTTTTGGATTATGAAGAACTTGGGATGGAAGCTGTTTGGAAAATTGAGGTAAGAGATTTCCCGGCATTCATTGTTGTCGATAATAAAGGAAATGATTTCTTCGCCGAAACTTCCAAGCCAATCACAATTGGCCGGGCGCCTAATTAATTTTAATTAATTTTTAGTAATAGTTAGAACGGTGCTTCTTCCAAAGCGCATTACAAGGGGTCTTGTATCTGGCCTTGATGTATGAAAGTCCCCACTTAATCTGGGTGACCGGATTGGTCCGCCAATCAGTTGAAATAATCTCCATCTTTATTGCCGGCAACGCCTGTGGGATTCCATGGGCGCCACTTCGATAATTGTGGGCCTGGTAGTTCCAATGGCTCTCGCTATTCCAAAGCTTGGTAAGGCAGGTGATCTGGGTTTTGTTATCCCACTTTGGATACTTCTCTTGGATAATCTGCTTGGCAACGCTCTTCGCACCCTTTGGCTTCTTGGCAACTTCAACTTGGCGAGCAGCCATCGAGACCAAGGCAATTGCATTGGCATCGACCGAAGCCACACCATTTACATCCAAGGTAATTCCATTTTCCGATTGAGTCGGGGTTTCTGGGGCAACAGTTAGGGCGGGCAAGTTGTTTGGCACTGAGACAAATTGGTCGAAAGTTCCTTGGGCGTAGGTCGTATCGACCCCGCCAATGAAGACGATAAAGAAGGCAGCGCTGAGAACTAGTTTGGTCGATCTAAAAATGCTGTTCATCTCACCCTCCCTCTCACCTTTTCTGATCTTGCCCATGCAAGCGACATCGGCCCGAAATGGGCTAGTAGCTTGGGGGAAGGAGAAAAGAGTTTCATCCGAGGCGGCATCGGGCAAATTTAAAGGCGTGTGAGTCGCAAAAAAGATAATAATCACAGGAAAGTGGAGATATAAAAGTGCAGGTCAGAAGCAGTAATGTCTGATTTGACTGATTTGACCGATGTGCTATTGAGTGAAGTTAACTGGCTCTTCTAGCATCTCTGTAACCAGGGCTGCGATCGGCGAGCGCTCGGATCTGGTCAAGGTTATGTGGGCAAAGAGGGGATGTCCCTTGAGGGATTCGACTACGGCGACGACACCGTCATGACGGCCCACTCGAAGGTTATCTCGCTGGGCAACATCGTGGGTCAAGATCACTCTTGAGTTCTGGCCAATGCGCGAAAGCACAGTTAGGAGGACTCCCCGTTCTAGGGATTGGGCCTCATCGACGATTACATATGAGTCGTGAAGTGACCGACCACGGATATGGGTCAATGGAAGAACTTCAATCAACCCGCGATCGATAATCTCATCGATTACTTGTTGGCTAACTAGAGCCCCCAAAGTATCGAAGACCGCTTGGGCCCAAGGCGACATCTTCTCGTTCTCACTTCCCGGCAGGTAGCCGAGCTCTTGGCCGCCCACGGCATAGAGCGGGCGAAAAATTACGACCTTCTTATGTTGTCGCTTTTCCAGGACAGCTTCTAAACCGGCGCTAAGTGCGAGCGCGCTCTTTCCAGTTCCGGCTCGGCCGCCAAGAGAGACGATGCCAACTTCGCTATCTAAAAGTAAATCCAGAGCAACTCGTTGTTCCGCGCTTCGACCATGAAGTCCAAAGGCGGTGCGATCGCCCCGAACTAATTGCAATTGTTTATCCGGGGTAACTCGCGCCAGGGCGCTTCCTTTATCCGAGTGCAGAACGATTCCGGTATGGCACGGATATTCCTTGGCCAAGTCGTTGGCGATCTTGTTTCCTTCATAAAGGGCATCGATAACTGTGCCGCCAACACTGGCTTCAACCATTCCGGTCCAGCCACTTGTTAGTGCAAGTTCGGCCCGGTACTCCTCGGATTTAACACCGACTGACGATGCCTTAACCCGAAGTGGCAGATCTTTAGTTACCAGAACTACATCTCTAGATTCGGCCATCATGTTGCGGGCGATGGAGAGGATTCTGGAGTCATTAGAACCGTCGCGCAGAAAGCCTGAGGGCAGCGAGGATGAATCTGAGTGATTTAATTCAACGCGAAGGGTGCCGCCTAAATCATTTAGCTTTATATCTTCATCGAGTCGGCCATGTTCAATTCGCAGATCATCAAGAGTGCGAAGAGCGGCGCGGGCAAAGTAACCAAGCTCTGGATGGTCGCGTTTGGTTTCAAGTTCACCAATAACGGTGATTGGAATGATTACTTCATGTTCGGCAAATCTTGTTAAGGCCACGGGGTCTGCGAGCAAAACGCTGGTATCTAACACATATGTCATGCGTGGATTACGGGCGATATTGGCCAATTGGCGCTCGCATTCTTTTTAGTTTTTATAGAAGGGTGGGATTTTTCCGATGGGTAAAAGGTAAAACTTCTTAGCGACCCAAGCCCTGCGACACGCTTATTTCAATAGTTAATTTCTGTTTACTTGGGATTACTTGTGTTTACTTGGCATCACTTACCGAAGCGCCGATTGCGCTGTGAATATGCTCTAAGTGCTCGGAGGAAATCAACCCGACGAAAATCAGGCCAGTAAGCCTCGCAGAAGTAGAACTCGGAGTGCGCGCTCTGCCAAAGTAGGAAGCCACCGAGGCGCTGCTCGCCCGAGGTTCGAATAACTAAATCTGGATCGGGTAAGCCAGCGGTATAAAGGTGTCGGCTGATCTCATCAACGGTAACAAGTTCTGCAATCTGTGCCGGACTCTTGCCCGCATTTACATCGGAATTAATTAAGGATTTAACAGCATCGGCAATTTCACTTCTACCACCATAACCAATTGCAACATTGATCATCACGCCTTTAATGCCTTTGGTCTTTGCCGCCACATCGTTCAATTGATCAACTAAATTCGCAGGCAAGAGTTCCATCGAGCCGACAGGGCGAATCTCCCAACGTCTACGGCTTGCTAGATCGGTTACAGTTTCGGCGATAATAGCTAGCAGCGGTTCTAACTCCTCTGGCGGCCGATTTAAATTTTGATTTGATAACAACCAGATTGTTAAAACTTCAACCTTTGACTCTTCACACCAATCGAGTAAATCAATAATCTTTTCAGCGCCAGCCTTATGTCCGCGCGAAGATGAAATATCACCATCGACTGATGGATTTGCCTTTGACCATCTTCGGTTGCCATCCAAAATAACTCCAACATGGCGCGGCGTCTGGGTGAAATCTAACTTCGCAAAGAGGCGACGTTCGTATAACGGATACAAGACCGACTTTATTGTCGGCTTTAGAAAACCTTTAACAAGATTGGCCACTTATTTTTGCCTTACTTAGGCTAAAGCTTTAAATTCTTTAAGCGCTCTGCGTTCGGCAATAAATGATGCGACTGGCAGGGTTCCAGCAAGTATGAAATAAATAGTGCTCTTAACTGATTTTCCCGCCTTTAAGCAGTAATGAAATGCCGCTAAAACATAAATTGGATAAGTGAAACCATGGACTAGCGAGATCCAACTTAGATAGGGATATGCATCTTTGAAGATTAAGTAATGGGTTGGAACATTCACAAACCAGAGAAGAAGTGACATAACACCGGCATAAACAGCCATAATGCGAAAACGGGTCATCGCCCCATTGAGTGCGGCCTGACGTGGATTTAGTGTGCTCATATCGCAACTTTAGCGCCACTTTGACGCTCTTTCATCGAATTATAGAAAGGCGCGAACAGAACAAGCAGGGCCATTAACCACCAGACGACTACATATGAGACATGCTGCCAGTAATTTCCGGCGACCTTTGATTTGAGCTGCGGTGCGGGAACTCTGCTTGTCAAAATTTCTTCACCTAGCTTTGTTTTTTCCAAAGTGGCGATTATGTAGCCATCGAAAAGTGAAAGTTTAGTATCCGCTACTACAAGGGCTGGATCGATTCTTGATAGCTCATCTTTGCCTGCCTTTGCAGCATCAGATGTCTGCCTTGGATATAGGCGACCATTGATTTTTACTTGACCAATTATTTCTTGGCTCTCCAGACTTTGAACGCCTCGAACTACCAATATCCCGCGATTTCCTGAAAGTTCAAGCAGGCGAATCTCTAAATCAGTAACTGCAGAAGATTTGCTTCCAAGTAATTTCTGTCCCGGCGCGGAAAAAGTTTTTACATACTTTCCGGAAGTACTCACTAAGCGATTGATGGCATCTGGCTCGAGATTGGAATTAGCGCTAGCAATATCTTCAAGATTTGTTCTTGGTGAATCCGGAAGCTTTTGATTTACCTGCTTTACATCATGAGCCCGATTTAATTGCCAATCGCCAAGCCCGATAAAAGTTAGAGAGAGTAAAATTGCCACTAAAAGTTGGGCGAAGAATCCTTTACTTCTCGTCATCGCGATCGGATAGCTTCTTATATCTGCGATAAAAGTTGATTAGAAGAAGGGCAACTGCCACACTGAGAATTAACATCGTGATCGAGCCTGCTAGACCCACTTCTATATTCGTTCTACCGTTCATGTGCAGATTGTATTGAGAATACGTAGACTTGCACACATGACCGAGCCGTATGAAGGCGACCCTTATCTTCAAAAAAGATATGGAATTACCAAGAGCCGATTTCCAAAGTGGCTGATAACTGCCGCAATCGTCACAATTGTTGGGGGCGGTTGGTTAGCGTGGTCTGCGAATCATTATTCAAATCCAGAGTTCAGGTCGACGTTGATTTCATTCCAAGAGATTGATTCTAAAAGCATCGAGATTCGCTACTTGGTTGAGATAAAGGATCCAAAGACTCAACTTATCTGCCGATTAAGTGCGAGAGATTTTGGCCTAAACATTGTGGGCCAAATTGATGACCCAATTCCCCTTGGGAGTACAAAGTTGACTCGAGTTGTTCAAATTCCTACTCGTCTAGCCGCGGTGAATGCCCAAATAGAATCTTGCTCGGCTGACTAATTTCTAGATAGTTATAAGTTGGTTGTAAACTCCTCGTCTTATGGCTATCGAACCTACTCAAACTTGGCTTACACAAGAAGCCGCTGACCGCTTGGCTGCCGAACTAGCAGAACTCGAAGGTCCACGTCGTGCTGACATCGTCAAGAAAATTGAAGCAGCGCGCGCAGAGGGCGATCTAAAAGAGAACGGTGGCTATCACGCAGCAAAGGATGAACAGGGAAAGACTGAAGCAAGAATTCGCCAACTAAAACACATGTTGGAAAATGCTCATATCGGAGCTCCACCTGCCGGCGAATCCGGAGTTGTTGGACTTGGAATGTTAATTACGGTTGATATTGCTGGCGATGAAGTGAAATTCCTACTTGGTTCTCGCGAAATTGCGAGCGGCGATGTCGATGTTTATAGCGAAAAATCTCCACTTGGTGCGGCTGTTCTCGGTGCAAAGATTGGTGACACTGTTACATACACAGCGCCAAATGGCCGTGAAATCAGCGTTGCAGTATTAGAAGCTCAGAACTTCTTCTAAGTTATTTACTAACCCTCACATATTTGCGCACGCTAATTGGCGCAAAAATTGCAACTAGTAAGAACATGTAAATCAGCGACATAAGTATTGGATTTTGGCTCGGCCATGAGTTTGCAGTCGCACCAAATATGTTTTCAGTACCAAATAGTTGGCGACAGGCCGCGACCATAGTCGAAACCGGATTCCATTCCGCAAAATATTGCAGAATTTTTGGCATTCCGGTTGTTGGGGCAAAAGCATTAGATAAGAAGGTAAGTGGGAATACCGTCATGAAAACTAAATTCTGCGCCACTCGTTCTTCGCGAACTGAGAGTCCAATCAAGACTCCAATCCATGACATGGAATATCCGAAGGCAAGTAAGAATAAGAACCCGAGAAAGATTTTTACTGGCCCACTGCTTGGTCGCCAGCCAACTAAAAATCCAACTAGTCCCATAACTATTAACGTCACAACGTTCTGCAAAGTATCGCCAACGGTGCGCCCGATTACTACGGCAGATCTTGAAATCGGCAGCGATCTAAATCGATCGATTAAACCCTTCTGCATATCGGCAGCAAGTCCAACTGCAGTAGCGGCAAGAGTAAATGCGACAGTTTGAACGAAGATTCCAGGCATCAAGAGTTGGACATATCCACCGTTGACTCCAGAATCGATTGCGCCACCAAAAACATAACGGAAGAGAAGAACAAACATCGCCGGCTGGATAGTTGCGAAGATCAATACTTCAGGGATACGAATCATCTGAAGCAATTGGCGCTTAGTTATAACTAAGAAATCACTTACGCTTTGCAACATTTGCGCCTCCTTCCACAACTACTTCTGCAACGTGGCCGGTCAGGGCAATAAAAACATCGTCGAGCGAAGGTCGTTTAAGTCCGATATCTAGCGGATGGATCTTGGCATCATCTAGAAGTCGCAATACTTGGATTAATGAGGCGCTGCCATTGCTTACCGGCGCTGAAATCTTTCGAATTCCATTATCAACCGTGGGCTTGGCGCCGGCAACTTGTTCAACTAATTTTGTAGCTTCTGCAATTTGATTAACTTCCACAGTTATTTCTAGGCGTTCGCCGCCAACCTGATTCTTTAACTCATCCGCAGTTCCGCGCGCAATTACCTTTCCGGTATCAATTACCGCAATTGAATCTGCAAGGTGATCTGCTTCCTCTAGATATTGGGTTGTAAGTAGCAGGGTTACGCCACCTTTAACTAATTCATCGATAACGTCCCACATCTCCATGCGACCACGTGGATCGAGTCCAGTTGTTGGTTCATCTAAAAATAGAACTTTTGGCTTAACAATCAATGATGCTGCTAGATCTAACCGCCTGCGCATGCCGCCGGAGTAAGTTTTAATTGGTCTTTTAGCTGCTTGCGTTAATGAAAATTTCTCGAGCAACTCTTCGGCTCGCTTTTTCGCATTACTTGAATTCAAGTGATACAACCGGCCGAACATAGTTAAGTTATCCCAACCAGTTAACGTTTCATCAAGTGCGGCGTATTGTCCAGATAACCCAATAACTTTTCTAACTTCATCAGGATGTTTTAAAACATCAATCCCGGCAACTGTTGCACTTCCAGAATCTGGCGTTAATAACGTTGCAAGAACTCGAACACTTGTTGTTTTACCAGCACCATTTGGTCCAAGTAGTCCAAGAACGGTGCCCTCTTCTACTTCAAGGCTCAGGCCATCAAGCGCTCTAACCGCCCCTTTGTTGTAGGTTTTAACCAAATCATGGGCGATGATGGACTTCATATCCTCACCTTATTACTTGATTGCTCTTGCTGCATAGTAAACTCACATACATGTCTAATAAAAATCATGAAGCCCCTAAAGCACTCACTCACAAAGAAATTATGTTCGTCCTCAGTGGACTTATGGTCGGTATGTTGCTCGCCGCACTTGATCAAACAATTGTCTCGACCGCGCTAAAGCGCATCGTTGAAGATTTTGATGGCCTCGCCCATTACACCTGGGTTGTAACTGCCTATCTCTTAACTTCAACCGCATCAACGCCGCTTTACGGAAAAATCTCAGATCTATATGGCCGCCGCCCAGTATTCCAATTCGCAATTATTACTTTCCTAATTGGTTCATTCGCAGCAGGCGCTGCAACAAGCATGACCCAACTCATTGCATTCCGCGCAGTTCAAGGACTTGGTGCAGGTGGCTTGATGTCACTCACCTTCGTAATTATTGGCGACATTATTTCGCCACGTGAACGTGGAAAGTATCAAGGTTATTTCGGTGGCGTCTGGGGACTCTCCTCAGTTGCCGGTCCACTTCTAGGTGGTTATTTCTCAGACCATGCACAGATTCTTGGAGTTACCGGATGGCGTTGGATTTTCTACATCAACCTACCTTTTGGAATTGCCGCTTTAATTATCACTTCAGCATCACTTCATATTCCAAAAGTTAAGCGCGAACACAAGATTGATTACCTTGGCGCACTTCTCTTAGTGTCTGGCGTATCTGTGCTTCTGCTTGGTATTTCAGTTTATGGCCCGCAAGATGGTTGGCGCACTTCTAAGACAATCACAGCACTTGCTATTGCACTTGCTCTAGTTCTGCTATTCATCTTCCAAGAGAGCCGCGCAAAAGAACCAATTTTGCCGCTGTCCTTATTTAAGAATCACACTTTCTCAGTTACTTCGATTCTTGCCTTCATTATTGGTGCGGGAATGTTCGGCGCAATCGTCATGTTGCCGCTCTATCTACAAGTAGTAAAGGGCGATTCTGCAACTTCTGCTGGATTGAAATTGATTCCATTTATGATCGGTATCGTCTCGATGTCAATCACAAGTGGAAAGTTAATCAGCAAGCATGGGCACTACAAGCGTTATCCAATAATCGGGCTAGCTTTGATGACCTTTGGAATTCTCCTACTTTCAACGCTCACTGAAACCACACCATTCTGGAAGTTATCAATCTATGCAGTTCTAATTGGTGCTGGTCTTGGTTTCTCAATGCAGACAGTTGTTATCGCTCTGCAAAATGCGGTTGATTTCAAAGATCTAGGCGTTGCAACAAGTGCAAATACCTTCTTCCGTTCAATCGGTGCAACCATCGGTGTCGCGCTATTTGGAACTGTTTATGCCAGCCGCTTAGCCCACAACTTGCCTATCGAAGTAGAAAAGTTAAAGGCGAGTAATCCAGCGGCTCTTATAGGCGCAACTCCAGAGAAATTCGCGGCCTTGAAAGACAACACTGCGGTTCTAAAGTCATTCACTCCAGAACTTCAGGCGGGAATCGTTCACGCCTTCGTGAACTCATTCCACGTTGTCTTCTTAACAGCCGCACCAATTACGGTAATCGGATTCTTGATTGCATTCCTTCTGCGCGAAACTCCACTCCGTACCGGAGCCGGACATCAAGCAGCTAAAGATGAAGCAGCAGGCGAGGCGCTTGCTTAATAAGAATGAAAAAGGGCTACTCCCGAGAGAGGTCTATGTTCTCTCGGTTGTAGCTTTTTTTGTTGCACTTGGTTACGGAATGATCATTCCCGCTATTCCACTCTTTGCTAAAACTTTTCAAGTAAACAATGCACAAATCGGCGCAATCATCTCTGCCTTTGCCCTTGCAAGATTTGCCATGGGGCTACCCGCTGGAAAACTAATTGATCTCTTTGGTGAACGTCGTGTCCAAACAACTGGGCTGCTCATAGTTGCGATATCTACTTTTGCATCTGGCCTAGCTAACTCATACTGGCAATTACTAACATACCGAGCACTTGGCGGAATTGGTTCTGTCATGTTCTCAGTCTCTGCAAGTTCGCTTTTGATGCGATCAGTAGATGATTCAATTCGTGGGCGTGCACAATCCACATTCAATGGTGGATTTCTAATCGGCGCTATCGCTGGCCCAGCAGTCGGTGGAATTCTCTCGGTTATCTCGCTTCGAGTTCCATTCTTCGTTTATGCATTCACGCTTGTCTGTGCCGCATTTGTAACTTCATTCTTCCTATCTACAAAAAGACTTGGGAAATCAATTAAGAACAAGCAAGACCCGAGCGATCGAATTCTCTTAGCCGAAGCGCTTAAAAGTTATCCATACGTTGCAGCGATGGCTATTTCATTTCTTTCAAACTGGGTTCTCTTTGGACTTAGAAATTCGATCTTGCCGCTATTTGCTAAAGAACATCTCGGCGCCTCTAACTCGGCACTTGGTCTGGGTTTCACAATTGCAGCAATTGTTCAAGGAATTGCACTTGTTTATGTCGGAAAAATTTCAGATTTTCGCGGCCGCAGATTTGCATTAATGATTGGTTCTTTCACGTTGCTCTCTGGAGTTGCCACAATAATCATCTCTTCACACTGGTGGTATTACTTCGTAGCGATGGTCTTCTTTGGAATCGGTGGCGCTTTTGAAGGCACCGCAGCATCTTCAGTAGTTGGTGATTTATTCGGCGGTAAAGGTGGCCGCGTAATCGCGCTATTCCAAATGGCCGGAGACTTCGGAAATATCATCAGCCCAGTTCTACTTGGCTGGCTAGTTGATGCACATTCATATCGCCCGGCATTCATAGCAACAGCAGCAGTGTTTTCATTAACACTGCTGCTGTCAGCAAAGATGCCAGAGACTAGAAAGCTAAATAACTAGTCACGACTAGTCACGTCGAAGTATTGAAATCAAACGTAATACTTCTAGGTAAAGCCAGACGATAGTAACCATTAGCGCAAATCCAGCACGCCATGATTGTTCTTGAGGTGCGCCACTAGCAATCATCTTTTCGATTTGATCGAAATCTAGAACTAAGAAGAATGTTGCAAGTCCAACACCTGCGATTGCAAGTAGTGGTCCGAGGCCAGATAGTCCGTAAAGACCCATTCCATTTCCTAGTCCAAAGAATGAACCAATTAATGAACCGACGCCAAGAATTAAGTAACCAAATAGTGCGCCCATCATTACGCGGGTGAACTTAGGTGTTACACGAATTCGCTTGCTCTTATATGCCCACAGAACACCGGCAATTGCGGCGATCGTTGCAACAAGTGCTTGGCCAACAATTCCGTCATATGCAGTTTCATACATCTGACTAAGGGTTCCGAGTGCTAAGCCTTGAAGTGCGGCATAAGTGATTGTTAAGCCAGGCTTAACTTTCTGTGAAAATGAAAGATATAAACCAAGTCCCATTGCGCCAAGGAATCCAATAAGAAGTGCGCCGCCGCCAAGTTTCAACGTCCATGCAACGCTTCCTACGCCAACTAGTACGGCGAATAGAAGTGCGGTGCGAGCAACAACATCGTCGATAGTCATACGACCTGTGCGAATTGAAGATGCAGCAGGTGCGTTATAAAGATTATTTAAGTCATCTGTTGATGGGTCAACAATTGTTCCGCCACGATTTTCGATAGCGGCATATCCGCGTTTGAAAACTGGGTTCGAACTTTGCATTATTTCTCCTGTTAGCTAGTTGGTCGGATTGGATAAATCCGTGTAATAAGGATAAACAGATTTTTCACCTTTGCTATTCCACTTTCCTGAAATGTTGCCAAAATCCACGCTCACAAACTTAGAGCTTCCTTAAAATTACGCCTCGAAGGGTTTAGATTTACCCAACCATGAGCCAAAGCGAGCAACCCTGGATCCAGGCGACTATAAAGCGCTGGCAAGAATTGAACGCCGAATTCTTCCTCACAAATATCGGCATCGATTTCAAATCCAATTTCCTAGAGCCAATTTCAAGCACGAAGAAAAGCGCTGACCCATATGCAGGTTCAATCTGGCAGATAATTCCGCACTCACTAATCCCGCAAGGTGTTCTGCATTGCTATCCCAAAGTAGTCACATCTGAAAAAGTTATCTGGGAAGAGTGGTTCTTGATGGATAACGAGATTCACCACCACATACTTTCAAACCATATATTTGATTCAGCACAAGGAATCTGGACGCCCGAACCAAACGACTCCGATCATCCGATTGAAGTTCTTGGCAGCAGTTGGCACTATGAAAACTCTAAAAATTTAAAACCAACGCTTTATTAATTAGTTTTAAAGAACTTCCATCCCTAGCTTCGTCGAAAGTGTTTTCGCAGTTGGTCCATCTTCAAGAGTAATCATCCAATTTTGCTTTAAGAGCACGTAACCTGTAACTAATGCCTTAAACGCATCTACTAACTCTTTCATCTGAGCATTGTTTCCGGCACCAAGTGTGAGTGTTAGCTCTTGCCCACCCCACTGACAGGTTCCACCGTCCCTTGAACCCAAGCCAGGCTCTGGATCTTTCTTATAATTAGCACAATCAACACCTGCATTTTTTAAGGCAGTCAGCAGGTCAGGCATAAATTTGTATTCAATATTCGGCATTTGTTTAGCGGACGCTGGCATTGACTTCTTCTCAACCGCAATCCAACGATACTTAGTACCTTCTGCTTTGCACTCTAAATTCTTAACCTTCTTGCCTAATTCCTTCTTGGCGCAAGACTGGCCAGCCTTTGGATTCTTACTTGCCATCTCAAAAGCATTTGCCGCAACGCTATTTCCAACTAGTAAGGAGACTGTAACTGCGCAATAAAGGATTTTCTTTAACATTTCCCTATTATGCATCTAGATTTTCGTATTTACAATCTATTGATCCAAGATATAGTTAATTTATGAGCGAATACATCTATCCAAAGGCAACCGTCCAACATCGTCTTGGCGGTAAGGCTGTAGACCTTGCTATGTATACAGTGACATTCGGAATAGGTTGGCTAATTTGGTCTCTAATCGTTTGGGGACAGGGTCAGACTCCAGGTAAACAGATTCTCAAATTGCGTGTCTATGACAAAACAACTGGGAAACCAATCAAATGGGGACACATGGCAATTCGGGAATTCTTACTCCCGCTTGCAATTGGTCTAGCTACATTGCCATTAGTTATTGTGCTTACATTTATACCAGTAGAGGAAGTTCGATTTGGAGCAATCGGATTTTTGTATGTTGCAGGTTTTGCTGCGCAATTGGTTGATGCTTTCTGGATTCTCAAGGGAGACCAGCGCAATAGATTGGTTGACTTATTCGCAAAGACTGATGTCCTAAACGAGGCAGCCTCTCAGAAGTAGCCTGCAAGATTAAGTTGATATCCCCTAGAAAATAGGTTTACGAAAATCTAATTTGCAAGTGATTTTGCAATACTTTCAAGTGCCGGGATTGCGTTCAAAACTCGGTTTAGTTGAGCTTTAGCCTTAGTAATTGTGAGTTCGTCTCCACCACTACCCAAGTCTTCAATCGCACTTTTGAGAATTTCCAGCTTTGCATTCCAGCGCGCCGCGTACGCTTCTCTTGGTTCACGGATTTCAAGTTGCACTAAGTTAAATTTGATACCAGCAACATTCCAGTAAAACTTGCCAAGACCATTTCCGGATATGCCAATCAGAGCATCGTTAATATCTTTGCGCATATCTTTCAAGTCCCTCAGGGCGGAAAATCTGAACTCGATCGGGCTTTCTGGTGTTGGACTTTCACTTGGCGTTGGACTCGCAGTTGGTGTTGGACTTTCACTCGGTGCCGTTGATTTGTCAGGTGTCGCAGAAGGCGAAATTGATGAGGATGGCTTGGCTTCTTTTGAAGAAGTTTTGGGTTCGGAAGATGACGAAATCGATCCAAGAAAAATAAATCCAAGAATTATCAAAGCTTTTTGCCAAAATTTTAAAGCTTTGAACTTTTCCCAGATATTTCTTAACATTTTATAGAGCTCTTCTTATGTATTTTAAATAACTCAATTTAGCAATTAGCAAGAGAGCTCCCTATAGTCCGGTCTTGCTTACGCCATACTCCGCTTCGGACTGACTAAATCCTTCATACTCAAGCTGATCCATTAAACCACTTCGAGAGAATGCACCATTTCTCAAATAACTCGCAGCTTTTAGTGCAGCTTGCTCATTCCAGTCAGCCTTCTGTGAATCTGTTCCCTTTGTCGCATCAGCGTTGCTAAATCCCTCATACTCTAATTGCGCAATCAAACTACTTCTAGAGAAAGAGCTGTTTCTTAAATAACTAGCAGCTTTCTTTATGGCTTGTTCCGTCCAGTTTGCTCTCAAAGAATCTGTGCCGAATATCGCATCAGAATTACTAAAACCTTCAAACTCAAGTTGGGCTATCAAACTACTCCGAGAAAATGCACTATTTCTTAAATAACTAGCAGCTTTTTTAGAAGCATTTTGTTGGCTAACTGTTCCTGAGGCTGTTGAATTAGATTTATTGTTTGATGAGTTAGATTTAACAATTTTCCCATTGTTCCAATAAAGCTTCGAACCTAGTTTTATACAAGTATAAATGCGACCATTCGCTGTAGATGTTTTACCAGCTTTTGGACAAGCTGTTCCGGCTTTATCTGCTGCATTTGCCGAAAATCCAGGAACTAATAACGATGTGCTCAGCGCGATTACTAGAAACTTTTTCATGCTTCTAAGTATAGATATTTAACAGGCAATCTGTCGGTTCATAGGTAGAAATATTGTTGCCTTGGATATTTTCTGGCACGAAGTTAAGTAGCAAATACTCAATTTGGTGCCCCCGGTCGGACTCGAACCGACACTGGAAGGATTTTAAGTCCTCTGTCTCTGCCATTGGACTACGGGGGCCAATTAGGAAGTGGTCAGTCTAGTGCCCACGCCATTCCATCCAAAATGTCGGATTCAGATGCAACAAATTCAGTTGCTCCGGTTGCCAACATAACTCTGGATAGAACTAGTGATCCTGCTGCGATTACATCTACGCGGCCTGGATGCATGTATCCGAGTGCAGCGATTTCTTCGCGGGACATAAGAGAAAACATTTGAGCGATCTCAATAACTTTTGCAGCTGGAATACGTGCAAGATGAATTGCGTGACGATCATATTCAGTGAGACCTAAAGCTGCGGCGGCAACTGTTGTTGCCGTTCCGGCTACTGCGATTAAAGTTTTAGCTTCCTTAATTGGAACTATATAAGCGGCATCAGCAATTGCTTCATCAATGTCTCGGATAGCACGTTGTATTGCAAGTGGATCTTGTGGTGCCTTATTCAAATGACGTTCGGACATGCGAACACAACCAATGTTTACAGATTTTGCATAAGTAACTTCAGTAGTGCCAAGGACAAATTCTGTTGATCCGCCGCCAATATCAACTACGAGATATGGGGATTCGGTATGAACTAATCCCTTAGTAGCGCCAATAAAAGATAGTTCGGCTTCTTCAGTACCAGGGATTACTTCTGGTTCGATACCAAGGATTTCGCGAACGCCATCGATGAACAAATCCCGGTTACTGGCATCTCTTGTTGCGGAGGTTGCGCAGAAACGAATTTTCTCAACGCCTTTACTTTTAATGATTTCAGCATATTTTCTAGTTGCCTCAAGAGTGCGTTCAATTGCTTCGGGATCAAATTTGCCCGTGGCATCGACGCCTTGACCAAGGCGAACAATCTCCATCTCGCGAGTAATTTCTTGAAAATTATCGCCAGTGATATCTGCAATAAGAAGTCTGATGGAATTAGTTCCACAATCAATTGCTGCTACGCGGCTCATCTGTTTTCCTCTGGTTTCGCTTCGCATGAATCATTGAGCCACCACTTTGGCAGCGCCGCTAAAGCTTCATCACCAAGTGGATTAACACCAGGACCTGCGCTTAGCGAATGTGCAACAAGTGAGTGTAAACATTTAACTCGATCGGGCATACCACCTGCGGTTATCCCCTTAACTTCTGGAACATCCATACCAAGTTCATTGCGAGCCACTTGATATTGCTCGTGCGCATTTAAATAGGCGGCGGCTAATTCTTTATCGGTGCCAAGTCTTTCCTGCATTTCGGCCATCATGCCGGTTGTTTCTAGAGTTGAAATCGCACCAGTTAGTTTGGGGCAGGTTGCGTAGTAAAAAGTTGGAAATGGTGTGCCATCTGAGAGTCTTGGTGGTGTTGCTACTACCGCAGGTTTGCCACATGGGCATCGATATGAAATGGAATGAACATCTCTAGGTGTGCGACCTAATTGATTTTCAATTACATCTAGATCGGCTTGAGTTGGCACCTCGCTCATTTATTCACATTCGTAGTTGTGATCGATGAGATGAGGCGGCCATACCAAGGCAGGCCAAGCGGAATTTGATTTGAGATTGGCGCAGCTGGACCATCAGCTTCGGAATCTGATTTTGGAGTATTTAAAACTATATATTGGCGTTCGCCAGGAAACACAAAGTGCAGACGTGTTCTCGCTTGGCTTGCAACGTATTTTGGGTCGTTCCACTTTGCTAGCTCTTGCCGCGCTTTTTCAAGTGCGATGTTGCTGTCATTTACTTGAGCACGAAGTGAATTTATCTGTGCGCGTTGAGCAAAGTAATGCTGAAGTGGTGGGGCAAGAGTAATGGCAAAAATAAATGCAACAGTTACTACCGCTAGCCAGCGGACTGAAGTGTTACTTTTCTTTGCCATTTAAATTGAAGATTAGCCATTGAAACGTGGGAATGCAGCACGTCCGGCATAACGCGCAGAGTCGCTGAGTTCCTCTTCGATACGTAGAAGTTGGTTGTATTTAGCAACGCGCTCACTTCGTGCTGGTGCACCAGTTTTAATTTGGCCACACTCAAGTGCGACAGCTAGATCTGCAATTGTTGTGTCTTCGGTTTCACCAGATCGGTGGCTCATCATTGAACGGTATCCGCTGCGATGTGCAAGTGATACAGCATCAATGGTTTCGGTAAGAGTTCCGATTTGATTTACCTTAACTAGAAGTGCGTTTGCAGTTCCTAGTCCGATTCCCTTTGCTAGACGCTCTGGATTTGTTACGAACAAATCATCGCCAACAATTTGAATCTTTGAGCCAAGTTGAGCTGTCATCTTTGCCCAACCCTCCCAGTCATCTTCATCAAGAGGATCTTCGATTGAAACGATTGGATATGAAGCAACTAAATCAGCGTAATAAGCGATCATTTCATCTGCTGAACGCTTGTTTCCTTCGAAGGAATACTTTCCATCTTTGTGGAATTCAGTCGCAGCAACATCCATTGCAAGTGCAATATCTTTGCCTGGTTTGAAACCAGCGGCAGTAACTGCTTCGAGAATTAGATCTAGAGCTGCGCGGTTTGAATCGAGGTTTGGCGCAAAGCCACCTTCATCGCCAATGCTTGTTGCCAGGCCGCGTTGTTTTAAAACAGATTTTAGGCTGTGGTAAATCTCGGCTCCCCAACGAAGTGATTCTCTAAATGATTCTGCGCCAATTGGTGCAACCATAAATTCTTGAATATCAACGTTGGTATCTGCATGCGCACCACCGTTGAGAATGTTCATCATTGGAACTGGAAGTGTGTGAGCTGTTGGGCCACCGATGTAGCGGAAGAATGAGAGATCAGAAGATTCTGCGGCTGCGCGTGCAACTGAAAGTGAAACTCCAAGAATCGCATTTGCACCAAGACGGCTCTTATTTTTTGTGCCATCAAGTTCAATCATTTCTTGATCAACTAAACGTTGATCTTGTGCGTCATAACCAGAAACGGCTGGCGCGATTTCATCGTTTACAAATTCAACGGCCTTTAGAACACCTTTGCCGAGGTAACGCTTGCCACCATCGCGAAGTTCTGCAGCCTCGAATGCACCTGTTGATGCCCCACTTGGAACCGCAGCGCGAGCACTTGAACCATCTTCGAGAACTACTTCAACTTCTACAGTTGGGTTTCCGCGGGAATCTAAAATTTCGCGGGCGTGGACTGCCTCGATTAGTGCCATGGTGCTCCTCTATTTAAAATTTATCGTTTCAACTAGTGCTAATTCTAACTTGCTATTTGGATTCGTATTTCTTGATTTCCTCGATATAGCCCTTCGTAGCCGAGCGCAGCGCAGCCTCGGGATCGATGTCGAGGGCAAGTGCTTGGTCGAGAATGCCCAATAGCACCCGACCTAATTCTTCTTGCGTTGTTCCTGGCGCCAATTTCAGTGGGTGTGCGATTGCAATTTCATGGCCATATTTCTGGGCGCGGTAAATCAATTTTGTTGCAAGTGCCAGAGCCGGCTGACCTAGTGGAACGCCCTCAGTCGCTGATGTTCTACCTTTTTCTGCCGCCTTCTGCGCTTCCCAGTTCTCTAATACTTCCGCACTCCCCGAAACTTTAGTATCGCCAAATACATGTGGATGTCTGCGAACTAATTTATCGGCGACAGTTTTTGCTACATCTTCAACGTTAAATGGATCAGTGGGATGCTCTTCAGCCATCCGAGCATGAAAGAAAACTTGAAGCAGAACATCGCCAAGCTCTTCGCGCATTGCAGTGCGATCATTTTCATCTACTGCTTCGATAAATTCGTATGACTCTTCCAATAAATATTTGAGAAGGGTTTCGTGTGTTTGTTCGGCATCCCATGGACATCCGCCCGGCGAGCGAAGCCGATCCATGACCCCACGAAGCGCTTCGAGCTGTGAGGTCGGATCACTCATGCTTATTACTTCTTTACGGCTGCGTTATCTGGGGCTGGAACAATATTTCCATTCTCATAATCCCATGAACCATATCTAGGATTAATTTTAACTTTCTTTTCTTTGCCCATTGCAACGATCAACTTCTGAATTCCACTTCCATCGGTCGAAGTATCACCTTGTGCCTTTAGGGCATCGCCAAATTTTTCAGCAAGTAGAACAGTGCGTAGATAGCGCGGGAAATCCTTAGGTGCAATTTGTGCGCCAACAAGTGATGAAGCCAGGCGGTCTTCGCCACCAATTTGCAGGATGATATCTGCGCGACGTGCCGCTATCTCTGAATCCTTAAGCTTTAACGAAATTTTAGTTGCGATGTCATCAAAAATTACTGAAATGACATGGAAGCGAATTGCATTTGTATTTAACTCGGCACCAGTCGAAAGATTCATTCCCTGGGTATCAATCTTGGCGCGTTCTTTAAGAATTTCTGAAATTGAACCTTGCACGGTTGAAAGTGGAATTTCGGTCTTACCAATAGTCGCTGCAGAGTTTGTGCTTGAACAACCAGTTAAAACCAATAAAAGTCCAGCACTTAGAACTGCAACAAGCTTCTTAACATTCTTCACAGAATCCCCGTTCGAAATTTCTCGCGATTATGGTTTTTTAACCGGTGCAACGATTGAGGTAAGAACTTCAATCGTCCAAGGCAGGACTGAAGTATCCCCTATCTCCCCACCTGCAATCCAATTTGGAGCGGTGGCCCGCGCAACTAATACCGTTGATGTGGCAGTTTTCACTATTGAGCCCGGATAAATTCGGTTTAATCTCATCACTGCTGAATCTGGCAAGTTAAGTGGCGCAAGTCGTAGAAACTTTCCTTGAAGAACGACTTCAGTTAATCCCAAACTCTTAGCAAGAGTTCGCAGATTTGCAACCGCCATCAAATTTTCTGCCTCTTCTGGCAGTGCACCAAAACGATCGACAAGTTCTTCGCTGATTGCGGTTAGATCGTTAGGGTTTTGAGCATCGGCCATTCTTCGATAAATATCTAATCGCAACCGCTCAGAAGTTAAATATTCAACCGGAATATGCGCAGTGACTGGGAGTTCAACCTTGCACTCTTTGAACTTACTTTCATCCTCGCTCTGTGGAACAAAGCCGGTTTTAAATTCTTCAACAGCTTCACCTACCATTCGCATATATAAATCAAACCCAACTTCTGCAATGTGCCCAGATTGCTCACCGCCGAGTAAATTTCCGGCGCCCCTAATCTCTAAGTCTTTAAGTGCAACTTGCATTCCAGAACCGAGTTCAGAATTTGTAGCAATTGTAGTTAATCGATCATGCGCGACTTCGGTCAGTGGTTTGTCCACTGAATAAAGAAAGTAGGCATACGCACGCTCGCGGGAACGTCCGACGCGACCGCGTAATTGATGGAGCTGGGATAGCCCAAAAGTATCGGCGCGATCAACTATCAAAGTATTTGCATTTGGAATATCTATTCCACTTTCGATAATTGTTGTGCAAACCAAGATATCAAAATCGCGCTCCCAAAATCCGAGAATTGTGTCCTCTAATTCCCGTTCGCCCATCTGACCATGTGCAACTCGAATTCGAGCTTCCGGAACTAATTTATGCAGACGTTCGACAACGCCATCAATACTTTCTACTCGATTGTGAATATAGAAAATCTGGCCATCTCGGAGTAATTCGCGGTGAATGGCGGCAGTTACTTGTTTGTCATCATATGGACCGACGTAAGTTAAGACCGGATGTCGCTCTTCTGGTGGCGTTGTTATGTTCGACATTTCACGGATTCCAGTAATGGCCATCTCAAGTGTGCGCGGAATTGGGGTTGCGGACATCGACAGCACATCGACATTAGTGCGAGTCTTCTTCAACTCCTCTTTATGTTCTACGCCAAAACGTTGTTCCTCATCAACGATAACCAGCCCTAAATCGCGAAACTCGACATCCTTCGATAACAAGCGGTGAGTACCAATAACTACATCTATTGCTCCTGATTTCATTCCCTCGAGAATATTGCGCCCTTCTTTTGGAGAATTAAATCTAGATAGTCCAGCAACTCTCACCGGAAAGCCGGTGTATCTATTTTGGAATGTTGTTAAATGTTGTTGCACTAACAAGGTGGTCGGAACTAAAACTGCGACTTGTTTTCCATCTTGAACGGCCTTGAATGCGGCACGTACTGCAATCTCAGTCTTTCCATATCCAACATCGCCGCAGACAACGCGATCCATCGGATGAGATTTCTCCATATCTGCTTTAACTTCTTCGATGGTAGCTAATTGATCAGTAGTTTCAACATAGGCAAATGCTGCTTCAAGTTCGCGCTGCCAAGCCGTGTCTGGTGAAAATGCATAACCTGGCGCACTCATGCGAGCTGCATAAAGTTGAATTAGCTCAGCAGCGATTTGTTTAACGGCCTTTCGGGCACGTCGCTTGGTGTTCTGCCAATCTGAACCGCCAATACGGTTTACTGATGGCGCTTCTCCGCCAACATATCTCGTAATCTGTTCGAGCGTATCTGTTGGGACAAACAATCGATCTGCGGGTTGTCCGCGCTTTGAAGAAGCGTATTCAATAACAAGATACTCCCGAGATACATTTGCAACAGTGCGATTTAGTAATTCAATATACTTTCCAACGCCATGTTGTTCGTGAACTACATAGTCGCCAGGTTTTAACTCAAGTGGATCAATCGCTTTTTTGCGACGCGAAGGCATCCGGGCTTGATCTTTGCTGGAGGTTCGCTGGCCGGAGATATCTTTCTCAGTTATTAGACCAATCTTTGCCTTGTGATTTATAAATCCATGTTCGATTGAACTTGTTGTGAAACTAACGCCACTTACTTGGGCCTCGCGAAAAAGCACCTGATATCTCTCAAGGATTCCGGCACCAGTTGCACTAAAAATTAAGTGATATCCGCCCGCTAACCAGTTCGAGATATCGGCAATCGCATTCTCGATATTCCCTTCATAGATTGGTATCGCTTCAAAATCATCCAGCTCGTTCTCGCGAATTAACTCATCTGGGCTTTGTGCATATGGATTGATAGACCAGAAATTCAAATCAAGTGCGGTCGCTAAATCCTTGAGCTCATCGAATGTGCAATAGCCACCACTTGAAATCACGCCAGTTAAATCAATAGGTACTGCGCCGCCAATAGCTGCGCTCGACCAAGATGCCTCTAAGAATTCTTCATTTGTAAGAACGAGATCGCTAGCTCGAGATTTCAATCTTGGTTGGTCAATTGCAACAACCTGATAGTTCTTTGGTAGAAAATCTAGAATATTGCTAAAACTAGGTTTCAAAAGTGCAGCAATAGATTCCATTCCCTCTACCGGAATCCCTTCGCTTATCTTTCCTGCCATCTCGGCCAATTGCGGGAATTCGGCTACTAAATACTTTGCTTTTTCCTTAACGTCATCAGAAATTAAAATTTCGCGCCCGGGATAAATTGTTATCTCAGTTGAAACATCGGCATAAGTTCGTTGATCAGCAACTTGGAAGAGTTGCATCTCCTCAATTTCATCACCGAAGAAGTCAATGCGAATTGGATGCTCGCGGTCAGGTGCAAAGAAGTCGAGGATTCCGCCACGAACTGCAAAGTCGCCGCGCTTTTCAACTAGATCAGTTCTAGTAAAACCAAAATAGTTCAAGCGCTGAGTTAGTTCTGCCATCGAAAACTTTTTGCCTACTTCGAGAGTAATTAGCTCTTCGGTTAAAATATCAGTGACAATTGGTTGCAAAGCGCCACGAATAGATGTCACGACAACTTTGACTTGCGAAATGGAATTAATTTTATGCAGCGCACTTATTCGCGCTGTAACAGTGTCACTCTTTGGGCTAAGTCGCTCGTGCGGCAAAGTTTCCCAAGCTGGAAAATTAATTACGACGTCACCCAAATAAGATCGAAGTTCATCGCAGATTTCATCTGCAACTCGAGATGATGGAGTTATAACCAAGATTGGACTCTCGGCAGATGCTTTTGCGATAACCAAGGAGCGCAGGGAATTTATGCAGATTAAGGATTCGCCAGATCTTGGGATTGGAGTAGCCAGGCCATGAAGATTGCTAAGTAGATCCAACTTCCACCTCCCTATCGCCCTGCAATATTGCTGCGAACAACGCCAAAAGCCCCACATCCAATCTGGATGGGGGTAACTAGTGAGAATTGTATTCAATAATTTAATTGGATTCGACCAGTGGCAAAGTCCTGCGATGATTAGCCAGTGAGCGAAGCGACAACACAGTTCCAGGCAGATGATGCCGGGCTACGTAGTGATGTTCGCAGGCTTGGCGAATTGCTTGGCGAATCTTTAGTCCGCCAAGAAGGCAGCGAGCTCTTTGAATTAGTAGAAAAAGTAAGAAAAGCAGTCCGCGAAGGTGGCGGCGAAGAAATTCTGCAGAAGTTATCAGTTGATCAAAGCGTGCAATTAGTGCGCGCATTTAGCAACTATTTCAATTTAGCAAACGTTGCAGAACAAGTTCACCGGGCAAAAGTTTTGGCAGATAAGCGAAACAGTGGCGGCTCATGGCTAACTCGCGCCGTCGATCACATTCTCAAAGTTCAAGCTGAGACTAAAGAATTTACCGCGAAAGATATTCAAGGTTGGATCGATAACTTTTCAGTGCGCCCAGTTTTTACAGCGCACCCAACAGAAGCGGCTAGACGTTCGGTACTAAGCAAGATGAATACGATTGCCGATCTTCTTGATCAACCTGCAACTACGAGACGAGACCGCAGACTTGCAGAGACAATTGATTTGCTCTGGGAAACTGATGAACTTCGACTAGGTCGCCCAGAACCATTAGATGAAGCGACAAATGCGCTTTATTATCTAGATGACTTATTTAAGTTAACGATTCCAGAAGTATTAGATGATTTTGCCTATGAGTTAAAGCGCTTAGGTGTAACCGTGTCGCCAACTTCGCGTCCCTTAAGTTTTGGAACTTGGATTGGCGGCGATCGAGATGGAAACCCAAACATCACCGCTGGCGTCACAACCGCGGCGATCACTCTTCAAACTGGGCACTTTATTCGCGCAATGTCTGGCGCTTTAGATCAATTACGCCAAGCGCTTTCAGTTTCAACACGCATCTCTGGAACTACCGCTGAACTTGAAGCTTCCGTAGTTAAAGATTTAGAACTATTACCAGAGATTGAAGAGCGATTCCGTAGATTAAATATTGAAGAACCTTACCGACTTAAAGCGACAGCAATTCGCCACAGATTGATACTTACTCAGCGTCGGCATGCTGTTGGTGGCGCACACGTTCCAGGTCGTGATTACGAAAGTACGGCTCAGCTCTTGGCTGATCTAAATCTGATGCGTGATTCACTTCTTGCAAACCGTGGCGATCTAATTGCAACTGGCCTTCTCGAACGCATTATCCGTACCGTTTCAAGCTTTGGTCTCACACATGCGACCATGGATATCCGTGAACACTCTGATGCACATCACCACGCTTTGGCTCAGATTGAAAGTGTCGGCCTTGAGAACTTACAGAACTTAGATGAAGCTGCGCGCAAGACTGTAGATACCTTCATTGCAATCCGCGATCTGATTACAAAATTCGGACCGGAAGTAATCGAGACTTACATAATTTCAATGACTAAGTCGCATAAAGATGTTCTTGCCGCGGTCGAGCTTTCACGAATAACTGGTCTCTACGGTCATGTTGGGTTTGCCCCACTTCTTGAAACCGTCGCTGAACTTCAAGCAGCCGACACAATTTTGGATAATCTACTTAGTGATTCCAGTTATCGCGAACTTGTGAAACTGCGCGGAAATATCCAAGAAGTTATGTTGGGATATTCTGACTCAAATAAGGATGCCGGTATTGCAACATCACAATGGGAGATTCATAAAGCCCAGCGCAAATTGCGTGACATTGCAATTAAACATGGGGTAACACTTCGCCTATTCCACGGACGTGGCGGATCTGTTGGTCGCGGTGGCGGTCCAACTTACGACGCACTTATTGCTCTTCCTTGGGGATCAATTGACGGTCAGATAAAGATGACCGAACAAGGTGAAGTAATCAGCGATAAATATGCGCTGCCCTCACTTGCACGTGAGAATGTTGAACTTGCACTTGCTGCGGCGCTTGAAGCTACAGTTTTAAATCGAGCACCAAGACAATCACCAGAAGCTCTTGCAAACTGGGGATCTTGCATGGATGTTGTAAGCGGAGAGGCATTTAAAACATATCGAAAATTAATTGATCATCCAGATCTTCCAGCTTATTTCTACTCCTCAACTCCGGTCGAACAACTTGGTGAAATGTTTCTTGGATCTAGACCATCACGTAGACCAGATGCTGCGGGCGGGCTGACTTCACTTCGTGCTATCCCTTGGGTATTTGGTTGGACGCAATCACGTCAGATTGTTCCTGGTTGGTTTGGTGTTGGTTCTGGCTTAAAGGCAGCTCGTGAAAGTGGCAAATCTGAAGTTATTGCCGAGATGTTAAAAGATTGGCACTTCTTCCGCACCTTCATAAGCAACGTTGAAATGACCATGGCGAAGACTGATTTAGCAGTAGCTCGCAAATATGTGAAAACACTTGTTGATCCAGAACTGCATCACTTCTTAGATACCATCGAAGCTGAATTTGAATTAACCAAAGCCGAGGTGCTTTTACTAACTAAGAAATCTGAATTACTTGGCGACCAACCAATGCTTGCACGTACGCTTCAAGTTCGGGATGCATATCTAGCGCCGCTTCACCTATTGCAAATAACTTTGTTGCATAAGGTTAGAAATGATAAAGACATTGATCCACTTATTCGTCGTGCCTTGCTTTTAACAATTAACGGCGTCGCCGCAGGTCTTCGAAATACCGGGTAATACTGGCTGATTTACTTATTGAATTCTTGCTGGGCGTAATCCAAACCTTTTTCAATTAAGCGTTCAATAGCCAAAGCACCTCTAGCAATAAAGTCAGCGAGCTCTTTCTTCTCGGGTTGGCTAAATGGTTTTAAAACATAATCCGCTGGATCGATTGGGGCTTGTGGTCGCCCGATTCCCATGCGCAATCTGAAGTAATCAGGTGAGGCAAAGTTGGTCGTAATAGATTTCAACCCGTTGTGGCCATTGTCGCCGCCACCTTGTTTGATGCGAATTGTGTTGAAATCAATATCTAATTCATCATGGATAACAATTAAATTCTTAGGTGAAACTTTATAAAAATCCGCAAGGGCTTTGGTTGGGGCGCCACTCTCGTTCATGTAACCAAGAGTCTTAGCAAGTACAACTGGGTGGCCAGCAACCCGAATATCAGTGATTTGAGTTTTTGATTTATGGTTTGAATATTTTGCATCAGAGGCCAGATAGTCGATAACCATCTGGCCTATGTTGTGACGAGTTGTTGAGTATTGATCGCCAGCGTTCCCTAGTCCGAGAACTAACCAGCGATCGTCAGCCATTTTTAAATACTTAAATTACTCTTTTGCAGCATCTGCAGCTGGTGCAGCAGCGCCTTCAGCAGGAGCAGCGCCTTCAGCAGCAACAACAGGTACTTCTTCAACAATTGTTGAACGCTCTGAAAGGTGGATCACTGGCATGTTTGGCTCTGAAACCAGAGTTACACCTGCAGGAAGAATTACATCTGATGCATAACGTGATTCGCCAGCCATCATTCCATCCATGTTCAATTCTAGGAATTGTGGAATAGAAGTTGCTTCAGCTTCAACTTCAACAGTGTTGTGCATGTGCTCAAGAATTCCATCAACATCATGCTTACCTGTTGTGTGTACTGGAACTTCAACTTTAACGCGCTCACCACGGCGAACGATTACCAAGTCGATGTGTGCAAGTACGCCAGTTAGTGGATTACGAGTTACAGACTTTGGAAGTGTTAGTTCAGTCTTGCCATCGAAAACAACATCTAGGAGAACGTTTGCACTCTTTAGCGCAGCACCTAATTCGCGAAGTGGAAGTGCAACGTGTTGAGGTGCTTCGCCGTGACCATAGATAACTGCTGGAACATTGCCAGCACGGCGATCGCGACGTGATGCGCCTTTACCAAACTCAGTGCGCTTGGTTGCGTTAATTGTAATTTCAGCCATTTACTTCAACTCTCAATCTAAATCGTCAATGTAGCAACGTCCGAGGAGAGCCAAGCCGTCGATTACGGATTTTTAAATCCCTCGCCGGAACGAGCCGCTAGGTTATCTAACCTCTAGCGAAAAGACAAAATTATTTAGGAGAGACCATCGAAGAGGCTGGTTACTGAGCCATCTTCGAAGACTTCACGAATTGCCCGCGCAAGCAGCGGAGCGATTGGAAGTACGGTCAGATTATCGAAGCGGGAATCTTCGGGAATCGGCAAGGTGTCGGTGACTACAACCTCGCTGACATTTGAGGCCTTGAGGCGCTCAACAGCTGGACCGGAGAAGACTGCGTGAGTGGCAGCGATGATTACCTCTTTCGCACCATCAGCATAAAGCGCATCAACTGCCTTTGTGATTGTTCCAGCGGTATCAATCATGTCATCGATAACTACGCAGGTTTGGCCTTTCACATCACCAACAACTTTTCCAGTCACAGATTCATTTGGGATGCGTGGATCGCGCATTTTGTGAATGAAAGCGATTGGGCAGCCGCCGAGTAAATCCGACCAACGTTCTGCTACGCGAACTCGACCAGAGTCTGGGGAGACGATTGTTAACTTGTTTCGATCAACTTTGCTTCCAACATAATTTGTGAGAAGTGGAAGTGCGAAGAGATGATCAACTGGACCATCGAAGAAACCTTGAATTTGTGAGGTGTGAAGATCGACAACCATCAAACGATCAGCGCCGGCAGTTTTAAATAAGTCAGCCATCAATCGCGCCGAGATTGGTTCGCGGCCGCGGTGCTTCTTATCTTGACGGGCATAACCATAGAAAGGTGCAACAACTGTGATTCGTTTTGCTGATGCGCGCTTAAGTGCATCAACCATAATTAATTGCTCCATGATTTGTTTATTTACCGGAGCAGAGTGGGATTGAATTACGAAGGCATCGCTTCCGCGAACACTCTCTTCGAAGCGAACAAATATTTCACCATTTGCAAAGTCATAAGCAGATGTTGGGGTAATCGGAATACCAAGTTCAGCGGCGACACCTTCTGCCAACTCTGGATATCCGCGGCCGGTAAAAATACGTAACCGCTTCTCCGAAGTGAGGCGAAGTTCGCTCATGTCTTAGCTCCCTTGTTCCGAGGATTCTTTTGCACCTGCAGCTTTTGCTGCCTGCGCAGACTTGGTTCCGGATCTCTTGCGAAGTACCCAGCCAAGAATATTGCGTTGCTTAGATCTTGCAACACCCATCGCCCCTGCTGGAACATCGTCAGTAATTACCGACCCAGCCGCAGTGTAAGCGCCATCCCCAATCGAAACTGGCGCCACCAACATGGTGTCGCTGCCGATTCGAACTTCATCGCCAATTTTTGTCTTGTGTTTTTCAACGCCGTCATAATTCACAAAGACGGTAGCTGCCCCGATATTTGAACCAGAGCCAATCTCGGCATCGCCAACGTATGAAAGGTGTGGCACTTTGGTGCCTTCTCCGATAGTTGAATTCTTTATCTCCACATATGCGCCAGCTTTGGCACCTGCAGCTAGTTTCGTGCCCGCTCGAAGGTAAGAATATGGGCCAACGTTTGCACCAGATCCGATTTCACAATCCACGCAATTCGATTCGATTACAGATGCTCCTGCAGCAACGCTGACATTCATTAGCGTTGTACGTGGTCCAATGATTGCATTTGCCGCTACTGATGTAGTTCCGGCAAGCCAACTTTCAGGAAATATCTTGGCATCAGCAGCAATCTTTACATTTGCATCAATCCAAGTTGTGGTTGGGTCAATTATGTCTACGCCATTTAACATGTGCTCATAATTAATTCGATCGCGCATAATTGCTGCACACTCTGCAAGTTGGGCACGATCATTGATTCCAAGAGTTTCACTGTAATCATTTGAAAGAACTGCTGCGGCTCGGCCACCGCCGGCTTTGATATCTGCAATTACGTCGGTCAAATAAAGTTCGCCCTGTGAGTTGTCGCTCTTCAGATTTGCCACACTTTTTGCTAGAGCAGTGATGTCAAAGAGATAGACCCCGGTATTTATCTCATCAATCAACTTGATTTCATCTGATGCATCTCGCTCTTCAACGATTGCAACAATTTCGCCAGCTTCATTGCGAATTATGCGACCATATCCGGTTGGGTCTGGAAATTCTGCCGTTAAAACTGAGACTGTATTTTCACTCTTGTGGTGCGCCGCAATAAACTCGCTAAGAGTTTCACTTCTAAGAAGTGGAGTGTCGCCCGCGCAGATTAATACAGTTCCGCTTACCTTTAAATCTACGAGCGCCAATTGAACCGCATGACCAGTTCCATTTCGTTCTGCTTGAAAAACCGGAATCGCATTTGAGGCAATTTGTTTAACTTGAGCTTCGACCGCTTCCCGGCCAGCGCCAACAACAACTCGAAGTTGTTCTGGATTTAACTTTGAAATCTCAGTAAGTACGTGATCAATAATTGTTTTGCCAGAAATAAAATGTAGAACCTTTGGAGTTTGGGATTTCATGCGAGTGCCCTCGCCGGCTGCCAGCACGATAGCTACATCTAGCTTTGCAGGTGCCTTGCCCAAGTTTTGCTCCTGTCCTATTTACTTCGGCCTAACTTTGGTGGCTCCGCCACCAGGTATCGATCCTGGACCCTGGGCTTCAAAGGCCCATGTGCTAGCCACTACACAATGGCGGAACCTGAATTCTCCCCTATAACTATCGATACCACCAAACTCTAAAGCGTTTAAAGCGTTTCTATAACCCGCGCCCCATGCACTGGCCCACTCGCCCGCACCACTCCTGCCACAACTCCGCTCGAACTCAGCGCCACTGTTAAATCCATTGACCGTTCTTCATCTTCAACTAAAAATGCAACTGTTGGTCCTGATCCCGAAACAATTCCACCAAGTGCGCCGTAATCGCGGCCAACATCTAAAACTAAACGAAGCGCTGGACGTAGTGAACATGCAGCTGCTTGTAAATCATTTGATAGCGCATCTCCTAACGCCACCGCATCACCAGCACGAAGTGCCTGCATCATCGAATCACTTACCTGTGGTCTTGCAATATCTAAACCTTCCCGTAATCGATCGCACTCTTGATAAACCGCTGGCGTTGAAAGTCCTTGTCCGGAAAGTGCCAATACCCAGTGATAATTTCCCCGGCTAAGTGCCGGAGTTAATTGATCGCCACGACCACGGCCAATTGCGACGCCACCAGAAATTCCAAATGGCACATCGCTTCCAAGTTGTGCGGCAATTGCTTCCATTTCATCTCGAGAGAGCCCAACTTCAAATAATGAATCCATCGCAACAATTACTCCTGCCGCATCGGCACTTCCACCAGCCATGCCACCAGCAACTGGAATCTCTTTCTTTAAATGAATTGCTAAATCTGTTGTGAGTTCGAACTTTTCTGCCATTAATTTTGCGGCACGAATAGCTAAATTTTCATCATCTACTGGGACCCCATTCGATGTTGCACCTGAAAGTGTCAAGGTAGTTCCAGAATTTTCTTTAGCAAACTTAATACTTACATCATCAAAGAGTGAGATAGCTTGAAAAACAGTTGTAACTTCGTGGAAGCCATCGCTGCCCAGCGGACCGACTGCCAACTGCAAATTAACCTTTGCTGGGGTCCGAACAATTACGCCGCGCGTGCTCATTTAGAAAGCGTAATCGCAATCTTTATAAAATCGCCAAGTTCTAACGCTTCGCCTCGTATGGTTGGATCAATTCCGCTCTGTTCAATAACTGCACTAGCTTGCGCGCTGCCACCGCAGATATCGCTAAGCGCGGCCCGCATCATTTTGCGCCGCTGGGCAAAGGCGGCATCAATAATTCTAAATGTCGCCCGTCTCAGCTCTTCATCACCAGCGCTTTCATGTCGAACAAAGCGCACCAGTGAGGAATCAACGTTAGGTACTGGCCAAAAAATAGAACGGCTTACAGTTCCTGCCGAAGTTAAATCAGCCCACCATGCCGCTTTGACCGAAGGACTGCCATAAGTCTTGCTATTAGGTTTTGCCACTAACCGGTCTGCAACTTCACTCTGAACCATAACTACGCCAGATCGCAGAGTTGGAAATAGTTCTAGAAATCTAAGTAAAACTGGAACCGAAACATTGTATGGAAGATTTGCAACCAAGACAGTTGGATCAGCAGGGAGTTCGCAAATTTGCATTGCATCTGCAGTGATGATTGTTAGCTTTGAAGAATCAAAACCATGTCGATCTGCAGTTATTGGAAGTTCGAGTGCGAGGCGATCATCGATCTCAATTGCAATTACCGATTTTGCAGTTTCTAGCATGGCAAGAGTAAGTGAGCCTAAACCTGGGCCGATTTCAAGTGCAACATCATCTGGTCCAACATCAGCGCTCTTAACTATTTTGCGACAAGTATTAGCATCTACAACAAAGTTCTGACCAAGTTTTTTAGTTGGTCTGACTCCGATTCGTTCCGCAATTTCCCGAATCTCAGCGGCGCCTAGTAAGCCACTCATTTAAGCGAAAGATCCGAATAGTCGTTCGCAATTATTTGAAATAGAGGTTGCAAGCAAATCTAAATCTTCGCCACGTTCTTGCGCCATAAAGCGGAGAATTGTTGGAATTTGTGCCGGCGTATTTAGCGCACCGCGATGAGGCATCGGGGCCAAGAATGGCGAGTCAGTTTCAACTAATAATTGATCAAGCGGTACAAGTTTTACCGCTTCACGAAGTGCTGGTGCGTTCTTGAAAGTTAGCGTGCCCGCAAATGAAAGTATGTAGCCCTTTTCAATGCATTCTCGGGCCATCTCGGCATCTCCGGAATAGCAATGAAAAATAGTTTTAGCAGGTGCAACTTCGGACTCCAGAACATCTAATACATCTCGATGCGCATCGCGGTCGTGAATTACCAGCGCTTTATCAACTGATTTAGCTAGCGCAATATGTCTGCGGAAAGAATACTTCTGACGTTCTTGAAGTTCTGGTTCGGTTCTAAAATAATCTAAACCGGTTTCCCCAATTGCCCGGACTCTCGGGTGCTTTGCAAGTTCTTCGATAATTGCTAAATCCGCTTCAAGGTCTTCAACTACAGGCGCTTCATTTGGATGCAGAGCTACTGCTGCTAAAACATTGGGCCAGCTCTCGGCCATCTTTACACACCACTTAGATTGTTCTGCGGAATATCCAACTTGCACGATGCGGTCGATTCCAACGCTGCGCGCCTCTTCTAATACTCTGCCGACTTCAGGTGCATCCGCGGCGGTGTTTGTGACGATTTCAATGTGAGCATGTGCATCAACACATTTAAGGTTAAGCGGTTCTGGAAGTGGTGCTGGTTGGCGATCAATGTCGCGGTTGTGACGATCTGCCATTTGCTATTCCAATCTTGGGAATAGGACTGCGCCCTTTGTTACTTTGCAGCCTGCAGGTAAAACTCCCCAAGTAGAAACTTCTGAAATCTTCTGATCGCTAATCTTTCCAAGAGTTGCTTCGGCGCCGATTGACTCCCAAAGTGTCTGCGTAGTTGCCGGCATAACCGGATGCAAGAGAACAGCAAGTGCGCGAATTGCATCGGCGGTGTTGTATAGAACTTCATTTAATTCGGTGGTGCGAGATTCATCTTTAGCTATAGCCCAAGGTTCCTTTTCTGTGACATAACCATTTACACGTTTGCAGAAATCCATAATCGCATTGATTCCACCTTGGAAATCAAGGGCAACCATTGCCTTGTCCGCAGCTTGAACAGTTGTCTCAAGAAGCGCAGCCAAACCAGCGTCCTTTGCTACTGCAGGGATCACGCCGCCACAGTATTTTTCGATCATTGCAATTAGACGTGAAGCTAGGTTTCCAAAATCATTTGCGAGTTCACTTGTGTATCTAGCCGACATATCTTCCCAAGAGAAAGAGCCATCGGTACCAAAAGGAATCGCCCGTAAGAAGTAATATCTAAAAGCATCGACGCCAAAGTGATCAGTGATGTCACTTGGCGCAATTCCAGTTAGCTTTGACTTACTCATCTTCTCGCCGCCAACTAATAACCAGCCATGTGCGAATACTTTCTTAGGAATTGCGACATTTGCCGCCATAAGCATTGCTGGCCAAATAACTGCGTGGAAGCGCAGAATATCTTTTCCAACCAAGTGAACATCTGCTGGCCAAGTTTGTGCAAATTTCTTTCCGCCCTCTGAAGCCGGATCATCTCCTAGCCCGACTGCAGTTGCGTAATTTAAAAGTGCATCAAACCAGACATAAATAACTTGGTCGGTATCCCAGGGAACTGGAATACCCCAATCAAAGGTCGAACGCGAGATAGATAAATCACGAACTCCACTTTCGAGGAATGCAATAACTTCATTTCTTGCACTGGCTGGTTCGCATGCCTCTGGATTATTTTTATAGTGCTCAAGTAATTGTGGAACAAAGGCAGATAGTTTGAAGAACCAGTTATCCTCAGAGAGCATCTCCACTGGCTTGCCATGAATCTTGCACTTACCCTCATCTAAATCGCCAGGAAGTTTAAATTCTTCGCAGCCGATGCAATATGGACCTTCGAATTTTCCAGCGTAGATATAGCCATTATCTTTTAATAAAGTCATGAAACGTTGAACTCGCTCTTCATGGCGAGGTTCAGTCGTTCGGATGAAGTCATCGTTAGCAATATTTAGTGCGGTCCAATTTGGCTTCCAAGCATCTTCGACTAATCGATCACACCAATCTTGTGGTGAAACGTTATTTGACGCTGCGGTATTCATAACTTTCTCGCCATGTTCATCAGTGCCAGTTAGGAACCAGACGCTTTCCCCGCGCTGTCTATGCCATCTAGTTAAAACATCACCGGCAACAGTTGTGTAGGCATGGCCAATGTGTGGCGCATCATTTACATAGTAAATCGGCGTCGTTAAGTAGAAAGATTTTTCGGCGCTCATGGCTCTATCCTATCGAGCGATTTGTAGCTAACCATCGCATCAAAGACTTCGCGCTTTGGTGTTCCAGTTATTCGGGCCACTTCGCTAATCGCCTCTTTGCGTGAAATCCCTGCCGTCTCTTGCTTTAATACTTCAGCAATTAAATCTTGCGATGTGAACTGCCTTGAATCAGGATCGAAGCCAGCGATAACAAGTGTTATTTCACCTAAAATTTCGCGGTCGCTCGCCCATTGATGAAGCGTCGCTAAATCCCCGCGAATTACCTCTTCATAAGTCTTAGTCATCTCGCGACAAATAGCACCAAGGCGATTTGGGCCGAGAACTGTTTTAGCATCTGCAAGACATTCCAATAAGCGATGTGGGGCTTCGAAGAGAATGATTGTTCGAGGTTCGTTTGCTAGATTTTCAAACCAAGTTTGGCGAGCACCACTTGTGCGAGGCGGAAAGCCATCAAAACAGAAGCGATCACTTGGTAGTCCAGAGAGTAGAAGGGCAGTTGTTACAGCACTTGGGCCCGGCAAAACTTTTATCTGAATATTCTTTTCAACTGCCGCCCGGGCTAACCGATAACCAGGATCACTAATGCCTGGCATTCCAGCATCTGTCACAACTAATAGATCAGAGCCACTCTCCATTATTTTTACCAGCTCGTCTAATCGTTCAATTTCATTTCCTTCAAAGAAGGAAATCAACTTCGCAGAATAAGTAATTCCTAAATCAGAACAGAGCCGAGTGAATTTCCGTGAATCTTCGGCAGCTATGTACTTCGCAGAAAGTATCGCTTCGCGTAAATTCGCAGAGGCATCCGAAGGATTACCTAGTGGAATCGCGGCAAGAATAAGCATTGGGCAATTCTCGCAGGCTTTAGGCTTACCTCATGACATCCGGGCTTCGCATTACACGCGATTGGATGACTGCGCTGGGATTCGGCGCCCTTGGCTTTGCGCTCCGATTGTGGAATTTAGGTGGGATTAAGGGAAAAACTTTTGATGAAGTTTATTATGCAACGAATGCGCATTCACTTCTCTTACATGGCGTCGAGCTAGATCCTAAAACTGGCCAGAGTGAATTTATTGTTCATCCCCCTACTGGAAAGTGGCTAATTGCTGGTGGGATAAAACTATTTGGTTACAACGAGTTTGGTTGGCGTTTTTCCGCAGCCCTAGTTGGCGCAATCTCGATTGTCTTGATGTATTTCACTGCAAAGGTCCTATTTAATCGACCTCTACTAAGTGCCTTTGCAGCTTTCCTAGTTTTAGTTGATGGGCTACATCTAGTCCACTCAAGAACCGCTCTGCTAGATATTTTCTTGCTTCTATTTATTCAAATTGCAGTTCTAACATTTCTCCAGAAAAAGTATTGGTTCACTGCAATCGCACTTGGACTTGCTGTATCCACTAAATGGAACGGCCTTTACTTGCTTGTTGCTCTGGCTCTCCTTGTTCTGGTTTTAGATTACCGAAGATTTAAGTTTCTGGGTTCAAACTTTCCACTGAGGGACATTGTTGAAAACACTTTTATTCTTCGATTTTTTCAATTTGCAATCATCCCTTTAGCAACTTACATAGCCACTTGGGCTGGCTGGTTTGCAAGCGATAATGGTTGGGATCGAAATTGGTCACCAAATCCCTTGAAATCTTTCTGGCACTATCACTCTGTAATACTAAATTTCCATGCACACCTAACTGAGTCACATCCATATGAAGCAAATCCTTGGAGTTGGTTAATTCAAGGCCGACCAACATCTCTTTTTTATGCAACACCAAAAACCTGTGGCGCCTCAAGTTGTGCCCAAGAAGTTTTGGCACTTGGTACGCCACTTTTGTGGTGGACGGCGACAATTACACTTTTAATCACCTTGGGATATTGGATTAGCAGAAGAGAGTGGCAAGCTGAGATTCTTTTAGTAGTTATTGCAGCAAACTATCTGCCTTGGTTCGCCTTCCAAGAACGAACTATGTTTAGCTTTTATGCAATCGCTTTCGAACCATTTTTGTTGCTAACAATTGTGTATGTATTTAGCAAGATTCCGCGAAACCAGCGCGAGCTAATAGTTATATTTGGGGCGATAGTTTTAGCTAATTTCCTCTATTTCTTACCGCTTTACCTAGGAATACCAATCTCCTACAACTCATGGCACGATCACATGTGGCTGCCTAGTTGGGTATAAGTTGGATATAAAATTATTCGTTTACTGCGTCAAGCCGCGTAACAGCTGCGTTCTCTTCAAGCTCCTGATCGAATAAATCGTTTCGCGATGGCAAAATCGATTCAGCCTCTACCTGTTGCGAAGCACTCCATACGCCTGGAACCGTTAAATCAATTACCCGATTAGTTGGAATTGCTTTTGGTGCGGTTGCATATGTTGGTTTTGGAACGCTCGTTGGCTGCCAAGTTGGACCATCTTTTGGAATTACCACGACACCTGCAGTATCAATTCTTTCGATAAGTGGAATCCAATGTTCTTTATTCTCTTCTACAAAATCAACGCGTGATGAGAAGGTGATCCGTTCAATTGGTTCGGTTATAACTGTTGCTGAAGAAATTTGTTGGAATGCTTTAATGCGACGTTGCTTCAGTTGGGTAGCAACAATTTGGCGTCTCACGTGAACAACATAGATTGCGAGCGCAGTTGCCGGAATTAATAAAATTATATTTGAAATTATCCCTACTAAACAAAGTGCACCGATGACTAGGAATGAAAAAGTAAGTGAGCCAAAAATTATTCGGCGATTAGCAATTTGATTTTGTTTTTTGAAATTTTCGTTTGCACTTTGAGTTGGGTTAACAGATCCAGTTTCACCAACTACTCGCATTGCGCTCTTATATCTTTCGGCAGATTTGCCGGAAGCTTCATCGTGGCTTGTAATCCATTTTGGCAAAAAGTAGGCCGCCCACATCCCAAGGATGATTAGGTAGATAAAACCGGACGCCATGGAGTAGAACGATAATTCTTGGGGGGCTAAATCTCGGGGATTTAGGCGGTATGTCCTTACTAAAAGGTATTACTTAATTCTTGGATTTTCTTTTACATAAGTTGCGTGATCCCGCCATGCCCCATCAATATGTAAATATCTGGAGCGCATTCCCTCAAAAATATAGCCCGATTTCTCGGCCACTCGCTTGGATGCTTCATTCTCTGGCCTTAAATTAATTTCGATTCTATGCAGCGATAATTGCGTTAGGCCAAACTCAGTGAGGGCGCAGACCGCCTTAGTTGTAAGCCCTCTATTGGCATATCTCTGATCTATCCAATAACCAATATGGCCCCCGCGCATTGCGCCAAAAACTATGCCACCCAAAGTTATCTGGCCGATGAATTTTTCACTCCCATTTTCAATAAGCCAGATTCCTAGCGAGATGGATCGAAGACTCATGCCATCTCTTCGATATTGAAGAACCATTCCAAAAAATGATGGAAGCGGAAGATGTGAATCTATCTCCGGACGAGTCGCTTCCCAAGGTGATAGCCATTCTCGATTTTTCGACCGACAAGCATCCCATGCACTCTTATCTCGGAAGCGAAGCGGTCGAAGCAAAATTTCGCCAGACTTAAGTTTTATTGGCCATTCACTTGGGGCGCCCAATTAATTTGAGCTCCGCTCGAGCACCATTACATCAACAATCTCGCCAGACTTAATACCAGAAGATTTTTCAGGAACAATAATTAAAGCATTCGCATCTGAAAGTGAGAGTAGGTCTCCTTGCTCTTCCAGTGCGGTAACAACGACTCCATTTTCTGAAGTTAAAACTGCCCGGACAAAGCCACTCTCGCCGGCGACGGCTGAGATCGAATTCTTTAACTTGGCCTTTAATTGATTACGGAAAATATTTGGTGCTCCCAACATTTTTCTAATCATTGGGCGAACAAAAATCTCTGCCGCAATTCCTGCGACAACAGGATCGCCAGGAACGGTAATTACGGGAGTCTTATCTGGGCCGATTAATCCAAAATTGTGTAATCCACTTTCGCTCATCTTGGGCCGAACCGTTGTTATTTCACCAAGCTCTTTTAATACTGCGGTAATCAGCGCAAAGGACTCGTCATGTCTTTCGCCACTAATTACAATTAAATCAGCGCGGACTAATTGATCCTCGATTACCTCTTTTAGCTCTTGGTGATCATCTGGAATCGTATGAACCCGAAAACCATTCGCGCCGGCTTCTCGTACGGCAGTTGTGAGCATCCAGGAATTAGTTTCAAATTCATCTTCAGAATCAGATAACACTTGACCTGGTTCAACTAAATCATCGCCAGCTGAAATTACAACAACTCTTGGATGTGGCAATGTAGGTAAGCGATCTAAACCAATTGATGCGGCAAGGCCAATCTGGGTAGATCGAATTCGTGATCCACTTCGTAGAACTAGACGCTCGCCAGCATAAATATCAGATGCCAGAGTCGCGCCATGTGCATCTAGGAGTGGCATATCAAAAGGTGCAAGTGGTGCGGCGATATCGAGTAACTTCGCAAGAAGCTCTTCGACGCTCGGCTGTTCTTCCATGACTAAACCCTACTTGTTAATTAGAGTATTTCCGTGGATATAAGTAACTCGGAAAAACAAGAATTAAGAAAGCGTTTTCGCGCCGAACGTTCACTCCGTGATTTAACGGAATCTTGGACACACATAATTAATTCTCAGGAATTCACAGCTGCTAGAACTATTGCGAGTTACATCTCATATGGGCAAGAACCGCAAACTAAAGATCTAAATGCAGCGATTTTAAAGAGTGGAAAGAAATTACTCCTTCCTCGGATGTTGAAAGATAAGAGTTTGGAGTGGGTGGCCTGGAATGGTGGCGCCGAGACCTTGGCTAAAAGTGGGAAAATTCTGGAACCAAAAGGAAGTGCAGTTCCAGGGGATGAAATAGATATTGTGATTGTTCCAACTCTGCATGCAAATCGGCAGGGCCATCGGTTAGGACAAGGTGGGGGTTCGTATGATCGCGCACTTGCCCAAATTTCAGCATGGCGCCTTGGACTTATCTATTCTGGCGAATTAACTATCGAACCATTTCCAGTTGAAGCCCACGATATGAAATTAGATGCGATTGCCACTCCAGATTTAATTGTTCGCTTTACACATTAATTTAAATCTGCGAGATGGCGTGCCATAACAACGCGTTGAACCTGGTTTGTTCCCTCATAAATTTGAGTTAATTTCGCATCCCGCATCATTCGTTCAACTGGATAATCCGAAACATAACCATAGCCACCAAGAACTTGGACCGCATCAGTCGTAACTTTCATAGCTACATCTGTTGCAAAACATTTGGCAGCGGCGGAGAAGAAAGTTAAATCGTTCTCTCCCCGTTCGGATTTAACTGCAGCCGCGTAGGTGAGTTGACGGGCTGCCGCGATATTCATTGCCATATCTGCCAACATGAATTGAATGCCCTGGAAATCAAAAATTGCTTTGCCAAATTGCTTGCGCTCATGTGCATAATCAGTAGCGACCTCGAATGCGCCTTGTGCAATTCCAACTGCCTGTGCTGCGATTGTAATTCTGGTGTGATCAAGGGTCTGCATTGCAAGTGCAAAACCAGAACCAATGGCACCGATACGACGGTCATCTGAGATGGTTACAGAATCAAAATAAACTTCGCGGGTTGGTGATCCTCTAAATCCCATCTTCTTTTCATGCGCACCAAATGAAACACCATCGTCGCTTTTCTCAACAATGAATGCCGTGATTCCTTTTGCGCCAAGGGTTGGATCAGTCTGCGCTAGTATTGTGTAAAACTCAGAGAAGCCAGCATTTGAAATCCATTTTTTGCTTCCGCTAATTACCCAATCGTCACCACTTTTAACAGCTCTGGTTTTCATTGCTGCAGCATCAGATCCTGCTTCAGATTCTGAAAGGCAATAAGAGAAACCTTTTCCTGCTACAAGTTGTGGCAAATACATTCGCTTCTGCTCTTCAGTTCCGGCAAGAATTAAGGGAAGTGATCCCAACTTATTTACTGCAGGAATTAAAGATGAAGCCGCGCAAACTCGAGCAACTTCTTCGATGATTATCACGGTTGCAAGTGAGTCTGCTCCTTGGCCGCCATATTGCGAATCAACATGTGCTGCCGCAAGATCTGCGCTTTGAAGCGCTTCAAATGCTTCTTGCGGGAATCGTGATTGCTCATCTACCTCCTTGGCAAATGGCGCAATTTTTTTTGTTGCAAGTGCGCGCACACTCTCACGAAGGGCGTCGTATTCGTCACCGATTAAAGGTTCCATAAGCTAATTAACTCAACTTTCAGGGCGTTCGTCTAGTCGCTGCAAACTCGCTAAATACTTGTTGTATTTCGCTAAATCATCATCGGCACCCATTGCCGCGGCACGGTCTTCTGCGCGATCGATACGTCTCGTCTCTTTTCGATCTTCGCGTACCCATTGAATAAAGGTTGCAACTAGCGCAATCAGAATTGGAATTTCTCCCATAGCCCAACCAACTGCGCCACCCGCGTTCTGATCGGCCAGAAGGTCGGTTGCCCAAGGTCGTTGCAAGCTTGCAAAATATCCGCCATCGATCAGCGTGGTTGTCGATAGCAGTGCAATAGAGAAGAAAGCATGAATACTCATTGCAGCGAATAAGACAATGATTCTAACGATATGTGGGATGCGCTTTGGCGATGGATCAACTCCAACAATTACGTGAAAGAAAAGCGCTCCTGCCAATAAGAAATGGATATTCATATAAAGGTGGCCACTGTGTGCTTGCATTAGATTTCCAAAAAGTGGTGTCATATAAAGAAGAAAGAGTGAGCCATCGAAAATGGCAAGAGCAATAATCGGATTTGAGATGACTCGAAAATACTTTGAATGCATGAATGCAATTAGGGTTCCGCGAATTCCACGTTCATCAGGAGTTCTTCCTATTGGAAGCGTTCGAAGCGCCAGAGTTATCGGCGCACTTAACACAAATCCAATTGGCGCAATCATTCCTAAAACCATATGCGCGACCATGTGATACGAAAATGCAAAGTGTGCATATGCACCAAGTCCGCCACTAGTTGCAAAATCCGTTGCGGCCACCGCTAGTGCAAATGCAACGGTTCGACCTACGGGCCACTTGTCTCCGCGCTTTGAAAGAATTACAACTCCCCTAATATAAAGCGCAGTAATTAAAATTAGGATTCCGATGAAAGCTGCATCCGGCACATATGTAACGAGCATGTTCTTTAAGTTCGGTGGTGGAAGCATTGGACTTCCAGCAATACTCTCGGCTGGATCCACACTTCTTGGCACATTTGGTACAGGTGGCGCACTCGTTGAAAGCCAGGCCCCAACACCAATAGCCAGAGCCATAACTATTACCTCAACAACTAGAAGTTGGTAAACCTGCTTTGCGCTCTCTAGTTTTCTAATCAAATATTTTCGATGAGTGGCACCGATAAAGATAAGGATTGCACTCAAGAATATTTTGTAGATAACTAAGTTTGCATACTGTGAATTCCAAGCGCCTTGAAAATTCAACCTAGTCCATGCGTTGATAGCGCCGCTAGAACAGACTGCAATTGCAGACCAGAGAGCTAGGGTGCTAAAGCGCGGCAGGGCAAGAGCGCGCTCAGATTTACTAATAAGAATTAAAGCAATGATTCCACCCACCCAGAGCGAGATAAAAATGACATGTATTAAAAGCGAGCCAATAGCTAAGCCATGATTTCCAGAGCTACTTGAGTGGCTTTGAAAGACCGGAGCAAGTACTCCAATGAATGTAATGAATAGGGCAAATATTGCCCCAGTTGTCCGTTTAATTCGCGGTACCAGAATTAAAATTATTGCCGACACTAATATGTTTACACCAAAACTCTTTCCAAGGGCGGTCTGTGAAACAAAAGATCTAATAACTACTGGATCGAAGGACTCTGAAATTGGCGTTGCTAGCAAATTCGCTAACTCAACAAACAGAACACCAAGGCTGGACATCAGCCAGGCCGCCGCCGGAATAACTGCAAGATTGCGAATTCGAATTGCCTCCGGCAGAAGTCTTGCGTGTTCTTCTCTAATGAAAAAAGCAATTGCAAGTAGCAGGCCAATCAAAGAAACAGCTGAAAGCAACTGCAAGTCTTTAACTATTGGTGTTAGGAAATTTAGACCATCGCTGGAACTTGGAATATGTGTTTCGGTTACAAAGAGCATAAATTAAATTCGATTATTTATCGCTTATTTTTTGGAGAACGTTTAGGCCCGCCAAAACTCTGCTTGGCATACCAAATTAGAAAGATGAAAACAAAAGCAGCCAGAACAAGCAAGGTATAAACAAAAGCATTCGATCCGGAATTTAGATTCTTATTTTCTTGCGGTGTTACAGATTGGGTAGGTGCAGGCGTTGGGCTTCCAACACTTGATGGCGCATTAAACATAAATGTATAAGAGCCAGTTAGTGGATCTTCCGTATCTGAAAGCAGCGTGTAGTTAACGGTGTAGACACCAGTCTTAACTAACTCTGTTAACCCAACCTCAGCGCTATTTCCATTTATAGTGATTGATCCATCATCTACTGCAACACCATTTGGATCATTGACAACAATCAAACTTCCTTGTTCAGAGAGCGCCGCGGCTGTTGAGATTGCGATTGAATTTGGTGAAACGGTTAATACCGAACCCGCTTGCGGAACTGCTGCAGTGATGCTGTTGGCGAAGGCCGGGGTTGAGAGAATGGGCAATAAAATTAGCGCTCCAGCAATTACGCTTCGAATTACTCGGCCGCCCACCATGATTACCCCACTTCTTACTTCTCGATTAGATGTAATTCTCTCACTTCTTTACAATACTCACCATGCCTACATATGAATATGCCTGCACCGAGTGCGGCCACCAATTCGAGGCGTTTCAATCATTTAGTGAAGATGCTCTCACCGAGTGCCCAGAGTGCAAAGGTGCAGTGCAGAAGGTTTATTCAAATGTCGGTGTAGTTTTTAAAGGTTCAGGGTTTTATAAAACTGATTCACGAACTTCAAAATCGCCAAAAACGCCAGCACCTACAGCAGCCCCAACACCTACGCCGCCACCTGCTTCCAGCAGTTAGCCGTGGTGCGGTGGGCGATCGCCTTCAATTTCCGAGTCGCGTTTTGAATCATCATCTTCACGTGGATCAATTTCATCTTGGGTAATTTTTGGCAAAATATTTGGGTCGCTCATTATTTACTCATTCCTAGAGAAATCTGAATTCCGTCCAATAACGAATCAAATGCTTCACTCGGCATATGTCCCTCAACAATAAGAGTTGTCGCACCATGGACGCTAGACCAAGCTATCAATTCACCATATGGGCGCATGGTCTTGCTCATTGCACCAGTAGTTACCAACTCATCAAGTGTTCTTGTTAATAATTTATATGCTGTGCTGTCTGACGGTTCACTATCTTCGATAGAACAGAAACCACCAAACATCAATCTGAAAAGATTTGGTTCCTTCATGGCCCATTTGAAATAAACTTCGCCAAGCGCCCTGAACCTCGCCCGAGCTGCGCGCGCAGTTGTTCCCTTAATTTTCGCCAGTGCCTCTTCTTGCATATTAGCTAAATCTGTAAACAAATATTCACCGATGCCATCAAGTAGCGCGCTCTTATCTGGAAAATAATGATAGGCCGCACTTGGGCTCACTCCGATATCTGCGGCTGCAGTTCTCAGTGATAAATGATCTGGTCCATTTTTTCTAACTAACTTAATTGCAGCCTTAATCAAAGATTCTTCAAGATTCCCATGGTGATAGGAAGCCCGTTGGGCTCGGAGCTTTGTGGCTAAAACCATGGGGCTAGTATGCCTCTAATCTTGACACTGTTCAAATAAACATGCCATAATCTGAACACTATTCAGATAAAGGGAGCAGCAATGTTCGAGAAGCTTGGTCATTTTTTAGTCAGACGTCGTAAGTCAGTTTTGGCAGGATTTATTGTCGCCACTATTGCGGCTGGCGTAGTCGGTTCACTTGTATTTGCCCGACTAGAAGGTGGTGGATATTCCGATCCCGGTAGTGACTCATATAAGGCTGCAACTTATTTAACAGATACCTTTAAAGTAAAAGATCCCGCGATTATTTTTATAATTGACGCGGGCAAGAGCGTTGCAGATCCTGCGGTTGCTGCTGAAGTTGCACCAATTGAAGCCGACTTGCGTTCAATGCCAGATATCGCAAAGACGCTTTCTTATTGGAGCGCTGGTGGCGCAAAACAATTAATGAGCGCTGATGGAAATTCGGCTTATCTCTTTATCTATGGGCATGATTCAGATCCGACGCTTCTAAGCAGCCTAGCTTCAGATTTACAGAAGAAATACGACGGCAAAGTTGGAAACTTGAAAATTTATGTTGGTGGTATCGCAATGTTTAATGACGCGATTAATAAGAAAATCTCCGGTGATTTAAAGTTCGCTGAAATTATTTCTATTCCGCTCACCTTCCTATTTTTGCTCTTTGTATTCGGAGGCTTAATTGCTTCTGCTATGCCAGTTGTTGTTGCAGTTAGTGCAATCCTTGGCGCATTTCTAATTCTCTATTTAATAAGTCTTTTTACTGGCGTAAGCATCTTCGCGCTAAACCTAGTGACCGGCATGGGCATGGGACTTGGTATTGATTACTCGCTACTTATGGTGAACCGCTTCCGCGAAGAACTTCACGCCGGAAAGAGCGTTGAAGAAGCAGTCGCGACTACTGTTAAAACTGCAGGTAGAACTGTTTTCTTCTCCGGCATCACAGTAATGATCAGTCTCGCTGCACTTATGTTCTTCCCTCAGATGTTCTTAAAGTCATTTGGTTACGCCGGTGTTTCCGTTGTTGCAATTGCAATTCTCGGAGCGCTTATTCCACTTCCAGCAATCTTGGCCTTACTTGGAACCAAGATTGATAAATTCGTAGTTCGAAAGAGTTCAATTACTCCTAAAGAAGATGGTCGTTGGGCACATACTGCGCGATATGTAATGAAACGACCAGTGGCAGTTGTTGTTCTATCGCTATTAATTCTTGGAACACTTGCTTCACCAATTAAAGATATTGTCTTCTCGCAAGCGGATACCCGAGTTCTTCCGGCATCAAACAAAGCCGCCATCGCAACTCAGGTTGGCTTAGAAAAATTCCCGGGACAACAAGCAAATCCAATTGAAATTGTTATTCCTAACGGAACCTCAAAAATGGTTGAAATAAATAGCTTTGCAAGTGATCTTGCTAATGTTCCCGGAGTCGTCGCTGTTGGCGCACCTGAAACTGCTGGAACTGATATCCGAATCGCTGCAATCCATAGTATGGGAGCGCGGTCACCAGAAGCAGAGAAAATGATTAAGGAAATTCGTGCGTTAACAGTTCCAGAAGGAACTTTGGTTGGCGGTGTGGCTGCAGATTATGCAGATAGCCAGATTGGAATTGCAAAGAAATTACCACTTGCACTTCTCTGGATCGCACTTGGCACATTGCTCTTACTCTTTATGTTTACTGGATCAATAATTCTGCCAATCAAAGCCGTGATCTTGAACCTGCTTTCGCTATCCGCGACTTTGGGAGTTTTAACCTGGATTTTTATCGGCGGTAACATGAACTGGCTTGTTGGATCATTTACCAACACTGGAAGTATCGATACCTCAATGGTTATCTTGATTGCGGTTGTCGCCTTCGGGTTATCAATGGACTATGAAGTATTCCTACTTTCCCGCATTAAAGAAGAGCACGATGCGGGCCATTCAAATATTGAATCAGTGGCGTTAGGGCTTCAGAAATCTGCCCGAATAATTACTGCAGCTGCGGTAATTCTTGCGGTGGTATTCGCCATCTTTGTTACAAGTGGTGTTACATCAATTAAGACCATGGGATTTGGTGTCGCATTTGCGATTCTTCTAGATGCAACCTTGGTTCGAGCCTTGCTTGTTCCAGCACTCATGCGCTTATTCGGTGAACGCAACTGGTGGGCGCCTAAGGCGTTAAAGAGATTCACAATTAACCACTAATATTTGGGGATGGATTTAATAGTCACCCTCCAATGTAAAGACCAACCTGGCATCGTTCACGCGATGACAACTGCGGTTCTTGGTGCGCGTGGAAACATTATTGAGAATCAACAATTCACTGATCCCACAACTCAAGACTTTGTAATGCGTACTCGCTTTGAAAGCGAGCTCGAGATTGCGAAAGTACGCGAAATTCTAGAGAGTGGACTTGGCCAATTTAAGCCAAAGCTTTCACTTCGTTCTGTAGCAAAGCAGAAGAAGGCACTAATTCTCGTAACGAAAGAGTCCCACTGCCTTCGCGACCTGCTCTATCTTCAAGAGTTGGGCGAACTACCAATTGAGATTCCTGCTGTTGTTTCAAACCACAGCGATTTAAAAACTCTCGTTGAGTCACATGGGATTAAATTTATTGATCAGAGCAAATTGGAAAAATCAGCAGCAGAAGCTGAGATCGCAAAGCTCGTGACCGAACTTGAGATTGATCTTGTAGTTCTTGCCCGATATATGCAAATTCTGACTAAAGAGTTCTGCGAAAAGATGAGCGGTCGAATTATCAATATCCATCACTCATTCTTGCCAGGATTCAAAGGTGCAAAGCCGTATCACCAAGCCCATGCCCGCGGTGTAAAAATTATTGGTGCAACCGCACACTTTGTTACACCTGATTTAGATGAAGGCCCAATAATTGATCAGGACGTTGCACATGTAACTCATGCATCAACACCTGAAGATTTAATTGCAACTGGTCGCGATATTGAACGTCGCGTCCTCTCGCGCGCAGTTCGCGATTTCGCTGAAGATAGAATCTTTATCGTTGGCGATAAAACTGTTGTTTTTCATAATTGAGAATTCTTTAAGATTTTGTGTCCTAGGCGGGAGTTGAACCTGCGACCTACCGCTTAGGAGGCGGTTGCTCTATCCACTGAGCTACTAGGACCTGTTTTATTTCATAGAAATTAATTTGTTGGACTTTTATCGAAAGTAAGTTTACTTAAGTTTATTGCGATTTGCCCATAACTTATGAGCTGGGCTAGGCTGGTAAAAATAGCAAAATACTCGTTTGGAGTTGGTTTTAATGAAGGCCCTAGTTTTAGGCGCCGGTGGAGTTGGTAGGGCAATAGCTAATATTGCTTCACGTCGTTCATTCATTACAGAATTAGTAATCGCAGATCGCAATTTATCTCGCGCTGAAGATGCCGTAAATCGCTTGAAAGATCCCCGCTTTTCCGCAGCACAAGTAAATGCAGCAGAACTCGAAGATATTCGTGAATTAATCCGTAAAGCAAACCCAGATATTGTCATTAACGCAGTCGATCCGCGTTTTGTAATGCCAATTTTTCTCGCTTGCGAAATTGAAAATAAGAATTACCTGGATATGGCAATGTCACTATCTAGACCACATCCACATTATCCGTACACCGAAACTGGTGTGAAATGTGGCGATGAACAATTTGCGCGTGATTGGAATTGGAGCGAACGCGGAATCTATGCCTTAATTGGTATGGGCGTTGAGCCAGGACTAAGTGATGTATTTGCAAAGTATGCGAGCGATGAATTGTTCTCTCGAATCGATTCGGTCACAGTTCTCGATGGTTCGAACTTAGTTGTTTCAGGTTCAGAATTTGCACCATCATTTTCAATCTGGACAACGATTGAAGAGTGTTTGAATCCGCCACTAGTTTGGGAAGATGGTCGGGGTTGGTACACAACTGAACCATTCTCCGAGCTTGAAATTTTTGACTTCCCAGAAGGCATTGGACCTGTCGAATGTGTCAATGTTGAACACGAAGAAGTTGTTTTGATTCCACAGAAAATTGAAGCTAAGAAAGTTAACTTTAAATACGGTCTTGGCGCTCAATTCATTTCAATCTTAAAGACAATTCATATGCTCGGAATGGATCGCACTGAAACTGTAGATGTCCAAGGCATCCAAGTTTCACCACGTGATCTCTTAGCAGCATCACTTCCTGATCCAGCAACGCTAGGTTCAAGAATGACTGGAAAAACTTGCGCTGGTTCATTAGTTAAGGGGCTAGATAAAAGTGGTGAACCAAAAGCCGTTTATCTCTATAACGTAATTGATAACGCCTGGTCTATGGAAAATTATGGTGACCAAGCAGTTGTTTGGCAGACCGCAATCAATCCGGTCATCGCAATGGAACTTATTCACGACGGAGTTTGGAAGCCCGAACCTGGAGTAAATGGTCCAGAGTGGTTTGATGCAAAACCATTCCTCGCAAAGCTAGAAGAGTACGGAACTTCTTGGCATATTCGCGATGAATCAACAGTTGGGATTGTAAAGTAAGCAAATGACAACCGCGCTAGTAACTGGTGCCACCGCAGGTATTGGTGAATCTTTTACTAGATTGCTTGCAGCAAAAGGTTTTGACTTAGTTCTTGTAGCTCGCGATAAAAAGCGGCTACAAGAACGGGCCAATTCACTCTCCAAAAAATATAGCGTTGAAGTGGAAGTCTTACCGGCTGATTTATCAGTTCCCGCGCAATTAGCAAAAGTAGAGAAGCGACTCTCGAACCCTAAGAAGCCGATCGAAGTATTAATCAATAATGCTGGATTTGGGATTAAAGATAGTTTTCTTGCCAGCAATCTTGCAGATGAAATCCAATTGATGGATGTACTGGCAAAAGCACCTATGCAACTTATGCATGCAGTTCTACCCCAAATGTTAAGCCGTGATTCTGGAACCATAATTAATGTTTCAAGTGTTGCAAGTTTTATTGCTGGTGGTACCTACAGCGCCGCAAAGTCTTATTTAACTGTTCACACCGAATCACTTCATACCGAGCTTTCAAAAACAAAAATAAATATCTCAGCCCTCTGTCCCGGATTTACTCATACCGAGTTTCATCAGCGTGGAAATATGAAAATGTCTGGCCTTCCAAATTTCATGTGGTTAGAGGCAGATCGAGTCGTGGCAGATTCATGGCGGGCTGCACTTGCGGGACGAGCAATTTGTATTCCTGGTTGGCAGTATAAAACTCTTAGTACTATCGCAAGATTTGGCCCTCGCCCTCTTGTGCGCAAACTTGGTATTAAGGTTCGAGCGCGCCAACGTTAAAATTCACAGTAATTTCACCGCAACGCTTCTGCTTTCGCCCGAATAAATCGCAATGCGATAGCTAGAATTGCCCTATTCGCGCCGCTCTATGTGGCGGCCGATTTAACAATAAGTTGGGGGTCAAAGTGTCAAAGAGAATTTCAGCGCTATCGATTGCAGTACTTGTACTTGCGGGAACATTTGTAAATGTTTCCGGTGCATCTGCAGCCACACCATATAAAGCGTGCAAGCCAGCAAAGGCTAAAGCGACAATTGGAAAATTGTCATACACCTGTGCGAAGAATCCAGCTAGCACCTCAACAAAATTGGTCTGGGTCTCGAAGCCTTGTCTAGATGCAAATGCTAATTACAAGAGCGCCCTCTCAATCACAGCTTCAAATACTGCGACAACTACAGCGGCTGTCAATGCAGCTAAGCGCTCTATTGCGACAAACGAGCGCCAACTAGCATCGGCTCAGAAGAATGTTGATACTTGGAGCAAGAACATGCTCCGTTATCCAAAGAATCCGACTGATACTGAGAAGAAGCAGATTGCAACCGTTCAAGAGGGTATCGATCGCAATAAGCAACGCGTTGCTGATGCTCAAGCAAATATCGCAAGTCTGCAAGCACAAGTTGCAGCTGCAACAGAGCAAGATGCAAAGAACGCAGCAGGCTTGGAAGCGATTAAGGCCAGCGTTACTTCTTCTTGTAAGTAAGACCTAGTTTTACCTCTACGCTCGCTAAATGGCGAGAGTAGGAGTATTTCTCTTATTGATTAGCCACCTGATAATTCGGGTGGCTTTTCATTTGCCTTCGATTGTTCCGGATTTAATTCTCTTCAATCTGATTGCACTCTTAGCGGCATACCTCGCTTGGAAATCACCGAAAGTAAATGATCGGCTCGCTAAAAATGCAATTGCTTTGGCAATATTTATTTGGGCTTTGGGCTCGACTTTCTCAACTTGGAATTCTTTTTATACATTTGCAGTTTCTGAACGTGTTATTGATTTTTGTTACACAGCTTTCTATCCCCTAGTTTTTCTTGGAATTATTCGCGCTCTTGCCGTAACTAAGAAAATTTCTGCGCTTGAATTGTTGGACACTGCGATTATTGCACTTGGTACTTCAAGTTTGATTGCCAGTCTGCTTCTGCGTCCAGCCCTGCTTGCTTTTTCTGGCAGTAAATATGAAGTCTTTCTCTCGATTCTCTATCCAGTAGGTGATCTAATCCTTGTGGCAGCGAGCCTCTCACTTGTTGTCCTCCAGCATAGAAATACTCGAAGCTTGGTGATGTTTGCAGGTGTCACAATTTATGCAATAACTGATCTACTTTTCTTACTTCTCTCGGCAACTTCTGGTTATGAATTCGCGGCGCTTTCTGATGATGGTTGGTTGTTGGGGCTTGCGCTAATTGCTAGCGCACTCTGGCTTCATGGTGGTGAGACCGAAATAGTAGAACGACATATAAATAATTGGGCGACGACAGCCTCACTAATTCTGAGTGCAAGCATTCTTGGATATGGCGCGATGCGGGCTAACTATTTTCCAATTTTCGTACTTGCGCTAGCTTTCGCAACAATCTCTCTTGCCTTTCTGCGTATGGCTCTTGCCTTGCGCGATGCCAAAGCAATTGGCGATGATCGAAAGCATGCCCGAACTGATGAATTGACCGGTCTGCCAAATCGTCGCAGATTTATAGCTGAACTCGAACTATTGCGCCGAAAAAATGGCACTCTGCTTCTATTAGATCTAGATGGTTTCAAAGCAGTCAATGACACACATGGCCACGAAATCGGCGATCAGTTACTGAAACAAATTACAACTAGATTCAATCGCGTTCTAGCTGATGACATATTGTTAGCAAGACTTGGTGGCGATGAGTTCGGCGTAATTATCTATGGCGAACGAAATATTGGAAATGATGTTGCTCTCGCTCTACGCGCGACTTGTACCTATCCATTCACACTTTCAGTTGGTGATGTGAGAGTTGGAGTGAGTATTGGAAGTGTTACTACTGAGGGGCCAACAACGACAAAGGAAGCTCTGCTAAAGCGAGCCGATAGCGCGATGTATGAAGCAAAACGAAGTGGCGCTGGTTATATCCAGGCGCCGACTACTTCGGTTTAATCTCTTCCAAGCGCGCAAGTGATTCGATGCGTTCTGTCGCATGGTTAACGATGCGCTCGGGATAACCTTTGGAATAACCGTCTAGAAATTCCCACGGCTCGTGTATTTGATCGGCAGTTAAATGCGCAAGTTCTGGCACATACTTGCGGATGTAATCACCATTCACATCGAAACGTTTTCCTTGTTCGATTGGATTGAACACCCGGTAATAAGGCGAGGCATCCGTGCCACATCCTGCAGTCCATTGCCAGCCATGTGAGTTTGATGCAACATCGAAATCAACAAGATGTTCCATAAAGAAATCAGCACCTAGTTGCCATTCCAAGTGCAAATCTTTAACTAAGAATGAGGCAACAACCATACGTGTGCGATTGTGCATCCACCCCTCTTTAACTATCTGGCGCATTGCGGCATCAACAAATGGATATCCAGTTCGGCCTTCACACCAAGCTTTGAATTTTTCGCCAGGTTCGTCGTATCGCATATCTTTAAATCGAGGCGCGTAATAATCGTTCTCGGTATGTGGATTATTAAAAAGCACATCCGCATAGAACTCGCGCCAGGCAATCTCTTTGCGATAAACATCATGTGCGTTACTAGTTCCTAGGTCTGCGAGCAACGTGCGGGGATGAATTTCGCCCCACTTAAGATGCGCACTTAATTTACTTGTGCCATCTACTCCTGCGTTATTTCGCTCGGTGTCATAACTTGAAAGAGCGCTCTTCTTAAATACTTCCCACCTCGCAAGTGCTGCTGTTTCACCTGCCATTGGAATTTCACAACCCTCTGGAACTTTCCAATCAACAAAGTTTCTATCACCGGCATCAGGTGTTACCAAATTAATTTTTGCAGGTTTAGCAGCAGGTTTGCGCCAACCATGAACGCACCAAGCTTTATAGAACGGGGTATAAACGCGATACGGAGTTGCATCACTTGGTTTCAAAACGCGACCCGGCGCGACTGCATATGGACTTCCGGTTCTAACTAAATTGATTCCTGCGCCTTCAACTCGTAAATCACGTGCGGCGCCATAAGGCTCAAATTCTTGACTGATATGAACTTCACTTGCACCATATCTTTCAACCAAAGATTTTAGAACTTCTACCTGATCTCCCACCATTACATGCAATTTATTACCGAGTGATTCATCTAAAGCTCGAAGTGAATTACCTAAGTAGGCCAGGCGTTTGCTTCCGCTTTGGTTGATTAACTTTTCATCAAGGATAAAAACTGCAATGAGTTCATCGCAATTTTCTAACGCGGCAACAAGTGCAGGGTTATCCGATAAACGCAGATCTCTTCTGAACCAGAAGATATTGCGTTTAGTTGTGGAGTGAGTGGACTGACTCATCCCAGCCCTGAACTTCACTTACCTTGCGAGGAGCAGGACCGACATAACGGGCTGATGGGCGAATGATTCGACCAGTGCGCTTCTGTTCAAGAATATGCGCAGACCAACCAGCGGTACGTGCAGCAGTAAACATTGAAGTAAACATATGCGATGGAATTTGTGCGAAATCGAGAACGATTGCTGCCCAAAACTCAACGTTTGTTTCTAGAACACGATCTGGTTGACGCTCGTGAAGCTCAGCCAGTGCAGCCTTTTCAAGTGCTAGTGCAACTTCATAACGAGGTGCATTTAGCTCTTTAGAAATTCGGCGAAGTGTACGAGCACGTGGATCTTCGGCGCGATAAACCCGGTGACCAAATCCCATCAATCGTTCTTTACGATCTAGAACACCTTTGACATATGCAGTTGCGTCGCCAGATTTTTCAACACCTTCGATCATGCTTAGTACGCGAGCAGGTGCACCACCATGTAGCGGACCTGACATTGCACCGATTGCGCCAGAGATTGAGGCCGCAACATCTGCACCAGTTGATGCAATTACGCGTGCAGTAAATGTTGAAGCATTCATTCCATGTTCAGCAGCAGATACAAAATAAGCATCAACAGCGCGAACGTGAAGTGGATCCGGTTCGCCGCGCCATCTAATCATCATTCGTTCAACAACTGTATGGGCCTTATCAACTTCTGATTGCGGAACCATTGGCGCAGTTCCACGTGCTGCTTGTGCAACATATGAAAGAACCATTACTGAAGTGCGGGCAAGTTGAATTCGAGCTTCGTCATCAGTTGTATCTAAAAGTGGTTTGAAACCCCAAGCTGGTGCAAGCATTGCAATTGCAGATTGCACATCAACGCGCACATCACCAGAGTGAACCGGAATTGGGAATGGTTCTGCTGCGGGAAGTCCTGGATTAAATTCGTTATCAACTAACAAGCCCCAGACGTTTCCGAAAGTTACGCGGCCAACTAAATCTTCAATATCAACTCCGCGATAGCGAAGCGCGCTACCTTCTTTATCCGGCTCGGCAATTTCAGATTCAAATGCGATTACACCTTCAAGACCGGGTTTAAAACTCTCTGGCACGACGGGCTCCCTCAACTAGTTGCGCATATTCTCCACACTTTTACGGGTGAAGCCAAACTCAAGGCGCTGATATTGGCGCAAGATGCAGGCGGGGCAAAAGTGAAGTTAGATACAGCCATGAGCGAAATCAATCGGGAGTCGATTCGGGCGATGCGCCTTTCATATGGCCAGGAGGGATTAGCCGATTCTGACCTTGCTGCTGATCCAATTGAACAATTAAAAAAGTGGCTGGGTCAGGCAGCCGAAAATATTATGGTCGTGGAAGCAAATGCAATGGTTCTCTCCACGATTACAGATGGCGCACCAATTTCGCGAACCGTGTTGTTGAAAGATGTTTCAACTGAAGGATTTACCTTTTTCACAAATTATTTATCTCGTAAAGCCAAGGCAATTGCTGAAGTTCCAAAGGTCTCACTTTTATTTCCTTGGTATCCGATGGAGCGCCAAGTAATAATTACGGGCACCGCTGAAAAAGTCAGCGCACAAGCGAGTGATGATTATTTCGCAAGCCGTCCTTGGGGCAGTCAGATCGGTGCCATCGCAAGTGCCCAATCAGATGAGTTGGAATCGCGAGAAGTTCTAGAAAAACGATATGCCGAAATCGCCGCGAAGTATCCGCAAGGCAGTTCGGTCCCACGGCCAGATTATTGGGGCGGATATTTAGTTCGACCAGAGAGCATCGAATTTTGGCAAGGGCGGTATTCCAGATTGCATGATCGATTGCGATATGTGCGCTCTGAATCCCAAAAAACCGATTGGCAAGTTAAACGCCTCAACCCTTAGGCTCTACCCATGAGCGATATTAAAATTCCAGATAATTTAAAGCCGGTTGATGGTCGTTTTGGTTGCGGTCCATCAAAGATTCGTCCCGAAGCCCTTGCTGCGTTAGCAAAAGGCGGAACATCAATTCTTGGAACATCGCATCGCCAGAAGCCAGTTAAGAACGTAGTTAACCGAGTTCGCACTGGGCTTACATCACTATTTAATCTCCCTGAAGGTTACGAAGTTGTTTTAGGCAACGGCGGATCAACTGCATTCTGGGATATCGCAACATTTGGTTTAATTGAAAAGAAATCACAGCACCTAGTCTTTGGTGAGTTTTCATCAAAGTTTGCTGCTGCGGCAAAAGATGCACCATTCTTAGATGATCCAACAGTCATCAAAGTTGAACCAGGTGCACACCCGGTTGCGGTTGCAGAAGCGGGCGTTGATGTTTACGCACTGACTCACAACGAAACCAGCACTGGCGTTTCAATGCCAATCACTCGCCCAGTCGGCACCGAAGGCGCACTCGTATTAGTCGATGCAACTTCAGCAGCAGGCGGACTTGATGTCGATATGTCACAGTGCGATGTTTATTACTTCGCTCCGCAGAAATCTTTCGCATCTGATGGTGGCCTCTGGATTGCAATCATGAGCCCAGCAGCTATTGCTCGCGTTGCAAAGATCAAAGAGAGCGGTCGCTTTATCCCAGCCTTCTTCGATCTAACAATTGCAATTGATAATTCACGCTTAGATCAGACCTATAACACCCCAGCACTTGCAACACTTATCTTGCTTGCCGATCAAATTGAATGGATGAACTCAAACGGTGGCCTTAAGTTTGCGGCTGGTCGCTCTGCACAATCATCTGCACATCTTTACTCATGGGCAGAGAAGAACGATTACACAACACCATTCGTAGTTGACCCTGCAATGCGCTCAAAAGTTGTTGGAACAATTAACTTTGATGATGCAATCGACGCCCTTGAAATCGCAAAGATTCTCCGTGCGAATGGCATTGTAGATACAGACCCATATCGCAAACTGGGTAAGAACCAATTGCGTGTCGGTATGTTCCCTGCGGTTGATCCAAGTGATGTTGAAAAACTAACTGCCTCCATTGATTACATTGTCGCCGAACTAAAGAAGTAAATTTCCTTGAGCTATAAAGTTCGCAGACTTGTAACACTTGCGGTGTTAATTGGCGTCACTCTGCTAGTCGTTATCTTTCGCGGTTAATGCCATGGTTCATCTACGTAGTGCAATTACTGTAATCATCATCGGAATCGCGCTCTGGTTTATCGCGCTCATCGTGGCCTTCGGCATCGATGCCAGCTCAGATGCAAAATGGATTTGCGCAGCAGGAATTGCTCTAGGCGTATTTGGATTGCGTTACACGATTAGACGAGCAAAGCGCGAAGTTAAGTAAGACTTAGCTTTCGAACTGCCCAGCAATACCGCGAAGCACTTTAGCTAAGCGTTCTGCATCTGGTCCTGATGGATGGCGACCATGACGAAGACCATTTCCGACCTTATCTAAAATCTTAATTGTGTCTTCAATCATGGTTGCAAGGTCGTCGTGATTAATACGATTGTTTGCAACAACAGAAGCTGGTTCATCAATTAACCGAACAGTCATTGCTTGTGGACCTTTCTTGCCTTCGATAACTCCGAATTCAAGTTTGGTTCCTGGCTTAACTGTTGCAATACCTGCAGGCAGAGCTGAAGATGCTAAATAAACATCTGCTCCTTCTTCGGATTCAATAAATCCAAAACCCTTTTCAAGGCTGTACCACTTCACACGACCTAGAGGCATTGGGGAACTCCTTTTTTTCTTTACTTCTGATTCTGCGGTTTTTACAAGAGGGTTAGTTTAACTTAAATCGATAAAGCGCGGTTAATCGGTTACGACAAGCGCCTCAGAGTGCGCTCCGCAGCCATGATCAACCGAGACGACGCGAGCGTCATCAGGCGACAAGATATTTGCGCAGACCCCGAAGGCCGAACGCAGCGAACCAGCAATAGGAATGAAGAAGCCGCAAGAGTTACATGGCTTAGGTGCTTGTTGCGAAATTGGATTGTTTGGTCCGCGGTCACCGGCATACCAACGTTGGGCTGCAAGATCGCGACCAGTTATTGAAAGTACTCGTGCACGACCAAGTCCGAATTCAAAGTGTTGCGCTAAATCTAATTCTTCATCGCCAGGTAGAGCTGCATAACCTGGAACTAAACGTGCATCATCTGCAGAAGTTGGAACGATATCGCCGGGGCCAACATCACCAGGTAGTAGACGATCTTTATATGCAATCCATTCTGGTGCAAGAAGTGATTCCACACCTGGGAGTAATACAACATCGCAAATTGTTGGTGAACTTGTGTCATCAACTTTCGCAACTGTTACTGCCCAACGCCATCCAACATATGCTGGAAGTGAAGCTTCAAATAGATAAGTTGCAATCCGAGAATCTTTGGAATCTGAAATTTCATCATAAGAAATTGAAACTAAATCGCCAACTTGTTCTGGCTTTGGCGCATCTTCTAGCGCAGCGGCGCGCGCAAGTTCAAGGGCACTGAACTTATCTTCAATCTTTGCAGAACTCATGTGCATACCTTAAAGCAGAAGGCCCACGAATAATAATTCGTGGGCCCGCTTACGCTTAGTTATAGATTTAGAAATCCATATCCCCGCCGCCTTGTGGCATAGCCGCCGCCTTTGGCTCTGGCTTATCCGCAATCACAGCTTCGGTTGTTAGGAATAGTGCAGCGATTGATGCCGCGTTTTGAAGTGCAGAACGTGTGACCTTAACTGGATCAATAATTCCAGCTTTGATCATGTCAACGTATTCACCAGTTGCTGCATTCAATCCAGTACCAACTGGCTTGTTGCGAACTGCTTCAACAATTACGCCACCTTCAAGTCCTGCGTTAATTGCAATCTGCTTAAGAGGTGCTTCGATTGCAACTTCAACAATTCGAGCGCCTGTCGCTTCATCACCAGAGAGCTTCAACTTTTCGAATGCAACCTTTGCAGCTTGTAGAAGTGCAACGCCACCACCGGCGACGATTCCTTCTTCAACTGCAGCCTTTGCGTTACGAACAGCATCTTCAATGCGGTGCTTACGTTCTTTAAGTTCAACTTCAGTAGCTGCGCCAGCCTTGATAACTGCAACGCCACCAGCAAGCTTTGCCAGGCGTTCTTGCAACTTCTCGCGGTCATAATCTGAATCTGACTTTTCGATTTCGGCACGAATTTGGTTTACACGGCCCTTAATTTGTTCCGCATCGCCAGCGCCTTCAACAATTGTGGTCTCTTCCTTCGCTACTACAACCTTGCGAGCGCGACCTAGTAGATCCATTGTTGTTGCATCTAGCTTTAGACCAACTTCTTCAGAGATAACTGTGGCGCCAGTAAGGATTGCAATATCTTGCAACATTGCCTTACGACGATCACCGAATCCTGGAGCCTTAACTGCTACAGATTTGAAAGTTCCGCGAATCTTGTTAACAACAAGTGTTGCAAGTGCTTCGCCTTCAACATCTTCAGCCAAAATAACAAGTGTCTTTCCGGTCTGCATTACCTTCTCGAGAATTGGTAGCAAATCCTTGATATTTGTAATCTTGGAATTTGCAATCAAGATATATGGATCTTCAAGAACTGCTTCCATCCGATCGGTATCGGTTGTGAAGTAAGGCGAGATGTAACCCTTATCAAAACGCATACCTTCTGTAAGTTCGAGTTCTAGGCCAAAAGTATTTGACTCTTCAACAGTAATAACGCCCTCTTTGCCGACCTTATCCATCGCTTCAGCGATCATGTCGCCGATGGTTGAGTCAGCCGCAGAGATAGATGCAGTAGCTGCAATCTGTTCTTTGGTCTTTACTGGATTCGACATCGTAAGCAGTTCTGCAGAAATCGCATCAACAGCTTTTTCAATTCCACGCTTTAGCGCCATTGGATTTGAACCGGCCGCAACGTTACGCAGACCTTCGCGAACAAGTGCTTGTGCCAGAACGGTTGCAGTAGTTGTTCCATCGCCCGCGACATCATCTGTCTTCTTAGCAACTTCCTTAACTAACTCTGCACCAATCTTCTCCCAAGGATCATCGAGTTCGATCTCCTTGGCGATTGAAACACCGTCATTAGTAATAGTTGGTGCGCCCCATTTTTTCTCTAGGACAACATTGCGTCCACGAGGTCCAAGGGTGACCTTCACAGCATCTGCGAGTGCGTTCATTCCGCGCTCGAGACCGCGACGGGCCTCTTCATTAAAAGCAATCATCTTTGCCATATGTGTATTTCTCTCTCTAACCTTTAACGATTATCACTCTAACCTGCCGAGTGCTAATGCCAAATCTAGAGCAGGGGCGAAGCCTCGGCAAATCGAACTAGAGGGAGCGGGCGTTTGTGCGAGCTTCGCGCAGACGGCGAAGGCGCTTTACGAGCATTGGCGATGCCAGAAGGGCATCATCGCGATCAATCAAGTTGTTGAGGAGTTGGTAATAAGCAGGAGGCGTCATATCAAATAACTCCTTGATCGCGCTCTCTTTGGCCCCGGCAAACTTCCACCACTGCCCTTCAAAATCCAGGATCTTGGTTTCAAGCTCGGTTAGAGATGTCGCTGCTATCTGCGAGGTGATCTCTAGGTTTTCCATCCCCGAATCATACGAGAAGGGGCTGACAATTTCTTGGATTTAGCGAAATTTATTGGCCTTTAAATTGGGATTCTGCATAATCTTTTCGATTGGCGCTACGTACTAAATTCATAAGCATTCTTGGGAAAATCAAGACATGGAATGGTGAAACTGCAAACCAATAAAGTTGGCCACCAAGGCCGCGTGGTGAGAATGTCGCATCTTGGGAAATCTTCTGCATTTTATTCCCATCAACTTCAACTTCTTCAATCGTGAATTCCAACCAAGCTTTTCCAGGAAGAATCATTTCGGCATAAAGTTTTAAAGATTTTCCTTGTTCTAAGTTCTCTACGCGCCAAAAATCAAGACTGTCACCAATTCGTAAAGTATCTGGATTGCGTCGGCCACGTCGAAGTCCTACGCCACCAAACAGACGATCTAAAACACCGCGCGCTAACCATAGAAAATCGGCGCCATACCAACCATGCTCGCCGCCAATTTGTTCAACGCTCTTCCAGAGATTTGCACTGCTAGTTTCAACAATTTTTTCACGATGATCGCGATAAATAGTTTCACCGGCCCATTCTGGGTCGCTCTGTGCTTTCTGCCAAGGCGCTGTTGGCTGAGTTGCATCAGACCACCGTGATTCGACTTGATTCTGCGAAGTCATCGAAAGTGCTAATTCAATAGCTTGGTTTACTTGCAACAAACCTTCTGGTGGCGGTGGGATTAACCCCGCGATACTTTTATTTGGATCTGCAACAACTTCACTGATTAATGAATGAACTAGTGGTCTGGCCAACGCCGTTGGAACTGGTGTAACAAAACCAATCCATAAACTCGAAAGTGCCGGTGATAGAACTGGAACTTTAATAATCCAGCGCTTTCGTAGCCCAGATATTTTTGCAAACATTTGCATCATGTCGGCATATGAAAGTACTGCTGGTCCGCCGATATCGAAGATGCCGCTTACCGGATTCTTTAGCGCTGCTGCGCTTGATAAATACCAGAGCACATCTCGAATCGCGATTGGTTGAGTTCGATTTGAAACCCACTTCGGCGTTGTCATAATTGGCAGACGGTGGGTTAAATGTCTCAACATTTCAAATGAGGCTGAACCAGATCCAATGATAATTCCAGCGCGCATTTCGATTACTGGAACTTTTCCAGTTGCTAACTGGCGACCAGTATTTGCGCGGGATTCTAAGTGCTGGCTGATCTGCTTATCATTTGCAATTCCACCAAGATAAATGATTTGTTGTGCATCTGCTTCTTCTGCTGCCTTTGCAAAATTGCGCGCCATTTCGGCTTCAAGTTCATCAAAGTTTGATCCCAAGTTAATTGAATGCAATAAATAAAAGGCGGTATGAATCCCACTAAGAGCGCTCTTGACGGCGGCAAAATCATTGGCATTGCCCTGGGAAATTTCTACTTGATTAAACCAAGGTTGACCCGAGATCTTGTTTTTATCACGCACCATCACGCGAACTACAAAGCCTTGACTTAATAAGTGTCGGACAAGTCGACCTCCGACATATCCAGAGGCTCCGGTAACAAGGATTTTTCTTCCGGCGGCAGGGCTTTCGGTGTGAGGGCTCATGGGATTAACAGTAGACTTCAATCTAAATTGCCGAAACTTGAAAGTTATTTCAAAGCGAAAAAGTAAAGGATTTCCATGAACCAGCGCCTAAAACCCCGAGTTGTAATTCTCGGTGGCGGCTTCGGTGGAATCGCAACGGCAAAAGCGTTGGGCAATCAGGCAGATATCACTGTTGTAGACCGCCACAACTATCAGACTTTTCTACCACTTCTCTATCAGGTATCCACTGCTGGCCTTGCTGCAGACCATGTTGCATATCCAATTCGCGGTGCACTTCGCAGCTTCAACGGAAAATTTAGAATGGGAAGTCCCATCTCTGTCGACCACAAAAACAAAACTGTTAAATTAGATAGCAGCGAAGTTCTTCCCTTTGATCATTTAGTAATTGCAGTTGGTTCAGTCACTGCTGACTTTGGTACCCCAGGTGTGAGTGAATATGCCCTAGGAATGAAATCAATCCACGAAGCTCTAACCATTCGCGCTGAAGTAATGCGCCGCTTTGAGGATTTATGTCGTTTTGAAGATGACACCAGACTCGCCATTGTTGTAGTTGGCGGCGGGCCAACTGGAGTTGAAATGGCTGGGGCGCTTGCTGAACTTGTTCGCGGACCGCTTATGAATGATCAGAAGCATGCCGCTCGCCATATCGATGTCCTATTAATTGAGGCAGGTCCAAGACTTCTTCCAAGTTTCTCACCCTCACTGTCTGAAAAGACTAAGAAGTCACTTGAAAAACTTGGCGTTAAAGTTTTAGTAAATACTGCAGTTAAATCTGTGAAGCGCGCTGAAATTAATTTGGCAAATGGTGAGGTAATTCCAGCTGAGGTAACAATTTGGGCTGCTGGCGTTAAAGGTGAACCAGTAATTGAGAAGCTCTCACTTCCGATGGATGGAAATCGATTGCAGGTTTATCCAACAATGGCAGTTGCAAATTATCCAAACATTTGGGGCGTCGGAGATGTTTCCGGTGCGAAATCTAAAGATGGCCGTTTCTTGCCAATGGTTGCACCTGTCGCAATGCAGCAAGGAAGATTTGTTGCCGAACAGATTCTGCGCCGCGAAAAAGGGTTAGAACTTCGAGATTTCAAATATAAAGATAAGGGTTCCATGGCGACAATCGGCCGCCACAAAGCCGTTGTAGAAGTGCGCAATATTAGATTTTCTGGTTATCCAGCTTGGGCCACTTGGCTCTTCCTTCACCTCTTCTATTTAATGGGTGGTCGAAATCGCATCGGTACCATCGCAGATTGGTGTTGGAATTACTTCACCTTTGATCGCGGCAATCGCCACATCATGGATTCGATGTAATAAATGCTTAAATTAAAGCGCGGTTATTTAGATCTTCGTGGTCATCAAGTGTGGTCTGCGACTGGAAGAACTTTTGGTAAAAAGATTGGACCAGTTCTACTTATGCATGGCGGCTTAAGTTCGACTGAAAGTTGGGATTACACCGTAATTCCTGCGGTCCAACGCACTCACGAAATTTTTGCATATGACCGAAGCGCCCATGGCCGCACTGCAAGTCGCGAAGGTTTTTATCACTTTGATTTTCAAACCGATGAAGCAATTGCCTACATTGAAGATGTAATCAAAGAGCCAGCGCATTTAATTGGTTGGAGCGATGGTGGAATTATTTCGCTCATGGTCGCGCTAAAGCGCCCAGATTTAGTTAAGTCAATTGTTGCCATAGGAACCAACTATCACTTCGACAGTGGATTAACACTTGTTGAAGAAAATCCTGAAATCGTTATTAGCGAAGATGATGCCGCGAAATTTGCACTACGTTCGCCGGACCCAGCACATATGCAAGAAATAATTATTCGAAAAGCATATGAAGTCTGGAATTCAGAACCAACCATGACAACTGCACAACTTTCACGAATTACTTGTCCAGTCTTAGTTTTAACGGGAGATGATGAACCATTTTCAAATCATCACACAATTGAACTTTATGAAGCTATCCCAAATGGCCGCCTAGCAATAGTTCCCGGAACTTCGCACTTCGTAGTAAAAGAAAATAGCAAGATGGTTCAATCCTTGATTAAAGAGTTCTATAAAAATTTAGATTACCCAATGACAATCTGGCCTCGGCTTCGCAAAGAACAGAGTGAGAAGTTAAAAGAGCAGTAGCTCGCGACCTTTTTCTACCGCACTCTCTCGACAATCTGCACCAAGCTTCTTATAGACATTCTTGAGGTGCGTCTTAATTGTGTTATTTGAAATATGTAGATTTGCAGCAATCTGTGAGATTGGCAGGCCAGTGGAGAGCCGGTTCAGAATTTCTATCTCACGCTTCGTAAGTGAATTCTCTGGCCTGCCGCTCTTACTGTTTGATGTTGCCATTCGATCCCGCAGAGTTTTCGCGATTTGTTCCATATAAACAGTTGGATGGGTTGCCGCATATTTAAGTAGAAATTCGTGAAACTTTGGACTTTGAATCAGCAGCATTTGTTTAAAGCCATGGGTCATAACTATCGCCATCGCTTTCTCCATATGCTCCTCTGCCACTTTTGGGCGTTCCAAGTTCATGTTTACCAAAAGAATATTGAAAATTAATTTTTCACGAGGATTTCTAGTAGTTAAATTTGCAAGCGCTGCTTTTGCTGCTTCGCCACCTTTTCGAAGTTCAATTACAGATGCCACAATTGCGACTGTTGGTCTGATTGGTGTTCGATAAACAATTTCAGCTACTCGCTCGAAATCATTAAGCAAAGCTCTGATAATTAACTCATGCTCGTCAATAACTCTGAATATATCTTGATGATATTTCGGAATATTGAGTTCGTCACGAATTTTGCGAATACGTTGTAGACCACCTGTTGAGCGGCCAAGTTGAGCCTCAATTAGACCAAGTTTTGCTTCAAACGCGGCCTGCCAAGAGGTAACGTGAAACTTCTTAACGTCTTCGCTATAACTTTCTATTAAATCAATAGCGGTCTTTTCGTCACATATTTCTCGCAATACTTCTGCCACGCAATAAACCATGTCATATGGCGACCAAACTCCAGTTGCACCAACTCTTTTTGTCTCTTGAATTACAAATCTCGCCTGATCTAGCGCATCTTGTAGTCGACCGTCTGCCAAAGCAAATAACGCTTCGATTGCTGGTTGATGAAGTGTGGACTCTGAGGGATCAGGGGGCGGCATAGTTCTGGATTCCTCAACGATTTTGATTAGTTCGTCCAAATCCTCCATCAAGAAGGCTGCATTTGCCGCCATTCGAAGTGAGAATAACGATTTTGAAGATTTAGCTACCGAGTTATTTAGCTCTAGAACTTTGCTTAAGTTTCCAAGACCCAGTGCATACCGACTCTCCATCACCAACAAATCGCATTCGACTTTCTCAAAAATTCCAGCAGCTCGTGAAGTAATCTCTAGTCCTTTTATCTTTACCGATAATTCCTCAAGTGTTCCAAATGCCATGGCCGAAAAAGCTCTCGTTAGCTCTTTTCCTGCCTCGCCTATTTCCAAGTACTTACTTATCAGATCAATATCCTTTAAAACCCCATCAACATCAGATCCCCAAAGCAATTGGCGAACATGCAGAGCAATAAGTTCTTTAGCTCTCTTGGTATCTCCAATTTCCTCTAGCAGTTTTATGGCAGCCACAAGGCGACCAGTATTGATCTTAACTTCAATTGTCTTTGATTTTATTTCGTTAGTTCGAACAGAATCTTTTTTAAGTTCTTCTTTAATTGCGTTCCGAATTAGCTCATTAATTTCAAAGGCTTCCCCATCATTTCCAACTTTTCTAACAAATATTCCTTCCGACGCAAGTCTTTCAAAGCTCTGAAGTTTGCTCGCATTATTTAGGATAAGAGATGCTTGCTCTTTGGAGATGTTTGCAAAATAGGTTAATTGTTCGATTATTTCGTAAATTTCAGAATCTAAGTTATTTAGCGTTGAGGCAACTAGCATCTGGCTATCAAGAAAGTCAGCACTTACTGCTTTGCCAGAATTGCTTAGTGTTTTAATGGTCATCAATACACCTGCGGGCCAATTTTGAACATTCCACAATATCTCGCGATGTTTTTCATAATCGACGCCATAGTTGGTTGCTAAAACCTCAACTTCTTCATCAGTGAAAGCTAAATCTATTGGTTTCAACATGTGAAAAGCATCGATTGAAATAGCTCTTGCATAATTTATTGGTGGCAAATTATTTCTGGTATATAAAGTTCTTAAATTCTCTGGAACAAGTTCAGCCCATTGTTGGGTAAATACTTGATTTTCAGGATTTATGTTATGCGATCCGTCTGCAATGAAGTTGACATCAAAGCCAATTGTCGCAATCTCATTTGCAAATTCAATCACTGCTTTATGTGAATCAAATTTTTCTGTTCGATATTTTTCAATCCATGGTGCTGCATCTGGCTTGAATCTACGAAGCGATGAAACGCAGTGGAAAACTAAATCCTTAAAGGAATCTGATAGAACTGGGGTGTACCAAATGGTGCGATCTGGGTGCATTGCCGCCCATTGGGCAGCCAAAATAGTTTTTCCGAAGCCACTTGGTGCTATTGCAATTAAGGCTTGTGGTGCTGGCTTTTCTAATATTTCTAAAATTGATTTACGATGAATAAATTGAGGTGGGACGGTTGGTGGGGTGATTCGAGTTAGCGAAACCCCAGGCAAAATGTCGTACACACAATCACCCCCTAGTAGGGTGAAATGGTTTCATGGGGTGAAGAGTTTGCATAGACACTGTGCGCCTAAAACTTAGATATCACCTATTAACTCACCCATGGCACCTTTTGGAACAACTGGGTGATGTGGGAACTCGGAAGCCACTTTTCTATAAGGCTGACCTTGTGCCGGACGCGGATCTATCTCACCTTTATTTGGCCACATTGAAATTGCGCGTTCTGCTTGCGCAGTAATTGTTAGTGAAGGATTAACACCAAGGTTCGCAGTAACACTTGCGCCATCGACGACATGAAGTGTTGGGTAATTCCAAACTCGATGATACGGATCGATGACTCCGGTTTCTTGGCTATCTCCGATTACACAACCACCAACAAAGTGCGCCGTAAATGGTGCGCCAATTAAATCTCCAATATGTCCGCCCGCGATGCCGCCATTCTTTTCGGCAATCCTGCGCACAACTTCATTGGCGGCCGGGATATATGTGGCATTTGGGATTGCACTGTCATTCTCAGAAGTTAAGCGCTTACCAAGAAAAGTGCGTTTCATTGTTACGGATAAAGCTGAGTCAACATTCTGCATTACCAGGGCAATAACAGTTCGCTCGCTCCATTTTCGAACATTCAGTACCCGGGCCAGCATTGAAGGATGGCGAACCACCGTACGAAGCCATTGCCTACGTCGATCTTTCGGATTTTTGCCATCGGTCATAATTGTTTGAAGCAAACCCATCGCGTTGCTGCCGATGCCGTATCTAACAGGCTCGACATGGGTGTGGTCATCTGGAAAGAATGATGAGGTGATTGCAGAGCCCTTGCTGTAATCAACTTTGTTGTCCTGCATAAGTGCACCAGTAAGTGCTTCACTATTTGTCCGTGATAATTTGCCAAGTGCCGCTGAAAGTTTTGGCAAGAAACCATCGCTCTTCATTCGGTGCAGCAACTTCTGGGTGTTGTAAGTCCCGGCCGCGACAATTACTTGGTTGGCAGTGAATACGCGCTTTCGCCCAATCCAGGATGAACTTTTTCGAGCATAAATTTTCCAACTGCCATTGAGCTGTTGTTCAATTTTTGTCACGGTATGTTCGGCAAATACCTGTGCACCGGCACCTTCAGCGAGCCCAAGATAATTTTTAGGCAGCGTATTTTTTGCATTGAATCTGCATCCAGTCATACATGCACCACATTGCATACAACCATTTCGTTGTGGACCCTTGCCACCAAAGAATGGATCTGCACTTGGTACACCAGGACCATCACCAAAATAAACACCAAGTGGCGCCATCCTAAATGTGTGCCCAACGCCCATCTCGATTGCAACTTCTTTCATCGCAGCATCAGATGGTGAGAAATATGGATTATCTGCGACGCCTAACATCCGTGATGCCTGGTCATACCAAGGAAGTAGTTCTGATTTCCAATCAGTTATATGTTTCCATTGCTTATCATTGAAATAAGTATCGGGTGGAATATATAAAGTGTTTGCGTAAACAAGAGATCCACCACCAACGCCAGCACCAGCAAGTACTAATACATCTGGAAGTGCATGAATTCGCTGAATTCCTCGCAGCCCTAACCTTGGTGCATATAGAAATTTAGTTAATCGCCAAGAAGTTTTAGGAAAATCTTTATCAGTGAATCTGCGACCGGCTTCTAAAACACAAACGCGATAATTTTTTTCAGTCAAACGCAGTGCACTTACTGATCCGCCAAAACCAGAACCAATAATTACGACATCGAAATCGCGTTCCATGGGTTATTCATACCAAAGTTGAAGGTTTAAGTGAATGAGTTTGAAATCAATGGAGCCCCCCGTCAGGATTGAACTGACGACCTACGCATTACAAGTGCGTTGCTCTACCACTGAGCTAGGGAGGCCTGGTGCAGGGGTAATTATGACACGCAAAAACCACTCCTCTGAACCTGTTAAACCCTGCGGCAAATGCGGAGTATCTTCGGCAAATGCGCCTTGGAGTATTAGATGTTGGGTCAAATACCGTTCATCTCCAAGTTGTTGATACACATCCGGGAGCCCGGCCAAATCCAACTTTCAATCATAAAGAAGAGCTCCGTTTGACTGAATATTTGGATGGCGAAAACAATATTTCTAAGGATGGCATCGCTGCTCTCCGAAATGCGATCAAGAATGCAATCGCACATTCAAAAAGTGCAAAGACTGAGGAGTTACTACCATTTGCAACTTCGGCGTTGCGCGAAGCGAGTAACGGTCCAGAAATTATTTCAGATATAAACAAGGACTACGACATTGATCTTCAGGTATTAACTGGCGAAGAAGAGGCTAAGTTAACTTTTCTTGCCGCAAGACGATGGTTTGGTTGGTCAAGTGGCAGGCTTCTAGTTATTGATATCGGTGGTGGATCTTTAGAGATTGCATCGGGTGTTGATGAGTCACCGCAGGTTGCAGTTTCACTTCCACTTGGTGCATCAAGGCTTACTAAGAATCATTTGGAAGGCGATCCATTTACGGCTAAGAGCGTTAGAAATCTCCGAGATCATATTGAGAGTCAATTGGAATCTGTGCTTCCTTCTTTAGTTAAACATGAAGATTCTGATCGCGCAATTGCGACAAGTAAAACTCTGCGAACTCTCGCCAGACTTTGTGGCGATTGGTATGACGGTAATGGAAAGATAATTACATTAGATGCAATCAGAAAAATGTCTTCGCGACTTGCTGAAATGAATTCAGAAGAACGTACAAAGCTACCTGGCGTTTCCGCAAACAGAGCCCGTCAAATAGTTGCAGGCGCATTCGTGACTGAGAGTGTTATGCGCAATCTTGATTTAGAGAAGCTAGAGATCTGTCCATGGGCGCTTCGCGAAGGGCTGATTTTAAAATATATGGATTGGACCGAACACTAAATCAAACAGTTGGTGCTGAAATAACATCGATTTGTAGGCACCTTTTCTTACCTAGATAGATGACCCAAGCATCGCCTGGTCTTAATTTGTCATCAGGAAGATCAACCTCAGACTTCTTGCAGATTTTCTCAAGCATTCTAGGAAGTATCGGATTGTGACCACAAAGCAGTACCGGAGATTCACTCTTTCGAACTACATCTGCCAACTCTTTTGCATAATCTAACGACTTCTCTCTGTTCTTTTCAAAGGTGTATTCGCTTAATTTGCTTGTGATTATTGGTTCGATACCGAGCGCTTTTGTGATTCCAATTATCGTGTCATAACAACGAACAGCATCTGAGGTATGGACCGCCGAGACTTTAAAAACTTGATAAATTGCCAGCATTCTTCTGGCTTGAAGTTGTCCTAAATTATCTAGTGGACGATCTTCATCCCCACCTTGCCATTCACTTCTCGCTAGTGCTTTCGCATGGCGAAGCAATATCAATTTATTTGCATCATGAGGCGATTCCAGAAATTTCTCTAGAATTTCACGATCAGAATCTCTAGTTAACTTCTCTCTTGCAGAATCGACTTCATGCCATTCCAATAAATCCACTTCGTTATTAGGATGAAATGAAAATTCTTTGCTGAGAGATTTCGCGGCCCAATATTGAACTTGTTTTGGACCGTCAATAGCTTCATATACAACTTCGCCTAAATAAGGACCGAATGCAATATCTAGACCGGTTTCTTCCATAATCTCTCGATAGGCACAAGAAATTGCTTCTTCTCCTTGATCAACTTTTCCTTTTGGAAAAGACCAATCGTCATATCGAGGACGATGAATTAGAGCTAGTTCAATTTTGGAATTTTCATTTTTGCGCCATACAACTCCACCTGCGGCAAGAATCATTTGGTTCAACCTCTCGCTCGATACCAATTAATGACTTGCTGGTGCAAGTCATCTAACTTAGCTCCTGAAGCACTTTCGGTGATGCGATCCCAGCTTCCCGCTTTATTCATATGCCAACTTGATGTTGTCGGCGCCAAATAACTATCTAAGGCGCGAAGCAACATGCGCTTATGATCATTCTGATTTATTTTTACCATGCTCTCGACTCTGCGATCGAGATTTCTGTGCATTAAATCGGCGCTGCCGATCCATAACTCATTTTCACCGTTATTTAAGAAGTGGAAAATTCTTGAGTGTTCTAAGAATCTGCCTAAAATTGAGATGATGCGGATATTTTCTGAAAGCCCTGGAACTCCGCCCCTGATTGCACAAATTCCACGAACTACAAGTTCGACTTGAACTCCCGCAGCCGAGGCCTTGTAAAGCAAATCAATGAACTCTTCATCCATTATTGAATTCAACTTCATGCGAATCAGCGCTGGCCTGCCTGCAAGTTTATTATCAATCTCTCTTTGAATAAGTTCTAGAAGTCCACTTCGCAAGGTTCTTGGAGCAACCAAAAGTCTTTCGAATGAAGTTTGTGGGGCAAATCCAGAGAGTTGATTGAATAGCTTGTTCACATCATCTCCGAGAACTGGATCCGAACTCAGAATTCCAAAATCTTCATACATGCGAGCGGTCTTAGGATTGTAATTTCCAGTTCCAATATGAACATAACGTCTAATCACGCCAAATTCTTGTCTTACGACTAGTGATAGTTTTGCGTGAGTTTTAAATCCAACAAGACCATAAACAACGTGCACACCTGCATCTTCAAGTTTTCTAGCCCATCGCACATTTGCTTGTTCGTCGAAGCGTGCACGAATTTCAATTACTGCGAGAACTTGCTTGCCGGCTTCAGCAGCTTCAATAAGGGCATCAATAATTGGTGAGTCACCTGAAGTCCGATACAACGTCTGCTTTATTGCTAAGACTTGTGGGTCTGTCGCTGCAGCTTCAATAAAGCGAACTACCGATGAGCTAAAGGATTCATAAGGATGATGCAGAATGATTTCACGCCGTTTTAGCGCCTCAAAAAGCGCATCTGTTGAGTCTGGTTCAACATCGCGCAAATCCCACGCTACTTGATTTCTAAATGCCGGAAATTTTAAATCAGGGCGATCGATATCAGCGATCTGATTTAACCCAGTAAGGTCCAACGGTTCTGGATATTGACTTACATCTTCATCCTTAACACTCAACTCTTCTTTTAAGGTTTCTAATAGTTCCACATCCATCCCAAAGCCGATTTCGAGTCTTACTGGTGGCCCAAATTTTCGCCTTAGTAACTCTTGTTCCATACTGGCAAGCAAATCTTCAGACTCTTCTTCTTCGAGCTCTAGATCTGCATTGCGAGTTATCCGGAATGTATATACATTCAAAACTTCCATACCTGGGAATAGCTCTGAAATATTTGCAGTTATAACTTGTTCTAATGGAATGTATCGACGGTCATCACCAGTCGTTGTAACTACAAAACGCGGTAAATTCGAGGGAACTTTTACTCGAGCAAAGAGTTCTACGCCAGATTCTGGATTCTTAACAATTACGGCAAGGTTTAATGAAAGGCCGGATATGTATGGGAATGGATGAGACGGGTCGATTGCGAGTGGAGTTAGAACAGGAAATATTTGATTATTGAAAATCTCAGTAGCAAGTAACTTCTCTTGATTATTCAACTCATCCCAACGGACAATATTGATTCCTTCTTTAGATAGTTTTAAGTGAACATCTTCATGAAAACATTTTGTTTTCCGCTCAATTAACTCTTGAGTTTTAGTAGAAAGCAAGTTCATTAACTCATTAGGAGTCAAACCTGCTGTGTTTGGTTTAGTAACACCAGCTTCTAATTTGCGTTTAAGAGTAGCCACTCTGATCATGTAAAAATCATCAAGGTTTGACGAGAAGATTGCTAAGAATCGGCAACGTTCTAGTAAGGGAATTGTTTTATCTTCTGCAAGTTCTAGAACGCGTTGATTAAAATCTAGCCAACTCAACTCCCGATCGACCAAGATTTCTCTGGGATTAGTCACCAAAATTGGGTGCTGCTGGGGAGTCATTGCAACATTCTGGACTGCCTAGATGAACAAGCGGTAACCGGAGGGTTATCTCCGCACAAAACATCTTAGGAATGACCACCCTTTTGTTCACCCCAAAAAGTCTTTCCTCAAGACCGCACCAGGTCTAAAGTCAAACTCCCCTAGATACGCAGTTGATGGCGAGGTTCGATAAATGCGAAATCCATTTGGTCGCAATCTCGCCATTGACATTGGTACAGCAAATACTGTTATCTACCAATCAAATAACGGAATTGTTCTAAACGAACCAAGTGTGGTTTGCATAAATACTGATAGCGGCGAGATTCTCTCGGTCGGCCAAGAAGCTAGAAAAATGGTTGGTCGAACTCCAGGACATATTGTTTCAATCAAACCACTTAAAGATGGTGTGGTTGCAGACTTTGAAACCGCGCAGAAAATGTTGCGCATGTTTCTCTCACAAGTAGGAGTTAGACGCTTTATTTCAAAACCAATTGTTGTAGTCGCAGTTCCACCAGTTGTTACTTCAGTAGAACATCGGGCAATTAAAGATGCCGCTTATGCCGCAGGTGCGAAAAAGGTTTACATAATGGAGGAACCTATGGCTGCGGCTATTGGTGCTGGTTTGCCAATTCAAGAACCCATGGGATCGATGATCGTAGATATTGGTGGTGGCACAACAGATGTCGCAGTTATTTCGCTTGGTGGGATTGTTACATCTAGGTCTATCCGTGTCGGTGGCGATGCAATAGATTCAGCGATTATTAATTATATTAAAAATCAATACAACTTAATGATTGGCGAGCGAACAGCCGAAGAAGTAAAGATGGCGATTGGATCTGCCATCCGTTTGAATGGTGAGAGCGATGCCAGAATTCGTGGCCGTGATTTGGTTTCGGGCCTACCTAAAGATTTAATGGTTTCACCAAAAGAGATTCGCGAAGCAATTGAAGACCAGATTTCAAAGATTATTGGTGCAATCAAAGCAACTTTGGATGAAACTCCACCGGATTTAGTTGCTGACTTATCGAGAAATGGCATTGTTTTAGCCGGCGGCGGCGCACTTCTAAAAGGCTTGCCAGAGCGGTTAATCAAAGAAACTGGAATGCCGGTACGAGTTGCAGATGATCCACTTTATTCAGTGGTGAATGGTGCGGGGCTTTGTGTTGAAAATATTGATTTGCTGCAACAGATTTTGGCTCCGGAAAACCGCTAAAACCAGCTACTTCCAGGCTATTTAATTCCAGGAAATTGGTGTTACGAATTTAGCCGATCTACCATCACCAGATGATTTACCGCGGATGCGGCGCCAGATCCATGGCAGCACAAAGGTAATAATCCAAATAGTTCTCTCAGTATTTTTGAGAAAAGCAGATTTCTTTGCTGCGGGTGGAAGTGGGATTTTCCAGGCTGGATCAAAATCTTTTCCAAGTTTCTCTAAAACGGCTTGAGATAATCGCCAATGACCATCGGGATTCATATGCAATCTATCTCTTGCTAAAAATCTTAAATCAGCAAGCCATCTCGCATCATCAGCTTCTATGACAGTAGCGCCATATTTCTTCGCCACGCTTCGCACATTCACGTTGAACGAACTAAAACGCTCGTGCCAAAGTTGAGCAGTCTTGCCATTTCCTTCAACGCGATCTACAACAGTAAAAACTATTAAGGTAGCTCCAGTTTTTGCTAGATCTGATACCCCGCGTTCATATTTAGCGAAGGCGACCTCGGCCTGATAATTTGGGCGTAGGACATCATTTGCGCCAGCATGAAATGAAATCAAAGTCTCTGGGCCAGTTACAAAAGATTTAGCTACTGGAATTTGGTCATCAATAACCTGATGCAACAATTTTCCGCGAATTGCTAAATTTACATAGGTGAAATTTGGGCTTTCTTTTGCCAGAGTATCGGCGGTTCGATCAGCCCAACCACGATAATTTCCATCAACAATCTCATCACACATGCCCTCAGTCATTGAGTCACCAAGGGCAATGAAGCGTGTGAAAGTGGTCATCGTTATTTTGCTCGCTTCTCGGCAATCCAGTACATAACAATCGCGGTCGCAACACTTGCATTTAAGGATTCAACATCGGATTGCATTGGAATTGAAAGTATTAAATCGCATTTTTCACGAACCAACCGTGATAAACCTTTTCCTTCGCTGCCCACAATTAAGTAAACAGATTCAGTTGCGAGTGAGAAACCTGGAAGTGATTCTTGACCGTCGGCATCTAGTCCAACTACAAAGAAACCAGCCTTTTTCGCATCTTCTATTGATCTCACCATATTTGTTACTTGTGAAATCGGAAGTCTTGCTGCCGCCCCTGCTGATGATTTCCATGCTGAACCAGTCATTGCTGCGTTACGGCGTTCGGGAATTATTACGCCATGAGCTCCGAATGCCGCAGCACTTCGCACAATCGCACCAAGATTATGTGGATCAGTTACACCATCTAAACCAATTAGCAGTCCTGGTTTTGTAGCGCTTAGCAAGACCGCTTCAAAATCTTTGTACTGGAATGGCTTGATAATTAAAGCAATTCCTTGGTGATTTGTTGTTCCAGTAACGCCATCTAATTGGCCACGTGGAACTTCTTTAATTCCTAAATCTTGATTCTTTGCTAACCGAAGAGCTTCGGTCATACGTTCATCAATTTCCGCGCGTTCTGCGATTAACAATTCTTTAGCCGGAATTCGGGCGCGAAGCGCTTCCACAACGCTGTTACGACCAGCAACTGCATCGCTGTTAGCACGAGTCTCTAATCGTGATTCAGGTTTGCGATTTGTTGGTCTACGAGATGGTGCGACATCTGCTTCACGACGTTTTTTTCCGGGGCGCATTTATTTTTCGATTCTTTTATTAGTTCACGGTCCAGCGCGAGCCGGTTGGGGTGTCTTCGATTGTTATACCTAAAGCTGTGAGGGAATCTCTAATTGCATCACTTGCTGCAAAATCTTTGCGGGCGCGTGCCGCAGTGCGTTGCTCAAGGGCTAATGAGATTAAGCCATCTAGAAGTTCGGTCTTTGCACTATTAGAACCAGTAAATACTGGGTCGAATGGATCGCATCCAAGAATTGAAAGTGCACCACGAACTTCGCTAGCGCTCTTTGCAAGAGCCCCTAAATCATTTTCAGTTATCGCACTGTTTCCGATTCGGACTAACTCTGAAATATCGGCAAGTGCTTGTGGAACTGCTAAATCGTTATTCATAGCGGTGGCAAATTGCACCGAAATACTTGGCTCAATCTCCCGCTTTAAAAGCTCTTTTGCCCGTTGCAGGAAGCCTTCAACGCGACGGAAATTTACGGACGATTCCTCTAGCGCTTCAAACGAAAACTCCAACATTGATCGGTAATGAGCGCTGCCGAGATACCAGCGCAATTCAATACCGCGAACCTTCTTCAAAATTTCCATAACTTGAAGGGAATTTCCAAGTGACTTGCTCATCTTTTCACCCGATGTTGTTACCCATGCGTTGTGCATCCAAATATTTGCGAATTTCCAACCTGCAGATTCAGATTGCGCAATTTCATTTTCGTGATGCGGGAAAATTAAATCTAAGCCGCCACCATGAATATCAAATGCTTCACCAAGGTATGCGTGGGCCATAGCTGAACATTCCAAGTGCCATCCGGGGCGGCCATCGCCCCATGGCGTTGGCCAAGATGGATCCCCTGGTTTTGCCGCTTTCCAAAGTGCAAAGTCACGTGGATCTTTCTTGAATGTTAAATCAGCATCATCTGCTGATTGCAGATCATCTAACTTCTGATTTGAAAGTGTTAAGTAAGACTTCAATTTACGAACTTCTAAATAAACATCACCATTGCCTGGTGCATACGCGCTTCCATTTGCAATGAGCGCTTCCATAAGTTGAATCATCTGAGTTATATGCCCAGTCGCACGTGGTTCATAAGTTGGAGGGAGAACATTTAGCGCGGCATAGGCATCGCTAAATGCCCGTTCGTATTTCATCGCAACCGCCCACCAAGGAATCTCTTCGTGAACTGCTTTATGCAAAATTTTGTCATCAATATCTGTAACATTTCGAACGAAAGTTACGTCGTATCCAATTGCACTCAGCCAGCGACGCAAAATATCGAAGTTAACGCCAGAGCGAATATGGCCAATATGTGGTGGTGCTTGCACTGTGGCACCGCACAAATAAATTCCAACTTTTCCAGCGCTTAGTGGCACGAATTTTGAGACCGCGCGATCTGCGGTGTTATATAAATTTAGATCGCTAGCTGTCGTGGTCATTGGCAAATTCTAGCTTCCACTACGAACTATCAAAGCTGTAGCGATTGCGCCCAAGCCCTTGCCTTCGCCAGTTAAACCAAGTCCATCAGTAGTTGTTGCTGTTACTGAAACTTGGGCACCGCCGAGTGCTTGTGAAATCTTTGCAATCGCATCTAATCTGCGTGGCCCAATCTTTGGACGATTGCCAACTATCTGCACCGCAACGCTTTGAATTCCAAAACCTGCAGTTGTAATTAACTTTAGGGTCTCACCTAATAAACGTTCGCCAGATGCACCGGCATATTCGGGTTTAGATATTCCAAAGTTAGAACCGAGATCACCAATACCGGCGGCGGCAAATAGCGCGTCACAAATTGCATGTGATGCAACATCGCCATCAGAATGACCATCGACGCCGATTTCATTCTCCCAGAGCAAACCAGCGAGCCAGAGTTCACGTTTTGGATCGCTAGAAAAGGCATGTGCATCAACACCAACTCCAGCGCGAATATCACTTGATCCACTTGGAATTAAATACTTCAGTGCTGCAGCTAAATCATCTGGGTTTGTAACTTTAAGCGCGCGCTCTTCGCCAGCAATTATTTTTACCTTACCCCGCATAGCTTCTACTAGTGCGCCATCATCAGTTGCTTCGATATTTTGCATATGTGCTTTTATTAAAGTTTCACGCGCAAATCCTTGTGGCGTCTGCACTGCACGAAGGCGTTCACGATTTGGGGTCGCTACAACATAATTCGAAGCATCTACTTCTTTAATTGTGTCCGAAACACTCAACGCTGGGATAACCGCAACTTCGCCACTTGCGAGCGCAGAAATAATAACTTCGCCCAGTTTGCTTGTTGCCAAAGGTCTTGCGGCATCATGAACCAGAATAAATTCAACATCGGAATCAATGCTTTCGAGTGCAATCTTTACGCTCTTGGTTCGAGTAGATCCACCGGTAACAACAGTTACGGTATCGCCAAGAAGTTCGCGGAACTTATCTTCAAAGCCCGCAGGGGCAGCAACAATAATTTGTGATGCAATCGCGCCCAGGTTTAAAACTGAATGTTCAATAAGGGTTCGACCATTTAACTGGACAAGTGCTTTTGGAATAGGTGCGCCGAATCTTTCACCACTGCCTGCAGCGGGAATGAGTAGTGCAACTTTAGGAAGCACGTTAAGAAGCGAGGACCTCATCTAGCATCACGCCGGCCTTCTCTTCATCTGTGCGCTCGGCAAGTGCGAGTTCAGAAACCAAAATTTGCTTAGCCTTTGAGAGCATGCGCTTCTCGCCAGCTGATAATCCACGGTCTAGATCGCGGCGGTAAAGATCACGAACTACTTCAGCAACCTTGATTACATCGCCTGAAGCCAGCTTCTCAACGTTCGCCTTATAGCGACGAGACCAGTTTGTTGGCTCTTCGGTGTATGGCTGACGTAATACATTAAATACTCGATCAAGTCCGGCTGAGTCGACCACATCGCGAACGCCTACTAAATCTACGTTCTCTGCTGGGACTCGAACTGTTAGGTCGCCTTGTGCAACCTTTAGAACCAAATAGATTTTCTCTTCGCCTTTAATGGTCCGGGTCTCAATTGCTTCAATGAGAGCCGCCCCGTGATGGGGGTAAACAACGGTTTCGCCGACCTTAAAAGTCATTAATTTGGCCTTTCGATAGAAGCCAAGGATACCATTCACTCATGCTTAAGAAAAACCTGAAATCAGCCATATCCGCCCTCTTTGGAGCCCTTTTAGTAGTTGCGCTAGCAGGTTGTAACGCCTCTGGCCCAGATGCCCCAACTCGCACGATTCGACAAGTGACTGATGGCGTTGAAGCAACTTCAGGTTCTCTAAAGGCAGTAAATGTTCTGCTTGTAACTCAAGAAGATGGATCTGCGGTTCTAGTTGGAACAATTGTTAACTCTGGTGATGAGAGCGATTCGATAACTGGAATTACTGCAAATAGCGTTGCTGGAATTTTGAATGTGAAGCCACTTGGGAAAAACGCACCAGCTATTTTTGCCGGAGATTCTGCAAATTCAACAGCAATATTTACTGGTTTAAATGTTCCAGCAAGTAAGCATGTGGATGTTCTAATTACTTTTGCTAACGCCGAACCAATGAAGTTAGATGTTTTGGTCCGCGAAAAAGCTGAATACTATTCAAGCGTCGGGAATTAATTCTCGAATTTATATCCGAGCCCGCGTACTGTCTGAATAAAGATTGGCTCCGCAGGATCTTTTTCAATCTTGGCGCGAAGTCGCTTGATATGAACATCTAAAGTCTTAGTGTCGCCAAAATAATCGCTGCCCCATACTCGATCGATTAATTGAGTTCTAGTTAGAACTCGGCCGGAATTGCGCATTAAGAATTCAAGTAATTCAAATTCCTTAAGTGGGAAAGCAACATCGGCTCCGTTAATACTCACCTTGTGTCGCTCGACATCCATACGGACTGGGCCGGCTTCAAGAATTCCATCTTTAATTGAATCTTCTTCACCTTGGCGGCGCAGTACCGCGCGAACTCGAGCAATTAATTCGCGTGATGAATACGGCTTAGTTACGTAATCATCCGCGCCAAGTTCAAGTCCAACGACTTTATCTACTTCTGCATCCTTAGCAGTCAACATAATAATTGGAACGTTAGAACGAGTCCGAAGTTGGCGGCACACTTCAGTTCCGGATAAACCTGGAAGCATCAAATCTAAAAGAACTAAATCCGCACCGTGGCGATCGAACTGTTCAATTGCAGCTGGCCCCGTGTCCGCGACGATTACCTCAAAGCCCTCTTTGCCCAATAAATATGCGAGGGCGTCAGAGAATGAAGCTTCATCTTCGACTACAAGGATCTTTGTCATTTAATTGCCTCCACGGCAGATGTTGAGTTAGTGCTTAGGTCAATTGCAAGCGGTAGTCGAATTGTGAAGGTGCTTCCGGCGCCCTCAACACTCCAAACTGAAATATCGCCACCATGATTAGTGACAACATGTTTAACTATTGAAAGTCCAAGACCAGTTCCGCCAGTTATTCGAGAGCGTGCGGCATCAACTCGGTAGAAACGTTCGAATATTCTCTCTAAATCTTTCTCGGGAATTCCAATTCCTTGATCCGAAACTGCAATTTCACAAATTCCATCTGCCTCATTTACGCCAATTGCCACCCGCGTTGCATCAGGACTGTAGTTAATGGCATTTTCAATTAAGTTATGAATGGCCATTGTTACTTGGTCTCTATCGCCATTAACCACTGAAGAGTCATTGTTGTTGTAGACGATCTCAACTTTGCGAGCTTCCGCATTTAATCGTGATTGATCGATTGCTTCTTTAATGCTCTCACTAATTGCAAATGGTTGAGCGCGCTTTAGTGGATCATCGTCTTGAAGTCTGGATAAATTAATAATTTCCTGAACTAAATCTGTAAGCCGAGATGCTTCAGATTGCATTCGAGTTGCAAACCTGGTGATTGATTCTGGATCATCACTCGCTCCCAGAACAGCTTCGCTCAAAATTGAAAGTGCTCCGATTGGCGTCTTTAGCTCATGTGAAATATTTGCGACAAAATCTCGACGAATTGAATCAAGCCTGCGCATTTCGCTGTCATCAAATATCAAAATAACGATAAGTCCATCATCACCAAGTAGTGAAACTCGAACTAAAAGGTCATGAGTTCCAGCACCAATTGGGCCGCGCGGCAATTCCATTGTTACTTCTTGCGTCTTGCCAGATCTGCGAGTTGCCCGCACTAAGCGAAGAAGAAATTCATTATTTAGGTGTTGATCTCGAATAATGTTTAGAGTTGAAACCCCATCTGAATGTTCTAGTACAACTTCGCCATTACCTAAAACAATATTCTCGGCATCAAATAATCTAAGTAAATCTCGAAGAGATTGTGGCAATAATTCGGAGTCGCCAGATCGCTCGCCACTATTACTTCGCTTGGCGTTCTTTTTAAAGATCCTGGACATGTTCGTATCGTAGAAGAGCCGGACAATTCACCCATACCAAACCCCCTATATTGGGCCGACAATCCCGATTCTTAACCTTTAGTTCAAGGCGCGTTCATACTCCTACCGCGATAGATAGCGCCGCCCGACTATTCTTAGCCAATGCGCAACGCCTTTCATGATGAGCTAGATGCAATCGGTACCACCCTTCTGCAGATGGCTGGCCTGGTTAAAGTGGCCATGAATGATGCAACCACAGCTCTTCTTACAGTTGATTTAAATTGCGCCGAAAAAGTTATTGCGGCCGATGATGTAATCGATGAGATTCAACATGAATTAGATGCACGCACAATTAATTTAATGGCACGTCAGCAACCAGTTGCTTCTGACCTTCGCACTTTAGTTACTTCACTTCGCATGAGTGCCGACCTAGAACGAATGGGCGATCTTGCACACCACGTTGCCAAGCAAGCTCGCATGAGATATCCAAATAGCGCAGTTCCAGCAGAACTAACACCAACTATTACTGCAATGGGACTTGTCGCAGATAAATTAATTGACAAGCTTTCATCAGTTATGGAACATCGCGACACAGTTCGCGCTCTTGAAATTGAAACTGATGATGATGAAATGGACAAATTGCACCGCGATTTAATCAGTATTCTCCTCGATGAGAACTGGCCACACGGAATTGAAACCGCGATTGATATGACACTTCTTGGTCGATACTACGAACGTTTTGCAGATCACGCAGTATCTATCTCTCGCCGCGTTTACTTCCTTGTTACTGGTGAATACTCAAGTAATTAATTTTTACTTCTTACCCTGATTCGCAACAGCTTCGATTGCTGCCTTTGCAGCATCTGGATCTAAATACTCGCCACCTTTTTTAATTGGCTCCCAGTCATCTCCGAACTCGTAGAAGAGCGGAATACCAGTAGGAATATTTACTCCAGCGATATCGGCATCTGAAATGCAATCAATGTGTTTAACCATCGCACGAATTGAATTTCCGTGTGCTGTAACTAAAACAGTTTTGCCCGCATTCATGTCATCCGCAATTTCACCAGTGAAATACGGAATCATGCGAGTAATAACATCTTTAAGACATTCAGTTTTTGGTAGGTCTGGCCCTAAATCTGCATAACGTGGATCGCCAAATTGTGAGTATTTATCGTTGTCATCAATCGGTGGTGGCGGAACATCAAATGAGCGGCGCCATAATTGGAATTGCTCCTCGCCATATTGTGCGAGCGTCTCTTTCTTATCTTTGCCCTGAAGTGCGCCGTAGTGGCGCTCGTTAAGACGCCAGCTGCGCTTTACTGGAATCCAGTGGCGATCTGCGGCATCTAGAGCTAATTGTGAAGTGTGGATCGCACGACGTAGAAGTGATGTGTGAACGATATCTGGAAGCAATCCTCGATCTTTAAGTAATTGACCACCGCGCTTGGCTTCACCAATACCTTTTTCTGAAAGTCGAACATCAACCCATCCAGTAAATAAATTAAGGGCATTCCATTCGCTCTCGCCGTGGCGCAGCAAAATCAATTTCTTTGTCATGTCTAAATCCTATTTCGTTTTAGATTAAATGTTCAAATGCTTTTAGATTTGAAAGTGATTCTCCGCGCGATACCCGCCAAGCCCATTCTCGGCGGATAGATGAAGCGAATCCGAGTTCGAGCAATGGATTAAAAGAGGAGTCCGAGTATTGGAGTACGGCGCCCAAGATGCGATCAATTTCAACATCTGTAACTGCTGGCAATGGCAGGCGGCCAACTAAGAAAATATCGCCGAGCTCGTTAATTGCGAAGGTAACGGCATACATAGATGCATTTTTTGTCAGCAGCCATTCATGCACTTTATCCGCGTTCTCATCGGGTTTACGAATTACAAATGCGTTGATGCTTAGAGAATTATCGCCAACAATTAGTGCGCAATGCGTCTGTAATTTCTTCTCGCCAGGCAAGGTAATTAGATAGGTATTTTCACCGCTCTTTTCGAAATCTAAATCGTGTGACTCTAAAAAATCTTCAATAATTATGCGCGGATCAATCATTTTTAATTTGCGACCCAGAGCGAATTTTTCTTTGGCTTTGATAAGACCCAGTCATACACATCTAAAGTTTGTCGCGCAGTTGTCTCCCAACCAAAACGCTTTGCATGTTCTATTGCGCCCATTGATAATAAAATTCTCCGTTGTGGCTCTGCAATAAGCCTTGATAAAACTGAAGCCCATGCTTTTGAATCGTGACCATCAACTAGTGTTCCTGAAATTCCATCCGATACTGCAGTGCGAAGTCCGCCCACGGCGCTTGCGACAACTGGAGTTCCACATGCTTGTGCTTCTAGCGCAACTAAACCAAAACTCTCTGAATATGAAGGTACGCAAACTAAATCAGAGGCGCGATACCAATCCGCAAGTTCGCTTCTAGTTACCGGCTCTTTGAAGTGAATTAAATCTGAGACACCTAAGAATTGGGCTAATTTTGCAAGTCGTTCTGGCTCATTGATCCCAGTTCCAGACGCCCCACCCATAATTACTAAAGCCAACTTTGCACGTAGATGCGGCGTATGCGCCACCATTTCTGCCACTGCACGAACCAAAACTTCTGGACCTTTATGTGGCTGAATTCGTCCAACAAAAGTTAAGAGAATTGCATCTGGCGCAATATTTAAAATATTTCGCGCACTAGATTTTCCATGTCCAGGTGTGAAGCGTTGCAAATCTACGCCCGGAGTTACAACTTTTACGCGATCAGAATCTGCGCCATAAAGTGAGACCAGGCTTGCAGCTTCAGCATCAGTGTTAGCAATTAACGCCTTCGCATTCTGCACTATTTGTTCTTCGCCAAGTGCGCGAATAAGTGGCTCTGGCGTATCGCCTTCGGCAAGTGCTTGATTCTTTACCTTTGCCATCGTGTGCATGGTGTGAACAAGTGGCACGCCAGTTCGCTCTGAAATCATCCAACCGAGTTGACCACTGATCCAATAATGCGAATGAATAATGTCGTAATAGTCATTTGGCTTACCACTTTGATGTTCCATAAAAGCGTGGGTAAGTGCGCCAATTTGCGTTGGAAGTTCCTCTTTAGTTAGCGCCCCAATTGGTCCCGCTTCTAAATGATGAACTGTTACACCGCGCGCAATTTCAACTGCGTCAGCCAGACCAGTTTTATCAGCGCGAGTAAAAATATCTACTTCAACCCCGGCACTTGCCATCTTGATTGAATTTTCTACAACATAAATATTCATGCCACCAGCATCGCCCATGCCCGCTTGTTCAAGCGGAGATGTGTGAACCATCAAGGTTGCGATGCGGCTTTTCATTTAGAGAACTGCTCGCATTCCACCAACAATATTCGCGCCACCATAAACATTGAACACTTCTTCGGTTGTAGTAATTCCCCATTCCAAAAGCGCAGCATGCATAATCGCACCAAATGCTCGCCAAGAACCATCGCTTATCTTGAATACCAAAGTGCGACCATCAGACATTGAAGCAACTTCTACTGCTTCTGCGCCTTCCTTCATAAATAAACCAGGAACGCTCTTCATAGTACGAGTTGTTAAACGAGCTTCGCCCGCAACCATTTCGGGATACCCGCGAGCCGCGTTCATAACTTCAATATGAACCGGATCTTTTGAAATAGTTATATTGCGAATTGCAGTTGCAAGTTCGCGAGTAGTTAATGCAAAGAGTGGTGCACCGCAACCATCAAAGGTTTTATTTGAAACTTTTGCCCCTGCCAGGCTTTCAATCTCAGCTAATACCGCCACTTGTAGTGGGTGATCTGCGTTTAAATAAGTCTTTATGTCCCAACCATTTGCCACACATGTTGCAAGCATGCCGGCATGCTTTCCAGAACAGTTCATGGCGAGCCTTGTCGCTGGCTTATCGCCCCAAGCAATTCGTTCCGCATCTCCAAGTGGTTTATCAAATGCGCACTGCAAATCACTTTCATTCAAACCAACGCTGGCCAAAATTTCTAAGACGCCCGCTTGATGCATCGCTGCGCCAGAATGACTCGCTTGGGCTAGCGCTAAAAGCCTTGGTTCTAATTTCAAACCGTTTCGCACCATCGCACTTGCCTGCATGCATTTAACTGTTGATCTAGGAAAGATCGGCATATCTACCGACCCTTTAATTTTATGGACCGAACCATCAGCGTTTAACATAATTAAATGCCCAGTATGAATTGATTCGACTAAACCATTGCGAGTTAGTTCTGCTAAAACTTCACCGCGAAAATCGTTGCTCATTTACTCGCCAACCTGGCGTTCCAAACTTGACCAGATATGCGCCTGCAATGTCTGACCTTCGGCCGCCATGTCGTATGCATAGAAAAGTTGGCCTTCAACTAATCCGTAAAGTCTTTGACCTGCTGTAACAATCTTTGCTGATGGTGCGGAATAACCTTGATCCATTGCAAGTTGAATCTTCGGGCCATCGTGCACACCAACCCAACCTTCAGAAATTCCAGTGTTATGGGCAAGAACAACTTCTAAAGTTTTGTTCTCTTTCGGGCGCCAGAATCCAACTTCAGATCCACCCGGGCGCAGAATTTCATTCTCTTCATTAATAATCCAAGAGCGTGAAAAGTAATTTAAAAATGGGCGACCATCGTGATTGAAAGTTACTTCTTGCGCGAATTGAAAAGGTTCAATCCCTGGATATTCACCTGATCCCTTACCCCGCCAAGTTCCGATAAGCCAAGCAAGTGGATAGCAATCAGGATGCAGGCCCTCGGGAATTTCAAATGCCATCTTCAGTTTCACCTTTCCAGGTTCTAACAGCGCCGCGGATTCCCTTTACGAATAAAAATAATCCGATAATTAGCGTGACCGCGATTAACAATATGGTGGTCACGGTTTCCATTGCCTAAGGGTAATGCCATCAGCGAGTAGAGTCTCGTCCATGATTAATACTCATCCAGGTGTGAAGCTAGTCGTAAAAGTTATGGCCGGGTCGGATGATCCCGAGCGCTGCGCACAAGCATTTACCGTTGCATCTACCGCACTAGCCAGTGGCGCAGAAGTTTCACTCTGGCTTACTGGTGAGGCCGCATGGTTTGCACTACCTGGCAAATGTGAAGAATTTGAATTACCGCACTCTGCAAAATTAGCCGACCTTCGCGATGCAATTCTTGCGGGTGGAAAAATAACTTTGTGCACGCAATGCGCAGTTCGTCGCGGAATTAACGATGGCGATCAAATACCTGGAATTGTTATTGCTGGTGCTGCAAGTTTTGTTGAAGAGATCTTGCAAGCAAATGTGCAAGCACTTGTTTACTAATTATTGATTAACTCTTGACTTGCACTAACTCCAGCGCTCGTAAGCGTCGCATCAATCGGAACGTTGCGCTTTAAAACCGCGAGTGCAATTGGGCCAAGTTCGTAATGTCTAGCCACTGTTCCAACAAATCCAACTTCATTGCCATCGAATTCAACCTTCGCGCCATTCTCTGGCATTGCGACCATCGAACCATCCAAATGTAGAAGTGTTAAACGACGCGGTGGTTTTCCTAAGTTAAATACTTTCGCCACAGTCTCTTGCCCTGGGTAACAGCCCTTCTTCATATGGACTGCGTTATTTAGAAAACCTAGCTCGTTTGGAATTGATTTGTGATCGGTCTCAAAGAGAATTCGCGCCCGGCCCGCAGCAACGCGTTCGGCTTCAAGTGCCCAAGTTCCGACTTGTAAATAGTTCTGATTGAAAGCTGATTTCATATCATCGAGTTCATCATATGTAACAAGTGCGAATGGCCCGCCGATTGCATCTGGTGCTCCTGGTGCGCGAAGAACTGCGTAACCCTCGGATCGATCTGCAATTTCTACCCGCAACATAAATTTCATTTTCTCTAAGTAAGCCAAAAGCTCAGCAGTTTTCTCTTTCTCGGTATGCAACCAAGTAGTTGTGCCATCGTCCACTAAATAAAATTGGTGTGTGATGTGGCCACTTGCATCAAGTATTAGGGAACTAACCCAGAGCCCAGGATTTAACTTCTCAACATCCTGCGTTGTAATTGAATGCAACCAACTAAGTCGATCAGGCCCAGTAATTGAAATTACGCTGCGATGTGAAAGATCGGCCCATGCAGTTCCCGCGGCTAGTGCGCGTTGTTCTTGATTTGGTTCACCAAAATGCCAAATAGCTCCGGCATCTGGTCCCGCTTCAACTAATACTGCAGTCATAAGACTTCCCAGTTTAAGGCTTGTTGAAGCAATTCTCGCAACGACCGGCGATCGCCAAGTGTGCGAGATCTGTGTGAAAGCCATAACCATCGAGAAGTGACTGTGTAAATGAGGCAGTCGCATCGATTGGGACTTCAATAATTGTTCCGCAAGATTCGCAATTTAGATGTGCATGAATCTCTTCGGTTGATGCGTGATAGCGAACGCCACCATGACCAAGGTGTGAATGCTGAACTAAACCAACATTCTCCAAAGTTTCTAAGTTGCGATAAACCGTTGAAAGATTAATTCCGGGATGCGTCAGCTTTACTTTCTCTGCTACCTCTTCAGGAGTCGCATGTTCTAACGCGCGCACAGCAGCAAGAACTAATTCGCGTTGTGGTGTTAAGCGAAGACCTTTATCGCGCAATTCATGTTTATCGGCCATGGAAGAAGTCTACTTTGCCGGTTTTAGATCTGAAAAACTAAATCGACTGGACTTCCTTTTTCCGCCTGAACTTTTACCTCTTCACGCGCCCCATGAGCCAGAACTACAACTGTCCATGGCCCAGGGGCGGCAAAGAATCGAAATTGTCCTTCTAAATTTGTTGGAACTTCTGCAGTGAATTCACCATTTAAATCAAGGAGCCGTACATATGCGTTATCAACTGGTGCACCATTTGGAACACCATCGCTAACGCCACCACGGTAGACGGCTCCTTGAATAACAGCCTGATTTGCCAGATCAACTCCAGCTAAATCAGGACCACCAGGTGTTGCACCACAGGTACGCAACTTAAGCGCCGACTGCTACTGGTACACCAACGAGTGAACCGTATTCAGTCCATGAACCGTCATAGTTTGTAACGTTTTGTAGATCGAGAAGTTCGTGCAATACAAACCATGAGAACGCTGAACGCTCACCAATTCGGCAGTAAGCAATAGTTTCTTTTGAAAAATCTACGCCAGCAGTTTTGTAAAGATCGGCTAGTTCATCATTTGATTTAAATGTTCCATCTTCATTAGCAGCCTTTGACCAAGGAATATTTTTTGCACCAGGAATGTGGCCCTTAATTTGTCCGCCCTCTTGTGGCAAGTGTGCTGGCGCAGCAAGTTCGCCAGCGAATTCTGCAGGTGAGCGCACATCAACAATGTTCTTAATTCCGATAGATGCAATAACTTGATCGCGGAATGCGCGGATTGAATTATCGCGCTCCTTTGCAACATAACGTGATGCGGTGCGAGTTGGGACTTCGGTTACAAGTGGCAAGCCCTTTAGCTCCCAAAGCTTGCGGCCGCCATCGATTAAGCGAACATCTTGGTGCCCGTAAATCTTGAAATACCAGAACGCATATGTTGCGAACCAGTTGTTGTTGCCGCCGTAGAGAATGACAGTTGAGTCATTTGAAATACCGTTCTTTGAAAGCAACGCTTCAAACTTCTCTTTTGAAATTAGATCGCGGATCAAGCCATCTTGTAGATCATCGCGCCAGTGGAAAGTAATTGCGCCCTGGATATGGCCCTTCTCGTAAAGACTGGTGTCCTCATCTACCTCGATAAATACAACGTTTGGGTTCGATAGATTCTCTTGAACCCAATCGGTTGAAACTAGTGATGTTGCACGTGACATTTTTATCTCCTAATTTGGTTATTGGTTAATTATTTTTTGATGATACGAACTGCGATTAGATAAATCTCGCAGCCTAAACAGAAGTTAAATGCGGCATTTAAAAACGCTGCGAATAGTGCGAAACCAACTGCAACAGTGAATAGAGCTGGAATCGATAAAAGTGATCCAGCCAATGCTGCAATAGCAAAAATTAACCCAACGCTCTGGGCAAATTGTGGTGGTCTTGCATCTTCGGTTGGAACTTCGCCGCGAAGTCTTGGCTTTACAAATTTCTTAAATATAACTGCATAAGGCGTCTTGGCTGGACCAGCAAATGCACCAATTGCGAATACAACTAATTGAATTGCAATTAAAACTGCTGATTGAGTTACAAGTGCGAGCGCCAAAACCAGAGTCGTGATTGCCGCCGAAAATCTTGGCCCGCGGGCATCGATTACTTTCACTTTGCTAGTTTTAGCTGTACTAACTTCGTTTTGAAGTGTCATTTGAATTCCTTTGCTTATAGTCGAATTATTTGTAAAACAAAAAACTTGTTGTTGCGTTTTAAGTTAATTACATTCGACACAAAGAACCGACAAGGCGGCCAAAATCAATATGGCGACGCTTTGTTAGAAATACCGGTTCAAAGTTAAGCACCCGCAAATTGTAAGTAGCCAAAAGATAAAACACTAATTGCGAAAGATTCGCAGTTGCGCAAGCTAGCGAATTGCGTTAACCGCATCTAATACCTGCGAGCGCTTTGGTGTTCCCATCGCACGACCGACTTCGATCCCATCGCCATTTAAAAACAGGGTGGTCGGGGTCGAACGGATATCTAATTTACGGACGAGTTCGAGGTTGGACTCGGCATCGATATGGGCATACCTAACATCGGGCATGGACTTAACCATGTCCTCTAGCAACGCCTTAGTGGCTCGACATGGCGAGCAGAAGGCCGAGGAGAACTGCACCATAGTCACGCGTGCACCGAGTTGGGCCCCGATTATCGCCGCATCAAGCTTCGGCCCATTGATCGTCTTCTTCTTACGAAACTCACCTCGGCTGCGGGTGTACCAAACGCCAAATGCAATTGCCAGAGCCAGAACTATCACAAGTGGAGTCAGCGATTTCACATGAGTATTCTTACACCTCTTATGGCGAGAATTCTCCTCCTGACAAACACACTCGGCGCAAGTGCTGAAGTGTTACCAAGTCTTGCCCTGCTTCAACATCAAGTTCGTCTCCTTCCGGCCGAAGCGTCAATCCTTGTTGATGTTCCCGAAGTTGATTGCATTTTGCTAGATGCCCGCCGCGATCTACCAAGTGCAAAAGCGTTAAATAAGTTATTGCAATCCACTGGCGTTAATTGTCCAATTATTACTATCGCAACTGAAGGTTCTTTATCTGCAATGAACGCAGATTGGGGATTCGACGATGTAATTCTCGATACCGCTGGCCCTGCCGAAATCGAAGCTCGCGTTCGTATCGCAGTTGGTCGCATCGAAGCCGATAACTTTGCAAATGATCCATCTTTACGTGAAATTCGCACCGGCGAAATTGTTATCGATGAGAATTCTTACACCGCAAAGATAAAAGGTCGCTCACTAGATTTAACATTTAAAGAGTTCGAGCTAATTAAATTCCTGGCCCAACATCCTGGCCGCGTATTTACTCGCGCCCAACTTCTACAAGAAATTTGGGGTTACGACTACTTCGGTGGAACTCGTACCGTCGATGTTCACATCCGTCGCCTTCGTTCAAAGCTTGGTCCAGAACATGAAGCCATTGTTGGCACAGTTCGAAATGTTGGATACCGCTTCACCCTTCCAAGTGCTGGCAAAGAGGCGCCTGTTAACGAACGCATCTAAATAAATGCGCCACATTCTTAAATTACATCGCTCTCTTCTAGATCCACTTCCACCAATTGCAAACGGTTTTGAAATTTCAACTTTTGTGCCATCACTTCAAAGAGATGAATGGCTTGCCCTAAATAATAAAATCTTTGAAAAGCATCCAGATCAAGGCAATTGGGTAATGGCCGACTTAGAGAACAGAATGAACGAGCCCTGGTTTGATCTCGACGGTTTCTTTATCGCAATGCAGAACCGAAAGATTGTCGGTTTTTGTTGGACCAAAATTCACCACGACTTCGTAAATCAAGATCCCATTGGTGAAATTTATGTAATTGGTGTTGACCCAGATAACAAGAAAATCGGCCTAGGCAAAGCCCTTGCCCTCACCGGCCTTGATTACATGGTTGAGAAATCTTTGAAACAAGCCATGCTTTACGTCGATGCCGATAACGGCCCAGCACTTGCGATGTATCAAGGTTTAGGCTTTAACTAACTACTTGTTGAACATACTCAGAATCAACTGCAAATTCTTTTCGCGTTGAATTCTAGTAGCCTCTTTTTTCGCCTCACGAGCCTTAATTGCTACTTCTTTGTTCTTCTTAAACTCTGCAACTAGAAGTTGAATCTCCTTGATTGAATTTTTCTTATCGGCAGGCAATAAAGCTAGAAAATTAGAAAACTCTTTTAGCTCTGAATATTCAATTTCAGTAACACCGACTTTTTTTAGATCTATGAAAGAAATACTTTTGCCTTGATCTACAGAAATAATTCTAGAAATTGCACCAGCAATTTGCACCACTTTTTGAACCGTTGGTGCTTCAAATGTTTGAATTTCAAGTTCCGCTAACAGCTCAACAACTATTGGCAGGCTCTTATCTGTAACTCCAACTATTCCGGCAGACTTAAAATCTTCTACTTCAATCTTTCGAAAATTCTCTTTTAGACTTTCTAAAATTTTGCGCTCAGAACCCTCGCGTTTAGCAATCTCTTCAGGCGAAATTGGCTTCTTGATTGAACCGGAACCACTACTTGGAGGACCTGGGGGAATATCGGGAATAGGCGTTGAGTCTGAGTAGAAACCGGAACTGAGTAAGGCGATCAAATAAGGATTTCCACCATTTATGTATCTATTGTTACCCCACTTTGGTGCAATTAGATTCTTATTCAAGATGGAAATCATTGTGACTGTGTTCATGTTTACAATTAAAGAAAGGTAATTTAATGATGAATTAGGATTGATTTCCCATGCAGCAACCCCAAGGCCATTGTTAACAACTGTTAAAGCATCCGTTTGTGTAGTGGTCTCTCGGGAAGTTACTGAAGCTGGTTGGTTTCTGTATCCGTAAAATCCGCCAACATGTTCACCAGTTCCTGTTGTAGACCCCATAGAAGTTGAGTTTTCTACTGGTGGATAAGTAGTACCTCCAACGCTTCCTCTTGAACTAAGCGCAGCAAAACTACCCACATAATCAACCCCAGCTACGTTTCCACTGGCCATTGAATTAGTGATTGTGTTGTAGGCATCATCGGCTATGAAACCCCCAACATAATTTTCACCATTTACGTTTCCGGCAGAACTCGACTTCATAATAGTGGCGAAGTGTCCATAACCTATGAAGCCACCAACTGTTGCGTCGCCAGTTACATCTCCTGTCGAAGTTGAACTAGAAATGTAACTTCCAGCTGCATACCCAATTAATCCACCAACTCGATTTGAATTCGCAAGAACATCGCCTGATGCATGTGTTCCTGAAATGGAATCACTATCACTTGTTCCAATTAAGCCACCGATGGCACTTATGCCATTCACATTTCCTGTTGCAATAGAATTTGTGATTGTTGAATTCACGGTATATCCAATAAGGCCGCCAATTTCGCCGCTTCCAGTTACGACTCCAGTGGCAATTGAATTCGTTACAGAAGAATAAGAGCTGAAATTAACTCCAACAAGTCCTCCGATATCAACTCCCGAATTCAAATTGGATTCCGAGACATCTCCCGTTGCCATTGAGTTTGAAATATCTCCATCATTTCTTCCAACAAGCCCTCCGACTGCATAATCTCCATTTACATTTCCTTGCGCCATAGAATTAGAAATTAAGCCGTCTGAGGTTGACCAACCCACCAATCCACCGGCGGTTTGTGGCCCCGCAACAACTGCGCTTGACGCTGAACTTTCAATAGAACCACCTACGTTATAACCAACCAAGCCACCCGCGTTATAACTTATCGCTGTTGCCGAACCCGAGGATAAAGATTGTGAAACATTTCCAGAGTTGGTACCGGCAATACCCCCTACTGACCGATCGCCGAAAACTGTGCCATCAAATTTGGATCCAATAATAGTTGAGCTCTCATTGTTATCTCCAACAATGCCCCCAATACTTCCATTTCCATTTACGGTCGCAGAGGAAGATGAATTTACTATCAATCCGCTATCTGTATTTAACCCAGCAATTCCACCAACAAGATCATATCCTCGAACAGTTCCCTGTGATTTAGAATCTCTAATCATTCCTGCGTCATTTGTTCCGACTAAGCCACCAACAGAGCCCGGAGTGCCTTCTATGTAATTTATAATTACATTTGCTTCAGAAAAAGCAATGCTAGTTTTGGAACTATACCCAACTAACCCACCAATATTACTGCCACCCGCATTTATTGTGCCGGTCACTTTAACCCGGTAAATTTCACTATTATCTACCGAGTAATCAGAATGATTCGCGGTTGCCGCCAGAATTCCAGCAGATCCAATTATAGATATTCCATCTGAATCTGTATTTAGAGTTAAATTGCTAACAGTTGCCTGATCTAGATTTCCAAAAAGTGGGGTATTAAGCTCCGAAATCGAAAAATTATTTCCGTTTAACGTTCCTGAAAAAGTTGTAAACACTGAGCTGGGAATACCATCGTCATCTACGATCAAACTTATATTCTCAATGGAAGACGACAAGAAATAATCACCAGAAGAGTCGAATTCGGAAGTTTTTGTAATACTCGCCAAATCAATAGCCGCACTCGCCGAAGATGAAAGCACGAAACAAAGCACAAGTGCCCCGGAAACTGGGGCCAAAACACGACGCCTAAATAATGCTTTGGTGTTGCCGGCGCACGGATAGGAAAATTTCACATGGGAATAGTAAATGTACATGCATTTTAGTTCGACTTGAAGTGCCCATTATTTGGGGTGAAATCCTGAGAATAATCTGAACTATATTGAAACTAACTCCGCACACATTTTTCTAAACGCAACAGTATGCGCATCAACATCGGCATCAGAAGTCTCTGGTGACATCAAGGCCATATTGTGAAATGGCGTAATTAAGAAGCCATCGTTCAACATCCGAAGGTGGATGTATTGCTCTAATTCGAAGTCGCCGGCGTCGGCCGCTTCTTTGCCTGTCTTTGGTGCGGTCGCTTGGAATAAATATTCACCGCGCGCCCCAAGTCTTGAGCAATACCAAGGTAGATCAAATTCTTTAATTGCGGCATCAACACCATCAGACCATTTAGTTCCAAGTGCAACCATCTTTTCAAATGCTTGTGGTGTTAAAACTTTAGTTAAAGTAGCACGCATTGCAGCAAGGCTCATTGAATTTCCGGCCAAGGTAGAACCGATTCCACCGGTATCGATTATTTCGCGAGAAGTCTTCTCTTTAATTCGCGCCGCAACTTCGGCAGTCATTCCAAATGTTCCAGTTGGAATTCCACCAGCAATTGCCTTACCAATCGTCAAAATATCTGGCTTCAAGTTATAAAGCGCAGTCATTCCACCTGCACCAACAGAAATAGTGTGGGTCTCATCGATAATCCAGATCGCACCATATTTCTTTGCTAAATCGCCAACCACTTTTAAATAGCCATCTTCTGGCAGAACGATTCCGATATTTGTCATCGCTGGTTCCATCAAGATTGCTGCGACATCGCCCTTTGCAAGCGCTGCTTCCATTCCTGCTAAATCATTAAATTCAACTACCCGAGTTGTTTGATCTAAATCAACTGGCGCACCCAAATTACCTTCGCGCTTTATTGTGTTTCCATTCGCATCCAGAGTTGCAAAAGTTTCATCAACGCTGCCGTGGTAACACTTATCAATCACAATTATCTTTGACTTACCAGTTATCAATCTGCAATAACGAATTGAATGTCGATTTGCATCAGTTGCAGTCACCGTGAATTGCCAGAGTGGCAGACCGAAGCGGGCCGCAAGTTCTTGTGAAACAATTACTGCATCCTCGGTTGGGAGCATTGATGTGAAACCATGTTTCATCTGTTCGGTTATCGCGGCGACAGTTGCGGCCGGCGAATGTCCGGTCATGGATCCGGTATCGCCCAAACAAAAATCAATATATTTATTGCCATCAACATCGGTGAAATGTGAACCTGCTGCACTTTCAACGAAGATCGGATAAGCCCCCGGCCATTTAGCCATCCACGACATCGGAACCCCACCTGGCATTACACCTTTTGCTTTTTCAAATAACGCACCAGATTTTGGATGTAGCTCCAAAAATCGCTTCTCTTCAATTGCATTTAGCGATTTCAAATGTTCGCGATTTATGTACTTCATAATTCCTTCTTCATTGCGTACTTCTAACTGGCGAAACCATAACACTAAACACTGTTACTCAAAGTGATTAATCCTCTGAGAAAGTGAACAAGGCTTCTAAATAATGATCGCCAGCAATTCCTAAGTTGGCTGCATCAGGTGGCGCAGTCTCGGGTTCAATACAAACGCCCTCGGTATCTTCGGTATAGACAACCCAATATGGCGCATCAGATTCAATATCCAAACGCGCGGCGCCTTCCCAAACAACTGATGGCGTTCCAATTACTTCGGTGAACGCATCGTCCCAAGGCTCGGGCTTTGGCTTAATTAATTTTCCAGTTGGAAGTCCATCTTCTTCGCTGCGTTCAAACATCTTCGCTGCGTTGAAATTAACTACTGCTTCCCCACCCCGTGCTAATTCGCGTGGAAACCATGGATGAAAACCAAGCCAGGCCGGCATTTCACAACCATTAGCTTCGTATTCCAAAATCCAACGAACTGCATCATCTAAAACTTCAATAGTTTGAGTAACAACGGCGTTGTTATAAGGCGCTGGCAATTCCAAACGAGCACGACCAGAACCGGTCTCTTCCCATGATGAAACAAAACCGTATCCATGAATCGCATGTGGTGGCAGCCAATTTGTTGGCAAAGTATGTTCAACGCCAGATGCATCTTTCATCAGACCATCTCGAACACGTCCCGCCCAAGGCGACATTGAATACCAGCCCCATGAAAGCGGTGTTCCGCGAAAGGGAACAACGAATTGCAAATCTCGCCATTGCAGAGATGCGATGCGTGCACCTTGATCTAAATCAATTCCGACAGATATTTCTGTGCCATCTATATGTTGCATTTTTATCCTTCGATTTCTGCGCGAGTTGGTGGATTTGCACCTGCGCGCGAACAGGTTATTGATGCTGCTTTTGCTGCGCGTGTTAATACTTCGCGCAAAACTTCGCCATGCAAAGTTGAAAGTCCACGTTCCACAATTGCTTCGACAACTACTGCGCCAACCGTGTCACCGGCCCCGACAGTGTCAGCAACTTCTACCTTCACACCCGGAACAGTTACTGATCCCTGCGATGTGATTCCGATAAGGCCATAACTTCCCTTTGTAATAATTACCAAATCTGCACCTTCTCCAAGCCATTGCGCCGCAACATCTAATTGATCCCGGTCGGGATACAACCAAGCCAAATCATCTTCACTAACTTTTATAACTGCTGAAATCGCGGTCCATCTTGCAACTGCGGCCTGATATTTTGCACGATCACTTACAACTGAAGAACGAATATTTGGATCGAAAACTATCGGCGCAACCTGCGCTACTTTCGTTGCCCATTCCAACAAGATAGTTGCGGCTGGCTCAACAATTGTTGCAAGTGTTCCAATCTGCAATACCGCCGGCTTTATTTCGAGCGGATCCGGCAACCAATCGTGTGAGAAATCAAAGGTTGCTGATCCATCAATTGTGAAAACGTACGAAGCGACTCCGGCGGCATCGAGTGAAACATCCGCGGTGCAAGTTGGTTTATCAGTGAAGTGCGCATATTTTAAATTCACACCATCATATAAAAGTTCAGCCTTAGCTTTTGCGCCATATGCATCAGTTGAAATGCCATCAATAAAATAAGAATCAAAACCAAGCAGCGCTAAAGCTTTCGCAGTATTTGCTGGTCCGCCGCCCACGATTGCAACTTTTTTCTCACCGCGGGGGATTAAATCAATTAATACCTCACCGCAAACCCAGATCTCTTTGCTCAACTATTCTCACCTTTGCGCGCGAGATATTCAGTCAAAACTTCAACGCCTAGCAAGTGATCTTGAATTTGTGGTAATCCACTTACTAATAAAATTCCGACTAGACCTTTACCGACAACATTTATCGGCAACCCCCCGCCATGAATTGCATATTGCTCTTCCTCAACTCCGTGCTTTGCAAACCAATCGGTATTTGTCTCTTCAGCTAAAACTCTTTCGTGAATCGATGAGTGCCCAGTCAATAAAACAACTCGCGCTTTGCGACCCATCCACCAATCATTTTCGGCGTTTGTACCCGGAAGTGATGCGTGAAAAACGGTCCATTCACCAATTCGAACTTCAATCGCTGCTTTTAATTCGCGCGCACTTGCAAGTTCAAATGCAATCTGTCCGATTTCAAGTGCGGCGGCGATATCAAATGCGGGAAGCACCAACATCTCTTCTTCAGTTTTTAAACCAGCGCTTGTGAATCCACCAGTCGTTCCATTTATCTTGTCATCGCCATCAGCCATGCCCGAAGCCTACCGACCACGCAACCTCGTCATGTCTATCGATAACCCATGCGCAATATTCGGCTAATTCGCCCTTAGAAAACCAAACCGCCCCATCTCGCCCCGACACAACCAACGCCGTAGCCAACGCATCGGCCAAGCCGCCATCTGGCCCTATCACGGTTGCGCTTCTGGCACCGATTGCAATCAAGCCAGTGTGGGGATCTCGGATATGTGCACCACGTTCATAAGTTCCAGATGTCGCAATCGCGCCACCATTAAGTTCAAAAACTTTCAAAATAACTTTCGCATCCTCGGGCGATCTAATTCCAATTTTATGTGGCCCGCCAAATAACGAGAGATCCCCAGCGCCATTTACTTGAATAAACGTGGCCCCGTGATCGTGCAAAATCGCAATCGCTTTATCCGATGCCCAACCCTTTATATATCCCGAAGGATCAAAGCCACCCTCAACGCACCACGGATCAAACGAGCCATCTGTAATTTCCTTCGCCCGCAGGCACAAATCCCAAACTTCTTGCAAATCTTTTGAACAATCACTTATTTTTATCTCGCCACGGCGAAGCCTTGAAACTTCGGATCCATCTATATAAGTTGAAAATACCGCGTCAACTTCACGAAAATATTCCGTGCACTTATCAATTCCGGCTTCTAGCGCACTTTTATCTGGGCCATCGCATTCGATAAATAAAATAGTTCCCCAAACCGGGATCTCACGCATTACCTTCATAACTTCTGCGGCCATGCCCTTACCTTAAATCAAAACCTCAAATAATCAGAGGCTGTATTTAGTTTTTTACCTCAATTGCAAGCGTTGAAATCAAAATCGGAACATCTTTGGAAACGGTTTGCCAAAGAATTTCTGAATCAATTCGCCCATAAACATGAGCAAGTATCTGCCTCATGCCAATGACTCCTTTCCAATTAATTTCTAGGAATTTGCCTTTGGCTTCAATTGATAAATGACTAGCCGCTTCACCAATAAGCTCTGTTAAACGTTCAATTGATCGGCCTGAGCCGCAAAATCTTAGGAATTCTCGACGGCCCAAATCTACATAGATTGCAAGTTCTTCCCCAAAATTCAGGATATCTACAATTCGTTCCTCATCATCGAAACTCAAATACTTATCGCGTCTTGCATAATATTTGAATCGCTAGTCCTCAGTGCCCCTCGGCTCAACAAATCAATTTCGGAATTAAGTAGCTCGCTCAAATCAATGCGAAGTGCGGCTTGATCAAATAGTGAAGCGCCGGGTTCAAAATCTACAAGAAAATCAATATCGCTTTCTGGGTTCTCGCTCATGCGGGCGACACTTCCAAATACTGCAACGTTAAATGCTTTATGTTTCTTAGCTAATTCAATTATGGTAACTCGTTCCACCTTGAGTTCATCGAGTTTGTTTTTCATGGCGCAACCATACTGTGTAACAAAGTTACAAAACTAAGAAATTAGGAAATGTGGAAAAGTATTAAAACTACTTTCCGTTACTAAAGACCAGCCTTCTTAAGTGCTGATTGCAAAGATTGATACCAACCATTTGATGTGTATGAAGCGCCACCAACACCAGAGATTTGATCTGATTGCGCGGCCAAAGTTTCCTGAACTAAATATGGAATTGCTTGCGAGGAAATACTCCGCGATCGTGAATCCCCACTTGGTGACTGCAACGCAGATGCCGCAACAATTTTTCCATCCTTAACAACAATTCGTACCTGCACTGGACCCCATCTGGTGGATGCAGTATTTCCATCAAATGTTCCGGTAATTCCACCAGATTGCACTGGTGCTTGAGTCTGTGTTGGTTGTGGCGCCGCACTCTGTGTTTTTGTTGGTGTCGCTTTTTTAGTTGGTGTCGCTTTTTTAGTTGGCGAAGAAGCATTAGTTGGCGCACTTGCAGCCTTTGTTGGCGCAGCCTTCGTAGCCGCAGGCGCAGGCGCCGCAGAAGTACTCGCAGCTTTGCCCGGCAGCGCAGCTAATCCACTTGACCCTGATGTTCCAAATTGCGGCGGTGTAATCGCGAATACCGCACCAAGCCCACCAAGTGTTCCAACACCAATTAATAATCCGCGCTTCATCCCTCGCCCCTAATCGCTTCGCTAATCAATTTAAACCGCATGAAATTCGAAAGCTTCGTCATGGAATCTATTCTTCGGAATTCCCGCATCCCTACATGCCTCACGCACAGCCTCGACCAAAGGCGTTGGCCCACAAACATAAACATCTGAATCGGCAAATGCCGGAACAAACTTGCTTATATATTTCGCATCCATCGGATGTACTTTGCGCGACCCTACTAAGTAATGAACTCTTGCCCCACGTGCCTCTGCGATCGCATCTAACTCTTTTCGCAGAACTAAATCCTCTTCACGCGATGCGCGGAATAAAACATCAATCTGCTTTGAATCATCAAACTCTTCCATCAAAGCCCGAAGTGGAGTTATTCCAACTCCGCCGCCCACAAGAACAATGTGTCCCTTTGACGCTGTCGCAGCCACGAAAGTTCCATATGGCCCTTCGAAAAACACGCGCTTGCCCTTCTTTAAATTCTTAACCGCCTTCGAATGATCACCAAGTTCCTTAACAGTCACGCGCATATATTTATCTGTTGGCGCCGCCGACAATGAATATGGATGCGAAATCCACCATTGTCCTTTCTGCATAAAGCGCCACCCGAAGAATTGCCCGCCTTGCGCATTCAATTTATCAAGCTTGCGCCCCTTCATAATTATCGAAGTAACCCCAGGCCCTTCTTTAACTATCTGTTCAATCTTTAAGTTATGTCGCAAAGATCGCGCGGTCGGAATCACCAAACGCCAGATAACAATGATTGCGCCCGCATAAATATAGAGAAATTCCCAATACGCCTTATTCAAAGGATGCCCAATAAACATCGGCCCCGACAAGATTTGATGCATAAAAGATAAAACAATCGCCAGGTATGTATAAAGATGAATCGTCCACCAAGTCTCATAAGACATCTTGGCTCGCGCTTTCTTATATGAAGTTATCCCCGCCATCGCAAAAAATATAAATGCAATTACCGCCGGAAGCATCCAAGGAAAGCGCAGAATCATTCGCCACAATTCAACAGCCAGCGGAACCCGGTCCGCACCGGCATATCCCAAAATAACAAAGAGGACGTGCGCCGTAATTAAATAGAGTGAATAAGGCCCAAGTTTGCGATGCCAGATAACAAGTCGATCATGTCCGACAGATTTTTCCACCCAAGAAATTCTTGAAACTAAAACCAATCCCACAAGCGCTAGATAAGATCCAACCATCGCTGCAATCCGCGAAACCGATGTCACATCTGCGTAGAAAGAATTCCAATCGGCCGCAGTAGTCGTCTCAACATAAATCGCAATTGTTAAACCAAGTCCAAGCCCTAAAACAATTGACGCCCAATCGGCTCCAGATCTTTTGCCGATACTATGCGTGCTCATTAGGCTATTAAACGCCTAAACCCTGAGAACTACCTATAAGCCAGGTGTATGACCCCTGGAAATCGAGCTTTTTATTCGTTAATCCAGTCATAAAGCGCCTTCACAATCACGGCGGTCACCGTGGTGTGCTGGGCCTTAGCTTTGGCCTTTGCCTTCTTCCACAAAACATCAGGAATTCGCACTGATCGTGGTGGGGTGATTGCCATAAGAATCACCTTACGCCTATTGCAAAGTAATTGCGCATTCAAAGAGCACTTACTTTTGATTACTTTTTATAAAAAAGTGTTTTGTAAATACAATTTAAATACATAGTAATTACATTGTATTGACAACACTAGGCAATTTTTTTTGGGTTGTCTAAAGCGCTCTTTACCAATGGAATTTATACGCGTTTTCGTGATGACGAGATCGATGGCGCTGGAACCGCAATCCTTGATGCTCTCGCAACAAGCCAGAAGCCCGGCCCCCTTTTGGGAGACCGAGCCTCTGTTTAACTAGTTAACTCTTACGGGTTATTTAGTTTTTGCTTACTTCTTTAGCTTTGCAACTGCAGAAGTTAGCTTCTTAACGCTTGCGATAAGAGACTTAACTTGAGCAGCTAGCGCTGTAACAGCAGCTAGTGCATCTGATGCAGCTTGTGTTGCATTTTGAGCTTCATCGTATGCATTGTTAGCAGCATCTGTTGCAGCGTTAGCTGCATCAAGTGCTAGTGATGCTGATTGATCAGCTTCAACTGATGCTGATGCTGAGAACGCAGTACCTGTTAGTGCATCTGTTGTTTCGCCTGTGATAACGAAGTCACCAGAAGTAACAGGAGCATATGTCTTAGTTGTGTTTACTCCGCCTACGATTTGAGCAGTTGCAACAGCAGGAAGACTAGAAATAGTCTTGCTTGAAGAAACTGTATCTGAGTATGGAGCTTGACCGTCATATGCAGCGTTTCCGCTTGAGTCCTTAGCAGTTGCTGTGATGACCATTGCTTCGCCAGCTGTGTAAGTTGCCTTATCAGTTGTTACAGCAACAGTTGCGATAGATCCACCGACTGAGAATGTCAATGCATTCGCAACGATATCGAATAGACCAGTTGTTGTGTTTAGAACTGAAAGTGTAACTGTTGCAGACTTACCTGAAGCAGCACCTTGAGCACCTGAAACTGAACATTCGAAGTTACCTGAGTAGGTAGCATTCTCTGCGCAAGTTCCAACAGTAATTACTGAAGAGTCAGATGAAGTCAACTTAGTAGTTGCACCTGCTCCAACAGCGTTTCCGTTTGAATCCAAGATTTCAGCAGTGAATGCAACTGTTGTGGCGTATGAATCTCCACCGTTAGTTCCATCTACTGTTGATGGGTTAGCACCAAGCTGTGTTGAAGCCTTAGCAACCTTTAGGTTCTGAGTTGACTTTACAGTCGCAGGAGTTCCTACGAATGTGATTGTCTCAGTTGCAAGTTGTGTAGTTCCGCTGGTTAAAGTAATTGTTGAAGTTCCAGCAGTACCGTCAGACCATACTGTCACGAAGAAGTATGCAGTGTTTGCGTTCGAAGCAGCAACAGTAATGCTGCGGCCTGTTGCAGTTGTTGAATCTTCACCTGAAGTTACAGCAGACAAAGTATCTGTGTTAGCAATACCTAGTAAACCTGGACCAGAAATAGAAGCACTAAGTCCTTGATCTTCCATTAGGTTGCCTGCTGAGTCGCGTACTGCTACAGCAATTTGTGCACGCTGAGATCCAGCTGTCTTTGAGCCAGTAAGTGAGGCAGTATCTGCAGTAGCAGGCACTGTGTCATCGTTACGAGCTGTTATGAATGATGTTGAGTATTGAGCAGATACTGTCGAAGCCGCACCGTAAGTGATTGTAGCTGTAGAAGCTCCAATTGTTACTGTTGCTGTTCCAGGAGTAGTGCTGAATACCTTCATTTCAATGTATTGAGTTGAATCAAATGTATCTCCAACGTTATCTGTTACTGCGTAGAAAACGTTTGAACCTGGAATAAATCCAGTTGGAGTTGCTGCGGTATCATCAGCAACAGTTGCTGCTAAAAATACAGCGCCAGTTACCGATGGACTAAATGCGCTTGAACCAGTTGCCACGTAGTAACGAACTGTTACAGCAGAACCAACAGTTGCTGTTGCAACTTTAACTTGGTCTCCATCTACAGCCGATCCTACGTCAGTTGCACTTACGGCACCTGTTGTTGCATTTGTATATGAACTAGCACCAGCTGTGATGGTGAAACCTGGGTTGTTACCATCTAGAGCAGCAGCATTTGCTGACACGGCAGAGAATCCGCCTAGTGCCAACGCAGCAGCAGCAACAAGCGCAATGCGCTTAATTGATGTCTTTGTAGACATTATTTTCCTTTCGATAGTCACTGACGGGACGATCCCGTCTGTGGCTTTGAGATGAGTCGCACGTGCTGACGCATCTCTTTTCTGTTGCAGTATCCGGACTGCAGCAGAAACCTGTTTTTTGTTGTCCTTAGGCGACATAGATCGCCTGCCCAAGAATTTGAGTCTTGCCTGGGTTTAGTAGGGCAACTGTTGTGATCTGAGAAGGGGCGGACTTACTGTCAACGCCTCGACTCGCTGGGATAATTGTATCTGAGGCTGAGGCCTTATCCACGCTGATTACAGCGGTTAGAAGGTAATTTCCATCAGCTAGACGCTCAAAATTAGAGGAAATATTGGCTATTTCTAGGCCGACCCAGTTGCCGCCCATGGTCACAGAAGCATCGGCATCGTATGTGGTGCCTGAACCGCCAACGACGATGTCCTGGGATAGAAGGACGTTGATCGCGTTGCTATCGGTGGTCATTGTGTTGCTGTGGAGGACTAGGCCTTCGTTGGTCAAAACTGGAGTTGATTTAGATACGTTGATCGCGCCGTTCTCGCCGGCAGCGTTAGCAACTGAGAAACCTGTAGGGATGCCATTTGAATCAAGGCCAGCGAAGGTAAGAACCTTTGAAGCTGACTTGATATCGATTGCTTCTCCGCTTGTTGCTTGGGCATCTGCCTTCTTTGACGCTTCTGCTGGGGTTGCCTTAGCAGAAGGAGTAGAAGGTGTCGCTGAGCTTGTGGCTACAGGGGCATCTTGGCTTGTTGTGCCAGAAGAGACGATTGAAGCGATGTTGTCCTGGCCAGTTACTGAGTTAAAGCCAAGGAAGGCAACTAGAACAATAAGTAGTGAGAGGGCAACCTTTGAAGATTTCTTCGCAAGTTCGGCAGCCTTCTTGTATTGAGTAGATAAAGCTTCAAGGGCGGTTGTGCCTGTGGCTTCATCGATAACCCATTCGGTAAGAATGCGGACGAATGAGGCGCGAGCGCGGCCAACAACGTGGCGGACATTCTCTGGCTTTGTGCCAAGTGCCTTTGCAATCTCTTCGGTAGAACGGCCTTCCATTTCCCACATAACAAGTGCGGTGCGTTGGTCAGCAGAAAGACGTGAAAGTGCTTCGCGGATGATTGAGGCATCTTCGGCGGCAGCAAGTGTTGAGTCGAATGGAACGTGGGCTTCTGCTGAAAGCTCGGCTAGGCGCTCTTGTGATGTTTCAGAGTCGATAGCTACAAGGTTTGGACGAGATCCGGTAGAGCGGATCTGGTTTAGGCAGAGGTTGTTAACTGTGGTGCGAAGGTATGCAAGTGCGCGATCAGCACTATCTAGTTCAGGGGCAGCAAGGATGAACTTGAGGAAGGCCTCTTGAACGATTTCGGCGGCATCAGCGTCGGAACGGAGAATCCGGCGTGCTTGACCGATTAGTGATGAGCGATTTTCTGCGTATAGCGCGGAGAGATCGGCAACAGACCAGTCAGAGACGGTTGCTGGTGTAGCGGCAACGCCTACTGTGGTGTTCTTCTTACGAAGTGCCATTTGGGTATATCTCCGGATTTTTATGGTCTTGCAGCGGGCAACGTCTTGCCCTCTACTATGTAAGACACCCCTGGGGGCCAAATGTTGTGCCCGATTGGGGAAATTTTCGAGATTTTTTGGGCCTGAGCGTGCTTGAGCCTAGGTGAGCGTGGGATTTATACCTATATATAGGTATATCTGGTTTGGGCCAGCCTACCTCCTCTCAGCGGACCGCCTTATAGGCCCCGCGACTGGTCATCGGGCGGAAAACAACCTGGATCAATTGGATATGGCGGGCTCGAAAGCCGGCGGCCGAACTCAAAAGGTAGTAATTCCACATCCGGCGGAAGCGCTCGTCGTACCCAGGGATCTCTCGCCACTTCTTATTTATGTTGGCATGCCATTGCATCAGAGTCTTGTCGTAATCCGGGCCAAAGTTATGGACATCTTCTATTGCGACCTTATTTTCAACCGCTTTTGAGATTTGGGCCAAGGAGGGCAGAACGCCGCCGGGAAAAATGTAACGATCGAAGAATGGATCGGTTACTTGTTTGGTCACATTCGATGCGATGGTGTGATGAAGCATCATCCCATCTGGTTCGAGAAGTGAAATGCATTGATCGAAGAAGGTCTCGAGATTTTTTGGACCGACATGTTCCATCATTCCGACTGAAACGATGCGATCAAATTTTCCAGACAAGTCGCGATAGTCCATCTGGAAATATTCAACTTTTAACTTTCCATTTTTCGCGCGGGCAAGTTCGATTTGATTATCGGCTGGGGAAATTCCGGTCCCGATAATTCCGTATTTCTTTGCGGCATATCGAAGCAGGCCGCCCCAACCACAACCAATATCTAATAGGCGCATTCCTGGTTTCAATTCGAGCTTGCGACAGATCAAATCAAATTTTGCGATTTGGGCCTGGTCTAAAGTTTTTGCGTTCTTCCAATAACCACATGAATATGCCATCTCTTTATCAAGCATCCGGGTATATAAATCATTTCCGATGTTGTAGTGATGCTTGGCATTTGCTGCGGCTCTAATTTTAGTTTGGCGATTTAAGACTGTTGATTTAATCGCGTGGCCCACAAGTGAAAATGAGAACGGAACTTTCTCTAAAACATTAATCTCTAATAACTTTGTTAAGAATTGGTCGATTGATTTAACATCCCACCAACCATCCATATAAGCCTCGCCCAGGCCCAATTCACGCTGGGAAATGATGCGATTCCAGAGCCGTTCATCATTAACTTGAATATCCCATGGGTTCTTGCCATTGATTTTGATCCCGGCAGCATCAAGGATTTGCTGGCTCAATTGCTTGGAATTCATACGAAATATTTTCGTATATTTCTTTCAATCTGAAAAGGGGTTTTGCCTAGATTTTTGGCAGATGCCAATCGAATTTAATCGAAAGCTCGCGCACAAGCACGATGACAAATCCTGCAGCGATAGCCGTGGCGCCCTCTGAAATATTTAGGTGATTGAGCCCGGCATAGACAAGTGCGCCAGCAAGACAAGATGTGCCAATTGTTTCGCGGTGCAGAAGAACTGGTTCAACTTGGCAAAGAACATCGCGAAGCAGGCCGCCAGTTACGCCACCGATAATTCCGAGGGCGATGACGCTTATGAAATTAGCATTGTTAGTTACCGCAAAATTTGCACTAGAAACTGTTGCGACTGCAAGTCCAAAGGTATCCAGTGCAAGCAAGAAACGGCCAACTGGTTTTTTCTCTTTTGCAACAACAGTGATTAAAACTGCGAGCGCGATTGATGCGAACAACCATGAGTGCAAAATCCAAGGTGGACGTTGGCCCATGAATAAATTTCGAAGAGTTCCACCGGCTACAGATGCCACCGCCGCGATAAGTGCGATTCCGCCGTAATCCAAGCCTTTGCTGGCTGCGATGCGCGCGCCAACAATTGCGAAGGCAAAAGTTGCGATTAAATCCAGGCCGGTGACGAGTGAATCAATCTGCATTTGGGATTACTCCGGAAGATCCACTGTGTAATGCACGCCGGAAAATTGTTTGCGGAATTCCTTGACCTCTTTTGCAATTGGCGCCATGTCGTTCGTGGTCAAAGCGCGAACAATAAAGTCGGCAAGCTGGGGCATGTCTTTTTCTTTCATTCCGATGCGGGCGACTTCAGGTGTGCCAATTCGAAGGCCATTGTTATCGCCATCGACTGTTGGGCCTGGCAATCCAATGCCACAAGAGAGCAAGCCGGCATGGGCAATTTTCTTTGATGTGCTCTGGCCGCCACCGAAAGGTTTCGCCAAGATCGCAAATTGATGCGACTTGGTAAATCCGCGATCGGCGGCAAATATTTCAACACCGCGATCTGAAATTTCAGTTGCTAACTTGTGTGCAGTTGCAATCATCATTTGGGCATATGCCGGTCCGACTGATTTCCAATCTTGCAAGGTCACGCCAAGCGCCGCAGTTTTCGCCGCATCAAAGTTTGCGGTAAGTCCGGGGTAAGCAATTTCATCGAGGCGCTGTGCCAATTTCGCATCGTTTGTGACGACAAGACCACCGGCTGGTCCACCGAGTGATTTGTAGGTACTAAATGTCATTAAGTGGGCGCCTTCTGCCAAGGGCTGTGGCCAAGCTTTTCCAGCAATCATTCCGCAGAGATGAGCGGCATCAAATAAAACAAGAGCGCCTACTTCATCTGCGATTGCGCGAACTTCTTTAATCGGATGGAAGAACAAGTTAAGGCTGCCACCGATGGTAATTAGTTTTGGTTTTATCTCTTGTGCCAATTTGCGAAGTGCGTCAACATCAACGGTGTAACCATCTTCATTTACTGGCGCTGAAACTGTTTTCAAGCCATAAAGTCCGGCGGCGCCTTGGGCATGGTGGGTTACATGGCCACCGATAGTTGCGGGTGGCGCAATGATTGTGTCGCCTGGTTGGCAGGTCGCCATAAATGCATACAAGTTTGCAAGTGCGCCAGAACCAACTCGGAATTCCGAGAACTCAGCGCCAAAAACATCACAGGCAAGAGCGGAAGTAATAACTTCAATTTTTTCTATTGCATCCAAACCGACCTCATATTTATCGCCCGGGTGTCCAAGTGATGCGCGAGAACCCATGCCGGATGAGAGAAGAGCTTCAGCGCGGGGATTTAAAATATTTGTTGCGGGATTTAAATTGATTGAATCAACATCGTGAATCTTGTGGCTCTCTTTTGCAAGTTCTTCAATCTCATTCTGAATTCCATTTGGATCTAACGTCTTGTATTTAGCTAAAACTTTTTGCACAACTTCTTGGCTTTGAGGGAGAAGCCAGGTGCGATCAGCAGGCACAACGGTCCGCTTCTGCTACGCCTTGGAGTGCATCTTCAATATGCTCTCCGCAGCCAGACCAGGTGGCTTTCTTGCAACTATCACAGGTAACTTTTGAACACATATTGCGGCTCCGTTCTGTAAATTTAACCAACAATCTACTGGGTGGGCCCCGTCGGGATCGAACCGACGACCCACGGATTAAAAGTCCGTTGCTCTACCGACTGAGCTAGAGGCCCTGAAATGCATGAGCCTGAATGCTACCCTAATTTTAAGCGCGATCTTCTTGGAGCACTTTCTTTAAATCCATATTTAAAGGGTCAATTTCGATCATCTTTAAACGTGCTGGGATTGCTAATCTCTTTCTATTCGTTCCTTCGTAAATCAAAGCAACTTGATCCCAGGCGTAGTAGTGCTTTGGGAATTTTCTTGCGGTGTCCTCGCTTAACGTAAGCGCAAGTTCAACAGCATTTGCACGTAATAACATATTTATAGCCGTTAGGCGGGTTTCTGGTTCAGATAAAGTCAAACTAAAGTCAAAAAGTAATTTCGAATTTCGATTTACTTCGACTTCTGAAACAGACTGTGAAGTAATTAAAGAATTTATGTGATTTTTAAGCATTCCAGATTTGTAAAGATTATTACTGACCATAAATATTGGGAGTAAGCCCATTAAAATAAGAGATACCAGAGTTAATCTTCTAAGTTGGGTCGTCTTGATTCTCAAATTTGAATAATTACTCTTGCTTTTCCCAACTTCAGGGACACTATTTTCTGTGTAAGAAACTCCTACTATGCAGGCCCCAATAATCCATCCCCAAATTGTTAGACCTATTTGATCAATGGAAACGAAAGATTGAACTTGGAATGATAGCCATAATGCAAACGTAGCTGAAACAATAAATTTGTCATCCATATATCTGATTGATTTATAAGCCCGATATCCAATAAAAACTGTCAATGCCAAATATGAAATCAATAATGGGAGACCACCTGTTGCACCCAACTGCATAAAAACATTATGCGCATTATTGGTTCCAGATGAAGCATTTCCTCTTAACTCTATTGCTTCAATTAATCTGAATTGGCGATAGGAATCACCAAAAGCATCAATTCCTACGCCAGAAAATAGATTGGCTTTGAGCATCCTGAAAGCTGCAACCCAATGATAATAGCGATCATGCAGTGAACTAAAACTTGGAGACAGTAATTTAGAAAGCGGGCCATTTCCAAAGATTCCAAAAGTTCCGATGGCACCCAAAATCAAGCCTAATCCCCACCAAGCAATTGAAATTCTTTTAAATTTCATAATAGCCGAAAAACGCAAACGAGAACCTATAACCAGGAAACTTCCTAAAAGCAAAATCAATAAACCTTGCAGAGCATCAGATTCTTTGGTCAAATATAACTGAAGTAAGTATGAAATGAAATAAACAGTATTAAGCCATCTCTTATTGTTGAATCCAAATATATTAATTAATGTGCTTATGCCGGTCAAGCCAAGAAGTGCGCTTGCAAAATTAGAATTGCCAAGGGTAAGTATCATTTTATTTCCTGAATGAACCCAAGAAATAGGATCTGCATTAGCTAGTTGTAAAAATCCATAAACTACGCCAAATATTCCAAGAGCTGTTAAAGATTTGACCATAAAAATAATTAATTCTTTAGATTTGGAGGTTGCAATGTAAAGAAAAATTATTGCAAGGGCCAGATAGCTCAATAAACCATTATTCCGCCCCCAAGCTCCAAGAATCGAACGATAAAGAGTTTGGTCACTTTGAATTGTTGCGGAAAGAAGGGCGATAATGAAAAAGAGCGTAAGTGAGATCACATGAACGTTAGAATTCAAAAACTCTTTAGATAATTGTTTTCCAAGCAAAATTAGGCAACTTAAACCGGCAATGGTTAGAGTCAAAACCTTAGCTATATTTACTGGATCGGCGAGAGCAGGAACAACTAAAATTGTTGTTAAAATACCTGCATAAACGGGTAGTTGAAGAATCCTCTTTTGTAGCTTCATCTGAGGAATAATAATCGCTTCTTAGTGAAAAGTGATTCGCGAAGTAGCAAATTATCCCAATTTTGAAGCTACTTATTGCCTGGGACAACTGCTTTGAACGTATAATTTGATTGCCCTGTATTAAAAGGACCTTAGGTGAAAGGATGCCAATGCCATATTTGGCAGCCCTTCTGCGATGAACGGTAAGGGAAATCTCTTGGTTAAATTCCTAATTGACATAGGATCTTGGTTTTCCGCTGTTTTTCTGGCTGCCATTCTACGCTTTGATGGCAATTTACCAAATGAAATCTTTATGGAAGTAATATATCTTGGAATTTTTGCAATTTCACTATCTCTACTTTTTGGAATTATCTTTTCACTTTATGCTGGCAAGTATAGAACTTCTTCGTTCGAGGAATTTCTCGTTTTATCACTCTCTACACTTCTAGTAACTGGAATTTTATTGTTGATAAGAATTGTATTTGAGTTTCCTGTGGTGCCTAGATCTGTTCCAATAATTAGTGGAGCTATCGCATTGATAATAATGTTGGCGGGGCGCGTGTTAACTAGTCCACAACTTTTAAATAGATCAACAGAGCGCTCGAGCGGTGAGCGAACTTTAATTTACGGAGCAGGGATTGTAGGAAGGCAGCTAGCGGAACAGATGATTGTGCTATCTGGCCAATACAATCCGATTGGTTTTGTAGATGACGATATTGCTAAGTCTAATTTGAGTATTTATGGTCGTAAAGTTTTGGGAAATATAGATCAACTTGAGTACATTGTCGAGTCTAAGAATCCGACTGTTCTTATCGTGGCAATTTCAGGAATTGAATCTTCATCATTGCTAGATTTAGAAAGGCGATGTCGATCTCTTGGAATCAAACTTAGAATTATTCCTACAGTTCACGAAATTATCTCTGGAGCTGTGAGGCTAGGCGATATCGAAGATATATCAGAGGAAGACCTTCTTGGGCGTCATACGGTTGCATATGATGATGCAAATATCTCGGAATTTATCAACGGGAAAAAGGTCTTAATAACAGGTGCAGGTGGGTCAATTGGTTCAGAGATCGCACGTCAGATTCATAGGTACGGTCCAAAGAAATTAACGATGTTAGATCGAGATGAAACTGCTTTGTTAAATCTCCAGTTGAGTTTGGATGGAACTGGATTGCTAACAAATGGAGATTTGGTTCTGGCTGACATAAGAGACAAAGCTCGAATCAAGGAAATCTTCGACACAGTGAACCCTGAAGTTGTTTTCCATGCTGCAGCTCTTAAGCATCTTATGACTCTAGAGAGATATCCAGAAGAGGCATTTAAGACGAATGTGATTGGGACAGCAAATGTTCTTGAAGCAGCTCAAGAAGTTGGAGTAATGGTTTTTGTGAACATCTCAACTGACAAAGCTGCGGACCCTTCGAGTGAACTAGGGAAAAGCAAATTACTCACAGAAAAACTCACGGCCAAAGTAAAGCAACCTCGGAAAAAGTACATTTCCGTACGTTTTGGAAATGTAATTGGGAGCAATGGTTCGTTTTTGCATACTTTCAGATATCAAATCAAGCACGGCGGTCCTCTAACGGTAACCCATCCCGAAGTTACTAGATTTTTCATGACAGTAAGTGAAGCGGTACATTTGGTTTTACACTCGATGTTAATCGGTGAAGATGGAGAAACTCTAATTCTCGATATGGGTAAACCTATTAGCATCAACGCAATAGCTAAACATATGATTGAAGTGTCTGGAAGATCTATCGAGATACGATACACCGGACTTCGCCCCGGCGAGAAGTTGCACGAAAGTCTAGTAAGTCCAAATGAAGATGTGGTAGTTCGTGAGCACCCATTCATAATGCATACAAAAGTCGATACAACAATTGATGAAAATTTGATTTATGGAAAATAACTTAGGAATTAATTCGAGTGATATTAAGTTATCCGGAATTTTGGATGAACCAATAAGTATAGGCAATAGATGTGCCCAGGATTTAGTGCCCATGCTTCAAGAAATGATGCGAATTCGAGCCGTTGAACAAAAAATTGCCGAAATGAGGCAACAGGGCTTCATAGGTGGCCCTGTGCATTTAGGTTCAGGGCAAGAAGCAATAGCTGTGGGAATCTCAAAGCATTTGCGAAAAACGGACCGGGTCTTTAGCGCCCACAGATCCCACGCGCACATTCTTTCTTTGGGAGCAGACTTGAGAAGTTTATTCGCGGAAATTTTAGGGAAAAAGACTGGTCTTACAAAAGGCATGGGTGGGTCTATGCATTTATGGGACCAGCCAAATGGATTCTTTGGATCAGTCCCGATAGTCGCTGGCACCGTGCCGCTTGCAGTGGGGGCGGGACTAGCCGCAAAAATGCAGAGGACCAAGGATATCGCTGTCTCTTATTTTGGTGATGGCGCGATCGAAGAAGGCATAGTGCATGAATCTTTGAATCTTGCCAGAATGCTGGAGATTCCAATCATTTTTGTCTGTGAAAATAACTTGTTTTCAAGCCATATGCATATTTCACAACGCCAACCATTACAATCAGTTGTTCGATTTGCAGAGGCAAACGATATTACCCATGAAGTTGTGGACGGAAATAATGTTATAGCTGTTGAAGAAAGTGCAAGTCGCCTCATCAAAATCGCAAGGGAGCAGAGCCAGCCGGTATTTCTAGAAGCAATAACTTTTAGACATTTTGGCCATGTTGATTGGCGAGAAGACATTGATGTCGGAGTCGATAGATCAGAAGAAGACTTGAGGTTGTGGAAATTTAGAGATCCGATAACTCGATTGACTTCCATTCTTACCCAATCCGGATTTTGTCAAGAAAGTGACATTGAACATTACCGATTTAAAATTGCAGAAGAAATAGAAAGTTCTTGGAAGATAGCAATTAATGATCCTTATCCGGATGACAGTAGCACTCTTGAATTTGTGTATAGTGAAAAGAATCTATGAAAAATAAGAATGAATTGACAGACTACGGATCTGCTATTCGTGACGGATTTTCATATTTGCTTGCAAAATACCCAGAAGTTTTTGTGATTGGACAGGGGCTTTGGAGTCCTTGGTATGTTGGAAACTCGATGACCAATCTAGATAAAGACTTTGGAATAGACCGAATTATTGATACGCCTGTTTCTGAATCTGCTTGCACTGGGGCAGCTGTGGGCGCCGCAATAGCGGGAATGAAATCGATTGTTGTTCATCCGAGAATGGATTTCATGATTTATGCCATGGATTCCATAGTGAATGAAGCCGCAAAGTGGTCTTCAATGATGGGCGGGCAAGCATCAGCTGGTGTAACAATTAGATCGATAATAAATCGCGGCGGCGAACAAGGAGCGCAGCATTCACAGGCACTGCATTCATGGTTTGCCCATATTCCTGGACTACGGGTTGTCATGCCAGCAAGTGTTTCCGATGCACGAGACCTGCTAATCGCTTCAGTCTTATGTAAGGACCCTGTCGTCTATATAGATGATCGCTGGCTTTATTCACTAGAAGAAGAATTGATGCCCGTAGTTGAATTAAATTTAGCCGAAGTAGGCCCCAAGCGAATTGTCAAAGGCGAAGATGTGACTCTGGTCGGTGCTGGGTATTCAGTAAAGCTCTGCTCTGAGGCCGCAATTTTGTTAAATGAGAAAAACATTTCCGCAGAGGTCATAGATATACGGGTACTTAATCCATTTGAGCCTGAACTAATTGTTGAATCAGTCCTAAAAACTGGTCGATTGGTTGTTGTAGACGGCGGTTGGGGACCATCTGGTTTCGCAGGAGAAGTCATTACATCAGTTCTTGAACGGATTCAACTAAACTCGATAAAAGCATCCCCAAGGCGAGTTACTCTTCCATTTGCACCGGCGCCCGCATCTGGCAAGCTTGAGGTGAGTTATTACCCAAATGCAAATGATGTTGTAAAAATAGCTCTAGAAACGTTCAAAAAAAAGGAGGGTTGTTAGATTGAATACGCCTAGAAAAGTTCCTTTTTTCGATTATCCAAGAATTTTTGTTGATAATCGTGAAGAAATTCTTGAAACAATTGAAGATATCGGAAGACGTGGTGCCTTCATCATGCAGGAAGATCTTTTTAACTTTGAAAAGAAGTTATCAGAATTCACTAAAGCAAAACATGCAATTGGAGTCGCAAATGCGACGGATGGTCTTGAGTTAGCCTGGATGGCAATTGGCTTGGAGCCAGGGGATGAAGTAATAATTAGTTCACATACGATGCTGGCTACAGCCTCGGCAATTGTGACCGCTGGCGGTATTCCTATCCCGGTAGAAATAGGTCGCGATAATTTAATTGATCCAGAAGCAATTTCAGATGCTATTACACCACGTACTGTGGGAATTTCTCCAACACAGCTAAATGGTCGGACATGCGACATGGAAAAAATAATGGAAATTGCTTTCAAAAATAATTTGGCCTTAGTTGAAGATGCAGCACAAGCCCTTGGCTCAACTTTTAAAGGAAAACATGCTGGTAGTTTTGGTGTAGCTGGAAGTTTTAGTTTTTTCCCTGCGAAAGTGCTTGGCTGCTTAGGGGATGGAGGCGGAGTAATAACAAATGACTCAGCCATATTTGAAAAAATTTATCAACTGCATGACCATGGCCGAGATACAAATGGGGATGTCAAATCTTGGGGTAGAAATAGTAGGCTTGATAATCTGCAAGCAGCTCTTCTTGCAAAGAAACTCGTAAATTATCAAGAAGTGGTAGCTAGAAGAAGAGAGATAGCATCAAATTACGACGAACAATTATCTGAATTAATTGAGTTGCAGTTACCACCTGGACCGCATGAAAATTCTGATCACTTCGATGTTTATCAGAATTATGAACTCCAAGCTGATAATAGAAATCAGCTAAAAATCTTTCTGGCTGAGAAGGGTATTGGAACAATTATTCAATGGGGAGGCAAAGGAGTCCATCAATGGGACGGGCTCGGCTTTAATCAAAAACTGCCAATAGTTGAAAAGTTCTTTGAACGCTGCCTGATGCTCCCAATGAACATGTTTATAACAAACGAAGATGTCGATTATGTGTGTGAAACTATTAAACAATTTTATAGAAAATAGTGATAAAGATGAAATTTTTGAGATTTAGCATTTATAAAATTCTGAAACGATTCATAGATATCGCGCTCGCATTATTTGGCTTGTTATTTTTCAGCCCATTGCTCTTTATTGCAATTTTCTTAGTTTGGGCTCAAGACTTTAATTCACCATTTTATGTAGCAGATAGAGTTGGCAGAAATCATAAGTTGTTCAAAATGGTAAAGATTCGCTCCATGGTTAAGAATGCAGATAAGGCAGGAATAGACTCAACTAGTTCAGAAGATATGAGAATAACAAAAGTTGGTAAATTCATTAGAAGATTTAAACTTGACGAAATTACTCAGCTTTGGAATGTTCTAATTGGTAGCATGACATTAGTTGGCCCAAGACCAAATGTAAAGAGAGAAACTGACCTCTATACTAAGATTGAAAAAGATTTACTTTTAGTGAAGCCAGGAATTACAGATTTCGCTTCAATAGTTTTTGCTGATGAAGGTGAGATTTTATCTAAATATGAGGACCCTGACATTGCATACAACCAGTTGATCCGCCCTTCGAAAAGTAAACTGGGCCTTTTCTACATAGGTCTTAACAAAACATCAATTGATTTCTTGCTTATATTGTTAACAATTGGAGCAATTGTTTCAAGAAGAAAAACACTCTCCCTAATATCAGGCCTTTTGAAATATTTGAAAGCTGATTTAGAATTGATTGAAATAGCTTCTAGAAAGAAGCCCTTGATCCCTAGCCCACCACCTGGATCAGCACAAATTATTCAATCAAGAGACATTGGCTATAACTAATAATGTATGAAAAGTTAATTGTTAGTTTAATGGTGCTGTGATGAAGGTTTGGATACTTCAAACTGGTGAGCCACTTCAGATTGATAGCGATGGGTTTAGGCCAATGAGAGCCATGAACCTTGCTGATCAATTGACTAGCAAGGGGCATGAGGTTGTACTTTGGTCTTCTGATTTCAACCACTTCACAAAGAAACATCGTTTTGGACGGGAAGAAACAATTCAAGTATCTAATCTGCTTAAAATTAAGTTGATTCCTAGCAGAGGCTATTTGTCTCATAACGGTTTCGCACGACTTGTCGATCACGCACAATTAGGATTTAATCTTTCCAGGATGCTCCGCCGTGAAAATACCCGGCCCGACGTCGCTTTTCTAGGATACCCTCCTATAGAGCCTGCCTGGGCATTGACGAATTGGCTGAAAAGACATCACATACCTGCAATATTGGACGTAAAAGATGCCTGGCCTGACGTTCTAGTAAATCACTTTCCTAGAAGTGTACAAAACTTTGCTAAATTAGGTTTGTTTCCGTATTTCCTAATGATGAAATCTATTTTCAAAAAGGTCACTGGTTTTAGCTCAGTAACCCAGGAATTTCTGGATTGGTGCCTTGTAAAATCCGGCCGGGAGCAAACACAAAATGATTTTGTTGTTCCTTTAACCTCGCAGGATGTAGACACTACAGAAGAAGAGATACTCAAAGAAGAGTTCTGGTGGGATGAATTTGGAATTACAAATGATGGAAAACTTAGAGGGTATTTTGTTGGATCAATAAGTAGCGCGTTTAATTTTGATCCGATTATTTCAACTGCTAGGAAATATCCTTCCGTTGAATTTGTTATTGCAGGAGACGGGCCCAACCTCAAAGAACTAATAGACCAAACTAAAGAAATCCCTAATATTTTTTGGCCTGGTTGGATTAACACGAAGCAAGCCTTAGTCTTGGCAAGTCGATCATCATTTGCGCTTGCGCCATTGAGGCCGAGGACAGATTTTGAAATGAGCATTCCGAATAAATTCTATGATGCTATGAAATATGGGAAGCCTATTTTTACTTCGCTAAAAGGCCCTGCCTCAAAAATTGTTTTGGATTCTGGCTCAGGAAAAATTTATGGAGATGGCGTATCTAATTCATTGGAAGTGCTCATCAGTGATTTGATTTTGGACTCAAGCAAATTAGAAGCAATGTCTAAAAATTCAAGATTAGTTTACGAAAATTATTTTAATTTTGAGAAAGTTTACAGTGGATTGGTTCATAAGATAGAAAAAATAGCTAGAGGTAATCAAACCCATTAGTTAATCGCGTCAATTTTGCAAGGTTTTATAGGCGCGTAACAATTCATTTTCTGATTTAATCCAGCTTCCAAATTCTTTCGACCATTTTCTTGCATTGATTGACATCTCCTCCCAAATATCCTCATTTCTACCTACTATCTCCAGGGTGTTCTGAAGATCCAACGAGGTGAAGCCTTTCGAAACAATAATTCCTCCAGTTTGTTCAGCCCACTCAATATTCCCAATAGTTGGAGTTGCTACAATAGGTAATCCTGCGGCGCTGAATTCATAAAGTTTATTTGGCGAGTATTTCATATCAAGGTATAAATCACTGTAGCTAAGTAATCCGCACTTGGACTTAGAAATTATTTTAGCCAGTTCCTCACGATTTAACCATCCAAGATATTCGAATCTTTTTCCGAGCCTTTCTAGGGCAAATTTTAGTTCAGATGGCGCTGGTTCTCTTCCAACCAAAGTTAGCTCAAGTTCCGGAATTGTTGCAATGGCATCAACAATCACGCGGAAACTTTGAGATTCATCTGCCGTTCCACTAAAAAGGACTTTTGAATTCACAAAATTGGGGAAACTTTTTTCAAGTTCGTCTATTCGTGCTTCATTGCCAACGATAAAAGTTCTCGAGTTGTTGTACTTCTCTGCTATGCCTGGGGTAGCGCATATTATTGCTGCAGCTTTTTTATCTATTTTTTTCAGTAGATCTTTAATAAGATGGTTAATTACTATTCTAATCGAAGGAGATAAATAGCTTCGATACTTAATGCCAGATGTGAATTGCAAGTGATAATCCTCATGTGCATCCCAAATAACTTTTTTGCCTAAATAGGTGAAAAGAACAGCTGCAGGAAGTAGTTCTGGGTCATGAAAATGCCAAACCGTAGGTCTTATTTTCCAAAACACTTTGCAAACCATCATTTGTGCCCTAATTATCCTTAGAACCCTATTACTGGGTCTTTCGCCAAGTGGTATAAATCTAATTCCAGAATTTTCGGGAATCTTGCCGTGCGCGGCAAGAAAAACGCTAAAATCAGACTTATCGTTGAGGGAACGGCATTCTCGATTGTAAATGCGCACATCATCTGCAAAGTGTGCAGTTGTTAGATGACAAGTCGAATACTCATTTTTTGTCATCCATCAATCCTTCCAGTCGGCACATTTTAAAGAGCTAATTGAATCTATTTTCAACTAAACGTTCAGTACTTTAAGATACCTGTTAATTAACCTAATATCTATTATAGTTAAGTAATTGATGAATCTGGAGGAGCGCCATCATAACCGTCGCAGATCTAGGATTAGGAAATTTTAAATCTGTATCAAACATGCTTGAATTTCTCGACATTGATGTTGAAATACGAAAATCTCCCGGCGACTTTTCTCAGATTAGTCATCTAATCATTCCTGGGGTAGGCGCATTTGATACGGGCATGAAGCAATTAGAAGAAACTGGCTGGAAATCTGCAATTGAAAGTAGTCTTCCAAATATGAAGCTTCTTGGGATATGTCTTGGAATGCAACTACTTACCAAGGGTAGCGAGGAAGGATCTCTCCCTGGGCTAGGAATCGTTGATGCATATTGTCGTAAATTCGATTCAAATACCGCAACCGTTCCACACATGGGTTGGAACTCTGTTGAAATCTTGCAAAAAAATAGCTTGCTAGAAAAATGTACAACCGAAAAACGCTACTACTTTACTCATTCATATTACGTGATAGCTGAAGATCCAGGTATAACTATTATGGAAACAAGTTACGGCACAAATTTTGTTTCGGGATTTCAATATAAGAATATTTGTGGACTTCAATTTCACCCTGAAAAAAGTCATAAGTTTGGGATGGAAATTCTGAGAAACTTTGCTGGTTGGTAGATGTTACGGCACAGAGTTATACCAGTTCTATTGCATAATACTGACGGATTAGTCAAAACCAGAAATTTTAAGGATCCGGTTTATATAGGTGACCCAATTAATGCTGTAAGAATTTTCAATTTAAAGGAAGTTGATGAATTGATCTTTCTAGACATTAGTTGCACTAAGTTGGGAAGAGAACCAAATTTTGACTTGATTGAGAGAATTACTTCTGAATGTTTCATGCCTTTGGGTTATGGCGGTGGCATTAAAAATATTGAACAAGCTAAAAAATTATTTGCAATTGGGATTGAGAAATTGATTATTCAAGCTGCCGCAATAGAAAAACCGAGCTTAATAAGTCAAATAGCAAATTTTTCAGGCTCACAAAGTTTATCTATTTCAGTGGATGTTTTTCGAGACAAATTAGGTAATTATAGGATTTACCAAGCTTCAAAGAGGAGAGCTTCAGATTTGAATCTTCGTTCTTACCTAAAATCACTTGAAAATTTTGGTGCTGGAGAAATATTTCTAACTTCAGTAAATGCGGAAGGAACAATGGCGGGTTTTGACTTACAACTGATTGAAGAGGTTCAATCAATTGTAAGAGTTCCTTTGGTTGCACATGGAGGAGCAAGGACCGTTGAGGATTTTGCTAAAGCTATATCGGCAGGTGCAGATGCAGTGGCGGCAGGATCCATGTTTGTTTTTTATCAATCAAGAAATGGTGTTCTTATCAACTATCCCGATTACGACGATCTTGAATTAATGCTAGGTAATAAAAGTGAAATTTAGATATCAAAGGTGTGAAATTTGTGTTATGGATACAACTGATTTAGACATTAAGTTTTTAGGCAAACTTGGCTGTAACCATTGCGCTGAAATGCTTTCTACTTTGGGCATATCTTGGTTCATGGACCATGCTGGCGAACCTAAACTCAATGCAATTATTGAAAAAATTAAAAATGAGGGTAAAGGTAGAAAATACGACTCTATTTTGGGCCTAAGTGGTGGAATAGACAGCGCATATGTTGCATTAAAGGCATTCGATTGGGGACTTCGGCCATTAGTGGTCCATGTCGATGGTGGTTGGAATTCAGAATTGGCAGTCAGAAATATACAATCTATTTTGGAATACACAGGGTGGGAACTTTATACACAGGTAATAAACTGGAAAGAAATGCAAGATTTACAGCTGGCTTATTTTAAATCCGGAATTGCTAACCTAGACGTTCCGCAAGACCATGCTTTTTTTTCGAGTTTGTACAAGTTTGCTGCAGAACACAACATAAAATACGTGCTTAACGGAGGAAATACTTCAACTGAGGGCATATTCCCTAAATCTTGGCATGGTGCTGCTATGGATGGTACTAATCTGAGGGCGATTCAAAAATCTTTTGGAACTATGAAAATGAAGAATTTTCCTGTAACTTCATTTTTCAGGTATTACTTCTACTACCCAATTTTCAAAGGTATTCGCCCAATTCGACCGCTTAACTTCATTCCATATAAAAAGGGAGATGCAACTGAGGAATTGGTGCAACGAATTGGATACGTTCCGTATGCACGCAAACACGGTGAGTCTGTGTTCACTAAATTTTTCCAAGATTATTTTCTTATTGAACGTTTTGGGATCGATAAGCGCTTGCCTCACTTTTCTAGTTTAATCGTCAGTGGTCAACTATCTCGGGCAGAGGCATTAGACCTTTTAAATAAGCCAAATTATGAGAAAATGGAACTAAAGAGGGATATAAATTATTTGTGTAGGAAACTGAGAATAAATTTGGATGAATTTGAGCAATTATTAAATGCACCTCTTAGATATTCGCAAGAATTTGATAATTGGGAATCAAAATACAAATTGTTGAAAACTTTTCAGAGGATAGCTGAGACAATTTTGAGAAAAAAACTTAGAATTTTTAGTTAGGTAAAAGGAACAAAGTTCTTCACTATTTTTCGAACCAGAAAAAGTCCGAAAACTTGAATCACTGATGACCCCAGGGCAAACAGTATGATGGAGGTTTTCATGTCTAAATTCAGAAAATTAATGATGATCCCAATTAAGATCATGGTGATTAACCTGACAAAACTAATAAATAGAAACTTTCCCCATTCCATATATATGTAAAAGAAAGTGCTAATTGGGTTCCACACGAAAGAAATGACCAGGAAAGGAGATAAGTAGCGAACATATTCCGTGGCATCTATCCACTGATCTCCCAAAAACAAATTTGTTAGGACTGGTGCAAATAGGTAGATTGATAGCGCCAAAAAAATTCCTGTAAACAGTAATTTCTTCATAATCACGTCAAATTCTATAAGTGTTATTTGACTCTTCTGACGCATTGCGGCCGAACCTGTTGCAAGGAGGAACTGCGCAAGAACTGCACCTAATACTACAACTGGGAAATTAATAATTCGCTGAGCTAAGGCAAATTGTCCAGATTCCGAGTTGCCAAAGATTCCGGCAATAAAAAGTACTACAAAACTGATTGATGCTATTTCAGATGCAATAGCAAGAAAATTTCTCCAAATGGGCTCTCTATTCGGTTTCCAGTCGGTTTTTGGGTTCAAAATAGGATTTTTACTTTGAAAAATTCTAAGCGCACTTGGAATCAAACTCGCTATGCCGATGATTCGTCCGAATATTTCGCCGATTACCAATCCATAAATTTTAAGACTTGTAAAGTGACAAGAGATTTGAAATATTCCAATCGAAGAATTTTGAATTGGTCCCCTGAAAGCAAGCTTTTTGAACTCACGCTCTCGCAAAACAAGTTGAAACACGATTGCATAAATGCCATAAAGACAACCTAATAACAGCCCAAAATAGAGCACTATAGGACTTAGGAAATAGGAATAATTCTTAGATTCGTACAAGAAGTTCCATATTAAAATGGCGAAAAAAATTAGAATAGCATTCACTATTAATATGGTAATTCCTTTAATAGATAAACTTTTTGCTCTTTGGTCTGAACCCGATGGGATTATGAAACTTTCCAGTGATAGTGTCATTACTGGGGCTAATACAGAGGCGATGCTCACGATTTGCGAATAAACTCCAAATTCATGGGGCGCATATAGAAATGTAACAGCAAAAGTTGAAGCTAAAACAATTACCTGCGAAGCACTAGACCCAATTATTAGAGGTAGAGCAGAGCGGACTTTCCAGCTTATTGGCTTTCGATGTTCACTAGAATTCATAAGATCAATAATCTTTTTATTTAATCAGAAACTCAGGTATTTAAATTGATTTGAGTTCTTAAGGTTTTGATTTGATTTTCTGCCATCATAAACAAATTTTAGACTTGCCATGTCATCAAATTTTAATGAGGCAAATTCGGGATGTGCCGTATGAATTATGATTCCATCGACATCATTTAAATTCACTTGGCCTGAAAACCCAAGTTCTTCAAGCTCTGTATTGTTATAAAATGGATCAAGTCCGCTTACTTCGGCTCCTTCTGTTGTTAATAAGCTCAGTAAGTCCAGTGCACCAGAGAAGGCAGATTCCTTAACGCCTGGCCTATACGTAATCCCTAAGAGTCCAATCTTCATGCCGGTTATCGAGCCAATCTCTTTTTTAATTTGCTCGATTGCACGTCTTGGCATCTCTAAATTCTGCTCTCTTGCTGCAAGTACTATTCTCGAATTAAGGTTATTCCAGATATAAAATCGGGGGTAAACGGGTATGCAATGTCCTCCCACTGCGATCCCAGGAGTATGTATCATCGAATATGGTTGTGAATTCGAAGCTTCTATGACTTCTAAAATGTCAATATCGTTTTGCTTAGCGTAAATTGCAAATTCATTGGCTAATCCAATATTTACATCTCGAAAAGTTGTTTCAGCAATCTTTGCAAACTCAGCTGCTTCAGAGTTCTTCATAGGCCAAACTCCGTTTGGTTTTGCCAGATCGTCGCGTTGATCAAAATCGATAACTTTTCTATAGAACTCAACACCACGACGAGTACACTCTTCAGTGACGCCTCCAACCAACTTAGGATATTTCTTCAAGTCGCTGAAAATACGTCCAGTAAGTACTCGTTCAGGAGAGAAGACAACAAAAAAATCTTTGCCAACCACCATTTTGGATTCTTCAGCGATTGTCTTCGTAAACCTATTTCTGGTAGTTCCTACAGGCAAAGTTGTTTCAAAACAAATGAGCGTTCCCAAACCAATATTCTTTCCAATAGTTGAAGCAAGATTATCTATATTAGTGAAATCCGGATTACCTCCATTATCAACAATTAATGGAATGCATACAACCACTACTTCTGCATCAGAAAGAGCTTGAACAAAATTGCTGGTGGCCGTCAATTTTTTTTCAATAACAACTTGTTTTAATAATTCTGATAAGTTTTTTTCTCCCGGAAAGGGTTCTATGCCGTGATTTATCTGGCTAACAACGACTCCAGAAGTATCTAAACCTGTGACTCTTTGATCATGTTTAGCAAAGTTAACCGCAAGGGGTAGGCCGATTTTCCCCATACCAACAACCGTTACATTCATAGCTCAAGAGTTTTCTTGCTTTTGCTGCTAACAATTGCGGCGTCAGCGACTCGGACTATTTCTATTCCTTCTTCTAATGTGACTATGTCACTCTCAATTCCTAACACTTTGTCTCTAAAGTTCTCATGCTCGACAAAAAGTGGTTCGGGTTTATCGAATGCGAAACTAGTTACGTTTCCTTGAGTAACTCCTTTAAAATGCCTAAATGAATCTTGAGACATAATGTGCTGACCATTTTCATAAAAAATCAAATCCGAATTGAGTGTGTCTACAACAAATGCACCTTTTTCACCTGTCACGACAAGGCTTCGTTCCTTTAGAGGGCTAAGCCAATTCACCAAGATGTTTACTACAATATTATTTTTGAGGACACCGCTTATTGAAACTAAGTCTTCATGCGTTCTCCCTGATCTATGTGCGGTTTGTGCTGCTAGTGAATCAAATTTACTATCAGAAAGCCACATCGCTAAGTCAATATCATGAGTTGCTAAATCTTTAATAACACCTACGTCTGCAATTCTCGAAGGGAATGGGCCAATTCGGCGCATCGAAATTTGGTAAATCTCTCCCAGTTCTCCATTTCTGATTTTAATCTTTAACTGCCTAACTGCTGAGTTATAACGCTCGATATGTCCTATACCTACAATCAAAGATTTCTTAGTTGCAACTTCTCTAATCAATACTGCATCTTCATAACTAGTAGCAACTGGCTTTTCTATTAGGCAATGGACTCCTTTATTCAAAGCATTTATTGCGATTTCCTTGTGAAAACCCGTTGGCGCTGCAATTACGCAATAATCAATTTGCTGTTTAAGTAGTTCATCAAATTTCTCATAAACTTTTAGATGGGGGTATTTTTCTGCTATTTCATCTGAAGCTAATGGATCTGAAACTCCTACAAAATCAATGCCTGGAAGATTTGATAGCACGCGTGCATGATTTCTTCCCATCATTCCCAGGCCAATTAGCCCAACTCTTAATTTTGACATTATCAATTAAACTTTTCAGCTACATGATTGAAAACACTTACGATCCTGCGCAAATCCTTTTTGGAAAGTCCGGGATGGACTGGAAGTGACAAGACCTGTTTAGATGCAGTGTCTGTTTCATGTAATTCCTGAACAGAATTGAATGAAGGAAGTCTATGAACGGGCGTTGGATAGTAAACATCATTTCCTATACCGGCTTCACCTAAAGCATTTGAAAAACCTTCCCGATTTTGAGAAATTCGGACAGTATATTGATGATAAACATGTATGTATTTTGACGGGACAAAGGGAACACTTTCATTTTCTAAATTATCACTTAAGTATTCTGCATTAAAGATTCGTTTTTCAGTCATCTCATTTAGTTTACGTAGTTGTGAGCGCCCTATCGCAGCATGGATATCTGTCATTCTAAGGTTGTACCCAGGGATTTCATTTTGATATCTTTTTTCCATTCCTTGGTTACGAAGCAGGCGACAAGTTCGTGCTTGTTCAGCATTTGAAACAACAATCATTCCGCCTTCGCCTGAAGTCATATTCTTCGTTGGATAAAATGAAAATGCAGCGATATCGCCAAAAGAGCCGACTGGGGCACCATCAATATTCGCCATATGCGCCTGGGCCGCATCTTCAATTATTAAAAGTGAATTTTCTTTCGCTATCTTTTTAATGCTTGGCATATCAGCTGGCAATCCATAAAGATGCACAACAATAATAGCCTTTGTTTTTGCCGTGATTGCATTTTTAATCAGAGCTGGATCTATGCAATAAGTTTTAGGATCAATATCCACAAATACTGGTGTCGCACCAACTATTGCTACTACATTTGCAGTTGCCGCAAAGGTAAACGAAGGGACTATAACTTCATCCCCGAGTCCGATTCCTAATGAAATTAAACTCAAGTGAAGGGCTGAAGTCCCCGAATTAACTGCTACGCATTCACGTTCTCCAACAATTCTGGAGAATTCAATTTCAAAATTCTTTACTTCTGGACCTTGAGCTAGAATTCCACTTTTTAAAACTCTATTTACTGCCAACCTCTCGGTTCTATCAATTTGAGGAAGGGCAAGTGGAATCGATTTCATTTCACAAGTATTTCACTCAAAACACCATTTTTTAGTTCATATTGAGTTTGAGTCTTTGGACAAATAAAATTGATACCGTCCATTTCATTTAGTTTCATGCCACTTTTCCCAACCCAACCAATCTGCCTTCCAGGATTGCCGACAACTAATGCGAAATCAGGAACATCCGTGATAACCACGGAGCCAGCTCCAACTAGAGCCCATTTACCAATTTTTATTGGTGCAACACATATCGCACCAGCGCCGATAGACGCACCTTCGCTAACCTCTACTCCTACTTTTTGCCAATCTTTTGCGTTCTTAATGTCCCCATTTGAATTTATCGCCCTTGGATATTGATCATTGGTCAAAATAACGCCTGGTCCGATAAATACTCCATCATGAATTACCGCCGGATCAAATAATTGAACCCGGTTTTGAATTTTACAGTTGCTTCCAATAACAACGTTTACGTCTATATAAACATAACTGCCGATAATTGTGTTTTCACCAATCTGGGAATTTTCACGTATATATGAATAATTCCAAACTTTCACTCCTTTGGCCAAATTTGCTTCCTCGGAGATTGAAGAGCTCTGTAAATTCGGCTCACCAGTCATTTTCTCTCCCTTAAAGCGATATAACTTAGTTATGTAAGTTCGACTTCCAATAGTTAATTATAGAGTCAATAATCTTTTTTGAAGCATTCCCATCACCAAAGTACACCCCCTGAATAGTTGGCACATCCCTAAATAATTGTTCCTTCAAGCCTAAAAGGCCAGGATTAAGGATATTCCAACCGTGCTCTAGAGTTTCGGGCCACTCAGTTTCATTTCTAATGGTGATGCATAGTTTCTTAAGCATAAAGGCCTCTTTCTGCAATCCACCTGAATCTGTAATTACGCATTTCGAATTAATTAATTTGTTAATCATCTCTTTGTGGTCAAAAGGTGAAGTAAGTTCTATAAATTTCTCATCAAACTTAATTCCAAATTCTTCAATTTTTTTCTGCAATCTAGGGTGCGCAGGAATTACTATAGGTATACTAAGAGAATCAAGACTCGAAAAAATCAATTTCAACCTGCTTTTTTTATCTGTGTTTTCTGCTCGATGAATGGTGCACAAGGAATATTCTTGTCTGTTAAAGTTTGCCCCCCCCCCCCCCGCCCGCCGCCGGTAGAGCTTCGATTTACAAGTAGATCCATCATGACATCTCCAGAATTTATACCTTTTGCAATCCCCTCATTAATCAAATTATCCAATCCGATTTGGGTGGGAGCGAATAGTAAAGTTGATATGTGATCAACAATTTTGCGATTTATCTCTTCCGGCATTTGATTATTTCTTGAGCGGAGTCCTGCCTCCACATGGACTATCGGAATATGAAGTTTCGAAGCGGCTAGTGCTGCCCCAAGAGTAGAATTTGTGTCGCCGTAGCAAATAACAATGTCATATTTGTTTTGCAACAGGAACTTCTCAATTTCGACCATGACTTTTGCAGTTTGTGCTGCATGTGATCCAGAACCAATGAAGAGATTTACAACAGGCGCCGGCAGCCCCAATGATTTTATAAATCCTGACGAGAGATCAGATGAATAATGTTGTCCTGTATCTACCCAGTCATGCTGCAATTGTTGCCTCTTGCTTTCAGAAATAATGGGCAGAAATTTAACGTATTGAGGTCGAGTTCCTAAAATACTTAAAAGTTTCAAATGGCCTTCATTCACACTTCGCAGTTTGGTAAATTGATTTGTATAGCAAGCATACTAAATTTGATGGCTAATTCACTGTTGATTTTTCAGCTTAATTACTCAAACAACCGATCATTCTTGAGGGTCATCTTGTTTTACGCTACTTCAATTATTTTTCAACTTTTGTATCCCCACTTATCAGGTTATGGAGATTAATTTGTTTTCAATTATTTTACTCATAGGTTTATAGAATTTGTCCCTCATAAATCCAGAAATATGGTTTGGTGTCGAAACTATCTGTTTGATAACTCTGATTTGAGTCACTCTTTCGGTGGCTTAGAACTTCAACAAGAAAGTTGTAAGTTGTGGGCGCAATAATTCTGCACCAGCGACAGAAAAATGATCTACATCGCGATAAAGCCAGCCTTTTTCTTTAGAATATCTTGTGCACTCATTAGTGCTGCAAAATAAGGAAGAAAAATCCACGGTATATATCCTATTATTCTTTGCCCAAGTAGCAAAACTATTAGATGCTTTTGTATCCATATTATGCATTTTTGAAATTGGAAATGACTTAGCAGGAATGTGGGGTTTCATTAATAATGGTCTTGATATCATAAAATCTTTTTTGTCTGGAAAAACTGGATTATTCTCAACTAACAAAATATTAGAAGTTGTTGAGCGCAATTTCAAAAGTGCTTCTCGTAGATCTTTTTGTGTTGAAGATTTATATATAAATTGTGAAACTATAACTAAATCAGGAGTATTTTCTTCAATCCAGGACATTATTTCTTTATTTCTATCCATACATTCATCACTTACTTCTTTTTGCACTGTTCTATTAAATTGAAAGTGGCATGCCGATAATGTCCAGACCACACTATTCCAATTAGCATTTTTTGCTGCGTCTACCACTGATTGCGAGATATGTCGTGCGTGCGAATCGCCGATAAGCAGTACAGTCTTTTTTGCTTCATTTGAGTAGTACATACATGGAGGTCCCATTATTACATTCCGATTGCAGTCCCTATCTATGTCACCTGGATCAGGGGGAATTTCAATATTTTTGTCCCAGCCCCAATAATTGTTTCTAGCTCCAGTATCTATGCTTGCGAAAAGCAGAAGTGGAACTAAGAAAAATACCAGTGGTGAAAATAGGCGCGATTGTATTTCGCTGGTTTTTCTCTCTGAATTTCTACGAAACCTGTCTTCAATTTTTGAATAGCTCAATGAGCCGAGAAGAATTGAGGCAATCACCGCTGTCATTGATTGAATCATGCGGTTCCTGTCAGAACCAAAACTTAATGCGAAAGAATGCTTGGCTATATAGAGCAAAGGCATATGAACCAAGTAGATTGAATAGGAACGATCGCCCAGCCATTCAAGTTTGTCAACTATAAAATTTGGAAGGATCTCAAGAGACCTGAAAGTAATGACAAATACAGCAATTGAACTTGCAATGATTGAACCATTCTTCAGGCTAATCTGTATTGAAGTAAACAGTGTTAAAAACAAAAAAAGTGTAAAGCAAAGTTTGATGGGATTTGAGAATTTTTTAATTTCATAATTTGATCTACCCGATAAAAGATAGGCAAGCCCCCCCAAGGTGAATTGCCAGATTCTGTCGAATGGAGAATAAAAGCTAAATTGATGTGGATTTTGAATTCCAAGGCGAAAATAGACAGTTTCCATAACTGTAGAAAATTGAAAAGAGAAGAAACTTATTAAAGTAATAAATAAAAGTGTAATTGTGATTTTTAACTTAATGTTCTTTTGATTGATAAGGATGATTATTAAGAGTATTGGCAAGAAAATATAGATTTGTTCTTCGACTGATAGCGACCAAGTATGGACAAGCGGATTTGGATTGGGAGAGAAATAATCGCCTGAATAACTATTGGCGCCAAGATTCCCAATAAGTAGAAGTGTTGCTAGACCCTGTCGAGCAAATCTTTGGTGGTCTCCTGGAGGGCCTAGAAGCAGAATTACAATTGCAAATAATCCAAGAGATGCCGCTGCCGCAGGTGCTAGACGATAAAATCGCCTTACATAAAATTTCTTTAAATTGGAAAGGACTCCCCCGATGGATTTTTCAGTAAACACTTGAATTATTAATGGCGTAACGACAAATCCAGAAATCACAAAAAAAACATCTACACCAAGGTAACCAAGCGAGAAATAATCTTCCTTGGCATGGAAGAGAACTACGGCAAGTACAGCAAGACCTCTTAAAACCTGTATGTCTTTACGGTACTTTGAATTTCTAGAAATATAGTTCTCCTTTCTTACGAAGTCTTATGTGATAATTGTATGGATTGGAATACCAATTTGTAGCGGAATAATGAATGTTCCGTTTCGTATGAAAATAGAAGACATATTCAGCTTGGAAGAAAAATCCAAAAATACTAATTTCCCGTAGTGCCAAGGATGCGCTCAAATTCGAGTGTGTATCCGATTTTGGGGCGGAAATTTTCATGTTATGTGGAATGGGCCCACGGATTAAAAGTCCGTTGCTCTGCCAACTGAGCCTGAGGCGCTGGCAACCAGAGCCGGTTTAGGCTTATTTGGCGCTTGCGAAGTGTAACGGCTAAAAGCGTAGGGTCTAAACCTGGCTTATTTCATTAAGATTCCAACGTGAGCAGAGCAGAACTCGAAGGCGCAATTCGCCAGGTCCCGGATTTTCCGGCGCCCGGAATTCTATTTTTCGACATCTTGCCATTGCTCAAAGACCCCAAGCATTTTTCAAATCTGACGAAAGAGCTTTCGGCCTTCGCAAAATTTATTGATGTTGTCGCTGGCATCGAGGCCCGTGGATTAATTCTTGGATCAGCTGTCGCACTCGAACTTGGAAAAGGCTTTGTTCCGCTTCGCAAAAAGGGAAAATTGCCTGGGGCCACTTTTGAAGAGAGTTATGGCTTGGAATATGGCAATGACACTTTAGAAATTCAAGAAGGTGTTTTAAGCCGCGGGGATCGAGTTTTATTAATCGATGATGTTCTGGCCACCGGTGGAACTTTGGTGGCCGGCGTGAAATTGATTCACCAATGTGGGGCTGTAGTCGAAAGCGTTGTGGTCGCACTTGAGATTGCCGAACTTCCAGGGCGAGATAAATTCGCTGGGGCTTTTCCAGATATATCCTTGAATTCGTTATTTATTAAGTAAAAAAATATTGCGTAATTAATTAGCTGCGCGTTTTAGACGGTCGCGAATTGCGGCAGCCAAGCCATCGCCTTCGGGTTGGATAACACAAACCTTTGTTAAGCCCTGGGCATCTGCAAAACGAAGAGCTGAATAAATTTCTCGGGCATATCCTTCGATAGAACTTGGGGCGGCAAGTCGAATTGCGCCAGCCGGTGTGGGTATGGAATCGATTGCGATAAAGCCATCGCCGGTTTCAGGATCGGTATCTAAAACAACTTTGGCATTAGGTGCGTAATGTGATTCCAAAGAACCTGAAACTCGAATATCTGAAGTGGGCTCATCAATCACAAGCAGGCCGGTGCTTTCCGCGATCATCTCTTTTGTGATCGCACCAAGGCGCAATATTTGTGGGGTATCTGATGTGCAATCGATGATGGTTGATTCCACACCAACTTGGCATGGGCCGCCATCCAAAATCACATCGCTCGCTTGATCTAAATAATTCTCTAACTCATCTTTAACTGCTTGGGCAGTGGTCGGCGAGACCGCACCGAATCTATTTGCACTTGGGGCCGCGATTCCTTTGCCGCCTAACTTCTCGAACTCTTTCAGCAAAGCCAAAGCAATTGGCTGGTTTGGAACTCGCAGTCCGACCGTATTTTGATTTCCCGTAACAAAATCTTTTGCTAGCTGGCTGCGTTTGAAAATCAAAGTCATGGGCCCCGGCCAGAAATCACGAGCTAAATTAATAGCGTATTGACTTATATCTTCGGCCCAATCACCCATCGCATCGATCGATGCAATATGAACAATCAACGGATGATCTGCTGGGCGACCTTTGGCTTTGTAAATCTTTGCTACGGCGCTTTCATTTGTGGCGTCGGCGCCAAGGCCGTAAACAGTTTCGGTAGGGAATGCGACTAAATGGCCTTGGGCAATACTTTGTGCCGCAGCTTTTAGTGAATTAGTCGAACATTCCGATAAGAACATGAGCTAATTCTCTCATTAAACTTTGACCTTATTCGCGGGCAGCGCCAATGAAACTTGCCTTAGAGTTAGGGCATGAAAATATCTGCATCTAAAAAAACCCGCGTAATTGCCGTTGTTGCTCTAACAGTTCTGGCTTCTTCCCTCGGGATGCAATTTGCCGAAGCGGCAGCGCCAGTTCGATATATAAGTGTTAGTTCAACTGGCACCGTAAAGGTGACACCAGATGCGGTTCGTTTGAACGCCTCAGTTTCTGCGATAGCAAAGGTCAGCAAAGAAGCCCTAACAAACGCCAATATCGCAGCAGATAAATTTCGCACATCAATCTTGGCTAATGGAATCGATAAGAAGAATTTAGCAAGCACAACTTTGACTGTGTATCCCGAATATAACTACACCCAAGAAACCGGAAATGTTTTGATTGGGTATCGCGCATCTCAAAGCTTTGAAGTTGTAATTCGAAATGCGGCCAAAGCCGGCGAGATTGTTGATGCCGTTGTCGCAAGTGCGGGAGATGCCCTTTATATAAATGGTGTTACACCTTTAGTTTATGACAATTCAAAAGCTACTGAAGCGGCACGTATTTCTGCAGTTAAGAGCGCGAAAGCAAAGGCAAATTCATATGCCAAATTATTAGGTGTGAAGATCGGCAAGATTATTAATCTTCAAGAATCATCAGCCCCGTCTTCGTATCCAATTTCAATGGTCCAAGCCAAGAGCGATGCCGGTGCGACTGAAATAGATTTGGGTCAGCAAGATGTCAGCGTTTCAGTCTCAACAAAATGGGCTATTTCTTAAGTAACTAACGCATAAATTAGTGCGTAGTTAATCGAGTTTTGCCGTAGGGAATGTGTCCGATACCCTTGCGCTCTGCCTTAAAACGTCCCCATCGTCTAGAGGCCTAGGACATCGCCCTTTCACGGCGGTAACACGGGTTCGAACCCCGTTGGGGGCACTAGGTAAGAAGGACGGTAAGAATTTATTCTTGCAATCTTTCTTATACGAAAGCACGTCGAAGAACGTTTGTTGCCACGCGAGTGGGGATGAACAAACTAAAAGTTCTTAGATGTGTGGAAAGGCCCAGTAGCGCAGTTGGTTAGCGCGCCGCCCTGTCACGGCGGAGGTCGCGAGTTCAAGTCTCGTCTGGGTCGCTAGAAGAGAGTGTCCACACACTCTCTTCTTTTATTCTTTAAATGTTTTACAAGGCTTTTTAAGAATTTAATATTGGCTCGGTAGCTCAGTTGGTACGAGCGCGCGACTGAAAATCGTGAGGTCGACAGTTCGATCCTGTCCCGAGCCACTTTGAATTTTTTAAATTATTTAACGCGAAGTTTTAATTAACCGGCAGAACCTGATGGGCCAGATTTACGGCGAAACATCTTTGGTGCATTGGCACCGGCTGCGGCATTTACCTTCGAACCAGATGCTGGTCCACCTTTAACTCCACCGCTGTTCTTGCCCTGTTTTTTTGCGAGCGCTTCTAGCATCTTTGCTTTGGCATCTGCCTGGGCTTGATCTTTTGAGTTATCTGATCCACTCATTTTATCTGCGCTTCTTTCTCTGGTTTAACAACGGGACTAGCTTTTGTGGTGAAACTTTCTAGAAGTAATTTTACTTCTGATTCCTTATATCGATAGTGGCGGCCCGCGGTTTTAATGATTGTTAATTGGCCTTGGGCTGCCCAACGATTTATGGTCTTTGGGCCGACTCGAAAAAGTTTTGCAACTTCAGCTGCAGTTAGTAAAACTTCTTGTTCGCCGATCATTTGGCAATCCTAACTCAATCAAGTTGCGGCTTCGAAGGCTGAAACCTTGCGCCACCTTGAAATTAAGCGCTCATAACCGACTCCAGCTTTTGCGCCATCGCCAGTAGATAGGCCAGATAGTGAAAGTTGAATATCTTCGATAGAGCTATCGGCTTCTAGGCCATCTTCACCATCATCGATTAATACTTTTTCCAGATATGCGGCTAAGCCGCCGTAATCAACTTCGACAATTGATTGAGGATGAAAGAGTGACATCCATTCAAGTAAGTCGGCGATTTCACCTTCGATTGGGCCGTTGCCAAATGCCGAGACAACTGATTGATGAGTAAACATGCAACGCGCTTTGGCGTTTGCAATCGAGGTGCGCATTACGGTGAATGGGCCATCATCGGATTGGCCGCGCAGACGATCTTCTGGTTGGAAGAGTGAGAACCAACGAGGTGGCACCATCCAAGTTTCGGTGATGATGTGTGGGACTTTATCTTCGATCGCTTCGGAATTTATATTTATTGCTTCTTCGATGTTGTCGGGGACGAAAAATTTTGCGACGGGAAGTGGGAGTGAATTTTTGAAATCATCGAGGGCGGCCCAAACTCTTGCTGCAGTTGACCAAGGGCAGATATAGCGCTTGCCTTCCCATTCCAGAATATGTGCGCCATCTGGTTTTAGTGCGGGTGGTTCGGTAATTATGGTGCGACGAAGTGCGCGCGATTGTTCATCTTTACTTGTGGTTGTGGTGATTGGAATTGATTCCCAACGCAGAACTTCAGCTGGGGAGAATGCAGAAAGAGGTTCGTAGATTCGAAGTGATGCTACGTACGGTGTTGGGTTAAGCACGTGCGATGTAGTTGCCCTCGGCAAATGGATCGTCGTCGTTTTCGTTCTGCTCTTGTGAAACTTCACCGTGGAGTTCTTTAGAAAGACGCTCTAAATCCATTTCGGTATTTGAATATTTCAAATCACGAGCTACTCGTGTGGCTTTTGCTTTTTGTCGGCCTCGCCCCATGCGCGTGACCTCCTTATCGCTTTATAAGTTATGAGTTCTTCAGACCCGAAGGTTATCGCGCTTGGAAGGTGGCTTCCAACGCGGATTCACCATTTTGAGTATGGGCGGCTGTGAGATTCCCATCAATATTGGTCTGAATTACGCCTGCGGCCCAGGCCTTCATTCCGCGTGCAGCCAAGCTTCGGATGGTCAGATCGGCGGCCTCGGGTGCGACGATGGCGGCCATACCGATGCCGCAGTTCCAGGTGCGTTCCATATCGGCTTGGGGAACGCCGCCAACTTCGGCCAAATATTGCATCTCAATTGGCAGGGCCCAAGTCGATCTGTCATAGACCGCTTTTAGCCCGGCAGGAATAACGCGAGCAGTATTGTCGGCAATGCCGCCGCCAGTGATGTGGGTGAATGCGTGGAGGCTTTCTTTTAGGCCGTTGATTAGTGCAAGGCAATCGAGTGAATAAATTTCAGTTGGGGTAAGTAGAACTTCGCCGAGAGTTTTTGAAAAGTTTTGTGGGGTGTCGCTTAGTTTTAGATTTTTAGTTTTTAGGATGTGGCGAACAAGTGAGAAACCATTTGCGTGGATGCCACTTGCGGGCATTGCGATGATGACATCGCCGGCTTTAACTTTTTCTGCGCCAAGAAGATTTTTGAAATCAACTGCGCCTGTGGCTGCGCCAGCAATATCGAATTCATCTTCGCCAAGTAAACCTGGGTGTTCGGCGGTTTCCCCGCCAACAAGTGCGGTGCCAGCTTTGGCACAACCTTTTGCAATACCGGAAACTATTTCGGCAATGCGATCTGGGAATACTTTTCCAACTGCGATGTAATCGGTCATGAAGAGTGGTTCGGCCCCGCAAACAACTAAATCATCGACGACCATCGCAACTAGATCTTCACCGATGGTGTCGTATTTCCCGAGTTGGCGAGCGATTTCAGTTTTTGTTCCGACGCCATCTGTTGATGTTGCGAGAAGTGGGCGGTTAAATTTTTTGAGCGCGCTGACATCAAATAGCCCAGCAAAACCGCCGATATCACCGATAACTTCGGGGCGACGGGCTTTTTTCAGGTGTTCTTTCATTAATTGCACGGCGAGATCGCCCGCATCAATATCTACACCTGCTTGGCTATAAGTGCTGGTCATTCGTAGCGGTTCACAACTTCAAGTAAATTTTTGCCAGCAGAAAGATCAGTTGGAATTTGAATTGGATATTTTCCCGTGAAGCATGCGTTGCAAAGATTCTCTTCAGCGATTGTTGTTGCGGCAACTAAGCCTTCCATTGAAACGTAACCAAGGGAATCGGCACCGATAGATCTGCGAATTTCTTCGACCTCTAAACCGGCAGCAATTAGCTCTGCGCGCGATGCGAAATCGATTCCGTAGTAACAAGGCCATTTAACTGGTGGCGAAGAGATGCGGACGTGGATTTCAAGGGCGCCGGCTTCGCGCAACATCCGGACCAATGCGCGTTGAGTATTTCCGCGAACGATTGAATCGTCGACAACAACAATCTTCTTTCCTTCGATTATGTCGCGAAGTGGATTTAATTTTAAGCGGATACCAAGTTGGCGAATAGTTTGGCTTGGTTGGATAAATGTGCGACCAACATAAGAATTTTTTACTAAGCCCATGCCATATGGAATTCCGGATGCTTTGGCATAACCAATTGCGGCCGGTGTTCCAGATTCTGGAACTGGGATTACTAAATCAGCTTCGACTGGATGTTCTTTTGCCAGTTGTTCGCCAACTGCAACGCGTGTGGCATGAACATTGCGACCAGAAATTGAAGTATCGGGGCGAGCTAGATAAACATATTCAAAGATGCAACCTTTTGGTTCGGGCTTTGCCCAATGATGTGAGCGCAGGCCATTTTGATCAATCGCTATAAATTCACCGGGTTCAACTTCGCGGACAAAGGAAGCACCGACAATGTCGAGTGCAGCAGATTCGGATGCAACAACCCAACCATGTTCTAGTTTTCCGATTACAAGCGGGCGCACTCCGTGGTGATCGCGGGCGGCATACAAAGTGTGTTCATCCATGAAAACAAGTGAGAACGCGCCTTTTAATTGTGGCAAGACTTCAAGGGCGGATGATTCGAAATTCTTTCCTTCTTGGGCTGCGATAAGTGCGGTCATGATTTCGGTATCGGTTGTTGCGTGCAAACCGTCATCGTTCTTTTCAGTAATTATCTTGGAAAGTTTTTCAGCTAAATCGCCGGTGTTAGTTAAATTTCCATTGTGTGCCAGGGCGAGAGTGCCGTGATTTGTTGCGCGAAGAGTTGGTTGGGCATTGTTCCAAGTACTAGAACCGGTGGTGCTATATCGGCAATGTCCGATTGCGAGATTTCCGGTAAGAGTTGCGAGATCACTTTCGGTAAATACTTGGGAGACAAGTCCCATATCTTTATAAACGAAAATACGTTCGCCATCACTTGTCGCGATACCGGCAGATTCTTGGCCGCGATGTTGCAGGGCATAGAGACCGTAGAACGTTAGCTTTGCGACTTCTTCACCGGGCGCCCAAACGCCAAAGACGCCGCATTCATCTTGCGGCAGATATTCATCTTGGAAGAGTTCGAAAGTTAACTTTCCATCGGGGCGGCGGGCCATGGCGTAATCCTATTTCGCGTTCGCTAGTTGTAGGAAAAGACTTGAGAGATCAGATCGTTCACCAGATGCGCTGATGCGGCCATCGCCGATTGCGTTGCTCCAAGTTATTTTGCCAGCGGAAATATCGAAGAGAACTTCGGCGCTCATCTCGACAACGTTTGGCGGTGTGCCCCGTGTGTGTTTTGGGCCTTCGACACATTGGATTGCCGAGTAAGGAGGGATGCGAAGTTCGACTGCGTGGCCGGGTGCGATTTTAGAAATCTTGGCAAGAATTTCTTTTACTTGGCTCATGATTTCGGGATCTCGCATATTTAGCCGAATAACTTCGGGAAAGTTTCGGTGTGGGCTTTAGAAAGTTCTTCGATTGAAATTACAGTCTGATTGATTTCAAGATCAGTGCCACCGGTTGTGCCAATTTTGTAGATTGGAATTTGGTATTTGCCGGCGAGAGAGACAATATTGTTTGTTGCTGTGCTTTTGATTGCGACAAGAACGCGACCAGGGGTTTCACTGAACAAGGCATTTGCGACATCATTTAGATCGACGCGAGCACCAATCTTGTTCTTTAAAACAGATTCAACGAGAGTTGCAGCTAGGCCACCATTTGAAACATCGTGGGCAGATTCAAAGATTGGTTGGCCGTCGAGTAGAAAATTAACTAAGCGTTTTTCCATATCAAGATCGGCTACTGGCGATGCGTTTCCGATTTCACCGTGGAGATAAGCCCATTCACTTCCAGATAAATTGCTGTTGTATTTTCCGATTACATAAAGATCTAAGTCTGCCGATGGAATTCCCATTGGAGTGCGTGCGCGAACATCTTGGATAACACCTAGAACACCGATGACTGGTGTCGGCAAGATTGCTACATCACCAGTCTGGTTATAGAACGAGACGTTACCGCCAGTAATTGGCAGACCAAGTTCGAGAGCGGCATCTGCTAAACCGCGAACGGTTTCGGCGAATTGCCACATCACACCTGGATCTTCGGGTGAACCAAAGTTCAGACAGTTTGTTACGGCCAATGGTTTAGCCCCTGAAGTAGCTATATTTCGGCAACTTTCGGCTAACGCCAACTTCGCACCTTCATATGGATCGAGATAAGACCAACGGGCATTTGCATCGGTAGAAACTGCAACACCGAGATGAGTTTTATCATCGATACGAATTAGGCCAGAGTCTTCGGGTTGGGCGAGAACGGTATTGCCTTGAACATATTTATCGTATTGCGATGTCACCCAAGATTTATCTGCGATGTTTGGGCTCGAAATTAATTTTAGAATTGCGGCTTTGATTTCATCGGCATCGGTTGGAAGTGGAACGGTGAAAGAAGATTTTGCTAGTTCATCAACATAAGCTGGCTTTTTAATTGGACGGTTATAGACCGGGCCGTCGTGGGCAACAGTGCGAGGTGGAACATCAACAATTAGTTCGCCATTAAATGTAATGTGTAGACGATCACCGCTGGTGACTTCACCGATTACGGTTGCGGTGACATCCCATTTCTTGCAGATTGCCATAAATTGTTTAATCTTTTCCGGCGCCACGATTGCGCACATGCGTTCTTGGGATTCGCTCATCAGGATTTCTTCTGGCGAAAGCGAAGGATCGCGCAACGGAACTTTCTCGAGATTAATTTGCATACCGCCGCTGCCGGCAGATGCGAGTTCGCTGGTTGCACAAGAAAGTCCGGCGCCACCAAGATCTTGAATACCGATAACTAAATCTGCTTTGAAGATTTCAAGACAGCATTCAATCAAAACTTTTTCAGCGAATGGATCGCCAACTTGAACAGATGGGCGCTTTGTTGGTTTTGCTTCGTTGAAAGTTTCGGATGCTAGAACTGAAACACCACCGATGCCATCGCCACCAGTTTTTGCACCGAAGAGAACAACTAAATTGCCGGTGCCATGCGCAGTCGCAAGCTTGATATCTTCATGTTTCATAACACCTACGCAAAGTGCATTAACTAATGGGTTTCCGGCATAGGTTTCATCGAAAACAATTTCGCCACCGATATTTGGCAGACCTAAACAATTTCCGTAACCACCGATTCCAGCGACAATTCCGGGAAGTACACGACGAGTGTCAGGTGCATCAGCAAGGCCAAAGCGAAGTGGATCCATAACTGCAATTGGTCGGGCGCCCATCGTCAAAATATCGCGGACGATGCCACCAACGCCGGTTGCGGCGCCTTGATAGGGCTCGATGAAAGATGGGTGGTTGTGGGATTCGATTTTAAAAGTTATCGCGTAATTCTGTCCGATATCAACAACGCCAGCATTTTCACCGATGCCAACAAGAAGAGCTTCTGACTTAACAGCCTTTTCGCCGAATTGTTTTAAATGTACCTTGGAAGATTTGTAAGAACAATGTTCAGACCACATGACGGAATACATCGCAAGCTCGCTTGAAGTTGGACGGCGACCAAGAATTGTTTTGATGCGCGCGTATTCATCATCCTTAAGTCCGAGTTCGGCAAATGGTTGAGTTGTGTTTGGGTTTTCGGTAGCGGCTTTTACTGTATCTAGTGACATTAGCGACCAACTAATTGTTGTAGAGCCGATGTGAAAAATGTTAGGCCATCAGTGCTTGGACCAGTTAAAGCTTCGATTGCATGTTCTGGGTGCGGCATAAGTCCGACAACATTGCCGCGTTCATTTGAAATTCCGGCAATTAGATTTCGAGAACCATTTGGATCGAAATCAAGGTAACGTGCAATTACGCGCCCTTCGCTCTCTAACATGTTCAAAGTTTCATCATCACATTGGAACGAGCCTTCACCATTTTTAAGTGGAATTAGGATCTCTTGGCCTGGCTTAAAGCCGCTGGTCCATATGGTCTTTGTGTTCTCGATCTTTAACTTCTGATCGCGACATAAAAAGTGCAGATTGCTGTTGCGGGTAAGTGCGCCCGGAAGCAGGTGTGATTCGCAGAGAACTTGGAAGCCGTTACAGATTCCGAGAACTGGAAAGCCGTGATTTGCGGCGGTAACAATTGAATTCATGATTGGTGCAAAGCGTGCGATTGCGCCACAGCGCAGATAATCTCCGTAAGAAAATCCACCGGGTAGAACGACTGCTTGAACTTCTTTTAAATCATCGCTGGCGTGAAAAAGTGGAACTGCGGTACCGCCGGCCATTTCAACTGCGCGGGCAGCATCGCGATCATCGAGTGAACCTGGAAAGGTAACAACGCCGACGCGAAATGACATTACTTCTCAACTTTCACAACATAAGTTTCGATAACTGGATTAGATAGAAGTGTTTCCGCAGCTTTTTCGACTTCGGCCATTTGTGCTGGAGTTGGTTCGCCATCGATTTCGATTTCAAAACGTTTTCCTTGGCGTACTGATTTTGCTGTCTTAAAGGAGGTAAAACCTAAACGTGGCAGAGCTGATGCAACGGCTTGTCCTTGGGGATCCAAGATTTCGGGCTTCAACATAACCTCAACAATTATCTTCGCCATGATCAGAACTTCCTTCCGGTGATTAACTCATATGCACTTGTGTAACGCTCTTGCGTCTTTGCAACGACGTCATCGGGAAGTGGCGGTGGATTGCTATTTCGATCCCAACCGGAATTTATTAACCAGTCACGAACAAATTGTTTATCGTAAGAATAATGAGTATCGGGTTCCCAGAACCGCGATGAATCAGGAGTTAAGGCTTCATCGCCTAGGCAAATCATGCCAGATGGATCGATGCCAAATTCGAATTTAGTGTCGGCCAGGATGATGCCTTTTCTCTGGGCGAGATCATGGGCCTTGGAATATAAGGCGAGCGTTAACTTCTTTAGGATTTCGGCCGCTTGTTCGCCGATTATCTCTTCGCACTTTTCAAAGGTGATGTTCTCATCGTGTTCGCCATCTTCAGCTTTTGTTGCTGGCGTGAAGATTGGTGTTGGCAACTTTGAACCATCGGTGAGACCAGCAGGTAATTTAATTCCGCAAACAGTTTGTGATTTTTGATATTCCACCCAACCAGATCCAGCTAAATAACCACGTGCAACGCATTCAACTGGAAACATAATTAGCGGTTTAACAATTACTGCACGCCCCGCAACTTCGGCGGGAACATCGGTTGAAACAATGTGGTTTGGTACTACATCTTTTAATTGATCAAACCAGAATAACGAGAGCTGAGTAAGTAGCTTTCCTTTATTTGGAATTGGTGTTGGCAAGATGTAATCGAAAGCTGAGATTCGATCGGATGCAACAATTAAAAGTTCTTCTTTTTCATTATTTAAACGGGTATACAAATCCCGGACTTTTCCGCTGCGCAGATGTTTCCATCCGGTTAGCACGGCGGTCACCGAATTTGGCCGGGACGGTACTGCGCTGGGCGCGCATGAGCGGAAGTAATCGCATCGATGCGACTTACAACTCGCTGGGTTTGCCCTTTTGCATCGCCAGTAAATTCCAGTGGCTTTGCAAGAAGTGCGTTCAAATCTTCGAGTTTCAATGGGATTCTAGAATCATCAGCGATTGCTTGAATCATTAAATTTGGTTTGCCGGCGCGAATACCAAGTGCGGCCGCAACTGCATGTTCTTTAATAACTTCGTGCGCAACTTCGCGACCGACGCCAGCTTTTACCGCAGCCATAAGAATCTTTGTGGTTGCAAGAAATGGCAGATATTTACTTAGTTCGGCTTCGATGACATCTGGAAAGGCACCGAATTCGATAAGTACGGTCATGAAAGTTTCAATCAAACCGTCAAAGGCATAAAATGCATCTGCGATTGCAACGCGACGAACAACGCTGCAAGCAACATCGCCTTCATTCCATTGATCGCCAGAAATTTCGCCAACCATTGATGCATATCCGCGAAGCACAACAGCTAGGCCATTTACGCGTTCGCAAGAACGGGTATTCATTTTGTGAGGCATAGCGGAGGAACCAACTTGGCCAGCTTTAAAACCTTCAGTTACAAGTTCAGCGCCAGCCATCAAACGAATTGATGTAGCAAGTGAAGATGGACCGGCTGCAAGTTGAACCAGAGTTGTGATTACATCGAAATCGAATGAGCGTGGATAAATCTGGCCGGTGGAATCTAAAACGTTTTCAAAACCTAAATGCTTTGCGACTTCACCTTCAAGTTTTGCATGCGCTTCTGGCGAGCCAAGTAGGTCGATTGAATCTTGGGCGGTGCCAACTGGACCTTTGATGCCGCGGATTGGGTAGCGCGCAATTAAATTATCTAGGCGATCGTAGGCAAATAAAAGTTCTTCTGCGGCGGAGGCAAATCGTTTGCCAAGAGTTGTGATTTGGGCTGGAACGTTATGAGATCTTCCGGCAATTGGTTGATCAATATATTTTGTGGCAAGTGTGCCAAGAAGTGAGAGAGTTGCGACCACGCGATCGCGAGAAAGAGATAGGCCATCTCGAATCTGCATTGCTTCAACGCTCTCGGTTAAATCGCGTGAAGTCATTCCCGCATGGATTGCTTCGTGGCCAGCCAGCGCGTTGAACTCTTCGATGCGAGCTTTAACATCGTGTCTAGTCTGTTTTTCGCGAGCATCGATAGAGGCTAGATCTACCTTATTAATTACTTTTTCATAATCCGCGATTACAGATTCTTCAATTTTGTGACCAAGTTTTGATTGCGCGCGCATTACCGCGATCCACAATTTACGTTCTGAAATTATTTTTGATTCTGGCGCAAAAATTTCGCGCATCCCCGCCGATGCATATCGTTGGGCTAATAAACTCACTGGTGAATTATCTCGCATTTAATTGCCCTTCTCTGCCACCGACGCATTAAGCGCGATGTCGCTTCGATAATGGCTGCCGGCTAATGAAATCCGCGAAATTGTTCGATATGCGGCGTCGCGGGCCTGGGTTAAATCACTGCCAAGTCCAGTCACAGTAAGAACGCGACCACCAGCAGAGTGCAGAACGCCATCGCGTAATTGGGTTCCGGCATGAAAGACCGAGGAATTCGAATTTGTTTGGATGCCAGTGATTGGTTCGCCAACTTTTGGATCACTTGGATATCCCTTGGAAGCTAAGACAACTGTTACTGCAGAATCATCTGACCATTCAAGATCGCCGAAGTTTTCTAAATTCTTTGTTGCGGCGGCAAATAATAATTGTGCAAGTGGTGTTTTAAGTCGTGGCAATAGAACTTGAGTTTCTGGATCACCAAAGCGCGCATTGAATTCAATAACTTTTGTACCACGTGAAGTGAGTGCAAGACCGGCATAGAGAAGTCCGACGAATGGGGTTCCGCGCGCAGCCATCTCTTTAATTGTTGGATTTAAAACTTGATCTAAAGTTTCTTCCATAATGTCATCTGGCGCCCAAGGCAACGGTGAATATGCGCCCATGCCACCAGTGTTTGGTCCGAGATCGCCATCTTGTGCTCGTTTGAAATCTTGTGCAGGTTGCATCGCAATTACTGTTTTGCCATCGCTGATACCGAATAGTGAAACTTCAGGGCCATCTAGAAATTCTTCGATAACAACTTGGTCTGATAGAAGTGCATGTGCGATTGCAACGCCTCGATCATTTGTAACAACTACGCCTTTGCCGGCAGCAAGGCCATCATGTTTAACAACATAGGGCGCACCAAATGCATCAAGTGCTTTCTCGATTTCGGTGCGGTTGTTGCAGGTAAAACTCTTGGCAGTAGGAACACCGGCATCTCGCATAACTTGCTTGGCAAAATCTTTTGAGCCTTCTAATTGCGCCGCAGCCTTTGATGGACCAAAGCAGGCGATATTGGCTTTGTTAAGCGCATCGGCAAGGCCGTTTACTAAAGGTTTTTCGGGACCAACAACAACTAAATCAATTGCTAACTTCGTTGCGAGGGCAACGACTGCGTTGTTATCTGATGTATCGATATCGTGACATAACGCAATTTCTGCGATGCCTGGATTTCCGGGTGCTACGTGTAGTTCTTCTAAAGTTGTATCGCGATTTAGTGCTGCGGCTAAGGCGTGTTCACGCCCACCGGAACCAATCAGCAATACTTTCAAATGAAGTCCCTTACTGAAATTGTTTGATCACGGCCAGGTCCGACTCCGATTGCACTTATTGGCGCCTCGGAAATCTTCTCTAGATAACTAACGTAGGCCTGGGCATTTGCAGGTAGATCGCTAAATTTGCGAGCACCTGAAATATCTTCAGACCAACCAGGTAGATATTCGTAAATTGGTTTTGCGTGGTGGAAATCTGTTTGTGAAGCTGGAAGTTCTTCAACGCGTACGCCGTCAATTTCATATGCAACACAAACTGGAATTTTCTCCCAGCCAGTTAATACATCGAGTTTTGTTAAGAAGAAATCGGTAAGTCCGTTAACGCGAACTGCGTAACGCGCAATCGGTGCGTCATACCAACCACAGCGACGGGCGCGACCAGTGGTAACACCAACTTCGCCGCCAATGCGACGTAGCGCTTCGCCATCTTCATCGAAGAGCTCGGTTGGGAATGGACCGGAACCAACGCGAGTTGTGTAAGCCTTAACAATTCCAATTACGCGAGTGATCTTTGTTGGTCCGATTCCAGAACCAGTAGATGCACCGCCGGCAGTTGGGTTTGATGATGTTACGAATGGATATGTTCCGTGATCGACATCGAGCAGAGTTCCTTGGGAACCTTCGAGAAGTACGGTTTTACCTGCCTTTAAAGCTTTATCTAGAAGCAGCGCAGTGTCTGTTACATATGGCCGCAAGATTTCGGCATAGGCCAAATATTCGGCCAATACTTCTTCAATCTCGATGCCTTTGCGATTGAAAACTTTAATTAGAACTTGGTTCTTATCGCGAAGTGCGCCTTCAATTTTTTGACGCAAGATTGATGGATCAAATAAATCTTGAACACGAATTCCGATGCGATTTATCTTGTCGGCATATGCCGGTCCGATTCCGCGACCAGTTGTCCCGATCTTTGAATTACCTAAGAAACGTTCTGACACTTTGTCGATGGTGCGGTGGTAAGGCGTAATTAAATGTGCATTGGTGCTGATCTTTAACTTTGAAGTATCAATGCCGCGTTCGTTAAGGCCTTTGATTTCTTCAAGCAAAACTGAAGGATCAATTACAACACCGTTACCGATAACCGGAACCACGTTCGGTGACAAAATTCCAGATGGCAATAAGTGCAACGCATATTTCTGATCACCAATTACAACTGTATGGCCCGCATTGTTTCCGCCTTGATAGCGAACAACATAATCAACGCGGTCGCCAAGTAGATCGGTGGCTTTACCTTTACCTTCATCGCCCCATTGGGCACCGAGCAGAACTAGTGCTGGCATTTAGGCGCGCAATGAAGTGCCGGTGGAACGAAGATCTTCGCAAGCAAGTACAACGCGTGCTGCGATGCCGGCTTCTGCAGCCTTGCCCCATGCACGTGGGTCGTATGCTTTTTTATTTCCAACTTCGCCATCAATCTTTAGAACACCATCATAATTTTTCATTACGTGATCAACGATTGGGCGAGTAAACGCGTATTGCGTATCGGTATCGATATTCATCTTGATTACACCGTAATCAAGGGCTTCGCGGATCTCTGAAAGTAGTGAGCCAGAACCACCGTGGAATACCAAGTCCATTGGCTTTGAGCCAGCAGGAAGTCCGTGCTTTGCAGCAACTGCATCTTGAAGTGTCTTAAGGATTGCTGGTTGTAGAACAACGTTTCCTGGCTTGTAAACACCGTGAACGTTTCCAAATGTTGCCGCAACCATGTAGCGACCACGTTCGCCCATTCCCAAAGTTTCAACTGTCATCAGCGCATCTTCAGGTGTGGAATACAACTTCGCATCATGCTTTGCTTCGATGCCATCTTCTTCGCCGCCAACAACACCGATTTCAATTTCAAGAAGAGTGCGAGCTGCTTCAGATTTTGTAATTAGCTCATCCGCAATTTTCATATTCTCTGGCATTGAAACTGCAGAGCCGTCCCACATGTGTGAATTAAATAATGGAGCCTTGCCAGATTTAATTCGGTCGGCGCCAATTGCAAGCAGCGGGCGCATAAAGCCATCAAGCTTTTCAACTGGGCAGTGATCGGTGTGAATTGCAATGTTAACGTCGTAATTTTTCGCAACGATGTGTGCGTATTCGGCGAGGGCAACTGCGCCATCAACCATGTTCTTTACCGTTGATCCAGAAAGGTATTCCGCTCCGCCCCAAGAAATTTGGACGAGGCCATCAGATTTTGCTTCTGCAAATCCACGAATTGCTCCGATCAACGTTTGTGATGATGAGACGTTAATTGCGGGATATGCAAAGGCTTTTGCCTTCGCGCGATCCAACATTTCGGCATAAATTTCCGGGGTTGCAATTGGCATTTTTAATCTCCCAAATCGAGTGTTAGCTGGCGTAAATCTCTGGCCGGGCACTTCGGTGGGCTGCGGTGAGGCTTACGGCATATCCCACCACATTTTGGGGCGGATTGGAAAACCGTGCGTATAACGACGCGAGTTAGCGGCTCTTAATTCACCCCGAAAAAGCTGAGTAGATGGGTCAGGCCGATAGACCCGATATTGCTATGCAGGGCCAGCTTTCCGACTCGGGCCACCGCTTTAATTGCGATGGTTAAAACGTGCAGATTTGTAATCAGATTTATTATGGATCCCAAGTTTGTACTCCTTAGTTATTAACTGTTATTAACAGATTGCTTGCTTGGGAAAGATAGAGAGATTGCGCTCAATTTTTTTGGGTGTGATGAAAAAACTTGGACAAAGTTATGGTGTGCAAAACTCTTGGCTGGTAACCTTCAAAACATGACGACCCTTGAAAATCTCGGCTCTGAAGATCGCAAATTTCCGCCTTCACCCGAGTTCGCCGCACAAGCAAATGCCAAAGCAGAAATGTATGACCGCGCAAAGGCCGATCGCTTAAAGTTTTGGGAAGATGCCGCAAGTGCGCTGCATTGGGAGAAAAAATGGGACACAGTTTTAGATTGGCAGATTCCATTTGCTAAGTGGTTTGTCGGTGGAAAAATTAATGCTTGCTATAACGCAGTCGACCGAAATGTTTTAGAGGGTCGCGGGGATCGCGTCGCTTTCTATTTCGAAGGCGAACCTGGTGATACTAGAAAGATTACCTACTCAGATTTGCTTAGTGAAGTTTCAAAACTTGCAAATGCGTTAACTGAAATCGGAATTACCTCTGGTGATCGCGTCGCGATTTATATGCCGATGATTCCCGAAGCTGCGATTGCAATGCTTGCTTGTGCGCGAATTGGTGCGATGCACTCAGTTATCTTCGGTGGCTTCTCTGCAGATGCTGTAACAGTTCGAAATAACGATGCAAAAGCGAAGCTAGTAATTACTGCAGACGGTGGCTTTAGAAAAGGTGCACCGTTTGCCTTGAAACCAACGGTTGATGCCGCTTTAGCTGGATCGCCAACCGTTAAAAATGTTTTAGTTGTGAAGCGCACCGGTCAAGAGACAGAAATGGTTGCAGGTCGCGATATTTGGTGGAATGACATTGTCGATCGCCAATCCGATAAGCATGTGGCACAAGGCTTTGATAGCGAACACGGATTATTTATTCTTTATACATCTGGCACAACTGCAAAGCCCAAAGGTATTTATCACACGACCGGTGGGTATTTAACGCAGGCCGCTTTCACACACAAGATGGTCTTTGATTTAAAACCAGAGAGCGATGTTTATTGGTGCACCGCTGATATTGGTTGGGTTACTGGGCATTCATATGTTGTTTACGGGCCACTTACAAATGGTGCGACGCAAGTTATGTATGAGGGCACACCAGATACCCCAAGTAAATCTAGAATGTTTGAAATTATTGAGAAATATAAAGTTTCAATTCTTTATACCGCACCAACTTTGATCCGTACTTGGATGAAGTGGGGCGATGAATATCCAAATGGCAGTGATTTATCTTCACTTCGTTTGCTTGGATCTGTTGGTGAACCAATCAATCCCGAAGCCTGGATGTGGTACCGCGAAGTAATTGGTGGAAATCGTTGCCCAATTGTTGATACTTGGTGGCAGACCGAGACTGGTTCAATCATGATTTCACCGCTTCCTGGTGTCACTGAAACAAAACCTGGTTCAGCAATGCGCGCACTTCCCGGAATTAGCGCACGTGTAATTGATGAGAGCGGAAAAGAGGTTGCACTTGGCGGCGGCGGATATCTTGCGCTGACTGAACCTTGGCCATCAATGCTTCGCGGAATTTGGGGCGAGGAAGAGCGTTACAAAGAAACTTATTGGTCACGCTTCAACGGAAAATATTTTGCTGGTGATGGCGCCAAGATTGATGAAGATGGTGCAGTCTGGTTGCTTGGTCGCGTAGATGATGTAATGAATATTTCTGGTCACCGTATTTCAACTACTGAAGTTGAATCTGCACTTGTTTCACATGAAGTTGTTGCTGAAGCTGCAGTTGTTGGTGCAAAAGATGAGATGACTGGGCAAGCGATTGTGGCCTTCGTTATTTTGCGCGGCGGCATCGATCACTTAGATGGTGAAGCTTTAGTAAAACAATTGCGTGATCACGTCGCAAAAGAAATTGGTGCAATCGCAAAGCCTCGTCAGATTGTTGTTGTAGCCGAACTTCCAAAGACTCGAAGCGGAAAAATTATGCGCCGGTTGTTGCAGGATGTCGCTGAAAATCGCGCAGTTGGTGATTCGACCACCCTTGCCGATCCAAACATTATGAAGCTAATTAGCGATGGTTTGAAATCTGGAAAGAGCGAAGATTAATTTAAAGCTTTAATTTTCGCCGTTACGTTCTTGATAATCATCGGGGTGTATTTATCAATCTCTTGGTAAATACCGCTGGTGGGAATGTTTTTATCAGCCCATTGCCAAGGAGTTGCCAGGCAAATTGTTGCAATTAGATATGTCATGAGTGCGGTGCGAATTACGGAGAAAGCAGAGCCAAGTAGTGAATCAAGCCATCTGAAGGGGCCAAAGAGAATCCGATTGTGAAAGAACTCCGCAAATTTAGATAACAACCATTGGCCAATTGATGAGCCGATTGCAATTGCAACAAGGAGAAGTCCAAATTTTCCGAAGACGCTCTGCCAATCTTTTAAGTAATTCCAAGAGATTGCCAGGCCTAAAACTCCACCACCAACATAACCAACCATAGAGAAAACAGATTTTAGAAAGCCAGCGCGATAGCCGCGAATAAATGAGCCCAGAATTAAGAGGGCTAAGACGATATCTACCCAGTCATATTTCATAAGTTGATTCCCAAATACTTTTCGACATCAGAAAAAAGCTGATCTTTCGATTTCAATACGCCAATATGTTTGTAGGCGACTTCACTCTTAGAATTTAAATACCAAGTAACTGGAACTCCCATACCGAATGAACTTTTTGTAGATCCATCTACATCATAAAGATTTGGCCAACTCATACCTTGTTCGATTACAAATTTTCGAGCTGATTCCATATTGGCTTCTTCAACATCGATGCCGATGATTTTTACCTTTCCAGTTGCGGCAAGTTCGCGCAAGAAGGGCATCTCTTGGCGACAAGGAATACACCAAGATCCCCAGACGTTAATCACCGCTGGACCTGTGATTGATTCTAAGAGAACTTTTGAATTGCCATCTAAACAAGAAAGTGTGGTGCCAGATGTTTTACTTGTATCGGTTGCGATTGTTGTGCAAGAAATAACTTCACCTTTCGCAACTTTTGTGGGCGTGGATGACCCGCATGAAGTTAAGGTGAGAATCGAGATAAGTGCAGCGGAGATTAACTTCATCGAAAATCCGCATCCGTTTTCAATAGAGCCATGGCTTTAACTTTATCCATTTCTCCAATGCCAAATGAGGGACACAACTTAGCTAATGGGCAGGCGCCGCAAGCAGGTTTACGGGAATGACAGATTCGACGGCCATGCCAGATCATTCGTTGCGAGAGATTGGTCCACTCTTTTCTCGGGATTAATTTGCCGACTTCGTGTTCAACTTTTACTGGATCCATTGATTGGCTCCAGCCAAATCTCCGACTTAGCCTTCCAAAGTGGGTATCAACTGTTATTCCGGGAATATCAAAGGCATGACCTAGTACTACATTTGCAGTTTTGCGACCAACGCCTGGAAGTTTTACTAACTCATTCAAATCCGCAGGAACTTGCCCGCCGTATTCATTCATAATTTTTATCGCCGAGCCTTTTAAGCTTCGAGCTTTGCCACGGAAAAATCCCGTGGAGTGAATTAACTCTTCAATTACCGCAAGATCTGCGCCTGCCATTTTCTTTGGAGTTCCAAATTTTTTGAATAACTTTGGTGTAACCATATTTACGCGCTTATCAGTGCATTGCGCAGATAAAACTGTTGCGCAGAGAAGTTGGAATGGTGATTCAAAATCTAATTCACAGCGAACGTTTGGATAGGTTTTCGACAAGGTCCGATAAATCGCGCGGGCCTGTGTGCTCATATGGAAGAGATTAGCCCGATTGGAGTTCGAAGCGCCATTGTGGGTATCCTTTGAAAATGCCTACCCCCAAGGAAATCAACGAAGAGAGCGTCGTTCGTAAAGCTCCGTTATTTAGCGCCTTAGATGACGCGGCATCTGCAACTCTTCGCGAATCTATGACGCCAGTTAAAGTCGCAAAGGGAAATACGCTTTTCAAAGAGGGCGATGCAGGCGATCGACTTTATGTTGTTGTTGAAGGAAAATTAAAACTTGGAACAACCTCGACAGATGGCCGGGAGAATTTACTTTCAATTCTTGGACCTGGCGAAATGTTCGGTGAACTTTCACTCTTTGATCCAGGGCCACGCACCGCAACTGCTACAGCAGTAACTGATGCCAGATTGCTCTCACTTTCAAATGACAAAGTTATTGGTTGGGTTACTCAACATCCAAAAGTCTCACTGCAATTACTTGGTCGATTAGCCCAACGTCTGCGTCGCAGCAATGAAGTACTTTCAGACTTAGTTTTCTCTGATGTTCCAGGTCGGGTTGCCAAGGCAATCATGGATCTTGGAACACGTTTCGGTGTCACAAAAGATGATGGCCTTCATGTGAATCACGATTTAACTCAAGAAGAGTTGGCTCAACTTGTTGGTGCATCACGCGAAACAGTTAATAAAGCTCTTGCTGATTTCGCAGGACGAGGCTGGGTTCGCTTAGAACCGCGCGCAGTTGTCGTGCTTGATCTTGAGCGCCTATCTAAGCGCGGTCGTTAAAACTTACTTAAGTACTTATTTAAGTTCGAAAGTTAATTCGACTTCAACTGGTGAGTTAAGTGGAAGTTCGGCAACACCTAGCGCAGATCTTGCATGCTTTCCATTTACATCGCCCCAAAGTGCAAGCAATAACTCAGATGCGCCATTGATAACGGCAGGTTGATTTACAAATCCTGGTGCGCCATTTACATAGCCAACTACTCGCACGATGCGTGCGACATCATCAACATCTGCAACTAAATTCAAGGCTGCAAGTGCATTTAGCGCACATAGTTGGGCAAGTTCTTTAGCTTCTTCAATGGTTACATCGCTGCCAACTTTTCCGGTTTTTGCAATTGCGCCATTAAGCATCGGAAGTTGTCCGGCTGTGAAAACTAGCTTTCCAGTTTTGACTGCAGGAACATATGCGGCCAATGGAAGCGCTGCTACAGGGAGTTCTAGGCCCATCTCTTTTAATTTTTTACGTACATTCATTAGGCAATCTCTCTCTTCATATAAGCAACCAATTGTTCACCTGTGCCTGGTGCTGGAATTACTTGAACAAGTTCCCAACCATCAGAACCCCAAGTATCTAAAATTTGTTTTGTAGCATGTGAGAGTAGTGGCACGGTTGCGTATTCATATTTTTGCATTAGTTTCCTCCGGTAAGTGCAGCTTTAACCAAACTTGAAACAGTTCCGCCATCTGCTTTGCCGGCAACCTTTGGTTGGATCGCTTTCATTACGACTCCCATGCCTGCAGGACCGCTTGCCCCAGTTTCGGCAATTGCATCAGCAATAATTTTCTTAACATCATCTTCAGTGAGTTGTTCTGGTAAATATTCGGTAATAACTTTGCCTTCATCTGTTTCACGTTGGCTGCGATCAGCATGTCCAGCATCTTTAAATGCATCTGCAGCTTCGCGACGCTTCTTTGCTTCACGTGAAAGTACGGTGATGATTTCAGCATCAGTTAGAACGCGTGCGCTCTTTCCTGAAACCTCTTCATTTGTAATCGCAGTTAAAACCATGCGAATAGTTCCGGAACGAAGCTCATCTCTTGAACGGATAGCCTCGGTTAAATCGCCCTGAAGTCGTTCTTTTAGTCCCATAGCGGTATCTTCTCACGCCTATGAGTTATCAACTACGCGAGGTCACGGTCCCGGTTCTGCCTGCGGGCCACCGTTCGATTCGGGTGCTGCATTTTTCAGACCTGCACTTAACTCCGAAACGTAAAACCGAAATTGCCGATATCAAATCCTTCGCTGATCTTGAGCCCGACCTTGTAATTAGTACTGGAGATTTCTTGGCTCATAAAGCTGCGGTCCCAGTTGTCTTAGATGCCTTGCATCCATTGTTTGATATTCCAGGGTTGTTTGTTTTCGGTTCTAATGATTATTACGGACCAAAGCCTAAGAATCCATTCTCATATCTATTTAAAGATAATGGCAAGCGAAAATTAGGTACGGAATTAGATTGGGAAGGTTTAGCTAAATCTTTAACCGGAATTGGTTGGGTTGATGTGAACCACAGCCGCTCAACATTAAAAATTAAGGACACCACAATCGAAGCACGTGGTACGGATGATGCGCATTTAAACTTTGATAATTACAGTGAAGTTGCGGGGCTGCCAGATAAGAAAGCAGATCTCGCAATCGGAATTACGCATGCACCATATTTAAGAATTTTGGATGCGATGAGTAAAGATAATTTGGATTTAATTTTCGCCGGTCACACACATGGCGGCCAAGTGCGACTTCCGTGGTTTGGCGAGAGTAAAGCACTCACAACAAATTGTGATTTACCAACTTGGCGGGCACGTGGATTAACTCGGGAACCAAATGAACCTTGGTTACATGTTTCAGCCGGAATGGGAACAAGTCCCTTTGCGCGAATTCGAGTGGCATCGCCACCAGAAGTTTCGCTATTAACCTTGGAAGCCGGGTTTTAAATAGTTTGTAAATTGTGCAATCTCGAACATTCCTGCACGTTTGTAAGCGTTAATTGCGGCAATATTTTTATGTGAAACGCCAAGTGAAAGTGTTTCGACACCAAGTTGATTAGCCTTTGAAATAAAGCGTTTCACAAGCTCTGTTGCAAAACCTTTTCCTCTTTGTGATTCAACAGTCGCAACTGATGAGAGTACGTACGAACCAGAAGACCATCTAACTAGCGCTCCAATCGCACTAACTTCGCCAGCCTCGTTCCGCACACATCCCCACTGAATAATTTCGGGATTGCCGGGATAGGTTGAAGATGTTGGGGCATGGGTATCTAAAATATTTTTTATTAGCTCGTCATCTTTTAACTCTTCAATGGTTTCAAAGCCAGGAATTACTTTGGTATCAACCCCGTAGGTATCGAATTGATTTGCGATTTCAAGGTGGCCGAATTTCGGACCGAAATTACTGAATGCAACTGCGCACTTCTCCCAACGCGGATCAATATGTGGGTTTGGGCCGTAGGCATGACCATAAATGAAATCTGAGTTCTCTCCGGAAAACATCGTGAATGAAAAGGAATCTTCGGTGACAAAGGCTTCGATAAATCGTTCGGTGTTGGCCTCAGATACAAATATTCCAGGACCGTTTAGACCGCCAAGCTTTTCGCGAGCCCAACCAAGTGCGATATGAATATCGCTGGTCTGGTTAAAACTCTTTTGCAACGAGTTCGGCAATCTGCGCTGTGTTTAGCGCCGCACCTTTACGTAAGTTATCGCCACACAAGAAAAGATCAAGTGCGTGCTTATCATCAAGGCTGCGACGAACACGACCAACCCATGTTGGATCTGTGCCAACAACTTCGGCAGGTGTTGGGAATTCATAATTTTCAGGATCATCAACAAGTTTTACACCGGCTGCGGTACGTAGAACTTCTTGGGCATCTTTACGGGAAACTTTCTTCTTAAAGATTGCATGAACCGCGAGTGAGTGAGTTGTTAGAACTGGAACTCGAACACATGTCGCTGAAACTTTTAGATCTGGCATCCCTAAAATCTTGCGAGATTCATTGCGCACCTTAAGTTCTTCAGATGAGTAACCATCCTCCTTAAGCGAACCAGCCCAAGGAATAACGTTTAGCGCAAGTGGCTTTGGAAATGGTCCGTTATCTTTTATATGTGCCTTTGAATCATTTGCTACATCGCCAGAATTTGTCCCGGCTACTGCAGAAATTTGTGCGCGCAAAGTATCAATACCTGATTGCCCGGCACCCGATGCTGCTTGATATGAAGCAACAACGAGTTCTTTAAGTCCGTACTCTTTATTGAGTGCGCCCATCGCAACAATCATAGAAAGTGTTGTGCAGTTTGGATTTGAAATAATTCCCTTTGGACGCTTCTTCGCCGCTTTAGGGTTTACTTCTGGAACAACAAGTGGAACTTCTGGATCCATCCGAAATGCACCAGAGTTGTCGACGACCACAGCGCCACGTGATGCCGCGATTGGTCCCCACTCGGCAGAAATTTCATCTGGTACGTCGAACATTGCAATATCAATTCCATCAAATGCTTCTGGTGAAAGTGCAACAACAGTTAGCTCTTCCCCGCGGCACATCAATTTTTTACCAGCGCTTCGGGCAGATGCAATCAAACGAATCTCACCATAAACATTTTCGCGCTTGCTCAAAATATCGAGCATTACAGTTCCGACGGCGCCGGTAGCACCAACGACTGCCAGAGATGGTTTCTTGCTCATCGGCCAGTCCCTCCGTATACGACAGCTTCAATTTGAGTCGCATCTAATTCGAATGCAGTGTGCGCAGCGCGTACGCCTTTTTCTAGATCAGCAGCGCGACAGACAATTGAAATACGAATTTCAGATGTCGAAATCATTTCAATATTTACACCAGCATCAGCAAGGCAAGCAAAGAATGTTGCAGTAACACCTGGGTGTGAACGCATACCGGCACCGATTAGTGAAAGCTTTCCGATTTGATCATCGTATTGAATTGATTGGAAGCCAATTTCACCTTGGATGCGCTGCAGAATTGCAGTTGCAGAAGCGCCTTCAGTCTTTGGCAAAGTAAATGAGATATCGGTTAGACCAGTAGCGGCGGCGGAAACGTTCTGCACAATCATGTCGATGTTGACGTCGGCATCTGCGATTGCTTGGAAGATACGTGCCGCAGTTCCGGTGCGATCAGGAACTCCAACCACAGTTATCTTTGCTTCGCTCTTATCATGGGCGATACCCGCGATGATTGCTTGTTCCATGTCGTTTCCTCCTTCAGGATGATCTTTGACCACCCAAGTTCCTTCGTTATTTGAAAATGATGAACGTACGTGAATTGGTAAGTCATAGCGACGCGCATATTCAACGCAACGCAGGTGCAGAACTTTTGCGCCAGATGCCGCGAGTTCTAACATTTCGTCATATGTAACAGTCTTTAATTTTTTCGCTGCCGGAACAACACGTGGATCTGCAGAGAAGATTCCATCAACATCGGTATAAATTTCGCAGACATCTGCTTCAAGTGCGGCGGCGAGTGCAACAGCAGTTGTGTCAGATCCACCGCGACCAAGAGTTGTTACATCTTTTGTGTCTTGGCTAATTCCTTGAAAGCCGGCAACAATTGCAATTGCGCCTTCTTCTAACGCTTCAGTAATTCGTGATGGTGTTACATCGATAATGCGAGCGCGGCCATGTGCCGATGTTGTAATAACTCCGGCTTGTGAACCAGTGAAAGAGCGCGCTTCATTCCCTAGATTTCCAATTGCCATTGCTAGAAGTGCCATTGAAATTCGCTCGCCCGCAGTAAGCAACATGTCGAGTTCGCGACCATTTGGAAGTGGAGTTACTTGATTTGCGAGATCGATTAATTCATCAGTGGTATCGCCCATTGCAGATACGACCACAACGACTTGGTGGCCAGCTCGTTTGGTGGCCACGATGCGATTGGCGACCCGCTTTAGCCCTTCGGCATCAGCAACGGATGAGCCGCCGTATTTTTGAACGATTAAACCCATGGCTTAAATATCCACTATGTCGATACCTTGGTGGAACTCATTTCGGGTTTATCTCAAATAATGAAACGCTGGTGCGTATCAAATAATGAGAAATATCTAGATACTAGCTATCGAGCGTGCGCCGACCTTCAAATGCGCGGCCAAGAGTTACTTCATCTGCATATTCCAGATCCCCGCCAACGGGTAGGCCAGATGCCAAGCGGCTGACCTTCATGCCAAGTGGCTTAAGCATCCGAGATAGATATGTCGCGGTCGCTTCGCCTTCAAGGTTTGGATCGGTAGCAATAATAATTTCTTGAATCTCGGCCGCAGCCAGGCGGACCATTAATTCGCGGATACGTAGGTTCTCGGGACCAATGCCATCGATCGGTGAAATCGCGCCACCGAGCACGTGATACTTGCCGCGAAATTCGCGCGTCTTTTCAATTGCAATTACATCTTTACTCTCTTCGACCACGCAAATACTTGTTGGGTCGCGACGGGGATCACGGCAGATTCGACAGAGTTCCTCTTCTGAAATATTTCCGCACTCGGTACAGAACTTAACTTTTTCTTTTACGGTGCGAAGTACATCTGCGAGGCGCGAAATATCAACGCGTTCGGATTGAATAATATGGAACGCAATTCGTTGTGCCGACTTTGGTCCGATACCGGGCAGGCGACCGAGTTCGTCGATTAAATCTTGAATGGCACCTTCATACATATTACGTTAGCCCTTATTTGTTTCGCTAATTATTTGTGCACCAAGTTCGCGCATCAAAAGTTCTTGACCGGACATTTGATCGGCATCGCCTGGATCTTCCGAGGTTCGAGATGATGGCGCAGTTGAACTTGCGCTCGCATCAACAACGCATTCGATCTTCAAATCTAAACCAGTTACATCAACGAATGCGCCACGCAAGATTTCATCGCTGCCGGATCGGATAAATGAATCGCGCGCACCAGCATTAACAATTCCGATTGTGATTGCCTTCTCGTCCACCGATAGAACATGTGCACTTGAACTTAGAAGTGACCAAGTTAAACGTCTGCGCTTCTTCACGTTTTCAATTACTTCAGGCCAGAATCTACGAAGCGCTGCAGCATCTATCGGACCAGTTGGTTTATTTGCACTTGGTGTTGGTGCGGCTGCGCGAATTGGTGATTTAACTTCATCTTTTGCCGTTTCTTTTGCTGGCGCAGCTTCAGCTTTAACTTTCTCTTTCGGTGCTTCAGCTTTTGGTGCAACAGCTTGGGGCACAGCAATGTTTTCGCGCAATTCAAGGCGTTCGATTCGCGAAATTAACCCAACATCATCGCTTCCTGGAAGCAGAATGCGACCGCAGATAAGTTCGAGCATAAGTCTTGGGGCAGTAGCACCACGCATCTGAGTAAGGCCGGCTGCGACAATATCGGCGCTGCGAATCAAATTAGCGGTACCAATAATTGTTGCTTGTGCACGCATCCGTTGTAGTTGATCTTCTGGAATCTCGCGAAGAATTTGTGACGCACTCTCTTCAACCGCGCCCACAATAATTAAATCGCGAAGTCGTTCTAGGAAATCCTGAGTGAATCGACGTGGGTCATGTCCAGATTCAATTACGCGATCAATTGCTTTGAATAAAGTCGCACCATCGCGCGCCGCAATCGCATCAATTGCTTCATCAAGTAAGGCGCCATCGGTGTATCCAAGTAATTGAATTGCAATTTCATATGTAACGCCCGCTTTGCCAGCACCAGCTAGTAGTTGGCCAAGAACAGATAACGCATCGCGAACCGATCCACCAGAGGCTCGAACTACAAGTGGAATAACGCCTTTAGCAACTTTGATTCCTTCAGAGTTACAAACTTTCTCAAGATGCGCAGCAAGAATTCCAGGTGGCACTAAACGGAATGGATAGTGGTGAGTACGAGATCTAATTGTTGAAATAAGTTTCTCTGGTTCAGTTGTTGCAAAGATAAAGAGAACGTGTGGTGGTGGCTCTTCCACAACTTTTAATAACGCATTCGCAGCGCCGGTTCCAAGTTGGTGGGCCTCATCGATTATGTAAATCTTGTATCTAGAACTTACTGGCGCGAAGAATGCTTTATCGCGAAGTTCGCGGGCATCATCAACTAAACCATGGGTTGCAGCATCAATTTCAATTACATCGATTGAACCCGGACCATTAGCAACTAGATCTTTACAAGATTGACATTGCCCGCATGGATTTGGAGTTGGGCCTTTTTCGCAATTAAGTGAGCGCGCCATAATGCGAGCGCTTGAAGTTTTTCCGCAACCACGTGGACCAGAAAATAAATATGCGTGATGAATTTTTCCAGATTCAAGTGCATTCGAAAGTGGTTCGGTTACATGTTCTTGTCCGATAACTTCACTAAAAGTGGAGGGGCGATACTTACGATACAAAGCTAGTGACATCGCGCTTCCTCTCTACTTTTCGTTTCCTAAATCATTTCAATAAACAAAAGAATTAAATGGGACCCTTCGCACACCCGCCAGAGCGGACTTACCCTTGCTGCCTTCCAGCCCTGGGGGAGTTCAGTACGGTAACGCCGCACGAAGGATCTGCGGGCAATCATAGTAATTAGAGCCGATAGGCTCACCCTCTCGGGAGGATTCGCATAGCGGCCGAGTGCGCACGCTTGGAAAGCGTGTATAGGGCAACCTATCGAGGGTTCAAATCCCTCATCCTCCGCCAGAATTAAATCTCTACGACTCTCTATCGGCCAGCAACTTACTCACTTACGCTGTCGCAATGAGAAAAATTCTATGGCTGGCCATTTTTTCTCTTGTCACGGCTGCGGTCCCGCAAGCAAAAGCTGATTCCGCGCTTGGTTCCCCGATTGCAGTAAAAGCCTGGAACGAGCTTCAGAAAAATTCTCCGAAGTCATATTCGAAAAATACTCCAAATGTAACTTTTGTAGTGGGCCCTAATTCTGATCCAAAAAAAGTTAAAATCGCTGAAAACCAAATTCTTTTTATTCTTCATTACTACGAGAAATATGTGCCATCTAAAACACCAGTAACAATTTGGATTTGGGATGCTGAAGAAGATCGTAATTGGTATGACGCAGCGCTGCGTGCCGGATTAAGAAAGGGTTCTTATGAATCTTTAAATTTAAACCGTCGCGGAGGTCATGCTGCAACTGGGTTAACTCAAGATGGAAGTCAGGGAGTGGAATTTCTTGAAATTGATTTAGTGAGCGATCAATATCCTTATGTGATCTATCACGAGTTGATACACGTATCACAATTTACTCAAACTTCTGGAACTAGAATGCCTTGTTGGATTCGCGAAGGTATGGCAACTTACAACGGCTTTGCAATTCAAAGTCGCATAAGCCAACCGGTTTATTTAAATAGTATGGCTCGAATAACTCAGCGCGGGCTGTCGCTCGCTTCGGGAGAAGTTGATTACAAAACAACAAAACCTCAGTTTTGGATAGATTATTTTAAAGCCAACGAAACTCGACCAATTTCGAAGTGTATGGAGCCGCAAGATTACGCAACAGGAGCTTTAGGTTTTCAGTATTTAACTGGAATGTATGGCTTCGATAGCGTTTACAAATTTCTTAAAGGACTTGATGCAGCAGCAAGGCCAGAGTGTGAAACAAATAGCGCAGAGATTGTGCCGTGTTCAAGCTGGAAAGGGGTATTTAAAAAGGTTTTTGGTGTGACGCCAGAGAAGGCTTATTCCGGTATTTCGCAATTCATTGTCGAACAAATTTCATGGGGCTTAAAACAGAAAATTCAAGCCGATCAAGTTTTGAAGAAGAATTATGCGAAAAATTTTGCGGTCCCCGAATTTAAAGTCCCAGCGATGAAGATTAGAGCGGGCTCGCCATGCACCAAAGTAGGTGAAGTTGCTGATGCCAATAAAGTGAAAGTTACGTGCACGAAAGTTTCTGACTATCTTTTCTGGTCAGTTTCAGTGGTCGGTCAAGAATCTAATAACAAAACGCCTGCCAAAGATACAAACCCAACCCCGACCCCAAGTTCAAGTCCAACTCAAAATCCGGATGAAGTATTTGGGCCAGGGGGACTGTGTGACATCGAAGGACAATATCTTCCGACTGAGAAGAATGAAGTTCTGCTCTGCACCTCTGTAGACCAGAAATTGCGATGGAAACTAACGCCTGATCCACTGCCTACTGATGGAATTTATCCAGGAATGAAGTGCGAGACTTTAGGGACTATCATCACTGGAACAAACGGAAAGAGCGTTCAATGCACCTTACTAAAGGGCAAGAACGTCTGGCTCTATAAGAGCTAATAAATTTTGTGCTAACTTTCTTTTTATACTCGTTTACCTAAAAAACGGGGAATTACCCAGGTTGAAGAGGATAAATCCCTTACCCTCCGCCAGTTTTCGTACTGATTAACCTGGAACCACTGCCTAATAACTTTTTGCGCAACTTCGGACATCCGCCAGTTTTACTCAGTAACTTGTTAGTTGGATGTCCTCATTGGTTTTGCTGCATATTCGGCGGCAAGGATTTGTCCAAGAATTGTTGAGCCTTCATCCCAAGTAATTCCATAAACATTTTTAAATGCCTCGCTGAAGGTATCGCCCATTGCTCCTCTAGAAAAAAGAGCTAAGACAGATTGTGGTCCGCCTATTGCAAATAAAGCTTCAGTTGCTGCAAAGCCAATTGAATAACCTAATTTATAAATCGGTCCTAGCCCGCCGTAGCAAGAGTTTGGTGCATTGTGATTTGAAACTTGGCTATATAAAACTTCTTTTAGCCCCGTAGCGGAAAAGCCTTGGAAATTAGATGGCAATGCGCTGTAGCGAGCCACGTTGTAATCACGCGTGCTTAAATATTGTTGCAAGTTAGCAGCTGATACACCAATTCCTGAGGCATTTGAAAATCCTTCATTCAACCAACAAGGCGTGAAATTTTGTTGATAGTAATTGGTGTTAACAGCAGCCGTGCCGTTGAATTGTGCTGATGTGAGAGTGTGAGTGTATTCGTGCCCAACCATGCCATTCTGCGTTGGATCCCAAGGATATGCAGTTGTTACTCCAAGAAATTGGATTGCTTCATCCGTTCCTTCTGCTTGTCCTGCATTACCGGCATCACAGTTTAGAGAAGGGATGTCACAACTTTGTTTGGCGCGATTGGTTCCGATATTTGGATCTTGTGCAGTCGGATATTTACGTTCTTTAGAAACTTTGTCATGGGTCGTAGCGGCCCAATTCATATCTGCATAACTGTAGGCAATCACAGTTAGATACTTGGTTTGCTGAAAACCATTCCATAATTTGAATTCTCTGGAAAGGATTTTCTCTTCAAGTGTTTTAGTAACAGTTGTTGTATTTGGACCTACTAACAATTGATGAGGCACGTTTACATCTGGGCTTGCATCAATTATGTCTTGGATTCTTTGCCAAGAAACAGTTGGAATTTCAGAGATATGGTTTAGTGCATTTGCAAATGTAATTGACCCGGTCTGCGCAACAGGCAATGTAATTGGCATCGGTGCCTTAAATGAAGTTGGTGTTCCCTTGTCCCACTTAAAGTTGTTGGTGCGATTAGTGCCTTCGCAAACATAACGCTTACCATCAACAACTTTCATGTCGCCATCAGTTGTGCAACTTGAACCAAAAATTTGAGTACTAGCTGATTTGGTTCCACTGGATTGCGATGAACCTTGGTTTGTCGCTTGTCCTTGATTGTTTGAAGATGGTCTATTCCAAACTGCCCAAACTTTCTTCTTTCCACTTTTAACACAGACATATCTTGTTCCGGGAGTATCGCCATAACTTCCTAGCTTCGAGCAAGCGCCACCTTTTTTCGGTACCGCCGCGTTCGCCTGAACAAGTGTTAATGATGATGCAATAAAAATCATCGATACAAAAATAGAAAGTTTGCGCATTGCGATCTACCTCTCCGTAGATTTAATGAAACGTTATGGTTTTGTTTGATAAGTCAGTGCGTCTTCGGACATTGCTTTCGTAATCTTTACAGCAACAACTTTTGACAAGATTGGAATCGCTGCATCCCAGGTGATTCCATAAATGTCCTTAAATGCTTTATTCATTTTTTGACCTTGGCTAAGTCTCATATCTAGGGCGAAAAGTGATTCGCTTCCACCGATGCTTACGAGTGCTTCAGTTGTTGCGGCACCAAGTGAGTAAGCGAGTGCATATAGTTCGGTATCACCACACGTTGCGGGATTCTTTGCACTTTTTAGGTAAGTTTCTACATCTTTAGGAGCCCAAACTTTTTGAGTGCTCTCACGATAATTCTTACCTGATTGTGTTAGATAGTAAGGAGCGTAATGAGTTCTCGTTAAATAGGTATCGAAATCATTTGATACTACGGCTTGCGACCATTCCGTTTCACCTTCGGTCATCCAACATGGTTGATACCCCTTGATGTAACCACCAGGGTGAAGGGCCACTTGAATTGTGTGAATGTATTCATGCGCTGCTCCATGAATTCCTTCTAATCTTTGATTTGCGTCAGTCGGGCAAACGCTAATAGTTACAACTGCAGCAACTATTGAAGGGTGATCATTGGTTGGCTGGCTAAATGAATTACGCAGACCACTTGCTCCTTCGCATTTTGGATGAATCCAAGGAGCACCTGAAGCCGAGCCCCCAGTTTCTTCGATTCCATAAATGCTATTTAAGCTTCGGGTGAGAGGCGTAAATGCAACCGGATCTGATTTCTTTATTTTTGATTGGGTTACAGCTTGTTCTTCCTGCGTAGTTGCAATGAAATAAACTTTTTTTGCTCGTGGAACATTTGCGTAAAGAACTAATTCGCGCTTAATTAAAGTTACAGCGTCTCCGATTTGCGGGTCTGTCTTTAGTGCTCCTGGACTTATGTAAGAGACAAATCCTTTGTAAATACCAGGAAGTTTCTGATTCCGGATCAAAGTATTTTGTGCATCTGTCCATGCTGCTGCAGAAATATCATTAATTTTCTCCACAATATTGCCCCAAGTTATTCCATATGTACCTACAACTGGATGGGGTTTAAGAAGTGCTTGTTTAGTGCTTGCCGTTGCATTAACAAGTGTTAATGCAGATGCAATAAAGAGCATTGAAACAAAAATAGAAAGTTTGCGCACAGCGATCTACCTCTCCGTAGATTTAGCTTTTGTCGATACAAACTCTATGGGGTAAAGAGCTTTAAATCTCTAATGTGCCCTATTCCCTCCAAAAGGCGATAATTCCTCAGGCCTCGCAAGATAAATCCATCATCCTCCGCCAGATTCTCATTTACCCGGAACCAGTGCCTAAACTAATTGTCACTTGTTCCGACGTGCTCCGTTAGTTTTTGTTCCTTTTAAGAAGTAATCGTTGTTTGAAAGAATGTTGACCAAGGACCTTTGCCAGCTGAATTGACTGCCTTAATTCGGAAGAAATAAAGTCCGCCAGCAACGGCGCCAGTGAATTCAAAAATGACTGGTGTTCCTGCTTTAACCGAAGTTATATCACCAGAGATGGGATAAGAAGTTGAAGTAGTGGAACCTACATACCACTCGACATCATATGAAGTTATCCGAAGTGCTTGCTGATCAAAACTCGCATTGTCTGAAAGATTTGCATAGAGGATTTTTCCACCGGCAGGATCATCTGCCGCAGTGAAAGTTATGTTTGGAGTTGTTGTAGGGGCACTAAAATTAGAAGCTGCAAATTCTTCTGCATAAAGCGCGTTCCACGCATCTCCTTGTTTGCTAATTTCATCTGCAAGCGCCTGAAGTATCGGCTGATCTGCCTTTACAGCTTTCTTTTTCGCAAGAGACTTCTTGACTGCTGCCAAGTATTTTGAATGAGCTTCTACATAGATTTTCAGTTGTGGATCAGATTTTGAATATGAAGGTCCTGATGGAAGAGCTGTTAATTTAGTAAGAGCAGCGGAAATCTTGCTCATAGATGCATTTGTCCGCTTCAACCAACTTTTATATTTTGCACCGGATCTAAGAGAAGTTCCTGCTGGCTCTATAAGTAATGCTCGATATTTTTCATCCGCTGGAATAAATTCCAAATTAAAATATTTATTGATGCTCTCGCTGTATGTCGTGTCCGCCGGGAGATTGTCAGCAATCGCGGATTGCGGCGCCGTAATGCCAAGGATTAGTGAGATTGAAAGTGCAGTGATTATGCCCTTATATTTTTGTGTTGACATTTGCGAACGCCTCTCTGTCGGTTCACTGAAGGCTACATATAAATCCGCAATAAAAATAGGGGTTTAAAATGAATAAAATTAAATCTCTACTCCTATGTACTTAGTTTCAAGGAATTCGTAGATTCCGGCGAAGCCACCTTCACGGCCAAGACCGCTCTGCTTAACGCCACCGAATGGCGCTGCTGGATCTGAAATAACACCACGGTTAATTGCAACCATTCCGGATTCGATTGCTTCAGCAGTTTTTATCGCGCGCTTTAGATCGCTGGAATAAATGTAACTGATGAGTCCATATTCAGTTGCGTTCGCTAATTCAATTGCTTCGGCATCGCCATCGAAGGTAACGATTGGGGCAACTGGGCCAAAGACTTCGTTGTTAAGAATTGGATTTGTTTTATCTACAGTAACAACTGTTGCAGGATAAAAAGCGCCGGCGCCTTCAGGAGTAGCGCCACCAAGTACTAATTTTCCGCCAGCTTTAACTGCGGCAGTGACTAGATCGGCAATCTTGTTACGTTCTTTGATTGAAACGCTGGCACCGAGTTGGGCACCGTCATCTAAACCTGGTGCAAGTTTTAGCGCACCCATTGCCTTTGCAAATTTTGTTGTGAATTCTTGCGCAACACTCTTTGCAACGATGAAACGATTTGCTGCGGTGCAAGCGGCGCCGCCGTTTCGCATCTTTGCGATCATTGCACCGGCTACTGCATCATCAATATTTGCATCATCTAGAACAACAAATGGGGCATTTCCACCGAGTTCCATTGAAGTACGAAGAACGTTGTCTGCAGATTCTTTTAGAAGAGTGCGACCAACTTCAGTTGAACCGGTGAAAGATAAATTACGAACCCGTGGATCATGCAACATCTTTGAAATCATTGGACCGGTTTTTGAAGGTAGAACAAAATTAACTACGCCTTTTGGGACACCGGCGCGTTCGAGAATTTCAATAATTGCGAGCGCCGTAAGTGGAGTTTCGCTAGCTGGTTTTAAAATTACTGTGCAACCTGCGGCGAGAGCTGGTCCAATTTTTCGGGTGGCCATTGCTGCTGGGAAATTCCAAGGTGTGATTAAAAGTGAGACACCAATTGGTTGGTGAGTAACCAAAATTCTTTTATCGCCTGAAGGTGCTTGGCGATAATCGCCAGGCGTGCGTACTGCTTCTTCGGCAAACCAGCGGAAAAATTCTGCGGCATAGATAACTTCGCCTTTTGCATCAGATAGAACTTTTCCGTTTTCCATCGAAATTATTTTTGCAATTTTATCTGCTTCAGCAATCATGATTTCGAAGGCTTTTCGCAGAATTTCACTTCGAACTCGGGGTGCAGTTTTTGACCAAGATTTGAAGGCGCTGTGGGCTGCGGTTACTGCGGCATCACATTGAGCCTCACCAGCTGTGGCAACTTCGGCAATTACATTTCCGGTACTTGGATCGGTTACGGGCAGGGTGCCATCGCCCTTAACCCAAGCGCCATCAATATAAAGGTCGGTTTTTAATTGCATGCGGCAAGCATACGCCCCGAATGCGAAGTAAAATTAATTCAAGATTAAACTCAGGGAAGCGAAGAATTCCCAGTTATAGGAAGAGTGGCCGTGCCAAAGTCTTGGACTGATGACGCCCCAGAACCAATGGTTCTCCAGGAGCATGCACACCTTGCGGACCCGATTTCATATCGGATCAAACGTCGCCTTTTAGGTAATCCACTTAACCGCCACACACTTAGCCATCAAAGACTTAAGAAAAGATATGCGTTAGGAATTCTCTCTTCTGACTGCATCTCATCATCGGCTTATGGAAGCGAGCAGATTCTCCTCGCCTTAGTTCCGGCATTTGGTTTAGCAGCATTCACAATGTTGATGCCAATGACGGCAATCGTTTTAACAATTTTATTAATAGTAACTCTCTCTTACCGCAACGTTATTTCGGTTTACACAAAAGTTGGTGGGGCCTACATAGTTTCACGAGATAACTTTGGCCCAGTTGTTGCCCAAGTTGCTGCTGTTGCACTGATGCTGGATTACATAGTTACCTTGGCAATTCAATCTGCAGCTGGTGTCGCCGCAATTGCCTCAACATTTCCCGAAGTCGGCCCATGGAAGATTCACCTAACGCTGGCAATCATTGTTCTTCTTAGTTACGGAAATTTGCGTGGCGTGAAAGAAGCAGGAAAAGCATTTGCACTTCCAACATATTTATTCGTTGGATCGATGGCCGTTGTTTTCATCATAGGAATTTATCGCCAATTTTCTGGAACGCTGCCATTGCTTGATGTGAATCAACCAGGTGCGGTTCCAATTGGTGAGTCACAAGGGTTGTTAACTTTTGCTGCAATATTTATTTTGCTTCGCGCTTTTGCAAATGGTGGATCATCTTTAACTGGTCTTGAAGCTATCTCTGATGGCGTCTCGTTGTTTAAAGCTCCTGAGCAAGTTAATGCGCGTAAAACTCTGGTAATCATGAGCACAATATTGGGCTCTTTAGTACTTGGGGTTTCTTGGTTCGCACATAAAATTCACGCAATCCCATATGAGAGTGAAACTCCGACAGTTATCTCACAAATTGCAAAGGCAATTTTGGGTGAAGGAACTTTTGGAAACGTCTTCTTCGTGCTTGTCCAGGCTGCAACGATGTTAATTCTCTTTGCCGGCGCGAACACCACATATAGCGCATTCCCATTGTTAGTTAACTTCGTTGCAACTGACGGATATTTGCCAAACTGGTTAACCAAGCGCGGTCACCGCTTGAATTTCTCAAACGGTATTTTGTTGCTCTCTGGCACTGCAATGATTTTAGTTTTGGTAACCGGAGCCTCTGTTCAACATCTAGTCGCTTTCTACGCTCTAGGTGTGTTCACGGCCTTTACGCTCTCGGGCTTAGGTATGGCGAAACACAACTACATGAATCGCGGCAATTGGTGGCGTGGCAAGTTTGTTGTTAACGCGCTCTCAGGCGGAATTTCATTTGTTGTAGTCATTATCTTTGCAGTTGTTAAATTCAATGAAGGCGCTTGGGTCGTTGTATTAATCACGCCAATTTTAGTTGTTACTTTCCTGCGGCTGCGCAAGCAATACACAAAAGAACAGAATGTATTAGCTGTAACTGCTCAAAGCTCGCGAGCAACTTCTATCTCAAGGCATGATGTTTCAGTTCTTGTTGACAGTCTAGATTTAGCAACGATTGGCGCAGTTAGATATGCCAGATCATTGAATCCAAGAAATTTAAATGCGGTTCACTTTGTAATTGATGATAAGCGCGCAGAAATGATTAGTACTGGTTGGGCCGCGAATTCAGCAGTAAGTGATGTCCCACTGATTTTGATTGACTGTCCTGATCGTAGACTTCCAAATGCGGCTGTTGATTATGCAATTCGTACAACTGCAAGTCCTGATGTTGAATTAACTTTGCTGCTTCCACGTCGTTCATATTCTCGATTCTTAGGCCGAGTTCTACATGATCAGACCGCTGAAGCAATTTCAGCGCCAATCTCGCAGTTAGAGCGCGTTGTGGCAACAATTATTCCCTTTGACGTTGAAAGAATTTTGGATTCAAAGACCCGCGGCAAGACTGTATTGGTGACGAAAGAGCCAGAAGTGAAAGCAAAGAAGATCGCGCTTCCCAAATTACAGAGCTCTGAAAGCGGTCCAATCAGCCATTACAACGAAAACATTCTGCCGATTTCGAATGCAACTTGGCGAAAGCGCGCGCACGTTCGCGGTCAAGTGACGGCAATTAGAACAGCGCCTTCTGGCGGTGCACCGCGAGTTGATGTTGAAGTTTGGGATACAACTGGCGGAATAACATTGCAGTTCTTGGGTCGTCGTGAAATCGCTGGGCTCGATGTCGGATCAACTATTTGCGCTGAAGGAATGGTTGGCGAAACGCAAGGCTCGCTAACTATTTTGAACCCTTCTTACGAAATCGTTATTTAATCGCTTTCGCTTAACGTTTAACAAAGAGCAAGCGCGCAACAATTAGTCCGACTGGTAATCCAATTAATTGCGCGATCATATAAATCCAAGCCGAATTCAGAGTTATACCTGCAAATGAATCGCTCCAGATTCGAGCAAATGTAACTGCAGGGTTTGCGAAGACAAAAGAAGATGTTGCATAAAAGGCGGTAGTTATCCAAGCTGGAATTATTAACGGGGATAAGTTAGTTCGCTTTTGATCAACAAGTAAATGAATTATAAAAATCAAACCAGCTGTAGCAAAGACTTCACTTATAAAGAGATTAGTTCCGGTTCGTTCGTGGTGAGATTGGAAAATCGCTGGCTTATTGAACATTACATTTGCAAAAATAGTTCCGGTAAAACCACCGAGAAATTGCGCACCGATATATGCAATCGCGTTCTTGCCATCAATTCTATTTTTAAATAACTCGCCAAGCGTCACAACCGGGTTGAAATGTGCACCGCTTATTGGTGATAGCAAAGTTATTATCAAGGCGAGCATTGAAACGATCGAGATGGCATTTATCGTAAGTTGCAGGCCAACGTCATCGGTTAAATTCGTCGCCATAATTCCCGAGCCAATGACTGAGGTAAGCAATAGCGCCGTTCCCAGGAATTCCGCGAAGATTTTTTGTAGTTTCACAAGTGCCAATTTAGTGGGAAGATATCGCTCTATTCGTTATCGCCATAGATAGATCCCTAGATTTAGCCAAGATTTAATGAAAGGAAGCGCAAATGTCACTGGCATTTAAGGTATTTGCACTTTCTGATCTCGGTTTGCTTCGGGCTGGAAATGAAGATTCCGGACTCGTTTCATCAAAAATTGTTGCAGTAGCCGATGGAATGGGTGGACACGCAGGTGGTGAAGTTGCATCACGAATAGCAATCAAGTCTCTTGTACAGACAAGTTCTAACGCAGATGTGTTATTGAGCGTTGCTAATTCGATAAATTTAGAAATCGCAAATAAATCAAAGTCTGATCCTGAACTTGCTGGCATGGGAACAACACTCACTGCGCTTCAAATAAATGGTGAGGTTGCTGAACTTTTGCATGTTGGAGATTCGCGCTGCTACGCCTTCACTGGTGGAAAGCTAAATCAATTAAGTGATGACCATACTGTGATGCAAGAGTTAATTGACCAGGGGCGCATAACTCCAGATGAGGTAATGAACCACCCACAACGCTCGCTGCTTACTCAAGCTTTAATGGGCGATTCGGAAGTAAACCCGGCGCTTAAACTTTATCCAATAGCAATCGGCGACAAGTTTTTATTGTGCAGCGATGGTTTGACTGCAGTACTTTCTGATCTGGAAATTTCAAAAATTTTGAAAAAGAATAGCGGCCAGGAATTAGTTGAAGAATTAGTCGCTGAAACAAAGGCCAAGGGCGCTCCGGATAATGTGACTGTCATTTGGGCCGAAGTAGTTTCTGAAGTTGAAGCGAGTGCTACGGAATTAATTGGTGCCGCAAATGGCTAAATTATTTGGTAATCGTTACGAAATTGGCCAGATGATTGGCACCGGCGGAATGGCCGACGTTTATATTGGCGAAGATCAAAGACTCTCGCGCAAAGTTGCCGTCAAAGTTCTACGAAGTGATCTGGCAAGAGATCCATCTTTCTTAGCCCGGTTCCGGAAAGAGGCGCTAGCTGCGGCGGGCTTAAATCACCCTGGAATTGTTGCAGTTTATGACTCTGGTGAAGAAGGTCTTAATTCATACATTGTTATGGAACTTGTTAATGGCCACACGCTTCGCGAAGAGCTTGCTAACCCAGCGACACTTACTGTTGATCGTTCATTAGAAATTATCGAAGGTGTTCTGGATGCACTTTCATATTCACATCAAAATGGAATTATTCACCGCGATATCAAACCTGGAAACATTATGTTGACTGAATTTGGTGTTGTGAAAGTTATGGACTTTGGTATTGCTCGTGCGATGGATGACATCGGTGCAACAATGACAAGCACTTGGAACGTTGTTGGAACCGCGCAGTATTTGTCGCCAGAGCAAGCAACCGGTGAGACTTCAGATTTACGAAGTGATATTTACTCTGTTGGTTGTCTGCTTTATGAATTAGTGACAGGCCAACCGCCATTCACTGGTGATACACCAGTAGCGATTGCCTACCAACATGTTTCCTCTGACTTTGTTCTACCAAGTGCTATAAATCCAGAGCTTGACAAGAACATCGATAAAATTATTACAGTTGCACTTGCCAAGAATCCAAGTGATAGATATCAAAGCGCAGATCTAATGCTTGCCGATATTAGACGGGCGATAAGAGGTCAGAATGTAACAACAAAGATTCGCAGAATCGTGCCACGTCGCAATTTCCTAGTAATGGGTGGCGCTGCTGCAGTCTTTGTTCTACTTATTGGATTAGCTTTCAACTCTTTTAATTCAAGCGCACCCCAACCATCACTTCAGATTCCAAATGTTGTTGGATTAACGCAAGAAGACGCGGCGAAATTATTAGCTGATTACACCTTGAATATCCAACGTGCACCTGACTCTAGAATTCCAAAAGATCGTGTTGCATCCCAACTTCCGCTCGCCACAACACGTGCGCCAAAGGGCAGCAGTATTACTTTGACAATTTCTGATGGTCCTGGCGATACAACAGTTCCCACAACAATTATTGGTATGAGCTTGGAAGAGGCCCGAAACGAGCTAGCCGCAGCTGGTTTGCTGGTAACTCAGATTGTGCCGGTGGATTCAAATTCACGTACTGGCGTGGTCTTGAAAATTACACCAGACGCGGGATCAATTATTAAAGCTGGAAGCGGTGTGATTCTTGAGATTGCGAGCGGAAGCTTGAAAGTTCCTGCGCTGCTTGATTTAACTGGTATCGAAGCACAAACAATTTTGACACAAGCCGGATTCTTAGTGAAAGAGATAAGTGGTTACGATGAAGCAAAACCAATTGGAGTTGTCTTAGCCCAGGCGCCGGCTGCTGGCACAACTCAAGTAATTGGATCTGATGTTGCGATTACGGTGAATAAAAAACCTTAAGAGCTGGCCGCAATTGGACTCATGCCGGTAATTCTTTTGCGAGCGCCGACATCGCCACAAATTTCTAACCAATTAGCCAGAAGTTCATAACCATATTCTGAGAGCACTGCTTCTGGATGAAACTGAACCCCGTAGATATCTTTATCTCGAATTCGTATTCCCATAATTGTGCCCTCACTACTTCTAGCACTGATTTCAATTGCGTGAGTTATGGAATCTTCTTCGAGTGCAAGTGAGTGATATCTGGTGGCGTTAAAATTATTTGGAATATCTTTAAAAATATTTTCGCTCTTATGTTCTACGACGCTGGTTCGCCCATGAATTAATTCAGGTGCTCCGACAACTTTTGCGCCAAATGCAATTCCGATTACTTGCAATCCAAGACAGATTCCTAGAACTGGAATATTCGCCTTCTCGCAATATTCAACAACCTCAATGCTTACACCCGCGCTTTCCGGAGCTCCTGGCCCTGGCGAAATTACAACGCCAGCAAAATCTTTTGCAAAATCTGGAGAAATTTCTGAGTTTGTTACAACAGTTGTAACGGCCCCAATTTCATTGAGGTATTGCACGATATTGAAGACAAAGGAGTCATGGTTATCGACAACCAAAATCTTCTTGCCCACTGTATTCATGTGGCAATTGTGGTGTAATCTCTGCCCATGCCTAAGTCACCGATTCGCAAAAAAGAGAAGGCCTACCTTCCTGAAAGCGTTGCCCAAGCGGCACCAGTCCCAACTGAGAGCCCAAAGTGGCTCGCCCCAGCAATGGTCGCCGCCTTCATTGCCGGCCTAATCTGGATCGTAATTTTCTATGTCAGCGCTACCGCCTATCCAATCCCTGGTATCGGGGCCTGGAATATGCTCGTGGGCTTCGGCTTCATCGGGGTTGGTTTTAGCCTCGCAACTCGCTGGCGCTAATACCCCCTAATTACACGCCTGTAATTCTCCACACGGTGGATAAAGGTTGGGGATAACTCGTAGCGGAGATTATGCTGGTTCTCAGGTTCCCCTCAGTTTTGTAAGGAACTCTGCGTTCCATGACATTGCTGAAAGAGAAGCCTCAAATGAGCCAGACCGCCCAAGCTGCCACCCAGAGAATTCTGGTGGTTGATGATGAAAATAGTATCTCTGAATTAATCGCCACAAGCCTTCGCTTCGTTGGCTTCGATGTTCGCACCGCCGCAACCGGATCAGAGGCGCTCACAATTGCTGAAGAATTTAAACCGCATGCGCTGATTCTCGATGTGATGCTTCCAGATCAAAATGGTTTCGAAGTCTGTCGTCAGCTGCGCCAAGATGGCCACAACGTAGGCGTTCTCTTTTTAACTGCGAAAGATACTGTTGAAGATAAAATTGCTGGGCTAACTATTGGTGGCGATGATTATGTAACAAAGCCTTTTAGCCTCGAAGAACTTGTTGCTCGCCTTCGCGCACTTCTCCGTCGCACAGGCGTAATTCAAGTTGAGAGCGATGACGAGAAGGTCCGCTTTGCAGATCTTGAACTTGATGAAGCAACTCATGAAGTTCGACGCGCTGGCAATTTAATTGAGCTCTCACCTACTGAGTTCTTATTGCTCCGCTATTTAATGATTAACGCAGATCGTGTTGTAAGCAAATCACAAATCCTTGACCATGTCTGGCAGTACGACTTCCGTGGGGATGCCGGCATTGTTGAAACTTACATCTCATATCTACGCAAGAAGATAGATATCTACGATCCTGCGTTAATTCATACTGTACGTGGAGTTGGCTACCGCTTGCGCTTACCTGCCCGTAAGTAAAAAAGGGAAGTAAACTTCCCTAATGAAACACGGGCTGTCAGAGTGGTCGCTTCGCAATCGACTAATTCTCTCAACCCTAGTGCTAGCCACAATCGCAATTGCCGCCTCGGATTTAGCTGCGACAAATTCGCTTAGATCTTTCTTGATTAATCAGGCCGATAAACAGTTAAATGAAGTAGTTTCGACATCATTGCTTCGCCTTGATCGCGCAGGTATTGATTCTGAAAAAGAGACAGAAGCAGATGATAAGAATAATTTTCGCCCGCTTCGCCCATTGGGTGGCGTTCCCACCACAACAGCCGTAACTCTCCTTGATTTAGAGGGGAATGTTGTCGGCCAAGTTGGTGGGCAATTCGCGAATTCAATCGATATAAAAGAGTTTCATAAGTTAACTCCGGCAGAAGTTGTTCTCCATAAAGGAAAGCCTTTCACTATCCCAGGCGCTGAGGGTGAGCCAGATATTCGTGCAATTGCCAGAATTCTGCCCTCTGGAGTTGGAACGGTTGTTATATCAGTTGCGCTAGATAGCGTAGATCGAACCCTGCGCGGGCTTACTGGAATTTTTCTATTGATCAGTTTGATTGTGTTAATTGCAATTGGTTTCGTCGCCAGGTCACTAATTAAATTAAGTTTGAAGCCGCTAAATAGAATTGAAGAAACTGCTGCTGCTATTGCGGAGGGTGATTTATCGGCCCGTCTGCCCGAGGTAAATCCCAAAACTGAAGTTGGCAGGCTCACTGGTTCGCTGAACACAATGCTTTCGCGAATTGAAGAATCTTTTGCAATCCGTACCGAATCAGAAGAGAAGTTACGCAGATTTGTTGCTGATGCCAGCCACGAACTTCGCACACCACTTACCGCAATTCGCGGTTTCGCTGAACTGCACCGCCAAGGCGCAGTAAGCGGTGAGGATAAAACTAAAGAGTTAATCTCTCGAATTGAAAAAGAGTCCATTCGAATGAGTTCACTCGTTGAAGATTTATTGCTTCTAGCTCGGTTAGATCAATCGCGGGAGTTAACCATTGATCCCGTTGATATAAACCATTTGGTAAATGAGGCTATTGCTTCAGCTAAAGCGGCTGGGCCAAACCATGAAATAACGTTTAAAACGAATAGTGATGAAGTCTTTGTGCTTGGCGATTCAATGCGGATTCATCAAGCAGTTTCTAATTTGCTTGCAAACGCCAGAACACACACTCCTGCGGGGACCAAGATAAATGTGGAGATTGTGCAAAGTGATTCAGATGTACAAATATCAGTTAGCGATAATGGACCTGGACTTTCACAAGAAGATCAATTAAGAATTTTTGAGCGTTTCTTCCGCGCAGATCCATCAAGAGCTCGGGTCAGTGGTGAAGGAAGTGGACTTGGTCTTGCAATAGTTGATGCAGTAATGAAAGCACATGGCGGAAGTGTTGAAGTTAAATCCGAATTAGGTGCAGGCGCAACCTTCAAAATAATCTTTCCGCAGAAAGATTTATAGCGATTCCATTGATCGCAGAATTTCGATCCGCTCTTCGATTGGTGGATGAGTAGCAAAAAGTTTTGAGACGCTCTTTGCATCTAGCGGTGATTCAATCCAAATATGCGCAACAGCGTTAGAACGTTGTTTAACAACCGTTGAATCCCGGGCCAAGATTTCAAGTGCCTTGCGAAGCCCAGCTGGATTGCGGGTGAAGCTCACTGCTGTTGCATCAGCAAGTGATTCACGTTTTCTAGAAATTGCTAACTTTAATAAGAGCGCAGCAAATGGCGCGAGAATTAACACTAGAAGCGAGAAAACTAGAGCCAGTGGATTATTTCCATTCTCTCTGTTTCGACCACCGCCAAAGAACATCATTCGAGCTAACATATCCGAAACAATTGCAATGGCCCCTGCAGTTGTAGCGGCGACTGCGCTTATCAAAGTATCTCGATTCCCCACATGAGACATCTCATGCGCGATAACTCCTTGAAGTTCATCTCGATCCATTACATCCAAGATTCCGGTAGTGAAAGCAATTAGTGCGTGCTCTGGATTCCTGCCAGTTGCAAAGGCGTTTGGTGCATCGTCATGAACAATTGCAACTTTTGGCATTGGTAGACCAGATGCAAGACAAACCTCTTGAACTAAACCAAACAACTTCGGATTATCAGATTCTTGTAGCTCTTTTGCGCCAGTCATTTTTAAAACTAATTTATCTGAACCGTAATACGCGCCCCATACTGAAATTAGAGAGATTCCAACTGCAATCGGAACAATTCCTGCAGTTGCACCACCGAAATAAGTAAGTGCAGAATAAACAACCACCCACATTAAAATTGCCATAACAATCAGCAAGCCAGTTGTTTTACGGCGATTGGCGTTTTGGAGTTCTTTAAAGTTCATTAACGCGAATTATATACAAGTGGAATACGACAGCAATATGTAGAAATTAATTCCTTAGAGATTACTTAATTTTTGATTGGTGGAAATTTAGCCAAGACTTGCTCGCAGTTGGGCCACGTTGTCCTTGGTATCTCGAACCGTAAAGCGCAGAACCGTAAGGATTCTCTGCTGGTGAAGAGAGTTTAATTAAACAGAGTTGACCAATCTTCATTCCCGGAAATAACTTCACGGGAAGATTAGCTACATTTGAAAGTTCGAGCGTTATGTGGCCAGAGAATCCTGGATCGATAAATCCCGCTGTTGAGTGAGTTAAAAGTCCGAGGCGACCGAGAGATGATTTGCCTTCAAGACGACCAGCGATGTCATCAGGCAGTGTGATTACTTCGTAGGTGCTTGCCAAAACAAATTCACCTGGATGAAGTATGAATTCTTCGTTTGCTTCAACAGCGACTTCGCGCGTTAGGTCGACCTGTTCGATCGATGGGTCGATTACTGAATATTTGTGATTCTCAAAGACTCGAAAGAATCGGTCTAAGCGAACGTCGACGCTCGATGGTTGGATCATTGCGCCGTCGAAAGGTTCAACCTTTACGCGGCCCGCATCGATCTCGGCCTTTATATCGCGGTCACTTAGTAGCACGGACAGACCCTATATCGTCCGCGACGCTTGATTAAGTTACTGGCGAGTAGCATTATTGCGCCATGAGCCACTACACCGCCAACCTGCGCGATATCGAATTCTGCCTATTCGATCTCCTCAAGCGCGAAGAGATTTTAGGCAAATCCCTTTTCAAAGACATCGATCGCGAGACTGCGATGGGAATGTTGGAAGAAATCAAGCGTCTTGCTGAAAATGATCTTGGTGATTCACTGATTGAAAGTGATCGTATAGGTGTTGATTTCAATAAAGAGACTGGCGATATCAAATTGCCAGCGAGTTTCATAAAATCTTATCGCGCCTATATGGACAATGAATGGTGGCGAATTGATGCACCAGTAGAAATTGGCGGAACCTTGATTCCAGCTTCAGTTCGTTGGGCGATTGCAGAAATGGTTCTTGGTTCAAATCCTTCAATTCATATTTACGCATCAGGCACCGCGTTTGCACATGTCGCTTATGTTCTTGGAAACGATGATCAGAAGAAGATGGCAAAACTTATGGTCGATAACGACTGGGGTGCAACCATGCAACTTACCGAACCAGATGCTGGAAGCGATGTTGGCGCTGGTCGTTCCAAAGCTGTTCAGCAGAGCGATGGCACTTGGCACATCACTGGAACAAAAAGATTTATTACTTCTGGCGACTCCGATTTAAATCCAAATATTATTCACTATGTTTTAGCAAGACCAGAGGGTGCTGGACCTGGAACAAAAGGTTTAAGTCTTTTCTTGGTTCCAAAATTTATGTTCGATTTTGAAACCGGCGCACTTGGAAAACGTAATGGTGTTTATGTAACAAATGTTGAGCACAAAATGGGCTTAAATGTTTCAGCTACTTGCGAGATGAATCTTGGTGAAAAAGAGCCTGCAGTTGGTTATTTATTAGGTGATGTTCACAATGGCATCGCACAGATGTTTAAGGTAATTGAATTCGCACGCATGATGGTTGGAACTAAAGCTATTGCAACACTTAGCGCGGGATACCAACAGGCTTTGGCTTATGCAAAGGTGCGTGTGCAGGGCCCAGATTTAACTAAGGCTGCCGATAAAGCGAGTCCGAGAGTCACGATTATTAATCATCCCGATGTCCGTAGATCACTCATGGTTCAAAAGTCTTACTCCGAAGGTATGCGCGCGCTAATTCTGTATACCGCTTCGATTCAGGATGAAATCATGTTAGCGAAAGCGGCCAATGACGCCGACAAGGTCGCCGATATGGAAGCGCTAAATGATTTATTGCTTCCGATCGTAAAGGGTTATGGAAGTGAAAAGTCTTGGGTGCTACTTGGTACCGAATCGCTACAAACATTTGGTGGTTCGGGCTTCACGCAAGATTGGCCACTTGAACAATATGTTCGTGATGCCAAGATTGATACTTTGTATGAAGGAACAACCGCTATTCAAGGTTTGGATTTCTTCTTCCGCAAGATAATTAAAGATGGCGGTCGCGCTCTTGGATTACTTGGCAAAGAAATTGGCGCATTTGCTGCATCTGGCGGCGCTCTTGCTGAAGAGAAAGCGGCGCTCGCTAAAACTCTTGAAGATTTAAATGCAATGACCGGAACTCTTGTTGGTTTTGCAATGGAATCTCAAGAAAATGTCGAGAAGATTTATAAGGCTGGATTGAATACAACTCGCCTTTTGATGTCTGTTGGTGAGGTAATAATCGCCTGGTTGTTATTGCGTCAAGCAGAAATTGCAACAGCTAAATCTGCAAATCCCGGACGTGATGCTGATTTCTATGCAGGAAAAATTGCTTCTGCAAAATTCTTTGTAAGAACAGTTCTCCCTCATATAAAGGCGGAATTGAAAATTGTTTTGAGCGAAACCGGTGATCTTATGGAGATTCCTGAATCCGCTTTTTGATAGGGTTCGCTGTGCTAAAAAATATTCGTCATGAAGCTTTTCTTTTTTGTGGCGCCTTCTTTTTTGCGTTAAATAGCGTTCCTGCCAAGTTACTTATGGAGGGCGGAATTGGGGCTTTTCGCCTAACTCAAATCCGTATTACTGGGGCATTTTTCTTGATGTTCCTCTTTGTGGTCTCTCGAAATCATAAAAAATTACGAGTAACTAAATCTGAAATTCCTGCTCTAATTGCTTTTGGTGTAATCGGTTTTGCTGTTGTGAACGGCCTATATTTTTCAGCAATTGCCAGAATTAATGTGAGCATCGCACTAATCATTGAATTCACCGCGCCAATATGGATTGTGCTTTGGATGCGATTTATTAAGAAGCGAAATGTTTCAAAGTTAATGTGGTGGGGCTTATCTATTGGTTTCACAGGATTGTTATTGGTCGCTCAAGTTTGGCGTGGCCTAACTCTTGATGGCCTTGGATTGATCTACGCCTTTGTCGATGCCTTTGCCCTTGCCCTCTACTTCGTGCTTGGCGAGAGATTCGTAAAAGCAAAGGGCAGTGAAGTCACCATGGTTCTTGGTTTTGGTGTCTCCGCTGCATTTTTCGCAATCGTGATGCCGTGGTGGAATTTCCCATTCGAAGTTTTCTCAAAATCAATTGAACTAACTGGTCGATTTTCCGGTAACTCACTTCCTGGTTGGGCGCTAGTTCTCTGGGTAATTATTGGTGGTACCGCAGTTCCTTACTTCTTTGTACTTACTGGCCTAAAAGGTTTGAATGCTGCAACCGCAAGTGTTATCGGAATGCTTGAGCCGGTTTTTGGTGGCATCCTCGCCTGGTTCTTCTTATTCGAAAGACTTACCTTGATGCAATTCATTGGGTGCTGTGTAGTTCTCGTTGGTATTTATCTGGCAGACCGCGCAAGAACTAGTTAGTAGGGTAAATTCCATACATGGAAAATTTCGCTGATCTGCTTGGTGCAAATAAGGAATATGCCAGCACCTTTAAATCACAGGGGTTGAGCGGCGAAGCGTTAAAAGGTTTAGCCATTGTTACTTGTATGGACTCTCGCATTGATCCGCTCCATATTGTTGGGATGGAGGCGGGAGATGCCAAAATTCTTCGAAATGCTGGGGCGCGTGTAACTGATGATGTGTTACGTACTTTAGTTTTAGCAACTCATCTACTTGGCGTTAACCGTGTACTTGTTATGCCTCACACTGATTGCCGAATGGCGACCGGTGAAGAGCATGAAATTCACGCCGCGATTCTAGAAAAATCTGGAGTTGATACTCGCGGAATTGAAATTCGAACAGTTAAAGATCAGATGAAGGCTCTTGTAACTGATATTCAAAGAATTGAAAGCTACCCCTTGCTTGCAGAAAATGTAAAAGTAATGGGTGCAATTTTTAGCGTTGAAACTGGAAAGCTTTCACCAGTTATTTAATTATCTTTTACGAAACTCTCAGCGTTCTGTGAGTAGCTTGGTGCCATATCGCTAAATCTTGCAAAGTGTAATTGGGCGCTGACTGTAATTGTTCGGGTTGGTCCGTTACGGTGCTTGGCGATAATCAAATCTGCTTCTCCAGATCTATTTTGGCCGTCATACATATCATCGCGGTGTAGAAGAATTACCACGTCAGCATCTTGTTCAATAGATCCAGATTCACGAAGGTCAGAGAGCATTGGCTTCTTATCTGCGCGTTGTTCTGGCGAACGGTTTAACTGTGAAATTGCGATTACGGGAACATCTAGCTCTTTCGCAAGCAATTTAAGATTTCTAGAGAATTCCGATACCTCTTGTTGGCGGTTCTCAACGCGCTTGCCTGCAGTCATCAACTGCAAGTAGTCGATAACAATTAACTTCAAACCATGGCGTTGCTTAAGGCGTCGCGCCTTTGCGCGGATCTCCATAAGTGAGAGATTTGGTGAGTCATCAATAAATAGCGGAGCTTGTGAAATTTCGCCCATTCGCTTTGCTAAACGGCCCCACTCTTCATCTGTGAGAGCGCCAGACCTAATGTTATTGAGTGCAACTCGCGCCTCTGCGGAGAGCATACGCATTGTGATTTCAGAGCGGCTCATTTCCAACGAGAAGATAACTGAAGGATCGCCATTATGAATTGATGCATAGCGCGCAATATCAAGACCAAGTGTTGATTTACCAACTGCAGGACGCGCAGCAAGAACAATCATATTTCCTGGATGTAGCCCGTTGGTTAAAGTATCGAGATCTTTAAAACCAGTCTTAACACCTTCACCTTTAACGCCATTTGATATCGCTTCGATTTCATCAAGTGCTGCGGGGAGTAGCTCAGATAATTGAATGTAATCCTCGGTTGTGCGGTGTTCGGTAACTTGGAAAATTTCGGCTGATGCTTGATCGACTGCATCATCCACTTCGCCTTCACCGGAATATCCGAGTTGAACAATCTTTGTACCCGCTTCAACAAGTCGGCGCATGATTGCATGGTCGCGGACGATCTTTGCGTAATAACCAGCATTGGCTGCAGTAGGAACTGAGTTAATAAGTGTGTGTAGATAAGGTGCGCCACCGGCACGAGCGATGTCGCCACGCTTTGTTAATTCAGCTGCAACTGTTACTGGATCTGCAGGTTCTCCGCGACCATACAAATCTAGAATTGCATCATAAATAAGTTCGTGTGCTGGGCGATAGAAATCTCGTTCACGAATAATTTCAACAACATCTGCAATTGATTCTTTACTAAGCAACATGCCACCAAGCACGCCTTGTTCTGCAATTAAATCTTGTGGTGGTGTGCGTTCAAATTCAATTGTTGCGGGAACGCGATTGTTTGAGTTGTTATTTCCGCGGTTGGGGAGTTCTGCGATGCTCATAGACATAGCCTCCCAACGACCACTGACAGTGAAAAAGTTTCTCTTGCCTGCGTAATTTAATGAGGTGAGGGTGAGAGTTGTTAGGTGGCTAGATTTTGGTGTGTGTGAGCGTGTGGAGAAGTTGGGGATTGCCGTGGATAACGTGTGCATAAGAGTGGATAAACGGTGGAGAAGTGTTGGGGTTAACCCTCATCCACGCTCAAATTCTCACCAAAAGCTGTGGGTAAAGATTTTTCTCTTTATCTCATTATTTAAGAATGCCTAGGGGCTCTCTAGAAATAAATAAAAAGCCCGCCTCTTTCGAGACGGGCCTTTAAATTTGCGAACTATTAGATAGCTACAACAGTGATGTTGACGTTGGCAGATACCTGTCCTTGAAGTGAAATCTTCGCGGTGTATTTTCCAAGCTTCTTAATATGTCCTGCAACCTTGACGCGGTGACGATCGATATCTAGACCTGTTGCAGCTTTAATGCTGGCAGCGATGTCCTTATCTGTCACTGAACCGAATAGAACTCCGGTTGCTCCGACCTTTGACTTAACAACGATCTCGGTCTTTTCAAGTGAATCTTTGATCTCTTTTGCATGATCGAGGTCGCGAATTTCACGAGCGCTGCGAGCACGACGGATTCCTTCAATCTGCTTTTCGCCACCAAGGCTCCAAGCGATTGCATTGCCGCGAGGCAATAGGTAATTGCGAGCAAAACCATCTTTGACGGTTACAACATCGCCAGCTTGTCCTAGACCTGATACTTCACGAGTAAGAATAAGTTTCATTTTCTATTCCCCTTATCGCGCTGTTGAGGTGTAAGGCAGAAGTGCCATTTCGCGGGAATTCTTTACCGCGGCAGCAATCTGACGTTGGTGTTGTGTGCAAGCACCTGTAACTCGACGAGCACGGATCTTGCCGCGATCTGAGATGTACTTACGAAGAAGATTGATGTCCTTGTAATCGATATAAGTTGCCTTATCGCGACAGAAAGAGCATGGCTTCTTCTTAAACTTCTTCATTGCTGCTGCCGACATCTTGCTTACTTTTGGCTTCGGCTTCAGCGTCTTATTATTTCTTGCGCCCACTGTGGTGCTCCTTTTTAGGATGCCCCGTCAATTCTGACGGGAATGGTTAATGGATAATTATTTAGAAGGGAGGTTGATCATCGGAACCAGCTGAAGACCAGCCACCTCCGACAGGAGCTGCAGACCATGGATCTTCAGCTGAAGCAGTTTCAGTAACAGGAGTTGAGAATGAACCGCTGCCACCAGAGGCACCCGCTGCGCGAGTTGTCTTTGTGACTTTTGCAGTTGCATTTCGAAGTGATGGACCAACTTCGTCAACTTCAACTTCGTACACAGTGCGCTTTTCGCCCTCTTTGGTTTCGTATGAGCGTTGCTTCAAACGACCAGTAACAATTACGCGCATTCCGCGAGTAAGTGATTCTGCAACGTTCTCTGCTGCTTGACGCCAAATATTGCAAGCAAGAAAGAGGCTATCGCCATCTTTCCATTCATTTGTGTTCTTATCGAGGTAACGCGGAGTTGAAGCGACCGTGAACTTTGCAACTGCAGCACCAGAAGGTGTGAAGCGCAATTCAGGATCGTTAACAAGATTTCCGACCATAGTGATCGTTGTATCTCCAGCTGCCATTTTTTCTCTCTCTTATCTACTTTAGATGCTTTTTATTTATTCGGGACGGACGACTTTTGTACGAAGCACTGCTTCGTTCAAATTTAATTGGCGATCAAGTTCTTTAATCGCATCCGGACCACAGTGCATATCAACGACGGCGTAAATTCCTTCTGGTTTTTTATTTATTTCGAAGGACATACGACGACGGCCCCAAATGTCGAGCTTGTCGACAGTGCCGCCACTTTCCTTGATGATCTTGAGATATGTCTCAAGACTTGGTGCGACTGTGCGTTCTTCTAATTCAGGATCGAGAATGACCATGAGTTCATATCTACGCATAAGTTAACCCCACCTCCTCTGGACTAAAGCGGCCACGGAATTTCCGCGGCAGGAGGGTTATTGCTCCTTCATTGATTAACCGCGGGTGCGGTTGCTCTTGGAAGGAAGGCTAAGGGTAACCCTGCCCGGCGTTAGATAAAAATTCAAGGTTCTGTGGACCGAAACTTGGTGTGGATCTCCGCATAAGACGCAGGCTAAACCAGGTTAGGGCCGCAATTCGAAGCAGAATTGCGAAGGCATAGGCACCGGCCGGGATAGCGAATTTGGCCCCTGACATTCCAGCCAAGTATTGCCAGATTGCCAAGTGATAAATCAATTCCGCACCTTGCCAAATCCAAAAATCAAAACGGTCTTTCTTATCTACCATTGCAAGTATTGCAAGCGGGGTGAGCCATAAAACAAATTGCGGTGAATAAACCTTGCTTGCCGTAACAAAAATTGCGACGATAAAAAATGCAACTGATGCGAGTGATGGAACCTTGGTAATTCCAAGTACAAACAATGAGAATAGAAAAGCTCCTAAAATAAGTAGCAATATAGAAATTAAATTTAAATTTGCAATTTTAATTCCATAAACATCAAGTGCTTGATAGATAGAACCCCAATCTGCAACTCTTTCAGTATTTAATTTAAAAAATCTAAACCAACCAGTTGGAGTAGTGAGAATAAATGGCAGATTAATTGCCAACCAAAGAAGAATAGTGGTTGAAACATATTGTATTAGTTCGCGTAGCTTTGCTTTGCGAATAAATATTAAGGCAATAGGTAAGAGAAGTACGATTGGGAAAAACTTTGTCGCAATAGAAATTCCAAGTAGCAGAGCGCTAGCACGAAATTTTCCTACGTCGAAAAAATAGATCGCTGCTAGCGAAGATATGACTGCCCAGACATCCCAGTTGATATAGAGCGAAGCGACTACAGCAGGAGCGACTGGTAATAAATACCAGAGCTCTGGCTTTAACTTTTTTAATAGAACTACCGAGGCAATAAAAAGAAGTCCGATAAAGATTGCGTTGATATCAAAGTAGCTCCGGTATTTGTTCCCTGAATCCCCAACTAAGAAGGATGTTCCCCACATAACTAACCCTATTAACGGTGGATATTCCACAGCATTTGCAGCACTTGCATAGGGCCAGCTGTGAGTTATCAAATCCCGTGCGCCAAATAGTGCAGGAAGGTCGGAATAGCAGGCATGAATATTTGTACCTGGTTGTGTCCAACCAATAGACCTACAGTGTTCAAATTTTGCAAAGGAAAGTAGTGCTGCGATAAGTGCAAGAAATACTGCACTTCTAGCAACAATTTTCACTGTTTAGCTGCGAGTTTCTTCTTCTTTGTTGCGCCTGATTCATATTTTCCTGCCAGCGCAGGATCTAGCGTTGGCACTGCATCTAAATATGAAACAGGTTCGGTTCCACCAATATTTGCCGGATCTGGAAATGATGTTGCTGGCATACCTTTTTGTGCAAGCTTTGTATAAGTGTTCCAAACTCGGGCTGGGAAAGTTCCGCCAGTAAATGCGCCAAGACCACCAATTCCATTTAGCGATTGCGTTGCATCATCTCTAAACATTGCAACCGTCGTGGCAAACTCAGGTGTGTAACCGTTAAACCAAGCGGACGCATTGTCAGTTGTAGTTCCAGTCTTTCCAGCAGTTGGTCGTCCGACGCCACTAGCCGCAGCGCCGCCAGTTCCAAATCTGGTTACACCTTGAAGGGCATAAGTTAAGTCAGCCATAACATCTGGTTGGAATGCTTGTTGGGCTTCAATCTTTCCTTCGTAGAGCACACCTTTATTTGATCCTAAAACTTCTTTAATAAAAAATGGTTTTGCGTAAGTTCCATTGGCGGCAAATGTTGCATATGCAGCGGCCATATCAATTACGTGTGGTGATGCAACACCAAGTGAAATTGATGGGGTTGGCATTAGTGCAACTGTGTTTGGAATACCCGCACGTCTTGCAACATCAACAACTTTATCTAAGCCTGCTTTAATTCCGAGTGGAACATAAATTGTGTTAATTGAATGTGCTGTCGCATCAAGTAGGTCTATTTCACCCTCTTGCTCGTTTGCATAGTTAAAGACGGGGTAAGGCTTACCAACATCATCAAATACTTGAGGTGATTTTCCATTCCAGATAGAAGTTAATGGAATTCCTTGTTCAAGAGCGGCGACAAGTGCGAATGGTTTAAAACCAGATCCAGCTTGAGTGATTGATTGGGTTGCGCCATTTAATTGCGTGACTAAATAATCCTTACCGCCATAAAGTGCAACAACTTCACCTGTTCCAGCTCTGATTGAAACTAGCGCGGCATGAAAATTATCAGGTGTTTTGGCAGGTCCTCGAGTGTCCATGGCTTTTACTGCAGCTTCCTGATTTTTCTTCTCCAGCGTCGTTTTAATTACATAACCACCGGTTTGTAATTGGGCTTCAGTAAATCCAAGTTTTCCTAGTTCACGAACAACCCATGAAATTACATAACCTTTTGGTCCGGCTAGAGCCCCAGATGTTACGCGATCACGAATAGCTGGATACTTCAAATTTTTAGCTTGCGCTTTTGTTAACCAATCTTTTGCAACCATGCCATCAATTACATATTGCCATCTTGCTATTAAACGTTGCTTGTTTTCTTTGCTGTAAGAAGGATCGTAGTAACCAGGAGAGCGAAGAATGCTTGCCAGAATCGCAGCCTCAGAAATAGATAACTTACTAACGCTTTTACCGAAATAAACTTCGGATGCGGTTTGAATTCCATAAGAACCCCGACCAAAGTAAATGGTATTCAAATAACTTTCCAAGATGTCATCTTTAGACATTTGATTCTGTAACTTCATAGCAATTACAAGTTCTTTTACTTTTCTGGTAATTGTGCGCTCTGGTGTTAGAAATGCAGTCTTTGCATATTGCTGAGTGATTGTTGAACCACCTTGGCCATTTAACGAGCCTGACTTCAAATTGTTAAAAAGTGCGCGCGCAATACCGATTGGGCTCACAGCGCTCTGGGTATAAAAATTGCGATCTTCCGCCGCCATGACGGCTTGGCGTACGTGTAATGGAATATTTGCTAACTTAACAACGGTTCGATTCTCTGAACCCAAGCGACCAATTTCTTGGCCATCTGCATATTGAATAATTGTTGATTGGCTGTTAACAAATGCATTTGGATCGGGAATGCTGACTGTGAAGTATGCGAATGCAAAACCGAGAACCGCAATGATGAAACCAATACCGCCGGCAAATATGCCGTATCGGATTAAGTTTCCACGCAGATTACTCATAACTTAAGGCTACCTTCTTCCGACTTTTTATTAATGACCACGCAGGGATTTCTCATGAAGGTGCCAGCTTTTCAATTCTTTTGCTGGCTTCCAGTCGTCATCTTCAAGCGTGTGAACCTTACGTGGCGCCTTTCTTGTGCGGCCATCGCCGAGTAAGAATGAGTAAATCAAATGATTCCAACCGCACTCTAAGCAAATTTCGACTGTGTACACCCGAAATTCACCATACTCGTTCTGCATTTCATCTAATTCACTTAAAGATTTGATTCGCCCTGAGTACTGTCCGAGTTGATCACCAAATGCATATCGCAATTCACGTATTTCAACTTTTTTGCAGACTGGGCAAGGGCGCTTTGTTATCTCGCCATGGTGTTTTGCTGCTCGCTTTAAATAAGGATCGGCATCGCAAGCATCCATCGCAGATGCAGAACCTCGAAAGAGCGCAAGCAAGGTTGCGCGGCGATCAAGTGAATAATCGATGTTATCTCGGCGCGACCACATAATGGTAAAGAATAAACCCAACTTGGACATTACGCTTTGCAGCATGCAGTTAATAGGTAGATATGGATCATTGCCTAAATTGCTTCGCGTGCGATGGATGGGGCAATTAACCGATGGCGCCTTTCAATCCGCTCTCGCCTCATTTGTATTGTTTTCTCCAGAACGACAACCTGATGCAGTTAAAGCTGCTCTCGCCTTTGCAGTAGTTCTACTTCCATATTCTTTAGTTGGTCCATATGCCGGAATTTTCTTAGATCGCTTTAGTCGTAAACGGGTAATTCAAATTGCAAATTTTCTGCGGGCATCTGATTTATTAATAATCGCGCTACTTATTTTTCAGGGATCGACTGGAATAGTTCTAACACTCTTTGTTCTCTTTGCATTTGGTGTTAATAGGCTAATACTTGCCGGCTTATCAGCAGGATTGCCGCTATTGGTTGCGAAGAAAGATTTGATTGTTGCAAATGCAATAGCTGTTACTGGCGGAACAATCTTTGTTGTAATCGGCGGCGGACTTGGAATCGGTTTGAAGAATCTTCTTGATTCAGCAAAAACTGGTGACCATATTGATGCACTTCTAATTTTAATTTCGGCCCTTGGATATCTGTTAGCTGCGCTATTCGCATCACGGATTGGAAAACGTGAAATTGGTCCGCTGCCACATGAGGTACCGCAAGAGGTAAAAGGATTTGGCGAGATACTGCAAGGTTTTCATATTTTGCGATCTCACGTCGATGCAATCCGCGGAATTTTTGCAACCGGTGTTCAACGCGGAGGAATTACAGCGCTAACTCTTATGGCTTTGTTGTTAGAGCGAAATACTTTTAACGCTCCTGATGATCCTGATGCCGGACTACGAGGTTTTGCTTACGCTCTTGCGATAGCCGGTATTGGTATTGGACTTGGCGCTCTTGCTGGGCCACTTGGCGTTGCTAAGTTTGGTAGACATAAATGGATGCGCATCTCAATGCTTGCGCCCATTGGATTCTTATTGTTATTTGGAATTTTCCCAAATGAATTCATGATGATTCTTACTGCTTTTTTTGTTGGGGGATTTGGCCAGAGTTTGAAGATAACAAATGATGCACTTGTTCAATCAAAGATTGTTGATGAGTTCCGCGGTCGCATCTTTGCTTTTTATGATGTTGCAGTAAATGGTGCGATTGTTAGCGGTGCAATTATTTCTGCTTTGGTCTTACCTGCAGATGGTGTCTCTTTGTGGATGCCGTGGTTGATCGCACTTTCATATGCCCTTACGGGATTTATTCTTTTGCGAAAATCTAAATTTTTGGCTTATTCAAGCTCCACCAATTAAGAAGTTCGGCTTCCGCGGCTTCTGCACCAAGTGGGCCACGATCCATTCGTAAGTCGAGTAAATATTGATAGGCCCGTCCAACAATTGGTGATGGTGAAATTCCAAGGATCGCCATAATCTCTAGTCCATCTAAATCTGGGCGGATTTTCTCTAGCTCTTCCTGTTCCATAAGCAGGGCGATGCGCGCTTCAAGGGAGTCATAAGTTTTTGCTAAACCTTCAGCCTTGCGCGCATTTCTAGTTGTGCAATCCGCGCGAGTTAAAACATGAAGGTGAATAAGTTGATGTTCGGCATCTCTGATATATCTGCGAACGGCTGAGTCGGTCCATTCACCTGTTCCATAACCGTGAAAGCGCAGGTGTAGAAAAACCAGCGCTGAAACATCATCAACGATTTCGTTACTAAAACGCAGTGCTTTTAGCCGTTCCTTGGCCATGCGGGCGCCAACAACTTCGTGGTGATGAAATGAAACCCCGCCGCCAGGAATCAACTCACGCGTCTTTGGTTTACCGATGTCGTGCAGAAGAGCAGCAAGTCGAATAACAAGATTTGGTCCGCCTAGCCGATCCTCTAATGAAATCGCTTGTTCCAATACTTTAAGGGTGTGTTCGTAAACATCTTTATGGTGATGGTGTTCATCGATCTCTAATTTCAATTTTGGAATTTCTGGAATTACAAATTCGGCCAATCCGGTTTCGACCAAAATTGAAATTCCAATTCTGGGATCACCAGACATTAATGTTTTTGTGAATTCGTCACGAATTCGTTCAGCTGAAATGATTTTAATGCGTGGCGCCATCTCTTGAATTGCAGAAATAATCTTGGGGTCTACTTCAAATCCAAGTTGTGCTGCAAATCTTGCAGCACGCATCATGCGAAGAGGGTCATCTGAAAACGAATCTTCTGGAGTTCCAGGTGTTCTAAGAACTTTCTTTAACAAATCACCTACGCCATTAAAATTATCTATGAATGTTGGTGGGTTGGTAGTTAGTTCAAGTGCCATTGCATTGACTGTAAAATCCCGACGCAGCAAATCACCTTCGATATTCGCTCCAAACGCAACTTCTGGATTGCGACTATCGGCTTCATATTTTTCACTTCGGTAAGTTGTAATCTCAACAGTTACATCACCGAACTGTGCTGCAATCGTTCCAAATTCTCTTCCAGTTTCCCAAAGTGAATCTGCACTCTTTTTAATTAGCGCTTTAGTCTCATCTGGTTTTGCATTTGTTGTGAAATCTAAATCGTTACCAAGTCTTCCCAGAATTGCATCGCGGACAGGGCCACCAACTAATGCGAGTGTGAATCCTGCCTTAGCAAATTTTTCGCCAAGGTCTGTGGCTAGCGGTCTGGTTAAAAGCGCAGTGCGAGCCAGGTTGGCAGCGATCACCGATGGGTCGCTGGCATCTAATTCTTGGTTCGCTGTCACAGTATCTAAGGCTAGAGCAGTAACCTTGCCCCATGACCACGGCGCCTGGTGGCGGTGGCGAGGCTAAACGGAAAAAACGTCGGAGACGACGTCCGAAGGGCCCGACCCCACCAAATTTAAATAATTCTGCAACCGCTTCGAAAAATCCTGCTGCCAAAAAAGCTCCGCCTAAGCGCGTGTATGCAAAACGTGTTGATGAAGTTAGTGCGGGTGGTTTAGTTATTGATACCACTGGGACTAAGGGGCTTTTAATTGGGCGCCGAGATTTGAAAGATCAAACTCGCGAACGTTTGCTTTGGTCACTTCCTAAGGGACATATTGAAGAGGGCGAAACGCCAGAGCAAGCTGCAATTCGCGAAGTTGCTGAAGAAACTGGAATCCAAAGCGAGATAGCTCGTGAACTTGGTGTTATTGATTTTTGGTTTATGGCTGGTGGCAATCGAATTCATAAAACTGTCCATCATTTCTTATTTAAAGAAATTGGTGGCGAACTCGCACCACAGATCACCGAAGTTGATGACGTTGGCTGGTTTCCGTTAAGTGAGATTGTTGAACTACTTGCATATCCAGATGAGAAGAAATTGATTGCGAAATCTGGTGATCTCGTAATATGAAAAAACTTTATTTTGTAATTAGCGCCCTATTGATTGCGCTCTTCACCGCACCTATGGCAAGTGCTGCTGATGTAGCAATTAACATAACTGCACCTACTCATAGGCAATTTGATGGTCTGTTTATTGACGATGAGTTGGCAGCGCAACTTGCATATGAGGGGCGGCTTGGACAATTAGTTTTCAACCCGGCACGTGGAAATCGAAGTTGGTTTATTGATCCACAACTCATTGAAGAAGTTACTGCAATGGCTTCGGACTACACGATAGTTGGCGGTGAGAAAGGTGTTGGAAGCGAAGTTGCCAAGAATTGGCTAAACCAGCTTTCAGCTATCACTCGTGGCGATCGGATAACTGCGCTTCCTTATGGCAATCCATCTGGTTATTGGATTTCAAAAATGGTGCCTTCTGCAAAAGATTTCTATTTGAAATTGGGCGCTAAACGTTTGACCGCTCTATTAAATAGGCAAGTCTCCCAACTCGACTCTTACCCAGAAAACAAAGCGCCTAAATTAGAATATTTAACGGTTAGAGCTTTTAGAGAATCGCAACGCATTCTCAAATTGAACTCGCCTTATTTATCGCTAGATGAAGTCGAAAAATTCCAGGGCTATAGCGCTGCGGTGTTACACCCTGATTTAAAAGCTGGCCACCGGACGATGCTTGATCTCGATCTTTTGGCTTCGACTGCGAAGCTTGGCCAGAGAATTAGATTGGCGCCAGGCAGATTTACCGTGACTTCAACAAAACAGAATTTACCAATCACTTTGATAAATGATTTTCCAAACCCGGTGAAACTTTCAATTGAAATCAATGCACTAAATGGCAAAGTTTTGGTTGGTACGGTTCCAAATCAGATCGTAAATGGAAATTCTAAAATCCAAGTAATGATTCCAGTTGAGGTTGTAACTTCGGGCGAGAGCGAACTTTCAGTGTCGATGTATTCCGAGGGTTCGCAAAATTCTAGAAAGAAGGCGTTACTCGGGGAAGAAGTTATTTACCCGGTGACGCTTAAAGTAATTAGCCCAATTGCGACCTGGATTACTACTGGTGGGGCGATAATTCTCTTTGTATCTGCACTTATTCAGAGCTTTAGACGGATAAGAAAGAAGCGGTCATGAACGATAAATCGTTGGTGAAGTCTTCAACCGTTATGGCGATCGGCACGATCTTTTCTCGGATAACAGGTCTTATCCGTGGTCTACTTCTTGTTGCGGTCTTAGGCACGACACTTCTTGGCGACACATTTAACGTTGCTAATACGATGCCTAATATTTTGTATAACTTAATTATTGGCGGTGCACTTACTGCGGTTTTCGTTCCACAAATTGTTAGAGCAACCAAAGATGAAGATGGCGGAAGCGCATTTATCTCGCGTCTAGTTACTGTGACCTCAGTATTCCTAGGTTTATTAGTTCTTCTTTCAGTTTTACTCGCTCCGGTTCTCGTTCGAATATTCGCAACTAGTTATGTGAATACTCGAGCCTTCGACGTCACCACGCTGTTTATGCGCTTCTGTCTGCCCCAAATCTTCTTTATGGGTTTATTTGCCTTGTTGGCACAAGTAGCAAATGCGAAGGGGAAATTTGGCCCGATGATGTGGGCACCGGTTTTAAATAACTTAATTGCCATCGGAGTCTTTGGCTGGTTCTTGAAATACACAACACAAGCAACAGTAGAAACAATTCCAACTTCAGAAATAATCTGGATTGGACTTGGATCGACTGCGGGATATGTAGCTCAGGCTCTTATTTTGATTCCTGTTATTTCAAAAACCAAAATCAAGATCCGTCCGCGTTTTGATTGGAAAGACTCTGAACTTCGCAGATCACTTCACCTGGGAACTTGGACTCTGCTATTTGCAGCAATATCTCAAGTTAGTTATCTGGTGACAGTGAATCTTTCTACCGGGGCTGCTGTAAAGGCTATTAAAGAGGGAGTAGAGACTGGAGTTGGTTTTACACCATTTAGTAATGCGCTACTTATTTACATGTTGCCACATTCAATAATTACCATTTCAGTTGTAACGGCGCTTCTTCCCACGCTCTCGAAATTCGCGCATGAAAAACAACCGCAAATGATTCATGATCAATTAGTCAAGGCAATGCGATTAGTTGGCCTAATTACCGTTCCCAGTTCGATCGCCTTCTTATTTTTTGGACCGATGATGACCGAAGCGTTATTTTTTGGAATTTCAATTGCAGACTCGAATTATCTTGGTTATGCGCTCTCTGCACTCGCTTTGGGCTTGGCACCAATGAGCGTTAACTTGATTGCACTTCGCGGATTGAATGCTTTTGAGAACGTTAAATTACAAGTTCTAAGCAATACCGTGATGAATGTTGTGGGAATTTTGCTTTCAGTTGTTGTTGCAGTTGCACTGCCTGCCAAATGGGTAACAGTTGGGCTAGCCGGCGCTCTGGCTTTTAGTTACTTCTTTGGCGCTTGGAGTTCAGTGCGCTTGCTCCGAAAGTTTGAAATCCATATCTCAATCGCTGAAGTTGCAGGGTTTTATCTAAAGCTTGCAGTTTTTGCGCTTCTTCTCGCAGTTCCACTTTGGTTTGTTCGCGACTTGATTCCTGGCGGGAATATCGTCCGCTTGATTTTCGTTCTAGTTATATGCGGTGCTGGATATCTAGGGCTCTGCAAATTGGCTCGTGTTAGTGAAATAACTAGCGCCATTGAAGTTCTTACTAGTCGTAAAAAGATAGGGTAGCCAAATGAGCGAAGTGCATGAATTAGTAATTGTTGGTTCTGGTCCGGCTGGATATACCGCCGCTATTTATGCTGCTCGCGCCCAACTATCTCCGATTCTCTATGAAGGATCTGTAACTGCTGGTGGCGCTTTAATGAACACAACAGATGTTGAAAACTTTCCTGGTTTCCCTGAAGGTGTAATGGGTCCTGATTTAATGGATTCACTTCGCAAACAGTGCGAACGATTTGGAACAAAGTTAGTAACTGATGACATAGTTTCTATGGATTTAACAAGTGAAATTAAAGTGTTAACAGATGGTTCTGGAAATACCTTAAAAGCTAAGTCAGTAATTCTTGCAACTGGATCAGCTTATAAAGAGATTGGTTTGGTAAACGAGAAGCGGTTATCCGGTCGCGGAGTTTCTTGGTGCGCAACTTGCGATGGCTTCTTCTTTAGAGAGAAAGTTTTAGCTGTCGTTGGGGGCGGAGATTCTGCAATGGAGGAAGCCAACTTCTTAACTAGATTTGCGACAAAAGTTTTTGTAATTCACCGACGCGATTCGCTACGTGCTTCTAAAATTATGGTTGAACGCGCGATGGCAAATCCCAAAATTGAATTTATTTGGAATACTGAAGTTATAGATGTACTTGGCGGCGAGAAAGTCTCGGGATTAAAACTTCGTAACTTAGTTACCAATGAAGAGAGCGCTAAAGATTTCGATGGTTTGTTTGTGGCCATCGGGCACTTGCCTCGCAGCGAGCTACTAACAGGACAAATTGATTTAGATTCTGAGGGCTATGTGAAGGTTGAAGGGCGTTCGACTAGAACAAATCAGAAGGGCGTCTTTGCTTGTGGCGATCTTGTTGACCACACCTACCGCCAAGCGATAACCGCAGCCGGTTCAGGTTGCCAAGCAGCTCTGGATGCTGAACGCTTCCTTGCTGGACACTAATTACACTTAAGCGAATAAAACTAGAAGAGATATGAGGAAAAATGAGCGCAGCACAACCAGTAACAACAGCTACCTTCGATGAAGTAGTTCTAAAGAGTTCAACGCCGGTTCTTGTAGATTTTTGGGCTGAATGGTGTGGTCCATGCCGCGCTGTCGGACCAATTCTTGATGAGATCGCAACTGAGTATGCGGACAAGATCAAAGTTGTTAAGTTAAACACCGACGAAGAGTCTGCTATTGCTATCAAGTATGGAATAACTTCGATTCCTACTTTAAATGTTTATGTAAACGGCGAAGTTGTTAAAACTGTAATTGGCGCTAAGCCAAAACCAGCACTATTAAAAGAACTCGCAGCGTTTATCTAAATTCATGTCTCCATCTGGTGAGGAGACCAATGTAATTTCGTTGGTCACAAATACTTTAACCAGGCTTGGGTTTTTAAAAACTGCATCAAATACTTTTGGTGCAGTTGAAGAAGATGGTCTACGTGCATTTCAGCAAGAGCGCGGGCTAATTGTTTCTGGAAAAATTGATGACCAAACCCTTCGCGCTATAGATGAAGCTCGATGGAAACTTGGCGATCGAATTTTGTCATTTGTTCCGGGTAAACCACTTCGTGGTGATGATGTCGCAACTCTGCAATCTCGATTAGTTGATATGGGTTTTGATTGTGGGCGAGTGGATGCAATTTTTGGTGCGCGCACCGATGGTGCGGTAAAAGAGTTTCAGAAATCTGTTGGTGTGAAAGTTGATGGTGTTTGTGGTCCCGCAACAATTATGTCTTTAATGCGTTTAGTAAAAACTGTTTCTGGCGGCGCCCCGATTCAACTTAGAGATAATGCAAACCGCGCAGTTCGCGGCCCAGCGCTTGCAAATAAGATTATTGTTTTGGATCCAAGTTCACTTAATGAAGACCGGGAAATTGCCTTTGATATCGCCCAACGATTAGAGGGTCGCTTAATTGCTTTGGGTGTGACTGTCTATTTGTCGCGAAGTGGTGCCCAAGATCCAAGTGAAGTAGCTCGGATTAAGTTAGCAAATGAATCTGGAGCGGATTTAGTTATTTCGTTCCACACCGATAATTACAAAAATGAGTTAGCACACGGCCTTGCTACTTATTACTATGGAAATGATTTGCATGGCGTTCATTCGGTTGTTGGTGAAAGATTTGCCGCTTTGGTACAACGTGAAATTACCGCTAGGACAGATTTATTAAATTGTCGCACCCATGCGAAATCTTGGGATTTACTCCGCCTGACAAAGGCGCCGACGGTGCGTATTGACTTGGGCTATCTCTCAAACCCTGGCGATGTGAAACGTCTTGGCGATGTAACTTTCCGGGAAACGGTAGTTGAATCAATAATTGTTGCAATTCAGCGCCTTTACTTATCGGCAGAAAATGATGCAAAGACCGGGACTTTGAAGATTTCAGATCTGCGCAAAGCAGGTATCCGCAAGGATTAATTCAATTCATTCCCAGAGGCGGTTGTGGCAAGATTGGGGAATGGGAAACGACATAACGCGCATTCACACTGGGGATATTCAGAATTTAACTGAACGTTTTGCCCATCGCGCAGCAATGATGAAGCCGAGTGAAATTCGCTCGCTCTTCGCGGTTGCCTCTCGTCCCGACATTGTTTCGCTTGCGGGTGGAATGCCAAATCTTTCGGCATTTCCGATGGAGATGATGGCAAGTGTTATTGAAAAGTTAATTTTAGAAAATGGCCAAGAGGCTTTGCAATACGGCAGTGGCCAAGGACATCCAAAGCTACGGGAGCAAATTTGCGATGTGATGGCACTTGAAGGAATTCGCGCCCATCCAGATGATGTAATTGTTACAACTGGTTCGCAGCAAGCGCTCGATTTAATTTCCAGAATTTTTATTGATCCAGGCGATGTAGTTCTAGTTGAAGCGCCGTCTTATGTCGGAGCTCTTGGAACTTTCCATCAATATGAAGCAAAGGTTGTCCATGTTGCGATGGATGACAATGGTTTAATTCCGATTGCGCTTCGTGAAGCAATTACTGCTACTCGCGCGACAGGTCGCAAAATCAAATTCTTGTACTTAATCCCGAACTATCAGAACCCTGCCGGAGTTCTGTTAAGTGCTGAACGACGTACTGAAATTCTGGAAATTTGTCGCGAAGAAGCAATCTTTGTAATTGAAGACAATCCATATGGGTTACTTGGTTTTGACCGGCCTTCACCGAATGCGATGCGTGCAGAAGATTCCGAAAACGTGCTTTATCTTGGCACTTTCTCCAAAACTATTGCGCCGGGATTACGTGTTGGCTGGGCGCTAGTTCCACAGGCGCTAAAAGAGAAGCTTGTAATTGCAAGCGAGTCTTCGATTCTCTGCCCATCAAATTTCACACAACTAGCTATCTCGGGTTACCTCTCGGACCAACCTTGGCGCGATCAGATTGCATCCTTCACTCAACTTTATAAAGTTCGCAGAGATGCAATGCTAGAAACTTTGGAAGCTACATTTCCGCCCGGTGCTACTTGGACCAAACCAGGTGGTGGGTTTTATGTTTGGGTCACACTTCCACCAGAGATTGATACCAAGGCTTTGATGCCTAAAGCGATTGTTTCAAAGGTGGCTTACGTGCCTGGAACAGCTTTTTATGCCGACGGCCTAGGAAGTTGGTCGCTGCGGCTCTCCTATTGCTTCCCAAGTCCAGAACGAATCCGAGATGGCGTTAAATCTTTGGCTGGGGTTATTAAAACCGAGATGCAACTTCGTGGAATAAATTAGCGGGCTAAATTAATTTATTAATTCGCTCTAAATCTTCAAGTGTTGCAAACTCAATTGTAATTTTTCCTTTTTGCTTTCCTAGTTCTACTGTTACTCGCGTATCTAGTCGATCTGACATCCCATCAGCCAACTCTTTAAGGCGTGGTGATAAAAGTTTTCCTGCTTTTGGTTTCGCGGTCTTAGTAGAACCTTGGTGAGTAGCAACAATCTCTTCGGTAGCGCGAACGCTTAAACCTTCAGCAACTATTCGGCCAGCCAGCTTTTCAATCTCGCCCTCATCGGTTAAAGATAAAAGTGCGCGAGCATGACCGGCAGATAAAATTCCTGCAGCAACACGACGTTGCACACTTGCCGGAAGATTTAGTAAACGAAGTGTGTTTGTGATTACTGGTCTGGATTTTCCAACTTTCACTGCAAGTTCATCATGGGTGTATCCGAAATCATTTAACAAGTTTTGATAGGCCGAACCCTCTTCGAGTGGGTTTAATTGGCTGCGATGAATGTTCTCAAGAAGAGCTTCGCGAAGTAATTCATTGTCTGGTGTCTGGCGAATTATTACTGGAATTGTTTTTAACCCAGCTAATTTGGAGGCGCGCAATCTGCGTTCGCCCATTATCAATTCATATCTGCCATTACCTAAATCTCTGACAACTGGTGGTTGTAAAACACCGACTTCTTTTATTGAAGCAGATAATTCATTTAGCGCATCAGTATCAAAAATAGTTCTAGGTTGTTTTGGGTTTGGAACAATTGCATTTATATCAACTTCACCTTGATCGGCAATTGTTACACCGGTGTTCGAAGTTATTGGAGTTGTAAGTGATGTTGGAATTAGTGAATCTAATCCGCGACCTAATCCGCCTTTGCGAGTACTCATGCTGTGTGCGCTCCATTATTTAAGTTGTTTAGATTATTCAAAACTTCACCAGAGCCACGTCTAGCAATCTCTCGGGCCACAGTCATATAGGCAATTGCGCCAGGAGACGAAGCGTCGTATGTCATTACAGTTTGATTAAATGATGGCGCTTCTGAAACTCGTACTGCTCTTGGAATCGGAACATCAATTAATTCATTTGGGAAATGTTGGCGCACGCTATTTGCAACATCGTTTGCAAGTCTTGTTCTTGAATCAAACATTGTTAAAACAATTGTTGAAATTCGAACTCTCTGATTAAGCATCTGCTGTACCTGTTGCAAGGTTTTCAATAATAAAGTTAGGCCCTCAAGTGAGTAATATTCACACTGAATAGGCACCATTACTTCTTCGGCTGCTGTTAAGGCATTTACAGTTAGAAGTCCGAGACTTGGTGGGCAATCAATAATTACATAATCAATTCGATTACCTATTGCTTCGCGCTCTGCTAAGAATTTTTCTAAAGCTAATTTCAAACGAGATTCGCGTGAAACAAAACCGACCATGTTTATTTCAGCTGCTGCTAATTCAACATCGGCAGGTGCGCACTCCAAATGCGGGAAGCCGGCGACTTTCATTACAACTTGCGAAAGCGGCAAATCTTTAACTAAAACTTCGTACATTCCAGCTAGCTCTTCACGATCTATCCCAAGTGCGGTACAGGCATTGCCTTGCGGATCTAGATCAATTACCAAAACTTTTAAGCCCCCCATAGCTAGGGCTGCGGCGATATTGACTGCAGTGGTGGTCTTGCCTACCCCGCCTTTTTGATTGGCCACAGTGAAGACCCTGGTCTTTAAGGGTGTGGGCATCGGCTCTTTAAGTCGTCGGATTCCGATGACTTTTGGCTTTGACGCCAGCTCTGCCCGAGATGTTTCACGTGAATCATTCACGTGCGTATCTAACCAGCCTTTTTGAGTTCGATAACTCGCGCTAGTGGCAACTCGCCTAAATTGATTTCATGTACCTCGGATTTGGCTACCTTTTTGAAGATTTTAGGTGCCTCAACCTTTGCCGCCTCAAGCTCGGCTGCTGCGCTCTCGCCCTTCATTGCTAGGAGTGAGCCCCCACCCATTACTAAATGCCAAGAAACGCTAGCAAGCTTAGGAAGTGGGGCCACTGCCCGAGCGGTTACATAGCTAAAGCCGCCCTTAAAGGACTCTGCCCTGCCCCTTTTTACCGATATCTCGATGCCAAGTTCGGCGACTACCTCTTCCAAGAAGTCAATGCGGCGTTGAAGGGGTTCAAGGAGGGTCACTTTTAAGTCCGGTCTGGCCAAGGCGATCACAATTCCAGGAAGTCCTGCCCCGGAGCCAATATCAAGGAGTGAGGCCCCTTGGGAGATCAAAGTGGTGACTGGGATGCAATTCGCAATATGGCGCTCCCAGATAATTTCGCCCTCTTTTGGGCCAACAAGCCCTCGTTCAATTCCCCAGGTTGCCAAGATTTCGGCATATCTAGCTACCTCTTTTTGGCGCTCGCCAAAGTAGGTAGAGATTAAGGTTTCACGTGAAACGCTCATCGGCGCAGAGGTTTAAAAGCTTATTCGGGAAGTACTACAACACAGCGATTTGGGTCTTCGCCCTCTGACTCGCTGGTTAGGCCAATCTCTTGGATCGTGTCGTGTACAACCTTGCGTTCGAAGGCATTCATTGGGCGCAGCTTTACGCTCTCGCCAGAGGCTTTAACCTGGTCAGCGATTTCGTGGGCCAGCTTCGCTAGCTCCTCTTTCTTCTCGCTTCGGAAATTGTCGATGTCGAGCATTAATCGTGAGCGCTCGCCGGTAGATGTTTGAACGGCTAGACGGGTTAGCTCCTGGATTGCATCTAATACTTCGCCGCGATCCCCAACCAAATGGCCGAGCGCCCCGCCAGCGATAGCGAGTGATGCGCGATCGTTCTCAACATCTATGTCAATATCGCCATCAAGATCGGCAATATCCAAAAGCGCTTCTAAGTAATCTGCAGCTACATCGCCCTCTTCTTCAAGTCGGGAGACTAGGGACTTCTTCTCTACTACTTCGCTCATTTTTCTCTCCTTTGGTGGGTAAAAATTGGGTTGTCAGATATATCTGGTTTGACCGATAAGTCCGATTTACTACTACTTCTTCTTTTTCTTCTTCTTTGAAGGCTGTTGGCGCTGGCCCGCGATTGGATCGGTCTGGGTTGTTCCTGACTCATCACTTGATTCTAGGGTTACGCCATTATCAATATTTTTTGCTGCGCGTTTTTTCATTAACTCTTCATAAGCTGGAGATCCAGGGGTTGGATTTCTTTTGATTACATAATATTGCTGACCAAATGTCCACAAGTTTGTTGTCGACCAATAAATTAAAACACCGACAGGGAAGTTAACGCCAGACACAGCAAAAATTACTGGAAATACGTAAAGCATAATTTTTTGTTGTTGCAACATCATATTATTTGATGAGTCCATCTTTGGCATTCCTTTAACCATCAACTGACGTTGAGTGATGAAAGTTGTGGCCGACATAAAGATAATAAGTGCAACAGTTACTAACTTGGTTTGGGTATTGGACTCTGAACTTAAGAAAGTGTTTGAGAGATTAGCGCCAAAGAACTTTGCCTCTTGAGCTGAAAGTAATAGATCGCCCTTTAAAAATCCGTGTGGGGTGTTGCGCGCAATGCCGTTTAGAACGGTGAAGAGTGCGAAGAAGATTGGTGCTTGGGCAAGTATCGGAAAGCATGATGCTAACGGGTTTGTTTTATGTTCTTTGTAAAGCTTCATCATCTCTTCAGATTGCTTTTGGCGATCGTCTTTATGCTTCTTCTGAATCTCTTTCATGTGTGGTTGAAGCGCAGTCAACGCACGCTGGCTTTTAATCTGTTTTACAAAGAGCGGAATCAAAATAATACGAATTACTACTACGAGCCCGATGATAGAAAGGCTCCATTTGATGCTTTCGTGTGAGTCTTTTCCAAATACATAACCAAGCAAGGAATGGAAAGTTACAATTACCCAAGAAACAGCGAAATACAAGGGGTTTAGGATTGATCCCATTAGTTAGCTCCAGATTTGATTGGTTGTTTTGAACTCTTAGATAACACGTAATCAACGCCGCCATGTGACCATGGATTGCATCGGATTAATCGCCAAGCCGCCATTGCCAAACCCTTAACGCCATATTCTGTTACAGCATCGGCTGCATATCTAGAACAGCTTGGGTAATACTTACAACGCGGTCCAAGTAAAGGCGAAATTAAAGTTTGATAAATTTTTATAAAAAACGCAAAAGTTTTTCTCATGCGCTAACCAGAGCTTTCGCAATCACCTTTGGAATTAAATCGTTTAATTCGGCTTCGAAGTTCGGTTGATTGCGGAGAACTCGAACTACAATCTGGCTATTCTTTGGGAAGCTAGTTAAGTGGCCAGCAATTAAATGGCGAAGTTGTCGTGAAACGCGATGGCGAACTACAGAGCCTCCAACAGATTTGTTAACAATTAATCCAACTTGGGGCTCGCTTGCTTTGCTTGAGTTGGTTTTGAGGTAAACGACAAGTGAAAGAGATGTTGCTCGAACACCAGTTTTTGTGGTTAGGGCAAAATCTTTACTTGAACGCAACCGATTTTTGGTTGGAAGCACGGGTATCGGCGCTTAGGCAGAGATGCGAGTGCGACCCTTAGCGCGGCGAGAAGCAAGAACAGCTCTTCCGCCACGTGTTGCCATGCGAGCACGGAAACCGTGCTTCTTCGCGCGCTTGCGAACGTTAGGTTGGAATGTGCGCTTTGACATGAAACTCCTTCTAAAACCTTTGGGGATCTCTCCTGCAGGAATTACCTGCCGGGTCACATATGTATTAGTACTGAATGAGGAAGTTAGGTTACGGCCAGGGGTTGGCGGGGGTCAAACTGGTCGGCTCGGTCTGATTGGCCAGCTAGTGATTATTTGTGGATAACCACTTGCAATTTGCTGGGAATGCCCCTACTTTCGCCCTCTATCCACAGAAATGTGGGGCCAAAAGGCTCAAGTTTTGGTTTAGACCACAGGTTGTGGATAACCCTGTGGAGAAACCCAATTTTAGATATTCGCAGGTTTTAAGGATTAGGGGTCCCC